>NZ_NRSD01000018.1 GCF_016583985.1 Thiocapsa imhoffii | reverse complement strand
CTGGTTTTCTTGCCATCTTATTCACCAAACTTAAATTTGATTGAACGGCTTTGGCGACACGTCAAGAAACAAGTTTTATATTCTCGATACTACGAAACCTTTCCCAAATTCAAAGCTGCGATCATGGGGTGTATTAATAGCACTAGCACCAGCAATCGTAAATCTCTCGAAACTCTTTTGACGCTGAAGTTTCAGGTGATAGAAAAAACGCAAATAGTAAATACATAGAGTATAATATGTCATTTTTCAACGCCGATGCTACTGCGACTACCATATGCGCTACTGCTATTTGATCTTGCTTGTTCAAGTACATTGTTATCACGACCGCAATCGCAAGCGATATACCAAAAGTCGGAACTACAAGAACTAAGGCGATTATCCAAATTAAAGCTTTCAAAATTTCCCCTCATTCGTCGCACGATGGCGGATGGATGCTAACGTCAAGGGTACCCTGGCGCGTACTGGCTGGCAGGAGCGAAGCGACAGCTAGCCAGTACGCGGTCAGGTTTACGCGCTCGTTAGGAGCTTTCTTAATCTAGTTGTCTAATAAAGCTTGGCCCCTTTTCCTCGCTTTACTAAGATGATTTCAAAAGCCTACGAATAAGAGAATGTATATGTACACCGTTGCTCATTAACTCTTCAGAAAGCTGAGGAATGATTGTCCTATTTATGCGATTTTTTAATATATATGGTAGCTTTGCATCTTCTCCTTCCGTAAAAGGCTTGTCTGATCTCTAGGTTAAAGTTAAATAGTAAATTGGGAAACTTCTTTTAACTTTATTAAGAGCGTCCTCTTTATTCATTCCTTTGATTTCTGTACAATGCGAGTAAAGCGTCATTCTTGCTATGTTATCTTGTTGTTCAATTGCTTTTAACTCATCCATTGTTAGAGTTTTCCACCAATCAAAATCTTGGCTTTTTATTAAACCTTCATCATCTTGATGAATCTCATAAGAAGGTGCTGGCTTTTTTGATTCAAATAACTTTCCAAACATACCCATAACGTAATCCCTTTTATTTGCTTTGGATTAAACATAATGTGCTCTAGGTTGCATGCGTTGTTCCGTGTAATAGACTGCATGCTGTCTAGCGCAAGAGTAGCCTAGCGATGCCTGACGTCAACAGCACGCGGACGCGCCGTGAGGACGGCGCACCGTCGAACTGGGACCGTTACCTGGATCTCCTGATCCGGCGTCAGGTTCCGGCCAAGTTCCGTCAATGGTACGTCCGACGGGTCGAGGATTTCCTGAAGGACCTCAAGCCGGCGGCCTTGCCGGGGCTGACGGCGGATCAGGTCACCATTACCTCCGAAGCTTGTCGGCCCCTCCGATCTCGCCGAATGGCAGACGCTGATGATTGTCGAAGCTCTGCACTGATTTTTGGTTGACCTGGCGCAGGTTACCTGCCGGGAAGGGGTTGAGCGCGATTTTGAGCGGGAGTGCATTATGAAACCCGAAACCGCAGTATCCGATGAGAAAGCCGAGAACCTTGATCTCTGGTCCTGGAATGCATCTGCCATCTATCGTTCGAATCCCCACGGCATACAGCCCTAGCATTGCTGTCTGTTTGCGCTTGGATGGATCAGAGGATCGCCCGAAAGTCGGGCGACAGGTCGTTGCGAACTGGGAAAAAGCTCGGAAAACTGAAGACTGCGCGATTCGGCCCACGGTTCTGGTCCCTTGTTCATCCTGTACACCCACTACACCACGCGATTTCCAGCTGGACTGTCACCAAGGTTGGTTGTCCAAACCGTGTGTCCTTGGTCGATGCAACATGATCGACGAGGTGGCCACTGTTGGGCAGCAACAGGGCCACATCTCGTTAGCGTAGGTGAAGATACTTCCATGTCAACATTTGGAATGTGGAAAAGGTCGCAAAACTGACCTACCGCAAGCCGGGACTGCGGATCGTCAAAATTGGGTTTTTTGAAGTCATGCTGCCGATGATGCGGATGGTTGGCGTCTCGGTCGGTCATTCGGGACGAAGATTGGTGTCGCATTTGTTGAGGTTTGGGAGCCATCAACAGGGTGGACGCTTAGGCGTATTGTTGGGCTCGTAGAGACGTTCCGGTTGGATCCTTGACGAAGGTCGCCCTGGGGGGCGAACGGCGTCTTGAATGTCTTCCGGCGATCTTGCGGGGATGCAGCGTCGAAAGTTCGGACGCAGATGGTCGCGTGAGTTCGCGGGGAACCGGCAGCCTAGGGCTGGCGAAACGGCAACCAAACGGCAACCAGTACGGCTGTTAAAGAGAAACGGCCTAGACCCGATGGATCTAAGCCGTTTTTTTCATGGCGCGCCCGGAAGGATTCGAGCCTCCGTCCACCTGGTTCGTAGTCACAGATTCACCCTTACGGCCCTGTCCCATCGGTTACGAAATCTTACGTTTCTACAATAGCTTATAGCCTTAGACCCTGCTATCCTTTACGTCAGATTACCGCTCGATTCGCCCCCTTCTGGTGACTCATTGGTGACTCAAAGACGGAGGATAGCCCGGTGAAACTGACGAAACGGACCATCGACGCGGCGACCTATACCGGCGCGAACAACGCCCGGTGTGTCCTGTGGGATTCCGAGATCCCCGGTTTCGGCGTGCGCCTGTTCCCGAGCGGGAAAAAGTCCTTCGTCCTGTCCTATCGTACGGGCGGCGGAACGAAACGATTGCTGACCATCGGAACCTACGGCGTCCTGACCCTTGACCTAGCCCGGACCCAGGCCCGTGCTGAGCTGGCGAAGGTCGAGACCCAAGGCACGGACCCACTGGCGGAGCGCGAGAAGGAGCGACGCGGCGAAACCGTTTCGGAGCTGTGCGCGGCCTACCTGGAACGCTACGCCAAACCCCGCAAGAAAAGCTGGAAGGACGATCAGCGGCGGATCAATCAACGCATCCTGCCCCGATGGGGTTCGATGAAGGCCCGATCCGTCTCCCGTGCCGACGTGGCTAAACTGCATTCCGCGATCGGCACGAAGGAGGGCAAGCCCTATGAGGCGAACCGCGTTCGCGAGCTGGTCGCCAAGATGTTCACCTTGGCGAAGACGTGGGGATTCGTTCCGGACGATCACGCAAACCCAGCTGTCGGAGTCGACGACCTCCGCGAAGTGTAGCGCGACCGTTGGGTGAGCCCCCAAGAGCTACCCCGACTGGCGGAAGCGATCAACCAAGAGCCCAACGACACCGCCCGCTTTGCCCTGTGGCTCTACCTGCTGACCGGCGCCCGAAAAACAGAGCTGTTGACCGCCCGGTGGGATCATGTGGACTGGGACCGCGCGGAGCTCAAACTACCGGACATCAAAGCCGGCCGGGTCCACTACATCCCTTTGAGCGGCCCCGCCTTGGCCTTGTTGCGGGCGATTCCCCGGACCGTGGGCAACCCCTTCATCTTGGTCGGGCGCGGCCCCAGGAAGGCCCCCGCGGACGGCAAGGCACCCCCGGCCCACCTGGTCAACATCTCCAAACCCTGGAACCGGGTTCGCGAGGCGGCGACCTTGAGCCGCTGGCGTGAAGACCCGGGCGCGGCGGCCCTGATGGAACGGTTGACCGCGGAGCGCACCCGCGACCGGAGCAAACACGTCCCCAAGGGTTACGCGATGCTGCCAAGCGTGGCGGAGATCCGCGCGGCGGCGGCAGCCGAAGGCGTGGAGCTGCCCCCGGCGATCGATGATGTTCGCCTGCATGACTTGCGGCGGACGGTTGGATCCTGGCTCGCCCAAGCCGGCAACAGTCTGCACCTGATCGGCCGGGTTCTGAATCACTCCAACACGGCAACCACCGCGGTTTATGCCCGGTTCGGTGAAGACAGCGTGCGGGCGGCCCTGGAACAACATGGCGCCCGAATCATGGGCGCGGCGGGACTCACACCCGCCGCGGACGTGAGCGAGATCAAAACCAAGCGCACCGCCTGACACGCAAGAGAGGTTTCCACCATGCCCGAGCTACACCCGCAATTCCTGACCGACCAGGACGGTAAGCCCCTGTCGGTTCTGCTGCCCATCGCCGAATACGAAGCGCTGATCGAGCGCCTCGAGGATCTGGAAGACCTGGAAGAAGCACGCGAGGCACTAGCCCGGATCGAGCGCGGCGAAGAAGACACGATCCCGTGGGAAGTCGTGAAGGCTGAACATGGCCTATAGCATCGCCTTCGGCAAAGCGGCCAAACGCCAGTTCGACAAACTACCCCGGCCGGCCCGGCAACGCCTTGGGGATGCCATCGCCTAATTGGCCAGCGACCCCCGGCCCGCTGGCGTGGTCAAGCTATCGGGCGAAGACAGCGTGGCGCGCCGGCCGTGGCGGTCGTCGAGCAGGTCATGCAGATAGGCTTCGACGGTGTTGGATTCGGTGAAAGTCATGGTTGACGACCGGATTGATGATCGGAGTTGGCGGTCGATCTTCCGCCCTCGATGGCTGGCCCGCCGGCAGTCCCGATGTCGCGCTCGATTCAAGCGGCCTGCCGATCCAGGATGATCGGATACAGCCCTTGTGCGCGCGCCTCCAGCAGGACGATCTCCACCACGCTCCCATCCTCCGCGTAGCTGATGTTCAGATTCCAGCCATGCGAAACCTCGCGACTGACCGGCTTGTCGCTGATGCGGATTTCCAGGATGTCGTCATCGGGGTGATAGATGGTCTTCATCCGTCGCGCTCCTCCCAGTGGGTCATGATGGTTTTGATGATCAGCGCCTCGCGCGCCAGAACCGCCGCGCGAACGAGGTTATCGTCTCGTCTCGGAAAGTGCTTGAAGATCCACCAATGCTCGCTGTCCTTTTGCTTGACGCTTCCGGTCTCGATTAGATCCTCAAGGTCCGCATGATCGAGATGCCGTTGAGCCATCCGGTCGACCGCATGATGGGTCAACTGGACCCGCTTGCCGAAACGCTGGCTCTCCCACGTTGTCATGGATGGATCGTCCTTTACCCCGGTGAAGCGGCGAGCGGGCGAGCATGCGCGATTTGATGATGTAAGGCAATCCGCCGCCGTTCCTCCAACGACGGCAGCGCGAACTCCTCTTTCGCGAGCCTCTTCCAGTTAATGGTCGGCGACAGCGACCCCACCGAAATGCGCTGCGCGCGCTCCATGAAGAGATCCGATTGCATGAAGAAGGGCAGGAACTCGGGCAGAACTCCGGCGGGTTTCGCCCGCAGCACGAGCGAATGCGCCGAGGCGATCCCGCGAAACTCCGCCACACCGAGCTTGCGCTGATAGGCGCGGCGGCGGCCGAAGATGATGTCCCTCGGCTCGAACAGCAGTTTGGTGGCGCTCACATCGTCCGGTACGCCCCAACGGCGGATCTTCAGACTGTCGGAATCCAGGTGTTCGAGTCCGACGTAATACGCGACACCCGCCTGGCTCGGATCGTCGACACGCTCGTTGATGCTCTGCGCCATCTGCTCGAACCGCCAGCGTTGCCATCCTGGTTTCAGTCCCTCACTCATGCTGGCTTTCCTGTGCTGTCTCGGTCACGACATACGCCTGATGCGAGTGCTTGGCGCTCTCCGGGTAGCGCAGCTTGAGCTGTCCCTCGCGTACCATCGGAGTCAGGTGTTTGTTGCGCAGGTAGTCGCGCTTTTTTCAGTAAGGTTGCAAGCTCCTCGCCGGTCAGGGGACGCCAAGCGCAGAGACGCATCATCAACTGGCGCAACGCCTTCTGATCGAGTCGGCCGGGTTGCCCGGCAAGCAAGGTTGCAAGCTCGGGGGGCAAGGTTGCATGTTCGAGATTGCAACGATTGTTGGTGAGCTTGCGACCTTCGCACGGCGGGAGCGATGGTTGAGCGCAGACCTTGTCCGTCTTGCCGAAGCCCGTACTCATCCCGCATCAATCGCTGGTGTCATCTGGCACAGGCCAGGCATAGCGAACCTTCAACGCATTCAGATGGTTCCAGGGCAGCCAGCCTTCTCGCTGCATCCGCCCGACCAGGATGCCGGGCGCAACTCCAAGACGACTAGCCATCCGTTCTACATCGACTTTGGTGCGGAGCGTTTTCAAGACGCCGACCTGTGACGGCGGGATGAGCAGATTTGCGGCGAACTGATCCGCTTCGCGTTCATGGTCAGGATCCAATCCGTCGATACCTTCAATCACCCAGAGCTTCTTGCTGTGTTTGAGCAGATGCGCCGCTTCATGGAAAAAGCTGAACCAGAGCTGATCATTGGTCTTCATGCGCAGCGTCAGCGCTAGGACCGCCTTGTCGGGCCCCAGCCAGCGTGTTGCTCCGTGCACTGGGCAACCGGGCGGTGCGGGGACGAAGACCACCGCGACCCCGCAAGCAGCGCAAGTGCGCTGAAGAGCGGCGACGAAGACCCCCGGATCGGGCTCGGCGGTCAAGGTGCGTAGGGTCGGCAGGGCCTGCTTGAAGGCGGCTTTGTTGAAAGGAGCGCAGTCGAGCTGATCGGCCTCGCGCTCGACCTGACGCAGCCAGGCCGCAATGGACCCGGGCTTTTTCTTGGCACTGTCGGCGGCGCGAAAGGCGGTCAAGGGAGATTCGTAGCGCTCGCGCCATGCCGTAACCGAAGCGACGCCAAAATACCGCAGGCATTCCTCGACCTTTTCGGCTTGGGTGGATAGGTGCCGAATCCAGCCTTGCTTGACCAGCCAGCTGACCGGCAGCTCGGCGAGCCAGGATGCTTCCTGCTGCAAGGCTTTCAGGCTTTCCCGGCGTTCCAGCGCGGCGCGGTACTGGGCCTCACGGGTCAGCCAGAATTCGACCGTGCCACCCAGAACGCGATCCAGGCGGTTCGCCGTCTCGGCGGTGATCGGGACACGCCCCTTCAGCAATTCGTTGATGTGCTTACGGGTGAATCCGGTCCGCTCGGCCAACTCGGCCTTGGTCCAATGACGCTCATCCAGGAGGTCGTCGATGGTGTCACCGGGCGGCGAAACCCAATTCGGTGTAAACGTCTGTGTTTGCTCAGTCATGGTAGTCACCAATGAAAACGATGCGGACGGCGGTGACCTCGGCCCACTCCACTGCGCCATCGTCACGGCGGGGTATCGGTTGATCGGCTGGCTCAAAGACCAGACGACATCCGCCATCCAGCCGAAGCGCAAATTGCCCGTCTCGGTCGCCGGTCAGAGGGTGTGGATGGCCCGCGAACAATGCCGTTACCCGCACGACAGCTTGCAAGTCAGCCAGCCGGGTGCGCAGCTTGCGCGCTCCGGCGAGGCCGAGGCGTTTCTTTTGTTGACGCTCGTCAGAGCAAAGAGTCTCAAGGTCCTTGTCCGCGAATACGATCTCCACGCACCCTCCTAGTTTAGAGAATCATGCACAGCATTGGTGAACAATTTTACTTATCCATGCTGCCTTGCGCTGTCAGTGCTCTTTGGCCAAGCGGTCGAGCGCTTCCACCAAGGAATCCATTTGCAGCCAGAAAGCGCGGCCATCCTGCTCCCAAGCGGCCCAGATCTCGGCCAGGGTGCGCGTGTCGGCCGGGGCGCCGTTTTTGGCTTGACGCTTGACGTACAGCGGAATGGAAAGGCTATGCCCGTTCGCGGCGACCTCGTCGAGGGTGGCGACCCGGGCAAAACCCGGCTCGTCGGCGAAAGCGTCATAAGTGGCGGCGATACGCTGCTGGTGGACTGGCTTAAGGAAGCTATAAGCGCGCTCGCGGCTGATCGCGTTGATAGCGTCGATGAAGAGGATTCGCCCTTGGCGCGCGGGCGGCTTGCGGGTGCGGCAGACGACGACGCACGCCTCCATCGGCGAGTTGAAAAAGAGGTTGGGACCCAGCCCCAGGACGCAGTCGAGCCGGTCGGATTCGATCAGCTTGCGCCGCATCTCGGCTTCCTCGTTGCGAAACAACACGCCATGCGGAAAGAGGATAGCGCAGCGGACGGTGTGCGGGTCGAGACTGGCGAGGATGTGCTGAAAGAAGGCGAAGTCGGCGTGGCCTTGGGGCGGTGTCCCGAGCGCATTGCGGCCCCACGGGTCCGACGACCAGGCGTCGCGGTTCCAGCGCTTGATGGAGTACGGCGGATTGGCCAGCACCACATCGAAGGTGCGCAGCCGGTCGGCCTCGGTGAAGCGCGGTGCCTCCAGGGTATCGCAGCGCTGGATGTCGAAGTCCTCGACGCCGTGCAGGACCAGGTTCATGCGGGCGATGGAGGCGGTCATATGGTTGCGCTCCTGCCCGTAGAGACGCAGGGTGCGATGCTCGCCGCCTTGCCGCTTGAACTCGGCCAGCGTGGCGATGAGCATGCCGCCCGTGCCGCAGGTCGGATCATAGATGCGCTCGCCCGGTTGGGGCTTGAGCATCCGGGTCATGAGATGGACCACGGTGCGGTTGGTGTAGAACTCCTGCGCGGTGTGGCCGCCATCGTCGGCGAAACGGCCGATGAGGTATTCGTAGGCGTCGCCAAGCTCATCCTCGGGGACATTGGCGAGCGAGAGCACCTGACTGGAAAAGTGTTCGAGCAGATTCTTCAGCGTGGCGTCGGGCAGGCGCTCCTTGTTGGTCCAGGGGCATCGCCGAAGATGCCGTCGAAGCGGCCCGGATTGGCGGCCTCGATGGTGCGCATGGCGTCCTGCAGCGTCTTGCCGACATCCTTGGTGACTCTATGGTGACTCAAACGAAAACGGCCTAGACCCAATGGATCTAAGCCGTTGTTTTCATGGCGCGCCCGGAAGGATTCGAACCTCCGACCACCTGGTTCGTAGCCAGGTACTCTATCCAGCTGAGCTACGGGCGCTTGAGAGAAATGATGCTCCTTCCGTGGAGTCCGTCTCCGGTCGCGCATGCCTGCTGACCGTTTGAGTGGTGATCGAAGCCGCTCAGGGGTCGATCGAGGCGCACATCATCCAGATTGGATGACTCGCTGTCAAGCGCCTTCGAATCCAATGCCGGATGAAGGTTGTGTCGGGACCGGCGCGGGTCAGCCGCTGCGCGCGGAGGTTGGGGCGAGCGTGCGGCGACCCCGCGCAGCGCGGAATCTGAGGGCCGTGCTCGATCTGAATCTTCTCAAGGAGATCTTGAGATGGACCTTGCGCGCGAGCATCCGCTACCATCTGTGCCTGAGCCGTCAACCACACGGCAAGACTTGAGCGATTCTGCTGCCGAAGACCATGCGTATCCTTCTTATCCTGATCGTTGCGGTCTGGGGGCTTATCGCGCTCCTAGGATTCGTGACGACGGCGAATAAATCACTCGACGCGAAATTGACGGCGATCTACCTGATCGTCTGGCCGATCCTGGCGGTTGCGCTCTTTTTGAACGAACCCGTGCCGCTGTGGCTGGCGGTTCCGACGTTCTTCGGATTTCTTCCCTGGTTCCTAGCCGGTCCCCACCTGTATGAGATCATTCGGGATCCGAGCCGGACCCGCCCCGATGAACTCATCGGCATCCCGCGCGCCTACTGGAAATGGGGCGGGATTGCCGCGGTCTTGCTGGGACTGCTGTTTAATGGCTCGGTGTGATCTCAGGCACTGCGACAAGGCGGTGTGCTTCCATTTTGACATGACGGCGGTCAGCGCAGGATGACATGAGGTGATGAGACGACACGAACCCATCGATGACCTGATCGCGATCGTCGCGCGTCTTCGTGATCCTGAAACGGGCTGTCCCTGGGATCAAGAACAGACGTTCCGCAGCATCCTTCCGTTCACGCTCGAAGAGGCCTACGAAGTCGCCGAAGCGATCGAGAACGAGGATATGAAGGAACTGCGTGAGGAATTAGGCGATCTGTTGTTACAGGTCGTCTACCACGCGCGGATCGCACAGGAGCAGGGCAGCTTCGACTTCACCGACGTGGTGCAGGCGATCAGCGAGAAGATGATCCGCCGCCATCCGCATGTCTTCGGCGATGCCTCGCTGGAGGATGAAGAGGCTGTGCGGGAAAACTGGGAGCGGGAGAAAGCGGCCGAGCGCGAACGCAAGCGCCAGCGGCCGATCGGCAGTGTGCTCGAGGGCGTCGCGCAGGCCCTGCCGGCGTTGGTGCGGGCGGAGAAGCTACAGAAACGCGCGGCCGTTGTGGGATTTGACTGGGACGCGATGGATGAGGTCTTCGCGAAGGTGATCGAGGAACTCGAGGAGTGTCGCGAGACCTTGCGCACCCATGCTGAACCGACTGAACGCGTCCACGAGGTGGGTGATCTCTTGTTTTCCTGTGTGAATCTGGCGCGCCACATGGGGGTCGATGCCGAGCAGGCGTTGCGTGCCGCCAATCACCGCTTCGAACGACGCTTCGGGCGCGTCGAGGTGTGTCTGCGGGCCGGCGGCCTGGTGCCAGGTCGGAGCGTGCGCGACGAGATGGAGCGGCTGTGGAATCTCATCAAGGCGGAGGAGCGTTGAGCGCGCGACCGCTGCGGGGATTACTGGAGAAGATCGCGGCGTGTAACGCCTGGGAGCCGGGTGCCTTTGTGCCCTTGGTGGCACGCGGGGTCCAGCTTGGCAGTCTGCGCCACACGGCGGCGGAGGCCCTGCGTGCCTGGCCACGCGCGTTTCAAGTGACCACCACGGCGGTGGAATGGATCGACGCCCCCGCAACGTTCGCGGGTCGCACGGCCGCGCTCGAGGCGATTGCGCTGACCTTGTGCGAGCAGGGTCTGCTGCCTGATCGGCAAGATGAGTGGTATCCGGTGACCGCATCCGGCCCTGCGACGGCATGGTGCCTAATCGATCGGGCCTGGGCGCCCTTTTTCGGGATGCGTGCCTTTGGCCAGCACCTGAACGGCTATGTCCGCACCGCGCGAGGCCTTGAGATGTGGGTTGCACGGCGTGCTGCCGACCGCCGTCATTACCCAGGGCGACTCGATAACCTTGTTGGTGGTGGGTTGCCCTATGGCCTCGGTCTTGCGGAGAATCTCCGCAAGGAATGCGCCGAGGAGGCGGGTATGGCAGCGGAGCTTGCGGATCGTGCTCTGCCGGTTGGCGCGGTGACCTACTGCCGCGACGCCGAGCTTGGTCTCAAGCCGGATGTGATGTTCTGTTACGATCTTGAACTCCCGGACGATTTTCAACCGCGGTGCACCGACGGGGAAGTGGAGTCCTTCGAGCGGATCTCACTTGAGGAGATCAGCACGATCGTGCGGGAGACGGATGCATTCAAATTGAACTGCAACCTGGTGATCATCGACTTCATGATCCGGCACGGACTGATCCCTCAGGATGACCCGGACTACATCGCCATCGTCCAAGGGCTGCGTTCGCCATTGCCTGCGTCGACCGTCCCCTGAGGTCGCGCTCATATTCCCGTGATCCGTTCGTCAAACACCACCACAGCCCCATGAGTCCCATGTCATCTCCGATTCAACGCCGCACGACTTGCCCGGTTCGCATTGGCCCCCTCACGGTTGGGGGCAATGCGCCGATCCTCGTTCAATCCATGACCAACACCGATACGGCCGACATCGGTGGCACGGTGCGACAGATCATTGAGCTGGCGCGTGCCGGCTCCGAACTGGTGCGCATCACGGTCAATCACGAGTCGGCGGCGCAGGCCGTGCCGATCATTCGCGACACCCTCGATGCCCAGGGTTGTCAGGTTCCGCTGGTGGGTGATTTTCATTTCAATGGACATCGGCTGCTGACCGATTATCCGGCGTGCGCCGAGGCGCTGGCGAAATACCGCATCAACCCCGGTAATGTGGGGCGTGGCGAGAAGAAGGACAGTCAGTTCGCAACCATGATTGAGATGGCATGCCGCTATGATCGCCCGGTTCGTATCGGGGTGAATTGGGGCAGTCTCGATCCGGATCTGATCGTGCGCATGATGGACGAGAACGCGCGCGCCGCGCAGCCGCTGACTGCCGATGAAGTGATGCGGGCCGCGATGGTGGAGTCCGCTATCAGTAGTGCCGAACGAGCCGAGGCACTAGGGCTGGGGCGGGATCACATCATCTTGTCTTGTAAGATGAGTGGTGTACAGGATTTGATCGCGGTCTACCGGATGCTCGCCGAGCGGAGCGATTATGCCTTGCACCTGGGGTTGACCGAGGCGGGGATGGGATCGAAGGGGATCGTGGCCTCGACCGCGGCGCTGGCGGTGCTCTTGCAAGAGGGGATTGGCGACACCATCCGCATCTCATTGACGCCCGCACCGGGCGAGTCCCGGACCCGCGAGGTGGTCGTGGCGCAAGAGATCCTGCAGACCATGGGGCTGAGATCCTTTGCACCCATGGTCACCGCTTGTCCCGGCTGTGGGCGCACGACCAGCGACACCTTTCAGCATCTCGCCCAAAACATTCAAACCTATCTGCGCGAGCAGATGCCGCAATGGCGAACACAGTATCCCGGCGTCGAGACCATGCAGGTCGCCATCATGGGCTGTGTGGTCAATGGTCCGGGCGAGAGTAAGCATGCCAACATCGGGATCAGTCTCCCGGGCACGGGAGAGCGTCCGTCCGCGCCGGTTTATGTCGATGGCGAGAAGGTTGCCACGCTCAAGGGCGACGGGATCGCCGAGCAGTTCAAGCGCATGGTCGATGAATACATCGAGAGCCACTATCGGGCGCCTTGACCGCCCGGAGAGGGTGACTCGACACTGAGTTGCCTGGGCTCATGATCATCTTTTGGCAACGAGACCCGACCGTCCCGTTTTGTTTCGACGCGGGTCGCTTGGGCGAACATGAGGAGAGGAGGAGATAAAGATGACTAAAATGATCCCAGTCCTGCTTGCAAGCCTGTCTGTCGCGGGTGCGGCGATCGCCGAGGGCCCCATGGTGGTTCCGCTGCAGCGTCTTTCCATGGACTCGGCCGTGAAGATCGCGCAGGGCACGATCGAAGCCTGTCGAGAGCAGGGGATTCAGATTGCTGTCACGGTGGTCGACCGTGAAGGCAACGTCCAGGTCACCCTGCGCGACACCATCGCGGCGCCGATTACGGTCCCGATCAGTCAAAAGAAGGCCTTCACGGCAGTCAACTTCAATGCGGCAACCTCGGCGATGAGCGAGCGCGCTGACACGCCGATCGGGCGCTTGGATGGGTTGGTGATGTCCGCTGGTGGGGTGCCGGTGCTGGTTGGTGGCTCTGCGTTGGTAGCCGGTGTGGGCGTGAGTGGCGCACCGGATGGTGCAACGGACGAGGAGTGCGCTCTGGCGGGAATTGCCTTGATCCAGGACGACCTGGACATGGCGATGTAGTCGCGATCCGTACCGGATCGGGAGCCATCCGGCTCCCCTCGGGTGCATCCGCCGAGTTGATGACTGAGCGATGACTGGGGGTGCCCAATGCGTCTACAGGAAGCCGAAGCAAGCTTGATCGCAGACCTGCAAGATGAGAGCGAGTTGATCGAGACGCGGTCCTTTCCAACCTTCAAGCTGATCACCGCCCGTCATCCGACGCTTGGGAAGCTTGTCATCGTCGTGGCTCAGAACGGTTCCGGCGCGATCGTCGAGGTGAACGAGTAGGATCCTTGCGTCGGTGCTCAGTCCTGATCAGCAGGACTGCGGCGCATTCGTTTCGTCGTCGCGAGCTTGCGTTTGTGTTCCAAACGGCGTTCCTCGGAGGCGCGCGTCGGGCGGGTTGCGACGCGCGGCTTCGCTCGCACGGTGGCTTGTTCGATCAGTGCGACCAGTCGAGCGCGTGCATCCGCGCGATTGCGTTCGCGCGTCCGATAACGATGCGCCTCGATCATGAGGATGCCATCGCGATCGACGCGTCGTCCCGCCAGGTGCAACAGCCGAGCACGTACCGCCTCGCACAGGGACGGGGATCGCTTGACGTCGAAGCGCAGTTGCACGGCGGTTTCCACTTTATTGACGTTCTGACCGCCTGGGCCGGGGGAGCGGATGAAACGCTCGCTCAACTCGGATTCGGGGATGCGGATGCCGGTCTTGATGGTCAGCATGATTGATCCGTCTCCAATCACCTCACCACGCAGCACATCGGTGAGGTGTGAGGTGAGCAAACCATCAGGTCAAGCGGCAGCAGCGCGCGGCGAGCCGCATTGATCAGTCGCGACCCGCCGTCCCATTTAGCCGACCCAGGTTCGCGCATTGCGGAACAAGCGCATCCAAGGCCCATCACTCCCCCAATCATCAGGGTGCCAGGAATTTTGCAGCGTGCGGAAGACCCGCTCTGGATGCGGCATCATGATGGTGACGCGCCCATCGGGCGTCGTGAGTCCCGCGATACCCTCGGGCGATCCATTGGGGTTCGCCGGGTAGCGTTCGGCGATCGTTCCGTCATGTTCGATGTAGCGGACCGCGATCCGGGCGCGGGTCGCGGCGAGCGCCTCGGCGTCAGTGAATTCGGCGCGTCCCTCACCGTGCGCCACCGCGATCGGAATGCGTGATCCGGCCATGCCGGCGAGCAGGATGGACGCGCTGTCCTGGACCTCCAGCAACAGGGTTCGGGCTTCGAATTGCTCGGAACGGTTGCGCGTAAAGCGCGGCCAATGCGCAGTCCCGGGGATCAGTTCGCGCAGATGGGACAGCATCTGACAGCCATTGCAGACGCCGAGTGTGAAGGTCTCCTCACGGGTGAAAAAGGCCTCGAACTCATCGCGGGCCCGCGCATTGAAGAGGATCGACTTCGCCCAGCCTTGGCCGGCGCCGAGCACGTCACCGTATGAGAAACCGCCGCAGGCGACAAGTCCGCGAAAGCGATCGAGCCGGATCCGCCCGGCCATGATGTCGGAGAGATGAACATCGACGCACTCGAAGCCGGCGGCATGGAAGGCCGCGGCCATCTCGATCTGGCCATTCACCCCTTGCTCTCGCAGGATGGCGATGGGTGGTCGCACGCCGCGCTCGACATAGATGGCGCTGACATCGTCATCCGGATCAAAGGTGAGACGGGCATGCAAACCAGGATCCGGCTCGGTGATGCGTGCAAAGGCCTCGGCGGCGCAGTCGGGATGATCGCGTAGGGCTTGGAGACGGTAGCTGGTTTCCGACCAGATGCGCTGCAGGGCACCGCGATCTAGGTTGAGTAATGGCTGGCAACGGCGACAGATGCGGATCTGATCACTGTCGTCGAGCATGCCGATCACGGGGCTGAATTCGGCCAGTCCATAGGACTCAAGGATCTGCAGGACGGCATCGGTGTCGGTGTGGCGCACCTGGATGACAGCGCCCAATTCTTCGCTGAAGAGGGCGGCGAGATCATCCGGACCCACGGCGCTCACATCGACATCCACGCCACAGCGTCCGGCGAAGGCCATTTCGCACAGGGTGGCGATGAGGCCGCCATCGGAGCGATCGTGATAGGCGAGCAGGAGTTCCTCGGCGCGCAGTTCCTGGATGGCGTCAAAGAACCGTTGCAGCAGCTCAGGGGCATCGAGATCTGGTCCCTGGTTGCCAAGCTGGCCATAGACCTGCGCCAGACAGGAACCGCCGAGACGGTTCTGGCCTTGCCCGAGATCGATCAGAATCAGATCCGTGTCCCCTTGGTCGGTGCGCAACTGGGGAGTCAAGGTCGCACGCACATCCGTGACGGGGGCGAAGGCCGAGACGATCAGCGACAGCGGGGCACGCATCTCTTGGCGCACTCCGTGTTGATCGGTCCAGACCGTCTTCATGCTCATGGAGTCCTTACCGACGGGGATGGCCATGCCAAGGGCAGGGCAGAGCTCCAGCGCGACCGCTTTGACCGTTTGGTAGAGACGTGCATCCTCTTCGGGGTCACCGGCGGCGGCCATCCAATTGGCCGAGAGTTTGACCTCGCCGAGCGTCGCGATGGCGGCGGCGGCGATGTTGGTGATGGCCTCCGCGACCGCCATTCGGCCCGCCGCGGGTGCGTCCAACAGGGCCAGTGGGGTGCGCTCCCCCACCGCCATGGCCTCGCCGCTGATGCCCTGATAGTCACTGACGGTGACCGCACAATCCGCGACCGGAACCTGCCAGGGTCCAACCATCTGATCGCGCGCCACCAGTCCGGTGATGCTGCGATCACCGATGGTGATCAGAAAGCTTTTATCGGCCACGCTCGGGTGGCTCAAGACGCGTTCGAGTGCCTCACGCAGGTCGATCCCGGTCGTCTTCAATGGCGTTCGAACAGGGTGCTCGGTGCGTGCCGCACGCTCCATCTTGGGCGGTTTTCCGAATAGGAGCGACATCGGCATGTCGATCGGGGTGTCCGCGAACCGCGCATCGGTCAAGGTCAGGTGTGGCGCGGACGTGGCGGTTCCCACCACGGCGAAGGGACAGCGTTCGCGTGCGCAGATCGCCTCGAACTGTGCCAAGTGCTCAGCAGCGATCGCGAGGACATAGCGCTCCTGCGACTCATTGCACCAGAGCTCCATCGGCGACATGCTGGGGTCGTCGTTGGGAACCGCGCGCAACTCGAACTGACCGCCGCGCCCGGCATCATGGACCAGTTCGGGAAGGGCGTTGGCGAGTCCGCCAGCCCCGACATCATGGATGAAGAGGATGGGATTCTGCTCGCCCAGTGCCCAACAGCGATCGATCACTTCCTGGCAACGGCGCTGCATCTCGGGGTTGGCACGCTGCACGGAGGCGAAGTCGAGATCCTCGGCGGAGGATCCAGAGGTCATGCTCGACGCCGCGCCGCCACCGAGCCCGATCAGCATCGCGGGCCCACCGAGCACGACGAGTGGCGTCTCGTCCGGAAAGCTGTCCTTGTGCACGTGTTCAGTGCGAATGTTGCCGAGCCCGCCTGCGAGCATGATGGGCTTGTGATATCCACGCAGTTCGACGGCTTCATTGGGAGCGGGAAGGCGCTGCTCGAACGTGCGAAAATAACCGGTGAGGTTTGGGCGACCGAATTCGTTGTTGAACGCCGCGGCCCCGATCGGACCCTCCAGCATGATGTCCAGCGCCGAGACGATGCGACTGGGTTTACCGTGGTATGCCGTCTCCGGTATCTCCCAGGGCCTGAGCCAGCCAGGAATGCGCAAATCCGAAACCGAAAAGCCACAGAGACCGGCTTTCGGTTTCGCGCCGCGCCCGGTCGCCCCTTCGTCGCGGATCTCACCGCCCGCGCCCGTGGCGGCGCCCGGATCCGGTGCGATCGCGGTCGGATGGTTATGCGTCTCGACCTTCATGAGGATCTGGATGGGTTCTTCTTGCTCGCGGTAGACACCGGTGAGGGTGTCGGCCAGAAACCGCCGCCCCTCCCAACCCTCGATCACCGCGGCATTGTCCCGATACGCCGACAGCACGCCAGTGGGCGCGACCTCGGTGGTGTGGCGAATCATTTGAAACAACGAGTGGGGCTGGTCAACGCCATCGATCGACCAGCGTGCGTTGAAGATTTTATGGCGGCAATGCTCGGAATTGGCCTGGGCGAACATCATGAGTTCAACGTCGGTCGGCGCGCGCTCCAGTGCCGCGAAACTACCGGCCAGATAGGTGATCTCATCGGGCGAGAGCGCGAGGCCTAGCGCGCGATTGGCTGCCGCCAGGGCTGCCTCGGGATCGTCGCCAAGCGGGATGTGGCGCACGGGTTTCGCCTCGGTGTGCGCGAACAACCGTGCGGCCTCGGCGAGCTCGAAGAAGACGACCTCGGTCATACGATCGTGCAGCAACAGCGCCGCCGCCGCGAGTTGGTCCCGCGTCAAGGTCGCTGTGCAATGAGGGTGCACGCCGCCGCTGGTGATGCGATAGAGCAGGCCGCGCTCGATGCGCGTGATCGCGGTGAGGCCACAGTTGTGCGCGATATCGGTTGACTTCGACGACCAGGGCGAGATGGTGCCGGGGCGGGGAACCACGAGCAGACTGGTCCTCGTCGCATTCGGCGCGGCCATCGCCGTTGAGGGATCCTGCGTGGTGGCATCGAGCAGGCTCTCGAGTCGGCCCTGCTCGGTGTCGCCGAGTGGAGCCGAGTAGGTCGCGAAGTAGACCTGCTCGGCCGCGAGTTCGACTGATCCGCCAAGCTGGGCGCTCAGCTTCTGCGCGATTTTCAGGAGTCTGAATTCGGAGCGTGCGCGGGCACCATGGAGAACGAGCATGGCATCGACTCTGGGTTCTGGGTCTCGGGCCGACATGATACTTGAGATCGGACCTAGGGGGGCGAGGACGTGGCAGGGTGTGCGTCTGATCGATTGCGATCCAACGCGCAGAGTCACGGTTCAAACCGCCACGCCTGTGGGTCTGCCGCCGATCCGGTGGCTCCTTGCGTGCTTGATGTGGCCGAACGTGCTCCTGTTATGATGACGTTTCATTTGCGGTACGCAGGCGCTGTTTGCCAGCAGCCATCGCGGCATGCGGCAGAACTCCTCGTGCTGGTCGCCCGATCCCGTTGAACTTGGGTATCAAGGCGTATGCGCGGCTCGAAGCCGAGTGTGTGGTGCATCCCCAGCGGGTCAGTCTCTCGTTCGCGGCGACGAGCGGGAGAGACGAAGGACGAGGGGTGCCCTATCTTTACTCTGATCTCATCACAGGCTGTATATGGTGTATCGACGCGAGATCGATGGACTGCGTTCATTCGCCGTCTTGCCGGTCATTTTGTTTCATGGTGGATTCGCGCTCTTCGGCGGCGGTTTTATCGGCGTCGATATTTTTTTCGTCATCAGCGGGTTTCTCATCACCAGCATCATTCTCGAGGAGCACCGTCTCGGTCAGTTCTCTCTGCTAAATTTTTATGAGCGTCGTGCGCGACGCATCCTGCCAGCGCTCTTTTTCGTCATGCTGGTCACGATTCCCTTCGGCTGGTGGCTGCTGAGTCCGAGCGATCTGCGCGATTTTGCTCAGAGCCTCGTCGCGATCACGGTCTTTGCCTCGAATATCCTCTTCTGGCAGGAAAGCGGCTATTTCGACACGGCAGCCGAACTGAAGCCGATGCTGCACACATGGAGCCTCGCGGTCGAGGAGCAGTACTATGTGCTCTTTCCGCTGCTGATCATGGCGGCGTGGCGTCTGGGGACACGGCGGCTGGCGTGGCTCATCGCCGCGATCGGTGCAGCGAGTCTTCTGATCGCCGAACTGCAGTTGCGCAGCGACCCAACGGCCGCCTTTTTTCTTCTGCCGGCAAGGGCCTGGCAGTTGTTGGTGGGGTCCTTGGCTGCCTTCGTGGTGCTCGACTGGCCTCGTTATCCTCGCCTGCTCGAAGAGCACCGCGTGGCGTGCGAGATCCTGGGTGCCATCGGACTCGCGATGATCGTGGGAGCGACCTTCCTCTTCCATGATCGTCTGCCGTTTCCTGGACTGCTCGCCCTGGTCCCGACGATCGGTACCGCGCTGATCCTGTTGTGCTCGACATCTCGGACTCTCGTTGGTCGGTTACTTGGATTTGCCCCCCTGGTCGGCATCGGCCTGATCAGTTATAGCGCCTACCTGTGGCATCAGCCACTGTTCGCCTTTGTCCGTCATGCCAGCGTTGGTGAGGTCGCGGCGCCCCTGATGCTGGCGCTGTCCGGGTTGACATTATTGCTCGCCTACTTGAGTTGGCGCTTTGTCGAGCAACCCTTCCGCGACCGCAAGCGCATCAAGCAGTCCACCGTCTTCAGTTTCTCGATTGCCGGCATCCTGGTGTTTTCCAGCATCGGTTTGGCGGGGCACTTCGCGCATCAATCCATCACGGATCTGCGCTTCCGCTCCATCGACCCCGCGTTGCGCAGTCTCTATCAGGATCGCGACACCCTGTACGATGAGCGGACGCGCGTGGTGCAATCCTTCTTTCCGCTTGCGGATCAGCCGTTTTCAGATGATCCCGAGACCCGCAAGATTTTGATTCTTGGGGATTCCGTATCCGGTGATCTCTTCGGTTCCTTGATGTTGAACGCCCCCCTGTTTTCCGGGCTCGAGATCCGCCGCATGGCACTGGACGACCCCTGCATGCCCGATTATGAACAGGTTCTCCGAAGCGGGGAGATGCCGTCGATTCGTGATGATCACTGTCGTCGGAGCATCGAGCGGTTGAACGAAAGCAATCTTCTCGCAGCAGCGGACCTCATCGTACTCAGTGCGCACTGGGCGCAGGAACCCGGCGACCGCCCCCACCTCGGCGTCATGTCCTTGGCCGAGACCTTGGCCGAACAGGGGAGGGAGGTCGCGCTGGTTGGCCTGCTGGCGATGAAGGATGCGGCATCGATGGATTTTCACATCCTGCAGCGCGGATTGTCGGTCGAGCAAGCCAACGAATATGCCTACATGACACTGCGACAATCACGCATCGATCCGCCCAATGACGATATCCAAGCATTAGCCGCACGGGTTCCCAATATCCACTTTTTGGATAAATACGCGCTCTTTTGTGACGACCTGAAGCGGTCCTGCACGCTTTACGATGAGACTGGCCGTTTGCTCTTCTCGGATTCGGTCCATGTGAGTGTTGCTGGAGCCGCCCATTATGGACAGCGGATTGCCGCGGCCGGTTGGTTTGATCTTTGATCATCCCGCTCGGCTTGACGCTATCGATCATGGCACGCGCGGGCCGAGTGCCGGCCTCAAGAGGTCGACGAGTCTTTTTCAGCACACAGGAGATTTGCATTGCTGATGTCTGGTTTCATGCGCGCTGATGCCCCTAGCCCGCAGTGGGCTGGAGGCCCGCCGCGATCGAGTTGGGTTCGTTTCATGCTTGTCCTCTGTTGTCTGATCGGTCTCGCGCTTCCCGCGCTGGCGGTGGGGCAGGCATGGGCTGGAACGCTGACCGGATCGGGGAGCGCCACCGATGATTGGCCGACGACGCCGAACAAGGACCGCCTGATCAACGAACGCAACGCCCAGTTCCAACCTTTCGAGCGTCAGTCTGGACAGCCGTTCTCACAGACGGAGGGGGTGAGGAAGGTCCTGATCCTGGGTGATTCCATGGCGCGTGAACTCTATGGCTCGATCCACTTGGCCAGTCCCCGTATCGACGGGATCGAGGTCCGGCGACACTATCTCGATGATCCCTGTATGCCCGATTTTGCCCAGTTTCTCAGGACGGGCAGCCGCCCGGTGGGGAGCGATCCCGAGTGCTGGGCGAGCATCGAGTCGATCCGCGATGCACCACTCTTTGAGGAGGCCGACCTGATCGTACTCAACGCCCATTGGGGGCGGCGCGGTGGCGTTGCCTACCATCCGGGTGCCATGGAGCTGGCTGAACGGCTCGTGGAGCAAGGACGCGAGGTCGCGATGGTCGGGATACTTGCCTTGCAGGATCCGCTTGATCCCAGCGTGCGGGCGGAGATCGCCGGTCTCAGTCTGGAGGAAAAGAATCAGTACGCCTATCGGACCCGACGACGCATGCAGTTCGAGGAGGCGAATACCGATGTCCGAGCCCTTGCCGATCGGGTTGAGCAGATTCGCTTCCTCGATAAAGCGGCCCTCTTCTGTGATGATGCGGCAGCCTCATGCGCGCTCTTCGACGCGGCAGGTCGCGAACAATTCGTTGATACACTCCATCTCAGCTTAGCTGGAGCGCAGACGTTTGGTACGGCGATTGCTAAACATGAGTGGTTTCGCTGAAGCCACACCGACGACGTCCCCCGACGGATCGCGTCACACCTGACCCTATGGCTGGAAGAGGATCGACGATGCAGGATCATGTTGATGTGGCCGTGATCGGAGCCGGTCACGCGGGCTTGAATGCCGTGAAGGAAATCCGCAAGACCACGGATCGCTTCGTATTGATCAATGGTGGCGAACTGGGAACGACCTGCGCGCGGGTGGGTTGCATGCCATCGAAAGTGGCGATCCACCTTGCCGAGCTCTATCAGTCGCGGCAACGCTTTGGCCATTATGGCATCGTCGGGGCAGAGGCCCTGAAGGTCGACCAAGCAGCCGCGCTGGAGCATGTGCGCGATCTGCGCGACACCTTCGTCGACCTGGTCATGGCCAACACGACAGACGAAATGGGCGATGAATTGGTCGAAGGTTTTGCCCGTTTCATCGATGCCAACACCCTCGCTGTTGGAAATCGTCTCATTCATGCCAAGGCCATCGTGATCGCAACGGGGGCTTCGACCATGATCCCGCTGGGTTGGAAACAGCAGCTCGGCGATCGATTGCTGACCGTCGAGACGCTCTTCGAACAGGAGCGCTTGCCTGAGTCCGTGGCCGTGATCGGACTCGGTCCGATCGGAGTCGAGATGGGGCAGGCACTGCACCGACTTGGCACCAAGGTCGTGGGCGTGGACGTCGGTACGCGTATCGCACGCGTGCAGGATCCCGAGATCAATCGACTCGCCGTGGAGATTTTGGAGCGGGAGTTCCCGGTTTGGCTGGGTGCGCCGGTCGCGGTTGAACGCGTGGGCGAGCAGGTCCGCGTGACACAGGGGGATCGCGAGATCCTGGTCGACAGCATTTTCGTCGCAACCGGACGCCGGCCCAATATCGAGGGTCTCGACCTGGGCAAGGTGGGTTGTGTCCTCGATGCCCATGGCGTGCCCCTCTATGACCCGCGCACGCTGCAGGTCGGGCGTTTCCCGATCTATCTCACGGGCGATGCGACTGGCGGGGTGGCCAATCTCCAGATTGCCGCCGCCCAGGGTCAGGTCGCTGGCTACAATGCCTGCCATGCGAAGCCCCGGACCCTAGATGCCAAGACGCCGATGAGCATTGTCTTCAGCGACCCAAACATCGCCGTGGTGGGGACGCCCTGGTCGCAACTCTCGGCAGATGTCGTGGTAGGCCAGCAACGCTTTGGACCTGTTGGGCGAGCCTTGATCATGGGATCGAATCGCGGCTTGCTGCGCCTCTATGCCGATGGCCGCACCGGCATCGTCCTCGGCGGTGCCATGGTTGGCCCGCGATGCGAGCATCTGGCTCATTTGCTCGCTTGGGGCATCGAGAGTCGGATGACCGCCGAGCAGATGCTCGCCATGCCCTACTATCACCCAGTGATTGAGGAGGCCTTGCAGGATGCACTGCACGACCTGCTGAAAGGTTTGCGGCGTGTGGCACCGCTCAGAACCGAGATCAGCTCTCGTCTTGGATCCGTCGCACGCTGGCGTCGACGGGTGTCCGCGGCCTCCTGAACGGCATCACTCAAAAGCGCACCAGGGCGCGCCAGCTCAAGGTGGTGGTGCCCTCGGCCGGAACCGTGACGCGCCAAGACACCAGATTCGCCGCCTCCTTGGTGTGCGGCTGACTCTCTTGTAGCAGACTCCAGTCGCCCGGAAGTTGCTCGAGCACCGTGACCTCAACCGCGTCGCTCTTGGCATTCTTGAGTTCGAGTTCGAATGCCGCTTCGTAAGCGTAGTCATAGGCGCTGGTGCCGGCGAGTTTCCGAAACTCGGTCTGGCGCCGTCGCGCGGTGACGTCGAAGCTCTCTCCGAGCGAGAGCACGACGGTTTCATTGCGCGGGGTATGGTCGATGGAGTCCTCACCGATAAATTGCGCGTTGCCCGCACTGTCCTTGGCGTAGACACGCACGATTCCCTTTGGCAATGGAATACCAAGGCTATCGCCTTCGTTCTCGAAGCGGAGGGTCGTGGTGACGGGCCGTTGTGACCAACCGTCATGGGATCGCGATTGGTAGCGGTAGGGTTCGCCGCGCACGCGCAATTCGCGGCTAATGGTCACTTGCGGTGCGCTCAGGAGTGCGACCTGCTTGGTCTGATTGTTTTGGATGTCCGTGGGGCGGGGGAGGGTGTAGAGGTGATATTCATCCAAGCTTTCCTGCTCGGGCATGGCCTGGGGGGACGCCATGACCATGTCGCGTGCCATCATCGCCTCGGGCCGTTCGTTGATGACGCGATTGACCTCACCGGCGACGACTTGGATCTGCGCACTGCGATAGGCGATGCCACTATGATTGGTCAGCGTGATCCAACCATTGAGATCCATGGTCTGACCGTCGGGCGAGAGATCCGCCACATAGTCAGCCTGCCATGCGAGGCCGTTCGTGAGATAGGAGAGTTCGAACAGACCCTCGCCCGCCGTCTCAGCCGCTAGATGCAGGATCAGGGTCGGCTGATCGCGCAGATCGGTCGGCACATCAGGAAAGGCCAGATGGCCGACTAAGGCGGTTTCGATGCGGTCGGCATAGCGCAGGACGATTCCGTCGTTAGCCGCGAGGAGGATCGCATCTTCGATCTCCTGATCACCGTCATCGTTGGTACGAATGACTTGGACGGTCCGTCCAACGTACTTTTTCAGCAGACTGTCCGGGGTCAAGAGATCGAAGTCGAAATTCTGCTCGATCAGTTCGAACGGGAGCTGACCGCTCGCCTCGCTGAGGAGCGCGGTCTCGGGTTGAATCTCGACCGAGACATTCCGCCAAGCCAGCCGGTTCAAGCCCGGCTGCAAGGTCAGACGCCGACGATCCTTCACCAAGGCGAGGTCGGCGTTGTAGATGGTCACGGCCAGACCCTCCTGGGTTGAGTCGTCGACGCGCTGTTCCTGATTCGTCTGTGCTCGATCCATGTCTGCTCCGATTGCTGTCGACATGAGGACCCCGGCCGCCATCCCGATCATCGTCCTGCGAGCGATGACAGGCTGCCGCGCGCGCCCTTGTGTGCGGCACGCATGCGGCAGGCGTGAGTGGCCGTCAGGGACGGATCGGGAGGGCGGGGAAACGGCATTGCGCATGTTCAGGCTTCCAGGAACTCCATGGGCTAGGGCCATGCCAACCGAGAATCGTTGGGATCCTCTTTCAGACCGTGCGTGACCCGTGACCGGGAGGGTCCGGGCACATCCCGCGCCGCGGAAGTGCCCGAACTAAGCGTTACTTAAAGCGTGAGAAGGCGTCCATAAAGGCCTTGCTGGTGGCGTCCCAAGCCGACTCCATGCCCTTGCGCATATCTTCCCAGGCCGCTTCGCTCGCATTGGTCATGTTGGCGAGCATCTCGCGAGCTTCTTCCTGTTGTTCGCGCAGGCGCGCCATTTGCTCTTGATACTGCTGCTTCATGTCGGCCTGTGCACTCTCGCTCTTGGCTTGCAGCTTGTCCATGTCCGCATCCCACTCGTCCATCTTCGCCTTCATTTTTTCGATGTATGTCTTACGGTCGACCATTTTGAATGTCTCCTTTGATTGCTGGTGGGGGCGTCTTCAGTCACGCTGAGTATTCCGCGTCCGGGCGGTGAAAGCAACCGCGCCCAGGACAACGCAGCCATTCTCAACCTTGGTCGTCAGCGCTGTTCGTGATCATCGCCCTGGTGAGTGCTCATCACTGGGTTTGTCCGCGTTCATAGTGTCGTGCAAGCCAGCCTGGTGAGGCGCCGAGAGCGAACGCGAGGCGGAGGCTCCACATGAAGACAATGGTGCGCACCACGCCATCACGTTCCCAGCGCCGGGCCGAGGTGACAACTGGCTCGCGCAGGCACAGGGGTGGGCCTTCCCGTTTGAGTCGCGCGGAGAGGCTGATGTCCTCCATGAGGGCCAGCGGCGGATACCCCCCAACGCGCTCGAATGTCTCACGCACGACGAACATGGCCTGATCACCGGTTGCAATACCGGTGAGCCGGGACCGTTGATTCATGCTCCAGCTAACCAGTCGGAGCAGCGGGTGGCGGGCATCGATCCGCACATCGAAGCGTCCCCAGCAGTGACCTTGTTGGGCCAACCGATCCGGCAGTGCCGCGACCACCTCGAGTGGAGGGCGCGTGTCGGCGTGCAGAAAGAGCAGGACGGCACCGCGCGCGGCGGCGCCGCCGGCGTTCATCTGGCGCGCACGACCTCGGGGCGCGGTGAATGCCTGATCGGCATAGGCTTTTGCTTGGTGCACGGTTTCGTCATCACTGCCACCATCGACGACGATCAGTTCGCAGCCTTGCGTGCGCAGGGGCGCGAGGGCCGTGAGCATGGTCGCAATACCGCCCGCCTCATTGAGGGTCGGAATGATGATGGACAGACGTGGCACCGGGCGCGATGAGGGGTGCGTATGCGTTGCCATGGGTGGCGATTCAGGCATGACATCCAGGGTTCGGATCAACCGGTCTGGCTCCGGTGGTGATGCCGACCGCCGAGGCGGGGGGCGATCGGAGAGTGGCTCGGGCCGCGGCGCCTGGCCCGAGCCAACGGCCTATTTGAGATTACGATCGCGCAGGCGCCATTGGAAATGGCTCAAGAGTTTTGAGCGAACCTTCTTCTCCTTATGCTTAGCCGCCGCGGCCAGCCGCTTCTCAGCGACCCCGATCAGAATCTCCTGCGCGCCCTTCGCCGTCTCGTCCTCGGGCTGACGTTGAGTGTAGTGCCCCTCTGCGTTCAGATCCCAAGCCGAACGGGTGTCGGCGAACTGAACATCGAGTAGCAGGCGCAATTCCTGGCGCAACTCGGGGTTTTCCACCGGCGCATGCACCTCGACGCGACTGTCGAGGTTGCGCCCCATCATATCGGCTGAGCCGATGTAGTATTCCTCCTCGCCGCCATTGCGAAAATAGATGATCCGGGCGTGTTCGAGGAAGCGCCCAACGATACTGACGACACGCGCCGTCTCGCTGATGCCGGGGAGCCCAGGGCGCAGCCGGCAGGTGTCGCGCACGATCAGATCGACCTTCACCCCAGCCCGGGTAGCCTTATAGAGGGCGCGGGTGATCTCGGCGTCCTCGAGGGCGTTCATCTTCATCTGAATCAACCCATTCCCGGTGCGCTTTTGATGCTCGATTTCGCGGTTGATCTTGTCGATGATCGCGCGTTTCAGGGTGTAGGGGGCAGCGAGGATCTTGCGATAGCTCGGTGGTGGGGAATAGCCGGTCAGATAGTTGAAGAGTTCGGTCAGGTCTTGGCCGATCTCCTCATCGCATCCCAACATGCCCAAATCAGTGTAGAGCTTGGCGGTGCCGGAGTGATAATTCCCGGTTCCGATATGGTAGTACCGCCGCAGCTGTGAGTAGTCGCGCCGGACCACGAAGATGAGTTTGCTGTGGGTCTTCAGCCCCATGACACCATAGTTGACGTGGATCCCTTCGGCTTCGAGCCGGCGCGCCCAGACGATGTTGGCGGCCTCATCGAAACGCGCCTTGAGTTCGACCAGCACCGCCACCTGCTTGCCATTGCGCGCGGCCATAATCAGCGAGTCGAGGATCGGGCCGGCCGAGGTGCGATACAGGGTCATCTTGATGGCGAGGACTTTGGGATCCTCGGCGGCAGTGCGCAGAAAGCGCTCGACCGAGGTGGCGAACGCTTGATAGGGATGTTGGAGCAGGATGGGCCCGTTTTCGCGAATGATGTGGAAGATGTTGCGGCGATCATTGGCCAGCAACGGATGATCGACGGCGCGGTGGGTCTTATCGCGCAGCTCCGGGCGTTCGATCGCGGCGATCTCGAAGAGGTCGCGCAGCGCCATCATGCCCTCGATCTCGAAGACGTCTTCCTCCTCATTCAGCCCTAACTCGGCCGCGAGCATGCCGCGATGCGTGGGCTCCATGCCGGGCTGCACCTCGAGCCGAACGATTGGGGCGAAATGCCGTTCGCGCAGCTCGGTCTCGATCATCTCGAGCAGGTCGTTGGCGGCCTCGGCCTCGGGCTCGACGATGGCGTTGCGGGTGATGCGGAAGAGGGCACAGGAATCGATCTCCATGCCTGGGAACAGCATGTCGAGATTGTGCAACATCAAGTCTTCGAGAGTCACGAAGGTGGTGCTGCCATCAATCGGGATCATTCGCTTCGAGACATCCTTGCTCACCGGGACCTTCACGCGCGCCATGTATACCTCGCTGCCTCCTGGGAAGCGCAGGGTCACGAGCAGGTTCAAGGTGAGGTTTGAGATGAAGGGAAATGGGTGAGCCGGATCCATGGCCAACGGCGTTAACATCGGGAAGATATTGGCGCGGAAATGGTCGCGCAGCCGCTCACGTGCGTCGAGCGGGAGGTCATCGTGCAGCAGGATGCGGATGTCATGTTGTTCGAGTTCCGCGCGCAGCAGCGTCACGATGCGCTGCATCTCGATTTGGAAGTCGCGGACCGCCGCCTGACATTCCTTCAGTTGCTGCAGGGGGGTGCGACCATCGAGGCTCATGGTATGCACCCCGGCCGCGATTTGCTGCTTAAGCCCCCCGATGCGTTTCATGAAGAACTCATCGAGATTGTTGCTCACGATCGCGAGGAACTTAACCCGTTCCAGCAAGGGTGTGCGCGGGTCATCAGCCTCATGCAGGACGCGTCGATTGAATGCGAGCCAGGTGAGCTCTCGGTTCAGATAGAGCGATGGATCATTGAGATTGATCTCCTCTGAACTGGCGTTCGACGGGGTCACGCTCGACGCGGCGGGTTCCTCCGCGACATCCGAATCCTCATTGATGGCTCGTTGGATCTCGTTGTGATTCATCATGACTCGCTTTCCGTATGACTGCCGGTGGGGTCGGGCCGCGGCGGATGGGCGATCTGCCCCGGCGCTCATCCGCCTTGCGGCGCGGATCGGCCAGTCGCTCTCTTTGTCGGACCAAGCCTAGATCCGCGCGGTAGAATGCAATCGCTCACCGCCCGCTGAGCATAGTCTAGCAACCTCTCATGAACCAGGCGTGTCAGATTACGTTCCCCGTCTGAGTGCGCGTCTGGGCGTCGTTAGGTGCTGCCGACGGGGTTGGCGGCGATCGGCCCTAAGGGTCGCGCTGGTGATTGGCGAATGATGAACTGAGGTGCTGTGAGAGCCGAAGGGATGGAGACGAGTGATCGAGATGAACTCTTCGAGCGACCGGACCTGAGGCACCGGCCCTTCACGTTCGACGCGGAGGTTGCCCGTGTCTTTCCCGATATGATTCAACGGTCGGTGCCAGGGTATGTTGAATTGGTGCGCCTGACGGGCCTGATCGCGAGCCGGGTGGTGCGACCGGGAACCCGCTGCTACGATCTGGGGTGCTCGCTGGGAGCGGTGTCACGCGAGATCCTATTGCGGACGCCTCCAACGGTTCCGGTGATTGCCGTGGATACCTCCGCGGCGATGATCGCGGGGTTGCGCGCACGCCTGGCGGACACCCCTGGGCGCGAGCGTCTCGAGCCCCTCCAGGCCGATCTGGCTACCATCGAGATCACCCAGGCCTCCCTGATCGTTCTTAATTTCACATTGCAATTTATTCCGTTGGCACGTCGTGATGAATTACTCCAGCAACTGCGCGCCGGTCTCGTCCCCAAGGGCGCGCTCGTGCTGGCCGAGAAAATCGAACTCGGTGAGGGAGCGGAGGGCCGGTTCGTTCGCGCCCTGCACGATGATTTCAAGCGCGCGAACGGGTATAGCGATCTGGCCATCGCGCGCAAACGCGCTGCACTCGAGCAGGTCTTGGTTCCAGAGACGGTCGAGCAGCACGAGCGCCGTCTTGCCGCGGCAGGCTTCAGCGGCTGGACGCGCTGGTTCCAGTGTCTCGATTTCGTGGCTTGGGTGGCATGGACCTGAGGCCGTTTGAACCCTTCCTGGGTGCGCTCGGAGACAGTCGACTCGCACGCTGGCGTGGTGTCCTGGCCGATGGGATTCGGACCCGCTTGGACACGCGGCGACATGGCGATCTCCCGCACTGGGAAAGCGCGCTCGCCGCGCTGCCGAGCCCCCCGCGCGGTCAGTTGTGTCTCGCTGAGGATTGTGTGGGGATCGCGGGTCCGGTCGCGCTTCCCGAGCCTGTGTTAGAGGATCTCGTCAAGCAACTGATGGCCCTGCATCCCTGGCGCAAGGGACCCTTCTGTGTGCATGGGCTGAGGATCGACGCGGAATGGCGCTCGGATCTGAAATGGCGACGGCTCAAGGATGCCATCACCCCGCTTGCGGGACGGCTGGTGTTGGACGTTGGATGCGGCAATGGCTATTACGCGTGGCGTATGCTCGGACAGGGTGCACGGCTCGTCATAGGCGTCGACCCCTCACTCTTGTGCGTGGCGCAATGGTTGGCCATTGATCATTTTCTCGGCCGTGATGCGATGGCGGTCCTCCCGCTGGGGATCGAGGATCTCATGGCGCTGGCGGATGCGCACCTGGATGACCCTGGTGTATTCGATACGGTCTTCTCCATGGGGGTGCTCGCGCACCGCCGCGCACCGCTCGATCATCTCCGGGATCTGCGACGCTTGCTCCGCCCGGGCGGTGAATTGGTGCTCGAGACCTTGGTGCTCGCTCACCAGACCGACCAGGTGCTGGTCCCGACTGGGCGTTATGCGGCGATGCGCAATGTTTGGTCCATCCCAACCGTCGGGGTGCTGGTCGGGTGGCTGCGTGGGTGCGGTTTGACTGAGGTGCGCGTCGTCGACGTCTCTCCCACGACGCCCGACGAACAGCGTGCGACCCCATGGATGCGGTTTCAGTCACTGGTGGATCAACTCGACCCTCTAGAGCCACAGCGCACGCGTGAAGGCTATCCGGCGCCGGTGCGGGCGATTCTGATTGCCTATCGTCCAGACTGAAGCCGCGGCGGCGGGCCAGTACCTTGTCGCTGAGGGGAAACTTCCCTATGCTCGCCACCTGGACTGCACGCGAAGATCCGTCACGTGACCGCCCGTCACATCGACAACCCGAGTGCCGCGCTGCCTGTCGAGGACGTGTTACCCCGTGATTGCGCCCTCATCTGATCTTGCAAGGCCGCGTGCTTCGTCCGCCAACCCCCGCATCGATTCCTTGCAGGACTGACTTATGAATCCGTTTCTTGGCCCACTCATGGCGCTCGGCCTCGTCGTGGCGCTCGCCCCCGCGTCAGCTCTAGCCCAACGCGCGGATCTGGCCGCGCCGCGCCTTGATGCGAACGGCCAAATCCTCGCCAGCTTCCTCAGAACCCATGAGCAGTTTGTAGACATCGCGAGCAAAGGAGGGGCGCATGTGGTCTTTCTTGGTGATTCGGTCACGGCGGGTTGGGCCAATCATCCAGACCTGTTCGAGCGCGAGTTCGGTCGCCATCGGGCGGTCAACTTTGGGCTGAGCGGGGATCAGACACAGCATCTATTGTGGCGGATCGACAATCGGACCCTAGATGGGTTGCAGCCCAAGGTCGTGGTCCTGATGATTGGTACCAACAACAGCCGGATCGCTGATCATACGCCTCAGCAAACCGCCCGGGGCATCCGCAAGATCATTCGCTCCATCCATCGGCGTTCGCCAACGACCAAGGTGTTGCTCTTGTCCATTCTGCCGCGCGGGTCCGCCGCCGCGGATGCCAAGAACCAGCAGGTCAACGCCCTGATTGCCAAATATCACGATGGTAGCAGGACCCATTATCTGGATATGCGCCGCTCGTTTCTGGGTCCCGATGGCCAAGTGTCTCGGGAAATCATGCCCGATGAACTGCACCTGAGTGAATTGGGATACCGCATCTGGGCCGATACGATGCGCTCCACGCTGAACGACTTGACGAGATGATGGGTGCGATCGCCACGAGCTGAGATGGGGCGTTGACGGAGGATCGGGCACGCATAACTGAGGGGCTAACGCTCCGGCGTGCGGGGAGGCAGGATGAATTGGCGCGTGACCTTGATGACCAACAGCACCCAAGGCGTGGCGTGGAGGAGGAGGTCAAAGATATCAATCGCCCGGGTCAAGGTGCCGTCGGCCAGCATCTTGAGTTTTTCCCACAAATGGGGTTCTGGGACAAAGGGCGCGAGCCCCAGCGTGAGGGACGCGACGACGAAGAGATAGAGCGGAAAACGGTCGATCCAGTTGAGCATTCGATGTTGATTCTCTTGATTATTCGATGTGTTGCGATCGCGTTGCGGGAGGTTGAGATCACCCTGACGCGCCGCCCGAGCCGTTAATGCCGGCCGCGCTGTCGCCCCAAGCGCTTGACCAAATAGTAACCCACGACCAAGGTCCCCAAGAGCGCGGCCAAACCGACCATATAGAGCGCGGGGTCGCCCTTGCTCTCAAGATCGAGCACAACCACCTTGCGCGTGAGTGCAGTGATGGCGATCAAGAGCATGATCTCCACATGGACGGATTTGTCCATCATGTACATATAGATGCTCGCCATCAATTCGATCGCGATCAAGACGATCAAAAACATGCCGAAAATCTCGAAAAGTTCTCCGAGATCAAGCAGAAAGACGCCTTTTTGGCTGGTCACATCCTGGTAGAGCACGAAACAGAGTTCGAGCACGGCGAGCACCGCAACGCCAGAGATCAACACCAACAGCACTGCTGCCAGGATCCTTTCGAAATGGTGAAACCCCCGATCGATGAACGAGGGTGGGTGGCCGGGTTTCGACACGGACCAAGTACGGGGATCAAGGTCGAGCTCAGGTGGCGCGGTCTCCTGGGCCGCTGGAATGATCTGCAACAGCGCGCCCGCCTGCCGAAAGGCAGCCTGATACCGTAACGCGGTTGGCTCATCGATATTGCGCCGGATCGTGACGCATTGCCCGCTGAACAAATCTGCAAGCGCTTGATCAGACAGATTGAAGCGGGCTTTGAGCGCGGCTCTAGCCGTGTCGGCATCAGTTCCCGGAAGCAGGGTCGCGCTGAATTGGATGTGATAACGATGACGGTCCACGCACTTGGTCTCATCACGGTGATCGACTCGGATAGGTGGCTGGCAGAGCACCGTTCCCGCGCTGCGGATCGCTGGGTCTGCCGCAGCGTCGATCCGCGCACACGACCACGCGGCGAGCATGGTGCCGGAGATCAACGGGTTCGGCAAGGTCTTTCGGTGATCTCTCTGGGTGCTGACTGCGCCGCCTCGACATGGATGATGCGACCCTGCTTGAGCGAAGCTGATCCTGAGCACGGGCCATGATGTCGGCCTGCCAAGGAAAACGGTCGATCGCCTGCCGCCATATCCTGTGTGATCTATCAGCCCGGGTGGTGATGACGTAAACTGAGTGTCAGGAACTCAAGGCGGTGACTTGAATCGCGATGACCTGGTTTGACAGCCGGGTTATGCGCGGGGCCTGGAGAAGCAACGGACCGCTTTCGTTGGAACCGGAGTTCATGATGACCCCAATCAGATGCGCTGCTTCCGAGAGGATGATGTGGAGCGCTTGGGTTGTCGGCCTGCTCGTAGGCAACCTCATCCTGAGTGGTCCGGCGGCGCCAGCAGCTGGCTCGGCACAGGGGTGGGACGCCTGTCGAGATCGGGTGATTGCGACGCTCGAAGCCGAGGGATTGCGTGATTTTGGAGATGTCAGCGCTTATACGGGGGCGACGGGGACAGGGGCCCTTCAGGCGGTGATCGAACGCTGTGGATACCGGCCCGAACGGATCAGTCGGAGCTTCTGTGATGACCTTTACGGACAAGTGTATACCGTTTGCCAATTGGATGGATTTGATGGGATGAGCATGGCGGCGACCTCATGGGTCCTGATCTTTGATCCGAATGGACCTCTGGTTGAACGGTTGCGCCGAGTCTGCAGTGTCCCGCGTGAGATGTCTCGCAGTGAATTTGGCCGAGTGGTCTGCGGTGAATAGCCGGCTTGACGGGTTCAATGAACGTGCGGTTACAGCGATGGAACGCGTCATTGTCCTGCTGATCGGATGCCTCCTGTGCGGGCACTCAGCGGCGCCGTTGGCGGCAAACCTGACTCTGATTTGCGGAGTGAATCCACAGATCCATGCCTTCTGTCGCACCGCCGCCGAGGAATGGGCAGACGCTCATGGCCACTCGGTTCGTGTCTTCGCAGCGCCCACGGACGTCCAGCGTCGCCTCGACATCTATGAGGAATTATTGGGTGTTGCCGAGCCCGGTCTCGACGTGATCGAGATCGATGTCAACTGGTCGGGTGTCCTCGCCGCGGACCTGGTCGATCTCACACCTCATCTGGACGGCACCGAACAGGGCATCATTCCAGCGCTGTTGGAGAACAATCGAGTCGACCAACGGCTGCTCGCGTTACCCTGGTATCTGGATTTTGGTGTGCTCTACTACCGTCAAGACCTGCTCGAAGAGCTTGACTTGGCAGTACCAACGGATTGGGACGCACTCGAGACCACCGCGAGGACCGTGCAGGAGGCGCAGCGAGCCGCCGGCAACGGGCGATTCTGGGGCTTCGTTTGGCAGGGCTGGCGAGCGGAGGCGTTGGTCTGCAATGCGTTGGAGTGGTTCTCCGGTCAAGGCGCGGGGCGCCTGATCGAGGCAGACGAAAGCGTCTCGGTGGACGATGAGGCGGTGGTTGCGGCGCTCACGCGTGCTCTGGGGTGGTTGGACAACGTTTCTCCACCATCGGTCTTGTCGTTCACCGAAGATGAGTCTTTGACGGTCTTCGCCGAGGGGAATGCCGCCTTTCTCCGCCATTGGCCGGGAGCCTGGGCCACATTGAATGAATACGACTCCTCCGTGGCGGAACGGGTTGGCATTGCGCCCTTGCCGAAACTGCCGGATCAGTCGCTTCACCCTGCCGCATTGGGTGGTTGGCAGCTGGCGGTCTCGCGTTACAGCCCGCATCCCGAGCTGGCAGTCGCCCTGGTTCAGCACTTGACGAGTCCAGCGGTGCAGACCCGCCTCGCGGTGGAACTCAACCTCCTCCCGACGCGCGGCGACCTCTATCAGGAGCCCGACGTCCAAGCGTCTCTGCCGGTCTCCGGACTGCTGGCGACCGGCCAGGTTGAACTGGTTCCGCGACCCGCCGCGCTCCTCGGGGCTCAGTATCCGCGGGCCAGTCGACTGATTCAGGAGACCTTGTTCGATATCTTGTCAGGCAGCGCGGATGCCGACGTGGTCCTGCCACGCCTCGCTCATCAGTTGCGACGCCTCTTGATGGCAGCGCGGGACGAAGCAACCGAGCGCTGAGTCGGGAGGAAATCATGCAACGAACGCGACCATCATTGGCGAGAAGACAAGATCAGTCACGGCTTGGGCCGGTCCCCGTTCATCCTGATCCGGTCCGCGAGGCGCTCTCCGCAATGCGACCATCGCCACTCCGGTTGATCCTGCGCTGCTCCACCCGGAAGCGAGCGATGCTGCTCTGTCTGATACTGGCGGTGATCGTCGTTCCGCCCGCGGCGGCGTCCCGGTTGCGGATCGCTGTGTTCGGACAGGATCCGCCCCTCAGCTTCATCGATTACCAGGGCCAACTCGCAGGCTTCGACATCGACTTTGCACAAGCCCTGTGTCGGCAGATCCGGTTCGAATGCGAGCTGATCCCGACCGAGTGGGAGGAGTTGCTCACCGGGCTCGTGCAGCGGCGTGTTGACGCAGTCGTGGCCTCGATCTCGATCACCGACGAGCGCCGTGAACAGGTGGCCTTTACTCGTCCTTATTACGATAGTCCCGGGCGTTTCGTCGCCCGTCGGGGGCGTTTCACTGAGTTCGATCCAGCAAGCCTCGCTGGGGCCCAGATCGGTGTCGCGCGCGCGACCACGTTTGATGCTTATGCCACGGACCAACTCGGCGAACGGAACACACTTTATCGTTACAGTACAAGGCGTGATGCGCTTGCCGATTTGGTGCTCGGGCGTACCGACTTGGTGTTCGGGGACCACATCGCACTGCATGAGAACTTCCTATCCACCGAGGCCGGCGCGGGCTTTGAGCTGATTGGTCCACCGGTGTCGGATCGCGCGTGGTTCGGTGATGGGATCGGTGTGGCCGTGGCCAAAGGCGATACCGCTCTTCTGGCCTTGCTGGACGAGGCGATCGCGGAACTCAATCGCAACGGTGTCTTTGAGCTGATTCGCCGCGGTTGGTTTGATTACGATATCCGCAACCTATCTACGACCTTGCAGGCGCAAGAGGACGCGCACGGCGCGCCCCTGATCCCTGATCCAGCAAGCTAGCTGCACCACCAGGGCAGAGGACGCAGGTCCGCTCACCCGGGAACCGGACTCTCAGGTCGTCCCATCCACCGAGGAGACGGCAAGGCCTTGCAGTAGACCGATTTCGGCGAATTCGATGCCTGCCGCAGCAAAGCGACGGCCGATCTCGAGAAGAACGGCGGAGCGGGTTGGAATGCTGCCGGGACCATGCACGAAGCGAAAGCAAAACTGCACGCGCAGACGCACACCGCGGTCGGTATATTCCCAAATGAAGACACCCGGTGCCGGCTGTTTCAAGACATTCGGATCCTCGTTGAGAACCTGGTGAATCAGGTCCATGGCCAACTCGCGGTCGCTACCGTAGCGAATGACGAAATAGTGCACCTGGCGAACGGTATCGTCTTGGCCCGTCCAGTTGATGAATTCACTGGAAATGACCGAGCCATTGGGAATGACGACTTCCTGACGATCCGGAGTTCGCACCGTCAGGGAGCGGATGCCGATTTGTGTGACCGTTCCGTCGTGAGCCCCGATGCTGACGAAGTCGCCGATGCGCAGCGGCCGTTCGGCGAGCAGGAGGATGCCGGAGATGAAATTGTTGACGATGTTCTGAAGACCAAAGCCGATACCGACCCCGAGACTGGCAGCGAAAACAGTGAGCGCGGTGAGATCGAAGCCGATGATGGAGAGTGCCAAGAGCACTCCAGCGACGATGACCACATAGCGGGTGAAGGTCGCAAGCGCTTGGCGCAATCCCAGGTCGCGCACCCGTCGGTAGGCCAAACGATAACTGACCTGCTGACTCCATCCGCCAACCCAGAGGGCAGCGCCGATCAACAGGAGCGTCAGCAGGATTCCTCCCACTGTGAAGGGCGTGCCGCTGAGTTGGAACAGTTCGGTGCGTGTTAGCGATAGCATCCAGCGAACCGGTGGCGTCTGCGCGCCCCATCCCCAGAGCACCAGCAGGATCCAGCCCGCACCGACAGAGAGACCGAGCTGAGCGAGCCGCCGCCCCGGTTCAACAAAATGAGTTCGCCAGAATTCGGCGTTCTCAACGTCCGTTGTGCGCAGATGATCGTCGATGCGTGCAGCCAGGGCTTGGACGACCCCGACTGAAAAGTAGAGACCCAGTGCGACCAAGGTGAGCCAGAGCGAGAATCCGATCAGGGTCCAAGCCAGATGAGTATAGCCAAGCACACCGGCAATGCCGGTCAACAACACAAAGCCAGGCAGCAGTCGTGACAAGAGGCGGACAAATGCGGCGCCGCGTGAATGCATCAACGATCCTTCTTGCAAGCGCGCGCGCAAGGCGCGCTCGACCCCAAGGGCTGTTGGGAACAAGGCTAAGACCGCAAACATCCCGAGTCGGTCGAGCACATCCATCAATAAGGGCGGCAGCGACAACAGATGGGTCGACTCATGCAACGCCACGATGGCCGCGGCCACGAGGATCGCGACGCGAAGATGATGTTGTAATCGAAGTCCAGCCTCGACGACGGCGTGTGATGCTATCCCATTCGCTCGATCGGCCGCTCGGTCGCCCTCGCTGGCGACCCGAGTTGTCGTGCATACCGCGCTGTCTGACGCCGTCATCGACTCGCCCATGCGCGCGCTTTGATCGTCCTGATCAACCTCAGTGTTCGCGTCCACAGTCACCGGCTGGGGCCGTTGCTGCGTCAGCACGGCAGTCAGCCGCAGCAGCAAGAGGACGCTGGGAACGAGTGAGAGCAGCACCAGGATGGGTCGCAACAGGTCCGGCCGAAGGCCGAGGAGCCACCCGAGAACGCCCCAAATGACGGCCGGAATCATCCAGGGTAGGGTATTGGACAGGGCGTTGGCGCTGTGTGCGAGCATGCCGGGCGCGTCCTGCTGAGCGGCCAAGACTGAGAGTCGGTGCGCGGCCCAAAGTAAGAGCGCCACGAGCAGCGGCAACGCAATGGCGAGCGCGACGCGCTGGCTCGTCGCTACAGCAGCGAATTGGATAAGTAGAGTGCGCCAGAGCTCAACGCCGAACGTGGCCGCCAACCGTGGCACGTCATGCATGGCGGCCAGGACGCGTATCCAGTCCTCGGCGACCGTTGGCAGCGGGTGATGCTCGAGCAGGCTCGCCGCCGTGGTTTCGCCAATCAACCTGACTAGGGCGACTTGTTCCGCCTCTAGGCGGTCGCGCATCACCCTGATGTCCTCGCGCTGAAACGCCATCAACCCCATCAGATCGGACACATCCCGGCTGTATTCGTCCGGCTGCGCACCCTGTTGGAGTCGTGCGGCACCGCGTGATTCGAGGCTCGTGAACTGGGTGTTCAGGGCGTTCTCGAGGTGCGTCAAAGTGGCGGCGATCTCGTTGAGTTTGCGCACCCCTAAGCGCAGGATCCGCAGCGGCATGGTCTCGTCGGCACGCAGGGTCGTGAGTGCCTCTAAGCGATTTCCCGTTAAAACCAACTCAAGATCGTTCTGACGGATAAAAGCACGTGTAATCGCCTCGTTCACTTGCTCCGCAAGGAGACGACGGCGATTTGCGGCCGAGGGAGTGTCGCCGACGACGGCATCGAGATCGCGGCTTGCCCGCGCGGCTCGCCTCAGAAAATCGGCGATGACGTCCTGGAGCACCGGGATACGCTCATCAGCGACGGATGCCGCGGCGCGGTCGACCGCGGCGAGCGAAAACCGGCTCTGCAGCAGTCGCAGGCGCTGGTGTAACAATTCAATCTTGCGACGGCTCACGGCGGCGAGTTCCTCATAGCCAGCCAGCGTTGCCTGCAAGACACTCTCTTGCTCCCGCAAGAGTCGTAGACCGGTCTCACGCAGAAGATCGTCGGCTTGATGATCTTGGGCGCGTGCGAGGACCGTCGCGAGATCGTCTCGCACTTGTCTGAGGCGCACCAAGCTCAGCCTGTATTGCTCGATGCGACCCTCGATTACAGCCAAGCGCGAACGAATTGACTCGAGATCGAGCCGCGCTCGCCGCAAGTCTTCGGTCTCGACCAGAGGGCCGTGCAGCCTTCGCTCCTCCGCGGCCAAATCCACTAGCAGCGTCTTGACCGATCGCTCTGAGCGGAACACCGTTTCGATGATGTCCTCGCGCAACTGATTGAGTTTTCGAGTCTCCTCTTGAAGCTCGCGCAGATCGGGCAAGGCGACATTGGCGCTGACGAGGGTTGTGGCCAGCAGCAGCCAGGCAGGGAAGAGCCATTGAACACTGCGCTCGATCCAGCTGACTGATGCTGCAGTCGGCTGGATTACGTCGCTGGTTGCACTAGACACCATCGCGGCCCAGATATCCCTCCACTAAGCGCTCCCACTCCGGGGTGTGGATGGTCTCTAGGATGCGAACATTGATTTCCTCGCGTTGGGCTGTCTGCCTGGGCAATGCAATCCCGTAGTCCTGACGGGTGAGCAGGAACGGCAGCACACGCAGTCGGCCGACATACTGTTCTTGCACGAGGTAGCGCAGGATCGGCGCATCATGGACGACGGCATCCGCGCGTCCCGCGACCAGTTCCTGGAGCGCTGCCTCGGCATCGGTGACGGTGTGATGGCGGATGAGCTTGTCGGTGAGATACAGCGAGCTGGTACTGCCCTCAATGGAGACAACCCGCGTGCCATAGAGATCCTCGACGCTGCCGATCGATTCATCTAACGCACCGACCGTTAGAGAGCTCGCGATCGCCGCCGTGAACCCAGAGATCACGATAATGCTGGCGAACATCCAGACCAGCGCGATCAGGCGGCCGACCAGGGTGATGGGCGCCTTGTCGCCGTAGCCGACGGTGGTCATGGTCACTGCCGACCACCAGAGCCCGGCACCGATGCCACGGATCGGTGCCGCCGGAAATTGTTCGTTGCGGCGCCGCTCAACCGCCCAGACCAAGGCACCGAGTAGGGTCAATAAGCCAAGCAGCGCGGCCAGCGATGTGAGAAAAGGCTCCGAGGCGACCCGGCGCAACGCCGTGATCCAGGTCATCGTTTCCCGCACCGGAACCGCCACGCCGATCCCCGTGGTATAGAATGGATGGGTGAAGTCCAGGATCCGTTCTCGCTCGGCGGTGATGGTGAGCGCACCCACCGCGGCGCCGACCGTGCCCGCGGCAACCGCGTCGAGCATCTCGCTCAACCCCATCTCGATGAAACGGATCTCCACTCCCCATCCCTCGCTGATGCGACGCATCAACGCGATGGCGATTCCCGTGAACTCACCGTCGTCGAGAATCACGAACGGTGGTGCATGGCGAGTGGCAATGAGCATCGGCTCCTCTTCGGCGGCTGGAAGCGACACTGGAGCCCATGCCAAACAGACTACGATGATGGTTGTCAGAACAGCTGGCGGAACAGGTCTCACGATCACGGCTTGGATGTGGTGGAATCAGGGTGACCGGGGGTTGGAACTCGCCGGGTCACGGTTCACCTGTTCTAACACGCTCGCACAGGCCGACACAACCCAGGTCGGCGGCCATGACTGGTGGGAAACACCATGCTCGAAGGAGGGGCTGCGAATGAAGCGACCTCGGCACACGCCTCCGCTTGGGAGCGCCTTCACACGAAGCTGTAGCCGATTGATGTTGATCGCGCGCAATCCCTGCGCGTGATCAGCGCTGAGTGTCTCGTTTTGATTCAGTTGGACGGGGGGGACTACAGCAGAACACTCACGATGCGCAGCGCGGAGCGCTCGACCGCCTTTTGCATTACGGCGCCGACGAGCGCCTTGCCGAAGGCTTCGTGGACGCGCTTGGTTCCAAGATCCGTGCGGATCGAGGTCCCCAGGCAGCCGATCTGTTCGAGCCGCGCAAGGATCTGCGCCTGACTTGTGTGCGCGGGATCGTAGTGCACGGTGATGCTGCCGGCACGCGGGTTGACTCGGATGTCGCGGATTCCCTCGGTCGCGCGCAACTCGCTCTCGGCCTTGCGGGCACTGATCGGATCACACCGGAAGGAACTGGAGCGAATGCGAATCCGACCTGGAACGTGATGGATGTAATGGCTCATGAACGCACTGCCTCACGATGGAAGATCAACGGTTGACAGTGCGGAGGATAGGGATGTTATTACATGAATGCAAATCTTTCGCATTACGATTATGATCCCGCTCGTGACCTGTTTCGAATGCTGAGCGTGTCAGGGTTCCGCGCGCTAGATTGTGAGACTGTGCCGCCGGGTTTGAGCGGGTGATCCGGAATCCCCCCTCTGTTCTGAAGCAATTGAGATGTCCTGTGATGAATGAAAACGATGATTGGTTGGTGTTTCAGCTCGATGACTTGATGGGTCGGGTCAAGCCTGGGACGCTGTCGCTGAAGGAGTTCTTGCGCACGCCCTCGCTGAGTTGCTCCGTGTATCATTTGCCAGCCGGTTCTCGCGACATGGCGAATGCACACGAAGAGGATGAGTTGTATCTGGTGCTGGGTGGACGAGGGCGGTTGCGCGTCGGCGAGGATGAGCATCAGGTCCGCGAGGGAACCCTCATGTATGTGCGCGCAGCCTGCGATCACGCCTTCTTCGATGTCGAGGAGGATCTGACCGTGCTGGTCTTCTTCGGAGCGCCGGTGAGGCAACGGCGCTGATGACGATCGCACGGGACGGTTGCGTGAACGAGGAGAGGGTCCCCACGGGATCGAAAACCGGCTTCACGCGCGCCGGCCGTGGCGGTTCCCGATCTCTTCGAGGTCTTCCATGCGTTGCTGCAACAAGGCCTCTTGCTCACTGGCAAGGCGAACGCCCCTGAGTGCATTCAGGAGAATCGCCACGGTCGTGCCGTTGTGGAGGAGGGCGCTCGCAACGGGGGATAGGACACCCCCAATCGCTCCGGCGAGGATCCCGGTATTGAGACCGATCGCGGCTCGGAAGTTACCGCGGATCAAGCCCATGGTCTTCACGGCGAGTTCGCGTGCATCGGCGACGACGCTCAAACGGTCGTCCATGAGCAAGATGTCGGCCGTGGCGCGCGCGATGTCGGCACCGCGAGGCATGGCGATGCCCACATCCGCCGCGACGAGCGCGGGGCCGTCGTTGACGCCATCACCGACGAAGGCGACTCGCCGGCCGGCGGACTGGAGACCGGTGATGAGTGCCGCCTTATCTTCGGGAGCGACCTCGGCGTGAACCGCGTCGAGGCCTAATTCGTGAGCGAGCGCCTCGGCCTTGTGCCGGCGGTCGCCCGTGATCATGATGAGATTTTCAATCCCAAGCGCACGCAGCCGTTTCATGGTCTCCGCGGCATCCCTGCGAGGTGTGTCGCGCAGGGCAATCAGACCGACTGGGCCGGACGGAGCACCGACGTAGAGAAGGATTTTCCCCGACGCTTCGAGTGCCGAGATCTGGCGGTCGTCATCCGCGAAGCGGATGCCATGATGCTCTTCGAGGAAATGTCGGCTGCCGACTAGGATCTGTTCACCGTTCACTTCGGCGGAGAGTCCATGCGCAACCAGATAGTCCACTTCGCCATGCGAGATGTGCTGCAGATCGCGGGAGCGCGCGGCCTCGACGATGGCGCTCGCGACCGGATGGGAGGCATGCTCCTCGACCGAGGCGACGAGTGCGAGAAGTGCCGCCTCATTGCAGCTCAATCCAGGCCGCAAGACGATCACATCCGTGACGCTCAGCTCACTATGAGTGAGGGTGCCGGTCTTATCGAAGACCAGGGTGTCGACGCCCGCGAGCTGTTCGATCGCATCGCCACCTTTCATGAGGACGCCATGCGCGGCGGCTCGGGACATGCCGGACTTGAACGCGACCGGCGTGCCCAGTTTGAGCGCACATGAGTAATCGACGAGGAAGACCGATTGGAGGCGGGTGAGATTGCGGGTCAGACCATAGACGACCGCGCCGGTCGCTAACGTGAGATAGACGCGCTGATCGGCGAGACGGTCGGCTTCGCGTTGCGTGTCCGAGCGTTGATCGAGTGACTCTTGGATGAAGCGCGCGATGCGTGCCGTGGTCGTCTCCGCACCAACCTGCGTCGCGGTGATGCGCAGCCGTCCCTCAACCAGGACCGACCCGGCCACCACGCGGCGGGGTGCCTCCTTGCGCACCGGGACATCCTCGCCCGTCACCAAGGCCTGATTGACCAGCGCCGTTCCGCTGATCACACGGCCGTCGACCGGAATGGTTTCTCCCGTACCGACCTGCAGGATGTCCCCCGACTCGACCTGATCGCCGGGAATCTGAATCAATTCCCCGTCGCGCTCGAGCCAGGCCATCGCGGGCTCGGGGCGCAGGAGTTTGCGCAGCTGACGATCGGATTGGCGCTCCGTGGTGCGCTCTAAGAAGTGCCCCAGCGACAGCAAGAAGTCGGTGAGATTCGCGGTATAGAGTTCGCCCCGGGCCGCCGACAGGCCGATTGCCAGTGCATCGAGGACTTCGACCTTGATGCCCTCGCGAATGAGGGTCTCGGTTCCGCGACCGATGGTCGAGGCAATATTGGCGCCCGTGAGCGCGATCTGGAGGGGCCGGCTCAACCAGGGGAGCGCCAGGATGGTGAGCGCGGAGATGACCATGGGGGTGATCTCGGGCTCGCGCGTCACACCCGTCCGCAGTCCGCCCTCGGGCGGTGGTGAATAGCCTTGTAGGCGCCGTAAGATCCGTTCGCGCGCGCCTGGCGTCTTGTCATAGTGCACCACCAGGGTGCGTGCAACTTGATTGGCGCGGGTGTGAGACACCTCGCTCAACGTGTCCATCCAGTCTTCGAGATCATCCGGAGTGGATCCCGGCGCGCCGAGTGCCGGGATTCGCAGCCGGATGCGGCCCGGAAGCTCATGTAGGATGCAATCGTCCGACGGCATCTCCGGCACACCGAGTCTCATGATCGGAACAGAGGCGTTATTCAGACTTGGATTGGGATGCGTGACGTAATTCCGCCTCGGCATCGTGAAACCGCTCCTTCGCCTCTTCAATACCGCCCTGGACGGCCGACCAGAGTTGCACCACGCCCTTGATCGCGGTGCGTTGGACGCTTTCGTTAGTCAGGAGATAGGTCGCGGCCGCTCCGATGAGTAATCCTTTGAGAAACCGATCGTTGTTGAAATTGAAAAACGAGGATGCAGGGGCGGGCGCGGATGGTCTTGGATAGCGTGCCGCAGAGTCACCCGGCATCGCGGCCCAACCAGGATCAACACCTCTCATCCAATCCGCGTTTGGTGGATATCCGGGATAGATGCCGGGGCGCCCAGGCATCCCTGAAGGACTCATCCCAGAGCCCATGCCATAGCCTGTGCCATAGCTTCCGGTGGCATCGTACATCGGCTTCCTCTCGTGTGGGTTGTCGCTCATCTGGATCGTTCTCCCGGTGATGGAGGCGCAGTCGCACATCGGCGATGCGCTTGAATAGGTTGATCTGTTGAAGGAGGTTGCGCGCTCGGCACGTCAATCGCCATGTGAGCAACCTGATGCCGTGGGCAGCCGCCGATTGCCATGCCGATTCTGATCCTGGCGCGTTCCAATGTCTGGCTTGGATCGCATCCCCATCTCGTCCGAGTTAGGGCGTCTTGTGTTGATGGAGCGATGCCGATTCAGTGGAGCCCTCGGTTGGGTGACGCGCTGAAGCCGCCGTAGCGCTTGCCACCCGCGAGCGCGGTGTCCGGCCGGTGGCGAGTGCGCGCAAGAACATCACCAATGCGGCGCCGGTCACAAAGCCACCGATCCCTTCAACGAGGTTCTTGCGCACCCCATGTCGTTGACGCTGTCCGTGATTAGGCATGTAGGGTGTGGGCTGATCGTTAGCGTTCATCGGACGACGCCTGCTCAACGTGCTCGGATGCCGGGCGGGGCCGGTCGCGGACCCGCTCAACGCCGGTCTTCACCGCGGCCTTGGTCTTGGCGCCGGTCTTGAATAAAGCTGATTGCACCGACTCGTTGGTCAGGACGAACACCGCGGCCGCGCCGAGGAGTGCGCCTTTCCAGAACTCGGAGTCCTCGAAATTCAGCATTTTGCTGAGGCTGGAGAGCCCATTGCCGCCGTTGGCGATGTCCTCTATCAGCGCGGCCATGCCGGGCCCGCCATGCCCCTGTCCGGTTCCCCCCGTGTGGCTACTAACCGAACCGCGCATCATGGCCGCACGAGCACCGTCCGGGTCACCCCAGGGTGTTCCCCAGGGCATCCCATTATTCGGGATGGCACCAGGATGTGGCGGTCCGTATGCCGGTGCCGCCCAGTAGGGAGGCGGTGACCAGTAGGGAGGCGGCGCCCCGTATCCCTGGATCGCGGCATAGACATCGGCTGGGTTGCCATGGCCACCCGGGTCAGCTCCCAGGCCAGGACCAGGATGGGCATAGGCAGCCGGATGAGGGGGCGAGGCATCGGGCCAACCGTAAGAGGCCGCTGGTGCGCCGGGATAGCGAGGCGGCGGCCAACTCGCACCATGAACCGGCGGTGCCATTCCAGGATCGTTCGGCCTGCTTGAGGCCGGAGATTGCACTCCCGGGCAATCGTGAGCAGCGGGCGCTGGACCCTGTGCTGGACCCGGAGCAAAACCAACGGACGGTCCGCCCGGCGACGATGATGGGCCTGGATTCGGCGCGGTGGCACCCGCCGCCGATGGCGGTGGGCCTTGGACGTGTTCGTGGTCACTCATGCACGAGGCTCCTGAGAATGGCAGAGGGCAGATGGACACATGAATCGGGTCAGTTTCTATAAGAATAATAACCGTTCGTATTCTCTTTCGCAATCGCCCGGTCCCGGACCAGCACGTCGAGGGGCGCGACCGCAGTCGGTGTCGCCCGCCAGGAGCGCACGCACTGTCCGTCGCGCTCGAGTGTGCGGTTCGTCAATTCCGTGACGCCGTGAAACCCTGGTAGGATCCATCCAATGGTCCGCTCCGCGGAACCTCGCTCGACCAACTCCCATGTGCGTTACAGGAGAACTGCGCGTGTCGACCCTTCTCGTGACTGGTGGCGCCGGCTTCATCGGCGGTAATTTTGTGCGGTTCCTCATGGAGCAGACCGAGGTGCGGGTCGTGAATCTGGACCTCCTCACCTATGCAGGAAACCTCGATACGCTGGCTGAATTCATGGATCATCCACGCCATCGTTTCGTGCAGGGCGATATCGCGGATGCGGACCTGGTTGCCCGGCTGCTGGCCGAGTTCGACGTCGATGCGGTCGTGAACTTCGCTGCTGAAAGCCATGTGGATCGTTCCATTGATGGGCCGGCGCAGTTCGTCCAGACCAACGTCGTGGGCACCTTCAATCTTCTCGACTGTGCGCGTGCCCACTGGTCACGACGCATGGGGGAGGCGAAAGCGGCGTTTCGGTTTCTGCATGTCTCGACCGATGAGGTCTACGGCTCGCTGGGTCCCACCGGCCTGTTCACCGAGTCGACGCCCTACGCGCCGAATTCGCCGTACTCCGCCTCGAAGGCCGCGTCGGATCATTTGGTGCGGGCCTGGTTCCACACCTACGGTCTCCCGGTGCTGACAACGAACTGCTCGAACAACTATGGTCCCTATCAATTTCCCGAGAAATTGATCCCACTGATGATCCTCAAGGCGCAGCAAGGGGAACCCTTGCCCATCTATGGCGATGGAGGGAACGTGCGCGACTGGCTCTACGTCCTCGATCATTGTCAGGCAATCTGGCGCGTCCTGGAGGCAGGGCGACCCGGCGAGGTCTACAATGTCGGCGGCAACAGCGAGCGGACGAACCTTGAGGTCCTCGACACCCTCTGCGCGTTACTCGATGCGCGATTGCCGGATTCACCCTATCGCCCCCATGCCCAACTGAAGACTTTTGTGAACGATCGTCCGGGCCATGATCGCCGCTACGCCATTGATGCGAGCAAGCTCAAGCAAGAACTCGGTTGGGAACCCGCGGAGACGTTCGAATCGGGCCTGCGCCGCACGGTCGATTGGTACCTCGAGCACCCTGAATGGTGCCAGCGCGTGACCGACGGCCGTTATCGGGGCGAACGTCTCGGCGCCACCGACACCAGGATCGAACCATGAATCGAAAAGGCATGATCCTCGCCGGAGGGTCGGGCACCCGGCTCTATCCGTTGACGCGAGCGGTTAGCAAGCAATTGCTACCGATCTACGATAAGCCCATGATCTATTACCCGCTCGCGACCTTGATGCTGGCCGGGATCCGGGACATCCTGATCATCTCCACACCACACGATCTGCCGCTCTTTCGTGCCTTGCTCGGGTCGGGTGAGCAGTGGGGGGTGCGGCTTGAGTATGCGGAGCAGCCGCGCCCCGACGGACTCGCGCAAGCCTTTCTGATCGGGAGCGATTTCCTCGACGGGGCCCCCTCTTGCTTGGTGTTGGGCGACAACATCTTCTATGGCCACGGTCTAGTCGACCAGCTCAAGGCGGCCAGTGCGCGCACGCAGGGCGCGACGGTTTTTGGGTATTACGTCTCGGATCCGCAGCGTTATGGCGTGGTTGAATTCGACGTTGACGGACAGGTGTTGAGCCTCGAAGAAAAGCCACGTGTTCCCAAGTCGAATTGGGCGGTGACAGGAATCTATTTCTACGATGAGAAGGCCTGCGAATTGGCCGCCGGATTGCGCCCCTCGGCGCGCGGTGAGTTGGAGATCACGGATCTCAATATTGGTTATCTCGAGCGCGGCGAGCTCCACGTCAGCCGGATCGGTCGGGGAACCGCGTGGCTCGATACGGGAACCCATGAGTCACTGATGCAAGCGGGTCAATTCATCGAGACGATCGAACGTCGTCAAGGACTCAAGATCTGTTGTCCGGAGGAGGTCGCGTATTTTTCAGGCTGGATCGACGATCAGCAATTGCGCAGCATGGGCGAAGAGCTGAGCAAGAGCGGTTATGGTGCTTATCTGTTGAGCCTGTTGGAGCGAGGGAGTGTATGAATGTTGTGGAAACCGCGATCCCCGGGGTTCTCATCATCGAGCCGAAGGTGTGGGGCGATGAGCGGGGGTTTTTCATGGAGACCTATCGCAGCAACCGTTATACCGAGCTCGGTCTTCCAGCAGACCTGGTTCAGGACAACCTGTCCTTCTCACGACAAGGCGTGCTGCGTGGTTTACACGTGCAACACCCCCATGCACAAGGAAAATTAGTTCAGGTCATGTGGGGCGAGGTGTATGACGTCGCGGTTGACATCCGCCGCGGTTCACCCACGTTTGGGCAGTGGGTCAGTGCCACGCTATCGGGGCAGAATCGCCGCCAGTTCTGGATCCCTCCAGGCTTCGCTCACGGTTTTCTCGTCACGGGTGAATCAGCACTCTTCACCTATAAAAACACTGAGTATTACAGCCCGGAGACGGAGTTCGGGATCCGTTGGGATGATCCCGCGCTGTCCATCGCCTGGCCGCTCGACGGCCTGTCTCCCGAGTTGTCGGCAAAAGATACCGCAGCACCCTGCTTGAGCGAGATCCCGCCCGAGCGCCTCCCCAGTTATGAGGACTATCCATGACGATCGAGCGCAAGACAACCGAGCGGCCCCGCATCCTTCTCATCGGCGCCAATGGGCAAGTCGGATGGGAACTGCGCCGCACCTTGGCAACGCTCGGCAACGTGGTCACGGCCTCGCTTGAAGGGGAGTGCGGTCCGATCATCGATCTCATGGACCCGCTGTCGTTGCGGCGACTCGTCGATGAGACGCAGCCGGACGCCCTCGTGAATGCCGCGGCCTACACCGCGGTCGATAAAGCGGAGACTGATCAAGACACCGCGCGTCGGATCAATGCCGATGCCGTTGGTGAAATGGCTGAACTCGTCGCGGTGCGGGGTATCCCGCTCATTCACTACTCAACCGATTTCGTGTTCTCCGGCGAGATCGATCGACCCTATCGCGAAGACGACCTGACGGGACCACTGAATGTCTATGGTGAGACCAAGCTCGCGGGAGAGCAGGTACTTTTGAACTCGGGTGCCCAGGCGCTCATCTTCCGAACCAGTTGGGTCTATGGTATCCGGGGAGCCAATTTTCTCTTAACCATGTTGCGCCTGCTGCAGGAGCGTGATGAGTTACGCATCGTCGATGATCAGGTCGGCGCGCCGACCTGGAGTCGGATGCTGGCGGAGGTGACGGCATTGGTCTTGTATCGAGTCTTGCGGGGCGAGCTCGATCTTGCCGACGTGGGTGGACTCTATCACTTGACCGGTTCGGGACAAGTCAGTTGGTACGGTTTCGCCAGCGCCATCCTTGAGGAATCGGGACTGGAGGGTAAGCTGATCCCCATCCCATCATCCGAGTATCCAGCGCCCGCGCTGCGCCCGCGTTATTCCGTGCTCGACAATCGGCGCGTTCAAGACACCTTTGGCTTGACCATGCCCGATTGGCGCGTCTCCTTACGGCAATGTTTGGAGGAGCGGATCTGAGCTGATTGGTCCAGACTGATGCGTCGCCCGGAGCGGCTGGGGCGACGTCAGATCAGTCCAGCTTGACCATCTCCACCCTCGCCTTTATTTCGTAGAATGTATATTATGTCAAGTCAAGGAATCAGGATGTTACCGGACCTCTCCACCCTGACCCGAGACGCGCTAGCGTCCCCAAATCACTTGATCGACATATTGCTTGATGAGGCGATGTTCAGCGCTATCGATGCGCGAAAATTGGAGGCTCACCCGATAACCCTCCTCGCAGGGACGGCAGCGTAGGATCCGTGCGGTGATGTCAAGGGTCGGTTCGGGGCTTGCATCAAGGCCGAGACCAAGCCAGACATCCTGGCCGGGCTCGAGCGGAGATGAGAGATCCGCGCTCAATCCCATGTATCCCAGATCCTTGACATGCCCCTTGATCGGCTGTGCGACTTGGTGTGCGGGAGCGAGTTGGCGAACCGACACGGCGCAATCGACCTGCACACGTGGCGAGCGCCGGATCTCGACACGCGGGACGATGTTCGCCGTGGGTTTGCGCATGCCGATCAACTCGTACAGCGTGATCTCTTGTCGCTTCCCTTTCAGGAGCACCCGGTTCGGTTCCCCAACGTCAACCTGCTCACGAACTTGCAGATAACTCGCCTGATTGATCATGATTTGACCGCGCAAACTGAAGCCCTGCATGCGTGCCGTCATGTTCACCGTGTCGCCGATCGCAGTGTATTCGCTGTAGAGGGTTGATCCGAAGCTCCCAACCAACATGGGTCCATTGTTGACTGCGATTCCAGCAAAGATCGCGGGGTCCCCCATCGTTTGACTCGCTCGATTGAGATCGAGCATCGCGTGCTGCATTTCCACCGCGCACGCGAGCGCACTCAAGAGATGGTCATCACGCGCGTCCGGCACGCCGAAAAGCGCCATCACGGCGTCACCCATGAACTTATCGATGATCCCGCCGTGGGCCTGCACGCAGAACACCATGCGGTTGAAGAAACGATGCAGGAGTCGTGCGATGGTGGCCGGCGATTCCGAATCGGCCAAGGCGGTGAAACCGCGAATGTCGGCGATCAGGATGCTGGCATCACGCTCTTCGATCGGCTGGGATTCCAGCAGGAAATGATCGAGCAGCGGATGAATCTGTTCAGCCAGGTGCTGGGTGCGTTGCTGGGATGATGCTGAGCGATCGACGCCCTCGACCAGTCTCGCGAGTTCCACGATCAACGTCTCGCGATCACGGTGCTTCATGAAGGGGATGGACACACGAGACAAGGGACCGGAGGATGGTATCCGTGGGGTCGCATCGACATGGGCACGAGTTGATCTATGATTGACTTTTTTCATGGGTTTTGAGCGGTGATGAGTTCACCCTGTTCACACCGCTGGGCTCGTCGTGACGTCTTGGCGAGCGCGCTCATCTCTTCCATCCGACTTCAGGAGCTCAACATCCGCATGGATCGTTTCACCCGTATCTATAGTATCGCGATCGGCGTGCTGGCACTGGTTGCCGTGGCATTTTGGATCAAATCCATGTGGCAACCCGATGTCTGGGAGCTCGATGCCGTCCTGGAGACGGACCAGAAGCTGGCGAGCTACCCCTATCGGTTTCGTGTCGTCGCCTTCGATCAGGGGGTTGCCACCCTCTCGACACCGCGTTCGTTTGACGTTCCCGCTTATCGCTTCCTCGCGATTCTCGATCCCAGCTTGGGCAACAAGGCCGACAATGATCCTGCGGTTCTCGCCGCACAGCAAGATCTGATCGATCATCAACAGCGTGCCCAGGGCTTGATTCTCGCGCTCCCCGAGGTGCAGGCCGTGGATTGGGAGCTCGACACACAGTGGCTGTCATCGCGTGGGATCATGCCGGCGGCGACACCATCACCGCGAGCTGACCGATAGGAGGAAGGGATTGCGGACCGAGGCGGCGCACGCACCCAGATGCGGGAGGCTGGATGGCGCAATCTCGGGCTATACTACACCGAATTGGTCTCCCCGAGAGTCCTCTCGACGATCTGGCGTGCGGTCGAGGTGAGCGAGTCATGTGGTTGCGTCAGGCTGCTCAGCCGGCACTGCCCGCTGGCACGCCGCTTCAGTCGCTCACTGTCAGTGACCCCATGACGGAGCATCCTCCCATGCAACCAGGCACCCGCTCGCCGCTGCAGTCACCTCCCACACCCATCAGTCCGCGCCGTCGTCACCTGTATAACCTGCTGGCTTGGCTCTGTTTCGGACTTGGGTTCGTGGGGATGGTCCTGCCCTTAATGCCCACAACCGTTTTTTGGATCTGCGCCACCTGGCTGTGGTTGCGCAGTGCTCCGAAACGGGTGCGATTTCTGGTCGAACACCCACGCTTCGGGGCCTCGATTCGGGGGTTCCTGGAACGCGGAGAGATCTGTCGAACCGGCAAGACCGCTGCCATTGGCAGCATGGCGGTGAGCTGGTCGGTCTGGTATGGGCTGGCAAGCCCTGCCCCGATGCTCGCCATCAGTGTCGCCGTTATTCTCGGTTTGGTCGCCCTGTGGATTGCGACGCGGGCCGAAGGCCCGGCACCGCAACCCATCCCGCAAGCCATCAAGGTCACACTGGATCTGCCGGGCACATCCCGCAAGCGGAGCGAGGGATCCGCACGCCAGGTGCATAAACCCTGATTCGAGTCGCCCGGGCGGAGCGAACTTGAGTGCCCGCCCCGGACGCCATGAACGTGCGGTCACAGAAATATCAGGCCCCTGCTCGCTCCGCTGGTGTATCAGCCGTAGATGAGTTCGGACCAACGTCCGTCTTCGATCATCCGTTGCTTGATCTCCGTCCAGGCATCCACGGAACCGACCTGCTTCGCCATGACCCGATCGAAGACCTGCGCTATCTTGTCCAGTCCCGAGAGGAACACGTAGGTGTTGACGTCCTTGATGAGGCGCAGCGCTTCCTCGGCATGACCCTCGAGCCCCTGTTCCAATGCTTGCGAAGAGGTCATGAGTGGACGCGTGCCGAGCGCTCGGAAGGCCTTGAAGGTCTTCTCATCATAGTAATTTGCTAGATCGGTTGTCTCATCGTTCGTATACATCAGATCGAGACCGCTGCGCCCACCGTAGAAGAGCCGAACCTGTCCGTTCCAGTCACCACGGCGCTCATAGATGAGTTGGGCGAACGCACGGAAGGGTGCAATGCCCGTCCCGGTTCCAATCATCAGCAGATTCGCGCTCGGATCGAGCGGCATTTTGAAGGGACTGAGATACGGACCGCTGATCGTCAGCGCATCGCCAGGATTGGCATCGCAGAGATAGTTTGACGCAATGCCAGGGTAGCGTTCGCCACTGACCTCGTCGATGTAGAAACAGCGCCGGACCAGCAGATCAATCTCGACGCCGGTCGCAAGCGGGATATTGCGGGCGTTCGCGATGGAATAGCGACGGACATGGTATGCATTCCCGAAGGGGTGTGGACCTGGGACCACGACGCCAATGCTTTGACCTTCGATAAATTGAAACGCAGGGTCGACCACCTGCACGGTAAGATGTCGGACCTCTTCCGCATGCTCGGGAGTGATGCGTCGAGACGTTTTGATGAAGGCCTGGGTGGTCGGACCCAGATCGGCCATGGTTTCAGGCATTGTCGTCGTGCTCCTTGGTAGCAATGGCCTGGATTGGGCAGGCCAACACGCGTTGAATTGCGAACCCGATCCCAGCACATGATCGGGGGTCAGGAGAATCCAAACCGGGTTTTACGGCACTCGTCCGAGTCAGGTCCCCGGGCACGCCTCATGAGCGATCACAGTGGCCCGCTCCGCAGGAGCACCCTCCCCCCTCGCGACGATAGGGACCGCGCTGCGGATGACGGCGCGCGAAGCCGGCGTAGTATCGCTGGACCCAGACCCAGAGGATCAAGACCAGAAAAATCACCAGTGGGGCCATGATCAGCCTAGCCAATGGAACCTCCGATGCCAGCAAAGCCCATGAACGCGAGGGAGAGTAACCCAGCCAGCATCAGGCTTAATGCCGCGCCCTGGCTCACACTTGGAACGCGGGCGAGCGCGAGCTTTTCACGTAAACCGGCCATCAACATGAGTGCCAATAAGAAGCCGACACCAGCCCCGGTGGCATAGACCAGGCTTTGAATGAAGTTGTATTCCTTCGCGGTCTGAAACAGCGCAAGACCAAGGATCGCGCAGTTGGTTGTGATCAGCGGGAGGAAGATCCCCAGCGACCGGAACAGGCTCGGGCTGAAGCGTTTGACGAACATCTCCACCAACTGCACCGCCGAAGCGATGATCGCGATGTAGCAGATGAGTCGAAGGAAGAGCAGATCCAGCTCTGTCAGCAGCCAATTGATCGCATAAGCGCTCATGGAGCTGACGAGCATGACAAAGATCACGGCCAAGCCCATGTTCCAGGCGGTCTCTTTTTTTGCCGAGACACCCAAGAACGGACAGATCCCGAGGAACAACGCCAACACGAAGTTGTTCACGATGGCGGCATTCAGGAAGATGCTATGAAGCGCTTCAGTTTGCATTGGCAGCGACTCCCGAACGTTCGATGGACTGTTGCTCCTTGCGCAGTCGGATCCAGTTGAAGAGCAGCAACCAAGCACCTAGCACGAAAAAACCGCCCGGTGGCAGAATCATGACGACCCAAGGCTGGAAGTTGTCACCAAATAAGGGGATGCCCAGCAAGGTTCCGCTGCCCAGGATCTCGCGCACCGTCCCCAGCGAGAGCAGTGCAAGCGTGAAACCCGCCCCCATGCCAAGGCTGTCGACCAAGGTCGTGTGCAAACGTTGCTTCGAGGCAAAGGCCTCGGCGCGGCCTAGAATGACGCAGTTGGCAACGATCAATTGAATGAAGGCGCCAAGTGCGGCATAAAGCTCCAAACTGATGGCTTGGATACCATAATCGACGATGGTGACGAAGGTCGCAATGATCACGATGAAGCTCGCGATCCGCACCTGTTTTGGAATCCAATCACGCAACAACGAGATCAGAATACTGGAACAAACCAATACAAAGGTGGTGGCTAAACCCATCGCAATGGCGTTGATCGTGGTGTTGGTGACCGCGAGCACCGGGCACATGCCCAGCAACATGACGAAGACGGGGTTTTCTCTCCAGAGTCCACGGATGAAGGTATCCGGACTCAGCGATTCGATCCGATTTGGCAAATTGGACATTGATGTCTCTCGCTTGACGAATCCCAGACGATGAGGCGCGCGACCTCAGGGCGTTGGTTGGGTGAGGGTCGCTTGCTCGCGCTGGATGATCGGCAGGAATCGTTGCGCGGCCTCATTGAGCGCGCGCGCCATCGCTTGCGCGGAAATGGTGGATCCCGAGATGCCATCGATCTGCCACGGATCGGTCTTCGTCCCCTGCGCGACGAGCGTAATGGGGTTGAGCAGCGCCCTGCCGTCTGGATCGAGGCGCGCATCGAGGGCATCGAAGTTTGCGAGAAAACGGGGGTCGTTATCGATTTTGTCGCCGAGCCCCGGCGTTTCGGTCGAACGCAGCACCTTGCTGCCAATGATGCACGCGCACGCGGGATCGTAGCCGAACAGAAATTGGATCACGTCTTGGTAACCGCGCGCGGCGGCGGGGAAGGCGATGCCGCGCAAACTGCCGTCGGGGCGATACCCAGCGAAGATCCGCACTCCAGAACGTCCCTCCCCCACCTGACTGATGCCATGCTCATCGAGGATGAAGATCACATTCGAGGACGCCCCGGGCAGCACCTCGAAGACGGCGCGTTCGGTCAACACGCGTTCGTTCTCGGCGATGATCGGCTGGGTGAACTGGTAGACCATCACCACCAGCAGTCCAGACAGCGTCGCGATTCCGGCGAGCGTCCGAAGCATCGCCCAACTGGGCGTGACCGGAAGCGGCGTGGAAGGCTCCCGTTGTGGTTGCGAGTGAGTTTCGACATCGACACTCATGTGGCTACCCCTCCCCCCGTGCTTTCTTGATCGCGCCATACACCCGTGGCTGGGTCCAACTCGAGATCAAGGGGCCGGCCGCGTTGGCGAGCAGAATGGCGTACATGATCCCTTCCACCAAGCCTCCGAAGATGCGGATCACCACGGTCAGCACACCGATCAAGAGGCCATAGAGGATCGCTCCCGTTGCGGTGACCGGAGAGGCGACCATATCGCTCGCCATGAACCAGGCCCCAAGCATCAAGCCTCCGGAAAAAAGGACAAACCAGGGGCTGGGATAGAGGGTTGCATCCATCAACCAAAATGGCAGCGTGGTCAACGCGGCCCCGGCCATGACCGCGACTGGAATTCGCCAATCCAGCATGCGTCTCACGGCCAGATAGAGACCACAGAGGAGAATCAAGACCGCCGAACTCTCACCCATGGACCCAAAAACCATCCCGGTGAAGAGATCCATCATCGGCGCTTCGATCTGTTGGAACTTCTGCATGGCCAAGGGGGTGGCCCCGGTCCAGCCGTCGAGTTCGAGACTCATGACCCAGTCCTGGACCGGGACCGGCTGCATGAAAGGGGTGGTGAAGGTCGAGGGGATGAACTCGGTGAAGCGCCCCGGGGCAAAGGCTGGCGTCCAGGTGGTGATGGCTCCTGGAAATGCGGCCTGGACAAAGGCCCGTCCAACCAGTGCGGGATTCATGACGTTGTAGCCGAGTCCACCGAACAACGCCTTGCCCAAGGCCACGCCCACGAATGCCGCAACCGCCGCCATCCAGAGCGGAAAGCCGGGTGGGAGGGTCAAGCCGAGCAAAATCCCCGTGATCACGACCGACCAATCCGAGATGGTGTTGCCCCGGCGGCTGATGCGGGCGAAGAGCCACTCGGTTGCAATCGCCGCGGTCGTCGTGGTCAACAACAGCACGAGCGCGCTCAGCCCGAATTGATATACGGCAAAGGTGCAGATCGGTAGCAGCGCATAGACCACATTGCGCATGATCTGGTCGACGCTGATCGCCTTTTTCAAATGAGGCGATGTCCTAATCTCGATCGGTTTAGCCATCGCGGTCTACTTCTGGTTGTCTCGGTTGATCGATTTCGCAATGCGAAAATACTGTGTCAGTGGAATATTCGAGGGACACACATAGGCACAGCATCCACATTCGAAGCACTGATCGAGATTGAATTCCGCCGCCATGCGTTCATACTGCCGAGCGAGTGCCAGTTCACCCAGCATTGAGGGATTCAGGGATACCGGGCAGGCCTTCACGCATTCAGCGCACTTGATACACGGATAGACCTTTCGATATGCGAGATCCGGGTCCTCGTGTTCAAGCGCCACGATGCCTGAGACCGACTTGATGATGGGGACATCGAGTGAGGCCACCGCCATCCCCATCATGGGTCCACCGAGAATGACCTCGCCGAGGTTCTCTCGCAGCCCCACTTGTTCGAGCACATGGCGCACCGGGGTGCCGATCGGCACGAGAAAATTTCCAGGCTGCAGGACCGCGGGACCACTGACGGTGACGACGCGCTCGATCAATCCGCGACCCTGTGGCAGCAGTTCCCCCATCTGCGCGAGTGTGCCAACGTTGTACACGGCGACCCCGATGTCCGCGGTGATCCCGCCAGCGGGCACCTCGCGTCGGAGCAAACTTTTGATGAGCATCTTCTCCGCGCCCTGCGGGTACTTGGTCTTGACGGCCTGGGCGCTGATTGGCAGATCCGGCGGAAGATGCTGGCGGAGATGCGCCAGCGCGTCGAGTTTGTTGTCCTCGACGCCGATGATGGCCCGCTTGGCGCCCGTTGCCTTCAGCGCGAGCTTGATGCCCCGGATCAGTGCCGCGGTCTGCTCGAGCATGATCCGATGATCACAGGTCAAGTAGGGCTCGCACTCGCAACCATTAACGAGAACCGTCTCGATCAGGCGTCCCGCCGGCGGGCGCATCTTCACATGACTTGGGAAGGCGCCCCCACCGAGACCGACGAGTCCCGCATCCTGCACCGCGGCTATGACCTCCTCGGCCGTCATCCTGTCCACATCCCGCTCAAGGTCATAGAGCACCGCTTGACTCGCGGCATGGTAAACCTTGAGGTAGATCGCCGGGGTTTTGGGGCCGTCCGCGGTGGGCGCCAAGGCGATGGCGCGGATCAGACCGGTCGCCGGGGCATGCATGGGCACCGAAAAATGGCCATCGGCACATGCGATTGGCTCACCGCGAACGACCTCCTGACCGACCTTCACCAGTGGGACGGCGGGAGCACCCTTGTGTTGCGCCAACGGAATCACGAGTTCCGGCGCGAACACGAGGCGACGAATCGGCTTGTCGGCCGTCATCTCCTTGTGTTCAACAGGATAGATGCCGTGCGCGAAAGTCCGGTGACGTTGAAACAGACTGATAAGGCCCATGCGTGGAAGTCGCATCCAGTTGAGATCAAGTCCGGGCCGGCGCAGCCCGATCAGGACACTGCGCCAACCCCACGACAGGTCTGAAGAACGGGGTTATTGGTATTTCGCGGCCCGTTTGACGAGTTTGTCGAGCCCCGCCTCGGCTGGATTCCAGGGCGTCCCAGGGTGGATGCATCCCGCCGTGCATTTTTCAGCGGCCTTCACAATCTCTAGGAAGGTTCCCGCCCGGGGATCCATCACCTCGACCTTCTTCTCTGCGTTGTACTTGAAGATCCTTGGATTAATCAGCACGCATTCGTCGCAGGCGGTGCATTCTGGCGTTTCAACCCAGACGGCTTCCCAGTCCGCGGCTGCGTCATGGCTCGCACCATTGGATCCCGCCGCACCAGCACCATTGGTGCCATGCCCATGACCCTGGCCGTTACCGCCGAGCAGCGCAAGCGCCTGTGCATCTCCCCCCGCCATGGCCAATAGGCTGGTGGTTAACTTCTGCGCCATCTCGGCCTTGGCTTGGTTGCGAACCTGCTCGATGTCGACCTTGTTGAGCAGACCGCAGATTCCGCGCACTTGTGTCCAGAAGGATCGACGTTCCTCGCAAGAGGACACCAGTTCCTCGCTCACCAGCACCCGCATCAGCCGATTCTTGGTATCGACTCCCCAAACGTAAGGGAATTTGCCAAGGCGCGCCTCCTCATCCATCTCGAGGAATTCGGCGATCGGGATCATGTCCTCGTTCCAGGTTTCAGGCGGTGCCTTGCGGAAATGCTTGCGGAAACGCCCTTCCGTCATGGCGAAATCCGCAAAGGTGAACGGCACCTCCATCTCGGCGAGCGCGCCCTTCTCATCGGTGTATTTCAGCGTCCAGCTGATCCAATCGCGATCGAGGTTTGGATTGCCTTCGATCGAGCAACACTCCTCAAAACTCCTGCCGGCATCCGGATCGAAGCGGAACAAGGGATAGGCCCGTGACTCGATCGCCATGCGACTTTGATGGGCGGACATGTCGTCACCGATCCCATGTTCAGGCTGACACCCGCTGTAGACATTGAATAGGGCCGGACGACGGGCGTTGAGACCGTCAATGAAGCCCTCGAGCAGATGCGTGAGGTTGCCCACCGCGCCGTTGAGCACGAAGCTCGTCCGATGGGCCATGCCAATCAACCCCATCTCCTTGCGGATTTCGGTCTTCCCTTTCACCGACTTTCCGTAGGGTGCCATATCCGCCACCTGGCCAATGAAACCCGAGGTGCAGGACTGACCACCGGTATTGGAATAGACCTGGGTGTCGAGCACCATGACCTTCACGGGATGCCCGGACATCAATGCGCGGGACAGGTTCTGGAAACCGATGTCATACATGGCCCCATCACCACCGACCGCGACCACCGGCGGGCAAAGCAGCCATTCTTCATCGGAGAAATCCTTCCAACCGAAGTAGGCCAACTCTTCGCCGTGCTCGGCGCTGTGATAGCCACCCGCGAGTTCGAGACGGGCCATGCGAATAGCCTTGAAGCCCTCGCCCATCTTGCGCATGTGTCCCTCGAAGAGTCCGAGAGCAATCGAGGGCGAATCCTGGAAGAGGTGGTTCGACCAGGGGAAGGGATAGGGGTTGAATGGGAAGGTCGCGCCCCAGACCGACGAGCAGCCGGTGGCATTGACGATGCCCATGTTGGCGCGCGGTTGAGAGGCTGTGTATTGCCCCTTGAGCTGGCGCAGCTGATCGAGCAAACCCGTCACCCAGGTCAGCCACTCCGGATCCACTGGCTCGGCACTGCGATCACGATCAAGCTCAGCGGACAGATCGGATAACCGCAGATCAACATCCTGGTGTGCATTCACAGCCTTGTTGATGGCCGCGACATTGCTGAGATCGATTTTCGCGGCGAGCTTCAGACGGACATGGGTCTCGAGGCGGTTGATCAAATCGTCGATTTCGGCGAGATGCCGCTTGATCCGCGGCTGCATCAAGGCGGTCACCGTCGCGGTGAAGAGATGAATCACCGTCTTCTCGCCGCACCCCATGCAAGAGCCATCGCCCGAAATCAATGACTGATAATTGGTCTTGTCCAGCAGCAGCGTCTCGAGTGCGCCGATCTTATCATCGAGGTCATCGATCCGGATGAAGTCCGGGTCGGTGGTCGGCAGATCGAGCCACAGGTCCCATTTCGCGCGCATCTCCTCGATGCTTTGCGTGGTCTGTGGCTCGGAGATCAAGGCTCCATCGTCACACACCTCGATGCACTCCATGCATCCTTTACAGGTATAGGGGTTGATCGTGATGCTAAAGAGTCCGCCACTCCCCTTCTGTTTTTTCTCGCGATTCGACCAATAGGGCTTGGTGATTGCGAATTGGTAATCGCCAAGCGCGGCCATGAAGCGACCGAACTCTTCCTCGACCACAGCCTTCTGCTCGGGATCACCCTGATAGTTGGCGAGGGTCTCCAAGACGGCACGATCGAGCAGTTCGTGGATATCGGGGCCCTCTCCGGCAGACTCGATCAGGGCGCGGAGCCGTTTCTCGACGGTGCGCGTCTCACGGCGCAGATGCTGCGTCGGTATCCCCCGCTCGACCCGCGTGATGACGGTTGCGAAGACGTCTGAGATACGATTTACCAAACCCGGGATGGCGCTGTCCGGGCACACTGCGAAGCAATTGCCACAGGCCGTGCAATTCTCCGGCAGATACTTCGGATAATTGAAGCGAATTTGGGTCATGTCACGATAGACACCGGTGGATGCCGGCATCAGTGACAGGGCCATGTGCGGATCAGCCAGATTGTCATTGGCGCGTCCGCTGGCATAGAAGGAACCGGTCTGCTCCCAGAAGCGGTGCACGTCGCTGACGCCGCCGTCACCTTCGGGCAATTGCTTCAACATCACCGGCAGACCAAGCGCCTTGCGCGGCATCAGCTGCCCACTGACCGCTTGCTTGTCGGTGATCTCGACGATCTCATCGAACCCGCGACGCACGATTCGCAGGTTGTCCTGAACAACCCGCTCTCCTTTCGCGCCGAATTTTTGACGAATTTGTTCCTCGATCGCGGCGAACAGACCCATCTCGTCGAGCCCTGCCCGTTCCATCAGCGGGGATGCGGCAAAGAATGCGCCTTGGAAGGCGTTGCCCTGCATCCGGAACTGCAACTCGGGATCGGATGCCTCCTCACGCGCAATCTTGAATCCGTCGATATAGAAGACGCGGATCTCATGATCAATGATGAAACGGCGTGCCGCTGGTGGAAAGCTCGACCAAACCTGCTCGGGGTTGTCGAGGCTCGACTGGATGATGAAGCGCCCACCACGATCGAGACCCGCAAGTGGATTGGAGTGGGTAAAGACGTTCGGGTCCGGGCTCAGAACCACATCGACATAGGTGTATTCGCAATTGAGCCGAATGGGTTCGGGTGCCGCGGACAGGAAATAGGTGGTTGGCTGTCCCTTCTTCTCCGACCCATATTTCGGGTTGGCACGGATGTCGAATCCGAGCAATTCATACAGGGTCATCGCCAGGTTCTTGCCCGTGGTGACCGCGCCCCATCCACCAACCGAGTGCATTCGGACCGTAATGGCGCCCTTCGGCAAGAGGTTCGGGTTTTCGCTCCCACGCAGTGCGAGCTCACCGATCCTGGGATAGGCGTCCTTGATGCGCTGGATCCGAATCTCATCTTTCGGATCCAGCGCATCGCGCACGAAATCGACCGATAGATAGAAAAAGGGACGATGCGCGCCGCGTGGCAACATGTTCTCAATGGCCGCGATCAAACCCTCTGGCTGCAGATCGCGCGAACCCAATCCATAGCATCCCGAGTACAGGCGCGGCATGTCGCCGGCGCGATAGCTGGCGTAGTCTGGATAGGGGAGCGCCCCACCCTTCTCGAGCATGCCGTTCTCGAGACACTTGCTTAAGACCGAGCGAATCTCGCGCATCATCGGGAGATCCTCGGCGAGGGGTTGATCCGTGCGTTCGAGCACGGCCACCCCCTTGCGGCCCTTCAATAATGCGCCGAGGAGATCGCCCGGGAAGGGGCGATACATGGTCAGATTGACGACCCCGACCTTCAGCTTGCGACTTTCGCGCAGATAATCCACGACCGCTTCGGCTTGGACGATCATGCTGCCCTGACCCAGGATCAGATACTCGGCATCCTCGATCCGATAGCCACTGGCACGCTGATAACGACGCCCGGTCAAGGTCGCGTATTCGTCCATCACCTGTTCGGCAATGGGCGCGATGTGATCAAAAAAGTAAGGACGCTGCGCAGCGACGGCCTGCATGTAGGCGTCCTGGTTCTGCACCGTGCCGGAGGTGACGGGATTGTCGACATCCCAAACAAGGGGAACGCGCCGGCGTGTCTCGCCGTAGACGAGTCGCTGAGCCGGCGTTGGACAGGGAATGATGTCGTCCGGTTGCCCACAAAACTCGGCGATCAGTTCCGGCTCCGGAACGAGGAGCGGTTCGATCAGATGCGTGGTCAGAAAGCCATCCTGACCGACTGCCGCGGGCGTCAGACTCAACTCCGCCAGCTTACGAGCAATGAGATTGAGATCAGCGGCCTCTTGTGCGCTCTTGCCAAAGACTTGGATGAAACCGGTGTCATCGATGCAGTGATAATCATCGTGCGCGCAATGCACATTCAGACTCGACTTGGTGATGGCACGCGCACCGATATTGAGAACATAGGGAAGGCGCTTGCCGACCGCCGCATAGAGTGACTCATGCATGAAAGCCACGCCTTGCGCCGATGAAAAATTGGTCGCGCGCAGCCCCGTCATCGACATCCCAGCGGTGACGGCCGCCGCGGCATGTTCGGATTCGGGTTCGACGAAGATCAGCGGCCGTCCCGCGGTATTCAGGTGGCCTTTCGCGGCCTCTTCCGCCCAGTACTCACCCATCTGGGTCGAGGGTGTAATGGGATAGGCACCGGCGGCATCGGAGGCCTCGCGCTCGCACATGATGACAGCCGAATTGCCGTCCATCGCCATCCGCGTACCGGGATACTTGACTTGTTTTTCGTCTTTCTTTCCGAACATGGCGCTTCTCTGTGGTGGTTATCCGAGCACCTTGCTCCGGCCTCAACAGAGGCTCGAAGCCAACATGGGCAGTCGGAGAGCTTCGTTTCGTCTTCTGCCGCGTGATCGCATTGAGTGCGACGCGTCAGGCCAGTGGTAATGCCTCTTTACGGATCACTTTACGTGCATCCTTGCCTTTGATGACCCGGCCATCCGACTCGATCCAGATGATCGCGCCGGTGGGGCAGCGTTCGATCGCCACCTTCGAGGCCAGGGCGTTCTTGGTGTAATCAACCTCGGCGAGGTGATCCTGGATGCCGATCAACCCCTCGGGCGAATCCTGCACACAGCGTCCGCAGGCGGTGCAGACGACGTCGCAATCATGCGCGCCCTCGTCGCCTGGATCCCGGTTCTGACACGCGACCCAGAGACGATGACTCACCGGATGCAGACTGAAGAGGTTCTTTGGACAGGCCGTGACACAGTCCCCGCAGGCGGTGCACTTGGACTCATCAACACGGGGCAGTCCATAGCGATCGAGACGGATGGCCTTGAACTCACACACCAGCTCGCAGTCGCCGAGACCTAGACAACCCCAGGCACACCCCTTTCCCCCACCCGCGACCAATGCCGCGGCGCGACAGGAGGACAATCCGGCATAGGACGCCCGCAGAAATGCGACGTGCTTTCCCCCCGCGCAGGCGAGTCGAGCCGTTCGCCGCTCCCCCGCGCCGAGCGCAACACCGAGATAATCCGCAATCAGTTGATTGATATGCTTGGGGTTGACCGTACAGAGGCCTGGCGCAGCCTCCCCCTTGACCAGCATTTCAGCGAACGGGCGACAGCCTGCCGTCCCACAGGCACCGCAATTCGCACGCGGCAGCAAATCCTCGACTTCGTCGATTCTAGGATCTTCATAAACATACAACTGCCGGTTCGCCACGATCAGGATCGTGGCCAGCAGCATACCGAGAGCGGCCATGAAGCCGACAGCGGTCGCGATGGTTGCCATAGAGACTGCTCACAAGGCAAAAGGACGAACGGGTGAACGCGGGGTGGAGTTGGGTCCGCCACACGAGCCTCGCAGCCCGAGGACAGGGCTGAATCCTCCAGCCGGGGCGGTCACGCTGCATGCCCCGATATCCGGTTGCCGTTCAAAACAACGGTCTAATCTTACAAAATGATGATGTATTAAAATTCATAATTCCATTAATCGTTACTATTGAATACAATATGAAGCGTCTGATTCTGCTCTTTTTTTGATCTAGCGCATGGACATGTTCAGCAGTTTTTCCGAACTCAATCCGCTCTGGATCAGCGGCCATACCCGCCCGCGGAGCGCGATCCGGCGAAACACCCAGGCCGGACCCGGGTTGGTCTTAGGGAGGCGGCGCTCTGACCTCGCACCACGCACATCCTCAGATCCCGCGCAGCGAAGTGCCTGCACGGCTTGGCAAACGCGCGCTGCGTCAGGTCGCCCAGTAGTTGGATTGCGGGAAACGCGGAGGCTTGGAGAAACGACGGTAGCGGATGGTCGGCGCGGAAGAGGTGGTCGTCAGACGGACCCAGGCGAGGGACTCAGCTCCGCGCGCAGCGGGCGCGAGTCATTGCAGACGCTCGATGACATCCGTGACCAATCCGGTCTTCAGGGCATCGGTGAGCGAGATGATCAGGATCTTGTTGTTGGGGATGGCCGCCGCTGCAATCGCCACATCTGGGTCGACGCCCATCTCTCGCAGATAGAGAAAGGAGTCGGCAACATAGCGTTGCCCACCCTCGTGACTGCTGAAGCGCGCGGGCACCCGGCTCTGATGAATTCCGAGTTTGGCCGAGGGGGTGACGTAGCGTTCGACGCCGCCCGCAAGAATGTCGATGCAGGCTGAGGTGCAGGCTTGATCGACCGCCGTGCGATAGCCCATCGCGCGCAGAAAGCGGCCGAGTTTCCGGGCTTCGAAAACCGACCCGCCGGGGCTGTTGATGACGAGCCCAACCGCGCGCCGGCGGCGCAATTCTGCGATCGTCTCATCCGCGAAGCCGTCGGCAATATCCGCTCCATCGATCCGCAACCACACCGTCCGGGGGGTCCCGTCGGGTTCGAAACGCACCAAGGACGAGGGGGTTTCGGTGGCCTCCGAGACCCGACGACAGGACTCTGTGGCGAAGACCACCAAGGCTTCGCCATGCATCGCATGCTCTTGGACGAGTTGGTTGGAGCGTTCGATGATGTCCTCGACGCGATAGCCGTATTTTTCGGCGGCGGCGATCACGGCCATGTCCGTCACCGCCACATCCATGTTCTGCCCGACCCGCAGCAGGTGACAGGCCGCGATTTGCGACAGCCAATCATCGGTACCGAGACCCGTCGGTGGACGCTGCGCGCTGGGGAGTCGCGCAGGCGTGGTACCGCGCGTCCCGTCCAGGCCCAGTTCGCGCACTGAGTCGGTCCGCTCGGGCGCGGAATGGCAGCCCCATCCCAGGGTGAGGAAGGCGAGCAACAGCAGAAGGGATGGGAGCCGCATGAAAACGCTCATGAATCCTCTGGAGAGTTAGGCTCTGACCTCGATCCCGTGGCCAATCAAGAAGGATTTCACGGTCGGGATCGGAACCTCCCGTCGGTGAAAGATCCCGGCGGCGAGTGCCGCGTCGACATCCGTGCGCGCGAACACCTCTTCAAAATGCTCGACACAACCCGCGCCACTCGAGGCGATGACGGGGATCCGCACCGCTGTGCGCACCGCCTGAATCAATTCGAGATCGAAGCCGGAGTTCGTGCCGTCGCGGTCAATCGAATTTAAGAGGATCTCCCCGGCACCCAGTTCCTCACAGGCCTGGGCGAACTCGATCGCATCGAGATCGCGCCCCTCGCGCCCACCCTTAATGGTGCATTGGAACCAGCAGAAGCGCTCCCCTTGCGGTCCTGGTGCGCGCGTTTCGATCGTCTGATGATGGGTGGCGTCGGGGGCTTGGACATAGACGCGCCGCGGATCGATAGAGATGACCACGGCCTGGTTCCCATAGACACCGGCGATCTGTTCGATTGCGGTGGAGCCATCCTTGAAACCACGCTGCCGGTAAGCCAGCACGGCATCCACGGCATCGGACCCGATCGAAACCTTATCGGCTCCCGAACGAAAATAGGCATGCGCGACATCGAGCGCGGAATACCCGGTGCCATCGGCATCGCGAAAAGCACGAATCCCGCCTCCGATCGTCAGGGGCACGAACACCTGCTCGGAGGTCCGTTCAAGGACTTCGAGCATGGGTTGGTCGGCCAGTGGACACTCACGAAAGGCGGTGATATTGAGAAAGGCAATCTCGTCGGCCCCTTCTTGATAATAGCGCTGGGCCAGCTCCACGGGCTTGCCAAGATTCCGGACCTCACCGGACTCGCGCACGTCATACTGGTCGCCCTTTGTCACAACGAGATCGCCCGCGTCATTCGCGCGCACGTCGAGGCAGGCAATAATGCGCTTGGCCAACCGCGTGGGCTCTCCGGTGCGAGTCGGATCAACCCGGGTGGAGGCGGGACTGTTCTCCAGAAAGCTCCGGAGCAGTTGCAGTCCCGCGTTTCCGCTCTTCTCGGGGTGAAACTGCACCGCGGTCACATCACCCTGTGCGACCGCGCTTAGAAACGGTTGCCCATAGTCGGTCTTCGCCAAGTGCCACGCAGCGTTTTGGGACGTCGGCTCGGCGCAATAGGAATGCACGAAATAAAATTTTTCCCCGCCATAGTTGGCAAATAGCGAGCAGTCTCGCTCAACCCGCACGTCATTCCAGCCCATGTGCGGAACGGTGAGCGTGCCGGACTCGAAACGACGAATCCGCCCCGGAATGATGCCGAGGCCGGGAACATTGGGCGACTCATCGCTGCCCTCGAACAGGATTTGCAGGCCGATGCAGATTCCCAAGTAGGGTCGGCCGGCAGCGAGATAATCGCGCAGTGGCCCGAGATAACCGCGTTCGGCCAGGCGTTCCATAACGGCGCCGAAGGCACCAACCCCCGGAAAGATCAGCCGCTCGGCCTTGAGGATGTCGTCAGGTTTCTCGATCTCGGTCAAGGTGAAGCCGAGGGCGTGAATGGCATTGCGAAGACTGCGTACATTGCCAGCGCCATAGTCGAGCAGAGAGATCATGCGTCCGATTCCAACTGTGATCCTAACTCGATGCGAGTCGTGGAGGTCCCCCCTGCTCACACCCCATCCGCTATCTTAACGTCAACCGGGTACAGGTTCAGTCGTCCAGCGGTTGCGCGCCCGACTGAGCCGCTGGGTGCGCCTCCCAGGCGGCGGCAGCCTGTAGGTCGCTGCTGATGCCCTCGGCATCCACCACGCGCGCCAACGCCGTCTCCATCATCGCGCGGGCGTGCGCGGTGGTGGTCTGCAGATAGGCATGCAAGGCCGCGTCGTCGCTGTTGCGGTCTTCGCATTCCGCGCTGTAGCGCTCGAATGCATTTAGGGAGAGTACCAGATCCACCAGGTGGTGCGGACATTCACAGCGCACACTCGGCGATACCGCGGCGATCCGCAGCAGTTCCGCATCGCTGAACCGGTGTTCCGGAAGTGGCGCGGAAAGGTCAAGATCACCGCATGTGGAGGCCCCTTGGCTGACCTGAATCAACTGGTTAGAACACCATTGCTGGAGATCCCGCGGATCGACCGGAGCCCGCTTTGCGAGGATCCGACGTGCATCGATGCGCGCGAGTGCTGCTTGGTTCGCATAGGTGTAGACCAGGATGGCACGTGCCGCCCCCGTCTCGGCGATCTGCGCACTGATCTGACGCACTTGATCAGCATGCAGGGAGGGGCATTCCAGAACCACGACATCGGGTCCAGCGCTCACGGGACTGGAGGAGCGCAGCATGTCGAATGAATCATGAAAACCGACAAAATCGAGTCCAGTCAGCTGGGCGGCGGCACGTTTCAGGCGACTGGCAAGCGTGGCCCCGATGACGAGCACCCGGCAGGGTTGTGCGCATGTTTCCGGGGGGCTGGTCAGATCAGTGCCACGGACGCGCTCACGCAGCTGGTCGAGACTCAGATTGGCGACGCTGCTGATCGCATCCCCGCGATCAACGAGACGTTTGATTAACGTCAGGCGGGTGACATCGTCGGGACCATACAAGCGGGTGCCAGCATCCGAGCGCATCGGGGTGACGACGCCATAACGGCGTTCCCAAACCCGCAGCGTGTCGGCCGGGACCCCGGTCAAGCGGGACACGGTCCCAATGCGATAGGTGGGGCTGGGAACCAGGGTGTCCGCTGCGCTCAAGGTCCGTTCCTCGGGGTCTGATAGTGTGCTGGTATCTGAGCTAGGTGGGAGCCGACCCGCGTCGGTCCAAGCCCCGCCGCCGCGGTCGTGGCCGCGCCATGTCCGACGCCAGGCTCATGCTCCCCGCAAATCCCCAAAATGCGCGACCCGATCATGAACTTGCAGTAGCATGGCGGTTTTCAGCCGGTGGGCTCTGCGTCACGCTCACCGCTGTGACAACTTGACCTGACGGGGATTGTATGAACGTCTTGTCCCACACCCTCGCCGCCGTTGTCCTCGCCCTGACCCTGACCGGCCCGGTCTGGTCGCAAAGCAACGAGACCGTGCATCTCTACAACTGGAATGACTATTTCGCCGCCGACACCCTCTCGGGATTCCAGGCGGCAACCGGCATTCGCCCCATTCTCGATGTCTATGACGCGAACGAGGTTCTGGAGGCAAAATTGTTCGCCGGTCGCAGCGGCTATGACGTCGTCTTCCCGACTGCGCATCCCTTCGCAGCCAGGCAAGTGAGAGCGGGGATGTATCGCCCGCTCGACCAGGACGCGCTACCCGGACTTGCGCGCCTCGACCCCAACGTGATGTCACGCCTGAGCCTCAGCGATCCCGATAACGCGCATCTTGTGCCCTATCTGTGGGGGACCTCCGGGATCGGGATCAACCGTGAGCAGGTTAATGCCATCCTCGGCGAGGACGCGGACACCGATACCTGGGGGTTGATTTTTGATCCGGAGATGGCGTTGCAACTCTCCAAGTGTGGAATCAGCCTGCTCGATGACTCCACGGAGGTCTTCTCCGCGGCCCTCGCCTATCTCGGCAAGGATCCCAATAGCCTCGAGCGCGGCGACCTCGATGCCGCCGAGGCCTTGATCCGGTCGATCCGCCCTGCCGTGCGTTATTTTCACTCCTCGCAATACATCAGTGATCTTGCCAACGGCGGGCTGTGCGTCGCCATGGGCTATTCGGGCGATGTCCTCCAGGCCCGGGAGCGGGCCGCCGAAGCCAACCGCGGCGTGGTCATCGAATATCATATCCCGCGTGAGGGGGCCGCCTTCTGGACGGATGTCATGGCCATTCCGGCCGATGCCCCGAACCCGCTCGCGGCTCAGGCATTCATCGACTATATCCTCGAGCCTGCAGTGATCGCGGCGATTTCCAACGAGGTCTTCTACGCCAATCCCAATCGCGAGGCGACCGCCCTGCTCGATGCGGCGGTGCGTGAGGACAGTGCGATTTACCCTCCGCCCGAAGTCATGGATCGACTCTTCGTGCCCAGCGAGCGCAGTGATCGCGACATCCGCGAACTCAACCGCCGTTGGACACGGATCAAGGCCAACCGCTGACGCGGACAGGTCACCTCCCACCCACGCAACCGAGGCGGCCATGGCCACACTTGCTGAGCGTCGCTCCCTGGAGCCTTGGCAGGATCCCAAAGCGGCGCCCTATCTGCGCATCGACCGCGTCACCAAAAAATTTGGCGATGTCTATGCAGTCGACGACGTCAGTCTGAACATTTTTCAGGGCGAATTCTTTTCCCTCTTAGGCAGTTCGGGGTGCGGCAAATCAACCCTGCTGCGGCTGCTCGCAGGGTTGGAGTCACCCAGTTCGGGGCGGATCTTCATCGACGGGGTCGATGTCACGGCGGTGCCGGCCTATTCGCGCCCCGTCAATATGATGTTTCAGTCCTATGCCTTGTTTCCGCACATGAGCGTGGAGCAAAACATTGCGTTCGGACTGCAACAGGAGCGTCTCCCGAGTCGCGAGCGTGCCGAGCGGGTCGCGGAGATGCTCAACCTGCTGAAGATCAGCGAATTGCGCAAACGTCGTCCCGATCAACTCTCCGGCGGGCAGCGTCAACGTGTCGCGCTTGCACGCAGTCTAGCCAAGCATCCCAAACTCTTGTTGCTCGACGAACCGCTCGGCGCGCTCGATAAACGTCTGCGCGAGAACACACAATTCGAGTTGGTCAACTTGCAGGAACGTCTCGGCATCACCTTTGTGACGGTCACGCATGATCAGGAAGAGGCGATGACCATGTCCACCCGCATCGCCGTGATGGACGCCGGACAGATCATGCAGATCGATACCCCAACGGCGATCTATGAGTTCCCGACCTGTCGGTTCGTGGCGGAGTTCATCGGTTCGGTCAACCTCTTCGAGGGCAAGGTCGTGGAGAGCGCGGGTGAGTTGGTCACGGTCGAGACGCAACTCGGTCGCCCGCTGCAGATGCGCAGTTTCCAACCACTCGCGATCGGGGCATCGGTTGCCGTGGCCATTCGACCTGAGAAAATGCGGATCTGCTCCGATTATCGTGAAGACGGTGTCAATCAGGTACAAGGCGTCGTCGAGGACATCGCCTACCTCGGCGACGTGTCCATCTACCGGATCCGGGTCGCCGACGGCTCCCTGGTGGAGATGACGCTGACCAATGTGCAACCGCGAACAGAACAGGCGCTCACTTGGGACCAGGCCGTCGCTATCGAATGGTCGCCCAGCAGTGGCGTGATCTTGACCGAATAGAGCCGGCCGCTCGTGAGGTGGAAGTCAACATGTCCAGATCGATGCAGGACCAAGCCCGAAGTGACCGGCGCCTCAGTCGCTTGATCAATATCGGCTTGCCCTATGTCTGGCTTGGTCTCTTCTTCCTGCTGCCATTCGTGATCGTGCTGCACATCAGTCTCGCCGAGTCGACGCTGGCGCAGCCGCCTTACACCGCGTTATGGCACTGGCTCGACCGCGGTCTGCTGCAAATCGAGATCAATCTCGGCAACTTTCTCTTGGTGTTCGAAGACGATCTGTACGCATGGGCCTTATGGCATTCCTTGCAGGTGGCCTTCGTCTCCACGGTGCTCTGCCTGCTGCTCGGCTACCCCATGGCTTACGCCATTGCGACGAGCGCCTCACGCTGGCGCCTCATTCTCTTGATGCTGATCATCCTGCCCTTCTGGACCTCCTTTCTGATTCGCGTCTACGCCTGGATTGGAATCCTCCAGACGAACGGACTCCTCAATGATCTGCTCTTGTGGCTTGGCCTGATCGAAACACCGCTGAGCATCCTCCATACGCCAACAGCCGTCTACATCGGTGTCGTTTATTCCTACCTGCCCTTCATGATCCTCCCACTCTATGCCAACCTGACCCGTCTCGACCCGATCTTGCTTGAGGCCGCCGCCGACCTTGGCTGTCGTCCGCTACGCGCCTTCTTCCGGATCACCGTGCCCCTGTCGCTGCCAGGTATCCTGGCCGGAAGTATGTTGGTCTTCATCCCGGTCGTGGGTGAATTCGTCATCCCAGACCTGCTTGGCGGACCCGAGAGTCTGATGCTGGGGAAGTTGTTGTGGACCGAATTTTTCTCCAACACCGACTGGCCCCTTGCCTCGGCCCTCGCGATCGTGCTGTTGGGGATTCTCGTCGTGCCCTTCGTGATGATGCAACGACTGCAACAGCGGCTTGAGGAGAACCGACCATGAAGCGTCAACGCTGGCCGCTGCTGAGCGTCCTCGCGTTTGGTTACGCCTTTCTCTACGTGCCGATCCTGCTGTTGATCCTCTACTCCTTCAACGAGTCGCGGCTGGTAACGGTTTGGAGTGGTTTCTCAACGAAATGGTATGGGGAGTTGTTTCGCAACACACAGTTGCTCGATGCGGCCTGGCTGAGCGTGCGAATCGCCGCCACCAATGCGACCTTTGCCGTGGTGCTTGGCACGCTGGCCGCCAATGCCATGGTGCGTCATCGGCATTTCCGTGGACGGACCGGTTTCGAACTCCTGATCACCGCGCCACTGGTCATGCCCGATGTGATCATCGGGCTTTCGCTCCTGCTCCTCTTCGTGGCCATGCAGCAGGGCATCGGTTGGCCGGATGGGCGCGGCTTCACGACCATCACCATCGCCCACATCACCTTCAGCATGGCCTATGTTGCCGTGATCGTCAGGGCGCGCCTACTGCAGTTAGACCGCTCTCTTGAGGAGGCCGCCATGGATCTGGGCGCGCGCCCACTGACGGTCTACCTGCGGATCACCCTACCCTTGATCGCACCGGCCTTACTTGCCGGCTGGCTGCTGGCCTTCACGCTCTCGCTCGATGACCTGGTCATTGCCAGTTTTGTCGCCGGCCCTGGTTCGACCACCTTGCCCATGGTGATCTACTCCAGTGTGCGTCTGGGTGTCTCACCGCAGATCAATGCCTTAGCGACCATCATTGTCGCGATCGTCACACTCGCGGTGCTGATCGCCGCGCTCGCGTTGCGCGGGGAGCGCGCGCGGCGATAGCCGCGCGTGTTCGCTTCATCCAGAGGCTATCGGGCAAGAGCACCAGATAGACGACGCCGAGAATGACGAATTGATACCAGAAGCTGGTCAACCAGACCGGCGTGACACCAGTTGCCAGCCAGGTTTCGGCCAGCCGCTGCAGATTGAAGAAACTGAAATAGGCCAGGAAGGCAAGCGTCAAGCGCGCCGAACTGCGCTGACGGGGCGAGAGCGAAACCAACGGGATGGCGATGATCGTCAGGACCAGGATCGCCAGGGGCATGGCAAGTCGATCCTCGAGTTCGGCGCGATCGGCCAAGTCGTCCGAACGCAGCAACTCCAGACTCGGCGTGGTGGATCGCTTGTGCATGTGCGCAAGTGGGGCATGCGAAGCGCGAATGCGGATGAAGTACTCATTGAAATCACCGATCAAAAAGGCCGCCGACCCCGGCACTCCGTCGAACCGATGACCTCGCGAGAGGACAACCAGATGATCGCCGCTTTCCGGCTCGACCCGATGATGTCCCCCGTCACTCACGACGAGCCGAGCAACCTCATCGCGTCGGTCCAGAATGAAGACATCTCCAAGTGATTGTTGACGGTCCATCTCGCCGATATAGAGCACCACTTGACCGCCTTGATCGAGATAGAAGCGGCCGGCTTGGAGTCCCGCGACCCGCGCGGTTTGCTGATTCTGCTCGAAGCGAATCTCAAGCACCCCCGCAGCGGCCCAGGGTTGGACAACCAGTGACAGCCAAGCGGCCACCACAGCCACCGGGACCGCCAACACGAGCAGGCCTCGTAACAATCGACCGGGACCGATCCCACAGGCTCCCATCGCGATCAGTTCGCTGTCCTTCGAGAGCCGGGTCAAGGTGACGAGGACGGCCAGGAAAAATGCCGGAGGCAGGATCCGCGCCAGATCGCCGAGCACTTTGTAACCCAGAAATTGCACCACGAGATGCACGCTCAACGCCCCGGCGTTCACCTCTTCCAATGTGCGCAAGAAGAGCAGACTCGCGACGATCATCATCAATACCGCAACGATCGCGACCAGGACCTTGGTCGCTTCGAGCAGCAGGTAACGATCGACGATTCCGAGCATGACTGTCCCTAATGAGGCGATCTGACATTCTGACACAACCGCAAGCGCACAACCCGATCCAACGCCTGTCCCCAGCAATTCCTAATCTCGTTTTCCAGCGCCCAGGTGGTGGCCCGATGATCAGTCGACGCGCCATCTTGGCGCGCCAAAACGCGGCTGGTAGCTGCGTTTTCTCAGGATGATTCAGCTTGCTCGGGAACCGTATCAAGGGCCTTGGATGCCACCTCATAGACATCGGCCGAGAGTTCCCCGGTTTCGAGAACGCGCGCGAGTTCGCGGCGCATTTGTGCTTGCCGTCCCGCATCATAGCGACGCCAGGACAGAATCGGCTTGAGCAACCGTGCGGCAATCTGCGGGTTCAGTGGATCCAGTTCGAGCACGACGTCGCTGAGTAACCGGTAGCCGGAACCGTCCGCGGCATGGAACTGCACCGAGTTGGCGTGACAGAGTGCACCGATCAGGCTGCGCACGCGATTAGGATTGCGTAAGGAAAAATCAGGATGAGCCATGAGGCCTCGCACCCGCTCCACCGTCCCCTCTCGGCAACTCGAGGCCTGCACGCTGAACCATTTGTCGATGACCAATGGCACCTGCGACCACCGCTCGTAAAACCGCTGCAGCGGCGCGTCGCCGGCCGCTCCGCCGTGGTCAACGAGCAAACGCAGCGCCGCGAGGGTGTCGGTCATATTGTCCGCGGTCTCGAACTGCGTCTGGCAGAGATTGAAGACCTTGGCACCATCCACAGCCATCAGCAAGGCCAGGGCGCGGTTCTTCAAACGCCGCCGCCCGATCGCCCTTGGGGTCACTTCAGTGGGTGCTGGATCCTGATTGTGCGCATAGGCGGCCATCAGATCATCGTTCAAATGGGTTCCGAGATGGCTCGCAAGCTGGCGGTGCGCGCGGTGGATCCCGTCGACGTCGACGACATCAAGTTGATCAGCAAGATAGCTCTCAGAGGGAAAGGTGAGGAGTTCAGCGATCAAGGCGGGATCCGTCGCCGGATCGCGCAAGGCATCGCGGAAGGCCGCAACGACATCGTCTGGGATTAGGGTCGTCGGATCCTGTGTCAACCTCAATAGCAGCCGCTCCTGCAGTCGCTGCGCCGCATCCCAGCGACAGAACCCATCGCGATCGTAGCGCATGAGGTGAATCAGGTCGGCGTTGGTGAAGGCATAGCGCAGCTTCACTGGCGCGGAGAAGCCACGCAGCATCGAGGGCACGGGTCGCGTCCGCAGACCGAGCACACAGATCTCTGTCTCAAGCTCGCGCAGTTCGAGCACACGGGTCCCAGCGGGTTGATCCTGGACATCGCCCTCGAGGCGGACAGGGCATTCGCGGCCCTGATCGTCCAGCAGACCCAGCGCAAACGGCAGATGGAGCGGTTCCTTGACGGGTTGGCCTGGAGTGGGTGGCGTCCATTGCCGGATTCGCAGTCGATAGAGGTGCCGGGTGGCATCATGATCGGCCTCGATATCGAGATAGGGTGTCCCTGCCTGAGCATACCAGCGCCGGAACTGTGCGAGATCACGTCCACTGACCTCCTCGATGCAGCGCACGAAGTCATCCGTCGTCACGGCCTGGCCGTCATGGCGCTCGAAATACCGATCGGTTGCACGTCGGAACAGCTCTGGGCCGAGCAGGCAGGCCTGCATCCGGACTAACTCAGCTCCCTTGTTGTAGACCGTCGGCGTGTAAAAATTATTGATCTCAATGTAGCTATCGGGGCGCACCGGGTGAGCCATCGGACCGGCATCTTCGGGAAATTGATGGTTACGAAGAAACCGTGCGTCGGCAATGCGCTGGACATCGCGGGAGCCCACTTCGGCTGAGAACTCCTGGTCTCGATAGACCGTGAATCCTTCTTTCAAACTCAGCTGGAACCAGTCGCGGCAGGTAATGCGATTGCCGGTCCAATTATGGAAATACTCGTGGGCAATCACACTTTCGATCCCCTGAAAATCCTCATCTGTCGCCGTATCTGGGCTGGCGAGGACGAATTTGTCATTGAAAACATTCAGCCCCTTGTTTTCCATCGCCCCCATGTTGAAGTGACTCACCGCAACGATCATGTACAGGTCTAGATCGTATTCCCGCCCAAAGCGCTCTTCGTCCCAGCGCATCGCTTTCTTCAGCGCCTGCATCGCATGGCCACAACGATCGAGGTTGTGCGGTTCGACGAAGATCCGCAACCCGATGTCACGACCGGAGCAGGTGCGAAACTGATCCTCGACGACGCTCAGATCCCCACCGATCAGTGCAAACAGGTAGCAGGGTTTGGGGAAGGGATCGTCCCAAATGACCTGGTGACGTCCCGCGGGAAGCCGTGTCTCAGACACCAGATTGCCATTCGCGAGCAAAACGGGGAAGCGGTCCTGATCCGCGATCAGTGTCGTACGAAATCGGGATAGCACATCCGGGCGATCGAGGAAGAAGGTGATCTTGCGAAAACCCTCCGCCTCGCATTGAGTACAGAGCATCGGCCCGGACTGATAGAGGCCTTCGAGAGCGGTGTTGCGATTGGGGTGAATCCGCACCTGCGTCTCGAGTTGAAACCGATCGGGCACGCGATGGATCCGCAATGCCTCCGCTTCAAGCTGATATTCCGCTGGTGTCAGGGTCTGTCCAGCAAGTTTGAGCTCAATCAGCTCAAGTTGTTCACCATCGAGCGTCAAACTCCCATCGCCACGGGTGGCCGCCGGGTTGCGGGAGAATTCAAGGAGAGCATGGACAGTTGTGACCTGCTCGTCGAGTTCGAACGTCAGGTCGACACGCTCGATGAGGAACTCTGGTGGACGGTAGTCGGCAAGTCGAACCGGATGGGGCCTGTCGCGATACATGCTGATATCCTGCTGCTTCGTGAAGGATGTCCGGGAGCGATCGGCACGGGGTGGGTTTGCTCCGCTACCCCTTGTCAAGCGTGCCCTCGCCCGCGGACGTTGGATGCGTCCCCTGGAGCGATCGGACCCAAGCGCGATCGAACCTGATTCAATCCTCCTCCGGTCGAACCAAGCAATTTTCAAGGTTGGGTTGACGAACGGCAGGCGTCCTGGCGAAGCTGTGCGCCGAAAACAGGGCGAGCCAGGTTCCGGCAGCTCCGCTTCTTAAGCCAGCCGGGACGCCGCCCGAACGGCCACCTGGTTGCCCGGGGACAGCGGGCGCATGCATCCTCTGTTGGCATGGGTACGGACTCACTGATGTCGATCACGACGTTTATTCCCTAACCTAGGTCTCATTCCATCATGTCTTCTGTCATCCTTTACACCACACGCATCTGCCCATATTGCTGGCGCGCGCGTGAGTTGTTGCAACGAAAGGGCGTGGCATTCGAGGAGATCTCCGTCGATCAGAATCCCGAGCACATGGCGACCATGCGCCAGCGCAGCCGCCGCAACACCGTTCCGCAGATCTTCATCGGCAATCACCATGTCGGTGGCTATGACGATCTCGCCCTACTCGAGGCCCGTGGCGAACTGGATGCCTTGCTGGCCGCCGCCGATGGCTAAGTCCCCGGAACCGCTGAGCACGATGCGGTTGGATAAGTGGCTCTGGGCGGCACGTTTCTTCAAAACACGCCAACTTGCCGTCGAAGCGATCAATGGCGGCAAGGTCCATCTCAACGGACAGCGCGTCAAGCCAGGAAAAACCATCACAGTGGGCGCCGGCCTTGAAATCCAGAAAGGTGGCTTGTCCTGGACCATCGAGGTCCGCGCGCTCTGTGCCCAACGCCGTCCCGCATCCGAGGCCGCTTTGCTCTACACCGAAGACGAGCAGAGTCGACTGAGACGTCAACACATGGTGCTCGAACGTCGTGAATTGGGGATCGGGCATGGGGAGTCGACGGGACGACCCAACAAGCGCGATCGTCGTCTTATTCAACGATTCAAGACGCCAGCCAACTCGAGGGGGCAAGAGCCGCGTGGACAGTGATGCCTTTCGTCGAACCTATCGTGATCTCAATGAGCGCTATTGTGTCTTCGAAAAGGCCATGCTCACCAATCAGTGTGGATGCTCGCAGGCGCAAAAATTTTGTATTGCCGAGCGCGAAGGCGTGCATTGTGGTGCTGATGAGGCGCAAGCCGATTGCATCGCCTTACTGAACCTCCTGCGCCAACAGGCGCGCTTTGCCCTCAAGAGCCGTCATCCAACGCGCGCACTCCCGCATGCGCAGGCGCTGCGATTACAGGTTGGTGGGTTACGCGGCGTCGCCGCAGTCGTCGAGCCAACCGAGCCCGCTCCCGCGAACATCGCCGACGTACGCGGCTTGATCATCGCCGCACTGGCCCATTTCGGTGCGCTCGAACACTTGCCTTTCGCACAAATCATGCAGCAGATTGCGGCCTACCGGGGACGGCGGCGACGTTCTCGACTGCGCGACTGAGGAGGCCTCAGGCTCTTGCCGCCGCCGCGCGTGGGGGACGCCTAGGATTGCACTTCAACCCTGACGACACCGCCCGAAAAGCGGTCAGGATTCTGGACGACGAAGGCGGATTCAGACCAGCCGGCGGGTCCAGAGCGCGACTAGCCGTCGGATGAACAGACTCAGCCTGCTTCTGTGCTGGTGAGAAGCACCGGCGTCCCGACCCCAATGCGGTCAAATAGTGCGATCAAATCATCGTTTCGCATACGAATACAACCATGAGAGAGCGGGACACCCATGGGTTGCGTATCCGGGCAGCCGTGGATATAGATGAATCGACGCAGGGTATCGACCTCGCCGCCGCGATTGAACCCGCGTTCGCAACCCGTCAGCCATAGGATGCGGGTCAGAATCCAGTCCCGCTCAGGCTGTGCCGCCGCGAGTTCCTCGCAGTAGATCTCGCCAGTCGGTCGTCGAGCGCGAAATACCGTGCCGAGTGGACATCCGTCGCCAATGCGCATGCGGACACGATGCAGACCACGGGGCGTGCAGCCGCTGCCGAATCGCTCGCCGACCCCATTGCGCCCGGTCGACACGCGATACCTCGCGAGCTGCCGGCGACCCGTCCGGAGTCTTAACCATTGCTGGTCCAGATCGATCTCGATGACCGAGTCAGCTATGACCATGACCGGACTCGCCCGAGCGGGTTAGGATGAGCGAGACGCCACGGGCCAGAGACGAAAGGGTCGGCGCGCGAGATTCGCATTGAAATACCGTGGATCATATGACACCTCCTCACCCAGCCAACTTGGGCGTTCGAAGGGTGCATCCTCTCGCTCCAACTCAATTTCGGCCAGGATGAGCCCGCTGTTCTCGCCAGCGAACACATCGATCTCCCAACGGTGCGTCCCGACACGGACTTGATAACGGATCTTCTCGATCACGGATGAAACGCTGAGGGTCTCGAGCATGGCCCGGGCCTCCTCTACCGGAATCGGATACTCGTATTCATCCCGGGTGATCCCGTTTGTCACACCCTTGACCGTGATCAATCCTCGCTCGCCCATCACCCGCACGCGAATCGTCGCCCGATCCGTCTGCGCCAGATAGCCTTGTTGGATGGCTTCGCTGCGCTCGATCGCGTCTTGCCATGATGCGTCGCGGACGAGAAATTTTCGCTCGATCTCGGATGCCATGCTTACCTCCGGTCAAAGACCGCCATCGACTCGACGTGTGCGGTGTGCGGAAACATATCCATGACCCCTGCCTCGCTGAGACGATACCCCAGCACATTCACCAGTCGATCAGCATCGCGGGCGAGCGTGGCCGGATTGCAGGACACGTACAGGATCCGCTCGGCACCCAAGCGAGGCAGCCAGTCCAAAATGGCGATCGCGCCACTGCGCGGTGGATCCAACAGGACCTTAGAGAAATGCTCGGACAACCAGGGCTGCTGATCCAGCTCACCATACAGGTCCGACACATGAAAACGTACATTGTTGATTCCGTTCCGCTCCGCGTTCGCCCGCGCCCGCGCGACAAGCCCGTCATCGCCCTCGACACCCACGACCTCGCTGACCCGTCGCGCCAGCGGCAGGGTGAAATTACCGAGGCCACAGAACAGATCCAACACTCGATCATCGGGTTGTGGCGATAAGCGATCCAGCGCCTGGTCCACCATCAGGCGATTCAACTCAAGATTCACCTGCGTGAAATCCGAAGGCAGAAAGTCCAGCCGCAGATCATGGTGCGGCAGATCATAGTGGAGAGGAGCGGACTGTCCAGACAACGCTCGAATGCTCTCGGGCCCGCCCTCCTGGAGATGGATCCTGAACCCCTCGCGCTCGCCAAATGCCGTGAGTGCGTCCACATCTGTTTCCGTCGGGGGAGCCAACACGCGAAATACCAAGACGGTCGTATCGTCCCCCATCGCCACCTCGATCTGCGGAACCTGATCGCGAATTGTCAGGGTATCGATCAGGCTCGCGATGGCGCTCATCCGAGCTCCTACACTTGGATGCAGAACCTCACACTGACTCACGTCAGTGATAAAGGCGTTCCCACGCTCCCGAAAGCCGACGAGCGTGCGCCCTTTCTTCGACACATAGCGAACCCCAAGACGCGCTTTGCGACGATAACCCCAGGCGTTGGCCCGCAAGGGAGGGAGCCACGTCTGCGGTGAGATTTTTGCGATGCGTGCCAAAAGGGCTGCAAGACTCTCCTGCTTAGACCGGATCTGCGCATCAACATGCATATGTTGCAGGCTGCAGCCCCCACAGACACCGAAATGCGAACACCTCGGCTGCACCCGATCCGAGGAGCTCTGCAACACCTCCTCCACCGTCCCTTCGTCGAAGCGCCGCCGTTGACGCCGATAACGAAAACGGACTTGTTCGCCTGGCAAGGCACCATCGATGAAGACAGCCTTGCCTTCGATATGCGTCAAGCCCCTGCCCTCGTGCGTCAACCCCTCGATCAGCGCGTCGACGGTCTCCACAGGGAGTGGTTTGCGTCTTCTCGACACCTTAGATCCTCCGATGGTTCGAATCCCTGGTTGCAACAACGATCTGTCCAGACTTCCCACGTACAGGGGCCGACGGGATTAGCCTAAATCCTGCATGTCTCTCTTTTTCATTGAATATCCAGCAACCTCCGGCCTGGCATTGGGTCGTCATCGGATTCCTCGCCCTGTTCACCTCTGTTGCACGGGGCTAGGGTACCCATCATCTTCTCGTCAACCCTAACTTCGAGGCCGCGACCCTCGCCCCTTGGAACGTGAATGCCTGGGGCGGACAGATGCAGGCACAGATTGTGAGCCCCGGGCGCGTTGGCGGCCAATCGGCATCGCTCGCCCCCTGGAATATCAACGCGTGGGGCGGGAGCATGCCAGCCGCGATATCAGACGCTAGACCACAGGTAGCGCAAAGGAACGACACAGAGGATCAGTCTGCTGAATCACGGCGAGCCGGAATTGACCGTGTCTCAGACCACTGTTACAATTCTGTGCTGATCGGGCGCATAGCTCAGCGGGAGAGCACTGTCTTCACACGGCAGGGGTCGGTGGTTCGATCCCACCTGCGCCCACCATATAAACTAAGAACATAAAAGCCGACCTCTGGTCGGCTTTTGCGTCGTGGGTCCATTGCGGGCCCGTCTTAAGACCCGCCCTCCGACTGTAGGGCATCCATTTTGATCAGGGGTCGATCAGCGTCAGCCGCTCGGCCTTGAAGCGGTCACGGTCTTCCTTGCTCGCCGGGTCGTAGCCATTGGCCTGCATCTGCTCTTTCAGCCAACCCGGGAGCGGACCACGGATATAGAAACGTTCGTGGTCGTTGGGATCGACATAGCGACGCTTGTCGACGGGGTTGTTGCTGGTCGTTTTCCGAGCTCCGCGGGTCAGTCGACTGGCGATATCCTCAAGGTCATAGCCGCGCTCAAGGATGAGATCGCGCAGTTCGCGGATGAAATCGCCGCGTCCTTCTTCTCGTTTTTTGACCAGTAGTTGGGCAATGACCGATTGCTGGTAGGCGATCTCCTCGGCCTGTTTCTGCAGTTCGTCCAGACTCAGTTGTTCGTATTCCATACTTCCGTTCCAGTTGTGTGCGTTTTCTTTTGAGCGAGTATTGACATGGATGCGTTGATGCTGAGATCAAGGTGTGCATTAAAGCATAATTGATGAGCGGGCGTCGAATCCATTTGACCCATCCAGTCAGATGGGCTTTGCCAGGGAACGATTGGACTGTGGAATGGAGTGCAAAGGGCACCGGAACGCCTGACCGATTCGCAGTGTGTCCATCCCAAGGCTTCTGCGCGATGGAATCACGTTGCGTTGGTGCCGACTCCCCATTGAACAATAGAATCCTGAGCACTCGGGAGAGCGAGATCCGTCCACTCCCTGAGTGAGCCATGCAAGGTGTTCAGGTCATGCTGCCGCCAACACCCTCCGGCGAGAGACGATCAGGAAGAGGAGCAGAAGACAGACGATGGCAATGGTCGCTAGGAACAGGACTGTGGCAACGGATTCATGTTCCAAAGCCATGACCACGATGCTGTTGCATGCGGCCAGGATCGCGAAAAAGGTCAAGGATTCGGAATGGGGATTCCTATAGACCTTCCTGACCGTAGGCCCGAAGCCCAAGAGGTCGACGAGGTTGAGCACCACCCGAGGATGGCCTCGCGACGGTGGCTCAGTCGAGTGTCACCGCGTCCAGGTAGAACCAGCGTCCGTCTTCTTTGACGAACCGGCTGGTTTCATGGAGCCGGTGAGCTCGTCCGCCGATCTTGTAGCGAGCAACGAACTCGACGATCCCCTCGTGATCCTGTGGGGTGCCCGCCTCGACCCGACGAATCTTCAGTCCGAGCCAGCGCACGGGCGTGCGGTCTGGATCGATGCGGGGTGGTCGTGTGCGCGGATGCCAGGTTGCGAGAAGATAGTCGGTCCTGCTCAGGGTATAGGCGACATAGCGTGAGCGCATCAACGCCTCGGCGGTCGGCGGTGGGATGCCCTCGTCCAGGGCCGGACCGCAGCAGAGTTCGAATGGGCGTGGGCCGCCACAGGGGCAAGAGGTCATCGCAAGCGGCATGGTGGATCGCGTCGATGGTCAATCTGGTTGGACAGTCTGCCACAGGGGTTGGCGGTTTGCAGGTCGATGGATCAACCTGATTGGAGCATCCCAATGGTCGGAGTGGCGTCGACTGGATAACTGTCGCAGGATGATGACACGAGTGTCGACAGCACACTGTCGCGACGACCGAAAGGATGTGTTCGCATGCAAGAAACCCGATTCGCGCGTGATCGCCCGATAATGCCGGATGCCCCGCTGACTGATCTCGCATCGCTGCGCCGCCAGTACGACGGTTTTCTGCTCGATGCCTACGGGGTGCTGCTCGAGAGGGAGCGCGCCCTCCCGGGGGCGGTGGCGCTGCTCGCTGACCTGGAGCG
>NZ_NRSD01000017.1 GCF_016583985.1 Thiocapsa imhoffii | reverse complement strand
CCTCACACCCGCCCTCAACCCAAACACCACCACACCCTCGCCGATGGCCGAAAGGCATGACACAATTGCAGCACGATACCCCTTCTTAACGGACCTCCTTGATGCAATTCATCGATCTGAAAACCCAATATCGTCTGATCCAGGATGATGTCAAAGCGCGAATCGATCGGGTCCTGGAGCATGGCCAATACATCATGGGTCCAGAAGTGGAGGAGCTTGAGGCCGCACTGGCGACATTCGTTGGTGCGCGACACTGCATCGGTCTATCGAGTGGGACCGACGCCTTGCTCGCCGCCCTAATGGCGCTCGAAATTGGGCGAGGCGACGAAGTGATCACTACCCCATTCACTTTTATTGCGACGGGTGAAATGATCGCTTTGCTCGGGATCAGGCCTGTCTTCGTTGATATCGATCCCGTGACCTATAACCTCGATCCGAATCGTATCGAAGCAGCCATCACGGGGCGGACCCGCGCCATCATGCCCGTTTCGCTTTATGGTCAGTGCGCGGACATGGATGCGATCCAAGCCATTGCAACGGCACACCGCCTTCCCGTGATCGAGGATGCGGCACAGAGTTTTGGAGCGTCCTACAATGGGCGGCACTCGTGCAACCTATCAACCATCGGCTGCACCTCCTTCTTTCCCGCAAAGCCACTCGGTGCGTACGGTGATGCGGGAGCCTGCTTTACCAATGACGCTGACTTAGCGAAGCGTATCAAGGAGATTCGTAACCATGGACAGGATCGGCGCTACCATCATCCTCGGCTCGGTTTGAATGGACGCCTGGATACGTTGCAAGCCGCCATCTTGCTCTCCAAGTTGCAGCTGTTTCCTGACGAAGTTGAGGCACGGAGTCGACTCGGTGCGCGTTATTCGGAGTTACTGCAGGAACGAGGCGCTCACTCCAGTGCCAGCACTGAGGAGAGCCCCGTGTTAACCCCCTTCATCACCCCACACAGGACATCCGTCTTTGCGCAATATACGATCCAACTCGAACAACGCGAGCTGGTGAGTGAAGCACTTGCTCGCGACGGGATTCCGACCGCGGTTCATTACCCGATCCCGCTCAATGAACAGCCTGTGTTTCAATCGAGTATCGGCCAATGCCCCACTCCTGTCAGCGATCGGATCGCACAACGCGTCTTGAGCCTGCCGATGCATCCCTATCTGACCGATGCGGATCAGATTCGAATCGCGGATGCCGTAGCCCGTGCCACTGGTCTCCGACTCTGATCAGTGCGCTGGAAACAGGGCTGGATCCAACGTTACCGATTGGTTCTCAGGGGCACAGGATCTAAGGGGGTTCGTTGAAGGGGAGTCCGGCGGGATCTCACTAAGCCGAAACTGTCTCCGGTCAGGCGCGGAGGCTGCGCAGACAACGCCTGACTCAGAGCAACACTAAGTTGTCGCGATGGATGACCTCTTCGTCATCGAAATAACCAAGGATCGATTCGAACAGATTCGACGATTTCCCCTTGATCCGACTCACTTCTAAAGCGTCATAGTTACTGAGACCACGGGCAATTTCCCGGCCTACTTCGTCCGTGCAGGCGACCACTTCACCACGGTTGAAGGCGCCCACCACCTCCTTGATCCCAACAGCGAGCAGGCTCGTACCCCGCTCACGCAGTGCCTTAACCGCCCCATCGTCGAGGATGACACGCCCACGGACCTGAAGATGTCCTGCTAACCACTGCTTGCGAGCAGCCTGCGGGCCCTGGAATGGAACCAAAAGGGTACCGACCCCCTGCCCTTCGCCAATTCGCGTGAGCACCTGCTCAGCACGACCTGGGGCAATGATGGTCGGGGTGCCCGAACGAGCCGCCAACCGCGCCGCTCGAACCTTCGTCACCATCCCACCTGTACCCAATCCATTGGCGCTTCCGCCAGCGACTTGATCCAGGTGTGGATCATCGACGCGCGTCTCCGAGATCAAGCGCGCATCCGCATGCAGGCGCGGGTCCCGATCGAACAGGCCATCCTGGTCAGTGAGAAGAATGAGCAGATCCGCCTGAATCAAATTAGCCACGAGGGCCGCCAAGGTATCGTTGTCTCCGAACCGTAGCTCATCCGTCGCAACGGTATCATTCTCGTTAATGATGGGGATGACGCCGAGCTTTAGGAGTGTTCGCAGGGTACTGCGAGCATTGAGATAGCGTGACCGGTCGGCAAGGTCATCACGAGTCAACAGGACCTGGGCGGTATGGTGACCCCGTGCTTGGAAACAGTCTTCGTAAGCCCGAACCAACCCCATTTGGCCGATTGCCGCAGCCGCTTGCAAGGCATGTAACGCCTTCGGGCGGACACGCCAGCCCATCCTGACCATCCCCTCGGCAACGGCTCCAGAGGAGACTAAGACAACCTCTGTGCGCGAATCACGTCGACGCGAGATTTGCTCCACCCAAGGTACAAGAAGGCTACGGTCGAGTCCGGCACCATCACGCGTCAAGAGCGCACTGCCAATCTTGACCACCCACCGTCGCGTGAATGGCAACATATCCCGAGAGATCATCTAACCGCCCTCCTCGCCTCTCTCCAGACTCAGTCCAGCGGATGCCATTCCGATGCGGCCGGCCCCTGAGGTGATTCACCTTGATGGTCCGACTCATCCCCCTGCCCTGCTTCCCGCACAGATTCATCAAGCGCCGCCCGGTGCTCGAGCTGCCGCATCAGATCCTCGAGCAGAGGTTTGGTCCCTTCTCCCGTCAAGGCGGAAATTCCATACACGGGGGCACACCAATTGAGCTCGCTCAGGATCCTCGCCTTGCGCTCCTGGTACTCATCCGGTTGCAGGCAATCGATCTTGTTGAGCACCAACCAGCGCTCCTTCTGCTCCAAACCGGCTCCAAAGGCCACCAGTTCGCTTTCGATCTGACGCACCTGCAGGACCGGATCGTGTGAATCATCCATCGGAGCGAGATCCAGGACATGCAGCAACAAACGTGTCCGCGACAAATGTCTCAGAAACTGACTGCCCAAGCCGGCGCCCTGTGCGGCGCCAGCGATGAGTCCTGGAATATCCGCAATCACGAAACTGCGATCTTGAGCCAGACGCACCACACCGAGATTGGGATACAGGGTGGTAAAGGGGTAATCGGCGACTTTCGGCCGCGCACTGGAGACTTGACGAATCAGCGAGGACTTGCCGGCGTTCGGAAGGCCCAATAGACCGACATCCGCAAGCAGACGTAATTCCAAATGGAGATCACGGCGCTCGCCCGGGGTGCCCGGTGTACATTGCCGTGGGCTTCGATTCGTACTCGATTTGAAACGCGCGTTTCCGATGCCGTGAAAGCCGCCCTGCGCCACCAAGAGACGCTGACCGGGTTCGAGCAACTCGCCAATCATCTCGCCGGTTTCACGCTCCAGCACACGGGTTCCGACCGGAACTCGGATCTCAAGGTCGAGCCCGGCTCGTCCCGTCATGTCGCGTCCCATTCCATTGCGACCGCGCTCAGCCCGATGGACACGTCGATCGCGCAGATCGACGAGCGTGTTCAGATTCGGATCCGCGAGGAGAAAGACACTTCCGCCATTGCCCCCGTCTCCCCCATTAGGACCACCTTTCGGAATGTATTTCTCGCGTCGAAAGCTGACACACCCACTGCCGCCATCACCTGCTTCGACTCTGATAAAGGCTTCATCAACGAATTTCATAACACTGCAACCCCCCAACGCAGAACGAAAAGAGCCCCGCCGAATCGACGGGGCTCATCTCACCCTAGCGTTGTCCCCGACGCGAGTGAGTCAGAGATCCGCGGCTTCGGCAGGCTTCTCGATCACGGTCACGAACTTCCGGTTTTTCGGACCTTGTTCGACGAATGCGACGGTGCCATCACGGAGCGCAAACAGGGTGTGATCTCGGCCGCAACCCACGTTCACACCGCTATGAAAGCGTGTGCCGCGCTGCCGCACGATGATGGCCCCGGCCTTGACTGCCTGTCCACCAAAGACCTTGACGCCGAGTCGCTTCGATTCAGAGTCGCGACCGTTCCTTGAACTACCACCTGCTTTTTTATGTGCCATGGTGTGCTCTCCTGGTCAGCCAGCGCTGATCGATGTGATCTTCAGTGCAGTGAAGGATTGCCGGTGTCCCTGACGCTTCAGGTGGTGTTTGCGGCGCCGGAATTTGACGATCATGACCTTTTTCCCCCGGCCATGGCGCTCGACGGTCGCCGTCACTTGGCCACCGGTCACGTAGGGCTGACCTACCTTGATCTCATCGCCATCGGCCAGAAGCAGAATCTGGTCGAAGTTGACTGTTGTCCCTTCCGCAGCCGACAACTTCTCAACTTGAAGAGTATCGCCTTCCGAAACCCGGTATTGCTTGCCACCGGTTTGAATGACCGCATACATGCCTGAAGATCCCCGCAACCAAAAAGGCGCTCGTGGCGTCATGCGCCGAGATAAAAAGAAGCGGAATCTTATCGAAGCTGATGAGGTTGGTCAAGGCCAGATCGCTTTCCAGCTCGACACATGAGGCTCGAAGACAGATACTGTTCACCAGCAGACCACAGTTCGCCGCAGCTCAACACACCCTCCTGGGACGTGCCGTGCCCGCACTGGGCGTGTTCGGATCAGCGAACTCAAGCTGAGCAACGGATCATCAGAACCAAAACACCCATTCGCCCACCCATGCGCCGTGAACAATCACCCAAACCACAGTACACTGACCTGGACACGAGAGATCACGGCAGGCGCGGCGCAGTCGACCCTAACAGGGTCCACTGAACGAGCCCACCCGAACAGAACCGGCTCACAGCAGCGCATGAACAAACGATCAATCCAGCTACCAGTCAACTTGACAGACCGAGACCCCACACCTAGCATCCGCGGCCACTCATTGACGGTCCATCGCATCCATGGATATCACGAAGCTACGACAACCCGTCGCTGAGGACGTAAAGGCTGTCGATGCGCTGATCCTGCGGCGACTCCACTCGGACGTCGTTCTGATCAATCAAATCGGCAACTACATCGTCAACAGTGGTGGCAAACGTCTCCGCCCCTTGATCGTTCTCTTGGCCGCACGCGCCTGTGGCTATCATGGTTCACAGCACATCGATCTCGCGGCAGTCGTTGAGTTTATTCACACCGCAACCCTGCTTCACGATGACGTTGTCGATGCTTCTGAGTTACGACGCAGTCGTGAGACGGCCAATATGGTCTGGGGCAATGAAGCGAGTGTCCTGGTTGGGGACTTTCTCTACTCCCGTGCATTCGAAATGATGGTCGATGTCGGCAAGATGCGGGTGATGGACATTCTCGCGCATGCGACCAATCGCATCGCCGAGGGTGAGGTGTTGCAGCTCCTCAATACGCGCGATCCAGACACCGACCAGGCGCGTTACATGGAGGTCATCACGCGGAAGACCGCGACGTTGTTCGAGGCCGGTGTCCGTTTGGGAGCGGTGTTAGCGGACTCAAGTCCGGAGATCGAGGACGCCACGTCGAGTTACGGCCTGAACGTTGGGATTGCCTTCCAGCTCATTGATGACGCGCTGGATTACAGTACCGATAACACCGAGTTGGATAAAAACGTGGGGGATGACCTGGAAGAGGGGAAACCCACCCTTCCGATCATCCGTGCGATGGCGGTCGGGAACGAGACACAGCGCTCCCTTCTGCGTCAGGCGATCGAGCATGGCGGTCGTGAGCGGATCGATGCCGTCATCGAGGTGATTGCATCAACCGATGCCATTCAGTACACTGTAGAGCTTGCGGAAGAGTATGCACGCAAGGCCATCGAGGCCCTCAAGGTGTTACCTGAAAGTCCCGCACGAGATGCTATGGAGACCCTCGCCGTCTTCTCGGTCACACGACGGCACTAGTTGATCCAGGCATCAAAACGCATCGTTCTCGGGGTGTAGCTCAGCTTGGTAGAGCGCTGTCTTCGGGAGGCAGAAGTCGCTGGTTCGAATCCAGTCACCCCGACCAAACACAATCCGAAACCAAATCCAGAGTCGGTCATATTCATCCGGCTCAATGGATCCTGGTTTGATTCCAATCCCCCTCTCCTCGGTGATCACCGTCCAGGTGATCGCGTCGTTCAGTTCCGCCTGGGTGAATCAGTCACGCATCCGCCCGTGCCTTCAATTCGAATGGTTCGCTGGACCCAGTCGCATACGCAGGTGAATGCTAGCGAGCATGAGCAGCACATTGATCACTCCAACCACGACGAACGGTGCCCTCGGATCGACACGGTCGAAGAGATAACCGCCAATCGGGGTGATCAATAGGATCCCGACGGCACCGGCGACATTGAACGCACCAAGCACTGCCCCGCGCTCGCCAACGGGTGCTTCCTGACCAATCAAAGACTGGCCTCCAAGGTAGACACTGATCTGACCGATTCCAAGCAGGACGAAAAAGATCGGACCCAAGGATGAGAAAGGGTCTGACAAGGCCAAGAGACCGAGGTTGCCCAACGCCGCCAGTGCCATGCAAATGGCTAAGCCCGTCACCCGGTCAATGCGATCAAGCAAGGGGCCGAGAATCGGTGCCCACACCAAGGCCGCAATCTGCGCGATGACGAAGATCATGGTCCCACTCATCACTGCCGCGGCGGATTCCATCCCGACGGCCTTGCCCGCGAGTGTTCCCCACAACACCAAAAAGATGGCGTTCACCGATTGATCGCCGCGAGCAATGAAGGCCGAACTGTACGCCAGTGCAATTCGTGGATTGCGCCCCCGCGCGAATCCTCGCCGGAGCAAATCGCGAACGCTCGGACGATCCTGTGTCCGCACCGGAAGACCCGGCTTCAGTCCCCAGAGAATCAGGACCGCAACGGCGACGGCCAGACCGGCAACCATGAAGTGCGTGATGCGACCGGCCGCGATGCCATCATACCCGGCGTTGACCAATACCTTTGGCAAGGCACCGAAACCCTGGCTGATGAGCACAATTCCTAGGCCACTCATGACTCCGACGATCGCCACGAGTTTTCCGCGCGACCGCTCGGCCGGATAGTCCGCCAGCACGGTCGACAAGCCACCAGCCACCGCGACGACGCCGATGGCATAGAGAATGCGGTACAAATAAAGAGTTTCGACCGATCCGGCGAGAGGATAGAGGACATAGGTCAAGGCCAACACCAGGAAGCCCGCGGCATAAACACCACGGCGTCCGATGCGATCCATGAGCACCCCGGCGGGCAAAAAAAGCAGCAAGGTGATCATTTCGGTCAAAAAGACCAAATTGCCGCTGACCGAGCCCTGTACGGCCTCAGGGACACCAAGGTGTTCATTGAGGATATAGGTCTGCCCGATCGAGATGAAGATCATCAGTCCGATCGAGAAAAAAGCCACCACCAGGAAGCTCCAGCCGTGTCGCGGAAGCACGGTCGGCGCCAAGGCGATGGGGCCAATATGGTAGGTCCGATCTAGGTCATGCATGATGCGCGCGCCTCGCGGCAGATCGTGATTCAATCACAGGGTTGGGGCAATGGATGCCTGTTGTAACCGTTCCAGATCACGGTCACGCATCCCGAGAAGATACAGAATGCCGTCGAGCCCGACGTTCGCGATCGCGTGGCGTGCCTGCTGCGTCACGATTGGCTTGGCATGAAATGCAATCCCGAGTCCGGCGATGGCCAACATGGGAAGGTCGTTCGCGCCATCGCCAACCGCGATCACCTGCTCAAGGCGAATCCCTTCGTGGGCCGCGATTTCGCGTAACAATTCCGCTTTGCGCTGCCCGTCGATAATCTCACCGGTCACGACCCCCGTGAGTCGCCCGTTGCAAAATTCCAACTCGTTGGCGTAGACATCATCCACCCCAAAGCGGCGTTTGAGATGCTCGGCGAAGTAGGTGAAGCCGCCCGACAAAATGGCAATCCGGTAGCCAAGCTGCTTGAGGCTGGCGATCAAACGATCGGCACCTTCCGTGATCGGCAGGCGGTCAGCGATTTCCGCAAGCACCGCCTCATCAAGACCTTCGAGCAAGGCAATACGACGCCGAAAACTCTCCTTGAAATCGAGTTCACCGCGCATGGCTGCCTCCGTGATGGCGGCAACCTCGCAACCCACTCCAGCCACCTTGGCGAGCTCATCGATCACCTCCGTCTGAATCAAGGTCGAGTCCATATCGAAGCAAACCAGACGGCGGTTGCGCCGAAAAATATCATCCTCCTGAACAGCTACATCCAAACCGAGCACCTGCCCCAGAGCCAGTAACGAGGCATGCAAGTCGGAGATCGTCGAGACCGCGCCTCGCAGTGAGAGCTCGACACAGGCGAGAGGTTGAGCCGCCGGACTCCGGCGCGAGATCCGCCCCGAGAGTCGTGAAATCCGATCCACATTGAGCTGGTAGTCCGCGACGACCGCCGAGACCTTCGCGATTTGTTCCGAACTGATCTCGCGGCTGATCAAGGTGAGGATGTGTCGCGGTTGCCCTTGCTCGGCGACCCATCGCTCGTAGTCTTCTGGATCGATCGGCGTGAAACGCAGGTCCAGGCCCATTCCATGGGCCTGAAAGAGCAGGTCACGAAATACGGGACAGGCCCTCCCATCGGGAGGGAGTTCGATGAGTAAACCCAGTGCGAGGGCGTTGTGAATGGTCGATTGGCCGATATCGAGAACGGGCACACTGTAGCGTGCCAGGATCTCGGTCAAGGCTGCCGTGATTCCAGGTCGGTCCACTCCAGATACATTGATGAGCACGATCTCAAACATGCGCGCCACTCCCCCTGGTCCGCCCCCGCACCATCGGGCTGGGCACCGTCATTGGACTGAGGTCACGCCTGTCGGGGGACCTCAAGCAGGGTCTGCGCAAGATCGATACAGCCCGTTTTAAACCCGGTCTCACAGTAGGCAAGATAGTAGTCCCACATCCGCCGAAAGCGCGCATCATAACCGAGCCGGACGACTTCTTGCTCCGCGGCGTGGAACGCCCGGCGCCACCGCCGGAGTGTCTCGGCATAGTCCAAGCCAAACCAAGCAGTCTCGCGGATCAGCAGTCCCGCCGATGCGGCCTCGGCTTGCAGGCGTTCGGGTGTCGGTAACATGCCACCGGGGAAAATGTAGAGCTGCACAAAATCAGGTTGCCGACGATAGATCGGAAAATCGTCCTCGTTGATGGTGATCACCTGCAACGCGATTCGGCCACCGGGCCGCACCAGGCTTCTCAGTGTTTGATAGTAAACCGGCCAAAAGGCCTCGCCGACGGCTTCCATCATCTCGATCGAGACCGCGTGATCGAACTGACCCTGGATGTCTCGGTAGTCTTGCAAGCGAAATTCAGCCCGATCAGCGAGTCCGGCCGTCGCCAGCCGCTCGCGCGCATAGACGAGCTGCTCACGCGAGAGTGTCACACCTGTCACACGCAAGCCCCGGCGTGCCGCCAATTCGGCAAATCCACCCCAGCCACACCCGATCTCGAGGATGTGCTCGCCCGGTTGCGCTCCCAGCGCATCCAGCAACCGGTGATATTTCCGCTCCTGCGCCGTCTTCAGGCTGTCGTTCTCGAAGTCCTTGAACACAGCAGAGGAGTAGGTCATGCTCGCATCCAGCCAGCAGCCATAGAAGTCGTTGCCCAGATCATAGTGGTGGGCGATGTTGCGTCGGCTATTGAGCCGATGATTATCGCGCAGTCGATGCGTGAGGCGGTCCCATAAGCGTGACCAGCGCATCCCACGCGGACCAGCGCCAAGATGCTCCAAGTTGTCGTATAGCACCTCCAGCAAGGCCGCGAGATCCGGCGTCGACCAGTATCCCTCGACAAAGGACTCGCCAAAGCCCACTTCACCGCGCGTGAGCAGGCGACTCGCCATCTTCAGTGGTTCCCTGATTTCCATTGTGCCGCTGGCACCAGGGAACCGACCGCGATGCAGGGTCGCGCCACCATCGGGATAACGAAGGAAGAGCTGTCCAAATGCCAGTTGGCTGCAGAAGCCATTGATCAGACGGTTAGACCAACTCAATCGACGTCGAACGGGTTCTTCGATCAGTTCCTCTGCGGACATCAGGAGATCTCCTTTGCGGGCGGAGCGGGCTTTGCATGATACGTCCCTCCTTTCAGCCAAATTTTCAACGCCTGCCAATGAATCATGGCAACCACCTTCAGCGTCAAAAATGGGTAGGCGAACGCGGCATGCAGGAGCCGACGATCGGTCATCCGTTCCGCGGTGCCTTGCTGCACCGCCACCAACATCAAGGCGTCATCTTGGTACTCGCGAATCACGATGCCATGACGCTCGCCATGACGCGAAAAACGAAAATGATAATCCGCATTCATATCGACAAAGGGTGAAACATGAAAATCCTTGGTGTGTCGATGCCGAATCGGCCAGTGCATTGAGGTGCCGTTGTGATGCAACAGATAGCTGTGCGCCTCGCCGAAGGTGTTGTTCACCTCACACAGCACCGCGACCGGCTGGCCGTCCTGATCGAAACAGGTCCAGACGCTCAAGGGGTTGAACACGAAGCCGAGAACCCGGGGGAAACACTGGAGTTCGACCCGACCGATCTCACCATCGAGGCCAAACCGACGCAGCCGTTCCATCAGCCAGGGCCGCAACGACTCACCGTTCCGTGGCCCATGATCGCGGTCGTGGAACGAAAAGAGATTGAAGCGGTTGTAGGAGAACCAGCGACAGTCACCCGCAACCTCGGCGATGCGGTCGATATCAATCAACAGACTGAAGACTCGATAGACAAAACGATAACGCACTGGAAACAAACGCCGGTGCATGACGTCACCAAAAATCAAGCAACCCGCGTGGGCACTCATGGCGACCCCACCGATGCCACATCATCGATTCGCCCTGAGGACGTAGTCTGCTGGGATGGCGCGGCTGGCTGCATGGAGAGGTCCTGCCACGGGGGGCGGACTCCAAAACCCTCCGCAACCGACACCGCGGCGCGCAAGCCATCCTCATGAAAGCCATAGCCGAGGTAGGCGCCGCTGAACCAGAGGCGGTCCCGACCCTGGATCTCACCGATCCGCTGCTGCGCCTCGCCAGCCGCCCGATCGAACATCGGGTGCTCGTAGGTCAGTTCGGCCAGGATCGTCTCCCGACGTGGCGGTCGACGGGGGTTGAGGCTGACGAAGACATCAGGATCCCGTGGCAGATCCTGCAGACTGTTCATCCAATAGGTGACGGTCACAGTGGACGCCTGACTCCCTGCATCGGACTGTTCGAGATAGTTCCAGGACGACCACACCCGCCGACGCTGTGGCATCAAGGTCCGATCCGTGTGCAGAAACACCTGATTCGTCTGATAACTGAAGCAACCCAAAATCTCGCGCTCGAGCGTGCTAGGCGTGTCGAGGATGGCGAGAGCTTCGTCCGCATGGCAGCCCATCACGACGGCATCGAAGACCAGCCGCTCGCCTGCGGTGGTGTGAACCTCCACGCCACCCTGATCGTTGCTACGGACGATCCGATCCACGGCGGTGTGCGTCAAACAGCGTCCCCGGAACCGGGCCAGCATGGCTTGCACATAGGCTTGACTCCCGCCGCGCACGGTTTCCCAATCCGGTCGATCGACCAAATCCAAAAGGCCGTGGTTGGCGAAAAAGCGCGCGAAGCTCAGGAAGGGGAAGGCCCGCATCTGCTCCGTTGGGCAAGACCAAATGGCGGCGGCCATAGGCAACAGGTAGTGGCGGGCAAAACGCTCCGAGTAACGACCACGAGTGAGAAACTCGCCTACGGTCAACTCGCGATCGGCGGAAGACCGCAGAAAGGATTTTGCCGCCGCATTGAAGCGCAGAATCTCAGTCACCATCCGCAGAAAGCCTAAGTCGAAGAGATTCGCGCGTGCGCCGAAAAGGGTATTGAGATTGTCTCCACCGTACTCGATTCGCCCGCCCTCGACGCTTGCCGAGAAGGACATGCTCGTGGGATAGGTCGGCACACCGAGATATTCGAACAATGAGGTCAACAGCGGATAATTGCGCCGATTGAACACCATGAAGCCTGTGTCGACCGGGAAGGCACCGCGTGGATCCTCAACCTCGATCGTATGGCTGTGGCCACCAACATACGCATTGCGCTCAAGCAGTGTGACTTCATACTGCTCATCGAGCAGCCAGGCCGCGGCGAGTCCACCAATTCCGCCCCCAACGACACCCACTGATTTAACAGACATCCGAAATGATCCTAATCCATTGCGTCATAGATGACTCCCGTTCAGACTGGTGAACACACAGTCGTTCCAACCCCGGACACCCGCTGCCGACAACCGCGCGGTCGTGTCCTAAACCCGGCTGGGAACGGTAGCCCGAAGATGATTCTAGGGAGCAGACAGGCCAGCGCGAATCAATGTATCCATGCGCGTCTTGGCCGCCTCCCAAGCAGGACTCCCAACACCCCCGCGCGCGAACAGCTCCATCAAGCCATAAGCGGTCGCGCGCTCGTCGTCGTCAAGATCCTGAAGCTTCGTCAGCTTGAACAGACAACCCGCACGCTGAAATTCCAGTGTACTGACTAAGGCATAGAGCGTCAGCGCGGCGGCGGATTCAGGGGCATTCTCAATCAACTCGAGCGTCCGTTCGAGGGGGTTATTCATAAGCATCATGGGCGATTTTATCCCAACACAGATCGATTCTGGCGATCAGCGACGATTCGATCGCACCGACATGGCGCACCGCTCCATCCGAACCGCTCTCTACTCACCCGCGATCGTCATGGAATCAATCAGCCATGAGCCCGTTCGTGTACTTCCGTCATAGTCGCAATCATTTCCAATCCCGACTAAGCCGGCATACATGCGTTTGAGATTTCCCGCAATCGTGATCTCCTCTACGGGATACTGAATGACACCGCCCTCGACCCAGAAACCGGCCGCACCGCGCGAATAATCACCCGTCACCGGATTCACCCCGTGACCCATGAGCTCGGTTACCAGCAAACCCGTATGCATCTCGCGCAGTAGGCCATTGCGATCCAATTCACCCATCTGGACCCGTAGGTTCCGCACACCACCGGCATTCCCGGTCGTTTGCATCCCAAGGCGACAGGCCGAGTAGGAATCCAGGATATACGTCTGCAAGATGCCATCGCTGATCAGGTCCTTCGAGCGTGTCGCCACGCCATCGCCATCGAAGGGCGCGCTCGACAATCCCCGCGGCAGCAGTGGTTCTTCATGAATTCGGACGAACTCCGGAAAAACCCGCTCACCGATCCGATCGAGCAGGAAGCTGGTGCGGCGATAAATGTTCGCGCCCTGGATCACCGACATCAGACTGCGGACCAGTCCTGTTGCAATCTCTGCCCGAAAGAGGACCGGCACCGAGCAGGTTTCGATTCGGCGTGCACCGAGTCGCGCCACGGTTCGTTCTGCCGCGCGCTCACCTACCACACGCGCGGCTGTGAGATCCGTCGGTGCGCGGGCACTGGTCCACCAGTGGTCGCGTTGCAGGCTCTGGCCCTGCTGGCCGATCACCGCACAGCTTAGGCCGTGGCGGCTCGTTGGATACCCAGCGACGAAGCCATGGCTGTTACCGTACACCTTGATGCCCGTATGGCTCGACAGACTCGCCCCTTCGGAGTTCACGATGCGCGCGTCATAACCGCGCGCCGCGTCCTCGCACTCGGTCGCAATCGTGATGGCCTCCGCAACCTCGAGTGGCCAGGGATGATAGAGGTCGAGGTCGGGGAGATCCGTGGCCATCAGCGCCGCGTCAGCGAGATGCGCGCAGGGATCTTCCTGCGTGTGCGTGGCAATCGAGCAAGCGGCCCGAACAGCCTCGCGCAGGGCTGTCGTGCTCAGATCGGAGGTCGTCGCGGAACCTTTACGATGGCCAAAATAGACGGTGACTCCCAGACCATTGTCACGGGTATGCTCGACGGTCTCGACCGACCCCAGTCGCACGGAAATCTCGAGTCCGGCACTGCTGCCGACGGACGCCTCGGCGGCCGTCGCACCGCGTTGCTTCGCCTCTTTCAGTAGGTCCTCGACCGTCTGCATCAGACGCGCGAGCCGTTGTGACGTCTCTTCAGTCGAATCGATCGGCATGCTTTATCCTGTCCAATCTGGATGCAAGGGGAAAATGGGGCGCACGCACACTCAGGTCTGCGTGCCACCGACGGTGAGGCCGTCGATCCGCAGCGTTGGTTGGCCGACGCCGACAGGGACGCTTTGCCCCTCTTTGCCACAGGTTCCAACGCCGTCATCAAGGCGGAGATCGTTGCCGATCATACTGACCCGGGTCAGGACGTCTGGACCGTTACCAATCAGGGTTGCCCCTTTCACGGAACGACCGATCTTTCCCCGCTCGATCAGGTAGGCTTCGCTCGCCGAGAAGACGAATTTTCCCGAGGTGATGTCGACCTGGCCACCGCCGAAATTGACCGCGTAGAGCCCCTGATCGACCGAAGCAATGATCTCTTCTGGATCGCGATCACCCGCCAGCATGTAGGTATTCGTCATCCGTGGCATCGGCAGATGCGCATAGGATTCACGCCGGCCGTTTCCAGTCGAGCGGGTCCCGGTGAGCCGAGCATTAAGCTTGTCTTGGAGGTAGCCACGCAGGATGCCATCCTCGATCAGCACCGTGCGCTGCGTCATGGTCCCCTCGTCATCCATGTTAAGCGATCCGCGACGGCCCGGCAGTGTCCCATCATCGACGACCGTCACTCCCGGCGCGGCGACACGCTCACCGATGCGACCGGCAAACGCCGAACTGCCCTTGCGATTGAAATCGCCCTCGAGGCCATGCCCAACGGCCTCATGCAGCAGGACGCCAGGCCAACCCGAGCCGAGCACCACGGTCATGGTCCCGGCGGGAGCTTCGCCAGCTTCGAGATTCGTCACCGCCAGCCGCACGGCCTCGCGGGCGAACGACATGGCCCGATCTTCCATAAGGAAATATCCGAGGTCCGCGCGCGCGCCACCGCCGGCCGAACCCTGCTCCCGTCGCCCATCAGACTCCACCACGACATTCACATTCAGCCGCACCAAAGGCCTCACGTCAGCCGCGAGTGAACCGTCGTCAGCCAGGACGAGAATGGTGTCCTGGACCGCGACCACGCTCGCCACCACCTCGCACACGCGTGGGTCGGCACGCCGCGCTTCGGCATCGACCCGCTTCAGCAATGCGATCTTCTCGGGGTCTGGCAGACTGACAATCGGATCGATCGGGTGATAAAGCTGCTGCGGATGCGACACTGTTCCGATCCGCGTGGTGGCGCATTGTCCCTGGCGCGCAATGGCACGCGCGGCGTTGGCCGCTTGCGCCAGGATGGGCAAGCGCAGCTCATCGGAATAGGCGAATCCGGTTTTCTCGCCACTGATGACGCGCATCCCCGCACCCTGCTCGATGCTAAAGTTACCGTCCTTAATGATTCCGTCCTCAAGAATCCAGGATTCGAGCCGACTGGTTTGAAAATAGAGATCAGCGGCGTCGACGGTTGGCCCAATCAACATGCCAAGCAATCGATCCAAGTCAGCGTCGGTCAGATTGGCGGGTTCGAGAATACGACGGCGTGCGATTGAAACAGGATCAGTCATCATCATGATTTGGTCGTGAGGCTCCGTGAAGTTCGGCGTCGCATCAGAGACATCGAGGGGATCTGGCCCCGCAAATCAACTCTTCGGAACCGCCTGGGTTCGAAACAGATTGCGGTCTCAAGCGCGGCATTTCAAACGACGGTGCTCGATCGTCGGGAAATTTCGCCGAACCGACTCCTGATAATCCTCGTCAAGGGCACTGCAGATGAATCCCGATCCCCGTGGCACCTGCGCGAGCACGGTCCCCCAGGGGTCAACAATCATGCTGTGGCCGTGTGTCTCGCGGCCACTGATGTGAAACCCACCCTGTGCCGCCGCGATCACGTAGGCGAGGTTTTCGATCGCCCGCGCACGGACCAGGGTCTCCCAATGGGCCTTGCCCGTAATCGAGGTGAAGGCCGAGGGGATGGCCAGGATCTCCATGCCACGGTCGAGCATCTGTCGAAACATCTCCGGAAAGCGCAGGTCGTAGCAGACCGCGACCCCCATGCGTCCAAATGGGGTCTCGAGCACCACCGTCGCATCCCCGGCCTCGATGGTCGCCGACTCCTGATAGCGTTCATTCCCCTCGGGGAGACAGACATCGAAGAGATGGACCTTGTCGTAGCGCCCGACCTGCTCTCCTCGGTCATCGAAGACGAGGCAAGCGGCGCGGATCTTCCCGGCATCGTGAGCCACCATCGGGATGGTCCCACCCACCAACCACACCCCCTGTTGTCGGGCGACGCGCGCAAGAAAGGACTGCAATGGACCATCACCTTCCTCCTCGCGCAACGCGAGTTGATCCTGGTCACGCTTACCCATGAAGGCAAAGTTCTCCGGCAGCACCACCAGACCAGCGCCTTTGTCGCGCGCCGCCTTGACGAGCCGTTCTGCCTCGAAGAGATTGGCGTTGACGTTTGGACCCGTCGCCATCTGAACCGCACCGACCTTCGGTTTCATCTTCATACTCATGTCACGATCACATCCCCGGCATCCGCTCGCGGGCCATCTCGTCTCAGCCGCGCATCAGGGAACGATACCACCCCAACGAACCGGCTGAAACACCGTGTTTCGGGTTCCACTCAATCCAGAAATAGATTCCGTGGCGCAGTGGAGTCCGATGGAACAGGACCAGAGGAACCAGGCTCAGAGGCACCCCCCCGATCTGCTCCGACTGCCGGATCCCAGCCCATCCCGCGCACCTCGGGATCGGTCCAGGAACCGGTGATCCGATACTGGTAACGACCGAGACGATCGAGTGGGTTGCCCGCGAGACGATCGACAAGATAGACGGCGGCACCAAGGATCGGCCCACCGGCAACGGCGCCTGCGAGAGCGACGCTCGAACCCAAACGCGGTTCGACGATGACCGTCTGATCGAACTGCTGATGCACCAGGTCACTTTCACCGCTGATGATCAGCTGACTCGCCGGACCATCGATCGTGAAGTCCCGGAGCAACGCACGGCCCTCGCCGACGCGAATCCGCCCCTGCATATCCTCGAAGGCAAATCCCTGGCCATAGAGATCGGTGAAGTCCATCGACAGGCGCCGTTTCAGGGCGTTGAGATTCAGCACCCCCAGGATGCGTCCCAGTCCAGGCTCGACCTCCAGCAGTCGCCCCGGCCCCACGTCCAGATCGATGAAGCCGTGCGCCCGGGCAAGATCGAAATCATCCAAACCACCCGGCCAGTTCAGCAACAAGCGTGCCTGCAATGGCGCATCCTCGAGTTGATTCCGCGAATCGATCGCCTCCAAGAGCGTCCCCGTATCCGTGGTTGTGATCGCCAGCGATAACTCGGTTTGCCCACCCTCCTCGTTGGCGCGCCAAGACGCCTCGCCGTCGACCGACAGCAGACCAGTACCGGAGAGCGCGATCCTGGGAACTCGCACGAGAAAAGGTGCGGCACGCAGCTCCAGCGCCAGTTCTCCCAACGGCAGCTCGCCCCAGCGCAGGCGCTCGACCCGGAGGTCGAACGAGGGCAGCCCATCGTCTCCCGCAACCTCGCCATGAGGCCAGGTCTCGGCTCCGGTCGTGCGCACGCTACCGGCCCAGACGGCGCGCAGATCGAGATCATTCAACGACACATCAACCGGCTGCTCCGGGAGCCCGGAGATGCGCACACGACCAGACAAGGCGGGCGCCTGCACCTCGGCGAGCCAGCCCATGGTCCTTGGATCACCTGTTCGGTTGCTCTCTCGACCCAACCCGGTCGCGACCGCGCCGGGGTCAGGAGCCACCCTCAGGTCAACGTCACTGAGATTCACGCCACCCACCAGCAGATGATCAATTCGCAGCGTGGCCGCGCCACCCCCTTGAGTTGGAGACCATGCCATGCCATCGCTGTTCGCGAGCCGGTCCCAGATCTTGCGCCAGGCCGACAGATCGAGTTCCTCGAGCTGCCCGGAAACGATGATCCCGGGCTCCCGCGCAACCGGACTCGCCCCTTCGCCAGCGCGGATGGACAGCCGTTCGAGACGCGCGGGGGAAACCCCGAGATCGAGCCACAGATCCCCCGCCAGTGCCCCCAGCTCACCAAGCAGCTGGAGCGAACGCGCGGGCACGAGGGTTCCGGCGACATCCAGGCTGCGACGGATCTCTGCCGTCTTCGCCAGCGGTTCGGGCAGCTCGATCGCCAACCCCTGCAAATCGGAACGCAGCCGAAACGCGAGCGGAAACGGGTCGTTTTGGATCTCATGAGCAGGCAACTGAACATCCAAGTCCCATGCGAGTTGCCCATCGAGCAGGTCCCAAGCCGGGCTCGGAAGACGTCGCGCGAGTTCGGAGACGGGAGTCGCGGAACGCGCCTTGAACTGGATGGAGGACGACTCTGAATCTGCGGGGTGATGGGTTTCGATCGTCAGACGCAGCGGATGGCCCCAGAACTGCGCCGTGATCTCATCGGCGGTGAGGCCCTGCTGATCAAAGCTGACCCCCCCGAGCAGATCCGTGAGGACCAGGTTCGTTCCGCCGATTCCCAACGTCGCCGGGCGCGGCCACGTCAACCACCCGGCCACGCTGCTCCGCGAGAGATCACTGAAGGGCAGATCGATCGCCAGGCGCAGCCGCGACTCACCATGCACCTCCAAGTGCTCACTCAGCCGGCCCAACGTCGTGCGCAACGGTGAGTCCGCCAAGGCCCGTAGCGTATCGACGAAGGGCCCCTCCACCGCGGCACTGATTGTCATCCGCTGCTCACCCCATAGATCGGCAAGATCGGCGCGTGCCTCAACCAGCCGACTGTCGAGGATCTGGCCATGATCGAGCTCGATCCTCAGGGATTCATTCTCGAACTGCAGCCGCCCTGCCGCTTGCGTGATCACCGGCCAGTCCGCGAGGTAATCAAAGACCACGTCCTCAAGATCCAATATGAGTTCGAAACGCCCTTCATCACCATGAAAGGGGTAGGCGGCAAGGGGACCGCGGAGCACCAGATCGGCCTGCGGGATGCGCCCCCCCTGGATTGCCCGCTCAAGCCAGGCAATCAGTTCAGGACGCATGATGCCAACGGGGAGATAGGTCCGCAGCTGAGAGCCCTCGGCATCGTGGAAGCTCGCACGCAGATCCAGATGCGGGCTCGACCCGTCGTTCGGAACCTCGAGCAGCATCCGCGCGCGTCCGGCTAGGTGCGCGTTCTCGAAGGTCAGATTCCGCACCATGAGACGCGCGGGCTCATCGAGCGCGTGCCGCCATTGCAGCCGACCCGCCACACGGTCAAGCGCGAGGGGCTCACTGAAGAGTGGATTGAGATCCAGTTGCAGTGCGTGCGACCCCAGCCAGGCCTCCGCACCTCGCGCATCGAGCCGCAACTGAGCCTCCAGTCCGACCACGCCGGGCAGCACCGCCGTGCGCCGCCACCCGAGCCCACGCCCCACCGCCGAAGCCGTCCACTGCGCATCCCCCCAAGCGGACTTGCGATCATCCTGCCAGGCGACATCCAGGCTGATCTGATCGAGCTGCCCATGTGGTTGCGCCGCATCCAGGCTCTCGAGGATCTCGGCAATCGCGGTCGGAACCTGGAGTTGACTCACCCAGGCGCCGGCCAGGCGCGTCAGCACATCGAACTCCCAGGGGCGGCTCGTCACCCGCAGCCGCTCGGGGCGGTGATCCTGATCAAGGTCGAGATCCAGTTCCAGGCGGGGCAGCCGATCGGTCGTGGCGAGGCGACCGAGCAGATCACGCGCCTGGAGTTGCCAACCGCCGCCGCTGCGCGGCATCAGCCGCAGCCGCCCAGTCACCTGCTCGAGCCGGTGCGGCGACATCGATGAGGCATCTGGTGCCACCGCGCCCCCGCCAAGGCCCGTCAACTCGAACCAGGCCAACGCCTGATGCAACCGGCCGGCATCGATCCGCAGCCAGTGCTCCAAGCGCACGCGCGCGGCATCGAGGTCGAGGTCGAGGTCATCGAAACGATGCACCTGCGGGATCGTATCGCGGACCGCGGCATCGAGGTGTGCGTAGGCACGCCCGGTCCAGGATGCCGGGTCGGTCACCGTGCCGTTGAATTCAGCGATGACGTCCAGCTGGCTGAGCGTCCGTGAGGACCCGTCTGCTCCCATCGAGCGCAGGCTCGGGTCCGGGTCAGAGGGCCCATTCTGCAACCCGGCGTTCACGGCCAAACGAAACCCTGAGTTCAGCGTGAGCAGACGCAGATGGACATCCTGCAGGCGCAGCCCCATCGGTGCCATGCGATCTCGTTCGTCCCGCATGATCACCTCGTCGAATCGCAGTTCGACCCGAGCCCGAGCCAGCATCGCTGCGATCGCGGGTGATTCCTCGCCGTGCATCCGCTCAAGGCCATCCACCCGCAGGCGCCCCTCGGAATCCAGACGAACCGTCACGTGCGACCCGGATAGCCCCACACGCCCGATGCGCGGCGACGCACTGAGCAGTGAGGCGAGCGGGTCCAGCGTGAACTCCAACGACGTCAGTTCCAGCGCCCGCTGCCCGTGCCGTGGATCAGTCAGTAGAATGTCGCGCACCGTCAGACGCGGTCGCCCGCCGTGGAAGCGCACGTCCGCGCCGCCCAGTGTCACCTCGTAGCCGAGGGCTGCGCCGACGACCTCGGCGATCCATCTGTTATCGGCATCGCTCATTGGAAGCGCGAAGCGCGCGACGACCGTCATCAAGGCGATCACAGTCAGGAGGATCAGTCCCAGAGCCCCCAGGAGCCGCCCCAATCCGCTCATCCGCGCACGCCACATCCTCATGCACGCTCGCTCCACCCATCCCCGTTCAGATCAAGACCACGTCGAATTGCTCTTGCGTGTAGAGCGCCTCGGCCTGCAGACGAATCGGCCGTCCGATGAAGGCTTCGAGTTCGGCCAGATGCGCGGACTCTTCATCGAGCAACCGATCGATGACCTCTGGAGAGGCCAGGACGAGGAGGGTTTCCACATCGAATTGTCGCGACTCGCGCAGGATCTCACGGAAGATCTCGTAAGAGGTCGTTTGCGCGGTCTTCACGGAACCACGCCCCATGCAGTAGGGGCAGGGTTCACAGAGCACATGTTCGAGCGACTCGCGTGTGCGCTTACGTGTCATCTCCACCAGCCCCAGCGACGAGACCTCGGTGATGTGCGTCTTGGCATGATCCCGGGCGAGACATTTTTCCAATGCGCGAAGGACTTGGCGTTTGTGCTCATCCTCGGTCATATCAATGAAATCAATGATGATGATCCCACCGAGATTGCGCAGCCGGAGTTGCCGGCAGATGGCCTGGGCTGCCTCCAGATTGGTCTTGAAGATGGTCTCCTCGAGGTTGCGATGCCCGACGAAAGCCCCCGTGTTCACATCGATCGTCGTCATGGCCTCGGTCTGATCGATCACCAGATGACCACCCGATTTGAGCTGTACCTTCCGTTGCAGGGCCTTGCGAATCTCTTCTTCCACGCCGTAGAGATCGAACAAGGGACGCTCACCCTGGTAGTGATCGATGCGGTCCTTGATCTCAGGAATGTATTTCACCGCGAAGCCGCGGGCTTTATCGACCATGGCACTGGAGTCGACCCGCACACGCTCGACCTCGGGGGTGACCAGGTCCCGTAATGCACGCAAGGCAAGTGGCAAATCATCATGAATCAAGCCGATCTCGGTTGCCGCGCTGCAGCGATCCTTGATGCCGCGCCAGAGCTTGGCCAAAAAAGCCATGTCACGGCACAGCGCCTCCGCCGTGACCCCATCGGCAGCGGTCCGGGCGATGAACCCGCCGTCATCGCTGTGAGTCTCGACGTATCCCTGGAGGATTTCGCGCAGACGGCGGCGCTCCTGATCATCCTCGATCTTCTGTGACACCCCGGTCGTACCGAGCGCTGGCATGCAGACGAGATAACGGGAGGCGACCGAGATATTCGTGGTCAACCGCGCCCCTTTCGAACCGAGCGGATCCTTCACGACTTGCACGATGAGGCGATCGCCCTCGCGCACCAGTTCCGTGATCTGATCACCTCGAGTCTCTCCTTGGGGGCCGACGATGTCCGAGGCGTGCAGAAAGGCCGCACGCTCGAGACCAATATCGACAAACGCGGCCTGCATCCCGGGCAGCACGCGGCAAACCCGCCCCTTGTAAATGTTACCGACTAAACCACAGCGCTCGGCGCGCTCGATAATGATTTCCTGCACGACACCGTTTTCAACCACGGCGACCCGTGTCTCCGGCGGTGTCACATTGATCAGGATCTCTTCGCTCACAAGTTCATTGTCCGTCGCTCGCTTGCAGTGGATGTCGTCCCGGCCCATCACCAGCCGCGACAACCGGGCACCGCGACCCTGAAGGCCGCCCAACCGGCTGTGCGTGGCGGAGCCTGCTCATGATGCTCGGTCTGCCCCCCGCGCTTGGATCCGCGCCGCCGCGGCCAGGACATCGACGCCGGCGGCGGCGAGCAACTGAGCCGTCTCCAACAAGGGCAAGCCCATGACGCCGCTATAGCTGCCCTGGAGCCGCTCGACGAATACGGCACCGAGCCCCTGAATGCCGTAGGCTCCGGCCTTGTCGAGCGGTTCGCCCGTATCGCAATACTTCAAAATTTCAGACTCCGTCAGGGCTCGAAAGGTCACCTGATTGACGCTCAGGGCCTGCTGCTCACGTCCTCCAGCAATAAGGGTCACGGCGGTGAACACCTCATGCGAGCGACCCGCAAGCCGCCGCAGCATCCTGACCGCCGCCGCTCGATCGCCCGGCTGACCAAGAATGCTGGTGTCCAGCACGACCGCGGTGTCGGCCGCCAACACCGGTAACGATGCGGCAGCCGGTCGGGCCGCACAACCCGCACGCGCCTTCGCCGCCGCGACCCGCCTGACATAGGCCGCTGGCGGCTCAAGGGGTCGCGGCGTCTCGTCGATCGCAACCTCGATGACGAGCGCGCGCACACCGATCTGTTCAAGCAAAAGACGCCGCCGTGGCGAGCGTGACGCCAGATAAACCCGCGGCTCCCCCTCGCAACCGATCATCGGATTCAGCTCTCCCCTGCGCGGTGATAAGGATGTCCCCGAGTCAGACTCCAGGCCCGATAGAGTTGCTCGGCCAGGATGACGCGCACCAAGGGATGCGGGAAGGTCAGACGCGACAGCGACCAGCGCTGTTCCGCGCGCGTCAGACACGTCTCGGCCAACCCATCAGGCCCCCCCACCAAGCAGGCGACATCGCGTCCGCCCGCCAGCCAAGAGGTCAATTGAAGGCTCAATTGCTCGGTGCTCCAGGGTTCGCCCCGAACGTCGAGCGCGATCACGCGCGCGCCCTTGGGAATCGCTCGTAACATCCGTTCCCCCTCCGCGGCGCGTGCACGCACCGGGGGCTCCGCCTTACCCCGCGCGCCAGGCTCGATCTCGTGCAGGACGAGCGCGCACTCGGGTGGCAAGCGTTTGGCATAGTCACCGTAGGCCGTCTGCACCCATTGTGGCATGCGACGACCGACTGCGATCAGATGGACCCGCATCGACTCACGATCCTGTCGCACCCTGGGTATACTGGTCACCCATTATCTGACCTCGATTGATACAGCTGCCCATCATGCCAGATTCGCGTACCCGACTCACCGACCTCGCCAACCGCCGCATCCTGATCCTCGACGGCGCCATGGGCACCATGATTCAGCGTTACGACCTCACCGAGGCCGACTATCGTGGCGCGGCCTTCAAGGACTGGCCATCCGACCTCAAGGGCAACAACGATTTGCTCTCCCTGACCAAACCCGAGGTGATCCGCGCCATCCACGATGCTTACCTGGAGGCTGGCGCCGACATCATTGAAACCAATACCTTCAATGGCAACCGTCTCTCCCAGGCCGATTACGGTCTCGGGGCGCACACGTGCGAGATCGTCACCGCCGCCGCCCGCCTCGCCCGTGACGTCGCTGATGCCTGGACCGCAAAAACCCCCGAGAAGCCGCGGTTCGTCGCCGGCGTGCTGGGTCCCACCAGCAAGACCGCCAGCATCTCACCCGACGTCAATGATCCAGGTGCCCGCAATACGCACTTCGACGAACTCGTGCAGGTGTATGCCGAGGCGACGCGCGCGCTGCTCACCGGTGCGGTCGACCTCATTCTCATCGAGACCATCTTTGATACTCTGAATGCCAAGGCCGCGGCGTTCGCCGTTGACCAAGTCTTCGAGGAGGACGGGGTGGTGCTGCCCGTGATGATCTCAGGGACCATCACCGATGCCTCGGGGCGCACCCTCTCCGGTCAAACCGTCGAAGCCTTCTACAACAGTTTGCGGCACGTCAAACCCTTCGCGATCGGACTGAATTGCGCACTCGGACCCGATCTGTTACGCCCGCACGTCGAGGACATGGCGCGGATTGCCGAGTCCTACACCACCTTCCATCCCAATGCCGGTCTTCCAAACGAAATGGGGGGCTATGACATGACCCCACACCAAATGGCCGAGCACATCGCAGAGTGGGCGACATCAGGCTTTCTCAACATCGTCGGCGGATGCTGCGGCAGCACGCCCGAGCACATTCGCGCCATCGCCGAGGCGGTGGCGGGCCAGCCGCCACGCCAGCCGCATTGCGCCGATCACCGGATGCGTCTATCCGGCCTTGAGGCATTCAATGTCGAGGCCAGTCCAGGACCGGCCACCGATTGAAACCAATGCAGGAACCGAGGCGGTGATCTCGGGGCCTGTGATCAGAGATCACGAAGCTGCTCTCGGATCCAGTTCTCGACACGCTGATTGACCTCCTTCGGAGTCATTCCAGCGCAATCGATCGGGTCACCGATCACCAGCGTGATGGTGCCGGGGAAACGCCAGATGGAGCGGGCCGGCCAACAGTGGCCCGCATTGTGAGCGATGGGCACCACGCGCCGACCGGCTCGGCAGGCCAACATGGCGCCGCCGGCATTGAAGCGTCCGACCGTTCCAGGTGGTTGGCGGGTGCCCTCGGGATAGATGACCACGCTGATCCCCTCTTCGAGCCGCTCTTGACCAACGCGCAGAATGTTCTTCAAGGCTTGACCGGGTTGCCCACGATCGATCGCAATGGGGCGTAACAAGGCCAAGGCCCAACCAAAGAAGGGCACCCATAGGAGTTCCCGTTTGAGCACGGTCGCTTGCGGCATGAAGAGCAACTGCAGGTAGAAGGTCTCCCATTGACTCTGATGATTCGAGAGCACCACCACCGCCTCGCCTCGTGGGAGCTTTTCGCTCCCCCGCACCCGAATCTCGACACCATTGAGCACACGCAACAACCGCATGGTTGCCTGTGTCCAATGATTGACGAAGCGATACCGTTGTTCGAAGTTCTGAAACGGGGCCAAGGCCAGCGACACGAGGCTATGCAGGATCCCCATTAGATTGTAGAGCAGGACGAACAGCAGGCTCCGCACCCGAATCCCGAGCGTCACCGGCACCGGGCACTGGTCACGCGTGGCGGCATCCCTCACGGGCGCGATCACTTCTGGTTCATTCATCGAGGATTCCGAGACGCTTCTTGGTGTTGGACATCGGGGCTGATTGGCACGCATCGGGTCTGCGGCAATGCCCATTCTGCCGGCGCATGGCGATGTCGTCGTGGGGCCAAAGACCAGCCAGAACACCTGCAACCCCAAAGACGCCCGCAAGACGCCCAAGCGAGCGCGCCGGCCTCATCATCCGCTTGGATTAGACTTGGCGAAAGGCAAGACCGCGACTAGGATAAGCATACCATGGACATCTCAGACGCTGACCGCATCAAACTCCGTGAGATCACCTTTCACGGGATCCATCCTGACCCGAACCAGGCCATGACCGCCGCGCGTTTCCTCAGCGGTGTTGATGGGATCCTGGGTGCGGATCCGATTGCTCCGACACTGCTCAAGGTGTCCTACGATGTCCTGGTGACCACATTGCACGAAATCGAAGGCGCACTGACCGAGCTTGGCCTCCACCTCGACAGTCGCATGATGTGTCGCTTGAAGCGTGCGCTCTACCACTACACGGAAGAAACGCTCCGCGCCAATTGCGGTTGCCCTAACGGATTGAGTAACTGCACGGAACGGGTCTTCGCCAAGCGCTACGAGTTAATCGAGCACGGGTGCCGCGATCTGCGCCCCGAACATTGGCGCCGTTACCTCTGAACGGGGCACGCCAACGCCGCATGCGGCGCCTCGACCCACACCCGAGTCCGCCGGCATGACCGATGAGGAACTTTTGCGCTACAGCCGCCAAATCCTGCTCCCCGAATTCGGGATCGCGGGACAGGAGCGGTTGCGTCATGCCAAAGTGCTCATTGTCGGCTTAGGTGGGCTTGGCTCGCCGGTCGCCATGTACCTCGCCGCGGCGGGCGTCGGTGACTTGATCCTGGCTGACTTCGACGCCGTGGATCTATCCAATCTCCAGCGCCAGATCCTCCATACCAGCGATCGCTGTGGCACCCCGAAAGCCGATTCGGCCCGCATCACACTGGCCGCGCTTAACCCCGAGGTCAGACTGCATACCGTCAAGCGCAGCCTCACCCACGACACCCTGAACGACTTGATCACAGACGTGGATCTGGTCCTCGACTGCTGCGATAACTTCGCAACGCGGTTCGCGGTGAATGCGGCCTGCACGCAGAACGGCGTCCCTTTCGTCAGCGGTGCCGCCAGTCGCCTCGACGGTCAGGTCACTGCGTTCTCAGGCCAACCTGGTGGTCCCTGCTATCAGTGTCTCTACCCGAATGATGGCGAGGTCGAGGAGACCTGCGCGGCCACCGGCATCCTAGCGCCCCTCGTTGGCATCATCGGCAGTATCCAAGCCCTCGAAGCGATCAAAATCCTCGCTGGCATCGGAGAACCGCTCTTCGGACAGCTCTTATTGCTCGACGCGGCACGGATGCAGTGGCGCAGCGTCCGCGTGACTGCCGATCCGACCTGCTCCATTTGCGCAGACCCGCGCCCCCCGGCGCATCCTCACGGGCCGCGACGTCCGTACCCTTCAACCGAGCGGTCACGATAGGTCGATACCGATGCGTTTCAATGTCACAGCAACCGAGATCAAGAAAGCGAACGTTCCGCACGAACTCTTTCTCACCAACCTCATCGGGAATCACATCCTGCTCGCCGTCGCGCTCGGCGGTCTCGCCGGCAGTTTCCCCTGGGTGATGATTCTAGTTCCGTTGATTTCCTTCAGTATTCTTGGGTACACGCTCTGGCGCGCCAAACGCGCGTTCACCACGGACACCTGGTATGTCATGTGTCATTGGCAAGTCTGCGCGAAGCGCAGTGTGGTGTTCCTAGCGATGCTCAGCTTGCTGCTGGTCGCTATGTTGCTGGGTTGGATCGGTTATGCCTACGGCGGGATGATGAAGGAAGCGGTGTTGGCTCTGGTCATCGGCGTCGGGATCCTACCCGTCATGGGCACCATCCTCGTCCTGATCATGTTCGAATCCGACGCGCTCTATCACGCCAATCAGGCGAAGCTACCCGCTTGGGTGGTCCAGCGCTTTCCCAACGGTGCGGCCGAGGTGATCGAGGAGACCGTGCCCGCGTCGCATCCCGCGGCCTAACAGATCGCGCCAGCGCTTAGGCCATTGCCGGTAAACCGTATCCCAACCGTGGGTTGGGCTTCAGCACGACCAGAACAGGTTTAGGATGGCGAGACCACCGAGTCGGACTGAAGTCCGACCTAGAGTGGGCCGAGGATCGCCTTCGGGGTCGGGGACAAGATGCTCCGGAAATCGCCTTAATCGATCCCAGCCGGAACCGTGCCCAATGCATAGTCGAGCACCAGCCCGAGGAAGATGGCCATCCCAAAATAATTATTGTTCAGAAATGCCTTGAAGCAACGTACCGGATCCCGGTGACGAATCAGCACCTGCTGATAGACCGCCAATGCAGCGGCGACTGCCAGGAAACCGAAGAACAGAGCACCGCGTCCAGCCAGCATGCCGACCCAGGCCAGCAGTGCGAGCATCACCAGCTGGAGCAGACCGATCGCGAGTCGATCGGCACGGCCGAACAGGATCGCGGTCGACTTGATCCCAACCTTGAGATCATCCTCGCGATCGACCATTGCGTACTGAGTATCGTAGATCAGCGCCCAGACCAGCGTCGCTGCGAACAGGATCCAGGCATCGACCGGAATCGTTCCCGTCACCGCGGTGAACGCCATGGGGATCGCCCAACCAAACGCAGCACCGAGAAACAATTGCGGGACATGAGTGAAACGCTTCATGAAAGGGTAGATCACGGTCAGCAAAACCGCCACCACCGAGAGGGCAATGGTCTGCCAGTTCAGCAAGAGCACCAGCCCAAATGCAGCAAGGCTCAGGAGCACGAAGATGGCGACGGCTTCCTGGGGCGAGACGAGGCCCGTCGCCAGGGGGCGATGACGCGTCCGAGCGACCTGGCCGTCGAAACCTCGATCCGCAAAATCATTGATGGCGCAACCAGCCGAGCGCATCAACACCACGCCGAGGACGAAGATCACCACCAGCGGCCAAGGCGGCTGACCATCGCCGGCGAGCCACAAGGCCCACAGTGCCGGCCACATCAGCAAGAAAATGCCGATGGGTCGATTGAGACGGATCAGCAACAGATAGCCATGCAGACGCTCGCGCCAGGTCGGTGCGATGCGACGGCCGGTTTTGACCTGGATAGAACTCATGTCGGCGATCCGCATCCAAACGCAGTCAGAATGGCAAAGGCGTGCGACGGTCAGTAACAGCCACGATACTGCGGACGCGTTCGCAGACCCAAGCCGCATGTCCGTTCGTGCCGAGCGCTGGCGATATGCATCGCGCGGGCACGCGGTAATTTCATCGATTATCGCACAACCTTGCGACTCAAATCGGGCAACGACCACCCTGCGCGTCGTCATGCACCCTGGTCGCGTGCGAGCATGAGTTAGGCCGTGCCAGACCCGGTCAGCTCATGCAGTGGCCCCGCCGTCATTCTTCCCCGAGCAGCCAGGGTCTCTCCTGTTACAATCCCGACAAATCCGGTGAGCCCCCTGGCGACGCCATGCCAAGGCGTTCGCGCAACGCATGACCAAGTCCCATCTACCCAGTCAGCACGAGGCGATGATGCCAATGTCCCAGAGCCACAGACAACGAGGGCCTAGCCTTTTCCTCAGCGGTGCCAGCCTTGGTCTTTGGATCTTGGCGGGCATGGCTGCCGCGGACGGGACGTCCCACGATGGCCACGAGACCCAAGCCCAGAGCAAGCAAGCTGACGCGGCCGCCGCGCCTGCTGTGTTAGTCGATGCGGTGAAAACCGAAGTCGTCGATCACGCGGGACGTTTCATCGGCACCATCCAAGCCATCCAGCAGGTCAAGGTGCGCGCCCGGGTCGAAGGCTTCCTCGAACAAGTCGCCTTTTCGCAAGGGTCGCTCGTCAACACCGATCAACTGCTCTATCAGATCGAACCGGCACCCTTCCAAGCCGCGCTGGATGCGGCCAACGCGGATCTCGCCGCGACGGTCGCCGACATCGCGCGCGCGCAGGCCGATTTGGTCGACGCACAAGCTGAATTCGACCGTTATTCAACGTTGGTCAAGAAGGGTGATGTGTCCCAAGCCGAATTCGATCGCGTCAAAGCCAAGCGCGACATGGCCGCGGCGGATGTCCAACGCGCCGAGGCGTCTAAACAACAGTCCGAGGCCCAGGTCAAGACCGCCCAGATCAATCTCGGCTACACCACGATTTCCAGCCCAATCGATGGCCGCATCGGGGCGACCAATTTCACCGTCGGCAACCTCGTCGGGCCAGGCAGTGAGACCCTCGCGACCGTGGTTCAGCTCGATCCCATCCGCGCCGTCTTCTCGATCCCGAGCGCGGCCTTCGTGCGCATCTCAGACCAGGTTCAGGGCGATGACATCTCAAGCTATGTTCCAGAATTGATCCTGCCAACCGGCGAGCCGTATGCCAAGCCAGGACGCGTCGCCTTCATCGACAATCAAGTGAACCCGGCAACCGGCTCGATCGCGATCTATGCCGACTTTCCCAACCCCGAAGGGATCCTCTTGCCGGGTCAGTTCATCACCGCCGTTGTCCATACCGCCGAGCAGCGTCGCCTGCCCGTCGTGCCGGCGAGCGCCGTGATCCAGACTCGCGATGGCCAGCAGGTCTATGTGGTCGGCAGCGATCACCGCGTGACCCTTCGCAACATCAAGACCGGGGCTCAGGTCGGCACGGGGTTCGCTGTCACCGAAGGCTTACGAGAAGGCGAGATCGTCGTCGTCTCCGGGATTCAGAAGATCAAATCCGGCATGGTCGTCGACCCAAGCCCTGCCGACACATCCAAACACGCGTCCGCTCCGAATCCGTCCCCAGCCAATCCTGACACCGCATCCGCTCCGGCGGCGGACCCGGCCGCGCATCCAGCCGACCCAAGTGACGCAAGCGATGGAGCCAAGCACGACGCAACCAGCAAGACGGGAGACTGATGATGATTTCAAAGGTCTTCGTGGATCGCCCCCGGCTCGCTGCCGTGGTATCGATCGTCATCGTCGTCTCCGGTCTGCTGTCGATCTTCAACATCCCGGTCGCTCAGTACCCGAACATCGTGCCGCCGGTCGTTCAGGTCACGGCCTCGTATCCCGGCGCTGATGCCCAAACCATTGCCGACACTGTTGGTAGCCCGATCGAGCAACAGGTCAACGGCGTCGAGAACATGCTCTACATGTCCTCCACCGCCTCCTCGGCCGGCACCTACAATCTGACCGTCACCTTCGAGGTTGGCACCGACCCGGACATCGCGCAGGTCAATACCCAGAATCGCGTCTCCCAAGCACTCGCCCAACTCCCGCCGGAGGTGCAGGCGCTCGGCATCACGGTCCAGGCCCAGTCGACCAATCTGTTGCTCTTCATCAATGTTTACTCGCCTGACGAGAGCCGTGACCCGATCTTCTTGTCGAATTTCACGACCATCAACATCGAGAACGAGATCGCGCGCATCCCAGGCGTTGGCCAAGCCAGTCTCTTCGGCGCGCTCAACTACTCCATGCGCATCTGGCTCCACCCCGAGCAGATGTCGGCGCTGGGGATCGCTCCGAGTGACGTCATCAACGCGATCCAGGCGCAGAATCTCCAAGCCGCACTGGGACAGATCGGCGGCCCACCGATCGGCGATGATCAGGTCATCCAATACGCCATCGTCACCGAAGGGCAGTTGGTCCAACCCAGCGAATTCGAGGAGATCGTCGTGCGCACGGGCGATGACGGCGCCATCGTGCGTGTTCAGGACATCGCGCGCGTTGAACTCGGTGCTCAGGCCTATACCCAGATCTCCTATCTGAACGGCAAGCCCGCGGCCGCCATCGGCATCTACCAGGCACCGAACGCCAATGCCCTAGAGGTCGCCAAGTTGGTCCGCGCCGAACTCGAGACCCTCAAAAGCCGCTTTCCCTCGGGAGTCGACGCAGAGGTCATCTACGACTCGACCCTTTTCGTGCAGGCATCGATCCAGGAGATTATCTTCACGCTCGCCATCACCTCGGTCATCGTGTTGTTGGTGGTGTTCATCTTTCTGCAGGATCTGCGCGCGACGATCGTCCCCGCCCTCACCATTCCCGTGTCGCTCATCGGGGTCTTCGTGGTCTTGCTCGCGGCGGGATTCTCGGCCAATACCATCAGCCTCTTCGCGGTGGTCCTCGCGATCGGATTGGTCGTCGACGATGCGATCGTGGTGGTGGAAAACGTTCAGCGGATCATGCTCGAAGAAGGTCTCGATCGCCGCTCGGCAACATTGAAGGCCATGGAGCAGGTCACGGGCCCCATCATCTCCACCACCCTGGTGCTGTTCGCGATCTTCGCCCCGGTGGCGTTCCTCCCTGGCATCACAGGCGAGATGTTTCGTCAATTCGCCCTGACCATCTCGGCGGCGGTCGCGATCTCCGCCCTGAATGCCCTCACCCTCTCGCCGGTGCTCTGTTCACTCTTTCTCGGAAAACCGAAGGAGATCAAACGCGGCCCCTTTGCCTGGTTCAATGCCGGCTTCGACAAGACCCGCAATGGTTATGTGCGCCTCGTCGCCCTCATCGCCCGCCGCTCGGCGGTCGCCGGCCTGCTGATCGTCATCATTGGCGGCGTCGCCATCCTGGTCCTCGAGCGGCTTCCGACCGGTTTCATTCCGAACGAGGACCAAGGGGTCATCTTCGTCGACGTCAGTCTGCCGAGCGGGTCGGCGCTCCCGCGCACCACCGAGGTCCTCACGCAGGTGCAACAGATCGCCGCGCGCACTCCTGGCGTGGCCAATGTCATGACAGTCTCCGGCTACAGCCTGCTCACCAGCGCGCCGTCATCCAATAGTGGCATGGGCGTCATTGTGCTCGACCCGTGGGACCAGCGTGAGACACCGGCACTGCGCATCAAGGGGCTGCTCGAGACCCTCCAGAGCGAGATGAACCGGATCCCCGAGGCGACCGTCTTCATGTTTCCACCACCGCCGATTCCGGGTCTTGGCGAGGCGAGTGGCTTCACGATGCAGCTCGAGGCCCTCGGCGGACAGTCACCGATGGAACTGACCCAAACCTTGCAGGGCTTGATCGCAACGGCCAAGGAAGACCCCCGCATCGGGACCGCCTACTCCTCCTTCAGTGCCGATGTTCCGCAACTCTTTCTGGAACTCGACCGCACCAAGGCGCAGTACCTCGACGTTCCGGTTGCGGACGTCTTTGCGACACTCCAGGCTGTCTTCGGGACCACCTATGTCAATAATTTCACCTACCTGGGGCAGACCTACCAGGTCAATGTCCAGGCCGACCAAAACGCACGCCGCAGCATCGAGGATCTCGCCGGGACCTATGTGCGCTCACGCAACGGCGACATGGTGCCGCTCGGTACCCTGGCGACCATCCGCGATGAACTCGGCGCGGACCTGATTTTCCGCTACAACGAGTACCTCACCGCCATGGTGAATGGCACCCCAGGACCGGGCTACTCGGGCGGCGATGCCATGGCCGCGATGCAGGAGGCGGCAAAGAAGGCCCTACCGGAAGGTTATGGCTTCGAGTGGACCGCCCTCTCGCTGCAAGAATCGCAACAGAGCGCGGGTGCTGAAATCGCCATCTTCGGCCTAGCGATCCTGTTCGGCTATCTCTTCCTGGTGGCGCTCTACGAGAGTTGGTCGATTCCCTTCGCCGTCTTGACCTCAGTGACGGTGGCCATCCTCGGTGCCGCCGTCACCCTCTGGATGGTCGGACTCGACAATGATCTCTACACCCAGATCGGCCTGGTGCTCTTGATCGGTCTTGCCGGCAAGAATGCGATCCTCATCGTCGAGTTCGCCAAGGAACAACGCGAATCGGGCAAGAGTCTGTTGGATTCAGCCATGAATGCCGCGCGCATGCGCTTCCGTGCCGTGCTCATGACCGCGCTTGCCTTTATGATCGGCTTACTGCCCCTCGTGCTCGCGACGGGCGCGGGTGCCAATGCACGGATCCATCTCGGCACCACCGTGCTCGGTGGCATGTTATTCGCCGTGGTCATCGGTATCCTGCTAATCCCGGGACTCTACGTCATGTTCCAGTGGTTGGGGGAGAAAGGCAGTGCCTTGATCCAACCCAAGGGGAATCACCCCGAGGCGGTTGCCGGCGAGCCCACCGAGCGGGAGTCGGAGCGCGGCAACTAGCGGAGCACGCCTCACCAACCAGTCCGGGGGGCAGCACGGGCATACTGAACCCGGTGACCGGCGCGCGGTCTCTCAGACGAACGGGGTCGCCCGTCCGCACGCGCGCTCGGGCACGCACCGCGGATGCCGGGACGGGACGCGCCATAACGACTGTCTCAAGCCGGAGGCGCGATCACATGACCATCCTGGCCGCCATCCTCTCGATTGTCCTCGCCACCGCGCCCTGGCTGCTGGTCGGCCTGCTGGCCGCCGGACTGATCAAGGCGCTGGTGCCCGAGGAACGCATTCAACAGTGGATCGGAGGCAATGGCGTGGGTGCCATTGCTCGTGCCGCGGTGGTGGGCGCTCCGCTGCCCTTGTGTTCCTGTGGCGCCATTCCGACCGCACTCATGCTGCACCGCAAGGGTGCCGGACGCGGACCCACGACGGCCTTTCTGATTGGCACTCCTGGGATCGGCATCGACTCCGTGGCGATCACTTTTGCGCTCCTGGGTCCTTTCATGGCCATCGCGCGGGCCCTGGGAGCCGTTCTGACGGCCATCGTCACGGGTCTGCTGGTCGGGATGACGGGCAACCGGGAGCAGTCCATGACACCACGCCAGGAGGCCGCGTCGGCCTGCTGCAGCGGGGCCTGCCGCGGGGACGCGCGGAGCACCCCAGGCGGAGCAAGAACCGCTCCGTCAGAACCGCGGATCGCCACCCGGATCCACTTGGGGGTACGCTATGCCTTCACCGATCTCTTGGATGACATCGGCGCCTGGATCCTTGGTGGCTTAGTCATCGCCGGCATCGTCATGGCCTTGGTGCCACCCGACGCGCTTGCCGTGATCGGCAGCGGTTTCGGCATCATGATCCTGATGGCCATCATTGGCATCCCACTCTATGTCTGCGCCACGGCGGCGACGCCGATCGCGTTGGGCCTCCTGAGCGCTGGCCTCTCACCCGGAGCGGCGCTGGTCTTCCTACTCGCGGGTCCAATGACCAGTGCCGCGACACTCATCCTGCTCCAGCGCGAACTCGGCACCCGAGCGCTCGGCAGTTACCTGTTTGGAATCCTCGTCTCAACCATCCTGCTGGGCACCCTCCTCGATTGGATGCTCCCAGGCTTGCATCTGGAGATCATGAGTCAGGTGAGCGCGACGCAAGAGTTGCTGCCGAGCTGGATCAGCATCCTGTCCCTCATGATTCTGATAGGAGCCGGGGTGCGCCCGCTGCGGCGTGCCATCGCGTCCCAGGCGCGTGCGCGCTGGAGGCATAGGGAGTCGCGTACACACGACTGAGACCGCACGGAGTCCCCGATCGGCTCGGCGCACAGCGCGCGATGGCGGACTCAAGCGCGCTCAGCGGACCCGTACGCGATCGATCGAGACACCGAGCTGTCCATAGATGACCGGATGATCGGACACCGTGCCCGGTTCCGCACTCTGAGGAGACGTCGAACAGCCCGGCAACAGTATCACCATGAGGAGCAGGATCAGAAGGCGCTTCTTCGTCATGTCTCGGAGCACTCCATTCAGTTGAATCGACGAGCAAGAGACGAAGCAACTCTCAGCCCTCGGGAACCGTCACCGCAACACTCGTTGCCCCGACCAGGATGCCATCCGCTTCGAATCGCAGGAAGACACGATTGACCGCCGGATCGAACGCAACCGCCTCGCCTCGGCCCCCGATGACAACCGTGTAGAAAACGGTTCGATTGGCGGCAACCCGGCGCGAGAGAGTCTTACCGCAGGAGAGCCATTGTCCGGTGGCGGTCGTCTCGCAAACCTGCAGATCGACTGGCAGTCGTTGATCGCCATCGTCGGCGCTGATCAGGACCTTTCCGCCGGAACCGATATTGATGGCCGCGGCCGCGAAGGCCGCCTGCCCGAGAGGATTCGGGAGACGGATGACACCGTCCTGCGTCGGCGTCGCGGCAATGGCGAGTAAATCAGGGGGGGCAGTCTGTGCGGCTGAAAGTATGAAGGTGTTGAGCCCAGGATGACTAGGCGCTCCTTCCGCGTTGTCACAGTCAAACCGCAACGGGATCTCCACCGACATCATCGGCACAAGCGGCGTTACCCCAAACACAAAGCTCTGAATTCCCCCCGGTGGAATGGTCACGGGCTCATTGGGTGAGCCGACCAAGTGATTCGTCGCATCGGCTGTTTGGAAGTCGAACAGCGCGGGGATCGATGTTGGTAGCCGGATTGCGCAACGCTCGGCAACAGCGTCACCGGCATTGATGAGGGTGCCGAAGGCCGTTGCTGGCGTACCGACGGCAACCGCCCGAGCATAGGGCAGGACAGCGGCATTGAGCATCGGCTGCCCCAGCCCCGAACAATCCGCAGTCATCAACTGGCGGATCTGACCGAAGCGAGTTCCCGCCCCGTTCGTGGCCGTCGCCCGATAATGGTAGCTGGTGCCGCAGTTCAAACCGGTCAGCGTCGCGGTGAAGAGCTTGCGCCCGGTTCCGGGCTCGACCACCCGCGGCCAGGCACTGATCTTCTCTCCAAGCACTTCCGTCGGGCCGTACTCGAAGCTGACCCAGGCATTGGAGGCTTGCTCATCGACGGATCCCTCCAGCGTCACACTCTCACGACCGATTGCGCGCTTGCCACCCGTCTCGACGATTGGCGGCATGATCCGTGCGTCGCATGGACTGCGCAGCACGCCAGCGAACCGCGGCAACAAGAACTGATCCGCACCCCAAGCCAAGGGGCCCGATGCGTTTGTCGGCATCAGGGGATGCCGGCTCCAGTCGATCGCATCGGCGCTGGTCAGGACCGACATCGTGCCAACCTGCGGATTGATCCCCAGGCTGTCGAATTGAAATTCAAGAGTTTGTGCCAGCGCCAAATATTGGCTGCCATTCCAGATCAACTGCTCGATTGATTCCGTGGTTCCAGACGCGCGCGTCCTCCAATCAACCCCATTGGGGCTTGTCATGATCACGCCTTGCCGACCAACGATCACGAAACCATCGCCACCACTGATGACGTGATTCAGCACATGAGGCGTTGATTGCTTCGTCCAACTGTTGCCATCTGGACTGAAGATGCGCCAATTTTCATAAAATTCATCATCACGTTCGAGTACGACGATGGCGGAACCGCGAGCCGCAATCGAGTGGAGGATTCCAGAGCCCGTGCTCGAGTAGAGATGGCTCCAAGTCAGACCATCCACGCTAGCGAATACCCCCTCGGTGTTGATCGCTAGGAACCGCTGACCCGTCCAGATCACCTGCAAGGGATCCAGAGGCGAAGCGCCAGGGTAGAAGGTCCAGGTGATGCCATCTACGCTGAGCAAGATACCCGTGCCCGTAAGCGCAAGGTATTGTCCCCCGCCCCAGACCAAGGTCCTCAGGCGATCCGCACCAGTGCGCGTATGGCGCACCGCCCAAGCGACGCCATCGCGACTGGTCAAGATGTCGCGGCCGGCAATGGCGACGAACTGGTCGCCATCCCAGATGATCTGGCCAAAATTGAGCGCATTCCTGGTCGATTGCTCGACCCAATTCGTGAGATTCTGGCTCGTCAACAGCATACCCGCGCCCCCAACGGCGACGAATCGCTCCTGATTCCAGGCCAGACCATCGAGTGACTCGGTCACTCCGGTCTGTTGCTCGATCCAGGCTTGGCCATTCGAACTGGTTGCAACCAGTCCGTCTCTGCCCGTCACGACGAACAGGTCGCCAGTCCAGTGCAGGTCCAAAAAGATGCCGGGGGATCGTGATGCAACCGACCAATGAACGCCATCCGCACTCGTCAGGGTCACACTCGAATCGGTTCGCGCTGCCGGATCATCCGGCCCCCAGCCCACGGCGAGATAGCGTTCTCCGTTCCAGGCCAGACGCTTGAGCGCAGCCCCAAAGCTGGCGACCTCGCTCCAGGTCAGGCCATCTTGACTGACGAAAAAAGACGATCGCGGCGCGGGACTGAACTGATTTCGAGCAGCCTGGCCCACGGCGATCCAGAGTCCATGACCCCAGATCACATCCATCAGCAGGACGCTGTTGTCGTTCGGTTGCAGGGTCCAGTGGCGGCCATCCTCGCTCGTAACGATGAGCGTTTCGTATTGATTCGGCTCGCCCTCGTGATAGAACTTGCCAAGCCCTCCGGTGGCGACGAAGCGCTCGCCATTCCAGGCAACACTCTGGAGATCACCTTGAACTGATGACAGGCGTTCGGTCCAGGACTGTCCATCAGGGCTGGTCAGGATGGCACCTTGACGCCCAACCACAACAAATTGGCTGCCCGTCCAAATCACCTGATTCAAATCACGACGCGTCCCGGACACTGCTAGTGTCCACTGGATTCCGTCTAAGCTGGTCAGGATGGTCCCGTACGCGCCGACGGCGACGAACACACCACGGCCATGGGTAACACTCTTGAGGCGATTGCCTTGCGGTTGCGGGACGATCCATTCCCAATCCACACCGCACACCCGCGTTCCGGCGAACAGGTCGGTCATCGGCACCAGTGCCGCCGCAAGCATGACGATCGAACACGTTATGAAGATTGATAGACGCGTCAGGGATCGCTTAATGAACATCGGTCTTTCCTCGCCCCATTCCCTCGGATCATGGTGGCGGCACGATCTCCGCCGCTCGGACGCGGTGGGACACTCTCAGGTGCCGCCACCACGGAATACCTTTTCAACTATAGACCAAACGGAATCGGGGTGAGCTGAACCGTCCACGCGGTCGGTTGGCACACCCGACCGGCCCGCGCGGCGTCAACGGGTTACTCAACGCACCGCTGCCCGCTCCGCGGCGAAGGCTCTGCTCGGGGTCCACTGCGTCGCCCAGTTCACACCGCGATTCCTGTTATCCTTGCGCCATTCTCAACACCACATCAGGTCTCGCTGCTGGCTCTGTTGAGCCTGCCGTGACGACCAAACGTTTTGGCCCACCGGGATCGCGTACATGACCACACGCCTGGCGATATTCGTATCCTTCTCCGGGGACGGCGGGGTGGAGCGCGTGATCGTCAATCTCTGCCAGGGCTTCCTCGACCAGGGCTTCGCCGTTGATTTGTTGTTGGTCAAGGCACGTGGTCCGCATTTCGCCAAGCTCCCGGTGGGCGTGAACATCATTCGCCTCGGCTCCTCACACACCGCCCTCTGTCTGCTGCCGCTGGTGCGGTATCTTCGCCGTGAACGTCCGCCCGCGCTGCTCACCGCCAAGAACCGCGGCAATCGCATCGCCTTACTCGCCGGAGCCCTAGCGGGCGGATCGACACGCATCGTCGTGCGCATGGACACACATCTGTCGAAAGCGCTGGAGCACAGCAACCTCCTGCGTCGGCTCGCCTATTATCTGCCCATGCGGTGGCTCTACCCACGTGCCCATGCCATCGTCGCCGTCTCCCAAGGCGTCGCGGACGACACGGCCCGGATCACGGGCCTGCCGGCGGAGCGGATCACCGTGATCCATAATCCGGTGATCGCCCATGATCTGTTCGAGCAAGCCGCTGAGCCAGTTGTACATCCCTTTCTGTCGCCGAAGACGACTCCGGTGCTGGTTGGTTCAGGTCGCCTCACCCGCCAGAAGGATTTCCCCACCCTGCTCCGCGCCTTTGCGATCGTGCATGCCCGCCGCCCCTGTCGGCTTCTGATCCTCGGCGACGGTGAGCCGGGCGCCCGCGCGGCACTCGAAGCCCTAGCCCTGGACCTGGGGATCCAGGAGGCGTTGTCTCTTCCCGGTTTTCGTCCGAATCCCTATGCCTATCTCGCGCGCTGCGATCTGTTCGTGCTCTCGTCGATCTGGGAGGGCTCACCGACGGTGTTGACCGAGGCCCTGGCCTTGGGGATCCCGGTGGTCGCAACCGATTGCCCAAGCGGACCCCGTGAAATCACCCAGAACGGGCGCTATGGCCACCTGGTCCCGATGGAGGATCCGGAGGCCCTCGCCGCAGCAATCACGGTGGCACTCGACACACCACCAGATCGACTTGCCCTGCAACAGGCGGTGGCCGATTATCACACCATCGCCAGTACCGCAGGGCATCTGCGTGCACTTGGTCTGGCGCCTTGAGTCTGGAGGTTCAGATGCACCATCGGGTCTTCGTCTACGGCACCCTGCTCCGTGGACAGGTGAATCATCACCTGCTCGCCCATGCCGAGCGTCTCGGACCCTTGCGCACGGCACCCTGCTTCACCCTCTACTTACTCGGAGCCTATCCTGGTGCCGTGCGTGGCGGCGTCAGCCCAATTCACGGTGAGGTTTATCGCGTCGATCGCGCCGGCTTGCGTCAACTCGATCGGCTCGAGGACTATCCGCGTCTCTACGACCGCCAGTTGCTGCCCTCGCCCTATGGCCGCGTCTGGATCTATCTCTACCGCGGGTCGGTGAAGGATCGGGCCATCATTCACGCAGGCGATTGGCGCGCCTTCGCAGCCGCTCCCGATTCGATTCGCGCCGCCGGGATCCGCTGCGTTCGTGATCCGAAGAATCCGCGCCGACCAGCCTACACCACACCCCGCCGAGCGCTCGACCGGCCCCCATCGGAGGATGGGCAAAGCCCGTAACCACGACGTCATGTCACGACGTCCAACCTATTCAACTCAACGATCTGTCCCCGTACCCATTGCACCGGAGCCAACGCCATGTCTGAAGAGGGCCGTTTCAAGATCCATCTCGAGCAACAGGAAGGGTTTCAGATCAAGGTCGCCTTTGATTGGAAACGGGCGGCGGATCTCATCATGGATGAACCGCCACCGCTCGGTGAGCAACAGGGTCCGAACGCCTCGCGACTGCTTGCGGCAGCGGCCGCCAACTGTCTCAGCGCAAGTCTCCTCTACTGTGTCTTCAAAGAGGAGCCACCCGCGTCCTGCGTGCGTGCCGAGGCCATCTGCGTCATGGTCCGCAATGCGAAAAAACGCCTGCGTGTCGGTCGGCTGGAGGTGACCTTGATTCTTGAAGACGTCGTCATCCAGGCGCCTCGCTTCGCCCGCTGCAAGGACCTCTTCGAGGATTTCTGTGTGGTCTCGGCCAGTATTCGGGAAGGCATCCCGCTGCGGGTTACGGTGCAGGACACCGCCGGAAACGTCCTGCATCATTCGGAATGAAGGGCCTTGGAACAGGCTGACATAGCGGATCCGCCTCCGTGCCAGCGGGTCTGGATCGCCACCGCCCAACGCACCCCATCGCAGGAGCTGGCCCGTGCCTTCGCGTCACTGGACCTGCGGAGTCCACGTCCTCTCCTGGTGGTCGTTGGCGGTGCGGGCAATCTCCCGGACCACCTCGCCGCTACTCTGGTGGCCATCTTCGAACGGATCACGCCGATCCTCGACGAGGTCGGCGCGGCCGTCATCGACGGCGGCACGGCTTACGGCGTCATGGCGGCGATGGGGCAGGCGCGCATGCGCACGCGCGCCCACTTCCCACTGCTCGGAATCGCGCCACAGGGTGCGGTCACCCCCCTGCCGACGAGTCCCGCGGCTCCGGTTCGACTCGACCCCCATCACAGCCACATCCTGCTCATCCCCGGCGCGCACTGGGGCGATGAATCGCCCTGGATCAGCGCGGCCGCGGTCCAACTCGCCGCGGGTCAGCCCGCGCTCATGCTGGTTGCCGCGGGTGGTGACATCACCCGTCTCGACGTCTGGCATTGGCTCAAGCAGCGCGGGCGCGTGCTGCTGCTCGCCGGTACTGGTGGCATGACCGATCAGCTCGTTGCGTGGCGACAACAGGGAGCGCAGGACGCCCCCGTCGACCCCCTGCTCGCCTCCATCGACCGATCCCTGATCGAGGTGATGCCGTGGGACGAGGCGGCGGCCTCGTTGCCCCAGTTTCTGCACGCACGACTGGCACCCAGCAACCGCCGATAGGCCGCCCGTGTTCCTCGCAACCTCCCTCCTGAATGTGGTTTGCGGCCGGGAGCCACTCGCGTCCGCCGTTGCCGCCGGCTTGCGCACGACCCGTCGTCGTGTCACCCAGATCGATCCACAACGGCTCGCAACCCTCGATCTCAAAGGTGTCGGCACCTGTATTCTGGTCGATCCACCGAATGCCACCAGCTTGGTCGAACAACTGATTGCGTCCTGGCCGCCCCCACGACGTCGCGCCAGTCGCCCGAACTCCCGCCTGATCCTGATGCACAGAGGGGACGCGCCACCACACCTTCCTGTACTGGCTCCGGACCACCCCGTGCGCCTGGAAACCTTCGGCATCGAGAGTCGCGCGGCGCGCATTCTGTTATCACGCTGGCCACTGCACCTGGGCATGGACCCATGCTTTGGGCAGTCGCCACATCTGCTGATCGCCGGTTTCGACCCGCCCGCGCAGGCTCTGCTCGTGCACGCACTACGCCTCATTCAGTACGGCAATGATCGTGCGCATGTCAGTATCTTCTGCCATCAGAGCCAGCAAGTCGAAACCGGCTTCCTCGCCGCTTATCCTCAGGCACGCGCGGTCGCCAGCATCGCGTTCGCCCCACTCACGGCCTTGACCAACCCCAGCGCGCCCCGCCCCATGCACTTGGATGCGCACTCCCACGGGACGGACACGGAGGGCGCCGCCGAGGAGCTGGGCGCAGGACGAGACATCGATCTGGGTCCGGCAGCAGCACGACCGGTCACCCTCGCCATCGTCTGCCTGGATGACGCCGCGCGAGCAGGTCTCGCAACGGCCGCGCGGATTCGTGAGATCCTGGCGCGCCAACAGGGTGTCTCGCCCCCAATCCTCCTGGAGACTGGACAGCTCCATGAGCCTGATCAGCACCACACCGACCGGATCGCGCCATGGGACGGACAGCTCATCCCGATCGCCTACCAACGCGAGGCCTGCCGTGCCGAGGTCTTGCTCGACGGCGCGGGGGATGACGTCGCCCGCACCATTCACGACCACTATCGCGATAGCATCGCCGCTCAGGGCCGCGATCCTGCTCGGGAGCCGGCTGGTCAGCCCTGGCCGTTGTTGGCGGAATCCTATCGCCAAGCCAACCGTCACCAAGCCGATCATGTCTGGGCGAAACTCGCGGTGATCGACTCCCGCGCCGTGGCCGAGGAGATGGTCGAATCCTTCATCATGACCCCAATGGAAGTCGAGCGGTTGGCCATCATCGAACACGAACGCTGGGCGGCGGACCGCTCGCTCGACGGCTGGAGTTACGCACCGGTCCGGGACAACCGGCTCAAACATCACCCCCAATTGATCCCCTACGCCGAGTTGTCGGAACCGATGAAAGATCTCGACCGCTTTGCCGTGCGCGGTCTACCCACCCTGCTGGCGCGACAGGGACTCGGCATCTTGCGGCGGTTACTCGTGGCGCTCCCGGATCCCGCGGACGAGGGTCTGGATCAACGGCGGTTGGACCGCCTCACGGATCAGGCACTCGCTCGGGTGCGCGCACGCTACCCCGATCGCGCCCCGGTGCTTGCCACGACCCTCCTCGATCCCCGCACACGCCGCATCGTGCAACGAACCCTTGCACAGGCTCCGGACACCGGCCTCTTCGTGCTCCTCCCAGGCCCGCTCCAGCAGATCCTGAGTCAGCTGTCTGGGTCCGTGCAACGTGATGATTACATGAGCCTACTCGCGCGCGCCGAGCGTCGGATCAGCCTTGCCGACCCCAGTCAGGTGACAACCTGGTTCCACCGACGTGGCACCATTCATCTGCTCTTGGGCGACGCACCCGCCCCACCGGAGCCGGCGAAGTGGGTTCGCATTCTTTCCAATGGGGTCGGACACGATTGGAATTTTGAATATTGAATAGGACTTCAGCCCTACCGGAATCCACACGAACATCGGTGTGAAATTCATCCCGACCAACAGGCCAACCTTTGCGACAATAGCACGGGCCGGAGGTGGACCGTCCCCCCACGCTCACGCAACGGTTTTCCCATAACGATTGGAACGAGAGAGGCAGTTCAGACTCATGTCAACGACAACCAAGCACGTCTTCGCATTCGAGGAAGGCAACGGCAAAGACAAGAAATTACTCGGCGGCAAAGGGGCCAACCTCTGCGAGATGACGCAGATGGGTCTCAACGTGCCGCCTGGCTTCGTCATTTCCACCGCGGCTTGCCTCGAATACCTCGACGCTCCCAACCGGGCCTTGCCGGACGGTCTGATGGACGCGGTCCGTGAACAGATGCGCGCCGTTGAGCAGAAAACCGGAAAGGGCTTCGGGGACCCCGAGAACCCATTGTTGGTCTCGGTTCGTTCCGGCTCGGCCATGTCCATGCCCGGCATGATGGACACGATCCTCAACCTGGGGCTCAATGCCGTAACCCTGCAAGGCGAGATCCGCTCGACCGGCGATTCGCGCTTCGGTTACGACGCCTATCGTCGCTTTATCCAGCTCTTCGGCAAGGTTGCCCTCGGCGTGCCAGACAAGGCGTTTGATGAGGAACTCGATGCGGTCAAGAACGCGGCACATGCCAAACAAGACGTCGACCTCAGCGCGCACGACCTCAAGGAGGTCAGCGAGCGCTTCCTGAAGGTCGTCGAGACCCACACGGGGCGCCCCTTCCCGAGCGACCCCTACGAGCAGTTGGAAATCGCCATCAAGGCCGTGTTCAACAGTTGGGGCGGCAAACGCGCGGTCGACTACCGCAAGCAGTTCCACATCACGCCGGACATGGCCAATGGAACCGCCGTGAATGTCGTCACCATGGTCTTTGGTAACCGTGGAGATGATTCGGCGACCGGGGTGGCCTTTACCCGCAACCCCGGCTCCGGGGAGAACAAGCTCTACGGCGAATACCTGGTCAATGCCCAGGGCGAAGACGTCGTCGCCGGGATTCGCACGCCCAAACCCATCGATCGCTTGCGTGTCGAGATGCCGGAGATGGCGGCACAACTCGATGTGCTGCGTGAGAAACTGGAAACCCATTACCGTGAGGTGCAGGATTTCGAGTTCACCATCGAGCGGGGTCAACTCTTCTGCTTGCAGACACGCAACGGAAAGATGAACGCAGTGGCCATGGTCCGCACCTCGGTCGAGATGGAACGCGAGGGCCTGATCAGCAAGGAGGAGGCGTTACTGCGGATTCAACCCGACCTGCTCGAGCAGATGCTGTTCCCTCGGCTTGACCCCACGATTAAGGCCGATGCAGTGGCTACGGGTCTCCCGGCCTCGCCCGGCGCGGCGGCGGGCATCGCCGTCTTCGACGCCGATCGTGCCGAGACCCTCGGGCATGAACTCGGGCAAAAGGTGATCCTGGTGCGCGAGGAGACCAAGCCGGAGGACATCCATGGCTTCTTTGCCGCCGAGGGGATCCTCACCTCCCGTGGCGGAAAGACCTCCCATGCCGCCGTGGTGGCGCGTGGTATGGGCAAGCCCTGCGTCGCCGGCGCGGAAGGAATCAGCGTCGACGTCAATCGGCGTGAAGCGCGGGTCGGCCTGACCAGCTTTAAAGAGGGCGATGTCATCACCATCGACGGCACCTCGGGGAAGGTCTATCTCGGCGCCATTCCGACAGTCGAACCGGACTTCACGCCGGAACTCGATGTCCTGCTCGCATGGGCGGACGAGCAGGCGCGCCTCAAGGTCATGGCCAATGCGGACACCCCCGAGGACGCGCGCGCCGCCCGCAAGTATGGTGCGGTCGGGATCGGCCTGGCGCGAACCGAGCGGATGTTCAACGACGTCGAGCGCCTCCCGGTGGTGATCGAGATGATCGTCGCCGAGACCCCCGAGCAACGCCAGGCCGCGCTCGATAAGCTCCTGCCCTTGCAGCGCAAGGACTTCCGCGACTTATTCGAAGTGATGGCGCCGAATCCCGTCACCATCCGGTTGCTCGACCCGCCCATCCATGAGTTCCTGCCCGACGAGCATGTGCTTGAGCGCGAACTCACCGATCTGCGCGTGCTCGCCGGCACCACCCGCGGCATGACGGTCCTCGCCGGAGCCATGGGGCTCTTGCACTCGCCGGACCATGTCCGTCACGACGTCGATGCACTGCGTCGCATGATGGACCCGACGATCGTCGAGGATGCGATCGCCAAGAAAGAAGCGATGCTGAGGAAGGTGCGCGCACTCTACGAAACCAACCCCATGCTCGGACATCGCGGCGTGCGCCTTGGTATCACCTTCCCCGAGATCTATCAGATGCAGATCCGCGCGATCCTCGAGGCCGCCGCCGAGTGCGCCAAGGCCGGGATCGAGGTTCATCCCCAGATCAAGGTGCCGCAGGTCTGCACCGCTCAGGAACTGCGGATGGTCAAGGGCTATGTCGATCAGATCCACGCCGAGGTCACGGCCGCCTATGGACAACCCGTGATGTTCAAGTTCGGCACCATGATTGAGGTGGTGCGAGCCTGTATGCGCGCCGAATCACTGGCGGAGGAGGCGGAGTTCTTCTCCTTCGGCACCAACGATCTGACGCAGGCGGCCTTTTCCTTCTCACGCGAGGACGCGGAGAACAAGTTCCTGCCTCTCTACAACCAATCGGGCATTCTGCAGGACAATCCCTTCGAGGTCTTGGATCGCAAAGGCGTCGGCAAGCTCATGCAGCTCGCCGTTGATTGGGGCCGCTCGGTCAAGCCGGATCTGCATGTCGGCATCTGCGGCGAACACGGCGGCCATCCCGACTCGATCGCCTTCTGTCATGAGGCTGGACTCGACTATGTGAGTTGCTCGGGTCCGCGCGTTCCGGTCGCGCGTCTCGCCGCGGCGCACGCGGCCCTAAAAGCGGCCAGCTGAGGAGTCACCCAGACCCACATCGGACGCTTGGCCAAGGACGGCCACCGCCGGTCGACGATCAGGATGCGGACAGTGCCATCTGATCCGTTATACGAGCCCTTCACACGTGTACAAAAATTGTCAAAATAAGACATAATGTGCATGGCACAGATTCCTTCCAGGTGGCTAACGAGGCCTTGCCGAGACGATCCAGGTGCCCTGAGGTGATCAGTCACCGCCTCATGAGCGGCCGGCCGGATGCTGACCGACTCGCCGATCAACTCGCCTCGCACGACAGCAGAAAATTGGCCCCAATTTTGCTAAATGATTTAAACTTGATGCCAGTTCATCCCCTCCACTCGCCACTGCGATCTCCTAGTCGATAGCATCTGCAACCAGGCGCATCCGCGGTGCGCGCGATCGTTCGACAGGATGGAGGGCATCCCCAACCGCACCCGACGAGGTCAGCCATGAATAACCGAACAGCACCAGCTGTGCTCGCAATCGCCGGTCTGACGCTTGCCTTCAATGCATCGGCGGCCTTCGTGTTGGACACCACCAATGCGACACAAACCTTTGGCTCGGTCCAGAACGGCCAACTCAACCTGCAACTCGAAGCGGGAGCCACGGTCTCGAACATCCCAGACTCGCCGGCCTGGAATTTCAGTAACGGCTGGGTTGGTGCCAACGTCAATTGGACCGGGGCGCAGCCGAGCGGCGGCTGGTCGTTCGAGTATCTCGGTAAACAGGCATCTTGGAACAATCTCTTCCAATTCACCGACGGCGCGGGAGGCTGGACCACGATCTTCGCCAACCGTGACTTCAGCAGCACGACCGCGACTCAAATCGAGGCCGGTGGAATCGTCGCAAGCAGCCCAGTCACCGATTTTGGATTTCGGTTCTTGACCAATGCGAACAGCAGCGATAAGCCAAGAGACATTAGCGGATCCATCACCAACACCACGAATGCGATCAACACGGCAACCTCATCCGTGAATTTCTTCGCGACGATCGAAGAGGGTGGTTCGCTGATTCTCTGGCTCGACGATGGTGCAGGCGGTCCTGATTTCGACTTCAGCGACATGGGCATCCGCATTACGGCAGTCCCGATTCCAGCCGCCGGCTGGCTCTTCGGCTCCGCGCTGCTTGGCGTGATCCTGGCCGCGCGCCGCCGGCACGCCCAGCGGGTCTGATTGCGGTTGACCCGCTAGGCAAGTGGCTTGCTGACGTCGCGGCACACTGACGCGACTGCCCTCTCGGGACCCTCCGCCGGTCCCGCTCCGCCGCATCCGGCGCACCACCCAGGTGTGCTGGGTTATACTGTCCCCCATGCTGACCTATCCCGACATCGATCCCGTCGCCCTCAGTCTTGGGCCACTGCATATCCATTGGTATGGGCTCATGTACCTGGTCGGTTTCGCGCTGGCCTGGATCCTCGGGCGCTGGCGAGCCGCGCATGTCCGCACCGATGCCCACGCGGGCTGGAGCGCGGAGATGGTGGACGATCTCATCTTCTACGGCGTCATCGGGACCATCGTCGGCGGGCGACTGGGTTATATGCTGTTCTACGGGTTCGATCAACTGATCGCCAACCCCCTGAATATGCTAAAGGTTTGGGAGGGCGGAATGTCCTTCCATGGGGGCTTGATTGGGGTTTTGATCGCCATTGGCTTGTTCGCGCGGCGCCAGCGGATGCGCTTCTTCGAAGTCGGTGACTTCCTCGCCCCCCTGGTCCCACTCGGGCTGTTCGCGGGGCGCATCGGAAACTTCATCAATGGCGAGCTGTGGGGACGGCGCACCGATCTGCCCTGGGGCATGCGCCTACCCTGCCAGGAATTTCCAGCGCAATGCGCCGACCTCCCCCAGGCGACGCTCTGGAGTCCCGCCGTGCATGCCTCGCAACTCTATCAGGCCGCACTCGAGGGACTCGCGCTCTTTCTCGTACTCTGGATTTACGCGAGCAAACCACGACCAACCATGGCCGTCTCCGGTCTCTTTTTGCTCGGTTATGGTCTCGCCCGATTCAGCGTCGAGTTCGTCCGCATGCCGGATGCGCATCTCGGCTACTTGGCATTCGGTTGGCTCACCATGGGCCAATTGCTCTCGACACCCATGATCCTCATCGGCGCGCTGCTGCTGGCGCTCGCGTATCGGCACCCGCGCGGCGCCTGACCCGTTCCGTCGCGCGGGGATGTCGCGGGGGGATGTCAGTCCAGACACCAAGACCCCCCCAAAAAAAACCGGCCTGTTCGGCCGGTTTTTGGAGGTCACTTGACGCGCGATCTGGCGGTTCGCTCAACTCATGCCTTTGATGTGCGCGTTCAAACGACTCTTGTGGCGCGCAGCCTTGTTGGCATGAATCAGACCCTTGTGCGCGGCGCGATCGATACGCGGCACAGCTTCCTTAAACGCCTGGATCGCCGCGTCCTTGTCACCCGCTTGGATCGCTTTCACAACCTTCTTCACGAAGGTGCGCAGCGTGCTGCGCTGGGCAGCGTTGCGCTGACGTCGAGTCTCGGCCTGGCGGGCGCGCTTGCGAGCTTGTGGTGAATTGGCCAAAGGGATCTCCTAGAATCCGGCGGAACAGAAAGGATACAGTTCGAATCGACAAGACCAGACATTGTCTACGCCGCCGTTGACGCTGTCAATGCCTAGGCAGAACAACTGGATGCATGTTCGCGCTGGAATCATCACCGCCCTCACTGGAGTCTAAGCCGCCGTGGCCTCACTCGCCGCATCCCTTGCCAAAGTCGGAAGCAATACCGCCCTCTCGCGTGTCCTTGGCTTCATCCGTGATCTCGTCATCGCCCGTCTCTTCGGCGCGGACGCGGGGACCGACGCCTTCTTCGTCGCCTTCAAGATCCCGAATTTCATGCGCCGCCTGTTCGCCGAAGGCGCGTTCTCCATGGCCTTCGTCCCCGTTCTGAACGAGTACAAAGAGCAACGCGGGTTCGCGGCACTCAAGGAATTTGTCGATGCGATGGCGGGCACCCTTGGCGCCGTCTTGTTGGTGGCCACGGTCATGGGCGTGCTCGCCGCGCCGCTCGTCATCCTGCTCTTCGCGCCCGGCTTCATCAATGACCCCGCGCAACTGCTGCTCGCCTCCGACATGCTGCGGCTCACCTTCCCCTATCTGCTCTTCATCTCGCTCACGGCGTTTGCCGGAGGCATTCTGAACACCTATGAGCGCTTCGGCATCCCTGCCTTCACCCCCGTCCTGCTCAACATCTCGCTCATTCTTTGCGCCATCTACCTAGCACCTCAGATGGCACAGCCCATCGTGGCACTCGCTTGGGGCGTCCTGATCGCAGGCATCGCCCAGCTCGCCTTGCAATTGCCCTTTCTCGCTCGGCTCAACCTGCTTCCCCGGCCGCGTCTCGCACCCCGAGATCCAGGTGTCCGCAGGACCATGCGGCTGATGCTTCCGGCCCTGTTCGGCGCCTCGGCCGGCCAGCTCAGTCTGCTGCTGGACACGCTGCTCGCATCCTTCCTGGTTACCGGCAGCATCTCCTGGCTCTATTACTCCGATCGCCTGATGGAGTTCCCGCTCGGCATTCTCGCCGTGGCCCTGGGCACCGTGATCTTGCCGCGTCTGTCACAGCGGCACGCGGCGGCGGATCCCGGCGCCTTTTCCAACACCCTGGATTGGGCGCTACGCTGGGTCTTGCTACTGGGCCTACCCGCGGCAGTCGGCCTGATGCTGCTGGCTGGCCCCCTGATCGTGACGCTCTTCCATTCGGGCGAATTCGGTGCCCACGATGTCGTGATGGCACGCCAGAGTTTAATGGCCTATGCCATCGGCCTCGTCGCCTTCATGGGTATCAAGGTCTTGGTGCCGGGCTACTACGCCCGCCAAGACATGAGGGCGCCCGTGCGCATCGCCATGATCGCACTCATCGTCAACCTGGTCTGCAGTCTTGCATTGATGTTCACGCTCGGACATGCCGGGCTCGCGCTCGCCACCACCGTCGCCGCCATCTGCAATGCGGCACTGCTCCTCCTGGGTCTGCTCAAAGAGGGGGTGCTGAAGCCCCGTCGCGGTTGGACCGCCCTGATCCTCAAGGGGCTCGCCGCCAACCTGCTGATGGGCGCTGTCATCATCCTCGGCGCCGGTGCACTCTCCGACTGGATCGCGATGGGACTCGGCGAACGGATCATCCGGCTCCTGCTATTGATCGTGGCCGCCGGCGCCGTCTACCTGTGGACGCTCGTGATCTTGGGGGTTCGCCCCCGCCACGTCAGGATGAGCGACTAGCGCACGGCGTCGATCCGATGGTTCGAGGCACCTGCCGGCTCGCGTATACTGCGGCTCTTTCATCCAGTTCGGCACGGCAATGCGGCTGATTCGAGGCTTACACAACCTGCGCCCCAGTGACCGAGGCTGCGTCGCAACGATTGGCAATTTCGATGGCGTGCACCTCGGACATCGGGCGGTGTTTCAACGTTTGCTCGACCAGGGCCAGGCTCTTGGTCTACCGGCGACCGTCATCACCTTCGAACCACAACCCATGGAGTTCTTCGCGCCGGAGTCCGCGCCACCACGGCTGACACGACTGCGCGAGAAGCTCGCGGCGATCGCCGATTGTGGGATCGAGCGTGTCATGGTGCTGGAATTCGGTCCACGGTTGGCCGACATGGAGGCGCCCATCTTCGTCCAACGATTGTTGCGCGACGGACTCGGGGTGCGCTTTCTGCTGGTCGGAGACGATTTTCGCTTCGGCCGCGGTCGCGCGGGCGACTTCGCGCTGTTGCAAACGATGGGGCAGGCAAGCGCGAGCGGGGAGGGTTTTGAGGTCGCGGACCTGCATACCATCACGCATGGCACCGAGCGGGTCAGCAGCACACGGGTGCGCGAGGCACTCGGGCGGGGTGATCTCGAGTACGCCCGACACCTCCTCGGACGACCCTATCGCATGCAGGGCCGCGTCGCGCATGGGGCCAAGCGCGGACGTGGGATCGGCTTCCCCACGGCCAACATCGACCTGCGGCGACGGGTGACGCCACTGCGCGGCGTCTATGCCGTCCTGGTCCACGGACTGGGGCTGGAACCACTGCCGGGCGTTGCCAATGTGGGCACCCGACCCACGGTGAAGGGCAGTGACTATCGGCTCGAGGTGCATCTCTTCGATTTCGACGCGGACATCTACGGCCGACATCTCGAGGTCGAGTTTTGCCTCAAGCTGCGCGAGGAGAAACGCTTCGAGTCCTTCGCTGCGCTCAAGGAACAGATCCAGATCGATGCCCACGCCGCGCGCGATTATCTGCGCGGCGCTGAGTATCCTCGACCCGCTCCGCAGACGCCCGGGGCCTGACTCGGGAAAAGCCGCAGCCAAACCAACCGGGCCGCCGCCCGCCCGATGGCCTTTGCCTCTTTGCCGCCGTCAGGCCACAATCACACCCATGCACCCTGCACGGCAGCGCGCGGGCCCCCTTGCTCGCAACCCGTGACCCTTACGCCCCGGAGTCAAACCCGCACGGCGTGCCTCCTTTCGCCGTACCGAGAATCAGCGACGTGACCGACTACAAAGCGACCTTGAACCTCCCCAAGACGGGCTTCCCGATGAAGGCCAATCTCGCCCAGCGTGAACCCGAGATGCTCGCGCGCTGGGAATCAATGGGGCTCTATGCCCTGATTCGCGAAGCCCGTGTCGGTGCCGACACCTTTATCCTCCACGATGGCCCTCCCTACGCAAACGGTGAGATCCACATCGGTCATGCCGTCAACAAGGTCCTGAAGGACATCATCGTGAAGGCCCGGACGCTTGACGGCTATGATGCGCCCTATGTGCCGGGGTGGGATTGTCACGGTCTACCGATCGAATTACAGGTCGAGAAAAAGCGCGGAAAACCCGGGCAGAAGATCAGCGCCGCGGACTTTCGGCGCGCTTGTCGAGATTATGCCGCCAAGCAGGTTGCGGGCCAGCGCGCCGACTTCCAGCGTCTCGGTGTCGTCGGTGATTGGGCAAACCCGTATCTGACGATGGACTTCGCCTTCGAGGCGGAGATCATTCGCGCCCTCGGTCGGATCATCGCCAATGGGCATGTGCAAAAGGGCTTTAAGCCAGTGCACTGGTGCGTGGACTGCGGCTCGGCGCTGGCCGAGGCCGAGGTGGAATACGCCGATAAGGAATCGATCGCCATCGATGTCCGCTTCGCCGTGATCGAACCGGATCGATTGGCGGCCCGCTGTCATGGCGCACCGAGCGACTGTGGCACCGGTCCAGCATCGCTCGTCATCTGGACCACCACGCCCTGGACGCTCCCGGCGAACCAGGCGGTCGCGCTGAATCCAGAATTGGAGTACGTCATCGTCGCGGTCGAAGCCGCCCAAGGGCCCGAGCGACTCATCGTTGCCGAAGGCTTGCTCAAGGACACCATGGACCGCTGGGGCATCACCCAGTATCGGGTGCTGGGTGATGGCCGCGGCAGCGACTTCGAAGGACTGATGCTGCAACATCCATTCTACGACCGCACGGTCCCCGTGATCCTCGGCGAACATGTGACCCTCGATGCCGGAACCGGTGCGGTCCACACTGCGCCCGGGCATGGATTGGAGGACTACATCGTCGGTCAACGCTATCACTTACCCGTGGACAACCCGGTTGGCGGGGATGGACGATTCCTCCCCGAGACCCCACTGTTCGGCGGCGAACATGTCGCCGAAGCCAACGAGCGCGTGGTCGAAACCTTAAAGGCCGCCGGCGCACTCCTGCTGGCCACCCGCTTCACCCATAGTTACCCCCATTGCTGGCGGCACCGAACGCCGATCATCTTCCGGGCGACGCCACAGTGGTTCATCAGTATGGACCGGCAGGGTCTGCGCGCGGCGGCCCTGCGCGAGATCGGCACGGTGCGCTGGATGCCCGATTGGGGCCAGAGTCGCATTGCGGGCATGGTCCAGAGCCGACCAGACTGGTGTATCTCGCGACAGCGGACTTGGGGCGTGCCCATTCCGCTGTTCGTCCACAAGACCTCGGGCGCGTTGCATCCGCGCACGCCGGAGTTGATCGAAACCGTTGCGCGGCGCGTGACCCAAGAGGGCATCGAGGCCTGGTTCGCCCTCGCGCCCAGCGAATTGCTCGACGCAGCGGAGAGCAGCGAGTACGACAAGGTGCTGGACACCCTCGATGTCTGGTTCGACTCGGGCGTCACGCACGCGTGCGTGCTCGAGCAGCGCACAGGGTTGCGCGCCCCCGCCGATCTCTATCTGGAAGGCTCGGATCAACACCGCGGCTGGTTTCAGAGTTCGCTCATGACCTCGGTGGCGATGCACACCCGCGCGCCCTATCGCGAAGTCCTCACCCACGGTTTCACGGTCGATGCCAAGGGCGAGAAGATGTCGAAGTCGAAGGGCAACGTGGTCAAACCACAAGAGGTGATGAAGACGCTCGGCGCCGACATCATTCGTCTCTGGGTCGCGGCAACCGATTACCGTGCCGAGATGGCCGTGAGCGATGAGATCCTCAAGCGAACCGCCGATGCCTATCGGCGCATCCGCAACACCGCACGGTTCCTGCTGGCCAATTTGAGTGGGTTCGATCCCGCGACCGACCAGGTCGCGCACGCCGATCTGATCGCGCTCGACCGCTGGGCCGTCGACCGCGCCCAACGGCTCCAGGACGAGATCATCGCGGCCTACCGCGACTACCAATTCCATCTCATCTACCAGAAGATCCAGCAATTCTGTGTTGTCGACATGGGCTCCTTCTATCTCGACATCATCAAGGACCGTCAATACACCACGCCAGCGGACAGCCTGCCGCGCCGCTCCTGCCAAACGGCGATGTATCACATCGCCGAAGCCATGTGCCGCTGGCTCGCCCCGATCCTCAGCTTCACCGCCGAGGAGATCTGGCAACACCTGCCGGGACAGCGGGCCGCGACGGTCTTTGTCACCACCTGGTACGAGGGACTCGCCTCGCTCGCCGACGGTGACTCCCTAGACCGCGCCTTCTGGGAGCGCCTCATCGCCACCCGACTGGCCATCGGACCCGCGCTGGAAGGCGCGCGCAAGGCTGGTCTGATCGGCTCGTCACTGGATGCGGAGCTCGATCTCTATTGCGACGAGACGCTGCACCAGGAACTGGCCCGTCTCGGTCCGGAACTGCGCTTTGCCCTGATCGTGTCCGAGGTGCGGTTGCATCCCGCGAGCGAACGACCGAGCGACGCTTCCGCCACCGACCTGTCAGAACTCGCGGTGCGGGTGAGTGCTTCGACGCACACCAAGTGCGTGCGCTGTTGGCATCACCGGGCCGATGTCGGGCACGACAGCACACACCCTGAGTTGTGCGGACGCTGTGTCGAGAACGTGGCCGGCACCGGCGAGACGCGCCGCTATGCCTGACCAACGGGGCGTGACCAACGGCGGCGATCGCCTCGAAGCCAGGGCCACGTTGCGTCCTCACGGACTGGGGGCGATGCGACATTGGCTCTGGCTCTCGCTGCTCATCCTGCTCCTTGATCAGGCGAGCAAGTGGTGGGTGCTGATGACGTTGCGACCATTCGAGGTGGTCGAACTCATTCCGAATCTCAACCTGACCCTCGTGTTTAACACCGGGGCGGCCTTCAGCGTGCTCGCCGATGCCGGTGGTTGGCAGCGCTGGTTCCTGGCCGGCGTTGCGCTGGTCGTCACCCTAATCCTATTGGTCTGGTTGCTGCGACTGAACCGGGGCCATGCGGCCTTGGCGCTCGGTCTGTCCCTGTTGATCGGAGGCGCGCTCGGGAATCTCATCGACCGCATCCTTTGGGGGCATGTTGTCGATTTCATCCAGGTCTCTCTCCCCATCATCCCGCTGGCGCTGTTCAATCCCTGGCCATCGTTCAATGTCGCCGATAGCGCCATCAGTGTGGGCGTGGTGATCCTGGTGATTGTGACCTTGGTGACCTCGGAACCCTCATGAAGATTGCCATCCTTTCGCGCAACCCGAACCTCTACTCGACCCGGCGACTCGTCGAGGCAACGCGCTTACGCGGGCACGAGGCAAAGGTCGTCGACGTTCTGCGCTGCTACATGAACATCACCTCGCACGCGCCGTCCATTCACTATCGTGGCGACCAGTTGCGCGGGTTCGATGCCGTGATCCCGCGCATCGGTGCCTCCGTGACCTTCTATGGCAATGCCGTGCTGCGCCAATTCGAGATGTTGGGGGTCTACCCGCTGAACGAATCCGTCGCGATTGCACGAGCGCGCGACAAACTGCGCTCGCTGCAACTGCTGTCGCGCAAGGGGATTGGCCTGCCCATCACCGGATTCGCGCACGCTCCAGACGATGTCGATGATCTCATCAAGATGGTGGGTGGTCCGCCACTGGTCATCAAACTCTTGGAGGGAACGCAAGGCATCGGCGTGGTGTTGGCCGAGACCCAGCAGGCCGCGGAGAGCGTCATCGAGGCCTTCATGGGGCTGAAGGTCAATATCCTGGTGCAGGAATACATTCGCGAAGCCAACGGTGCGGATATCCGCTGTTTCGTCATTGGCGATCGTGTCGTCGCGGCCATGAAACGCCAGGCAAAGGCCGGGGAGTTCCGCTCCAATCTCCACCGTGGCGGCAGTGCCTCGCTGATTCGCATCACCCCGGAAGAGCGCTCCACCGCGGTGCGCGCCGCGAAGATCATTGGCTTGAACGTGGCCGGTGTCGACATCCTGCGCTCCAATCACGGGCCGGTGGTGATGGAGGTCAACTCCTCGCCCGGCCTCGAGGGAATCGAGCGGGCAACCGGCAAGGACATTGCCGGTCAGATGATCGCCTTCATCGAGAAGAACGCGGCACTCGGAAAGACGCGCACACGCGGTCAGGGTTAAGCCCTCACGGCCATGATGACCGCACCAATCCAGGCCCCCGTCGCGCCCCCTCGACAGCGGGCGGCAAGGCCGGAGCGAGATCTGTGCGCGCGGACGATTTCATGACAAGATGCGGCGATCGTTTGCCATAGACGTGTGTCGATGACCGCTCACTCCATCCAGATCGCCGGCCGTGAGGTGCCACCGGGCACCCGCGTTCGCATCGATATCCCGCTCGCGAATCTCTATACCACCACCCCGGTGTTCATGCCGGTCCATGTCATCCACGCACGCCAGCCGGGGCCGCGGTTGTTCATTACGGCGGCCATCCATGGCGACGAGATCAACGGCGTGGAGATCCTGCGGCGGCTGCGCCAGCAAAAGTCACTCAACCGCATGCGGGGCACCCTGCTCACGGTTCCGGTGGTCAATGTCTACGGCTACGTCCGCCAGTCCCGCTATCTTCCTGATCGGCGTGACCTCAACCGCAGTTTCCCCGGTTCGGGCAAGGGCTCGCTCGCCGCGCGTCTCGCCGCCACGCTCATGACCGAGGTGGTCGAGGGTTCGACGCACGGGATCGATCTGCACACGGGGGCGATTCACCGCGAGAATCTGCCGCAGATCCGCGCCACCTTGAGTGCCTGCGAAACGATCCCCGATCTGGCCAAGGCCTTCGGGGCACCCGTGATCCTCGATGCCGAGGTCCGGCCCGGTTCGCTGCGCGCCGAGGCCGCCGCGCGCGCGATCCCCCTGCTGCTCTATGAAGCTGGAGAGGCATTGCGTTTCGATGAGTTCGCGGTGCGCGCGGGTCTGCGTGGAATCCTCGGTGTGATGCGCCACTTGGGCATGATCCGTGCTTCCAGCCCACGCCGCGCGATGCAGAATGACCCAGTGGTTGCCCGCTCCAGCGTCTGGATCCGCGCCCAGCAGAGTGGCATCCTGCTCTCTCTCACTCCGCTCGGGGCACAGGTGAACAAGGGCGATACCCTCGGGATTATCACCGACCCCTTCCGCCCGGTGGACGAACGGATTCAGTCGCCGGTGAGCGGGGTCGTCATTGGCCGGACCAATCTCCCGCTGATCACCGAGGGCGAGGCCTTGTATCATATCGCCTGTTTCGGCCAACCCGAGGCCGCGGCGGCGCTCGTCGAGCAGTACCGCGACGCGCTCGATCCGGACGATGAAGAGGACGCCACCGTCATCATCTAATCGCACGGCCATGCTCGGGATCGCCAGGCGCACGGCCGGCACTGTGAGCCACTCGGCGCTCGCACCCGATCCCGTCGCGCACCAGGCCACTGAGCGATGTCCTCGTCCCGGAGTCCTCGTTCCGGGGCCTTCAACCCAACCGTCATGCCTCATCTCGATCCGCATGGCCGTACCAGTCCGATCACGGACAGGCTAACAATCTGGAGCCGACACCATGCAAGACCTGACGCCCTTTGGTCAACAGATCGTCGATGATATCGCCAATCGCCACGGCTTTCGTCCCGACGCCGTCACCCACATGCTGTTCGCTGTATACAACGGCAACGGTTCGATGGCCCAGTTCAACCACCCCGAATTCGGCGGCTCCGGACAATGGATGCGGGGTGGGATGTTGATGCTGGGCGACATGTTCAACCACTCCCTGAATGCCCGAGTCCAGGGCCTATGCGAGGAGTTGTCCACACTGCTGGTCAATCAACCCGGGCTGCTGCAAAGCGGGAGCTTCCAATCGCAGAGCCAGGGTGGTGCCACGACGCAACGGCAACGCAGCGGCGGGTTCGGCGGCGCCGGTTCGGATCTCTTCACCCCCGATCCGGAGGATCATTGGTGGCCGGCAGAACTGGGTCAACCCAGCGCAACCGGCAGTCAAGATTCGGTGAAATACGCCTATTTCGCCCATGCGCGCCGCCTGGCAGTCGATACCGGCGGCAATGTCTGGGTCTACGACACAGAGGATCACCAGATCGGCGGCTTTTCCCAACAGCAAGGTCCAGGCGGTTCGATCACCTTTTCCAGTCAATTCGGGACGGTCGATCTCACCCGCCTGCCGGTGGTCATGCGCCAAGGGCAACCCGTCACCACGCCCGCACCGGAGCCCGCATCCACGGCACAGTGGGCGAATCCGCCGCCGAGTCACCCCGACCGAGGCGATGTCTTTGCCGCGATCGAACGGCTCGCCGACCTCAAGGCGAAGGGCGTGCTGACCGAGGATGAGTTCGCTGAAAAGAAACGCGAACTGCTCGCCCGCCTCTAGTCGCGCGGCGCCTGGGGCGGTGCCATCGGGCAACGCCCCAGACACACCCGATGGGGGTGTCCCGAAGCGGCGCGACACCAACGGACCCCCGCTTGGCCACACGGCCTTGCGATGGTGCCCGCCGCTCACAGATAGGGCGATGACAGCCGGGCCAGACCGTCACGCAGACGGATCGGGATCGAGCGCCCGGCCAGCGTGGAAGCGAGGAGTTCCCGCCCACGGGCGATCTTATCGTCGACGAGTGCGTGCAGCCGATGCGCCAGCACACGGTCATAGCACTCGATGTTGTATTCGAAATTGAGCCGCAAACTGCGCGGATCCCAATTGGCTGATCCCATGAAGACCCAGGCATCATCGACCAGCATCAGCTTGGTGTGATCAAAGGGTGGCGGCGACAACCAGATCCGACAATGCGACTCGAGCAATTGCTCGACCTGCGCCTGCGCCGCCCATTGCACGAGCCTGAGATTATTCCGCTCGGGGATCAGGATTTGGACGTCGACACCCCGCAGCGCGGTCACGTTCAGCGCCGTGATCAGGGTTTGATCCGGCAGAAAGTAGGGAGAGACGATCCGCACGCACTGACGCGCCGTGGTCAGTGCGCCCAGGATCATCCGACGAATGATATCGAAATCCTCATCTGGGCCATCTGGAACACCGCGCGCGAGCGTCGTCCCACATTCGTCGAGAACCGGATACCAGTCAGTCCCGCCGAGTCGCTCCCCCGTCGTAAAGGTCCAATCCAAGGCAAAAGCCTCGACCAGAAAGCGCACCACAGGACCCTCGACGCACAGATGCAGATCCTGGATCGGGTGGCGAGGATGCGTGTGCAAGAGACAACCTGCCCGGATGTTCAGCCCACCGGTCAAGCCAACGCGGCCATCCACGACGAGAATCTTGCGATGATTCCTGAGATTCAGATATTGGCTGCGAATCGGCAACACCGACGCCAGGAACACGGCACTGGGAATGCCGCGCCGTCTCAAGAGCCGTGGCATCGGTGGCCGGCTGTAACGCTGTCCAACGCCATCGATCAAGACCCGCACGGCGACACCACGGCGGTGCGCGCGCTCCAGGGCATCCACGAACAGCACACCGGCCGCGTCGTTGTCGAAGATATAGGTCGAAAGGCCGACGCTGACCCTCGCGTCCTCGATCGCCTCCAACATCCTGGGATACGCCTGATCGCCATCGATCAAGGGCGCGACCCGATTCCCAGCGACCAAGGGCAGACCGACCAGGGCATCGCCAAGATGGCCCAGACGCACCAGGTCGGGAAAGTCTCGCTGCAAGAGACCGTGCGCTCTGCGCTCGTCGGCAAGTTCGGACCGCTCGCTGGCCTCGGAGGTTTCGGGCCGGAGTCGATGCGCCTTGCGGGTGATGCGATTGATGCCGAACAGCCAATAGAGGGCCATCCCAACCAAGGGCGCCAATAGCACCAACCCGGCCCAGCCGACGGTCGAGGGCACGTCGCGCCGGCTCAAGAGCAGATGTCCGACCGTCACCGCCTGCGCGACCAGTTCCACACCGAAGATCAAGGTGAACAAGAGGTTCGTATCGATCGCCACAACCTGCATTGCGTCAGTCATTGCGAACCGGCGCGCCCCTATCCAACCCCAGACCCCGTCTCCATCCCTCGCTCCGGTCGCGCTCAGGGTGATGCAAGGGTCACCTGACTCTTTTCGTCGTCGATCGTGACCAAGAACCGCCCCAGTAAGCTCATCCCCAACAGCGCGTTCCCGCCGAGTCGCGTGTCATCGATGAAGGCAACCGAAACCCCTTCGACCCGGTTGTTCGAATCGAGGAACAACCCCTGCAAGGTTCCGATACGGGCATCCACTGTTCCGTTGGCAGTCTGTACGGTTTGTGGTCTGAGATCATTCGGTGACAGCCCCAAACTCGCAATCAAAGAATTCGGCAGGACGACATGGTCGGAACCGGTATCGATCAACAGGGTCTGTGGGATCCGCTGACCGTTGTTGCCCTCCAAGATCAGGCTCACGAGATGGGAGTGACCTTGGCGTTGCGTTTGCAAGATGATGGCATCACCCAACTCACCGGTGACCTGATCAAGCACATCATCATCGGGCAGGTCGAAGCCCGGCGTCTCGGCCACCATGGGTGGTGCGACCACCGCGACTTTTTCACCAAGAATGATCACGCGATCGACTCCGCCCGCACCGTCCTGCACGATGACATGATCAAACTCATCGAGCAGCACGCGCAAGCGCGTCACCAAATCAGAACCTTCGATGCGTGCCCACATCGCCTCGGTCTGTTCCATGCCCTGGACCTCGAAACCGAACTGCGACATCAAGAGTTCCAGCTCCGCGCTCACCTCGACCTGTGACGTCGCCGAGACGGTCGCGACCCAGGCCGCGCCGGCGCAGATTGTGATCTGACGCCTGTGCCTCACCAGCCGCTGAGTCGAATCGATCATGGATGTAGGGCTCCGCTCCCGGTTGAGGGCAATGAGGTCTTCGCCATTCGAACCAGAAGACTAGCAGCGTGGCACGCTCAGGGCTATCACATCAGGCGCGGCCTCCGCGGCTCGCCAGCACCGGGCGCATCGGCGGCCGCACAAACGGAAGGACCAAAACGGTTCATTTCAGTATCATGTCTGGTCAACCTGATGCGGGCACAGTCGCCAGACCTGCTCCCCGCGCCACATCGCAGAGACCCTAGAGGACACCGCACATGCCTCCCGCCGCGCGCTCCTTGTTGACACCGGTTCTCGCCGCCGTCTTCTTCACGCTCTGCGGCATCGCGCTCGCCTTGATCGTGCCCTCGGTCGAGATCGCCTGGGTCATGGGCTTTCTGCTGCTCACCATCTATCTGTTTGCGTTCGAGATCGTGTCGGTCGATGTCGCGGCCATCAGCATCATGGTCCTGCTCGGACTCTCCAGTCTCGTCACCCCCTGGATGGGGCTCGAGACGGCCCTGGTCCCGATCGAACACCTCTTCGACGGTTTCGCGAGTAATGCCGTGATCTCCATCATCGCGGTGATGATCATCGGCGCGGGCCTGGATAAGACCGGCATCATGTCGAAGGTCGCTGTTTTCATCATGCGCCTGGGTGGAACCACCGAGAAACGCGTCATCCCCTTGATCTCTGGAACCGTTGGGGTGATTTCGAGCTTCATGCAGAACGTTGGGGCCGCCGCCCTGTTCCTCCCGGTCGTCAGTCGCATCTCCGCGCGCACCGGTCTGCCGATGTCGCGCCTTCTGATGCCCATGGGCTTCTGCGCCATCCTCGGCGGAACCATTACCATGGTCGGATCAAGTCCCTTGATCCTGTTGAACGACCTCATCCAAACCTCGAACCAGGCCCTGCCCGCCGGCACGGCGCCGATGGAACTCTTCAACCTCTTCGACGTGACCCCGATCGGGACGGCCCTGCTGCTGACGGGCATTCTCTACTTCGTGATCGCGGGGCGTTTCGTCCTGCCAGCGCGCGGCAACGACAAACTCACGGGCAGCGACGCCAGCCAATACTTCGCCGAGACCTATGGACTCAGTTCGTTCGCGATCCGCGAGGCCCGGGTCGAGCCACACAGCGCGCTCGTCGGCATGCGCGTGGATGAGTTGGAGCAAACCTGGAGAGTGCGCGTGGTGGCCTTCGAGAAGGGCGATGGGCTGCGCATGGGGGCCGACGGCGTCGATCGCTCCGTTGGGATCGCGCCCGGCACCACGCTCGGCATCCTCGGCGCCCGCGCTGCACTCGAACGCTTCTTCGCGGCCAATGACATCACGGCGAAGCCCGAACTCGATCTCTTCTCCGAGGCCATGTCCAGCGCTAAAGCAGGGATCGCGGAGATCGTCATCCCACCGGGTTCCAACCTCATCGGCAAGACCGCCCGCGATGTCTGGATGCGCAAAACCTATGGCCTCTCGCTGCTGGCCATCAATCGTGGCGAGACCCACATCACCTTCACCACCGGTGGCGTGCGCAATACCCCATTGCAGGCCGGTGATGCGCTCGTGGTGCATACCACCTGGGCCGATCTTCATCGCATCAGCAAGGACCGCAACTTTGTCGTCGTCACGACCGAGTACCCGCACGAAGAGTTGCGCCCGCATAAGGTTCCCGCCGCCCTGATCTTCTTCCTCATTGCCCTGGCCCTGGTGCTCTTCACCGATCTACGCCTCTCGATCGCCCTGCTGACCGGCGCCCTAGGAATGATCCTGGCCCGCGTGCTCTCGATCGACGAAGCCTATCAGGCGGTCAGTTGGAAAACCGTCTTCCTGCTGGCCTCGCTCATCCCGTTGGGTCTCGCCGTCGAGTCCAGCGGCACCGCCGCCTGGATTGCGCAACAGACGCTGAGCGTGCTGGGCGAGGTGCCAATCTGGGTCGTACAGTCCGCACTGGCTGTCCTCGCCACCCTCTTCACCCTGGTCATGTCCAATGTCGGTGCGACCGTCCTCTTGGTCCCGCTCGCGGTGAACATGGCGCTTGGCGTCGGCGCCAACCCGGCGGTGTTTGCGCTCACCGTCGCCATCGCGACCTCGAACTCCTTCCTGATCCCAACCCATCAAGTGAACGCCCTGCTGATGGGGCCGGGCAACTATCGCGTGGTGGACTTCATGCGGGCTGGCGGCATCATGACGGTGCTATTCTTGGTGGTCGCCCTCGGCATGCTGAACCTCCTGTTTTGACCCTCATGACCCGAGCAACGGGCCGCTTGCACGCACGCGCGATCGAACGCCACCGCTGGTGGCGCAAGGTGCGCGGCATGCACGGAGTCTAGCCTGCAAGGAATTCCCCGCCATGTCGCTCCTGCGCAAGACGCCGACCTGTCCGATCCACGCCTGTGAACTGGTCCTCTCACACCATGGCAAGAAGAGCAATCTCGGACACTTTTATATCGAGGTCGTCGGCGCGCCCTTGTTCTATTGTCCACGTTGCCTCGAGCAAGGACAGGACACCTCGGTGGAGGTGGAGGCCGCCGCATCAACGGCCTTCCTCAAAGGGCTCGCGCAACTCCTCGATCGTTCGCGCTTTCCCGGGCTGCTGAACAAGCCACGGGTTCGGGTGGACTTCAATCCAGCACGCACCAGCCTCGAGCGTGTCGCCAGCTCGGACATCACGCAGCATCAGGGAGCGAGCGCGGACACCAGATCGCCCGAGGAGCCGGACGACGCCGACACGTCCCGACTCGAGGGCATCGAACCGGTCGAGCCACGTCACACCTTGTCGCAACTCATTCTTGACCAGGACACGCTCGAACGGATTCGCGAGGCGACGAATGTGATGGTGTCACAGGACTTGATCTACTCCACCTGGGGCCTGTCCGCGGTGGCCCGCACCGGACGACGGGTTGCCTTGAACTTCTACGGCCCCCCGGGCACCGGCAAGACCCTCGCCGCCGACGCGATCGCCGATCTGCTGGCGAAGAAGATCCTGCGCATCAGCTATGCCGAACTGGAGTCGAAATACGTCGGTGAGACGCCGAAAAACATCAAGGCCGCGTTCGCCAAGGCGCGCGAGACCGGCGCCCTGCTCTTCTTTGACGAGGCCGACTCGATCCTCGGCAAACGCTTGGTCGAGATCTCGCAATCGGCCGACAACAGCATCAATGTCGCCCGCAGCACCACCCTCATCGAACTGGACAACTTCGAGGGCACCGTCATCTTCGCGTCCAACCTGGTGCGCAATTACGACAATGCCTTTCTGCGCCGGATGCTCGCCCACATCCAATTCAAGCTGCCGGCCGCCCCGCAGCGTGCCGCCATTTGGCGCTGTCATGTACCCTCGCAATTGCCATTGGCCGCGGACGTCGACTTCGACCTCCTCGCCCGCGACTCGGATGGAGCCGCGGGTGGCGACATCCAAAACGCCATCCTGCTTGCCGCCTCCTACGCGGCCTTACGCAGCGGTGCCGAGCAAGTCGTCACCCTCGCTGATCTGCAACGGGCCATCACCTTCCTGCTCGATGGCAAGCGCCGCATCCTCGCGGGTGGTGACGAGGAACTGGAGCCGGCGCGCGATCGGGTGTGCGCAACGCCGCGCATCTCCACCGGCGCGGCCTGACCTCTTCACGGCGCGTCCGCACTCCATAGCCGACCCATTGTCTGTCCATGGTCACGTTTTCGCATCCTGCCCGCGTCTATACTGAGCACTGACGTGACCGCGACGACCGTCGCGGTCGCCGGCGGGATGGCGGGACGACCGCAACACCTTGGTTCGGCCGACTGCCCATCGCGTCGAACCGCTTTACAGGTGGCGCTGGAGACAGTCCGGCATGGATGAATCGACAACGATGGCACGCACCTTCAGGTTCGGCCTGCTACTCCTCGCGCTGATCGGCGTGGGGTTCGCGAGTCTGTCCCTGCTCGGTCCGCGTGCCCCGGTCACACCGGCCCCGATTCGGATTGGGGTCGTGCATGCCTTATCGGGCGCGATGGCCGAAAGTGAACGAGGCTTGGTCGATGCCCTGCGCCTTGCGATCGACGAACTCAACAGCGCGGGTGGCCTGCTCGGACGCCCCCTCGAGCTGATTCTGATCGACAGTCGCTCCGATTGGACCCTCGCCGCCGCCGCCGCCGAGCGGCTCATCACCGAGGAGAAGGTCAGCGCCCTGTTCGCTTGCTGGACCTCGAGTTGCCGCCGTGCCCTGAAGCCCGTGGTCGAGGCGCACCAGCATCTGATGTTCTATCCGCTGCAGTACGAGGGGCTCGAACAGTCCCCCAGAATTCTCTATCTCGGCGCGGCGCCGAATCAGCAGATCATTCCGGGCGCACGCTGGGCGCTGGACCGCTTCGGCACGCGCGTCTATCTGGTGGGATCCGATTACATCTTTCCGCGACTGGCCAACCAGTTCATCCGTGATCTGACGAATATGGTCGATGGAACGGTCGTCGCCGAGCACTATGTCTCGATGAACGAGGGGGATTTTTCCGCGATCATGACGGACCTTGGTGAGCAAATGCCGGATGTCGTATTCAATACCTTGAACGGCATCGCCAACCGGTCCTTCTTCGACGCCCTCTCGCAGGCCGGATTGACGCAAATCCCAGTCGTCTCCTTCAGCGTTGCCGAACCTGAACTCCGGGCGATGAAGCACCTACCGCCCCATCCACTGCACTTCGCCGTTTGGGGCTATTTCCAGAGTCTTCCCAGTGAGGCCAATCGCGCTTTCGTCGCCGCCTTCCAGCAGCGTTATGGCCCGGATCGCACCACCAGTGACCCGCTCGTTGCGAGCTATCAGGGGGTCAAGCTGTGGGCCGCGGCCGTCGCGGAGGCCGGCACGGACAACCCACGGCAGATCAATCGCACCATCACACGCATGAGTGTGGCGGGGCCGTCGGGGATCCTGGTACTCGACGCCGGGACGCGCCACGCCTGGCGCCGAGTCTACGTCGGACAGGCCCGCGCCGATGGTCAATTCGACGCCGCCGAACTCTCCGCGGGACTGGTGCGCCCGCTCCCCTTCCCCCCGCTGCGCTCACGCGACGAGTGGCTTGCGCTCGTCGCCACCGTCGCCGCGACCATGCACAATGCGGCCATCACCGCGAACCCCACTCCATGAAACCGCGGCACACCGGCCGGCACCTCGCCTTTGGCTTCCTGATCGTCTCCGTGCTGCCGCTGGCCGGACTCTCCTGGTTTAATCTGTTGAGCTTCGAGCATGCGCTCACCAGGATCGTGCTCCAGAGCATCACCAGGATCGGCGATAAAAAAGCCGATCAGATCGACGTCTACATCAACGAACGGCTCGCCGATGCCGAGTCACTCGCGAGACAGGAGGGGATTCGCACGAACCTTGAAGATCTCATATCCGCCCACCAGACCGGCACCCATCCGCTCGATCCGGAGGTGGTCGCGGGTTTGCGCACCCGCTTCGGCGGGCTGGGAGAGAGCAAGCACTATCATGACATTCTCTTGATCGATCCCGCGGGCAACGTCCTGTTTTCTCTGCGCGAAGAATCCGATCTCGGGACCAATCTCATGACGGGGCCCTACCGTGACAGCATGCTGGCCATCGGTTTTGACAAAGCCATGGCCTTCTTGCAGACGGATCTCACCCCCTTCGCACCCTATGCGCCCTCGGGCGAAGAAACCGCTGCGTTCGTCGTCGCCCCGCTGTTCTTGGAGCGTCGTCCCATTGGCGCCATCGCCCTACAGGTGAACCTCGCGGCCTTGATGCCGGTTGTCGCCGATCGCACCGGCCTAGGCCTGACCGGCGAGACCGTCATGGCGATGCGCGAGGCGGAGCAGACCCGCTATACCATCGAACTCGAACGCCTGCCTGGTGCGGCCTTCACGCGTCTGGTGCCGTTCGAGCAGACCGCCCAACCGATGCGCGCGGCCTTGTCCGGACAGCATGGCAGCGGCATCGTGGCCGACTACAGTGGCGTCACGGTGGCGGCGGACTGGCGTTATCTACCCGCCCTCCAATGGGGCATGGTGGTCAAGATCGATGTCGAGGAAGCCCTGGCCCCGCTCTACCAAGCGCAACGCACGACCCTGCTCACCTTCGTGGTGCTCGCGCTGCTTGCGGCACTCGCGGCAGACTTCTTGGGACGCCGGTTCGTGCGCGCCGAATCTGCCTTGGAGCAGTCGCTCACGCGCTTGCGTGAAGCCCAACGCATCGCACGACTCGGCCACTGGAGCCTTGATCTGCGCGCCAATCGCCTGGACTGGTCGGAGGAGGTCTTTCAGATCTTCGAGATCGATCCGCGACGCTTCGCCGCGAGCTATCAAGCCTTTCTCGAGGCCGTGCATCCGGATGACCGGGCACGCGTCGATCAAGCCTATCGCGACTCGCTCGCCAGTGGTCAGCCCTACAGCATCCAGCATCGACTGCGATGCGACGACGGGCGGATCAAATATCTCCAGGAACACGGCCAGAGCGACTATGCACCGGATGGCACGCCACTGCGCTCCTATGGCACCGTCCAGGATATTAGCGAATTGCATCGTGCCATGGAGACCCTACAACTCTATGCCAACATGTTCGAGCACAGCGGCGAGGCAATCCTCGTCACCGACGCGGACCAGCGCATTGTGGCGATCAATCCCGCCTTCACCCGGCAGACCGGTTACACACTTGCTGAGATCCAAGGCCAGACCCCGAGCATGCTGTCGAGTGAACGGACCGCGCCCACGACCTATCAAGCGTTATGGGAAGCGCTCGACGAGTCCGGCTATTGGCAAGGCGAGCTTTGGGACCATGACCGCGACGGCAACGAAACACCCAAATGGGCGGCGATCTCGACAATCCGCAACCGCGATGGAGACATCACCCATTACATCGCCAGCTTCACCGACATCAGCGAGCGCAAGGCGGCGGAACAACGCATCGAGCATCTCGCACATCACGACAGCCTGACCGGCCTGTTCAACCGCTACAACCTCCAGATTCGTCTCTCCCAGGCGATCATGTCCGCGCATCAGGACGGCCATCATCTCGCCGTGCTTCTGATCGACCTCGACCACTTCAAGGTGATCAACGATACCCTGGGTCATCAGGTCGGTGATCTATTGCTCATCGAGGTCGCCAAGCGACTGCGGGCCGCGGTGCGTGAAAGCGATATCGTCGCGCGTCAGGGCGGTGATGAATTCGTTGTCGTCCTGACCGGGTTGCATTTCCCCAATGAGGCCTCGCCACTCGCGTCCAAGATTCTCACCCTCCTCGCTACATCTTATGAGATCAACGGACAACGCCTCCACTCCAGCCCGAGCATCGGGATCAGTGTCTACCCTGGCGATGGGGCGGATGCCGGGGTGTTGATGCGCAACGCCGACGCGGCCATGTATCACGCGAAGGAACTGGGCCGTCATAACGCCCAGTTCTTTACCGAGGAACTCAATGTCGCCGCGGCCGAACGCCTCAGGCTCGAGTGCGAACTGCGCATCGCGATCGACGAGCACCAATTCGAACTGCACTACCAACCACAAATCAAGCCTCACCAGGCCCCCAACTCACCTCCCGAGGCGATGGAGGCCCTGATCCGTTGGCGCCACCCCGAGCGCGGATTGATCCCACCGATCCACTTCATCCCGATTGCCGAGCAGACGGGCCTGATCCAGATCATCGGTCAGTGGGTCATCGAGGAGGCCTGCCAATGCTTCGCGCGCTGGAAGGCACACGGGGTCGGGCCGAAACGGATGGCCGTAAACCTCTCCGCGAGCCAGCTTTCCGATCCCACACTGGTCGAGAAGGTCGCCGAGATCCTGCATCGGCATGGCTTGGGCGAGGATGAACTAGAGTTAGAGATCACCGAATCGACCGCGATGGATCGCCCCGAGCTGGCCATCGTCAAACTGCAGTCCTTGCGCGATCTGGGCGTCTCCCTGGCCATCGACGATTTTGGCACCGGTTATTCCTCCCTGGCCTATCTGAAACGCCTCCCGATCATGGTGCTGAAGCTCGACCGTGAGTTCGTTCGCGACATCGAATTCGACGACAATGATGCGGCGATCAGCGTGGCAACCATTGCCTTGGCGCATATCTTGGGATTGCGCGTGGTGGCCGAGGGGATCGAAACCGAAGGCCAAAGCCGCTTTCTGCGCGAGCATGGCTGTGATCTCTTACAAGGCTATTTCATCGGCAAACCAGCGTCGGAAGCCTTCTGGACCGCCACCTGGTCGGGCCAGGCTCCCGAACCCAGGCATGCAGCAAGACCGGAAGGTTGACGTGTGCCGCCGCAGGTTCGACACTCGCACTGAGGAGAGCAACAGGAGCGGACTCACGCACGATACCGGCGTGGGCCGATTGCGCAGCGGGCTACACCGCAATCAGACCGCGGGTCTGATACATCACTCGAGTAGAGGAGGAGATGACACATGGCTCAGAGCATGGCTGAGATCATGAATCCACATTCCATCATTCGCGACAGCGATTTTCCGGATGCCCCCGAAGGCTGGTCACGTGAGCAGGCCATCGCCGCGGCTCACGCCGACAAGATCGAGCTGACCGATGATCATTGGATGCTGATCAAGGCATTACAGTCCTTGTTCGACCGCAAGGCCAAACCAAACGTGCGCGAACTGCATGACGCACTCGAAGAGCAGTTCCACGAGCGTGGTGGATTAAAATACCTCTATGGAATCCTGCCCGGGGGACCGGTCGCGCAGGGGTGCCGCTTCGCCGGTCTCGCCGCGCCCTCCGGGGCCGTCGACAAATCCTTCGGCAGCGTGCAGTAGACCCTCGGCACACCGGGCGATCGACCGAGGCGATCACCAGATCGTGCCCACACCGGAGCGAGCGCGCAGGACCCCGCGCGCTTGTTCCAACAGGCTTCAATAAGTCGCGCAATCCCGCTGACTCCACGATCCTTTTTATACCACTGAACCTTGCCAATCGCCGCCGGGCCGCCTATCCTTACACCCCATCCAACCGTGCTGATTTTTGGGTTTTGCGGGGCGCCCGCCGTCCTGTGATGTCGCCGTTTCGCGCCCACAACCTGGGTTTCTCCGCGCAGATGCCCCCGCCGGCCATCATCAGCCGGACACAATCAGCGCCGCTCTGACTGGATCGGGATGTAAGAGAGACCACTATGAATCAGTCCCACGACTTCCGCGTCAACGCCACCCCCGATGACGAGCATGTCTTCTGCCCGGATCGTCGCTCGTTTCTTGCGGTGCTCGCCGCGACCTCGGCAGGACTTTTGCTCGGAACCCCAACCTTTGCCGAGGCGGCTTCGACTGGATCATCCTTGCAGCGCAAGGTCGTGGATCTGGTTAAGGGGATGCGTCGACAAGGATTGATCCAGCCCAACGAGAAGACCTCCTGGTCCGTCTACGATTTCACGGCGCGGCAAAAGCTGGTGTCCATCAACGAAGGCATCCCGCGGCAAGCCGCTAGCATGATCAAGCCCTTCGTGGCACAGGCCTATTTTTTCGAGATGGAACGCTCCCGTGGTCGCCTCGGCTACTCCGACGACGTGCGTCGGACCATGGAACGGATGATTCAGCGCAGCAACAATCCCGCCACCAATCGAATCATCGACCTGGTCAGCGAACGTCAGTCGCGTCGTGGCCCCGCGGACGTCGAGGCCGTCTTGAAGCAACGCGCGCCCGGTGTCTTCAAAGAAACGCGGATCGTTGAGAAGATCCCCGAGACCGGTCGCACGTACCGCAACCTAGCGTCGGCCCACGACTACAGCCGTTTTCTCTTCTCGGTCTGGAACAACCGCATGCCCAATAGTCAGGAGCAACGACGCCTGATGGGCCTGCCGAGTGGCAATCGTCTGTCTGGTGGCGTCGCGGGTCTGCCCGAAGCCGCCCGTGTCTACAACAAAACCGGATCAACCGCCATGCTCTGCGGCGACATGGGCATCATCGAGATTCCGGATCGCCGTGGACGCATGCATGCCTACACCATGATCGGAGTGATCGAGCGTCCGAGCCGAACCACCGAGTACAGTCGCTGGATCAGCGGGCGTGGGAATGCGATTCGTCGGGTGTCGAACCTGGTCTATCTGGAGATGAAGGACCGCTACCGATTGGTCTGACGGAAACGGGATCAGGGATCCCGCTTCGAGTCATTCAAGAAGCGCGAAGGTAGCGCCGAAACAGCGGCGCAAGTGGCCCTTCATCCCAGCGCCCGAGCAGTTGTGGCACCATCAGGAGCAAGCCGATCGCGGTCAAGAGCGCGATACCGTAAGCAAGTGCTCCACCTTGCGGGTCGAACACCCCCCGCTGCAGCCAGGTCGCGCACACTTGAAGCAGAATCACGACCGCAACGGCCCGCCAGCGCACGGGTCCCCGCATGAAATACACCAGCACGGCCAAAATCCCATAGGGCAACAACCAGGCCGCCAAGAGCAGTGGCTCCAAACGGTATGAGCCGTTGTAGTGGGGGACCACTGAAACCACGAACGATAGGGCAAATCCCAGACACAGGGTCACGAAGACCCAGATGTCCTGTTGTGCATGCCGCTCTCCCATCGGAACACCTCCTCGATCTCATCGCTAAATCATTTTATTCAAGGACTGCTCAGGCACCACGAACAGACAACGCGGTCCGAACGAACACACCGCCCGCAAGGAGATCACTGGCCACCTTCGGCATCCGCGCCCGCAACCCGGCCCTGTCCGGGAACACGAAAGCAACGGAGCGGGCGCGAACGCTGCCCCACAGGCACCGGCTCATCCATGACCTGAGTCCATCACCATGATTAGGGCAGGCCAACCGGGATCAAACGCTGATGAAGTGTTCGCGACGCCCCAGCCAGCGCTGCACCAGGGGCGCGACACGATCCGGATGCTGTTCGATGATCAGGTCGGCCGCCTGCTGCGCCGCGGCAACCAAGGCCTGATCACGCACGGGATCGGCCACGCGAAACTGGATCGCGCCCGTCTGTCGGGTCCCGAGGACCTCGCCCGCGCCACGCATCTCCAGGTCACGCTCCGCAATCTCGAACCCACTCTCGGCGGATCGGATGATGCCGAGTCGCGCGCGTGCCGCCGGGGACAAGGGCGGATGGAACAGCAACACACAGTGACTCTGCACGGATCCTCTCCCGACCCGCCCCCGGAGCTGATGGAGTTGCGCAAGCCCCAAGCGCTCCGGATTCTCGATGATCATGAGGCTGGCATTCGGCACATCGACCCCGACCTCGATGACCGTGGTCGCGACTAGGAGGTCAAGCTCGCCGGCGGCAAAGGCCCCCATCACGGCTTCGCGCTCAGGTCCCTTGATGCGTCCATGCACCAAGCCAAGACGCACCTCCGGAAGCTGTTCGGCGAGTTGCCGCGCCGTCTCCTCGGCCGCCTGGCACTCCAACACCTCCGACTCCTCGATCAGGGTACAGACCCAATAGGCCTGACGACCTCCCTCACAGGCGCGGCGCACCCGGGTGATGACCTCGTCACGCCGCGTATCGGGCACCGCCGCCGTGACGATCGGGGTGCGCCCAGGCGGCAATTCATCGATCACAGAGAGATCGAGATCGGCATAGAGGGTCATCGCCAACGAGCGCGGAATCGGCGTCGCTGTCATGATCAACTGATGCGGTGCCGAGTTCGCGCCGCTCCCCTTGGCTCGCAACCGCAGGCGTTGATGCACACCGAAACGATGTTGTTCGTCGATGATCACCAGGCCAAGCGACGCGAAGACCACGTCATCCTGAAAGAGCGCATGCGTGCCCATCACCAGCCGTCCCCGGCCCGAGGCGACGGCCTCCAATAAGGCTGCGCGCTCACGCCCCTTGTGGCGCCCGACCAACCACAGGGGCTCGACCCCGAGCGGGGTCAGCCACATCTCGAAGCCGCGTCGATGTTGCTCCGAGAGCAGTTCGGTCGGGGCCATGAGGGCGACCTGAGCCCCAGACTCGATCGCTTGCAGGGCGGCGAGTGCCGCGACCAGCGTCTTGCCCGCGCCGACATCGCCTTGCAACAACCGCTGCATCGGTCGGGTTCGACCGAGATCGGTGGCAATCTCAGCGACCACACGCTCTTGCGCCGCGGTCAATCGAAACGGCAAGGCTGCGCGCAAGCGCTGTTGCAAGGCACCCGTCCCAGCCAGCACGGGAGCGACCACACACTGCTGAGCCAAACGCAGACGCCGGAGGCTGAGTTGGTGGGCGACCAACTCCTCGAAGGCAAGACGCTGAAACGCCGGGTGGCGGCCTTCGCTCAGATCCACCAGGACCGCATCGAGCGGGGGGCGATGCAGATAGACCAGTGCGTCGCGCAGTGATGGCAGGCCCAAGGGCCGCAGGATCTCCGCTGGAAGCCCCTCATGCAGGGGGCTCGCGGCGAGCATCGTCAGCGCCTGATCGGTCAAGGCGCGCCACGAGGATTGTTGGAGCCCTTCAGTCGAGGGGTAGATCGGCGTCAAGCGTTGCTCGAGCGGCGCCAGGCCATCCATCAGCACGCGGTATTCAGGATGGACCATCTCCAAGGATGCCGGCCCCTGGCGCACCTCACCGTAGCAACGCAACCGCACCCCGGGCTGAAAGGCCTCGCGCTGCGCACGGCCGTAGTGGAAGAAGCGCAGCAGTAGCCCGCCTCCCGAGCTATCACGCAGCCACACCTTCAGTGACGGCCGCCGCCCGAGCGCACCCTCGACCCGCTCGATCTCACCTTCGATCAGCACCTCCTCGCCAGGCGCGAGCTCACTGAGGGCTCGCCGTCGCGTACGGTCCTGATACCGGTGCGGCACGTGGAAAAGCAGGTCTTGAACCGTGCGGATCCCGAGCTTGGCAAGTCGCGCGGCGATGCGTGGCCCGACGCGCTGGAGTTGCTCGACGCCGATGCAATCGAGCCCCTGTTGGGGACGGCTCACGGCCGAACGACGTGATCGAACCGCGGTGCGCGGACGGGACTAGAGCGGGATCTCGTTCAGTTCCTCGAGCTGTTGCGACACCCGCGTCGCCCCCGTGCCCTGGTGGCGCGACTTGATGGCTTGCGCCAGCTGATGGACCGCCATGGCGTAGTAGCTGCTGTGGTTGTAACGGGTGATGGTGTAGAAATTTTGCAGGCCCAGCCAATACTCGTAGCCGCTGCCCATATCCAGACGGATCAGGCTCGCCTGGTTTGCGTTCCCCAGTGACCCGGTTGGCGTGATCCCGAGGTTCTGCAGTTCCCGGACGCCATAGCGGGTATCGAAGCCCACCTTAAGGGCACCGACCCCACCGGAACCCACCTGAGCGCGCACCACCACCGGCTGGCGCGCCTGCCAGCCATGCGCCTTGAAATAGTTTGCCACACTGCCAATCGCGTCGGTCGGATTCCAGAGATCCCGGTCGCCATCCCCATCGAAATCGACCGCATAGTCACGGAAGCTGCTCGGCATGAACTGGCCCAAGCCCATTGCGCCCGCGAAGGAGCCGCGCGGCGAGAAGGGATCGATCCCCTCATCGCGGGTCATGATCAGAAAGGACTCCAATTCATCGGTGAAATAGTCAGACCGTCGTGGGTAAGCGAACGCGAGCGTCGACAGGGCATCGATGATCCGCGTCCGCCCCAGATAGCCCCCGTAGCGGGTCTCGACTCCGATGATGGCAACGACGTACTCCGGGGGAACCCCGTAGCGCGCCTGCGCGCGCTCGAGCGCCGCCTGGTTCTCGCGCCAAAAGCGCACGCCGTTGGTGATGTTTGCCTCGGTCAGGAACTTGGCACGATAGCGGATCCAGGCCCCGGTGGGTCCGGTACTCGGGCGCGGCGCTTGGCGGTTCATGGCATCAATGATCCATTGTTCGCGCTTGGCACCGGAGAGGATCGCCGCGACCTGAGCAGGCGTGAAGCCCTGTGCTTGCATCCTGCGCATGAAGGGCTCGACCCCTGAAGACCCCGCGAAATCCCCCTGAACCACCGTGAACGAGGCCGTCGCGGAGGCCGGAATGACAGGGTAACTCCCACGATAGCTCGAACGATCCGTGACCTCACCGGGCCGTGTCGATTGCGAACTACAGCCAACGGTGAGCAGCATCCCGGCCATCAGCATCCAGAGCCCTAGCGGAGTCATCGCGGAAGCACGTCGCATGAACAACCTCGAATTTGAATTCAGCGGCGCTCTATACTAAAGGACTCATGCCGTAAATCAATTCACCCGGGGCGAGCCTTGCGGTGTGGACCGGGCCACGCCGCCCCACCGAAGGGCAGGGGCACGACCGCCAGTCAATCACCGAGAACCATAATGGCATCCATTTCGACCCGCGCACCTTTCGGCAGGGACGCCACACCAATGGCCGCGCGTGCTGGATAGGGCTCCTCGAAATACTCCGCCATCACCTCGTTGACCAAGGGGAAAAACGACAGATCGGTCAAAAAAACATTGAGTTTGACGACATCGGCCAGGCTGCCGTTCGCGGCATGGGCCACGGCACGCAGATTCTCGAAAACACGGCGGATCTCCGCCTCCATATCCCCCGAGACCAACTCCATGGTTTCCGGCACAAGTGGGATCTGACCCGACAGATAGACGGTTTCGCCGACCCGCACGGCCTGGGAATAGGTTCCGATCGCCGCGGGCGCCTGATCGGTCTTGATCACGTTTCGACTCATCGCCTGAACACTCCAAAAGCTCGATAAAAGACAGCATATCCCACACAGCAGTGAATGGAAGGCTCGCATCGCTCGGTCTCCGCGCAGAGGTCATGACGATCCTAGCCATTCGCACCCAACCATCGAAACCATCCCCAAAAGACTTTCGATGATCGGCTGGTTGCGGGTCGGCCAGCGGTCGCGGGGGGGGGGGGTCTCGGCGGCACGGATGCCGCCGTGAAGCCTCCAGGGATGGATTCACGGCGTCCCCCGCGACCGCTGGCCGACCCGCAACCGCACGGGCATGGGTTCCTGGGATCGAACGGCCGACGCCAGGGCCCCATCACAGGACAGGCGACGCGCCAACGCCCTTGGGTATACTCTGCGATTGATGAACCAGGGACCAGCACCATGAGCGCACTTCACCAATCCCACATCGACAGCCTGCGCCTGCTCGGACGCGGCAAGGTGCGCGATCTCTATGAGATCGATTCCGAGCATCTGTTGATCGTTGCCAGCGACCGGCTCTCCGCATTCGATGTCGTCCTACCCCAGCCGATTCCCGGCAAGGGCGAGGTCTTGACCCGACTCTCGCGGTTCTGGTTCGCCCGCACGGCCCACCTGATTGCCAATCATCTCTGCGACACCCCCGTCGCCGCATTCATCCACGATCCCTCGGTCCTCGCCGCCCTTGGCGATCGCGCCATGATCGTGCGCCGCCTCCGTCCACTACCCGTCGAGGCCATCGTGCGTGGCTATCTGATCGGTTCGGGCTGGTCCGAGTATCAGCGCACCGGAGCGATCTGCGGGATCCCCTTACCCCCTGGTCTGCGGCAGGCCGACCGGCTGCCCGAACCCATTTACACCCCATCGACAAAAGCTGAAGTGGGCGGACACGATGAGAATGTCGAGTTCGCACACACCGTCGAATTGATGGGGGCTGACCTCGCGGCTCAGGTCCGCGACATGAGCCTGAGCATCTATCGCGAGAGTGCGGCCTATGCCCTCACGCGGGGGATCATCATCGCCGACACCAAGATGGAGTTCGGCGTGGACGACGCCGGAGCACTGGTCCTCATCGACGAACTGCTCACGCCGGATTCCTCCCGCTTCTGGCCGGCGGATCACTATCGCCCCGGGATGAGTCCACCGAGCTTCGACAAGCAGTACGTGCGCGATCATCTTGAGACGCTCGACTGGGATAAGCGGCCGCCGGCCCCCATGCTTCCTGATGACATCATTGCGCGCACCGCCGCGAAATACCGCGAGGCCGAGCAGCGACTGACGGCAACTTGACCGCCGCCACACGCACTGACATGGCGCGGACGCTGGTCACCCACATCGCGGCCTCGATCGATCACCTGGTTCATCGGATCAGCCCATGCGTGAGCACAACCTAATTGACCCCTTCGGTCGGCGCATTGCCTATCTGCGGCTCTCCGTGACGGATCGCTGCGATCTCAGATGTGATTACTGTCTGCCAAAGGGATTTAAGGGCTTCGAAGTGCCCGAGCATTGGCTCACCTTCGATGAGATCCAGCGGATCATCGGCGCCTTTACCCTGATGGGGGTTCGCCATGTGCGGATCACGGGTGGCGAACCCCTGGTCCGACGTCATCTCCCGGAGCTGGCGGCACGCCTCTCCGCCCTCCCCGGTCTGGACGATCTCTCGATCTCGAGCAACTGTACGCGCATGGCGGAACTGGCCGAACCCCTTCATCGGGCCGGGGTCAAGCGCTTAAACGTCAGCCTCGACAGCCTGCGCCCCGAGGTCTTCCGATCCATCACCGGTGGTGATCTAGCGAAGGTCCTCGCCGGCATCGCCGCGGCCAAGGTGGTGGGTTTTGCACCGATTCGGGTCAACACGGTGGTGATGCGCGGGGTCAACGAGGACGAGATCGAAGCGATCCTCGCCTACTGTACCGAACACGGCTTCACCCTGCGGCTGATCGAGACGATGCCCATGGGCACCACGGGTCGCGCCGCGCAAGATCAGTATGTGGACCTCGGGCAGGTGCGCCGCCGCCTCGCGCGCCAGGTCGAACTCATCCCCGACATCCTGCCGGGCGGGGGACCGGCGCGCTATGATCGCGTCGCCGGCACCGACACCCGCATCGGTTTTATCACGCCGATCTCACAGCACTTCTGCGAGACCTGCAACCGCGTGCGACTCACCGTCGACGGTACCCTGTATCTCTGTCTCGGTCAGGAGAACAGCTACGCCCTAAGGCCCTTATTGCGTGACGGCATCAGCGACGCGGATCTGCTCGACCATCTCAAACGAGCCATTGCACTCAAACCGGAGCGTCACGAGTTCAAGGATCGTCCCGAGAAGGTCATCCGCTTCATGTCCGCCACCGGAGGATGAATCCATCACGCCGAGGTGGCGGTCTCTTGCGGTGATGGCTCGTCGAGACTTTCGCGAAAGCCGCACTCCTTTTGAGGACACACCTTCGAACTTCCCTTGGTCTTGGTCGTCTTGAGCGTCAAGACCGCCCAACCACAGCGTGGACAGGGCTCGGCAATCGGTTCGTCCCAGACCGCATAGTCGCACTTCGGATAGGTCGAACAAGAATAGAAGATCTTGCCTTTGCGTGACTTCTTCTTCTGCAAGGTTCCCTTAGTGCACTTCGGACAGGTCACGCCCGTATCTTGCGGTTTCTCTAGGGGCTCGATGTGCTTGCAGGTCGGATACGCACTGCAACCGATGAACTTCCCATAGCGTCCGCGCTTGATCTCGAGTGCCGCTCCACACTGCGGACAGGCACGTCCCTCGATCACCTCCGGCGCCTCGGCCTCGGCCTTGTCCGGATTGAGATCCCGGGTGTAATCGCACTCCGGATAGTGGGTGCAACCGATGAAGCGCCCATTGCGACCGAGACGGATCGACAACTGCCCCCCGCACTTCGGGCACGCCTCGTCGATGGGTTCCTGGGTCACATCACTGCGTTTGACCGACACCTCGGTGTGATCGACACGCTCCTTGAATGGCTTCCAGAACTGTTCGAGCAATGGAATCCAATCCCCCTCGCCGCGTGACACCGCATCGAGTTCGTCCTCGAGCCGCGCCGTGAAATCGTAATCGACATAGGAGGTGAAATAGTCGGTCAAGAAGCGGTTGACCACCCGCCCCACATCCGTCGGCACGAAGCGCTTGGTGTCGAGCACGACATATTCACGATCCTGCAGGGTCGAGATGATCGAGGCATAGGTCGATGGCCGCCCAATCCCGAACTCCTCGAGCGCCTTCACCAGCGACGCCTCGGAGTAACGGGGTGGTGGCTCGGTGAAATGCTGTTCGGGACGGATCGCCAGGAGCGTGACACGCTCGCCGACGGCCAGATCCGGGAGCATCCGTTCCTCGTCATCGTCGGCACTCTGGGCATCATCACGGCCTTCTAGATAGATCCGCATGAACCCCGGCTCGGCGACCGTCGAACCGGTTGCACGAAACAGATGCTCCGCGCCCGCGCTCAGGGTAATCGCCACCTGATTGATCAGGGCATGGGTCATTTGCGAGGCCAGGGTCCGCTTCCAGATGAGCTCGTAGAGCTTGAACTGATCCGCACTGAGCTGGGCGCGGATCTGTGCCGGCACCTGGTAGACCGAGGTCGGGCGGATCGCCTCGTGCGCCTCCTGGGCATTCTTTGCCTTGGTCTTGTAGACGCGCGGCTGAGGCGGAAGGTGATCGGCACCATAGCGTTCCTCGACAAAGGCCCGGATCTCGGCGAGGGCCTCTTGGGCGAGATTCACCGAATCGGTTCGCATGTAGGTGATGAGTCCGATTGGGCCACTGCCGACATCGACGCCCTCGTACAGCTGCTGGGCAACGCGCATGGTGCGCTGTGCCGTGAACCCGAGCTTACGGGCCGCCTCTTGCTGCAAGGTCGAGGTGATGAAGGGCGGCGCCGGATTGCGCTTGCGCTGTTTGCGCTCGACCTCCTCGACCCGCAAGAAACCGGCAGCGGACTGCTCGAGCACCTGCTGAACATGCTCGGCGCGGGCGGCATCGGTCACGCTGAACTGTTCGATCTTGGTGCCCGCGAACGTCACCAGCCGCGCGCTAAAGCGTCGCTCCGCCTTCTCGATATCGGCCTCGATGCTCCAATACTCGCGCTGGACGAAGGCCTCGATCTCCGCTTCTCGCTCACAGATCAGACGCAACGCGGGACTCTGCACCCGGCCCGCGGAGAGCCCCCGCCGGATCTTCTTCCACAGCAGTGGCGACAGATTGAACCCGACCAGGTAGTCGAGCGCCCGTCGGGCTTGCTGCGCATTGACCAGATCGTAGGACAGCTCGCGGGGGTTGGCGATCGCCTCCTGCACCGCACGTTTGGTGATCTCGTTGAAAACGACCCGATAGACAGGCCGCTGACCGAGTTGACGCCGGCTCTTCAAGAGCTCGTAGAGATGCCAAGAGATGGCCTCCCCCTCGCGATCCGGGTCGGTCGCCAGATAGAGCGAATCGGCACCCTTGAGCTTTTTCGCGATCGCTTGAACGTGTTTCTCGTTGCGGTCGATGATCTGATATTTCATCGCGAAACCATGCTCGGGATCGACCGCGCCCTCCTTGGGCACGAGGTCGCGCACATGGCCATAGGACGCGATGACCTCGAAATCAGGTCCGAGATACTTCTCGATGGTCTTGGCCTTGGCCGGAGATTCAACGATGACGAGATTCATAATGTGTCGGCGAACGGATAGCGTTGATCTAGGTAAACCCACTGCGCGGCGGCGAGTCAAGCACTGACATGCCGCGGTCTTGACCGAGGAGCAGGCGGGCAGTCGCCTGCGCCGCGATCCTGGCGGTTGTGCTCACGCGGACGTGCCCAAGACAAACCACTTGAGCGGTGCGCGAGCAGGACCGCCGCGGACACCTCATCGATCGGATAGGCAGCAGCGCGCCGAGTTCCTGCGCGAGAAGAGTGTGTGAACACGCGTCTGGTCTGCGATGACCAAGCGTTCGGTTCATCGGGTCACGGCCGCGGGCCGTTGGATCAGACGGTCGGGCGGGCAATGCAGAGGGGCCGACTGCGCGGTATGCTGTCGTCATACCAGGCCAGCGTGATGGATCCAGCCACGCCCAGCCGCAAACCCGCACACGGCTGGGGAGGCTTTGCCGCACGCATCGGATGACGCGAACCATCGCCCCCGTCGGCGATCCAGGTCGAGGTCGCCTCCGCGCCTCGCGAGGGCCGGGGCCGCACGCAGCGCGATCAGTGCAGGGCGGGCGGCTCCGGGTTGTAGACGAGTTCTTCCATCTGCGAGAAGGCATCCTCCCGCCCGGGGCGATTCATCAGCACCAGCAGCACCACCCACTTCACCTCATCAAGGCTGACGAGGCCGTCGTCGATCGCGAGCACACGGTCGATGACCAACTCGCGACTGACCGGATCGAGAATCCCGGTCTGCTCCAAGAACAGCAGCAACCCGCGCGCGTCGACGTCGAGTTTGCGGCACTCGAGCGGACTGTATACCCGGATCGAACCAATGGCATGGTCGTGATAATGCGGCCGCTCGGCGCCCTCGGCGAGTTCATCGAGCCACCGGAAGGCCTTCTCAATCTCGCTGGGCGTAAACCCAGCCTGAGTCAGCTCATCCTCCAGCTCACCCTGATCCGAGGGTGGCCGAACCTCACCATCCATGTAGTTCTCATAGAGGTAAATCAATACATCGACCATGTTTTCGAACATCAACAACCTCGTGGGCGATGTCAGCCCAAGGGCCAACGGGAACGGGCATGCACGACATCCGAACGCCCCGTGATGATCGCGGCAACGACCGATCACGCGCGAAGACGGCAAAAACGCCCCCCAGGCAGCGATGATACATGACCCCCGAGTTCCAATACCAATAACATGGACGAAACCTCTCGGGCACTGCGTCCGCTGCGCAGGATCAACTCGTCCGGCGCAACCGGATCGAAACCCATGGCCTCGAGCAGGGCGAGATAGTCCGCGTCCAAACCAGCTCCGGAGGGAGCGCCGGAGGGGGTTCCAGCGGCCGCCGCGGGGGCCGCTGGGGCTGCTGGGGGGGAGTCGTTGCGCTCCAGCAGATCACGCAACAGCGGCGCCAACTCGGCCACCAACTCACTAGGCTCCTCGACGAGTCGCGCGCCATCGCGAATCAGCGCATGACACCCCCGTGCCATGGGGTTGCGAATCGAGCCGGGCACGGCGAACACCTCCCGCCCCTGCTCCAACGCATAACGCGCCGTGATCAAGGAGCCGCTTTTCAAGGCCGCCTCCGTGACCAGGACACCGACACTGAGACCACTGATGATGCGATTGCGTCGTGGAAAGTGGCGCGCCAGGGGGCCCTGGCCGGGCAAATATTCACTGACCAGCGCGCCCTGGTCGGCGATCCGCCGTGCCAAATGGCGATGCACCGCGGGATAGACGAGATCCGGCCCGGTCCCGAGCACCGCGATGGTGCGACCCACCGCGAGCGCCCCTTCATGCGCGGCGCCATCGACCCCGAGCGCCAGGCCACTGGTGATGAGCAACCCGTCCGCGGTCAAGCGTTGCGCGAAGTCATGGGTCGTTTCGATCCCATTGGGGGTCGGATTGCGAGTGCCCACGATCGCGATCTGGGGCTCCGCCAACAGACTCGGATCACCGCGCACGTACAGCAGCATGGGCGCATCCGGGATCTCCCCGAGGCGGGGCGGATAGCGCGGGTCGGAACGCACGATGGCATGGGCCCCGGGTTGCTCGAGCCAGGACAAGACCTGCTCGATCACCGCGCCATTCGGTTGCTTGATCGCCTCGATCGCCTCGGGCCGCAGCCCGGCATGCCGCAGTTCATCACGCGCCGCGGCCAGGATCACGGCGGGTGATCCGAACCGTTCGAGCAAGCCAGCGGCGGTGCGCGGCCCGACCCCAGGGGCGGCCATGAGCGCGACCCAGTCGGCAATGACAGGCGCGGTGTCGCTCATGTCCACCCGACCACCCGCGCCCTCGGCTCGCCCTGGTCCGTCACGCTCAGGACTCGGGTGGCTCGACCTGATCGCCAACGCGAATCGCGGTGCGCGCATTCAGGACCAGCGCGAAACTCACCCGCTCGAAGGTGCGAAACACCATCAGGATCCCAGCCCGCTGAAAGGGACGAACATAGGTAGTGCGATCATGCTCCAATTCGGCATGCAGGGGTAAGGGCGTGTTGGGATCGGGCGCATCGCGCAACCAGCCGGCAAAGGACCAGTCCTCGCCCATCCAGAAAGCCCCATCCAGCGGGCTCTGCTCGCGCCAATTCCAACTCGCGGTGCCATCGCGCACTTCGTCGCGTGTCCGCTCCCCGCCACGGAAGATTTCAAAGACACTGCCCGCGACCAGGCGGTCGCGCTGGCCAAGATTGAGGACGACGATGTCATATTGACCAATCTGCGTGACCCCGTTCATCACCGAGATGATGCGTCCACGCGTGCCCGCCGGCCCCGGCCGGGGGAGGAAGTTCTCCAGCGGTGCCTCGAGCGAGGCGGGGATGACCCGATCACCGATCGCAACCTCGCGCTCCGCGCTCGTCACCCGCAGGATCGCGGGATCGCCCGTGCGCTCCAATACGGCGTTGGCGATGAAGGTGGCCTCATACCCCAGGATGCGGTTGTTATCGGGATCGCGTAACGGGTCACCCGGGCGCAGGATCTCGAACTCGACCACCTGGGTCGTGGGAATGCGCCGGACGAACACCGCGTCATAGGGGCCGGCGATGGTGCGATCATCGGGAAATCCAACAACATAGGGCACGCGCTTGATGTCATCGGAATCCGCTACCCAGGGCTGGCTCAGAAAGGGCGCGATCGAGGCGACCGGGATGGTCGGAACCGGTGCATCCAGGGCACTGGTGCGCACCCGCGGATGGAGCCGCACCGTCCGCATCCCATCCCCACCCCCCTGCGTCCAGTCACGCCGGACCCGTGGCTCACCGCCCACCTGGGTCAAGCGCAAGCGCTCCCCCGGATAGATCAGATTGGGGTCGCCCACCGCGTCGTTCGCCTCCCAGACCTCGGGCCAGCGCCAGGGGTCGCGGAGAAACCGTCCCGCGATGGACCAGAGGGTGTCGCCGGGACGCACCTCATAGACCTCGGGCGCCTGTTCGGCCAGGTCGATCGCGGCCACCGTGCCCGTCAGCAGGGATCCAATCGAGATGAATACGACCGGCAGGGCCAAACGAAGGCAGAAGGCGCGCATCAGGGCTCCCGGAGGCTCGAAACGGGATTCACCCGCCCCGATTCAAGGTGTAAGATTCACAGTCATAGCCGATACTAGCGCATGCGATCGGCATTCTTCCACATGGGCGCAGGGTCGCCGCCCCAGTCGGCCACCCGGATCGGACCGAGTCCGCGTCTCGACCGCCCGTCAGGAGCGTTCCGTACACCCATGGCCAAACTCGATATCCTCACCTTTCCCGACCCCCGTCTGCGACGTCAGGCCGCCGCGGTCAAGCAGGTCAACGCGGAGGTACAACGCCTCGTCGACGACATGCTCGAGACCATGTATGCCGCGCCTGGCATCGGCCTCGCCGCGATCCAGGTCAACGTCCCGCTGCGCGTGGTCGTCATCGATGTCTCGGAGCACCACGACACACCGCTCTGCTTCATTAACCCCGCAATCCTCAGCCGCGACGGCGAGGAGGAGATGGACGAGGGCTGTCTCTCGGTTCCCGGCTTCTTCGAGACCGTCCGCCGCGCCGAGCGCGTGCGCGTCCAGGCGCTCGACCGGGAGGGCCAACCCTTCACGCTCGACGCCGACGGCCTCCTTGCTGTCTGCATCCAGCATGAAATCGATCACCTCGACGGCAAGCTGTTCGTCGACCACATCTCGATGCTGAAACGGCATCGCATTCGCCGCAAGCTCGAAAAGGAGCAACGCCACGGCGCCCAGAGTGCCGAGCCGCGGCGCGGGGTGGCCTGATGGGCGCCCCTGGCGCGCTCGCCGCTGACCGGCCATGACGCCCGTGCGTATTCTGTTCGCGGGGACCCCTGAATTCGCGGTCCCCAGCCTGCGCGCCCTGCTCGCGGCCGCGGACGCCTTCCCGCTGGAGATCCTGGCCGTCTACACCCAGCCGGACCGCCCGGCCGGCCGGGGTCGTCAACCGCAAGCGAGCCCTGTCAAACGGCTGGCTCAGGATGCCGGGCTCGCCATCAGACAACCGGTGCGACTGAAGCAGGACCCCGCGGCCGTTCGAGAACTGGAGGCCTTCGCGGCCGACCTGATGATTGTCGTCGCCTATGGTCTGCTGCTCCCCGTCGCGGTGCTCGCGGCCCCCCGTTGCGGTTGTGTCAATGTACACGCCTCCCTGCTGCCACGATGGCGTGGGGCGGCGCCGATCCAACGTGCCATCCTCGCCGACGATCAGGAAACCGGTGTCTGCATCATGCAGATGGAGGCCGGCCTCGACACCGGTCCCGTCTATCATCGCCGCGGCACGCCGATCGCGCCGCGGGACACCGCCGCCACCCTACACGATCGACTCGCCATCCTCGGCGCGGACGCACTGCTCGCCGCCTTACCCGGCATCCTCGATGGATCGGCCCGTGCCGAACCCCAGTGTCCCACGGACCAGGATTGCTCGGATCAGATCACCTATGCCCACAAACTCACCAAGGACGAGGCGCGCATCGACTGGGCCCAGCCCGCCGAACAGATCGCGCGCGCGGTGCGGGCCTTCAATCCCTGGCCCGTCGCCGAGACACGACTGGGGGCCGAAACCCTGCGCATCTGGGAGGCCGTCCCCGAACCCGAGCAACCGCCAGATGCCCCGCCTGGAACCGTCGTCGGGTTCGGCAAGGCCGGCATCGAGGTCGCCACCACGCACGGCACACTGCGCGTGCTGCGTCTGCAACCCACGGGCAAACGCGTGATGAGCGCGGCGGATTTCCTCAATGCCCGCTCACTGGATGGCGCCCGGCTTGGCTGAGGCCCGGACGCGGAACAGGCCAGCGACGCGCCACCCGATCGGTGCCACACCGCGCGCCACCGCGGCGCGAGCACTGCATGCCGTGCGTGGCCAGGGCCAATCCCTGACGCGCGTGCTCGAGACCAGCGGGATCGGCGATCCGAACCCAGCCGATCGCGCCCTGACCCACGAGATGGTCTACGGATCCGTGCGCACGCTGCCACAGCTTGAGGCGTTGGTCGCGCGACTGCTGAAGCATCCCGTGAAGCCTGGCGATCAGATCCTCGAGTGCCTCATTCTGGTCGGTCTCTATCAACTCATTGCGATGGACACGCCCGCGCATGCCGCGGTCGCCGCCACCGTCGAGGCGAGTCGTCTGATCGGCAAACCGCACCAGGCCGCGCTCGTGAACGCCCTCTTGCGTCGCTTTCTGCGCGAACGCGAGCCCCTCCTCGCCGCGGTCGCGCGTGAGCCGGCGGTGCAATGGCTGTTCCCCGAGTGGCTGCTCGCGCGGCTGCGCCAGGACTGGCCCGAACACTGGCAGGAGTTGGTGCGGATCAGCAACGGGCGGGCACCCATGAGCCTGCGAGTGAACCCGCTGCGCACGGATCGTGAGGCCTATCAGGCGCTGCTGGCCACGGCCGGTCTGCCGGCCCACCCGATCCCCGATTGTCCTCAGGGACTGACACTCGCACGCCCCTGCCCCACCTCGGCGCTACCCGGCTTCGATCGTGGTCTGGTGTCCGTGCAGGATGGGGGCGCGCAACGGGCCGCCGAGCTGCTCGATGCCGCGCCCGGCACGCGCGTCCTCGATGCCTGCGCGGCCCCCGGGGGGAAAGCGGCGAGCATCCTGGAGCGTGCCGCGAATCGGCTCGAGTTGGTGGCCATCGACCATTCCCCGCAACGGCTGCAATCGCTGCACGACACCTTCAGTCGCCTCGGATTGCGCGCCGAGGTGATCCTCGCCGATGCCGCGCAACCCGAGGGAGACTGGGCCGCCCCCCCCTTCGAGCGCATCCTGCTCGACGTGCCCTGCTCCGCGACCGGGGTGATCCGTCGTCACCCCGATATCAAATGGTTGCGCCGCGATGCCGACATCGCCGCGCTCAGCGCGCTCCAAGACCAGATCCTGCGCGCCACCTGGCCACTGCTCGCACCGGGCGGACGGCTGCTCTACACGACCTGCTCACTGCTCGCGCACGAGAACGAGGCGCGCGTCAGCGCCTTTCTCGCCGCACACACGGACGCCCGGGAACGACCCATCCACGCCTCCTGGGGCATCGCCCGGACGGTCGGTCGCCAACTCCTGCCCGCGGCGGGGGCGAACGACGGTTTCTATTTCGCACTCATCGACAAAGTCGCGTCATGATCAGTGCACGGAGCCTCCGCTGCTGGCAACACCTGCGGCTCATGCTGAGCGCGGTGGTCCTGCTGGGACTGACCACGCCGGCGCTGGCCCAGAAGGGCAGCATCAAGGTGGAGGAGGTCGACACCCGTCTGGTCAGCGGCATCCTCGTCATGAACGCCGCGCTGGAGACGAACTTCGGCACCGAAGCCCTCGAGGCCCTCGAAAATGGCGTCCCGCTGACCATCCTCTTGCACGTCCAAGTGCGTCGCGCCGGGGCCTGGCTGTGGGAGGACAGTCTGCTCGACCTTCAACTGCGCTATGCCATTCGCTACAAGCCGCTCTCGGAACGCTACGAGGTCTATCGCCTGCCGAGCAGCGAGGGTCGCAGCTTCGTCAGTCGCGACGCCGCCATTCGCGCGCTCGGGGAGATCAAGCATCTGAATCTGTTGAGCGCCAGCAGCCTGGATCCGGACACGGATTATGAATTGCAGCTCCGCGCCTCCCTTGATATCGAGGCCTTGCCGCTGCCGTTGCGACCCATTGCCTATCTGAAACCGTCGTGGAAACTCACCAGCGGGTGGACGAAGTGGCCGTTACGACCATGAGCCGTCTGCGTGGACTCGGGGCCCTGCCGGTTGCGGTGCTGATCCTGGCGTTGTTTGTCGTCCTCGTGCTGATGCGCGATGCCGTGGAGAATTCCGAGACCCTGAGCCGCGCCTTCGTGCCCCTGCTCTCAGTGGTCTTCGCCGGGCTCTCCATCCTCGCCATCCTCGTGGCAGTGAACATCGTGAAGCTGGCGCGCCGCTATCGCCAGCAGGTGGCCGGATCACGCCTAACCGGTCGCATCCTACTGTTATTTGTGATGATTTCGCTCTTGCCAGTCGGCGTGGTCTATTATTTTTCACTCGGTTTCCTGCTGCGCGGCATCGACAGTTGGTTCGACGTCGAGATCGGTCAGGCCATGCAGGACGCACTGGTCCTGAACCAGGCCTCGCTCGATCTCAATCAGCGGGTGCTCTCGCGCTACACCGAACAATTGCTCGCGGGCATCGAGGACCGCTCCTCGACCGCCATCGCGCTCAGTCTCAATGCGCTCAGACGCCAAGCCGGCGCGATCGAATTGACCGTCTACGGACAGAACGGCCAGGTGCTCGGCAATGCCAACGAAGACCCCACGAAACTCGTTCCCAATCAGGCCGAGCGCGAGATCCAACAGGGGGTCCGGGCCGGCAACAACTATGTGGGCATCGAGAGCGAACTCGGCGGTGAGTTAGTCATCCGCGTGCTGGTCATGGACCCACGCGGACGGGGCATGCAGATGCAGGCGATCTTCCCGACCTCGGCGCGCATCACCGAGTTGTCCGAACGGCTCGAGGACGCCTACAACCGCTACACCGAACTGGCCTATCTGCGCCAATCCCTGAAATTCAGCTTCTCGCTCACGCTCTCGCTGGTGCTGCTGTTCGGGGTGATGGCGGCGGTGATCGCGGCCTTCCACACCTCACGGCGTCTGGTCGCCCCGGTGGCGGACATCGCACGCGGGACGCGGGCAATCGCCGACGGCGACTACGAACAACAGCTCCCGCTGCCCAAGCAGGACGACGAATTGGCCTTCCTGGTGGCCTCCTTCAACGCCATGACCCGCCGCATCGCCAGCGCGCGTGATGCCGCGGCGCGCAGTCAACAGGAGGTCGAAGCCCAGCGTAACTATCTGGAGACGGTGCTCGGGCGACTCTCCTCCGGCGTCGTCGCCTTCGACGCCGAGCAATGCTTGCGCACCGCCAACCCCGCCGCGCGCCAGATCCTGACGCTGCCCTATGCGGGAGACGAGCAACCAGAATTGGCCCGCATCGAGCGCGAACTACCCTGGCTGGCCCCCTGGACCGACACCGTGCGCCGCCATCTTGCGGCCGCCCAGGATTGGCGCGCCGAGGTGGAACTCGATCGCGGCGAGACCCGTCAGACCCTGATGTGTCGCGGCAGCCCGCTGCCGCTCCCGGAGAACGACCAACGCGGCCATGTCGTGGTCTTCGACGACATCACCTCGCTCATCACGGCCCAACGCAATGCCGCTTGGGGCGAGGTCGCGCGCCGCCTCGCCCACGAGATCAAAAACCCCTTGACCCCGATCCAACTGTCCGCCGAGCGACTGCGCCACAAATTGCTCGCCAAGGCCGACGAGACCGACGCGAAGGTGATCGACCGCTCGACCCGGACCATTGTGCAACAGGTCGAGGCGATGAAATCGATGGTCAATGATTTCTCCGATTATGCCCGGGCCCCTCGCATGCACGCCGAACCCCTCGAGTTGGACCGACTCGTGCAAGAGGTTCTCGATCTCTATCGCAGTGCCGGTGCCGGCGCGATCCAGAGCACCTTGGGGGCCGCTGGCGTGCAAGTGAGTGGTGACCCATTGCGGTTGCGCCAGGTGGTGCATAATCTGATTAAGAATGCCCAGGAGGCCCTCGACGGTCGTGCCGATGCCACGATCGCCGTCACAACCGAGGTGATGGCGAACGAGACCGGGCGCAACTGGGTCGAATTGCGGGTGCGCGATAATGGGCCGGGATTCGAGGAACGGCTGCTCGAGCGCCTGTTCGAGCCCTATGTCACGACCAAGGCGAAGGGCACCGGTCTGGGGCTGGCGATCGTGAAGAAGATCGTCGAGGAGCATCGCGGTCTGATCAAGGTCGAGAACACCGGCCATGGCGCCATGATCCGAATCCATCTGCCGATTCGGCAGGAGACGCGGCCCGTGGCCGACACCCGAGGACAGGACGAATAAGCTATGAGCGCAACACACGTCTTGGTGGTCGACGACGAGCCTGACATCAGAGGACTGGTCCAGGAGATCCTGGAGGATGAAGGCTACACCGTCGTCAGCGCGCAGAACGGCGAGACCGCGCGCCACGCGCTGCGTGACCGCCGGCCCGACCTCATCCTCCTCGACATCTGGATGCCTGATCTCGATGGCATCACCCTGCTGCGCGAGTGGTCGGAGGAGGAAGACGGCCTCCCCTGCCCCGTCATCATGATGTCCGGACATGGTACCGTTGAGACCGCGGTGGAGGCGACCCGACTCGGCGCCTACGATTTCCTTGAGAAACCGCTGTCGATGGCAAAGCTCCTGCTCACCATCGAGCGCGCCCTGGAAGCAGACAAACTCCAGAAAGAGAACATCGGTCTGCGTCGCCGCACCCCTCAGGTCAGTGAGCCGGTCGGGCGCAGTGCGACCCTGCAACGGCTGCGCGAACAGGTCAAGCGCATCGCCCAACACGACACCTGGGTGCTGATCACCGGCGAGGCCGGCAGCGGACGCGAGACCTTCGCCCGCTATCTACACTCACAAAGCGCGCGGCGCGAGCGCCCCTTCGTGGACCTCAGCGTCTCGACCCTCGCGGGCAGTCATGCCGCGCGTGAGCTGTTCGGGACCGAGGACGGCGAGCACACCCACTATGGCAGTCTGGAAAAGGCCGCGGGTGGCACGCTGCTCCTCGATGAGGTCGCCGACATGGAATTGGAGGCGCAGGCGAAACTCCTCGGCGCGCTCGATACCGGGTCATTCATTCGGGTCGGCGGGAGCGAGCCGGTGCGCATCGACGTGCGCATCGTCGCCGTGTCCCAACGCAACCTCGAGGACGAGGTGCGCGCCGGGCGCTTTCGCGAGGACCTCTTCTACCATCTCAATGTCGTGCCACTGAACATCCCGCCCTTGCGCGAACATGCCGAGGACGTCACCGACCTGCTGAACTTCTACTTGGATTATTTCGCCACCCACGAGCGCCTGCCCTACCGACGCTTCAGCGTCGGCGCACAGAACTATCTGCGCAACTACAGTTGGCCGGGCAATGTTCGAGAGTTGAAGAACCTGGTGCAGCGGGTGCTGATCCTGGGCGCGGGCGACGAGATCAGCCAGCAAGAAGTCGAGATGGCACTCGGTGCCCCGCCGCCCTCCCTAGGACAGCCCCTCGATGGTCTGGTGTCGTTCGATCAGCCGCTGCGCCAGGCTCGTGAACAATTCGAGAAGGCGTATCTCGACTATCAACTCGAGAAGCACGTGGGCAACGTGAGCAAAATGGCGAAGGAGGCCGGCATGGAACGCACCCATCTCTATCGCAAGCTCAGATCGCTCGGCATCGAGATCAAGGAACGGCGCTGAAGGCGATGGCGCCCATCCCATGAAGATCATCATCCTCGGCGCCGGGCAGGTCGGCACATCGGTCGCGGCCAACCTCGTCAGCGAATCCAACGACATCACCGTCGTCGACCACAATCCTGAACTCCTGCGCGAACTGCAGGACCGCTTCGACCTGCGCACCATCGACGGCCACGGCGCCCATCCCGATGTGCTGCAGCGCGCCGGCGCGGAGGACGCCGATATGATCATCGCGGTGACCAACAGCGACGAGACCAATATGGTCGCCTGCCAGGTCGCCTATACCCTCTTTCATACCCCGACCAAGATCGCCCGGGTGCGGGCGCAGAGTTTTCTCGACCAACCCAAGCTGTTCGGAACCGATGCCCTCCCGATCGATGTGCCGATCAGCCCCGAGGCCTTGGTCACGGACTACATCCTGCGCCTGATCGAGAATCCCGGAACCCTCCAGGTGCTGGATTTCGCCGGTGGGCGCATCCGTTTGGTCGCGGTCAGGGCCTATTATGGTGGAATGCTGGTAGGGCACGAGCTCCGCACGCTCAACGTCCACATGCCCAATGTGGAGGCGCGGGTCGCGGCCATCTATCGCCAGGACCGCGCGATCGAACCCCGCGGCGACACCGTGATCGAGGCCGATGATGAGATCTTCTTCGTCGCCGCGCCCAAGCACATCCGCGCCGTCATGGGCGAACTCAGACGGCTCGACCGCCCCTACAAACGCATCATCCTCGCCGGCGGAGGCAACATCGGCACCCGGCTCGCGGGCGCCTTGGAACAGCGCTATCGGGTCAAGATCATCGAGCGTGATCTGGCCCGCTGCAAACGGATCGCGGAGAACCTTGAGAAGACGATCGTGCTGCACGGCGATGCCGCGGACCGCGACCTATTGCGCGAAGAGAATATCGAGAACACGGATGTCTTCTGCGCGGTCACCGACGACGACGAGGCCAACATCCTCTCCGCCATGCTGGCCAAACGGCTTGGCGCAAACAAGGTCATGGCCCTGATCAACCGCCCGTCCTATGTCGATCTGGTGCAATCCGGTGCCATCGACATCGCCATCTCCCCGCAGCAGGCCACCATCGGGAGCTTACTCAAGCACATCCGCCGCGGCGATGTGGTGATGGTTCATTCGCTGCGACGCGGGGCGGCAGAGGCCATTGAGGCGATCGCGCACGGCGATGCCAAATCCAGTAAGGTCATCGGCCGCAGCATCGAGCGCATCAACCTCCCCAAGGGGGCCAACATCGGGGCCATCGTGCGCGGCGAGCAGGTACTGATGGCGCACCATGACACCGTCATCGAGCCCGAGGACCATCTCATCCTCTTCCTCCAGGACAAGGCGCGCATCGCCGAGGTCGAACGTCTGTTCCAGGTCGACGTGACCTTCCTGTGACCGCCGCAAGCGTCTCCTCGACCAGCGCGCAGCCACCAAGACCTCACCCAACCGCGGCAGTCCACGCCCGAGCGGATGTACTCCGCGGACCCCCGATCGCGCGGCACGATTGTTGATTCGCATTGGCAAGGATCCGAGTCAACCGGACAATGCAGGATCATGAACAAAACCCTGCTGCTCCTTATTCCCGTGTTGACTCTGCTGCTCAGCGCCTGTCAACCCTCTGGTTCTTCGGAAGAACACACTGAGGCCCTGCTCGAGATCGCTGAGCGCGGTGATCTCACGGCCTTAAACGCGCTGCTGAAACCCAATACCCAGGTCAATGTCCGCGACAGCTGCGACTGGACACCCTTGATGAAGGCCGCGCTCCAAGGACATGCACCAGTCGTGGCGCGTCTGCTCGACGCCGGCGCCGCGATCGATGCCCAGGACAACGGCGGCTACACAGCCATGATGTTGGCCGCGTCGAACAATCATGCCGCCATCGTCGCGACCCTCCTTGAGCACGGCGCCATGATCGATCATCAAGAGGCCACCAAGGGATGGACGGCGCTCGGCTGGGCCGCCGGCAAGGGCCATGTCGAGACCGTCGAGCTGCTACTGCAACAGGGAGCCGACCGCACCCTCAAGGACTTCGATGGGCTCACACCTGCCGAGCACGCGCGCGCCGCCGGCCACGAGACACTCGCCGAACGCCTCTCGCCCTCAGGCGCCTAGGGCGATTTCCAGGAAACCGCATCCCAAGAGTGGGTCGGGCTTCAGCCCAACAAGATCGCATCGGATGGCAAGCCCGCCGGGTCATCGGCACCGGACAGCCCAACGTCCTGCACCCGAACGACATCGACACCCTGCACACGCCTCAGGAGGCCGCGCACGATGTTCCCGTCGAGGTTTTCATCAGCCAGCAAGCGGAGCATCATCACGTGTCCGCTGGCGGTTCAAGCGCTCGCGGATCTCGGTGGTGGGTGATCGCGACTCGGCCTCGCGCCGCGCCGCCAGCGCGTGTTGCTCCTGGCGGTACAGATAGGCTTGCACCTGCTGGCGATGACCGAGGTAATACCCCAGGGTCGCGTAAATGTCGTGGAGATCCAGGACATCGAACCGCATGGCGATCTCCTCGGCGGTTGCGCCTTGCTCAAAGAGCCTGATGACATTGTCCAAGGTCACTCGGGTTTCCCCGACGCGGATGATCCCGCGCGCGTCCTGATACAGTGGTGGGGATTCCCGCTCAAGCGCAAGCTGGGTCATTGCTGGAGTCATCGTTTGACACCTCGTGCAGGATGGCGCCGACAGTGTGGCAGCGAACGGACTATCCGCCAAGCGGCCGTCAACTCACGCGCGTCCTGTTCACGCACGCGCCGAGACCCTCACGTCCGTCGCTCCATCGAGACGCCATCGGACTTGCGTGCCGGCCACCGCAACCCTAAATCAGACTCATCCGCCCCCCGCGGGCCGCCCACATGAGACCTCTTGAGATGAGCCGCAAAGACCGGATCGAAACAACCCTGCACACCCAATGCGCCCCCCTACACCTGGAGGTCGTCGACGAAAGCCACATGCACGCGGTGCCCGCCGGGGCCGAATCACACTTTAAGGTGCTGGTGGTCAGCGAATCCTTCCAGGACCAATCCCTCATTGCCCGTCACCGCCGCCTCAATCAGATTCTGCACGACGAATTCTCAGCCGGTCTGCATGCCTTGGCGCTCCATACCTGGACACCCGAGGAGTGGTTCGCCAAGGGCGGCACCATCCCGGACTCACCACCCTGTCTCGGTGGTTCCAAGGCGGGCTGAGTCCGCACCGCGCCGGCAACCCGACCCCAGTGGGCTGACGATCCGCGTCAGCCGCCGTCGCGCACGGGGGCCGCACCCAACGGCGGCGATCCGCTCACCTCCGGCAGTCGCAGCGACAGCAGATAAGCCGCCAGCACGAACCCGCTCGACCACCAGAGACAGCCTTCGAGTCCCTGCGTCTGATAGATGAGCCCGGAGAACACCGTCCCGAGCAAGCGCCCGCCCGCGTTGGCCATGTAATAGAAGCCGACGGTCATCGAGACCTTCTCGAAGTCGGAGTAGGCCAGCACCAGGTAGGAATGCACCGCCGAGTTGATGGCGAAGGCGATGCCGAAGAGGATCAGGCCAACGATCAGGATCGGGCCCGGGGTCCACCCCAGCGCCGGCCCTTCGATCAACGCCAGCGCGATACCGGCCGGAATCAGCATCAACACCAGCGCCCAACGACGCGCGCTCGCGCCACCCGGCCCTCGGCCCGCCTCCCGCTGGCGCCGGCGCGCCAACCGTGGCGCGAGCGCCTGGACCAGGCCATAGCCGATCACCCACAGCGCCAGGAAACTGCCCACCTGCGTGTAGGACCAGCCCAGGACCGAGTAGAGAAACACCGGCAGCGCGACGACGAACCAGACATCGCGCGCCCCGAACAGAAAAAAGCGCGCGGCCGCGAGCCAGTTGATCTCGGGGGTGTTGGAGAAGACCTGGGTGAACGTCGCCTTCTGCTTCATCTTGCCCACCCCGGAGGGCAGCAGCCAGGCGGTGACGATCAGCACCACCAGCAGCAGACCCGCCAGCGCCAGCAGCGCCCCCCGGAAGCCCACCACCTGCAACAGCAGGGCGCCGACGAAGAACCCGGCGCCCTTGAGCGCGTTCTTCGAGCCGGTCAGGATCGCCACATATTTGAACAGCTTGGAATGATCCTCCCCCGCCCCGTCCGCGCGCGTGAGCGTCTTCACCGTCGCCTTCGCCGACATCTTGTTCAGATCCTTGGCGATGCCCGAGAGCGCCTGCGCGGCCATCACATAGACCACCGTCAGCCAGACATCGGGAACGGTCAGCATCAGCAGGGCGATGATCTGCAGCCCCATGCCCAGATGCATGGTCAGATTCAGACCAATGCGGGCACCGAGCCAGCCTCCCACCAGGTTGGTGACGATGCCGAACACCTCGTAGAAGAGGAACAGCATCGCCACCTCGAAGGGCGAATAACCAAGCTGGTGGAAATAGAGCACCACCAGCATCCGGATCGCCCCATCGGTGATGGTGAAGGCCCAGTAACCGCCGGTGACGGTCAGATAATTGCGTGCGGCCGCGTTCATCTGGACGGTCAGCGCTCGAGCGAGCGGGCGAGCATCTCGACGATGTCGATCAGGCGATTCACATAGCCCCATTCATTGTCGTACCAGGCATAGATTTTCACCTGGGTGTCGGCAACAACCATGGTCGAGAGGGCATCGATGATGGACGAGCGCGGATCATCGCGATAATCCACCGACACCAGGGGGCGTTCCTCATACCCCAGGATACCCTTGAGCTCGCCCGCGGCCGCCGCCTTGAAACAGGCATTGATCTCCTCGGCCGTCACCGCGCGCGCCGCCTCGAAGACGAAATCGGTCAGCGAGGCATTCAGCAGCGGGACACGCACGGCGTGGCCGTTCAACTTGCCGGTCAACTCCGGGAAGATCTTGGTGATGGCCTTCGCCGAACCCGTCGTCGTCGGGATCAAGGACTCACCACAGGCCCGCGCGCGGCGCAGATCCTTGTGCCCTAGGTCGACGATCCGTTGGGTGTTGGTGATGTTATGGATCGTCGTCATCGAGCCATGCCGGATGCCAACCTGCTCGTGCATGACCTTCACCACCGGGGCCAGACAGTTGGTGGTACAGGAGGCGGCCGTGACCAGATGATGCCGCGTCGGATCATAGCGATCGTGATTGACGCCATAGACAAGATCCAGGGCCCCAGCGGTGGGCGCGGCGACCACCACCTTCTCGACCCCCTGCGCAAAGTAGGCCTGGAGCCGTTCCGGGGTCTTGTGATGCTTACCCGTGGCCTCGATGACGATCTGACAGTCCGACCAATCGGTGTCGTCGATCCCGGCGTGACGGCTGTAGCCGATGCTTTCCCCATCGACCCGCATCCGCTCCCCGGCACCGGCACACTCATGCCCCCAGCGCCCGTGCACCGAGTCGAACTGCAACAGATGCGCCGACCCCGCCGCATCACAGGCGATCTCATTGACGTGCGTGAACACCAACCGCTCGGCGCGCTCACTCCGGTCCCACGCGGCGCGCAGGCTGAGCCTGCCCATCCGTCCAAAGCCGTTGATCCCAACACGAATACTCATCTGCGCTCCCCCGACCTCGAGTCGGACATCGGTTCCTCATTCACCCGGCCCGACAGTCTATATCTGGTTGATCAGATCAACTAGTGAAGCTTTGATGACAAGCGCTACCGGGAACGACCACCGAGGTCGATCGCTCCACAGCCTCGAAGGCCACCGTGAAGACGTCTCACTAGCCGCCTCCAGCAACACCGCCAGTCAAGATCCTTGGCGTGGACGCAGGGCATTGGCAACCCCTGGATCCAGGGTCGAGGTGAGCCAACCGCAGCATCCGATATCGGGTGTAGAATCTCCCCGAAGCCGTGCCTGGAGACGACAAGATGCCTGTCTACGAATTTTATTGTCCCGACTGTCATGCCATCTTCAACTTCTTCTCGCGGCGGGTCGATACCGTCACGCAACCGTCCTGCCCGCGCTGCCAGCGCCCGCAACTCGACCGTCAGGCGAGCCTGTTCGCGATCCGACGGGGAGGCGCAGCGGACACGGAAGCAACGGATGAGGATGGTCTGCCGCCTGGGTTCGACGAGACGAAGTTGATGAACGCCTTCGCCTCGCTGGCGGGAGAGTTGGAGCATCTCGATCAGGACGACCCCAAACAAGCGGCGAAGACCATGCGCAAGCTGTTCGAAAGCACCGGGTTGAAACTCGGCGATGGCATGGCCGAGGCGATCCGTCGCATGGAGGCCGGCGAGGACCCGGATCAGATCGATGCCGAACTCGGTGACGTGCTCGATCAGGAGAACCCGTTCGGCGCGGGCGGAACCGGCAAGACCGCCGAGGCCTTGAAGCAACTGCGTCGTGACCTCCTGCCCGCGGCGCGCGACGACACCTGGTACCCGCTCCAGCCGGCGTCCACGGCGGATGAACGGCCCGCGCGTGCGGATGACGCCTGAGGCGAACGCCCACCGAGTCGGTTCAAACGGCTGGCAGCCGCTTCGACTTTGGATGGCCGAGCGTCCCGGCCCACTGCAGTCGCGCGAGCACGCATGCTACACTCAGGTTGGCTCATCACAAGGCGCGATTCGCTGGCATGGAAAAAAGCAAACAGAAGACCTTCCTGGTGATTTCGGCATTGGGCGAGGACCAACCGGGGATTGTGAATCAGATCTCCAAGACGGTGCTCGAGCATGGCTGCAATATCGAGGACAGCCGCATGACCGTGCTCGGTGGCGAGTTCGCGGCGATCCTTTTGGTCGAAGGCAAGTGGAACACGCTGGCCAAGATCGAAAATGCCCTGCCCGAACTCGAGCGCCAACTCGGCATGACGATCATCTCCAAGCGCACGGGCGAGCGCGCCACCGGACGCCCGCTGCTGCCCTATGCCGTCGATGTGGTGTCGATGGATCATCCCGGCATCGTCAACAACCTCGCCGGCTTCTTCTCCGATCGCAAGATCAATATCGAGGACATGGCGACCTCGACCTATGCCGCCGCGCATACCGGCACCACCATGTTCTCGGTCCACATGACCGTAGGCATCCCCGCCGATATGCACATCGCCGGACTGCGCGAGGAGTTCATGGACTACTGCGACGGCCTGAACCTCGACGCCGTGCTCGAACCCATCAAGGGCTAGTCGTCCCTGGTCATGGGCCCAGGCCGGGAGACGGACGGGGCAACCCAACGGCTGCCGGCTCATCAACGGCTATGAATCGCCCGCACTCGCCTCCAAATCGATCCAAGCAGAACGATCCTCGATCCTAGACTCGACCTTGGAGGCCCCATCATGAGCGTCGCAATCGGCGAACCCATTCCAGATCTTGAACTCCCCGTCACCGGCGGCAAGACGGTGAAACTCTCCGACTACCGGGGACAACATCTCGTGCTCTACTTCTATCCCAAGGCCAGCACCCCCGGCTGCACACAGGAAGGCCAGGATTTTCGCGATGCCGCCGCGGAGTTCGCCGCCGCGCACACCCAAATCCTGGGTGCCTCGCGCGATGGCGTGAAGGCGCAGGAGAACTTCAAGACCAAGCAGGCCTTCCCGTTCGATCTCGTATCCGACACCGATGAGGCCTTGTGCCAAGCCTTTGACGTCATCAAGCTCAAGAAGATGTATGGTAAAGAAAGCCTCGGAGTCGAGCGCAGCACCTTCCTGATCGATGCCGAGGGGGTGTTGCGCGCGCAATGGCGTGGGGTGAAGGTCAAGGATCACGTAGCCGAGGTCTTGAGCGCGGCACGCGCGCTCGCGACCGGCTGAGTGGTGCCACCATTGCGGGTCAGCCCGGTGTCGCGTGCGCCACCACGCTCGGACACCGGCACCCTGACACCCACCTCCCCGCGCTCTCGAGGCCGCCCAGGGACGGCGTGACTCGCTCGGCATCACCACTGTCAGGAGTGCGGATGATCACGCGCCAAAACGACCAAACCTGCCTCTTCGTCCTGGATACCAACGTGCTGATGCACGATCCGACGGCGATTTTTCGCTTCCAAGAGCACGACATCTTCTTACCCATGATGGTGCTCGAGGAACTCGACCACGGAAAGAAGGGCCTCTCGGAGGTGGCGCGCAATGTGCGCCAGGTCAGCCGCTTCCTCGATCAACTCATGACCGGCGCGGATAAGTCCGAGATCGATGCGGGGCTGCGCATCGGCCCCATCTCGGCAAGCGGCGGGGGCATCCAGTTGCCCTCCACCGGTCGGCTCTACTTCCAGACCGAGACACTCGATCTGAAGCTGCCGCCCTCCCTGCCCGGCACCGTCTCGGACAACCACATCCTCGGCACCGCGCAAGCCCTGCGCGAGCGGCGTCCCGACCGCCAGGTGATCCTGGTCTCCAAGGACATCAACCTGCGCATCAAGGCGGCGGTGCTCGGGATCCCGGCCGAGGACTATTCCAACGATCAGGTGCTCGACGATGTCACCCTGCTCTACACCGGCATGCAGGAATTGCCGGAGGACTTCTGGAGCCACCACGACAAGTCACTCGATGCCTGGAAGGAGGAAGGTCGCACCCTCTATCGGATCGAGGGACCCGACATCGCCGACTGGTATCCAGCCCAATGCGTCTTTCTCGGTGAGGACGGCGCCTTTGAGGCGATCGTGCGGGAGAAGCAGACCGAGACCGAAGCCATCATCGAATTGGTCGACGACTATCGACCCGCCCGCAATGGGGTCTGGGGGATCAGCGCCCGCAATCGCGAGCAGAATTTCGCCCTCAACATGCTGATGGATCCAGAGCTGGATTTCGTGACCCTGCTCGGGGCCGCCGGGACCGGCAAGACGCTGCTCGCGCTCGCGGCCGGGCTTGCTCAGGTGCTCGACCGCAATCTCTATCGCGAGATCATCATGACCCGCGTGACGGTCCCGGTCGGCGAGGACATCGGCTTCCTGCCCGGCACCGAAGAGGAAAAAATGACGCCCTGGATGGGGGCGCTGATGGACAACCTCGAGGTGCTCACCAAGCCGGATGGGGGCGAATGGGCCCGCGCCGCGACCAATGATCTGATCCGCAACCGCATCCGCATCTCATCGTTGAACTTCATGCGCGGGCGCACCTTCCTCAACAAGTACATCATTCTCGATGAGGCACAGAACCTCACGGCGAAACAGATGAAGACCCTCATCACACGCTCCGGACCGGGCACGAAGTTCGTCTGTCTCGGCAATATCAGCCAGATCGACACCCCCTACTTGACCGAGACGACCTCCGGCTTGACCTATGTGGTGGATCGGTTCAAGAACTGGCCACACAGCGGGCACATCACCCTGCTGCGTGGCGAGCGCTCACGGCTTGCGGATTTCGCATCGCAAGAACTGTGAGACGCGCACGGCTCGGGACCGTCTGACGTCCCGAGCCGGACAGCACGAACCCCACCAGCGAAGACGCTGGGACGTGACGCGACCACGAAGCCAAGAAGCCAAGAAGCCAAGAAGCCAGCACCTCGATGCTGGACACCCGAACCCAAAGCGAGGATCACATCATGCCAGTCAACCCGTTCGCCATCCTGTTCTCCTTGAGCCTCGGCGCAACCGCCCTGGCCTCCACGGCGGAGCCCATCGACGTCGTCTACCATCTCTCGGAGCCCGAGCGCGCCGCCTTCGTGCTCAACAACATGCAGAACCATATCGATGGCCTCGGCGGCCCCGAGCACGTCAACATGGTGCTCGTCGCCCATGGCCCGGCCGTCAGTGCCCTCGATGAGATCGAGGCCACCGATCGCGTGCGCTCCGGAGTCGCCGCGCTACTCGAACAGGGCGTCGCCTTCGAGATGTGCGGCAACACACTCCAGATCTACAACATGGAGATCGATGATCTACTGCCCGGCTTCGTCGAAGTCAGCCAAGGCGGCGTCGCCCGCATCGGCCAATTGCAGCGCGACGGCTACGTCTATCTGCGACCCTAACCGCGAACCCAACTGCGGGGCGACGACACGTCGTCCCAACCAACCCTCCAGAACTCCCACACCCCAGCAGACCAAACCCACTCGCGACCCACCCTACCCCCTACCC
>NZ_NRSD01000016.1 GCF_016583985.1 Thiocapsa imhoffii | reverse complement strand
GATGCAGAGGGCTGCCGTCCGAGGTGATGAGTTGGCTTTTGGCGAATTCAGCCTATCACCTTGGCAGCCCCTACCCCAATCTTTTCAGGATCTTGCGACCGCATCCTTCCTTATCTTAGCGCCATTCCCCCCAGATACCGACCAGATACCGACGATTTCGGCGGCCTCGGTCGGGTCCCCTTCCGTCGTGTTGCGTCCCCGGAGCCCCTTGTATCAGCGGAGCCCCTCGTCGTGGTGACGGGGATCCGGAATCCGCATATCTGTCATCAGTTCAGCTGTGGCATGTTGAGGCCTCCGGTTCGCGGACCATCGGTTAGCGGGGGGTGCAGCGGGACCGGATGCTGGCAAGGGTCGGCTGGGGGGAGGCCGCCTTTGTCCTCATCCGGTCCCGCTGCGGCCGCCCGTTGAACCCTCAACGCGCCTGGCCGCGCGATTTTCAAACAGACTTTTAGGCCGGATGAAGGGGCAACCAACATGGACTGAATCACCGATCAGGTCGCGATCGGCAACTACCGGGACGCCACGGCGCTGCCGGCTGGGATCGACGCGATCCTGTGCCTGAAGGAGTGCTGCTGCGACGAGGGTCGGGAGGACGTGGAGGTGCTCTGCGTCCCATTGATCGACGGACCCGGCAACGATCCCCGCGGCGTTCGGGAGGCGGTGCGGTTCATCGCCGACGTCGTGGCGGCGGGCGAGCGGATCCTGGTCCACTGTCATGCGGGGCGCTCGCGCTCGGCGGCCGTCGTTGCCCGCTATCTGGTCGAGTCGCAGGGGATGACGCGGCACGCCTCGCTGGCCCTGATCAGCGCGAAGCGCGAGATCTACCTTTCGGAAGGCATCGAGGAGGTGCTTGGCCCCTGATCGCACCGCGACCGGGAGAACCGGCCGGCTAAGGATCGCCACTGGCACTGTTCCGGTGCAGGACAGATCAAAGGTGTGTGAAGGCCTGATCTGGTCCAGGGTTCGCGAGAGGTCGTAGCCGAAGCGCCTGCTGATCTCCGCGCGCACTCGATCTTTGTCCTTGGTGGTCCGTGCCAGAAAGATCGCCAATACAATGACCCCAGCGCCCTTGATCCCCTCCGGATGGTGATGGGTGGTCTCAGCGGAACGGGCGGCTTCGGCCAGCACGATGTCCTCCTGATCAAAGGCAAACCCGATCGGACTCACCCGCATTGTTGAGCCGTTTCCCCAGCTCCCATATGGCGCTGGGTTACGGGCGCGTCACCAGAAGGCGAAATGGTGAAAAATCCTCTCCTGGCTGCGTTGAATAGCTGGGAGCAGGACATCTCTCCACGGACGGAGCGCCAGGGACGGCGCAGCCCGATCCGATATCGAGCGTCGGAAGCGGCAGTCAGGCGGTACTCCATGTCGAGCGAGTCGGCTCCGGTCGGGAGCTGGCTGAAGTGGAGGTCGCGACTGATGATGTCACCGCTCGCGACCTCGGCCAAGACCGCAACGCAAGGGAGCCAAGCATGAGCAACATCGCCTTGTTTATCGATTTCGAGAATGTCGGCTACCGCCGGAAACTGGATCTGCGCCGACTGATCGGCGACCTCCAAAAGCGCGGCAGTCTCTCGATCAAGCGCGCCTACGCCGACTGGGGCCGATTCGCCTCCCAAAAGCGGCAGATGCTCGAGTGCTCCGTCGAGCTCACGGAGCTTCCGGCGCACGGCCAGAGGGGCAAGAATTCGAGCGACATCAAGCTGGTGGTCGATGCCATGGAGGTTGCTCTCACCAAGCCTCATCTGGATACCTTCGTCATCGTCTCCAGCGACAGCGACTTTACCCCGCTGATCGGCAAGCTGCGCGAGCACGGCAAGCGCGTCGTGGTGATGGGGATGAAGGACGACATGAGCGCCTTCCTCCGCAACCACTGTGACGAGGTCATCTACCTGGACGATGCGCCCCTGGCCTCTGGCAAGGCACCGTCGCGCCGAGCCTTCGACGCCCCGATCGAGCTCTTTCGCCAGGCGCTCGCGCGGCTGAGCGAGCAAGGGATCGTGCTGCGCGGAGCCCAGATCAAGTCAATGATGCGCGAGCTGAAACCGGCGTTCGACGAGAAAAAGCTGGGCTTTGCCCGGTTCCGGGCCTTCGCCGAGGCGGCCGCGGCGAAGGGCGGAGGTCTGCGGGTAGTGGATGCGGGCGGCGGGGATTTCCTGGTGAACGGCTTCAACGCGACCATCCCGCGGGCATCCACGGGACAGGGTGAAGCGGCGTCGACGAGCCCCTTGGCTGAGGCGCCTCGCTCGGATGTGGCTGATAGGAGCCCGGACGTCGCGGACCAGGCAGCCCCGCTGGCAGATCTGCCCGCGCAGGTCCGAAGCGCCCTGGGTGCCGGAGTCCGGTCGCTGACCGAGTTGGCCAAGGCGGTCAAGGCTGCCCATTACGCCAACGACGCCTCGGTGAGCACGCTGGGCCTGCGGGGGCGAATCCACCAGCTCGTTCACGAGGGCCAGCTTGCCGAGATGGAGATGGAGGGGCATCGTCTGGTGACCCTGCCCGACTCGGCGGTTGCGTAGCGCAGACGGGGCGAGGAACCCTGCCTGGGCCCCCCAGGCCTCGCAGGCACCGCGAGGCCGCGGCGCTCGATAGGGCCGACGCCGTGGACCAGGTGATTGCGCTGTGCCAGCAGCGCGGGCGTCTCGCCCTCCCACCCTGCCAGATCCCGCGAGAGACGGAAGCGCCGGGCGAAGACCACATACACCAGCCGGAACCCGACGGCGGCTACCGGCAGGATGGATGCTCACCGGGTCAGTGCCTGGCCACAACCTGCCCATACGGCCGCCGCGTCAGCTGCTCCGTCACGGCTGATCGTTCACTTCTTGTAGACGATACTCCGGTGGCCTACGCGAATGATCTCCACGATCAGGCGGTCTTCTTCGATGGTGTAAAGCACCCGATAGTTGCCTTCTCGGATGCGGTATGCTCCTGAAGTACCGACAAGTTTGCGGCAACCTGGTGGTCGCGGGTTGGCGGCAAGTGACTCGACCGCGGCGAGAATGCGTCCGAGCGCATCACGTTCGACGCGTTTGAGCTCCTTACGCGCCGACTGTTTCCACTCAATCCGGTAGGAGGCCATCGCGTCTCAGTTCATTGATCACGTCCTGGTGAGAGATTGTTGGCTCGCCGCTACGCTCGGCCAGGACAGCCAAATCAGCCAGATCTTCAACGAGGGACTCATACTCTTCGATCGGCAACACGACAGCCTTGCGACGCCCGTCAGCGTCTGTGATGTATTCTGGGTGAAGAGCAGCTTCCGCGGTCATGATGGCCTCCAAAAAGCATCCGCATACCAGTAACGTAACGCACGGCGCCCTTCAACACAACGACGCGGGTGGCGGCGCCATGCACCCCGAAAGGCTTCGATGCGAGAAAGGCGCGATCATGGACACGCCAGGCCTTAGCCACTTTACCATCTTGCTGGAGGGGCGTTTCCCCTTGACCTTCCCGCTCCGGTTGCCCTCTTGGCCTTCCAGCTGACCCCTTCCATGTGCGCCGGCCGACCATGGCCGCGATCTGCTGCACGAACCGATCGGTTCCGAGCACGTAGCCGCCCTTGGTGCTCTCGCGCTGGCGTTGCAGCCGACGCGCATCCAACGCCGTCTTGAACAGACGGCAATAGGTCGCCTGCCGGCGTCGCCCAAGGATTGGTAGAGCGGGGGCGCCTTGTACCTGACTACCATTTCCATCGCCGAGATCGAGGTCGGCCTCATGGTCTTGCCGGAGGGGAATCGACGCGGCTCTGGACACGTAACGTCAAATATTTCGACGGATGCGGAGTAGAGTTGATCAACCCCTTCGACGATTGAAGCGGGGTTTCCGAGCGGCCTGAGGTCGAGGTCGAAAATGGGTGAGTGGCGCACTCCGAACTGCACTGCCGTTTCTACCGAGACCAATTCTTTCCTGCGCTACAGCGTTTTTGTGGTGCGTCCTCTATTTCCCCTCGTCCCCTATTTCCCCCAGCCCATGGACGGCGTGACCCTCGAGGCCCCGGCGCCGCTTTCCGAGACGCATCGAGTTGAGGCTTTCTCCTCCGGTGTCCAACCGCCTGACGACTGGTTGATTCGCCGCGCCTGGAACCATCAGGTCAGCGGTGCGTCGCACATCGACGTCGTTGCGACTGCGGGGGTGGCGTCTTGTCAGAAGTTCGCATACTTGCTAACCTCCCGGCATGTCGTTCGAGATCAGTTATTTCCACGAGCGCGTGCTCGCCGAGGTCGAATCTTGGCCAGTGGATATCCTGGCGGACTACGCTCATCTGATCGAGCTGCTCACGGCTCATGGCCCGAATCTCGGACTGCCGCACTCGCGTGCCCTCGGCGACGGCTCGTTCGAGGTGCGGCCCCGAGGGCGCTTCGGTATCGGCCGCGCCTTCTACTGTTTTGTCACGGGGCGCCAAAGCATCGTCTTACACGCATTCATCAAGAAGACGCAGAACACCCCCCACGGTGATCTCAGGGTCGCTCGCAAACGCCTGAAAGAGGTACGGCATGGCTGAGTTGAAATACCAACCCGTTGCCCACGACCACGACGCTTTTTTGACCAGGGCGAAGCAGCGGACCGGCTTCGAGGCCACCTATGAGAGCCTGGCGCTGGAATACGCCCTTGCGGATGAAATGATAAAGGCAAGGGCCAACGCCGGTCTGACGCAAGACGCCGTCGCGGCACGCATGGGGACGACCAAGAGCGCTGTATCGCGGCTGGAATCGGCCGGGAAGCATGCGCCCTCGCTTGCGACCTTGAAGCGCTATGCCGCCGCGGTCGGCTGCGGGCTTGAGATCAAGCTCGTGCCCCGCGAGGGCGCCTGACGGCGGGCCCGCGCCCCCTGCTGGCGGTGAGCTGTGTCGGTCGTAGCCTGCTCGTCGTCCAAGCGTGGTCCGAGCGACGCCTTCCATAGCGCTTGGTCGGATCACTCGATCCGTTCAGAGTTCTCATATTCCTCGATCGAGATCCGCCGCGCGCTGCGGTAGAGCTGCAGGCAGAAGACGTGGCCGCTAGCGAGCGTCACGACGAGGATGCCCTCGCTGAACAGGTCGCGCGCAACCACACGCGAATTGCCGCTCCAACAAACCGGAGGACTCGATCTGGTGCAAGTTGCAATACCGCCGGTGTTGGCCAAGTCCCATCGGGCGGTGTATCGGCAATTGGCTCTAGGAGCGCGGCCCTCATTGCGTTGGAACAGAAGCCATGGATCGATCCACGGAAGGTCCCTGTCTGTGATCGGCTCGCCGAGCGCCTGACCAGACTGCCCGTCCCACAGGCGCAGGGTGCGGTCCCCGGACCAGGAGAGGAGGCGCCCGTCGGGGAGGCTCAGGACGCCGTTGACCCCGTCGGTGTGCCCTTCCAACACCCGCAGACAAGGATCCGGTGCCGCTAGCGCCACCCGCTGCGGATTGCGCAACCACACCCAATCGCAGTTGCCCCCAGCAAGCCACGCCTCGGCCTCCCGCGTCACGGGGCTGTCGTCCGCATGCTCGACTGCGAGTTGGAGCAGGATCTTATAGGCCGGCCAGCGCTCGTCGCCGCGGCGCAGGATGTGCTCGCGCTCTCGCCAGAAGGCCTCGCACAGCCGCTCCCGGCTGTCCAGTGCCGGACTCGCGGCCAGCGTCGTGCGCCAGTCGCCGGCGATGCCCTGCACCCCGTCGGGATCCTTCAGCGTTTGCAGACGCGCCATCAGATAGCTGAAGCGGGTCAGCAGTCCCAGGGCCGCCGGCGCCCGCCCGGTCTCAAGCAGATGGGGAATACCGCGCCGGAAGAGATAGGGCGCGAGCGGCCCCTCGGGGATCGCGTCCGCGAGGTCGGCGAGAAACTCGCGGGCGGTCGCCACCGCTTTTCGACAGTGCTCGCTCTCCGCCATGTGCTGGGCGAGTGAGTGGTGGTAGAGGGTATAGCCGTCCTCGCCTTCCGGGGTCGGCGCCCGGCGCAGCATGAAGGTGATTGCGCCGAGTTCCGGTTGGACCAGACGCAAACCCGCGTCACCCTCGGGTACCAGCCGGCCGCGCCGTCGCAGCAGATCGGCCAAAGCGGGCGCCGCAGCGGCTCCTCGTGGTAGGCGTGCAGGCCCGGCGGTAGGGCCTCGCCGGCATCGAGGATGCGGTAGCGGCCTTTGTTGATGTCCTCGATAACGTAATGCACATAGAGCGGCAGCCCCTCGGACAGGCGCGCGACCTTGTCGACGAAGGGGTTGCCGATCCGCTCGCCCTACTCGGTATCCTGGCGCAGCAGCTTCTTGCGCAGAGGGCCGATGCGCTCCAGCAGCAAGGTGCGGATGTCGCCCGCCTGCATCGGCGGCAGGCCCTCGGGGAAGACCCGCAACGCGCCGGCCGCGGCGAAGGCCTCCGGCAGGCCCCGCTCCGGGCGCCCCGCGCAGAGCCAGGTCAGGGTCGGCGTCTGGATGCCGAGCGGGAGGTCGGTGGCGAAGCGGGGGTCGCGCTCGGCGATCTCGTCGAGACCGTCGAGCAGGAAGAGCACGCGGCGCTCGCCCAAGCGGGCGAGAAAGCGCTCCACCGCGGTCTCGTCCGATTCACTCTGGGGCAGGGTGGCGCCGCCGAGAGGGGTGTATTCCAGGTTGACCTCGCCGCGGCGCACATAGACCTGGGGCAGTGCCTGGCCGGCTGGGTCAGGCCCGTGCTCCGGATGGCGGGGCACGCCGAAGAGGGCCAGCGGCCACAACGGGATGATCTGATCACCGCGAATTGCGACGATCGGACCCACGTCGGCCAGGATGGTCGAGAACACCTCGGGCACGGCTGGATCGCAGGGCTCCGGTGTCTTGCTCGGGCCGCGCAGGCGGACGAATCCATCTTCGGTTCGGGCGACCAAGGCCCATTCCGGGAGCCAGGCCAAGTGCAGCCAGATCGCCTCGAAGGGTGGTTGCCAGGTGGCCAACAGCTCGGTCGCGAGGCGCCGGCTGATGCCGCCGCCGTGCGCCAGGCGGTTGCGCAGGGCGAGGAAGGAGCGTTCGACCGAGCGCGAGGCGTCGGGTCCGTCGAGGAAGGGCGCGAGCGTATCCCGGACCACGGGGGCCAGCTCGGGCAGGGCGGTGCCCTCGGGGAGGGTCTCGGCGACCTGCTGCGCCATGCGCCGCCAGTTGCCGAGCATGGGGTTTTCGATCGGGTAGCGCAGCTCCCGCCGAAGTGGCTCGGGCAGCTCGCCGCGGCGGCTGAGATCCCCGATGCCGAGAAAGACCAGCACCCGGAGCAGGATCTCCACCGCGTCGCAGGCGGCCCAGAGCTTGAGGACCGGGTGGGTCTCCTGCTGATAGTCGCGCAGCGGCAGGGCGAGCGGGGTCGGGAGTCCGGCGATGATAGGGTCGAGCGCATCGGCCGCGGGTGCCGGCGCCGCGGCCGGTTGGCCCAGCGCCGCGATCGCCGCGAGCAGGCGTTTGCGGTGCCCCATGGGCACGCTCAACTCTTTCAGATCAGCCTCGGTCAGGCTCGGCAGAACCGAGAGGTCGATCTGCTGCTCCTGAAAGGTTTCGGCATACTCGCCGAGCCCCAGCGCTTCCAGCCAAGCTGTGACAGTCGTTGTTGTCATCGGGCACCCGTGCTGCGTTTTTCGTGAGCGGAAGAAGCCTTTCGCACATCGTGACCAGTGGTCAAGCTGAGCCGCGGCTCTGCGAGGGTCGGCGAGATGCCGTTGAGGAAACGGACGGTCGCGCACGCGCTGCGGAGGCGTTCGACGGAACCGATACGTGTCGCACAGGCGTTAGACGCTTGCTATAAGTGACCGCCAACCTTCAGCAGCTTTCTGCTCGACTGCCTGGTGTTGGACTGGCCGTATAAGGCTTCCTGTCCCGCTGCGGAGACCCGCGATGAGTTGGACGTGCGGGAGACGCCCATCGACGCACTGGCGAGGGTGCGCATCCGGTGGCGCATGGCCCTCTGCAGGGCCTCCCCCAGCGCACTGGCGACGATCCCCGCCTTCTGCGCGTCGCTGAGAACCTCCAGGTGGTGCAGCGTCGAGGCGATATAGAGGGTCCTGACGGGGCAGTCGAGGTCGGGGCGGGTGGCCACCGTCCGGCCCGAAGGGACTGGATAACGGACCATCATCCCAAAAGCGGGCCGAAGCCGACGGCTCCGGCCCGGCATGGGGCTACCAGCTCGAGTCGTAGTAGACGGTCAGACCCTGTGCGATGGCCTCTCTGGCCTTGGCGATGAAGCTCAAATCCTCCTCGGTACGCTCGATCGAATAACCGAAGAAGAAGCCACTCGTAAAGGGAAGACTGTCCGCCCTGATATCGGCCTCCAGTCGGTCCAGGTCTTCCGAGGTCAACACCACCGGCGCGCCGCGGTTGAACATCTCCGCCTTGCCTCCCTTAGCGCGATAGAGCCGCTCCATCCATCCGTGCAGGTTCGGATGCTTCCACCACTCGAAGATCTGCCGCGCGTCACTCACCTCGAAATCGACCGGGCTGGACGGCTTCTCGGCGGTCACCTCGGCGAACATATCTAGTCCCATTGGTTGCTTCTCCTAGTTGACGTGGCTGGTTCCGAAGGACGCGGAACGGAGGGCGGCGGGACCTCGCCGGGATCGTCACCGCCCCGACACGGGGACTCCGGCCGGCCCGGGGGGAACCTGGCCGTGTCACCTTCGTTCCCGCTGCCCTCACGTGACTGGACAACGCGCGGCGCGGGGCAATTTTCAACGCATTGAGTCTCCTCTGACGCCCACGCCGGTCGCTAGACGCTGAGGCGCGCCGTTGAAGGAGTCGATCCAGACCGAGGAGTCGACCAGAACCATCAGTCGTGGGAGTATGCGGCGGCACTGGGGATGAATCGGCAGCGTCGTGCCCGCTGACGGCACTCCACGCCATCCCCCGGTGAGCAAAGGCGACATCCCAGCCCGTCCGGGCGACGACGGGGTCGACAGTCTCGAACGGCCTGGTTGCATCGATGCGCCGTGTGGAACAGAAACAGTTGCTGCAGGCCGTCCTTTCTGCGGACCAGCAAGAGTCCGGGACAGGCCAGCGGCGCCCGAGTTCACCCCGGTCGCTGCTCACAGCGATGGGTTTCGAGACAGGAGCACAAGCGATGAACACCGATGATCCCTATGACCTGAATCGTTTCATCCAGGCGCAGGAGCATGTCTATGCGCATGCCCTCGCCGAGATCCGCTCGGGTCGCAAGCGCTCGCACTGGATCTGGTTCATCTTTCCGCAGTTCGATGGACTCGGATTCAGCGCGATGGCGCGACAGTATGCGATTCGCAGTCTCAACGAGGCCTGGGCGTATCTGGAGCATCCGCTGCTCGGGCCGCGGCTCATCGAGTGTGCCGAGGCCGTGCTGGCAGTTCAGGGGCGATCGGCGCGAGAGATCTTGGGGTCGCCGGATGATTTGAAGCTGCGTTCGTGTGCGACCCTGTTTGCCGAGGTGTCGCCAGCAGGGTCGGTGTTTCACCGGGTGCTTGAGGTGTATTTCGGGGGTGAGTGCGGATGGGAGAACGTTGCGTTTCTTGGGCGGTTGAAGACTCCGATGGTGTCATCGTGGGGCGCCTGCAGTGAATGTGACCGCGTCGCGTCCAGGATCCCCTAGGCTGGCCTATTCCAAGCGATGCGGCCACCCGTTCCACGGGGATTCGACCGGGGCAGTCGGAGCGAAGCGACGCACCCGGCAGGAGTGGCGCAAGATCTGACGCCGAGGCCGCTGCGTCCTCGGGCGATTGGCTCAGTACTAAGGATGCTCGACAAGTCTTGCCTGCCCACCCTCAGGGCCGTGCCACCGCTTAGTCACGGTTCAGAAACAAACGGAACATTTGTTGGATACGGGCTTCAGCCCGACAAGCCAGTAGGGCGGCAACCCCTTGCCGCCACGACCTCTCTCGGGCGCCGCCCAACGCCCGGACTCACCGCAGACCTCCACTCCCGGTGCCCTGCGGGCACCCGGGTCGGCATGGGGATGCCGACCTACGGTGGATGATGGCATGGGGATGCCGACGGACGGGGTCTGTAGGGGCAAAGCGCAGCAGTGCCCAACAGCGGCGACCCGATTTGCACCACTTGTTCCTGGATCGTTCCTTAACGCGCTGGGAGAAGTCCGTCCCTTGGACGGGGCCGAGCTCGGGAAGATCATGCGCGAACGGACGGGGTTGTGGCTTGGTTCACCCGGAGGTTGGCACGTCCAACCTCATCCCGGCGGCCGATCAGGCCCTCCTGCTTGATCTGCGCCTCCAAAAGGATGCGGTTCCAGGCGAAACTTACAACTAACTACGGGAAGGCGAGACACGCCGCGCTGGCACTGATCAGTACAATCGGAAGACTGCTATCATTGCAATCGTTGTCCGCTGCTGGAGTCTCCAAATGGCCAATCTTATCGTCAGAAATATCGATCAGCGTCTTGTCGATGCCTTGAAGCAACGGGCTGCCATGGCTGGGCGCAGTGCCGAGGCCGAGCACCGTCGCATCCTCGAGGAGGTGCTGTTTACACCGCGGAAACGAAGCCTGTCGGAAGTGCTAGCGTCCATGCCCGATGTGGGGCAGGACGGGGATTTCGAGCGGGTTGAAGCTGCAGAGCCGGCGCCGCGTGTATTTGGTTGATACCAACGTTATCAGTGAAGCCCGGAAGGGTGTCCGCGCCAATCCGGGTGTGCGGACGTTCTTCGCTGCTGCGATCGCCGACCGGGCAAGGCTCTATCTGTCCGCCGTCACGGTCGGAGAATTGCGGCGCGGCGTGGAATTGATCCGACACCGCGGTGACCAAACCCAGGCCGGGCTGCTCGAGGTTTGGCTCACAACCGTGCTTGGGGACTATGGAGACCAGATCCTTCCGCTCGATATCGACGTGGCACAAGTCTGGGGACGGTTGCGTGTCCCGCACCCAGAGCATGCGATTGACAAGCAGCTTGCCGCCACAGCGCTGATCTACGACCTGACCCTGGTCACGCGGAACGTCGCCGACTTTGCCGGCATTGACCTTCGGCTGCTCAACCCATTCTCCCCGTAACGTTTCCTGCGTGGTCCTGGCAGCGCCTTGTGGCAGGCGCTCTGGGCGTGAAAACGGTGCGCTCGGTTCCCGGTGCCGTGTCGTGGCGAGAGAGCTCCCGAAACGGCCGGGTGCTCAGCTCGACAAAGATTGCCGCGTCGACCGCCAGCCGGGTGTAGCCCAGCCGTTCGTCCTCGAAGCGGAAATAGACCAAGGGCACCGCTCCCGGAAATCGTCCGGGTCGTCATAGCGGGTCAGGGTCCGGCGCCAGCCGCCGTCGATGGACAGGACCGGCCGATCGATCCCTTTTGTCCCCTGGGGCTCACTCCACCTGATAAATGACCAACACATCGTAACTGTTGTTGGCCGGGTCGAATTGGGCGAGGAGCTTCAGTGGACCGGTGGGGGCGGCGAGGTTGCCCCGCCAGCGGTCCTCGGCGGCGGTGAGCTGATGCCATTGCCCGGTGCTGTCCAGCAGTGCGACGGCAGCAGCGCGGGGGACACGCAGGTCGAAATGCTGCGGCTGGCCGGCGGGCAGGTGATAGGCAAGGGGCGCAAGGCCAGTGACTCGGCGCGTCTGATAGGTCGAGGTCTGCTGCGGGAAGCCGGCCTTGCCGCCAGCGCCGGTACTGGCTTCAACGATGAAGCTTGCGGCTTGGTTGTAAGGACCCGGGGCTTCGGCGGGCTTGACGAACAAGCGCAGCTCGTAGCGTCCCGGCATTGGCAGCAGCGCCTGCAGATGGAAGCGGTCACCGTCGCGCTCGATGAACGAGTGCTGCTCGGGCAGCTTCCGGCCGTTGCGCTCGAGGCTCATGGCGGTGACCACATCCTGGTTGCTCCGCAGCGCCAGCGACAACTGCTTGCGGGTCTGCAGGACTGCGCCGACATTGTCCAAGAGCTCGAGACCGCTGGCGAAGAAGGCCGGAGCGAGGTTCGGCAGCGCGAGGAACTCGGCGTGGGAGATCGGCGCGGGCAGCAACTGCCAGGCGGGATCCTTGGGCAGATGGTTGACGATGAATCGCTCCGGCGGCGTCAGGAAGTAGAAGTCGTTGGTGGCCCGGACGAATCGGTTCTGTTCATCCAGATGGCCGGCGCCCCAGGTGGCATCGATGAGCCTCCATTGGCCATCGATGCGCACGGCGTTCCAGGCATGGTCACCGAGTGTGCCGTCGGTCGACCAGCCGTAGCCCTTGGAGACGCCGGAGACCTCGCGGGAGTCGAGCCCCATGCGGGTGGCGAGGGCTTGAAACAGTCGCGAGTAGCCGGAACAGACCGCCTCGCGGCGCTGCAGCACCGATTCGGGCGTCAGACTACCGAATTCGCCGCTGAAGAAGCCTTTGGTGTCGTAGGCGATATTCTTCGACAGCCAATAATAGATTGCATAGGCACGGCCCCGGTCGTCGTTGGCAAGCCCACCGAGGAAGGTGGCCAGGGCGTCGAGGTCATCGCCGACCCGTGGGGGAGCAGCGTCGATGGCCTGACGGAGCGGGACATAATGGGCGTCTGGCGGGATGAGCAGCGGATCCCCGACGTCAGCCGAGGCGGCCAGCAGAGGCTGCGTTGACCCGATCGCCGCGAGTGCGAGCAGGATCAAGGAGACGATGATCAACCAGCCGGCACGGTCAGGACGTTGATGGACAAGGGGCGTCATGGGTTTCCTCGAGCGGATGTCAAATCGGCCAGGCCGTGGCCCGGATTGCCGTGGATGCGGCTTGCGACGAGTGCCGTTTATGGTGGCTGACAACATCGGAAGGCATACGCGCACGTCATGGATATCGATGGGGCGTGTCTGACAACACCGTCGTGCCCTAGTCCCACGATGACCAATCCGCCCCAGATCTCCCGGGGGACTGAAAAAGGTCAGACCTTTCTGGCAGAAGGGTTGCGCGAACAGCCGGTTAGGCGTAACCGAGACGACGATCCTTCGATGACGGAGTGTATCGAACAACAGCTGGAATTTCACGGCATCGGTGGGCGCCATGTCGTGGCGGGAATGGGGGAACAACGGGGACGACTGATCATGCTGGCAGACCCTCACATGGTCATTGACCTGATTGATGAAACCCACACCGATTGTGCCCGGCAGTGACGCGCTTGTTGAGCGCGGTCCTCGAGATCGACGTGCTTGCGTTGCATAGCCTTGATCGTCGTTCCCCGCCACCGCTCTCGGGTATCTCAGCGGACGCGGTCCGCGACCTGGACACTGCAGATGCGGCCGAAACGATGATCAAGGCACACAGCATCATTGGCGGCGCCAGCTCCGGGATGGTGGCTCGCCATGTGCGTTAGGAGGACGTCCCGTATTTCTCCCTCGCCCCTATTTTCCTTCATCCGATGCGCTGGTCGCCTGGCGGCGACCGCGGAACGGCGCCGGCCGACCCTATCGGAGATTGACCGTGTAGGATCCGCCGCCGATGGGGAAGGGGCCGAAAGACTGCTGCTTGACGTAAATCGTCAGCTCACGGGACCTGGGATAGTCCCCCGCTGTTTGGAGCGTTGCGTGTCCACTGCTGTCGGTGAACGCATCGAGGAATCCGCCGCTGAGGATTCCTTTGATGTTGACGCTGACTTTGGTGGCGCTGACCGGCCGGCCTTGTCGATCGAGCACGAGAACGCTGAGACGGTGTGGCATGCTTTCTTCTCCTGACTGTAGTAAGAGGGCGGGTCGGAGAGTCGCAGTGGGTCCAGGCGCGAGTATCGACCAGCTCGGGGAACTGACATCCATATCGCTCAGGCACACTGAGGCCGCCCCGTTACGCGCTCAACGCTGGGCGTCGCAGGAAATTGAAACTGGCTCTCCGAATCCCGGCTAAAGGGCCGCCGAGATTGACTGGATCACCAAGTAGATCGCCATTACCCGAGAACCGAAAGTTGGCGACTCGTGCCCCATGGCTCATCACCGTCCGGAGGCTTCGATGGCTGATTCGACCGATCCTCCCCGGTGCTCGCATTGCCGGTTTTCCGGAGGCGTCTGTTCGGCGGGCGGTTCCCTACACTGCTTTGAAAATCGCCTGACTTCCACCGTTGTAGAACGGATGCCGTTTGGGTTATCCACCAGGCCCCGGGCTTCAGGTCAGAAAGAGACCCCAATTTGGCGGTGGTTAGGATGGGTTCCGTGACAGTGCCGCATCCCTTGCAGGATGAGATAAGAGGACAGCAACCATGACAAGAAACGTCAACGATGTTCCAGGCCATGACGACGCAGGAGACAATCCGGTCCGCGATCTGCTGGTCGATTGTGATCGTGCGCCTCGGGAGGGACTTGCGTGGATCGATCGGATGGGCGAAGAGCTTAAGTTCACGCCCCTGGTCATGTTCGCGCGCTTCATTGCGTTGCGCCATCTCGCTATCGACGTCTTCCAATCCGCTGGCGTGACGGAGCTCGGCGGCGCGCGAGAGGCCGATATCGTGCGCATCATGGACGAGGAGAGCCGCGACCATGCCGATGCGGCGCTGACCTAGGTCGCTGCCATTGAGGCTCGCCATCCCGGCTACCTCGAGAGCCTCGGTGATCCGAGTGACCGTTTCGCGCTACGCATGGTGGACGATGTCTGTATCGTCAATGAGCGACTGCAGCCGGGAAAGGTGCAGCAGGTTCTCGGCTGGACCAAGCCGCACTATTTCGGGGACGAGCGGCTCGGGAGTCTGCCGAATGTGTTGGACGTTGCGGACGATTCCCTGACTGCCACGGCGATCATTGGGGCTCGGCGTTGTGCCTGGTGGGTTTATGAAGGACACGGGGCCGGGTATCGACAGCTGCTGGATTTCGTCGAGCCGGACGAGCGGATCAGCGTGCTGCGAACAAGGACCAACGGCTACCTCGATCTCGAGGTGGTGGGCTGGACGGGTCCGGAGGCGCTGCGGGAGGTATTCCGGTTCGACGGCAGCAGGTACGTCGGAACCGGTTTGGAGCCGGTCCGCTGAGCGGGATATGTTGCCGATTGGGCGCGACCGAGCCCCCAGGTGGCCGATTGCCAGGAGATTGAGCCCGATGGCGAGCAGCGACGGTGTCTGTCCCGGCTGCCGCAGTAGCTTTGAGCCCGGCCAAGTCCCGCCTGCGTGACGGCGATTTCGTGGGCCGGTGTGGCATCATGGTGGGTCTAAGGAGAGGCTGCTCCGGCTCGACGTGGGTTAGTCCCTGCGTCGCAGGGATTGCGCGTATCGATGACTGAATCGCATGGATACCGGTCTCCCAAGCCTTCGACTCCGAGGAAACACCATCATGATCGACCGGACTGACCTTATCACCATCGATCCCGACATCCGGGGCGGCAAGCCCTGCATTCGCGGTACGCGTATGACGGTCTACGACATCCTGGAGTACATGGAGGGCGGCATAAGCGAGGCTGAGATCCTCGCGGATTTTCCCAGCCTCAAAGCGGAGCATCTGCGGGCCGTGTCGATGTTTGCAGCGCAAGGCGAGCGGCGCCTGGCGATGGCTCAGCATCATGAAATTTCGGGCTGACCGCCGAGCAGGAGGGCGTCCCATCAGCAATTTCGACGCCCAGATCGCCGCGATCTTCCGGACGAAATCTTTTCGGCTCGCGGCACGCAACGACAAAGACTTCGACGGATGCGGAGTAGAGTTGATCAATCCCTTCGACGATTGAAGCGGGGTTTCCGAGCGACCGCAGGGTCGAGGTCGAAAATGGGTGAGTGGCGTATTCCGAATTGCACTGCCGTTTCTACCTAGACCAATTCTTTCCTGCGCTACGGCGTTTTTGTGGTACGTCCCCTATTTACGTTGCCGGTTGCCTCGCTGTCTTGCGGGGGGTGCTAGCATGCGCTAGCATGCTTTCGTTTCATCCAGCAGGAAGACGGCGTGGCCAATCTAAGCATTCGCAATCTCGACGACGAGACCGTTGCAACGCTGCGGCGGCGCGCGCGGAGGCATGGGGTGTCCATGGAAGAGGAGGTTCGCCGCATACTGAAACGCGAGGCGGCGGCGCCGGAGCGTCTCGGAGACCTCGCGGTGCGCCTGTTTGCTCCGGCCTACGGCGAGCCCGCGTTGGAGTTGCCCGAGAGGGAGATCCACGAGCCGATGGGCTTTGAGGGATGATCATCCTCGATACCAACGTGGTGTCCGAGTTCATGACCTCTCCGCCTGCCCCATCGGTTCGCGAGTGGGTCAACAGCCAAGCAACCGGCGCTCTGTACCTGACCACAATTTCCGTCGCAGAGATCGAGTTCGGCCTCATGGTCTTGCCGGAGGGGAATCGACGCCGGCTCCTTGCCTCGCGCTTCGAGCAGTTCATCGAACTGGCCTTCGGTGAGCGCATTCTTGCTTTCGATGAGCCTGCGGCGCACATCTATGGCCGGATTCGGGCGGAGCGGCGAGCACGAGGGCGTCCCATGAGCAATTTCGACGCCCAGATTGCCGCGATCGCCCGGGCGAAGTCGTTTCGGCTCGCGACGCGCAACGTCAAGGACTTCGACGGATGCGGAGTAGAGTTGATCAATCCCTTCGACGATTGAAGGGGGATGGGGCTTCCGAGCGAGCCTGCGGGCTTGGTCGAAAAAGTGTGAGTGGCGTATTCGGAACTGCATCACGTTTTTGCCCAATGACGAATTCTTCCCTGCGCTGCGGGGTTCTCGTGGTGCGTCCCCAATTTCCGCTGAGGCCGCCCCGGTGAACGGTCAACGCACCGGGCGGCGCGATTTTCAAATCGAGCTACCACGCCAGAAGCAGGGGGCCCTCACGTGGGTTGGATCACCGACCAGATCGCGATTGGGAACTACCTGGACGCTGCCGCCCTGCCCGCCGGTGTGGACGCGTTACTGTACCTGAAAGCGGACTGCTGCGACGAGGTCAGGGAGGACGTCGAGGTGCTCTGCATCCCCTTGATCGATGGACCGGGCATTGACCCGCGCGACGTGCGGGAGGCCGTGAGGTTTATCGCCGACGTGGTCGTGGCGGGCGAGCGGATCCTGGTCCGATGTCATGCCGGGCGGTCGCGCTCGGTCGCCGTCGTCGGCCGCTTGCGCATTCCACGCCATTCGGCCATCTGTTCCACCAACATCCGGCCGGCGATTCCACCGGCATTCGGCCACCCGTTCCACGGGCATTCGGCCGGGGCAGTCGGAGCGGAGCGACGCAGGCGAGTCATTGTGACTCGGCGGGTGTGGTCGGCGTCAACGTCCGGGCATGGCGTTTGCGCATCGACTCGCCTTTGAGGGTGATCCGGTAGGCGTTGTGGACCAGGCGGTCGAGGATCGCATCGGCGAGGGTGGGATCCCCGATCAGGTCATGCCAATGCTCGACCGGCAGTTGGCTGGTGATGAGCGTGGCGCGCTGGCCGTGGCGGTCGTCGAGCAGTTCGAGCAGATCGCGTCGGGCCTCGGCGTCCGGCCCCATCAGTCCCCAGTCGTCAAGTAATGTTGAGATCAACATTAATCGACGAGCTGGGCGACCTGCCGATGAACCGCCAGGGCCTCTACAACCTCTTCCAGCTCATCAACGGTCTCTACGAGTACCGCTCGGTGATCCTGACCACCAACAAGGACTTCACCAACTGGGGCGAGTTCTTCCGTGACGAGAACGTCGCCGTGCCCATCGTCGACCGTCTCATCCATCACTCCCACGTCTTCATGCTCGGAGGAGAAAACGATCGACTGAAACAGAAAATCGGAAACTGACGCTGATCCGGATCTCTGGGCGGGTCAATTTTCGTGGCCGAAAGTGGATCAGTTCTGGTGGCCATTGACAGCGAGGTACGAGCCCTGGGCTGGCGCTGGGTCGGACGAGTGCGCGGGCGCGACTTCGTGCGGCTGACGTCGCGCTGGACCAGTTGCAAGACGCTTTTCGGGCGTGCGACGGCCACCCCGACGGCGCTCGGCGAAGGTGAGTGGGTGCGCAGCAATCCGTTGCGCGCCGTCTTCGCCTTGGTGCGCCGCGCGCCCAAGGGCCGTCGCGGCAAGACCGCCTTCGGGCGGCGCGCACGCTCCAAAGCCAGCACGCAAAACGCCCGCAGCGCCAAAGAGCCCTGGCTGTTGGTCGCCTCGACCCGCTTCGCCGCGTGGCCGGCCACGCGGCTGGTGCGCCTCTACGCCCAGCGCATGCAAATTGAGCTGAGCTTTAGGGACATGAAGAGCCAGCACTTCGGCGAGGGGCTGGAGTGCAGCGCTTCGCGCGGCACCGAACGCTTTACGGTGTTGGTGCTGATCGCCTCGCTGGCCGCCGTTCTGCTCTGGCTGATCGGTACCGCGGTCGAGCGCGCCGGCATCCACCGCCGGCTGCATCCTGGCAACGGCAAGCGCCGCGTCTACTCGCGGATCTTCCTCGCGCGTCTGCTGCTCGTCCTCGACAGTACCCGTGATGTGCTCGATGAGGTGCTCACCACCATCGCGCCACCAGACCAATGGGTTGCGAGCGATCATGACGGCCTGCTCGCCGACGGGGCCGGCGGGGGATAAATTCGTGGGGATACCTCAGGGTCCGAGCACGTTAGGTGCAGTCTAGTCGAAAATGTGTGCTTGTGTTCGCGAATACAGACACGTTCGCACCCCGGTCCGCGAGCGCGTGATCCGTTGGATTCGATTGCATCTGGATGCAGGTGCATCGATCGGCCATCAACCGAATTGGTGCTTGCGGAAACGACACGTTCAGCATGATCAAGACCTACCAGACTTCTTGCCAGGGGGCGACCTCCGTCGTGAACAGCGATGCGATGGCCGTCATGGAGTGCGGTGGCTTGGTGGTCGCGGTGGTCTGCGACGGCGTCTCTTCCGCCCCGCGCGCGCGCGATGCGGCGCGGTTGACCGTGCAGAGCGTCATGGATGCCTGTCAGCGCCAGTCGGACTGGTCCGATCCGCTGGGGTTGGCCGAGGATTGGGTGTTGGAAGCGCACGATCGGGTCGCCGATCGGTTCGGACACAGTGGACTGTGCACCCTGGTGCTGGCAATCGTGGGGACGGACCACGTCTGGGGCATCCACGTTGGCGATTCCACCTGTCTGGTGATCCGCCGTAGGAGCGGGATCACGCGGCTGACCGAGCCGCACCGAAAGGGCGTGTTGCGCCGGTTGAACGGTCAACCCGTGCTGCTGCATGGCATGCCCGTGTTCGATCAGAGTCTCACCCGCGTGATTGGCCAGTCCGACCCTCTGGTCCCGGACCGCTTCGAGCAGATGCTCACCCACGGGGACTGGGTGGCCTGTTTTACCGATGGGGTCGAAGATGGTGCGGTCGAGGATCTCGTCCGTCAAGGACTGGTGACCGGGGAGGGCGTCAAGATGCTGGTCGAGCGGTGCGCGCGGAACACCCATGACGATGCGACCTTGATCCTGCTCCAAGCCTTCGAATCCATCGACTGGGATTCGCTGCTTCGCTGCCTTGCGGACTATGCCCGACTGGACGCCGAGGAGCGCGAAGGCCTAATCGGTCGTCTCCAGAACGCACCCTTCGGCGTGGCCGGCGCGACAGCAGGCGACGGGCTGTTGCAGGCTTACGCTGCGGAGTGCGCCGACGGACGCGCCGCAGCGCTCGCCCGGCTGGTCCTCGCCGCGGGCAGGCCGGACCGCCGCGCCGTCGAACAGATGCTGGACCAGGCGATCCTGCGCCGACAGAACACGACCGCCCGGGTGCTGAAGACGACCCTGTCGGCTTGGGGATAGATCCCACCGGCGGATCCAGTGCCAGACGCTGAACCGACCAACGGAAACAAGGCGCCGCTCTGCCCATCGAGTCTTGCCGGCGCTCGCAGGATCCCCTTGGACCCTTTGCTAGAGTTGATGGCGCCCGGCGATGTTCAAACCTTTGACATCCTCACCGACCTGAAGGACGGCGATTCCTACGGCGCGATGCGCGAGCGTGCTCACGCATCGCCGCTTCGGTGGGTTCCTGCTGTTGGCCCCCGACGCAGGGCGAGCGAATATAAATCCTCAGCCGAAGACGACCTTGGCGCGGTAGTCATCATTCCAGGCGGCCTTGCGGCGCTTCTGTGTCAAGCGCAGCTTGGAGGGCTCTTGTTCGAACAGATTCAGGCACAGGTGGCGGATCGAGGTCAGGATCGCCGGCGCGTTGCCTTTGCGGATGCGGCTGGCGTCTTCGTCGAAGACGACATCCAGGCGCCAGTGCAAGCGGTTCTCGATTCCCCAGTGGCCCCGCACCGCATGGGCAAAGCACTTGGCGTCGGCGGGGATGGAATTGATGAAGACACGCCGCTCTACGGTCCGGCGATCCTCGATCCAGCATTCGCGTTCGACCAGACCGATGCTGCGCAGGGCGCTCCACCGTGCGGTGTCGGACAAGGTGCTCAGCTCTTCGGTGACCCAGTACCGGCGCACTTCCAAGCGCCCGTGATCCTTGTCGGTCTCCTCGGCATCGTCGTGCACGACACCGGCGAAATCACCCGCGCTCGCGGTGGCGAAGAACTCTTCGACCTCCTCGTGCAGGGTACTCTGATTCCCCTTGAGCCCAAGGACGTCGTCGCCGCCCTGATCGACGATCTGCGCGGCGATCTTGGTCTGGCAGCCCATCGCATCGATGGTCACGATGCAGCCCTTGAGCTCGAGCAGTTCCAGCAGCTTGGGAATGGCCGTGATCTCGTTGGATGTCTCCTCGGTCGCCTCTTGCCCGAGCACCAGACGGTTGCGGCAGCCCCAAGCGCTGACCATGTGCAGTGCCTGCTTGCCGCGGCGCCGATCGCGCGAGCCGCGTGCGCTCTTGCCGTCGACCGCGACCACCTCCCCGCCGGTGGCTTCGGCCACCGCGCGCGTCCAGCTCACGAAGCAGCGTTGAAAAGCCTCCGGGCGCAGCCGCGAGATCACCGTGGCGATGCAGTCGTGGGAGGGAATGCCGTTGGCGAACGGGGCAAACTTGCGCAGCCAGTCGAGCTTCTCCTTGCCGAACTCCTCCATCGCCTCCCAGCCCTCGGCGCTGCTGAGCACTGCACAGACCACCAACAGCAAAATTTCGGGTAATGGATACAGCTTGTGACGATCGACACGAAAGTCCGGAAGCGATGAAAAATGTTCAAGAATGCTGGCAGACATCGGAAACTCCTGGAATCCTTTCCCGAAGTGTGCCGCAGATTACTGTTGTAAGTGAAGTTTATATGCGCTCGCCCTGGCCCCCGACGGGGCTCACTTGACAGGCTAATCGGGCGTGTCCCGCCCTTAGAACATTGATCGCGCCGACCACATCGGCGTTGTTCTCGAAACCGCACTCCACGCACGCGAACCGGGCTTGCGTCTGCCGGTTCTCCTTGGCGATATGCCCGCAGCACGGACAGGTCCGGCTGGTGTTCTGTGGGGGCACCGTGACCAGGTGCCCGCCCAGGCCGTCTTATCGTCCAGTTGCCGGCGGAACTCGAACCAACCCTGGTCGAGAATGGCTTTGTTCAGGCCGGACTTGGCCCGAACCTGGGTGCCCGGCGCTGCCATCGTCCCGGCTGCCGACGCCGACATGTTGCGAACCTGCAAGTCCTCGATCACAACCATTGCGTGGCTTTTGCTGATGGTGGTCGAGGTCTTGTGTAGGTGGTCGCGCCGGGCGTTGCCGATGCGGGCATGGATGCGCTGGACCTGGGCTTTCGCCTTCTTCCAGTTGTTGCTGAACTTGGTCTTGCGGCTCATGGCGCGCTGCGCCTTCGCCAACGCCTGTTCCTGGCGTTTGAAACTGCTCAGGGGCGCGAACACGGCGCCGTCGCTCAAGGTGGCGAAGCGCACGATGCCCATGTCGATGCCGACCGCCCTGCCCTGGTGCACCGGGACATCCACCTCGCGCGCGGTCTGGATCGACACAAACCACTTGCCGCCCGACGGGCTGACGGTGATGTTCTTCACCGTGCCGAGTACATCGCGGCTGTTGCGGTAGCGCAACCAACCCAGCTTGGGCAGGAACAGGCGACTGTTGGCCTGGTCGAGCTTGTAACCCTGGGGGTAGCGGAAGCGGTCGCGGGACCGCCCCTTTTTCTTGAACCGCGGGAAGTCGGCGCGCTTGGCGAAGCAGTTGGTATAGGCCCGCTCCAGGTCCTTGAGGGTCTGTTGCAGGGCTTGGGAGGGGGTGTCGCAGAGCCAGGTCGTTGCCGGGTCCGCCTTCCACTCGGTGAGGACCTTGCAGAGCCCGGCATACCCGAGCTTCTTGTCACCGCCCGCAAACCGCTCCTGTTGCATCGCCAGCGCCCGGTTGAAGACGAACCGGCACGATCCCGCGAAGCGGCGCATATCGCGCGCCTGCCCGCCGGTGGGCATCAGCTCGAACTTGAACGCTTGGAGACGCAACGTCGCCTAGACTATAAGTTTGGCCGATAACACAAGACAACGATATTCGGTACGTGCGGCACGGCATTTTTGCGATGCACGTGCATTTGGTCTTTGTGACAAAGTACCGCCGCGAGGTCTTCGACGGCGAGGCCATCGCCAGCCTACACGGGATCTTCACCAAGGTTTGCGCCAACGTTGATGCCGCGCTGATCGAAATGGACGGCGAGCACGACCACGTTCACCTGCTGGTCGAGTACCCGCACAAGGTGGCGGTGTCCGCCCTGGTGAACAGCCTCAAGGGCGTCTCCAGCCGCTTGCTGCGCCAGGAGCGCCCGGACATCTAGCGGCGCGACTGGAAGGGCGTCCTCTGGTCGCCCTCCTACTGCGCTGCCTCCGGTGGGGGCGCACCGATGGCGATCGTGCGCCAGTCCATCGAACAGCAACAGACTCCCACCTAAGCAGCCGGACGGGTCCACCGTCCGGCGCGATCCATCCCCGCCCTGAACGACGGGGCTTTTCGCACATGAAAGGCAACAACTGCTCGAAGCCGCGCCGTCGGCGCTCGCATAGCTGAAGTCGTGATCACCGCCGTGCTCGCGGAACATGAAGGTCTTTGCGATCGGGCTGAAGAAAAGATAGGTCGGCGCGATGTCGCGTGCGAAGGCTATTGCATAGAGCCTCGGTAGCGCGATCGCCGACAGCGCCGTCAGCAGCAAGACCATTGCCAGCCAACCGACCGACCGCCCGCCCGAGTCACGAGACGGCTCCGTCGCGGAAGCGCGCAGCGGCCAACAACGCCGCTGGGGCGATCAGCACCGTCAGCAGAACCAGGCCCGGCATCGCCTGCTCATAGGCGTCGTAGGCAGTCGAGAGATGGCCCACCATCAGCGCGCCGAGCGGGATGGGCAGATGCATGGCAAGCCGCAGCCGTCCGCGGCTCACTTCCGGCAGGAACTGCGCGATCCCGAGCAGTGCGCCGGTCACGAGGGGAACATAACGCATATCGTCGTAGAAGAGGCGGCCGATCCGGCTCGCCTAATGGAAGATGATCTCCGTGTGCTCGACCCGGAACTCCTGGCTCATCGAGAGAAAGAGCCAGACGGCGAAGGCCAGATGGCCGAGCGCGAACAGCGCAAGCCACGGTCGCAATTTGATCCATTCCTTGAACAGGAGCGCGCGCATTCAGTAGGTCCCCGTATAGCCGACGAAGGCATCCTCAAGCGTCATCGGGACCTCGGCCAGCATCTCGGCATTCAGCCCGTCTCCGGCGAACGCCGCACGTACCGCCGCTGGTTCGGCGAAGGCAAAAACCGATAGCGACCCGTCGACCTTAGGCTGCAGGGCGTGCAGCGTCTGACATGATGGGGGCAACGTGGCGGGCACGGCCTCGGCGGGCAAACGGTAGCGACGGAAACGTCCCAGGAAGTCATCGAGCGTCGTCTGAAGCGGCGGAGAGCCCCGGCGCAGAATGACGACATCGTCAACGAGTTGCTCCATGTCTTGCACGACATGACTCGTCACCAGCAGGGTCTTGCCGTCGGCCCGGGCGAAGTGGACCAGGACGTTGAGGAACAGGCGGCGATAGCCGGCGTCGAGCCCCATCGTATAGTCGTCGAGGATCAGCAGATCGGGATCCTGCGCCATCACGGTTGCCATACGACCTGGCTACGCTGCCCCTCCGACAGGTGGCGGACGCGGTGAGCGCGTGGTAGGTCGAGCCGATCAACCAGATCGTAGAACAGATCCCGCCGCCACCGCGGATACCAGGGGGCAAAGAAACGCTCCGTCTCGGCAATGGAGAGGAAGTCATAGGCGAGGTGTCCCTCGAAGACGAGTCCGATTCGCCGCTTCGTCGCAGGGCTCAGTCGATGCGACGGCTCGCCGAGCACGCGGCAACGGCCGACGTTCGGGGCAAGAAAGCCCATCAGGATCTTGATCAGCGTGGTCTTGCCGACCCCGTTCTTGCCCAGAAGTCCGAGGATGCGTCCGGTCCTGACGGTGAAAGAGAGATCATCGTGGATGACCCGGGTGCCATACCGGTGCGTCAGACCTTCCATGGAAATCGCGACAGGGGCCGCAACACCGGGCACTGATCCGGCGTCGCCGCTGATCTCGACGCGATGTTGCTCGCCGGCATCGAACTGAACGCTGAACAGACCCCGCGGCCGGTCGAATATGAGCTCGCTGTACTCGTTCAGCGACGCCTCCAGCAACACGCGACCACCTTTGTCCCGGACCAGCATCCGGACACCAGCAGCGGAGGAACCATCGGAAAACCCGCCTTCGCACAGCACCGTACCGTCTCCACGGTCGTAACAGGCGACGATCGGCGTGTGCCCGAGAGCGCTGGCGCTAATGAGTTGAAGAGAGCCGAATACGGCCGAAAGCGGTTTCATGGCAAGTTCCCGGAGATGTCGCGCACAACGCGTAACGAGAACCGTGACCATTACCATCCCTGCCAGTCACCACGGGCCAGACCACATTTGGGAGCCGAACTGAAAGGGTATATTCAAAACAGTGACCTGCGATGCGTCGATCGCTGCGTGCATCCTGCAGGTGCGCGGCCAGCCAGCTCTGGTGAGTCGACCTGATACGATACAGATCACCACGATCCGATATGATGCACAACAACTCGACCTTGACATGCGATGGATTCCCGCAAGAACGGGGAGGACGCAGTCAGACGTTATCCACGAGATCTGTGGATAACAATGTGCGCAACCTGACCTGAGTGGCCGTAACCCCCCGAAAGCAGGGCAGGGCGGTTAGATCGGGCAAGGAATGATCGCCACCTACACCGGAGTCGATCCGATGACCCACCGTCATTCCGACCGCCGCGCCACCTGGCTGCTGGTCCTCCTTCTACTCATCCTGGTGGGCTGCACGCCCGCGGGTACGCCGACCTCAGCTCCTGAGCTGCCCCACACCGACGGCACCGGACTACCACCCCCAGCCGCGCCCATCGACCCACTCGACTGGCCGGCGCTGATCGCCGCGAGCCGCAACGCCTGCAATGGCCCCTGCGAAACCCCCTTCGGCACGGTGCTCGGCGTGGCCGATGGCGCTGAGGCCCGTTCCAACTGCGTCTCCACCTGCGTGCGCCCCGCACGCAATCTTCTCGATCTGGACACCGGCGAGGTCAGCGTCGCAGCGGAGACCCTCGGTGAGCACGCCGTCTATGTCGGGATCACCTACCAGTGCGTTGGCTACGCTCGACTCTGGTGGCTGAAAAACCGCTCGCTCACCTTCGGCGACGTCGACATCGCCCACGATATTCTCTATCTCACCGAGGCCACCAACCCACGCACCGGAGAGACCGTCCCGCTTGGGCGCTCAGTCAACGGCACCGCCCAGCGCCCACCCGAGCGCGGCGACCTGGTGGTGTACCTGGCCGAGCGGGATGATCCCGAGTGGCGCGCTGGTCATGTCGCCGTGGTCGTCGCGGTCGATCAGGCGCGTGGCGTGGTCGCACTGGCTGAGGAAAACTATGACAATCGCCCGTGGCAGCAGCCGGATGCCTTCGCCCGCGAGATCCAACTCTTCGCGGTCAATGGCCGCTACACACTGCTCGATGTCGCACCGGGCCAGCACACCAGCCCCGACGGCGGGCGCATCGGTGGTTGGGTGTATCCGTTGGAGTGAGGCGGTCGATCACACCAGATTCTTCGGCAAAACTGATCTCGTGTGGTTTGGCGCTGGATGTCAAGTCGATGGCATGGTTCCTTAAGCACTTGGAAGCCTTCGGATTACCGTTGATTTGGACTCCTTGCGACCCCGCTGCGAGATCATCGGATACGTCAGCACATCTCAGCTACCATCTCACCAACGCCCTACCGATTGGCCTGTTTCTCACGGTACAAGGCTGCATCCGCCTGAGCGAGCAGCTTCTCCAGCGAATCCAGCTCCCCGGGCACAGCCGGATGGGTGCCGGCGATACCGATGCTGGCCGTCAGCGACAATGGGGCTCCCTGATCGTTGCGCAGCTCTATCCGCGCCCAGGCCGCACGCAAACGTTGTGCAAGGATCCGCGCATCGGCCTCATCGCCCTCGATCAGGATCACAAATTCATCACCGCCCCAGCGCGAAAACAAATCCGTTTCACGCAATACCGACAGAGAAGCCTCGACGAACGCCAGCAAAGCCCGATCGCCGGTCGCATGACCATGCTGATCGTTGATCGGCTTGAAGTGATCCAGATCCAGCAACAACAGCGACAGCGGCACCGCCGCGCGACGCGCGTGCTTGAACGCGAGATCGGCCAGATGCTCGAAATGACGACGATTGAAAATGCCCGTGAGCGGATCAAAGTGAGCCACCCGCACCAACTGCGACCGTTGCCGTACCAATAGGAGATGATTGCGCAGAAACAACACACTCAGGAGCCACAGCAGTACGATCATCCCAGTGGAAACGACCGCACGCCAGAACCAGTCGGAAAACAACTCACGACTCGCCTCGCCGACGACCACAACGAACGGCAGATCCGGAACCTGGCGGATACCGAACAGACGGACCACCCCGTCGATAGGCGAGGGTCCGGCAATGGCGCTAAATTCGTCTTCGCTTGCGAACGCCTCAAGAAACCGAGGCTCCACAACCCGCTGACCAAGTTCCTCAGGCAACATCGGCTTTCTGGCCAGCAACAGGCCGGCGCTATCGACAATGGTCACACTGCCGGCGCGCCCGACGTCGATGCGATCCAACCAAGCCGAAAAAAAGTCTAGATCGACGCCGATTGCCACCATGCCGCGAAAGTCGCCCATCTCGGACTCCAACCGACGCGCCTGGGTCACATTGATCCGATCGAGATTATTGACATAAGCTGGGGTAACGAACACTTCTGCGCTCGGGTCGTCGCGTAACGCCCGGCAGTAGGATCGCTCACTGGCGTCGAAACCGACGATGGCATTGGTGTGCGTGACGATACAGTTGCGGTCGAAGGCCCCGACCAGAAAGGCGTGCGGCAGACTGTCCTTTTTCTCGATCAGCCGTTCAGTCAGGCGGCGCTGCGCCTGCGGGTCCGGATGCGGATGCTGCAAAATCTCAGTGTCGACCAGCCCGGACAGGTCGCGTAGTAGATAGTCGGACGCATGAAAAGCGCCGATGATCCACTGGGCGATGAGATCCGTGGTGTGTTCCAGGCGTTGACGAGCCAGCTCCTGGGTGCGGCTGTAGTCGTAAACGATTCCGCTCGCCGCCAGACCTCCGGTCAAGGCGCAGAACAACACGCACTGCAGAATGCTGAGGCGCCTCGATGAGCGACTGTATCCATCAGGCATTAGAGTTGTTACGAATGTCTAGATGTTGAAATCGATGATATTTTGTAGCTTGATGATCCGCATGTGGCTCCGGTCTAGGCTTTTAGATCACATGAAGCATGACACCATAACGTCGACCGCGCGAGGCCCGAGAGTCAAGTGCCGACGTGCTCGACCTCAGCGCGGGGGGAGACGGCGTCGCCGCTGCGCCGATCATAGAGCCGCGTGGTCTTGAGATCCGAGGGGGAAATGGACGAACAGAGTGCGAACCGGTTGGCAACCGGTTAGGACCGCGAGGCGGTGACCAAGATGGTGCATGGCTTGAGCATCCGGCAACGCCTGCCTGAAGGGCGTGGCCCGTTTCGAGCGCGACCGTGACTGGACCCCCAGTGGGGTGGGCTCCGCGCCGAGGTCCGTTTCCGGCGCGGCGCGCCGACACGAAGCCGGTCATGTTCGCTGACGACCCATCAACTGATCCAGCGACAGGCGTCCTGGTCCGCGGGCCATGAGGTACAGCAGGACGGCGGCCCAGACCCCATGGATCGCATAGGCGCCGGGATAGACCAAGAATTGGATCACCGCAGTCATGACCAGTAGGCCTAGGGCGGCAAAGCGCGTGCCCAGGCCCAGCAGCAGCAACGCCGGCAGGACGTGCTCGCCGAGGGCGGCGAGTATGGCGCCGAGCTCCGGGGAGATCAGGGGCAGACGATACTCATATTCAAACAACGCCACCGCGGATTCCGAGAGTCGCGGCCAACCGAGCTGGACACGACCCTCGACGAGATCGACGGCGAAGCCCTCGATCTTTGTCTGGCCCGATTTCCAGAAGACCGCCGCGATGGAAAAGCGCCCGAGCAGCGCAATCAGGTCTTCAGGGATGCGGGCCATGGCCTGGTTGCCGGCCTTGATCAAGCGAGCCGGGGAAAGACGCGAGGGGCTGCGTCGGTGCGGCTGGGCCGTCAGGGTCGTGTTCATGTTCAAAGGTCTCCGGGTGTGTGCCAAGCGGCGATGCCGCCGTAATGGATCAACAGGACGATTGCTTGAGTCAGGTCAACATCCGGGCCCGCGGCCGCTGCGATCTCGGCGGCTTCTCCCAGCGGCGCCCCCGCCGCAAGCGCCACCAAGAAGTGGCCGATCTCCAGCGACAGCGGCAAGACCAGCACCGCGTCGCCGTCGCGCAGCACCAATGCTGACTCCGCTCGGCGAAGGTCCACGTCCTCGATGCGGCCTTGGCCCTGATGCGCGGCCCACAGGGAGACGATGGCATGCTCGGAGACGAGCACGATGCAGGCGGGATGCAGCGCTAGGCGGGCCGCTGACAGCCGTTGCGGATTGGCGAGCTGGCAGGCGAGGTCCTGCGCTGTCAGCGCGGGTGCGTCGGCGGCGTGATAGGCCTGCACGCGTGCCCGTTCCAAGCGAGCCAGGTCTGGCAAGTAGGACAGCCCCTGGGCGGGCGGAAAGGCGGCGATAAAGTCCGGTAAGGCATCGCCGTAGTCGCTCAGGATCGGCGAGCTGGGTAAGTGATCGGCGATGAAACAGCGTGCCATGGCGGCGAAAAAGCGCTCGCCCACCAACGCGCGGGTGACCGGGAAGCCCTCCGCCAGCGCCGTGGTCAGGGATACCACGACGTTGTTGCGGTAGACGTCGAAACGCACCGATGGATCGGAACCGTTCCAGGTGATCACCCCCGGCGGCAAGGGGCGCTCCGGGGCCAGCAAGGCGTTGGACAATCCGACTTGGATCGGCTCGAGCGTGCTCATGACGCGGCCTCCGTCCATGCGGCAGCGTCGACCCACGCCGATCGGGCACGCTGCGCCTCGGCCACTAACACGGCCAGCGGTGGGATCGCCTGGTCGCGCTCGATCAGGGTCGGTCGCGAACCGAGATGCCGCAGCGTGCGTCGGTAGAAGTCCCAGACCGCTTCGGCGATCGGCGCGCCGTGGGTGTCGATGAGGAGTCGGTCGCCGACCGCGTCGCGATCCTCGGCAAAGCCAGCCAGATGGATTTCGCCGACGGCAGCGGGCGGCAGCGCGACGATCAGATCCCAAGGGTCGCGGCCATGGTTGACGGCACTGATGTAGGCATTGTTCACGTCCAGCAGCAGACCGCAGCCGGTCCGTGTTGCCACCTCGGCCAAGAAGGCGCCCTCATCCATGCTGGAGGTGGCGAATTCGATATAGGTGCTGGGGTTTTCCAGCAGCAGGCGTCGACCGAGACGTTCCTGCACCACGTCGATCTGGTCGCAAACATGCACCAGGGTTGCAGGGTTGTAGGGCAGCGGAAGCAGGTCGTTGTAGCATGCGCCGCCGTGGCTGGACCAGGCGAGGTGCTCCGAGAACCAGGCCGGCTCGAAGCGCTGCAACAGGGCGGCCAGGCGATCCAAGTGTTCTTGATCGAGGGGAGCCGCGCCGCCGATGGATAACCCGACACCGTGGATCGACAGCGCAAAACGGTCGCGGACTCGGGTCAGCTGCCGGAGCGCGGGCCCGCCGGACACCATATAGTTCTCGGCGTGCACCTCGACGAAATCCAACGCGGTGTCGTCCGCGATGATGTCCGGCATATGCTCGGCTTTGAGACCGATGCCGACGGCGATCGTTGTGGGAGACTTGGTCGTCACGGGCGTTCCTCGTGGCGCGGGCCGGCACGCAGGCCGGCCCCTGGGCTGCAATTACACGTCCTTGAAGGCGGCGAGCTGGCCCTGGCCAGTCGGCGAAGTCGGCGCGGCCGTCTTCTCGCAGGTGCCGGCGGGGACGAGCTTCCAGGCGTTGCCTTGATAGTCCACTGTGGAGGTACCGGCACAACTGGTGCCAGGTCCCGCGGCGCAGTCGTTCTGGCCCTTGAGTGCGATGCCGTAACACTTCTCCTTGGCGGCCCCTTCGCCGGCGATGGCGGTGTTGCCGAAGGTCAGTGCGGTCCCCAAGGCCAAGGCGAGTGCGGCGGCGGTGGTGGTCTGAATGGCGCGGGATTGCGTCATGATGATGGCTCCGAAAGAATAGGCAGTGGAAAGTTGATTTGAGGACCGGACGATCAGCACGGTGCCGGAGTCGATTCGGATCGAAGCGGCTTGGCCGGCAGGCCGCGACGTTGCGCCCTCGATGATCCAGTCGCCCGGATGCCGCTTTTGGTTACAGCCGAGAGATTTCTTTTTCTCGCAGGGTCGACCTGCGGCGCTCTGTAACCTTTGATGCCCCGGCAACGACTGACTTGTGATGGAGGCCGGTGCGATGACGATACCCAGCCCGCCCGCGGACGATTTCGAGGCCAAACTGCATCCCTTGTGGCTCCGCGCCCAGGCCGGTGACGAGGTCGCCTATCGGCAAGCCCTGACGTGCATCGCCGAGCGGCTGCGGGGATTCTTGCGGCGGCGGATGCAATCGCTGCCTGACGAATTGGAGGACCTGGTGCAGGAGACCCTGCTCGCGATCCATCTGCAACGCGGCACCTATGACGCGGCCGTCCCCGTCAGCCGCTGGGCGCTAGCCATCGCACGCCACAAGTTGATCGATCTGTGGCGACGCCGTGGTCGCCGCGAGGCCTTGCACGAGCCGCTTGATAAACTGGCGGAGCGCGATCAGCCCGCGGTGCATGAGGAGCCGACGGCGCAGCGAGATTTGACGACGCTGCTGGCCGAGTTGCCGCCGGCACAGCACCAAGCGATTGCCCTGATCAAGCTGGAAGGGCTGTCCATCGCGGAGGCGTCACGACGCACCGGCGTCTCCGCCTCGGCCCTGAAGGTACAGGTTCACCGAGGCATCAAACGGCTGGCCGAATTGGTGCGCCAGACCGGGTGAGGACGACAGCATGAAGACCAACGACTTGATCGACCTCCTGGCCACCGGCGCTGGACCGGCCCCGCGTTGGGTCGAGGCGCGCCGGTTGCTGCCGATCATGGTACTGGGCGTCGGCGCGAGCGCGGCCGGCGCGTTGGCCGTCTTCGGCCCGATTCCGGCCGAGCTCTTCGCGACCCCGGCGCCCTGGATCAAGTTTGCCTATGCCGGTGGTTTGGCGGCGGCGGCGGCCTGGCTCGCCGCGCGGCTGGGCCGGCCGGTGCCGCGCACCCGTGCGCCGCTGCGTGCTCTGCTGCTGGTATTGGGTATGATGGGTCTGCTCGCCACGGTCACGCTGCTCGCCAATCCGGCGGGGGAGCGCCTGGCGTTGGTCCTTGGCCATTCCTGGTCACGCTGCCCCGTCAACGTGCTCGCCCTGTCGCTGCCGGCCCTGGCGGGCGCACTCTGGGCCTTGCGCGGGTTGGCGCCCACACGACCGCGGGCCGCCGGGCTGGCGGCTGGGCTGCTGGCCGGCGCGCTGGGTGCACTCGGCTACAGCCTCGCCTGTACCGAGCTGTCACCGGCCTTCGTCGCCGTTTGGTACAGTCTCGGTATTGGTCTGGCGGGCACCCTCGGTGCCGTCCTCGGACCCTGGGTGTTGCGTTGGTAGTCGTCGAACGCTCAAGGGACTGCGACGCGGGACCGATGAGTCCAGATCAGCCGTTTCTGAGTGCAAGAGCACGGCTTGCCACGCAAGGTCGGGGAGCTTGTGGGTGACGATCGTGTCGAGGAGATCCGGGCGATCCCCGCGAGACGCACGCGATGAGTGCGCCGATTGGTATCAAGGATCTCGACGGTATCGCCATCCAGAACCTTCACCACCTGGCCCGAGAGGCGATCGGCATGGGCGAGTGACAGGAACAGCAGGGAGAGGAGAGCAAGAACGAGGCTCGAGCGAAACAGCAGAACCGGCACCAGGCAGCCCGGATAACAAAGATGGGTGTCTTTTAGGGTAGACGGTCTGGCGGATGAGCGTGCAGCGGATCAGTAGGGCATGCGTGCGTGAGGAGCGGATCTGCACGTGACGTCAACACTACGCCGATTCCGGCATGTCGGCTGGATAGTCAAGCGAAAAGATTGTGACCGGCGGCCTGATTCAATCGTGCATGCGCGAGCATCACGCAACACTCAAACCACGCACCTGTCGTTCCTGGGCAAGTCCAGTCGCAGTCTCAACACCCTCTTCATCAGGTCGGTGTCCGGACCTCATCCGGGGGATAGCGCACCAGATGATGCGCGGCGCTGTTTACAGCTTGAGTGGGATTATGCGCGCGGGAGCGATCCGAGTGCAAGACATCTTCACAACAGGGTGCGCATGATCGATAAGGCGGATGCGCAATTCTGTCGTTATGTGTGCGCTCGCGAGAAACGCTGCGTGCGCTGACGGCATCACTGTCGAGGCCGCCGGGCGGTGCGCCGGGGCCGGTGTCTCATCGTCTGTCCATCCGGGTGGTTTCGGGGCATCCATTGCGCATGTGGCCGACACACTCCCGCTGACCCGTCGAAACGCCTCGCCGAGACGGATGCGGGCGCCTCGGATGAGGGGTCTCGACTCCGTGCGGCCCAGACCGGTCTGGGCGCGGTGAGCGACCGTGCGGACACCCCGTGACCGCCATGTCTTCCGTGCGTTCACCGCACGTCCGCAACACACCCCACCCGGGCGCGCGAGCCCCGGTCCCGCGCGCCCGCCAGCCGCCCTGGACCTGGAGGATGCCCCACGCGGCCCCACACGCGCTCACTGGGCGCCGCGCAGACCACACCCAGACCAACCGGCACGACACGCCGCGCACGCCTCTCGGAGTGCGGGTCTGACGCCCGCGTGTCTGACCGCGGGATGCGTGCGCGAGTTTTGCTGTGGCGTACATGGCGCAAATCCATATATTGGTTACTATGGTGTGGCGTGTGCAGATTTTACTATGGTGAGCGGTGTGCAGGCCGTTGCACGGGTGCTCAAGTCGCGTCGTTGCGGTCTGGAGACAGGTGGCCGCGCTGGGCGGCTGCCCGGCACTCCACGCGCGCACTCGGCGGGACCCAAGAACGGCGGACGCAGGGATGCGGACGGTCACGCCCACGCCGGTCTGGCGTCGGGGATGCTCGGGTGCAGGTGGATCCGGTCGGGCGCGGATGTGCCGCAGGGTGTCATCGCCAGGCCCCGACATCAGCGCGGACAGGACGAGCGATGGGACCACCCCACTGGGGGATGGACCTGAGCAAACCGGCTCATCAAGGTCGATTTGGGATCGGCATTCGAGGTCTTGGATGGCCCGGGACGAGGTTGGATCCTGGCCACCCAGTGGCCAGAGGTGGCCACCCAGTGGCCAGAGGTGGCCACCCAGTGGCCAGAAGTGGCCACCCACGGGCCAGGATTGCCGTGGCGGGGTGACACTCTGCTGCACAGCTTGGCGAATCATGAGGTTGATACGCGAACCCAGAGGGGATTGTTGAGATGTCATATTGTGTGCGACGTTGGGTGGTTGTGCTCGCGCTCTTGGCGTGGATGCCGGCGTAGGGAGGGGGAGGAAGTTTCACTGGCGACGTGGTGCGGGTGCTGGATGGGGACACGATCGAGGTGATCGATGCGCAAGGCGATACCCATCGGGTGCGACTGATGGGGATCGACGCGCCCAAAATGAATCAGCCGGTTGGGCCGGAATCGCGCGACGTCTTGCGCCAGGCGATCGAAGGGAGGGTCGTGAGGATCGAGAGCCAGCGGAAAGATCAGCCACCGCGACAAGACTCTGACACCCGGTGCCTAGTTCGAACTGCTGGAACGGGATTCGGTGAAACTGTCCACGAGATTGCAGCGGAGGTTGCGTATTCCACGCCCATTTGGCCACCCCCTGGGCAGGGGCGACGCGAGACCACGAACCACTCGGATCGACCCTGGCATCCATGAGATCCTCGACGAAGGCTGTCTCTTTGGAGATCGACTGACGTTCGGTGGTGGGGTAGACCGCGGTCGGCGGCGATCCCGTTCGACTGTAGGTGCACTTCTGTCCCGGTCCGTGCGCCTAGAAGTCGGCGTAGATCCTGGAGCGGCCGAGCACGGACGTCACCGACAGTCCGTAAGCCGGCCTGTTCGAGTCGTCGTACCGTTACGGCGCCGACGCCTCGCAGAGCGGTCCGCGGCAGCGGATCCAGGAAGGTGCGGACGTCCTCCGGGCGCACGACTAGGGGTCCATCCGGCTTGCGGGCGTCCGAGGCCAGCTTGGCGATCAGGCGGTTCGGACCGATGCCCACTGAGGCGGTCAGCCCGACCGCATCGCGGATAGCCGCCTTCGCATGCCGGGAGACGACCTCGCGCGGTCCGACCAGCCGTTACAACCCCGAGACATCAAGGTAGGCTTCATCGATCGAGACTGGCTCAACAACTGGGGCGAGGGTGCCGAGCAGCCGCATGATCTCCCGTGATACCTTGCCATAGCGCACCATATCCGGACGCACATAGACCGTCTCCGCTGGCAGAAGGCGGACCGCCTCGCTGATCGGCATGGCCGAGTGCACGCCAAAGCGGCTTGCCTCGTAGGAGCAGGTGGCGACCACGCCGCGGCGACCGGGCGCGGCGCCGACGACGAGCGGTCGTCCGCGCCAGGCGGGGTGATCGCGTTGCTCGACAGCGGCGTAGAAAGCGTCGAGGTCAATGTGCATTTGGAGTCGCGGCATATGGCATGGTGCAGGTCGGAGCCGTTTGCTGCAACGACGACCACATCAAGCGATTGAGACCGCATATCCTGGTTCGAAACCGCATCGTGTGAGAAGACCGCCAAATCCGAATGGAGATACATTCAACGTATCGGTTGATAGAAAACATCCGATCTGCCAAGGTCATCTCCACTTAGCCATTTCGGCAGTCGGAGGTAGACCCCTTGGACAGTCTAATCCAGTCCCACGAGGCGACGATTCGCCTCGCGTTTTTCTTCGGCATCTTCGCGCTAATGGCGATCTGGGAGGTTCGCTCGCCGCGACGTTCGCGCACCTTGACCCGACTGCAACGCTGGACCAGCAACCTCGGGCTGGTCGTGTTGAATACGGTGGTGCTGCGCATCCTGTTTCCGGCCGCCGCGGTCGGGATGGCGCTGTTCACGAGTGCACAGGGGTGGGGGCTGCTCAACGCGATCGATGTGCCGGGCTGGCTCGCGGTGCTCATCGCCGTCGTCGTACTCGACTTCGTCGTCTGGATCCAGCACGTCCTGTTCCATGCCGTACCCGCGCTGTGGCGGCTGCATCGTGTCCATCATGCTGACCTGGACTACGATCTGACCACGGGGGCGCGCTTTCACCCGATCGAGATCATGCTGTCGATGCTGATCAAGTTCGCGGCTATCGCCGCGCTCGGCCCGCCGGTCGTCGCCGTTATCCTCTTCGAGGTCATCCTCAACGGCATGGCCATGTTCAACCATGCTAATGTACGACTTCCACTCGAGGTTGACCGCGTCTTGCGCTGGTTCGTCGTTACGCCGGACATGCACCGCGTGCATCACTCAATCGAAGACGACGAGACCAACTCCAACTTCGGCTTCAACCTGTCCTGGTGGGATCGTCTGCTCGGCACCTACCGTGATCAGCCGCGGGCCGGTCACGAGGGGATGACGATCGGGATCCGCGACCATCGCGATCCGCGCCGGGTCGATCGACTCGACGGGATGCTGCTGTTGCCCTTCATCGGACAGGTGACCGATTATGCGATCAATCGGCGGCGCTGGGAGGATCAGCCGCCGGATGCGCGACCCTGAGCCGAGCGGTCACAGACGGTTGCAAACAGCCCAGGTCGGTCACTCCAGCATCGCCGGTCACAAGCTCTATGCGCCGATCAGGTGTTGATGCCCTGTGCTTGCGTGCTGGCCTCTCTCGCGCGCCGATCCTGCAACCTCGCCGCCCCCATCGCACGCCAGTTTGCCTCATCGGTTGCGCGACCGGTGGCCATGAACTTGTCGGTGGTATACCCCGCGGCTACCATCGGTGCGGCAACCGTCCAAAAGCGATCCGGCGCGAGGAGCGACTATGAGAGTGGTGATCATCGGCGGCGTGGCCGCGGGCATGAGCGCGGCAAGTCAGGCCAGGCGGGCACGACCAGACGCCGAGATCCTGGTTCTCGAGAAGACGCAGGACGTCTCCTACGGCGCTTGCGGACTGCCCTACAAGCTCCCCCCGGACACGGATATGGACGATCTGCTCGTCATCTCCGCGCAGCGCTTTCGCGAGGAGCGCAACATCGACGTGCGCCTCGGCCACGAGGTGCTGAGGATCGACCCGAGCCGACGTCAGGTCGGCGGTCGCAACGCCGAGGGCGATTTCGTGCTCGACTACGACAAACTGATCCTCTGCACTGGTGCGCGGGTCTGGGCACCGCCGATCGAGGGGCTCGACACGCTTTGGGGGCAGGGCGCCTATCCGCTCAAAACCATCGACGATGGACGGACCATCAAGGCGGCGATGGCGGCACATCCGCCCAAGCATGTGCTGGTCATCGGCGCCGGCTACATCGGGCTCGAAGCAACCGAGAATTTCCGAGAGATGGGCGCCGAGGTGACCGTGGTGGAGGCCCTGCCGGAGATCCTGCCCTGGCTGCCCGAGACCCTGCGGGCGCGCGTGGTGGCGCAGGCGCAGGCGCACGGGGTCGAGATGCTGGTCGGCACGCGGGTCGAGGCGATCGGGCGAACCGGTTCGGGTCTCGCCGTGGAGACCTCCGATGCGCGGCTCGAGGCCGATTTGGTGCTGGTCGCGACCGGCGTGCGACCCGAGTCCGAGCTGGCCTCGGCGGCGGGACTGGCGCTTGGCGCCGCGGGGTCGATCGCGGTGGACGAATCCCTGCGAACCTCCAACGAGCACATTTATGCGGCCGGCGACTGCGCCGACGCGATCCACGCCATCACGGGCGAGTCGGTCTGGTTTCCGCTCGCGCTGCGTGCCAATCGTGCCGGCAAGCTCGCCGGCGACAACGTCTTCGGCCATCAACGACCGGCACCTCCGGTGCTCGGCACGGCCGTGTTCAAATTCTTCGGACTCGAGGTCGCCCGCACCGGGTTGTCGAGCGAGGAAGCCGACGCGGCTGGACTCGACACCGCGAGCACCGAGATTGTCGGCGCGACCCGTGCCGGCTACTATCCGGGCGGCGGCAAGCTCTCGGTCTGGCTGCTGGGCGAGCGCAAAACGCGCAAGGTGCTTGGCTGCTGCATGGTCGGCCCCGAGGCGGCGGCACACAAGATCGACACCGCTGCGGCAGCGATCCACGCCGGCATGACCGTCGAGCAGATCTATGACATGGACTTGGCCTATGCGCCGCCGTTCGGTCCCTCTTGGTCGCCCTTGCTGATTGCCGCGTCGCAGTTGAGCAAGGCGCTCGACTGAGGACGCGACCGGCGCCGGCTCGACCCGTTCGGGATCCGTTTGAAAGGGGAGTATTTCGGTGCGGACCTGATGGATCAGATCCGCGTGTGTCAGAAGCTTGTCCTGCATCGCGCGAGACGCTCACTCGACGCCCGTGCAATGACGCCCTGGATGGGCGTCACCCGGCGATCCCGGCGTCAGGCGCTCTCGCCTAAGGCTTGGGCGACTGCCCGCTGAAACACCGCTTCATCGGCAGCAATGCCCGTCCAGGCGGAAAAGATCTGCATCGCCAGTTGAACCAGCATCTCGACACCGTCGACGATGGGTAGTCCTTTGTCCTGAGCCGTCTGCAGGAACGGGGTGATGCGCGGATTGGTGATGACATCCACCACTGTGGTGTCCGGGGTGATCTGGCCCCAATCGAGGGGGATGGATTCCAACTCGGGCGCACAGCCCAAATGGGTGGCGTTCATGAGGATCTGAGTGCCCGCGGGGATCTTGGCCTCGCCGACCCAGGGTTGCCAGACGGCGGGCACGCCGGATGCTTTGGTCACGGTGGCGGCAACCTCTTCGCCTTGGACTTGGCGCCGGGTGATGAGGGTCATGTGGGACGCCCCCGCCCAAGCCAGTTCCACGGCCATGGCTCGGCCCGCCCCGCCAGCGCCGAGCATGGCCACGCGCTTGCCCGCGATCGGCGTGACCTTTTCGATGGCCTTCACGACACCCTTGCCGTCGTTGTTGTGGCCGATCAGGCGACCGGCCTCGATGGTCATGAAGTTGGCGGCGCCGATGGCTTGCACATCCGCATCGACCTCATCGAGAAACGGGATGGCAGCCACCTTGTAGGGCACGGTGATGCACGCCCCGGCAAAGCCCAATGCTCGGATCCCTGCGATTGCCGCGGCCAGGCTGGCTTCCGAGGCGATGTCGCATTTCCAGAACTGCCAGTTGAGACCATGGTGGGCAAACACGGCGTCGAACATGCGGTCAATGGGGTTTTCGGCGACTGGATGGCCGAGCATGGTGGTCAGTTGTTTTTGCGCGGGCAGGGGCAGCATGGTCATGAGGGGTCTCCTAGGAGCGGTCAGGGTTGTGTGGTGCCTGAGTCGCCATCTCCGCTACCGGGACCAGCAGCGGCAGCGATCGAGCGACATGTCGAGCGGCGCGATCCGCTTAGAACAGGTTCGCTTCGACCTCCAGATAGGCAAGCGAGATATGCCGGCCCAATTCCTCCTCGAATCCCGGCCAATCCTTGAAGCGGGCAAGCTGCTCGGCGATGAGCGGACGCATCTCGAAGTCGCTGCTGCCGCTCTCGTACAAGGCGGCGACGCCCTCGTAAACCCCAGTCAGATAGGCGCGGTAGGCATCGACGATCTCCCAGCCGCCGGTTTGCCCATGTCCCGGAATCAGGACGCTTGCCGTGACCGAGGCTTGGACCGCATCCAAGGCGTTGATACTGCCGCTGAAGGAGCCGTCATCCATGCGCACAATGCGTCCATTGCACGCGTTATCGCCCAGGAACAGAACCTCGAGCTCCGGGATCTCGAACATCAGATCGGAGGTGCTGTGGACATGGGGATCATGATGGGTCTTGAAGGTGAGTCCCCCGATCGAGAGGGTCTCGCCACCCTCGAGCGCGTGCGTCGGGCCCATGGCGATCGTCCCCTCGCTAGCTCCTTCGGTCGCGTTCAGCATCCGTTGCACCCACTCTTCGCCGGCCCCCTCGGCGACCAGCTTCAGCATCTCGGGATGCCCGTAGATCGGGATCTGTGGTGCCGCGGCCAGCATCGCCTGATTGCCGAGCCAATGGTCCCCGTGCACATGCGTGTTCAGTACTGCGAGCAGCGGCTTGTCGGTCACCTTGCGGATCTGGCGCAGAACCATCTCGCCCGTCTGAACACTCGATCCGGGATCCACGACGATCACGCCGGTCTCCGTGACTAGGAAGGCTGGGTTGTTCATGAAGCCCTGGTTCTCGGGCGTCGGATAGTCCAGCGGTCCATGGATCACATAGAGATCGGGGGCAACCTGGTCCGCCGGATAGTCCGGCAGGTCGGGACCACGATCCGCCAGAGCGGGTAGGGCAGAGGCGAGCATCAGACAGCAGAGCACGAGGATCAGTTGCGAGGTGTGGGTTGGGATCCGATCGAACGGCATGGTGGAATCGTCCTGAGGCTGAACCAAAGTGTCTTTATACCGCAGCGACAGTCCAGGCGCAGTGAGCGCTTGATGTGACCGCAATCTTGAGTCAAGCGACTAGAAACTGGACCAGCCGAAATGCTCTCCGAGCCATGCCTGCAGAGACCGCAAAACGGAGCGATCCTCCCAGGTCTCGTAAGGATCGGAAACCTGCCAATCCGGCTCGTTGTGCCAGCGTTGCTCGAACCAGGTTCGTGCCGTGCGGAGGAACGGATCGTCCGCTGGACCTGAGAACAGGACATTCGCCTCTAGATTGAAATCGTCCAGATTTCGCCGGGTGAAATTCGCCGAACCGGTGATGAGTACAGCTTGCCCATCGGCACGCTCCAGAACAAACTGCTTGGCGTGACATTGCTCCCCGCTCGTCTGACACCAACGCACTGGGATTCCGGCGTCATGGAAACGACGCCCGGTCTGGCGATTTGGAATGCCTCGTTTCTCCCGGCCGAAGGCATCCCGGTTGGGGTCGAGCAGGATACGGACCGCGACGCCTCGGTCCGCGGCCTGCTTCACCGCTTGGATCAGGCCCTCATGCGAGAAATAGAACATGGCGATATCGAGCCGATCGCCCTGACCCGCGCTTTCGATGGTGTCGAGTGCCGCCACGCGGATTCGACTCTCGGTGATGATCTGTGCCTGAAGAGAACTCTGCACCGGCGTCTCTTGAGCGGCCGGGATTTCGAATGGCACCGTTCCAGCGGAAAAGCGAATCACGGCGGTCTCGGCCTCCAGGAGATCCAATGCGGCTTGGCCACGAAAGACCACCGCCGTGTTCACATGGGCGCTGCTCGCATCATGGGGATTGGCCGACGTCACCAGTGCCACCCAGTCATCGCCGTCATCCGCCACGATTGTTTTGCGGTGATTGGCCTTGAGGTTGAGCAATGCCAAATAAGTCCGCAGCGTGACCGGCTCCTCGCCCACCGGATTGGGGAGCCAGCCAGGAGTGCTGTTGCCGAGCCACTGGCAGCAGAGTCTCCAAACCGTCGACCAAACAGGGTTGGGATCACGCAGTCGGCCGAGCGCGGTGTAGACCAGATGCGCCCCCGCTGCCTCAAGGGCATCCAAGTGCGGCGCCCTGACCCCTCCGTAGAGGTTGTTGAAGGGGTCGGTGATGATGACCACCGCGAGCTCCGGCCGGTCGCGCATGCGCTGGAGTAGGGTCTCCGTCAACTCCTGAGAGAGTGGCCGGTGTGTTTCGGTGATCTGCCCCTGCATGGCATTAAACAGAAACATGTCCACAACCAGAAGTCTGTTTGCACCCTGGATCAACGCGAACGCACGATCGAAGATGGCCTGTCGCGTGTGCCGTTTGCCCGCGGCATCCAGCCAGGTGTGATCGGCCAGAAACTCCACCTCATGCACCGGGCGCAGCGGTGCCGCAACGCTGATCCCGGGCGGCAGTGGCTTGAATGTGTGGTAAAGACCAGTGGCCAGAAGAAGGGCAAGCAGTACGAGCAAGATGCGTTTCATCAGCAGATTTCAGTTGCATGTCCATTCGAAGAGGTCTTGAACACCAACGCCCTGTATGCGGCGGAATTCGGAAAGGGCGACTTGCCGATGCCACCGGGACGATACTTCGCCATCCTGAACTGTATGGATGCACGCCTCGACCCGGACAAATACGCCGGGCTTTATGTAAGGGATGCACATGTCATGTCCTCTTCACGTTCTTCCAGACGCCAGGCGGCATAGGCCAGCGCTGCATCCAGGTCCTCGGGCTCGAGATAGGGATATGCGACAAGGATGCGCTCTCTGCCGACACCCTCGGCCATGAGTCTGAGCACCGTCCCGACCGTGACCCGCAGACCTCGGATGCAGGGCTTGCCGCCCATGACAGCCGGATCCAAGTAGTGGTGAAGACGGTGGCGCAGCTGGCACGACCTGCCGTTCGGAGATCTTGGCCGACCCACCAGCCCACTGCACCTGAGACTGCCGTTGTGATGAGGACTAGACGGCTCGCGCACTCCATTAAAGCACGAGGGTCGACAGCGACACCTCATCAGGATGCCGGATAGATGGCTGCAACGATCTCCCTGCCGAGCCATACGACAGGCAGGTTCACTCTTGCCTCGCTGGGCAAACTATACTTCAGCCCGACACGAGCACGTGACTCCAGAATATCCTTAAGGTTATTGTCCTCTACGCTGAAAAGGAGCTTCGATAGCCATGACGTCCACTGATGATGCGCCCGACACCCCGATTAGCCGCTCCGTTGCTTGGGCACCGTTCGCCGCGCTCCTTACGGGCGGGCTCGCAACGCTTGAAGAGGACCAATGCCTCATCCTTGCGCTGAACCGAGCGCGGCGTCAGGCGTCGCCGACACTGCGCACAGCAGAAGCTGCGACGCGTCGCAAACGCCTCGCGCCATGACTCCGGACAGCCTCGGGGTTTACGGGGGTCGTCGGCCTGATGCAGCGTGCTGCCACAGGAGGGGCAACCCTCCGCTCGGGCAGCCTCGTCGATGTCCAGCAACAAGGCGAAAAACGAGGGGCTTTCAAGTCAGGCGTGGCACACTGGCGCAGCCTCTTTGTCTTCGCAAACAAGAGACTCTCCCGACGGGTGCTGGTGTTCAAGCACCCCGAAGTAGGCCCACCGCTCTCCCTGATGAAAGTTGACGATTTAAGGGGGAAAACCATTAGGGAAGGTGGCCGTACTCGCAGGGGAGCCTCATCCCAGTCGAATGAGCAGGCGGCACGCCCAGCATGGTGCCGATTGCGTTGAAGGGGTTTGGGTGGAACAATTTGGAAGGGCGTGTGCGACGGCGCGGGGCGTGGGTGGTGAACGACGGCGAGCGGTGCGGGGAGGCGGCAGTAGGGCGTGACGTACCGGCGCATCCATGCTGGCAGGGCGTGGCACATCAACGTCCCACCGTGCGTGTTGCGTTCCCCGAGGCCTGGGCCGCACGGCACCGGGGGGCTCCATCACCACCAGGTGATTGATGCCACCTTTCGGACGTTTAACCCCACTACACGAGCGATCACGACGAAGGTTTGAGGAAGAGATGACGCTTGAACGAAAGCAAAACCTGCGCAACCTTCTTGATCTGGGTAAGCCCGAATGGCCCCAGGTCGAATGGCCGGAATACAGCCAGTACGGAATCGGGTCGGCGGACGTTGACGATTTAATTCAACTGGCGGTCGATCCTTTACTGCACGGTGCTCCGCAAGAAAGCAACGCAGTTTGGGTGCCGCTTCACGCTTGGCGTGCCCTTGGCCAGATCGGGGATTCCCGCGCCATCGATCCACTCATTCATTTGTTAGATACCCTATACGATGACGAGTACGCGTCGATGGAAATACCCGCTGCACTCGGGATGATCGGCGAGCATGCAATCGGCCCGCTGGTCGATTTTTTGGAAGACGCTAGCCGCTCAGAGTTTGTCCGGATGCTCGCGGCAGATGCCCTGGGTCAGCTTGCCGGGCACCATCCATCAGCAAAGAATCAGGTCATCGCACGACTCACCGAGTATTTGGATGATCCCGACCCAAGCGCCACCGGCTTGAACGGGAACGTGGTCATTGTGCTTCTTGATCTTGAGGCACGAAGCTCGATTGACACGCTCCGACGTCTCTACCGTAGCGGGAACGTTGACCTCTTTGCCTGTGGCGACATCGAAGACGTCGAAATCGAACTAGGGCTACGGACACAGCGCATCACGCCCAGACCGGATCTGACCCAACTGTACGACTTCCCTCAGCCTACCCTGCGCAAACCCGATAAGAAGGTCGGGCGCAACGATCCCTGCCCCTGTGGCAGCGGGAAGAAGTACAAGAAATGCTGCCTCCCGTAAGACCTCCCGTAAGACCGCGTGTGGTGAGCGGTCTCCCGAATCGGTAGTCCCCGAAGCTCATCCACCTAATGATCTCGATGGACTATCAGCTCCTGCGGCTCATCCTCATCGACTCCTACAGCCCCGGACGGGTCGTGGAGTTCCCGCTGACTGGCGGCGCCGTGCTCACCGGCCGCAACGGCCGGGGCAAGACCACGCTGCTCCAGTTGGTGCCCATCTTCTACGGCGAGAATCCGTCCCGCATCGTCGGTACCGAGACCAACCGTCTGGACTTCAACGGCTACTACCTGCCGCGACTCACCTCCTACATCTGCTTCGAGTACCTGCGTCGCGATGTTCCCTGCATGGTGATCCTGCACGCCAGTCAGCAGGGCGGGGAGCGGCGGTACCGGTTTGTACGCTCGCCCTATCGGGCGGACCTCTTCGTGCTGCCGGACGGCATCAACATCCTTCAGGTCCCCGACTTGCGCCGGCACTTCAAGCTCAAGGGCGTGATCCACACCGAAGCGATCTCCTCCGTCAGCGAGTATCGCGCCATCATCCAGGGCAAAGCCGGCGGCGGGAAGGCCGGGCAGCGCCAACGTGCCCTGGTTGCCGACTATGCCTGCGTGGGCAGCGGCCATCATCTCACCCACATCGAGAAGATTGTCAGCGGCATGTTCCTGCGCCGCACCGACTTCCAGGACCTCCAGCGGATGGTGGTGTCCTGCATCGCGGATACCGATGCCGAGATCGCTCTTTCCACCGAACGACGCAAGATCGCCTCCTGGCCGGAGCATTACCTTGCCTATACCGGGGCCATGGACGAGGCGCGGCCCATGAACGAAGTGCTGGAGCGGGAGGCACGGCTGGTCGCGGTGGAGTCGGAGCTGGGTCGTCTCCACGCGCGGGTGCTGCGTCTGCTGACCCATCTGGAGGATGCCGCCGCCGAGAACCGCCGGGTGCGTGCGCGCCGGGCGACCGAGGCCCAGGCTGAAGAGCAGGACCATCGCCGGACCGCCGAGGGCATTCGCAACCGCCGGGATACCGCGGGGCTCGAAGCCAAAGACCAGGAAGATCGGGCCACCGCCCTGGATCGCCAGCACGCCGACTGGCTGAACCGCGACCTTCCCGCCAAGGCTGCGCTGTTGCTGCGCGAGCCGGAGCTGCGCGATCTGCGCGGTCGGCTGCAACGACGCCGGGAGGCCCTGCTCGGCGAGCAGGAGCAGATCTCGTTCAAGTACGAGCGCCTGCTGAACGATCTGGACCGCCGCCACACCCAGGCGGAGAAGACCACGTCCGAGGCACGCACCGCCTTGTTCCAGGCGTTCGAACCCCGTCTCAAGACCCTGGAGACTGAGGCGCGAACCGACCTCGCAGGCCTGCGCGCAACCCACGCTGCCGAGCGGCAGATTCTCGACGCCCGTCTACAGGAGACCCGCGAACGCAAGGGCGAATATCGCCAGTTGGCCCGCGCTCCTCAATCGGACCCTGCGCTGGTCGAGATCCGTGACGCCAAGCGGGCGGCCGTCGAGACCCTGGAACGTGAGTGGCAGGCAGCCGATCGCGCTGTCCGGGATGGCCGGGAGGTCCTCGACCAAGCGAAGGCGAGTCACCAAGAGCACGAAAAGCATCTGCAACGTCTGCAGCAGCAGGGCGGCGAGTTGGATCAGCGGCGTCAGACGTGTTTGCTCCAGCAGAGTCCCGGGGAGAGCACCCTCCTGCACTTCCTGCGCTCTCACCGCTCCGACTGGGTCTTCGATATCGCCAAGGTCGTGCGCGAGGACCTGCTGGTGCGCACCGATCTGGATCCGGAGCTGATCGATACCTTGCCGACCCTCTATGGGGTCGGTCTCGATCTGGGCCAGGTCGATGCCCATTTGGCGGCGGACGAAGCGGGTCTGCGCCGCGCAATCGCCGACATCGAAGACCAGCAGGCCGCGGTTGACGCCCTCAGAACACAGGCCGAGCGGGCCCTGGCCGAGTGCGAGCGCGAGCGCCGGCAGTCCGACGAGCGCCTGTCCCTGGCGGGTGCCGAGTTGCGGATGACCGAGACGCGACTCGCCTCCGCCCGCGAGGAGCTCAAGGCGGCACAACACCAGGTCAACCGCAGCCTCGCCGCGGCGGCAGGACGGGCCAAGGCGCAGCTTGCCGAGGTCGAGCAGGCGGTGCAGGCACTCCAGGCCGAGCTGCGGGAGCTGGATCATCGCAACGGCGAAGCGATCCAGGCGCGCGAAGATCAGCTTGCGCAGGACCGGGAAGCCCTTGAGACCCAGCGCCAAACGGCCCTCGCCGCCCACGACAGCGAGCAGGTCGAGCGCCGTCGGCGCCAGGGCGAGGAGCGCAACGGCATCGAGTTGGAGCGCGACCGTGCCCTCGGTGCCGCTGGCGTGGACACGGCAGCCTTAGCGCGCTTGGAGCAAGAGGTCACCGGAGTGGAAAAGGACATCGCGCGGATCGACCAGTCGCGCACCGAGGTCAGCCAGTGGCAGCTCTGGGCGCGCAACGACTGGCCGCGCCGGGACGAGTACGCCCGGGCCGCGCAGGCCGCCCGTGCGCTGGAATCCGCGGCCCGTGCGGATCTGACGGCGGAGGAGCGGCGCTGGAGCGCACGCACGGCAGAGCACGACGCGGCCCTGCACCACCAAGACCGCGAGCACGAGCAGCTGGAGCGGGAGCTGGCTGCGATTCGCAAACGTCTGGACGGCTTCCGCGCCTACCCGCCCGACCCGCAGGTTCAGGCCGAGCCCTACGACCCCGGCTGGTCCCTCGAGGCCCTCGCGGCCCAGGCCAACGCCAACCAGACCCAAGCCGCCGCCCAACTGCAGGCCATCGGAACGCTGGTGGAAGGGATCAAACGCGCCTTCAGCGCCCGGCGCGACACCCCGCCGGACCAGTTCTACGAAAGCCACCGCGCCACGTTGGGTCCCGATGCCTCGGCCCGCGCCTGGATCCCGATCTTCAAGAGCTGGTTCGACAGCGAACACGATGCCTATCGTCGCACCTTGGCGGTGGAGGCCAATCAGATCGCCGGCGCCATCGTCGCCTTCCACCGCGACATGGATGCCTTTCACCGCAAGACTCAGCAGTTCAATCGGGAGCTGCAGCAAAGCCTGGATGAGAATCTGGGTTTCGAGAGCGTCTCGCGGGTCACCGTGGAGGTGAAATCCGTCATCCGGGAGCTGGAATACTGGGGGCCCATCGAGACCATGGCCGAGGACCATCGCGCCTGGCTCCGGCTTGAAGGACACGACCTACCGCCGCCCGAGTTCGCCGCGACCCTGCGCACCTTACTCGAGCACTGGGAGGTGCGCGAGGGCATCCGTGCCGCCCTGCCGAGTCTGATCCGCATCCAGGGCGAGGTGGTCGAAAACGGCCAGGCCCGCACCTTCCGCAAGGCCGCCGACCTGGAGCGGGTGTCCTCGCACGGGCTGTCCTATCTGATTCTGTGCGTTATCTTCATTGCCTTCATCAATCGCATCCGCCGACAGGCCAAGGTCGAGGTCGTCTGGGCACTCGATGAGCTGAAGGATCTCGATCTGGGAAACATCGAGGCCCTCCTGACCATCCTGAAGCGCAACGCCATCACCCTAGTGTCCGCCTTCCCGGACCCGGACGCCGATGTGCTCGCCCTGTTCCGTCATCGGTTCACGGTGGAGGAGGGACGCCGACTGCTGGAGGCGCGCGTGGTGGGGTTGGACGGGAACACTTTTGATCCGACGTTGGCACCAGACGAGCAAGCGGACTCGACCGACAGTGTCGAACCGACCAGTGACCTGGTGGACACCGATGTTTGAGCAGACCCTAACCCTATTGCTCGCCGGCGAGTTCATTTGCAACGTCCGCTACCAGGACGCCTGGCGTTTCCTCGAGGACGAGAACCAACGTCATGAGGTGGACGCCTTCCTCGGCAAGCTCGGTCGTCGATTGGCACGGACTCGGCAGGGTGGGGCTTGGTTTGCGGCCTACCAAACCATCGGACCGACGGAACGCAAAGCGATGCGCGATGGTTTCGCCGAGATCAAGCACCATCTCCGCCTCCTGGTCGGCTTCTTCGTGCACCTGATGCAGGCCATGCGGCAGGATCAGTTCCTGGCCCCTGGCAGTCTGATCGAGGCCAACCGGCTGATCGGGGCCATCGACGAGAACCCCAATCTGCGCGGCGAGCTGCAGTCACTGGCCGGACTGGCCAAGGGGCCGACCGGTGACGGCACCCATCGTGGGATGCTCGACAGGTTGTTGAGGAAACTGCGCGACGAGGGCTATCTGGTGCTCGCCAACCCCGAGCGGCAGATCTACGCGGTCACCGGCAAGATCGAGTACCTGCAAGAGGTCGTCGACTTTCTCATGTCCCACCAGTCCATCCCGGACGAGCTCGCAGAGGAGAGCGACGCGGACACGCACCAGGAGACCCTCTTGTGAGCCGGAGCGACGACTTGGTCATCGCCTATATCGAGGTCCTGCACCGACACCGGGAGCTGGTCGCCGCCGCCTATCATGGGGCCTGGATCGATACCTCGAGCGAGCCGGCGACCCCGCGCGGCATCCAAGAGCTCCGCCGACATCGCACCCTGGTGCCTCTCGCCCGGGACGCCTTTCGGCTCGCCTCGTCGCTCGCCCGGCACCTCGACGAGGTCCTCCAGAAAGAACAGCTGTTCGCCGCGGTGGGCGGCAACATTGCCGATCTGGCGGCACGTCTCCCGCTGCTGGTGGACGAGGCGGTCAAGGCGCATCTGGAGGGGCGGACCGAGGACCTGGACGGTTACGTGGACGCCTTCAACAACGCCGTCTTCGATCTGGCGGATCATATTGAACAGGCTCTCCAATACCTGCGGATGCTGGCCGACACGCGCTTCGCGAGCGTGCGCACCCTGGCGGAGAAACAGCGCCAGAACACCTGGTACATCGGCCGGGCCGAGCGCATCGGCGAGGCGATCAAGTCGCTGCAAACCGGCGGCTTGATGGAGCGTATCGAGGACGAGCCCGCCGCGACTTCGCTCATGTCCGCCTTCCGCGACCAGATCTGGGAACGTCTGCCCGAGTGGCGCGAGTCCCTCCTCGACATCACCGAGATCCTCAAGGAATTTCTCTACCGCCTGCGCCAGGTCGAGCCGGCCGGCCGGCGCCTGCGGGCCTTCAATCTCTTCCTCAGGCGCAATCCGGACTATGTGGCGCCCGATGTCGAGGAGCTGACCGAGCCGCCTTCCTGGTCAACTCGGGCAGCCCCGCTGCAGATCAAGGCCCATCCAGACCTAATCGATGGGGCAACTACCGAGGCGCTGATTGAGGTCGCCGCTAAGCTGCCGGCGAGTCCGTCCGTCATCAAGCGCGAGCCAAAGGTCGGTACCCTAAAGCCGCGGGCGGATCAGGGGCCGGAGGTTCTCATGATCGAGCCCAGGCCTGATCAGCTTGCGCTCAGGCGCCTCATCGCCGAGGTCCCGGAAAGCGGTGAGCCCCTGTCCGCCTTGGCCTGGAAGCGCGGGCATGCCGAGTACGCGGAGCTGCCGGATCCAATCTGGCTGCACTCTGTGCTCTACGAGGCCAGTCTCGCTCGCCCGCGCACCGGGCATATCCACTTCGAACGCATCGAGCTTCCCCAGCCGCATCCGCTCTCGGGGAATATCGTCGTGAGCGACGTCCTGGTGCGTCGGATCTGAGCGGGCGATGAGCGATCTGCCCAAAACCGCGGTGCGTGCCCTGCTGCGTCTGGTGCAATCAGATGCAGAGCGCTTCGCCTCAAGCCAAGTCCTGGCGTCGTTCATCGATGACTACGGCATCGGCCGAAGGAAAGGGGCAGGGTGCCTGTTCGATGCGGAAGACAAGGCATGCATCCGCGAGCTCCTGCGGGCAGAGGGCATCGACCCACTCACTGATCCGGCGGCCTGGGACCAGATCACCCGTGCCGAGGCGTTGCGCCTGGGACCGGACGAGAAGTTCGCGGCAACGCCTGTGAAGCGTCAGCGCGTCGCGATCAAGACCCTGCCGGGAAGGTCACTGAATCTTGACGGCCGAGCGCTGATCCTCCCGCCAGCCTGCCACCTGGACGTGGATGGAGGCATCGTCGCTGGTCGACTCGCCCACGAGACGGTGCTCCTGGTCGAGAATTGGGAGCCGTTCAACCGCATCCACGCCATCGACCTCGACCTCTCCCCGGCGGGTACGAACCCCCTCGTCGTGTGGCGGGGCGATTGCTCCGAGACCAGCCCGGAGCATGCCCTCGCACTCCTGCGGGCGCTGGATGTCCGCGTGTGGGCTTTTGTCGACTACGACCCCGCCGGACTCCTGATCGCCGCCGGGCTTCCTCGGCTCGCCGGCATCATCGCCCCCGAGCCCGCCCGTCTGGAGCGGGACCTGGCCCAGGGTCTGACGGGGCGCTATCAAGACCAGCTCCCGATGAGCATGGCCGCGCTCGATACCAGCGGCAACCAGCACGTGCGCGCGCTCTGGACCCTGATTCGCCGCCAGGGGCGGGCGTTGCCTCAAGAGTTTTATCTGAGTTGACGCTGAAGTGAGGCCAGAACATCTGGTTGCCGGTGCATTGTCTGGAGGAATGCATGAAGTCCAGCATCTTTCTTCGAATGCCGGCAAGCCCCGTTGTGCTGATCATCCCGCCGCGGATTCGGCCAAGCTGACCCCGATTAGGCTCATAGCCAAGTTGAAGAGTCTGGTATTAGACTGCCGAGTCAATGCACCGCTCAGCGAACGACGGAGAGCACTGATCCATGCAGTTCTATCCTAGAACGGGTCGTCTTCCACTTGCAGCGAGACCCAGTGCGGCCTCGATTTGGCGCCGTCGGATGCCGTAGCGTTCGTGTGTGTTTTTCGCCATCGCTTGTTGCTGCATGGCGTCCATCCGCGAGAGGCGGCCGACGCGTGTCTGGTCCAGCTCCACGGTGCCGCCCGCGTCGTTGGATTCGGCGATGTCGATGATCAAAGCATCCAGCTCGGCTTGGAGTCGTTCCCCGTAGGTGCGCGGATCGGATGTCATCGGTCGGCCTCGTTCAACGTAATAGGAGAGTCGGGATGCGAGCCGAGCGCAGCAGATCGGAGGTCTTGCTGCCGAAGACCAAGCTGCGCAACGGCGAGTGGCTGTAGGCGCCCATGATCAGCATGTCGATCGCCTGCTCCTGGATACTGCGGGCGATGATGCTCTCGGCGTCGCCCGGGATCAGGGCGGCCTCGACCTCGAGCCCACCCTCGTCCAGCGTCGTCTTTGCCCACTCCAGCTGGCGCGGGCCGTCCTTGCGAGGCTCACCGGACATCAGCAGATGGATCGGCAACCCCCGGAACAGGGGGCTGGCGGCGACCATTTCGACGCCGCGTCGGGTCATGCTGCCGCCGTCATAAGCGATCATCACGCGACTCGGCTCCTGGAATCCCTGGGTGACGGCGAGGATCGGCTTCTTCAGCGCGCGCACCATGCGCTCGACGTTGCGGCCGAGATCGCGTTGCGTCGTCTCGGCCGATTCCCCTCGTCGACCGAGCACGAACAGACGCACTCCCGGCTGCTGCTCGACCAGCACCTCCTCCAGATCGCCGTAGCGCTGGCGCACATCCGGCGCCGGCACACCGATGGCGATCGCGCGCTCCCGAAGCCGATTCAGAAACAGCCGGCCCTCCTCGCGTGTCGCCTTGCTGCGTGCCTCGTCCTGCTCGGAGAGCTTGGTCAGCAGGTGTTGCTGCGCGTTGAAGCCGATGGCCCCGCTGCGGTCGCTGCCCGAAGCGGTTTCGGTGTGACGGGTAATGATGTGCAGCAGCTCCAGCGGTGCGCTCGTGCGACGCGCGGCCCAGGCGGCGGCATCGGTGACGTAATCGGCGAAGTGCGAGCGGTCGACGCAGGCCAGGATCTTGTCTTCGTCTTCTTGCATGCTGAGCTCCCCTGTTCGAACCGCATTCGGGACGACATGCATCGCACTCCCGCGGGTTCGGATTCCGAAGAACCCGCCGCCCGCGTCGCCGACGCGGTGCAGGTTCCTCATTGTTTTCTCGGATCTAAACCGCGTCTCGCCAACGTCTCGGATGGCTGACGAGGCCGAGCGCGCCACGAAGCGGCGCTTGCCGCTCCGGACGCGGTTCAGTGCCCCATCAGTTGTTCGACGGCATCGGGCTTGTCGTGCACCGCGAAGCGGTCCACCAGGGTCGCACTGGCCTGGTTGAGGCCAACGATCTCCACGTCGGTGCCTTCGCGACGGAACTTGATGACCACCTTGTCGAGCGCGCTGACCGCGGTGATGTCCCAGAAATGGGCGCGGCTGACATCGATGCGGACCTTCTCGATGACCTCTTTGTAGTCGAACGAGGCCACGAAACGATCGGCCGAGGCGAAGAACACCTGGCCCGTGACCACGTAGACGCGCGTGCGCCCTTCATGCACGGACACCGAGCCGACGTGCAGCACCTGTCCGACCTTGTTGGCGAAGAAGAACCCGGACAAGAGCACGCCCACCAGAACACCCATCGCCAGATCATGCGTGAAGACCACCACCACCACCGTGGAGATCATGACCACGTTGGCGGCGAGTGGATGCTCGCGCAGATTCCGAACGGAGGCCCAATTGAAGGTGCCGATCGAGACCATGATCATGACCGCGACCAACGCGGCCATCGGAATCATCGCCACCAGATCACCGGCGAAAACCACCATCAAAAGCAGAAAGACGCCGGAGGCGAGCGTCGAAAGGCGCCCGCGCCCGCCGGATTTAATGTTGATGACGGCTTGACCGATCATCGCGCAGCCCGCCATGCCGCCGATAAAGCCGGAGCCGATGTTGGCGACACCCTGACCCACGCACTCGCGGTTCTTGTTGCTGGTCGAATCGGTCAGATCATCCACGATCGAGGCCGTCATGAGGGATTCCAGCAGACCGACCACGGTGAGCGTGGCGGAGATCGGGAAGATGATGGCCAGCGTCTCCCAATTGAGCGGGATGTCGGGGAAGAGGAAGACCGGCAGGGTGTCGGGAAGCTCGCCCATGTCGCCGACGGTGCGGATGTCCAGATCCAGTAAGACCGCCACCCCGGTGAGCACCACGATGGTGACCAGCGGCGAGGGGATCAGCTTGGTGAGATAGGGGAAGAGATAGATGATGGCCAGACCGGCGGCGACCATCGCATAGACCTCCCAGGTCACCCCGATCAGCTCGGGCAACTGCGCCATGAAGATGAGAATCGCCAGGGCGTTGACGAAGCCGGTGATGACCGAGCGCGAGACGAAGCGCATGAGGTTGCCCAAGCGCAGGGCGCCGGCGAGGATCTGCAGGATACCGGTCAGGATGGTCGCGGCCAGCAGATACTGCAGACCATGCTCTTTGACCAGGACCACCATCAGCAGCGCCATCGCCGCCGTTGCACCCGAGATCATGCCGGGACGCCCGCCGACGAAGGCGGTGATGGTGGCGATCGCGAACGAAGCGTAAAGACCGACCTTGGGATCGACCCCGGCGATGATGGAGAAGGCGATGGCCTCCGGGATCAACGCCAGCGCGACCACCAGACCCGCAAGCAGATCGTTGCGGACATTGGACAGCCAGTCCTTGCGAAGTGAATTCATGCCTAAGCGTTTCCGCAGCTGATGCAGACCGAAAAGGTCGGCGGAGTAACGAATCGCGAAGGCCGCGCGGCTACCCGGGAGGGTAATGCGGTCGGTCGACCGTAAAGGTCGTGGAGAAGAAGCAAGCATCAGGCGCGCGGCATCGCGTTGAACAACGGCGAGAGTCTGGGGGACTCGGTTTGCGCGTGATACCTACATCGGCGGAGGACTCCGGCGTTTGAGCATGGGTGTCTGGAAATTGCCCGCGAATCCTACACGGAAAGCTGTTCAACTGTCAGCCTTGCGCCGACGAGGGTTTTCTTGTCGATCTCCGGGTAGTCGTCGGGACGAATGCCCACCCAGCGATAGGGCGTTTGACGTCCGGTATCGTCCAAGTTGCGTCTCCCGGTTCCGCCGGCATCAGGCCACCGCGGTTGGTTGCACCCCTGTCCGTTATGGGCTCTGTCGCTGCCTTCCGTTTGCGGATAATGACGTCGGTCCCTCGATGCGTTCCGCCCGCCACAGGTGCGACAGGTCGCGATGTCGTTGCCGACGCTCCGTCATGAATGTCGGCTATCGGCTCTGGAACAGTCCCCAATCTGCCCCGGTGACCACCCGTTCTGGGTTGTGACTTGTCGCTCGTTGAGGCGCGATCGACTTTCCGCTGTCAGGATTTACCTGTCCGGCAGCGGTCAGTCCTGAGCGGCAGCTTGCCGACGCTCTCGAGACATCGGCTTAACGCGCTCGCTGTCATGCAGGTCGATTTGGGGTATGTTTCCGAAACGATGGAAATGTCCCGCTCTCCCGGATGGCCGACCACGATCCTTCCTACAAGCTCCTGTTCTCGCATCGCGATCTGGTCGCGGACTTGATCCGAGGCTTCGTGCACGAGGACTGGGTCGCGCAATTGGACTTCACGACCCTGCAGCGCGTCAGCGAGATCGGCGTCAGCCACGACCTGCGCGAGCGCGAGGACGACATGATTTGGCGGCTGCGCTGGGGCGAGCGCTGGGTCTACATTTATTTGCTGCTGGAGTTTCAATCGAGCGTCGATCGCCTCATGGCGGTGCGGCTGTTGACCTATGTCGGACTGCTCTATCAGGACCTGGCCGCCGCCGGCGAGATCCCCTCCGGAAGCACGCTGCCTCCGGTGCTGCCGATCGTCCTCTACAATGGCGAGAAATCCTGGTGGGCCAAGACCAGTCTCGACGACTTGATCGAGCCGGACTTACCCGAGCAGCTGCGCCGATGGCAGCCGCAGATCCGCTATCTGCTGCTCGACGAGCAGCGGCTTGCGGATACCGAGCTGGCGGGACAGCGCAATATCGCCGCTGCCTTGTTCCGGCTCGAGAACAGTCGCCGACCCGAGGATATCGAGCGGGTCCTGGCGAGTCTGATTGATTGGCTCGCCGCACCCGAGCAGGACAGTCTGCGCCGCGCCTTCGTCGTCTGGCTCAAGCGCGTGCTGCTGCCGGCGCGTGTGCCGGGCGCCGAGCTACCGAACGTCAACAACCTTCAGGAGATGCGCGCCATGTTGGCCGAACGGGTGAAGACCTGGACCGAGGAGTGGAAGCAGCAGGGTATCTCCGAGGGCGAAACCAAGCTGCTGCGCCGGCTGTTGGTGCGGCGCTTCGGACCCCTGCCGGCCTGGGCCGAGGCACGCCTCGAGCAGGCGGGCGAGGCCGATCTCGAGGTCTGGGCCGATCGCGTCCTGGACGGCACGACCCTGGAAGAGGTCCTCAAGGAGCCGATCTGAGAATTCCCGAGCGGCGCTCAGCCGTGACTGAGCGCCCACGTTTCCCTCAGCACTCGATGTGCTCGGCAATGTCGAGAGCGTCGTCAACCTCCACTCCCAAGTAGCGCACGGTCCTTTCAATCTTGCGATGCCCCAACAGCAGTTGGACTGCGCGCAAGTTCTTGGTCTGACGGTAGATCAACGTCGCCTTGGTCCGACGCAACGAGTGCGTCCCGTACTCTTGCGGATCAGCGCCCATGAGCTGGATCCATCGCTTCACGATGCGCGCGTACTGACGGGCGGACAAGTGCGGAGAGCCGTTTTGACGGCTTGGAAAGAGATAATCCGCAGACGACAGCGCCGCCTCTTTGATCCAGGCCTGCACGGCCTCGCGGGTCTGGTCGGTCAGATCGAATCGCACCGGCTCGCGGGTCTTGTGCTGGACAACGCTGGCCCGCGCGATCACGTGGTTGCCATGAGCGATATCGCGGACCCGCAGGGCCACCAAGTCGCAGCCGCGCAGCTTGCTGTCGATCGCCAAATTGAACAGCGCCAACTCCCGCGTCTTCCCTGTCATGCGCAGCTGTGTGCGAACGGTCCAGATCTCCTGCAACTTCAGCGGTGGCTTCTGGCCAATCAGCTTACCTTTGTTCCACGGCTCATGGGCGGTTTGGGACGCGTCACTGGTGGTCTTCATGGTCTGTTTCCTCGTCGAAGGAAGGGGAAACAGAAGCATGGTCTGAAGTCAGGTCATCGGCTTGGCCCGAGAAGCTGTCACTCCTGGTTGACTGCTCTGAGGTCGCATCGCCCCATCAACGCTCACTGGCCCATCTGACCTGAGCTTCCGGTCAACGCGCGTTGCGGACGCTCGCCGCTGTTTACGCCACCGATCAATACACGCCGGGAGCTGTCACTCTTGGCACTGATCCTACAGCGGGCGCAAACGACCCGGATCGGTTGGTCGGCGGGAAAGGCTACGGGACTTTGGTCGGCGTGCAGCTGACATTCGAAGAGGCCGTCTGGATATGCCGGAACGGCTCGGCTGCGCGTGCACAGCATGCAGCTCGCCGCCGAGATGGGCCGCAGGACGGGCTGGAACTTGAGCCGTGCTTGTACTGTGCGTAGAATGTGCATCTCATCAATGCCCCCTGAGGTGCAATGCCATGGCCGCCATCTTCGCAGACGTGCTCGAATCGACGCGTGAACCCGGGACGTCGCGGTTCTCTGCATCGTGCGTCGCCGACATCCTCGGCATGCCACAGCAGGATCTGGCCGAGCTGGCGGGGGTCCATCGCAACACCTTACGCACCCACCCGGAATCGCCAAGACTGCAATCCGCACTGCGTGACCTGATGCGCGTGTTGTCGGCCGCGGCGGCGGTGCAGCCGGACCCGCAACGCGCCATCTTCCTGGTCAAGAACGAACCCATTCCCGCGTTCCGTCACAAGACCCTGTTGCAACTGGTACAGGAAGGCCGGACCGAGGATGCGATCGGCTACCTGGAGTCCATCGGCACCGGGTTCGTCGGTTGATCCTCTGCGATCTGCCCCCCGGCAGCACGTTATTCCGGGCGCTTACCCCGCAGTGGGCCAGCCGGCCAACCAGCGGCGCAGGCGCTGCAACCCGAGGCGGGCGCTTCAACCGAGAAGGCGTCGAGGCGCTGTACCTGTCGTTGGATGAGGTGACCGCCTTGCGCGAGTACCAGCAGACCTCACCCTTCCTCCCACCCTGCACGATGTGCTCGTACACCGCGGCGCTGCGCGACCTAGTCGACCTGCGCCAGCTCCACGACGGGGCGCTCTGGGACGCGCTATGGCACGACTGGCGCGAGGACTGGCGACACCTGAAGTTCGAGCGGCACATCGAACCCCCGACATGGGTTCTCGCCGATCTGGTGCTGGCCCATGGCTACACCGGCATCCTCTTTCCGAGCCAGGCGCACGAGGGCGGAACCAACGTCGTGGTGTATTCAGAGCGGCTCGTGGATGGCAACTCGGTCACCGTCAACGACCCCGACGGGCGACTCCCTCGCGATATGTCCAGTTGGGCGCGATGATCTGTCTCCGTTTGCTGACTCCCAGCTTGCTATGAACGAGGGGGAGTTGCTAATGGCCGGTTCACGGGCGAGAGCCGGCGCTGAGCCGGTTCGCCCCGACCGACCGCTACGCGTCCGAAGCGGTCGCCGAAGACGAGGTGCCAAGAGGCAGATCCGGGTCGCGGTGACTTGTCACTTCAGAATCAGACCGGACTTTCCGCTACCCGCGTCAGTAGCGCGACTGACCGCTCCAGGCCAAGGCGGATGATCAACACCTCAGATGGACTCAGATGCTGAATCTACGCGGAAATGGCGGCTGGTGACACGACTGCTTGTTCTACCCCTAACTATAAAGAAGACGGACGCTGGTTCTACCTGGATGCGGTGACACTCGACTGAGCCACCGTCGCGACGCCATCCTCGATTTGCTTGGCAATCCCCAACGCCCACAGATCCGCGATGAAGGCCTCGGCGCTCGTGGTAGTGAGTAAGGCCACCATCCCTGACCATTGAGCCAACCCAAACAGGTAATGGGGTGAGTTGTGAGGGGACGAAGGCAGAGCCTCGTCGAGGTTGACGGAGTCCCATGTTTGCGATCATTCTGGGCTGCACGAGGTCACCATTCTACTGAGCGGCAACTGGCGAAGCTGAAACCAGAACAATGACCCTCTAAGGCGCGGGATATGGCGCTGAGCATATCTCAGAAACAGCAGGCACGATGTCTCAGACGATTCGCTGTGTAGTGTCGGACGGATGCCGCAGCGGTTGGGTGGCACTGTACGCTCTGTGGCTGATCGCGGTGACCGTCGCAGCCCCGACGTCAGCCACGCCTGCGGCGCCGCTCGCCGACTGCCAAGCACAGTCGGCACCTCCAGTTGAATTGACGCCGGCCGAGCAGGCCTTTCTCCGCGCCCATCCAGTCATCACGCTTGGCACCGGTGATCACTGGGAACCCTACGTCATCGTCGGTGAAGACGGCACCGTCACCGGCTACGACGCCGACGTGCTCGAGCGCATTGCGGCGTTGACCGGGCTGCGCGTGCGGCTCCTGCCAGGCGACTGGCGCGAGCGCCAGGAGCAGACCCTCAGCCGTGCCATCGATGGACTCAGTACCGGCGTCGTGCACCCGGAACGCGCTGAGCATTTGCGCTTCTCCGCACCCTATATCCGGCTGCAAAAATACCTGTTGGTCCCTAAAGGCAATCCACTGAACCTCCAGTCCCGTGACGACCTCGCGGGGCGCGCGATCGCTCTGCATCACGGCAATCTGTTCGACGAGAAGGTCGCCAGCGGCCTTTCGCACGCCCGCATCCTGCGGTTCGACACGGTCGATGAGATCATCGATGCGGTCACCACCGGCGACGCCGATGCTACCTTCGACAACGGTTCACTGCTGTATCGGGCCAACCGTCTGGGTCGGCCCTTCCTGCAATTTGCGTTCGACCTCAACGAGCCGCTGGAACTGGTGTTCGCCGTTCGCGACGACTGGCCGGAAGCCATCTCGATCATCGACAAGGGGCTGGCGGCGATGGGCGAGGACGAGCGCACGCGGTTGCAGGCGCGCTGGTTCCTGTCACCGCTGAAGAGCCCGGCCGGCACCGACGAAATCCTGCTGAGTGACCAGGAACGGTCTGTCCTGGAAGGCCTGGGGCCGATCCGGCTGTGCATCGATCCCGACTGGATGCCCTTCGATGGTCTGACGGCGGACGGTCGCAGTCAGGGCATCATGGCGGAACTGTTGAATCTGGCAATGGCACGGCTGGGCCACACGACACAGTTGGTGCGCACCGCGAGTTGGAGCGAGACGATCCAGCTTGCGCGTGATGGGCACTGCGACATCGTCTCCGCGGTCGCCATCACCCCGGAACGCGCGGAGTACCTGGACTTCACCGGATCACTGTTGTCGGAGCCGATGGTCGTCGTCGTGCGCGAAGGCGCACGTTTCGAAGGCACCTTGGATGCGCACACGCATCAGCGCTTCGTCATGGTGGCCGGACACGCCGGCATCGACATGTTGCGCCGCGCGCACCCGGCACTCGTCATCGCAACGGTGCCGGACGTGGTCACGGCGATGCGCGCCGTGTCCCTCGGGCATGTGTTCGGCTATATCGACCTGCTGCCGACCGTCGCCTACGCCGCCCGTGAGCATGGCATCCTGAACGTCAAGGTCGCCGGCGATCTGCCGCAGCGCTATGAGTTGGCGATCGGCGTGCGCAAGGGACTCCCGTTGCTGCATTCCAGCCTGTCGCGGGCAGTCGCCGCAGTGCCGGCGCAGGAGATCCGCGCGGTGCGCGACCGCTGGATCTCGGTGCGCTACGAGCAGCCCCCCGACCTGTTGCGGTTCTGGCCCTGGGCACTCGCGCTCGCCCTGGCGGTGCTCGGCGTCTTGGTCTGGAACCACCACCTGCAGCGCCTCAATGCTGCACTGCGCGCGGCCAATACACGAATCGAAATGCTGACCATCACCGACGGACTCACCGGCCTTTACAACCGTCGGCACTTCCAGGAGCGGCTGCCGTCCGAGTGGCAGCGCGCCGCGCGCGCGCAGCGAACGCTGCACCTGCTGCTCGCGGACATCGATCATTTCAAGGAATACAACGACCATTACGGCCATCCAGCCGGCGACGAGGTGTTGCGACAGATCGGAGCCTTGTTGATCCAACTGACGCGGCGCGCCGGTGATCTGGCTTTTCGCACCGGCGGCGAGGAGTTTGCAGTGATGTTCACGGAGGCCAGCGTGAGCGACGCCGAACGTTTGCGCGTCGCCGTCGAGGGTCTCGGGATCGAACACGCGGGCAGCGTTACCGCGCCGGTCGTCACCCTGTCGATTGGATTCCTAACGGCTTGTCCAGCGGATATCCGCAACGGCGACCCACCGCTCACCGACTGGGACGCGATCTACACGCGTGCCGACGTGCTCCTCTACGAGGCCAAGGCACGCGGACGCAACCAGGTGGTAAGCGCAGTTTGGCAAGCGGCGGCAGCCGAAGAAGGAGTTGTTGCGCCAGGTTGCAAAAGCGGACCTGTTGCGTCCAGTAACGCATGGCGGCATGACCGAGGGTCTGCCGCATCCTGATGACCTGAAGGCCGTCGAATGCTTGAAGGCGCATTGACTTGACATAAGATACATTCTGCGCAATCTCGCATCATCGGATATGCTGTTCAAGGAGACGTGGGTGATTTCAATGGCGTGCAACTCTGTGTGCTCTCGGCTTCCGCACCCGCGACCACCTCTCGTTGTCCCCATTCACAGAACAGTCGTCAACATGTCACAAAAGATTCACGTGTCCAGTAGTAAGAATCCGTTGAGCATATTGGCACCGAGTCCTGGCCAAGACACCTTTGCGCCACCCCGGTCAACCAGAGTTCGAGTCCATGTCCTCACGGGCCGCGAACGGCATGACAACACATCAAAACGAGAAGCTTCATCATGGCCACATCCTCCTTCAATGTTTTATTTCTCTGCACCGGCAACTCCGCACGCAGTATCCTCGCGGAGCGTATCATCGAACGATGGGGATCAGGTCGTTTTCGCGGATTCAGCGCCGGCAGCCATCCAACAGGTGAGGTTCATCCTCTAGCCCTGGATCTGCTGCGCCGCAACAACTATGTGACGGATGGCTTGCGCAGCAAAGACTGGGCTGAATTTTCACAACCCGATGCCCCAGTCATGGATTTTGTCTTTACGGTGTGTGATAAAGCTCAAGGCGAGGTTTGTCCGATCTGGCCAGGGCAGCCCATGACAGCCCACTGGGGGACGGAAGACCCCGCGGCGGTGGAAGGCGATGATCTGACCCGTCTCAATGCCTTTCGCGTTGCGTTTCGCGAAATCGAGAACCGAATTAAAATCTTTGTCGCGCTCCCGTTCGAGTCGCTCGATCGACTGAAACTGCAGCGCGAGCTCGATCATATCGGCCAGGCATGAGCGTCGCCATGCGCAACATAAGGATCAGATCCAGAAGGACGCTTGCAATCCGAAGCGCCTTCCGGTGGCGGCATAGTGCCGAGTGTCTTTTGGTATCAAAGCCTTGCTCTTGATCGCTGTTTGACGCGACGTGCGGGTTCAGAATGGAGTCACAAACCCAGCACGTCAAATAGGGCAAATGGATTGCTCTGACGCAGCAAGGCCTTATGTTTTATCATGCGTATGGTGGCACAATGGAGAGGCCACCCGACCTTGAATCGAGGCGCGCGCGCTGCTCATGACCACCCACCCCGTCCACATCCATACCTTCAGCGGCATCGCGTTTGACCTCTGCGACCCACGACCCGAGATGGTCTGTCTGGAGGACATTGTCCATTCGCTGTCGCTGATGAACCGCTTCAACGGCGCGGCACGGTTTCCTTATAGCGTGGCGCAGCACTCGTTGCATGTCGCGGAGTTACTGCCTCCGGAGCTGCGCCTGGACGGCCTGTTGCACGATGCGGCCGAGGCGTACATCGGCGACATGGTGAGTCCGCTGAAACGGATCATGCCGGAGTACCGGGCGGTGGAGGCGCGCATTCATGCGGTCGTGGCCGAGGTCTTCGGCCTTCTCCATCCCGAGCCGCCGGCGGTCAAGCATGCGGATCTCGCGGTCCTGGCTGCCGAGCGTGAGCAGGTGTTGCGGCCTTCCTATGGGCCCTGGTTCAAGGACTTTCCGGCACCGGCTCCGATCACCATCGCCAGCCGCTCCTGGTCAGCAGTTAAGGAGGATTTCGCTGCGGCGGTCACGACCGAGCTGTCTCGGCGGGCAGAAGAGATCGTCTGGGATCAAGCAGGGGGATTGGGCGACATCGACAGCCGCCCCCAGCGTAGGTGAGAGTTGGCGCGGCCCGTTTTGGTGAGCCGCGATCGGCTGGGGTGGCCGGGGTGGGGCCGGCTTGATCAGGGCTCGATCAGCGTCAGCCGCTCGACCTTGAAGCGGTCACGGTCTGCCTTGTTCGCCGGGTCGTAGCCATTGGCCTGCATCTGCTCTTTCAGCCAACCCGGGAGCGGACCACGGATATAGAAACGCTCATGATCGTTGGGATCGACATAGCGTCGCTTGTCGACGGGGTTGTTGCTGGTCGTTTTCCGGGCTCCCCGTGTCAGTCGACTGGCGATATCCTCAAGGTCATAACCGCGCTCGAGGATCATCTCGCGCAGTTCGCGGATGAAATCGCCGCGTCCTTCTTCTCGTTTTTTCAGCAGCAGTTGCGCAATGACCGACTGCTGTTGGGCGATTTCGTCGGCCTGTTTCTGCAGTTCGTCCAAACTCAGTTGTTCGTATTCCATACTTCCGTTCCAGTTGTGTGCGGGGTTGCGTTGATCAAATATCAAAATGGTTGCGTTGATGCTGAGATCAAGGTTTGCATTAAAGCATAGTTGATGAGATGGCGTCGAATCCATTTCATCAATCCATTGTGATGGGCACTCCCGGGGATCGATTGGACTGTGGAACGCAGTGCAAACGGAACAGGAATGCGGAAGCCTGTGGCCATCACGATGCGATCGCCAACGGAGCGTTTGGGCATCGTGAGCTTAGGGACATAGCAATGATGCGAGCAGGGTGGACTAGAGATAGACCGCCGTGGCAATCAGGAAAAAGATCAGCACTCCCATCACGTCATTGGACGTGGTGATAAAGACCCCGGTCGCAACCGCCGGATCGAATCCCAGACGTTCTAGCAAGACGGGAATCAGCGCACCGATGGTCGCCGCCTGCGTGGTCACGGCCACGAGGGTCAAGCCCGCAGTCAAGCCGAGATCGAATGGGCGCTCGATCGGGATGAATTCTCCAATCCCAACGATGGCGAGTGCTACAAGGATCCCGACGATGAGTCCGTTCAGGAGTGCCCCGCCGATCTCACGCAGAATCCGTCCGCCCAAATCCCCGATCCAGAAGCCTCCTGAGGCCTGCGCCTGCACCGTCACGGTCGAGGCCTGGATCCCAGCGTTGCCAGCCATGGACATCACGATCGGGATCAAGCTCGCAAGGATTGCGGCCTTGGCGAGTGCATCCTCGTAAGATCCCACAACAAAGGCCGCCGTCCCGGAGCCAATGAGTCCCGCGGCCAGCCAGGGCAAGCGGCGCGGGACAATCCGCAGCGGTCCGTCTGCTGCGCTCGAATCCGGCGCCAGCCCCGACATGAGCTTCATGTCCTCTTCGGCCTCAGCGCGGTCGATCGCCCGCAGTTCATCGGTTGTGACGCGCCCGAGGAGGCGCAACTCGCTGTCGACGACCGGGAGCACTGGGAGCTGGGCTCGATCGGCGATGCGCGCGACCTCGGCTCGGTCCATCCCTGCTGAGACCATGATGGTGTCACGGTGCATGACATCACCCACCTGGGTCTCAGGAGCCAACAACAAGAGATCACGGATCTTCAAATAGCCGTGCAGCCGACGCTCCGAGTCGATCGCATACACCGCGTACAGGCGATCGATGCGATCGGATTGTTCGCGGATCTTGTCGATGACCTGTGCAATGGTCCAGTCGAGCGGTGCGGCCACCAAACGACGACGCATCAAGGCCCCAGCCGTCTCGTTGCGGTGGTCGAGGGCCCGAACCAAATCAATCGGTTGACCGAGCGCCTCCAAGGTCACCTCCACCAGGTCTCGCGGTGACTCTGCCAGGAAGTCCGCGGCCTCCTCGACTGGTAGCTTGGCGACGATTTTCGCGATTCGCGCTTGCTGATCACGATCGAGCAAGACATCCGAGACCGACGGATCCAGAGCCTGTAGAACCCGCAGGCTCGGGGTATCGTCAAGGAGTGTCAGCAGTACCCGGGCCCGTCGCGGGCGGAGCCCCAAGATAAGGCGTGCCGTTTCGGCCGGTTCCAGCGCAGCCGCTGCCTCGGCGAGCTCAACAAGGTCATTGCCTTTGCCCTTGAGTGCCAAGGAGAGACGCGTCAGCGCGTCTGCATCCCCGTGCGCAGCCTGCCTCAAATCATCAGACGTCATAGGTTGTACTCCAAAAATCAGGCATCAACCTCGTCTGTCATTGGACAAGGCTAGAAGTGGTCGGCAGCTCAACAGACCTTCAAACTGTTCCGCGACCGACGCCGAAGACCGTCAGGGTGGTGATCAGGGGACGAACGACTGCGTCGAAAAGTTGGCAGGGGGCGGAGCGAGAAGAACTCCTCCACCGAGATTCTGGACCAGGTAATCGAAAACGCTCACGATCAATAATGGCGTATCCCTCGCCTTGGTCTGCGTGGAATGAACAGCCTGTACTAGCGTAAGGCAATGCCTGCCTTGCTGCTATATCCGCTCCCTGTCTTCAGTGTCACAGCTCTGGCAACCAGCGTTCAAGATCATCGCGCGCGGCACGCAGTCGACGGAGTTCTTCGCGTAACGCTGTAGCCTCCTCGTCCGGCGTAACAGGATTGACTGGTCGTGTCGTCCGCGAGCCAGTCCCTAAACGGGTTCGAAAGCCTTCCAGGCCGGCCGTCACAACCCCCTGCCCGGCCTCGTCGAGCCGAGACAGGTAAGGGTCCACTGCTGGCGGCAGCGCGCGCTGCAAGTCTTCGAAGAACGCCACCAAGGGGCTACCGGTAAACCAGTCAGCCTGTCCCGCGGCTTGCTGTCGCTGGGTCCGCGGTGCGCGGAGTTCGATGATCGGCCGGGCGTCGGTGCTGAGTGGATAGCCCTCAAGGCGCTCGCGCAACTCTCCAAGATTTCCAGCGTAGAACAGGAGCAAGGGAGAACCACCGGCGGGCCAGTCAGCGAATGGACTGTTCCTTGCCGCGGCCAGCGCTTGCTCACGCTCCCGCAGGGCTGCCCCATCAAGGGGCTGCGCATCCACCGCACCAATCAGCGCGACGATCGGCCCATGCGGCAGAAAGTCGCCACGCCACAGGGTGACCTGAGGAAAGACCGCGCTAAAGGTCCGCGCGATACTCCCGAATTCCTGTTCGGACAGTTGGTACAGCGGAAGCCACTGAGCAAACAATCCGCCCGGGGCGAGTCGCTCGCGGACGCGAGTGAAATGCTCGATGGTGTATAAATTTCCGGCCCCGGCCTCCCAAGGAATGAAGAGGTCTCCGATCATGACATCGAATCGTGAGCGCGTCGCCGCGAGGTGATTGCGGCCATCGGTCGCGAGCACGCGAACACGTGGGTCATCGAACAAGCCATTCTGCCAGGGGGCAAAATGAGTCCGCGCTGCGATGATGGCATGCGGTAACAGTTCGGCAACGACCACGCGCCGCACTGGGTGGTGCAGCGCCGCGCCCGCGGTGATGCCGGTGCCGAGTCCAATGAAAAACACCTCCTCAGGGGCTGGATGCAGTAACAGTGGGAGATGGGCCTGACGCTCCTCGTAACCACGCCCAGCCGTTCCACCGAGGGTATAGTGGTTGTCCACCTTGATGCGAAGATCGTCTCCACGCCGGACCACAGCGACAGTCCCTGCCCCACTCTCCCAAACCTGGACCAGCATCTCGCCTCGACGATCGTGATCGATGCGCACAATTGGCAGTCGCGAGAGATCGATGACCGAGAGCAAGCTGAGCAGACCCATGAGCGCCACTATGCGCAGCCGGCGCTGCGGTGCGGCTGCAGTCGGAATCGTGAGCCACGGTAACCATAGGACCGCCGCCAGATAGAGCGCGGCCATGAATCCGATGCTCCGCCACAAACCGAGCCAATCCAAAAACAGAAAACCTGCTGCCAGTGCTCCCGCGATCGCGCCGAGCGTATTGAGGGCCACCAATGTACCAACGGTCTGGCCCACTGGGCGCGGATGGCTCGCTGCCAATCGCAGGAGCGTCGGAAATACCAGACCCAACACCAAGGTCGGGAGGAACAAAGTCCAGGTGACCGCGCTAAACAGAGTCGCGAGATAGGGGATCCAGCCTTCATTGTGACCCAAATAACCGAGGCCGTCGGTGATCTTCATAAACACCAATGGTGTTGTCGCGACGAGTAGCCCAGCGCTGATCAACAGCACTCCCAGCCATCGGTCTGCCGTTCGCTGAATCTGACGGCTGAATCCACTGACGAGGAGTGCGCCGATCCCGAGCGCAATGAGGAAGACGATCAGGATCGCAGCAAAGCTATAGACCGAGTTGTGGAGCACTTGCGCAAACATCCTGGTCCAGAGCACTTCGAGAGCGAGTGTGACGAACCCGGACAGAAACGCCAAAAACCGGAGCGTTCCCCAAGATTGCGCCGTTGCCAGGGTGGAATCACGCACGGTGACCGGTTGGCCGGCGGAGCCGTCAAGGGCCGTAACCCGCGTGGAGAGCCACCAGGCACCCACGCCAACCCCTGCCGCGATGAGGATCGCGAGCCAATAACTCCAGCGCCAGCCAATCGCCTGCGGCAACACAAAGGCCGCGGCAAAAGCACCGACTGCCGCGCCTAAGGTATTGACGCCATAGAGCACTGGTAGCCAGCGCCCGGCGATGCCTGTGCGCTGACCTGGAGTACCGGCGAGCAGTGGGCTCAGCACCGGCAATGTGCCACCCATGCAGAAGGCGGCCGGAAACAGCAGCATGAGGGCCAGCGCTAGCTTGACCGCCAGCAGCAGCCGTGGCGCGCTCACCTGGTCATACAGTGCTCCGTAGAGTCCGTGGAAGGTGGGCAGGAGGAACAGGCAGCCGAGCGCTCCGAGCGCGACTCCGAGTTCCAGTAGTCCATACCAACGTAACGGCTGGCGCAGCCGTGGGCTGAGCACTCCCCAGAAAGCACCACCCGCGGCAAGCCCCAGGAAAAATGCCGCCAGCGTCGCGGCTGCCGCTTGCGCGCCGCTACCGAACAACAGCGCAAGTTCTCGCATCCACAGCGTTTGCAGGAGTAAGGCCGTCAGTCCGGAGCCAAAAAACAGCACCAGCACCATCAGCGGGCGCACGGACTGGAGGCGCTGCCGTGTCGGGTCGGAGCGATCCGCACTGGCGGATGCGGACATCGCTGATGCGTCAAATTTGTCCGCCATCATCGCCTTCCAGAGGCTTGGTATTCGAACGTATCCCAGGTTTCGTAGACCAGGTGATCAAGATCCACGATGGGCTGCGCAGTCACTGGTTCGAAACGACTCAACGTGCCGATCTCTTCACAATCACGTCCCATCGCGATCTCGACGCACATGTGAGTCACCGCGATCGTAGCGAGTCTCCCGTCGTTCAGTCGCGTGCGCATTGATTCAAGTCGGAGCGGATGCGGAGCGGGCCGGTGGGGATTTCCATCATCGGCGCTCGTTGGACTAGGGCTTACAATGTGGGCGTTGAGCGGATCAAGCATCGCCAATTCCGTGATCTACAGCTTGGAGTTGGCGATATATTATAACATTATTGATGGCGTGACGGGAACGCACCATGCAGCAGACTGCACATCGGATCTGACATTGAGTTCAGATGAAACAATATGTTGATGAGTCATGGGAAGGTCTTTGGCTAGTCGATCCGTCGGGCTGCGTTCCGACCATGGGGACAGGGGTTAACTCCAGCGAATCAGACGGCGAATCCAGGCCTGTTTGATGGGGGCTTGCGTGTGTCCCGTGTCCTGCGCGACGGGTTCGTGCTTGAACAGCTCCATGAGCTGATTCAAATCGATGCGCAAACGCTCCATTTCGGTGTGCAGACCGTTCACCTCCGTTCGGAGACTCCCCAACTCCTGTCGTAGCCCCCCCACCTCGCTTCTCAGACATCCCATCTCCGTTCGAAGACTTCCGATCTCACTGTGCTGCGCGCCCTGTGCGTCGGCCAATTGTTCCGTCTTCGCGATCAGGTGATTGAATCCAGCCGAGACCAACACCTGCAAACTGGCGTTTGGGTCCGACGGTTGACTGGACGGTGGCGTCGAGGGAGGTGCGAAGAGCATTCCGTTCTCGCGGCCAAGATAACGACGTGCCACCCGGGAGTTCGAGTCTGCATAGAAGTTGAGGAATCGATGTCGGAGCTCCGGACTCATGATGGAAAGGTGATCATCCGGCTCGAGGATGTGCATGAGAGGAGTGGCCAACATCGCCAACGGACTGTTGGTGAGCCCAACCACGTTTTCGACCCGTCGAAACTCGACGAGTGCGGGATGCAATGAGTCATTGCGCTCACCTCGCTGATCGAGCATCGGAATCTCGGCGCCGACCAAGGACAAGAAATCTTGCAAGAGACCAGGGCCAGAGCTTGCCTCTTCGTATGTCCGCACGAGCAGCGAGGTCGAGCCGAATGCATCGGCCCAGCGGTCCAATAAGTGCTCGTAGTCATACTCGGGAACATAGGTTAGCCCCAAGACGGCTTTATCTGTCTCGAGACCGGCCTTGATGGCTTGGTTGTAGCCCGACTCAAGGAGTCGGTCCTGGCGCCGCAGATAGACGATCACCATCGCTTCGACATCGAGTCGATCACAGATCCATCGTAAGAGCCTGATGGCATGGGCTTCGAAGAAGTATTCAGAGGACAGAATGACCTGATCGGCATTGGTTTGCTGGATCTCGTCTCGGAGCTGGAACCACAGCATCGCGAGACCCGCAGTCAGCCATGGTTGGACATCCGGTCGGCGCTTGCGTGATTCGCTGAGGAAAGGAAGTGCGAGGGCTTTGTGGTTGCCGGTCTCCATTCCAGTCTCGGGATAGAGAATTTTTTGTCTGAGCAATTGCAGACGGTATGCACTGAGGAGCGATTGAATATAACTGGTGCCGGTTTTCGGCAGGCCGATATGGATGAAGAGGCGCCTTTTCTCTCGGCTGTCTGCAGCAGCACTTGCGTCGCTCAGCGCACCAACGTAGACCTCCTGCTGCGTGGCAGGCACTGCCCTGACACGCGTTCGATCCGTGGTCATATGACCGGGAGCTAGATCGATAGGCCCTTGGAGGCAAACATTGCGCCCTTTGGCTTTGTTCATCATCTGAGCCAAATCCAAGTCTAGAGGGTTGTGATGGATACGCGAGGATTGGGTAGCGCCGGAGACCTGACCTGCACTCGGAAGGATAAACTCACTGAGGCTCAGAAAGTTCACAAAAATCCGTCCACAGGTTCGCCTGAGCCGATGCTTGGACGTTGCTCCACCCAGGAATTCGAGATGCAACCGGAACCTCTAGGACGAAACCGTCCCGAACGGCCAAGCGGTCAGGTCAGACCCGCTCACTCGGTTGCAGGCTCACGCCCGACGGTCTGGACGACATGACCGCGTCTGAGAGGGATTGCGTTCCTCACCCTGCCCCACAGCCAAACAGATTGCGGGGTCTTCTGGGAGATCAGGACACCGTTCGGCGCGGTGGCGGAGATCAGACGCCAAACTGTCCCGCGCTCCAGGCCTGCATGAGGGCGTCGTAGTCCATCGTTTTCCCCACGCCCTCCTCGTCCGCTAACCGTGGTTTCGGCGCTCCGGGTCGAGCGAGCCAGACGGCCGGATCTTCTGGGGGTGACAACAGGGGTGCGCAGCGTTTGGACAAGCCCAAAGCCGCAATGCGCGCGAGGGTCTGGTCTTGCGCTGCGGCCAGATTGTCCATTGTTTGTTGGGGATCGGTCTTGCCCGAGACGGCATCACCGATGCGCGTCCACCACAGCTGCGCCAGCTTCGGATAATCCGGGACGTTCAGTCCAGTCGGGGTCCAGGCTAGGTGTGCTGGGCTGCGGTAGAACTCCACCAGGCCACCGAGCCGAGGCGCGGCCTCGGTCATCGCCGCGGAGGCGAGATCGCTGCGGCGGATCGGCGTCAATCCGACCAGGGTTTTTTTGAGTGAGACCGTTTTACAAGTGCAGAATTGGGCGTACAGCCAAGCGGCCCGACGGCGATCGAGTGGTGTGGATTGTGGGAGCGTCCAAGCGCCACAGTCTTGATAGCCGAGCTTCATGCCGGGTTCCCAATAGGCGCCATGGGGTGAGGGTGCCACGCGCCATTTGGGCAAGCCGTCACGATCCATCACAGCCGATCCGGGTTTGATCAAATCAGGCGTAAAGGCGCTATACCAGAATATTTGCTGGGCGATGTCACCCCGCGCGGGAACCGGTCCGGCATCTGTGAAGGTCATGTCCAGGGCCTCGCGCGGTGCGAAGGCACGCAACCATTCCAGATACTTACGTAGTCCATAGACGGCAGCCGGACTGTTGGTCGCCCCACCACGCGCGACGGAGGATCCCACCGGCCGGCAATCCTCGACTCGGATGCCCCACTCATCCACTGGCATGCCGTTGGGCAGGCCGGGATCTCCAACCCCCGCTAACCCCAACCAGGCATCGGTGAAACGCCATCCGAGCGACGGATCGACCTTCCCATAATCCATGTGACCAAAGACGCGGCGCCCCTCAATTTGCTGGACGTGGTTTGTGAAAAAGTCCGCAATGTCCTCGTAGGCCTTCCAATTGAGCGGAACGCCGAGCGAATAGCCGTACTGTGACTCGAAAGCGCGTTTCAGATCATCGCGCTGAAACCAGTCGTAGCGGAACCAATAGAGATTCGCAAACTGCTGGTCCGGCAACTGGTAGAGAACGCCGTCGGGGCCGGTGGTGAACGCGAGGCCGATGAAATCATCCAGGTCCAGCGTCGGCAATGTCACCTCGGCACCCTCGCCGGCCATCCAGTCCGACAGCGGAACGATGGCACCGCTGCGGAAATGCGTGCCAATGAAGTCCGAGTCATTGACATAGGCGTCATAAAGGTTACGCCCAGTGCGGGTCTGGCGCTGAATGCGCTCGACGAGCTCACCTTCGTGAATCAGATCGTGCTGAACTCGGATACCCGTGATCTCATGAAAGGCCCGCGCTAGGAACCGCTGCTCATAAACATGAGTCGGGATGGTCTCGGAGACAACATGGATGCGCAGCCCCCGAAACGGTGCCGCGGCACGGATAAAAAACTGCATCTCGGCCATCTGCGCGGCGGGAGTGAGCGTCGAGGGTGTGAATTCGTTGCTCAACCAGCGCCGCGCCGCCGCGGCACGTGCCGGGGCGATTTCATCCGACGGCGCAGCCGCTACGAATCCCGGCAACGCGGAACCGCCGAGCAGTGCGGCGGCAGTGCCTAGAAATTGGCGCCGGTCCGACTGATTGGGCGGCGTGCGTCTGCGTCGACTCATTGACCGTCTCCCATGTGCTATTGATGCATTGGGTGCGGAGATCACCGAAATTGAACGCTGGTCGGGTCCTGCAACACCAGATAGAGGAACCCGGCCAGTCCGGCGCCGATGAGCGGGCCAACGACTGGAACCCAGGCGTAACGCCAGTCGCTATCACGCTTCCCACCCGGCATGGGCAGGATCGCATGCACGATTCGCGGACCAAGATCACGCGCGGGGTTGATCGCGTAGCCGGTCGTCCCGCCGAGACTCAGACCAATGGCCAGGACAAGCAGGCCAACCGGTAAGGCATCCAGAGCGCCCAGGCCAAATACCGACACGGCCAGGAAGAGCACCGCCAGCACCAAGACGAAGGTGCCAATGATCTCGGAGAAGAGATTCGATGGTGCGTCGCGCACCGCCGGCGCGGTGCAGAAACACGCCAGCTTGAGATCGAGATCATCCGTGCGCGCAAAATGCGGTCGGTAGGTCAGCCAGACCAGAACGGCACCGATCATGGCTCCGATGAACTGCGCCAAAACATAGGTCGGAACCTGACCCCAATCGAATTTCCCGGCGACCGCAAGGCCGACCGACACGGCTGGATTCAAGTGGGCACCACTGAATGCCGCGACCGTGAAGACGGCCACGAACACGGCCATGCCCCACCCCCAGGTGATCACGATCCACCCTGCGCCTTGGCCCTTTGTCTGACTCAGAACAACATTGGCCACAACTCCGTTACCGAGCAGGATGAGGAGTGCGGTCCCGATCAACTCTCCAACGAATGGGGTCATCCCGTTTTCCTCAGACGGTTTGGTCAGTGCGTGATTTCAGATCATGTCGGTTTCAGTCACTGTGCGGGAATCCGGATCCCGACGGCGTGGACTGGCGTGATCAGGCAGACAGCCTGCACGCACTCGCCGCTCGCGGTTAGTGCCCTCGAACATCACCATGAACGGCGGGTGCGGATTCATCGGGCGCGAGATCAGGCGACGTCGGTTTCCAGATGCCGGGACTGTGCGCGGGTGACGGTTCGCGACTCCCCAAAGTATTCCTGGTAACGCGCTTGTGCGCCCTCGCCGAAGAGGATCTCGCAGGCTTCCATCAGACCCTCGGCGTGTTGGATCTGCTGGCGCTGAACGACCAAGGCAATCTTGGAACGTCGGCGCAGAAAGTCCTCGAGCGTGACGATCATCTCCTGACGCTTGGCGAGTTGGATTTCGCAGCGCAGATAATCCGTCCCTTTGATCAAGACTTCAGCCTGACGGGGATCCTCGCGGATCTGCGCGAGGAGTTCGAACGCCTGTTGATCATAGCGCCGCCAGAGACGACTGGAGAGGGGTTCGATGGATTCAGGCGAGGTATAGCTGTCCAGATTCATCAGGCGTGCCTGATGCATATACTCTTCATAGACCGAGCGGTGTGGCTCACCGTACCAGCGATATCCGGCATGCGGGAGATGGACACCCAAGCTCGCGACGATCCGCGAGACCTCGTTGCCAACATTAACGCAATCGGTGAGTTTGCCTCCGAAAATGGATAAATGCGCGCGCGCCCGGTCGACATCGATCTCATGCTTGCGCGAGAGCTGCATCCAATCGCGTCCACTGCCCTCGCCGTTCGTTTGATCCTGGCGTTTCACCACCAATGGCCGCACGCCGCAGCGCTCGGCGATGATGTCCTCGCGCGTCAGCGGCTTGGCCAGGGCGATCCGCTTATTGATATTTTCCAGGACAAAATCGCGATCCGCGTCGGTCACAACAGTCTCAGGACTGTCGACCTGAGTATCCGTGGTGCCGATGCAGGTGCGCACCCCCATCGGGATCACGAAGAAGAGCCGTCCGTCGTCCGCGAAGAAGGTCAGGATCCGCTGATGCGGAGTGACCCTTGGAACGATCAGGTGAATGCCTTTGGAGAACACATGTTGATGCTCGGTCTGCTCTCCAGTGAGTTGGTTGTGATCGTCGACGAAGGGGCCGGCCGCGTTAATCAGGATCTTGGAGCGGATCTCGAACTGCTCACCCGTCTCGGTATCCCGAGCGCGCGTAATCCAGAGGTCCTGGTCGCGCCGCGCCCCGAGTGACTCGACATAATTCGCCGCAATACAGCCGCGGTCCATCGCCGAGCGCACGAACTGGAAAACGAAGCGCGAGTCGTTGTCGTGGAGATAGGCGTCCGAGTATTCGAACCCACCGGCCGCAGTATCGGTCTTGACCAACGGCTCCTCGCGATGGATGCGATCCTTGGCAAGAAAGCGCGGGATCTGTGTGAAGCCGTTGCCGAACAGCCAATAGACCCAGGTGCCAAGCCACAGGAAGAAGGGTGAGAACCGAAAGCCGCGGTCAATCGTCGCAAAGAAACGGATCTCCTTGACCCGGCTTGGATAGCTGCGGATCAGCTCGTTGCGGCTCAGGCACAGCTTGCGGACCAGCGCGTAATCGCCGCTTTCCAGATATTTAATGCCCCCCCAGGCCAGGTTCGACGATTGCTGACTGGTAAAGCCGGCGAAATCACGCTGATCGATCAAGGCGACCCTCGCACCCTTGCCGGAGAGGGCGGCGGCGGACACCGCGCCGTTGATCCCACCACCGATGATCAGGGCGTCATAGACGCCTCCTTCGCGCAACTTGGCGATGTTGCTTTGGCGCAGCGTCATGGTGTCAATCGTCATCGCGTGCCCAACCTTTGGAAAGCTCGACAGCCTTGTGCCAGCGCTTGAACAAACGCTCGCGCTTGGCGCCATCGATGCGCGGGTGATAGCGAACATCCAGTGCCCACTTCTCGGCAATCTCGTCACGACTGTCCCAGAAGCCGACGGCCAGCCCGGCAAGATAGGCGGCACCGAGAGCCGTGGTATCGACGATGCGCGGAACCTCGACATTGACACCGAGGATGTCGGACTGAAACTGCATCAGGACGCTGTTCACCGACGCACCGCCGTCGCAGCGCAACTCCTTCAGGCGAATCCCGGAGTCACGCTCCATGGCCTCGATGACGTCACGGGTCTGATAGGCCATGCTCTCAAGCACGGCCCGCGCGACATGACCCCGTGTCGTGCCCCGCGTGATCCCAATCAAGAGTCCCCGCGCATAGGGATCCCAGTGCGGTGCGCCGAGTCCGACCAGTGCCGGGACGAAGTAAACGCCCTCGTTGTCCGGCACCGCGCGAGCGAGCTCGCGGGTCTCGGAGGCTTGGCGAATCATCCCGAGTCCGTCGCGTAGCCACTGAACGGCGGAACCGGTCACGAAGATGGCCCCCTCAAGGGCATATTCGACCGGGTCATCTCCAACCCCCCAGGCAATCGTGGTCAAAAGACGCTCTTGGCTGGTGACCGCCTCGGTTCCGGTGTTCATCAACACAAAAGAACCCGTCCCATAGGTGTTCTTCGCCATCCCCGGGTGATGACAGGCCTGGCCAAACAAGGCCGCCTGTTGATCCCCGGCGATGCCTGCGACCGGGATGCCACGCGTGCCGAAAAACATCTGCGGATCGGTCTCGCCGTAGATCTGCGAGGAGGGACGAACCTCGGGCAGCATTGCGGCAGGGATCTCAAGCAATTCCAACAGGTCCGCGTCCCATTGCAAGTCACGGATGTTGTACAGCATGGTGCGGGATGCATTGGAATAATCCGTGATATGCACCCGACAACCCGTTAATTGGTAGACCAACCAGGAGTCGATGGTGCCAAAGCAGATCTCGCCGCGTTCAGCGCGCTGACGCAGACCCGGATGGTGGTCCAGGATCCACTTCAGTTTGGTGCCCGAGAAATACGGATCGATGACCAGCCCGGTCTTGGTGCGGATCATCTCCTCGTAGCCATTTGATTTGAGTTCATCGCAATAGCGTGCGGTGCGCCGGTCCTGCCACACGATCGCCCGACCGATTGACTGTCCTGACGCGCGATCCCACACCACCGTCGTTTCGCGTTGGTTCGTGATCCCGATCGCGCGGATCTCGTCGGACGGAATGGCGCCGTTTCGCAACGCTTCCGCAATCACCTTCATCGTGATCAGCAGGATCTCTTCGGCGTCGTGCTCGACCCAGCCCGGTTTGGGATAGTGTTGCGTGAATTCGGAGTAGGCCCGCGCACAAGTCGATCCCGCATGATCAAAGATCAGGACGGTGGTGCCAGTGGTGCCTTGGTCGATGGAAAGGATATAGCCACGATTCATGTTTTGACTCGCGCCTCCAGTGGTGATGTGCCCTCAGCACGTCGCTCAATAGTGTTTATTTTTCGGATGCTCGGCTAAGGCCGATGCCAAACTGCATACGTCGAAACCTGTTCGGGGAACTGCCCCCGAACAAAGACCCCACGCCCTGCCTGGGCTCGCCCTCCAGCCCATCGATCACGGTCCTTACCAGCGGCCAAGAGGGGTCACCCGATCAGGTGATCCGACCGCGCGAACGGTTCGACCTCGCTGGCTTGTCTGGCGCCTTTGATCTCGTCGGATCCTATCATCACACACAGCTGTTACACAAAGGGAACCCTCGGCATCAACCCGGCCCTGACCAGGACGGATCCCTGCGCCCACGCCGACGCTGCCGTTTCGTTTTGTTGCGCTGCTGGCAACGAATGTGGGTCAACGGATGCGCTCATGACCTACCGGGACGCACATCCTCATGAGCCCCCGATCCGCAACCGCAGAATGCGTTCGATCTCGGCGTCGTGCAGCGCAATGGGGTTTGTTTTCATGCTGGAGCCGCGCGCATTCGCGACAATCCGTGTGAAGTCCTGTTCCACCACGCCGAGATCCGAGAGGGACGGCAGATCCAGACGATGCGTCCAGTCGTCCAGAACACGCAACAGTTGCTCCTGCGCGGTGAACTCATCAGCATCTTGTTCGCCACCCAGCAGGCGGCCGACTTGGGCATATTTCCGGAGTGCCGGATGACCCGGCTCCCGCGCGTGCAAAGCCTCGAGATTGACCCGCGTGGCCGCGCTAACCAGGGTGCCGCACACCACGCCATGGGGGATAGGGAAGAAAGATCCTAACGGCTGCGCCAAGCCATGGACCGAACCGAGCCCAACTTGTGCCAGACAGATGCCGGACAGTAAGGCGGCGAGTGCCATGCGCGTGCGCCCGTTGGTGGCTTCCTCGCCGCCCTCATACCAGGGCAGAAGTCCGTCTCGCACCGCCTCCAGCCCACGCCAGGCCAACGCATCCGTCAGCGGATTCGCGCGGATGGACACGTAGGATTCCAATAGTTGCGTGAAGGCATCCATGCCGTTGGCGGCGACCAGTGCCGGGGGACAGGTCGCGAGCAGATCCGGATCGATGATGGCGTACTCGGCCACCAAGGCGTCGTCGCGGAAGGACTTCTTGAAGCCATCCGGCCCCTGGCGGGTGAGCACTGCGTTCTTGGTCGCCTCCGAGCCGGTCCCTGCCGTTGTCGGGACTGCGATGAAGGGCGTGGTTGGTCCCTGATAAGGCCGCTCAGGCCCAACCCCCTCCAGGTGATCCATGACGCTATTGCGTGGTCGCAGCAGACCAGCAATGGCCTTGGCCGCGTCCAGCACACTGCCACCGCCGATCCCGACGACCAGATCGAAGGCGCGGTCGGACTCAACCTGGACGACCGCGTCGATCTCATCCGGCGAGGGTTCCCCAGTGATCGAGAGGGTCTCGTACTCAAGGTTGGCCGCCCGCAGGCCCGTGAGCAGCCTGTCCCAATGCTGGGTGGTTCGCAGAGTGCGACCACCGGTGACGATCAACAACCGGTGGCCATAGCCGGCTGCGATCGCGGGCAGTCGACTGAGCCGCCCCGCGCCAAATTCGATGCGCGGAAGACGGGCGATGGCGAAGGGTGCGATCATCTCAAGCCTCCGGGAAGAGACCAATCATGGGCACGCCCTCGCGTGGTGCCGCCATCATTTCCGCGACGGTTTCGCGCCAACGTTCGTAATGCGTCGTCTGTTTGTGAGCGGCCGCATCCGCAGACGTGGCATAGGCCTCATACAGCACAAAATGCCCTGGATCGCGCGGGTCTTGAAGGATATCAAAGCGCCGGTTGCCTGGTTCCGCGATCGAGCCTTCGTGGTTGGTGCGGCTCGCCGCAATAAAGTCCTCGATGAACTCGGGCTTGACGTGGACGTGGACCAGAGTGACCTGCATGGCTGGCTCCATTCGACAGGTTGATGGTCTGGTTACTCTAGGCCCTGAATACACTGCTGTCGATGTGTTGGCGGTGGCTTCGCCTTGGTGGGTTGCGTGGTTCAGGATTACTGACACTGCCAAGTGTGCGCACACCGGGACCGCGCAGTGGGGCCCAACACCTCCAACATCGGAACACCGGGTCCCTTTTCAGGCAGCGTATTCTCCCCATGTTGACTCTTGAACGGCGTCCGGCGTGCGTGACGCCCGACTCATCAACTTGCGGAGCCGCCATGACCAGTTCCCCGCGACCCACGAGCACGATTCTGGTTCTGGCCCTGCTGCTCGGATCAGGACACCAGACCATGGCGATCGAGACCCCAGACTATCGCGTACTGCGCCAGACCCCAGCGTTCGAGATCCGTCGCTACGACACCATGCGACTCGCCGAAGTCGAGGTCGGAGGCGATTTCGAGCGTTCAGGCGGTGAAGCCTTCCGCCTGCTGGCGGGGTATATTTTCGGTGACAACGCCTCTCAACAGCGCATGGCCATGACCGCACCGGTCAGCCAGCAGCCTGCCGCGGCGCGTGAGCAGACCCATCGCTACAGCTTCGTTATGCCAGCACCATTCACCCTCGAGACCCTCCCAGCGCCCAACAACCCCCGCGTGCGCTTGCGTGAACAACCCGCTCAGGTGGTGGCTGTCCGTCGCTATCGTGGTAGCTGGTCCGAGTCGCGCTATCGCGAGGAAGAAGCGCTCCTCCTCAGTGCGCTCGCTGCCGCCGGCATCACCCCGCGCGGGCCGACCGTGTATGCGCGGTATAATTCGCCCTTCTCCCTTCCCTTCCTGCGTCGCAACGAGGTTATGGTCGAAATCGAGATGCCCTGAGTCCGGAGCCTCTCAAATCGATCGCCGTTGCGCATGGGTTGGTTCGCACTGACGTTGACTCCGAGCACAACCCATCCGACGCCACCCCAAGGAACTCTCCAATCCATGAAGACGTTCATCTGTCAATCTTGCGGTCAACCGGTCTTCTTTGAGAATATCCAATGCATGCGCTGCGGCGCTGTGTTGGGATTCCTGCCGGATTCAATGCAGCTATCGGCGCTGGTCGATGCGGGGAATGGGATGTGGATGTCGGCACCTGAATCGTCGTCGTTCAAAAGGCGGCGATCCGGCTTCTTCAGTTGGTTGACCGGCGACCACTCCGGGCGCTCTAAAGCAGATCCTGGTGCGGCGCAACGTTACCGCAAATGCCTCAATTATGCCGAGCACCAGGTCTGCAATTGGATGGTGCCGGCAGATCATCCCTCTGACCGCTGTCTTGCTTGCGCACCAAATCGCATCGTGCCCAATCTTGCGCGGCCCGGAAATCTTGAAAAATGGGCACGTCTCGAGCGAGGAAAGCGACGTCTCATGTATGGTCTTCTGCGGCTCGGATTGAGCATCGACACAAAACAGAACGATCCTGCCGGGGGTCTCGCCTTCGATTTCCTCAGTAGCGCCGACGCCCGACCCGACCAGCCCGTCATGACCGGTCATGCAGCGGGACTCATCACCATCAATGTCGATGAGGCTGACCCCGCTCTGCGCGAGCGGACCCGGCTCGATATGGATGAGCAGTATCGCACGCTGATCGGTCACTTCCGCCACGAGATCGGCCACTACTATTGGGATACACTCATCCGCGATGGCGGGCAGGTCGATCCTTTTCGAACCCTATTCGGCGACGAGCAAGCCGATTATGGCGAGGCAATGCAACGGTATTACGATGACGGTCCCCCCGTGGATTGGCAGGACCGATATATTACCCCTTACGCGAGTGCGCACCCCTGGGAAGACTGGGCGGAGACCTGGGCGCATTACATGCACATCATCGACACCCTTGAAACAGCTGGACACTTCGGCATCGAGGTCGAATGGCCACTACCGGATGGAAGCCGTGCCGTTTCGGACCCTGCATTCGACCCTTACGATCTCGAAGACTTTCACCCCATCGTCGAGCACTGGCTCCCACTCACCTTCGCGATCAATAGCCTCAATCGCAGCATGGGACAACAAGACCTCTATCCCTTTGTCCTGCCACAGCCGGCCATCGATAAGATGGCCTATGTCCACGGGATGATCCGTGCGGCCGCGAAGCGGTCTTAAATCAGAGACTGGGCAATCGAACAACGAAAACAACATGCTATGCTCAGGCACATCCTGCTATCCACGAGGCGTCGATGCGTTTTGTACCATCCACAATCATTGAGGTATTTGATGTCTCGTCTTGTTTTTGCCGTCTTTTTCTTGCTCCTTGCCACGGTCGTCTCGGCAAGCGACACGCTGGAGGGAACGTGGTCCGCGCCCAGCCTGTCGCGACCCGATACCCCGATCCTGATCGGACTCCTGCCAGGGGGGATCGCCACCGAGCAGATCGGCGACTACCGCAGCAGTGGGACTTGGACGCTGGATGACGGGGCTGCCCGCATTGATTGGGGGAAAGGCTGGATCGGTCTGTTACGACCGATGCCAGACGGTCGTTATCGCCTGCTGACGTGGAAAACCGGCTCCTCGCCGGCCGGCCCTCCTGATGACGACAAACCCGTCGTCCGCATCCCGTCTGTGGACAATTGAGAGCATGCTAGGGCAAAGTCTCCGTAGCCTGCTCGCGCTGCGATTGAGAAACTTCGTTTGATCTGGTGACCTCTGCGGCAGGCATCAACTTGATCCTGTAGGATGAGCGGTCAAGCCATCGGCGTGTTCTGAGCGCATTTCAGAATGCCTAGCATCATGAAAGCAAAAGTAGGGAAAAGGCTTTGCCAACTAAAATCATCGAACTCGCACGTCACGGTGACATCGTCGTCGAAAAAAAATATGGGATGAGCCTAGAGGAATTCCGCCGCGATCATCTTAATCCGCTCGTCCCCGTCGTGTTAGGCGACGCGACCGCGCAATGGCCAGCCGTTAAAGAATTCTCGTTCGAGTTCTTCAAGCGCCGATTCGGCAATCGTGAGGTCGAGATCGCCGGGCAACATTTTCCGCTTGCAGAATTCATAGACCGACTCGAAACCTGCACGGCAGAGAACCCGGCACCCTATCCAGGAAAACTGGCTCTTGATCGCCATTTCCCTGAGTTAATCGAATACGTCCAGCCTCGGTTTAACTATGCTTGCCCGGATCGCATCGGTCATCGCGCGATTCCCCAGTCCTTTGCCTGTGGTGCGGCTAATTACGAAATCTTTTTCGGTAGCTCGGGCGGATCCTTTCCTTACGTCCACTATGATTACATGGGTTTTCACGCCTGGATCAATCAGATCGTAGGCGAAAAAGAATTCATCATTGTCCCGCCGTGGGAATCGCACTATGTCTATCCAGACCCTGCGGATCCCTGGAAGTCGCTGGTCAACAACCTCAAGGATCCAGACCTCGAACGCTTCCCACTCACCACACAGGCGACAGTGCTATCGTTCATAGTGGGTCCAGGGGAAACCATGTTCATCCCGAACGGCTGGTGGCATACGACGATCTCGAAAACCGCGACCATCTCAGTCGCTTTCGACCAACTGTGCCACTCGAACTGGTCGCGCTTCCGCGCGGAGGTCCGAACCAAGTTCGCAGGAGCCCACCCGGCGAAGCAAGCGCTCTCTCAAGCTTATCTCGCCCTATTGGGACCCATGTTGGATCTCAGCGAACGAATGCGCACTGCGCGAACCTGAGATCAGTGAATGCAATCTGGTCAAATTCGCTCAATCAGTCCGGAGAACCAGTGTCGTCCGTGAGCGGTCACCCCCCTTGAATCCGACGTCCGATCTCGGCCCAGATCTGAACACTCAAGGTGGGTCTGATGTCCTAGCCGTCTCACACGTCCGCCGCGTTCCCGCAACGCGGCAAACCTGTGGAACCTGGGCCGGATTCTCACGAGCGCAGGGTGACCGAAGCGAGACGGGGCGTCCGTGCCGCCATCCAACCTTCCAACAGGCTCATATCACTGCGCGACGCGGACGAGACGAACGGGGCCTGCGCTAGCCCTGGGCCGTTTATTGACACGGCCTTCAAAGAATTGGACGAACCATGCATCTTGGGACAGAACATCGGCGTCGGGAGTGGACGACCAATAAATCGTGTCCGTCCCCGGCAAACCGTTCAGTCCGGGGAAGGACCAAGATACAATCGACGGGTTGCTGGAGGAAAATGAACAAGTCACTGGATCATTCATGCGCATATTGATCGTAAACGGAAATCCGGATGAGCAATAGACGAGGGTCCGCAACTCCGCAATGGTTGGGAGCCGGAAGCCAAACGTGTCCTCTGCGCCGTAAGCGTCAATGGCCTCGAACCACGTCAATTGTGTCGCGGGGCCAGTGCAGGTCTGCGTGCCCGCATTCCAGCTCTGCCCAACGCTGCACCGCTGCCACTCCAAGCCCGTGCCGAGATCCAGAATGTACTCACCATTCGGACCCGTGGGCTGATAGCGCCACAGGTTGCGGTCCACATCAGGATCGCGCGAGGGGGCCGGACCACCGCGCACCGGCAACACCCGATGTGTGTCAGTTTTGGCTCGGGCGATAATGCCGTTGTCACGCTTTGCAGTCATCGCCCGGCTTGCATTTACCCCGTCCGTGGAGGCTGACCAATAGATCTGGTCGTCAGCTACGACCGCGCGACTCAAGCGCCATTCCTCCGCCGTCGGCAGTCGCCAGTCGCCCGGTGAGGAGTTGTCGGCCAAACCACAGTCACCATCAGCAATCGCGTCCGCTTGCTCATTGGCCGCTGCCCAGTTCATGGCACCGAGGCAGGATCGACTTGCAAGCCAAATGAGTCCCGTGACGCTATCGGTCAGGGTGCCGTTGCCACAGTCGGCGATACGACTGGAATTGCTGAAGCAAGGACCGTCGGCATTGATCCCGCTGCCGGGAGGACCGGGAGGACCTACCGGGCCGGGCTCGCCTTGAGCCCCTGCAGGACCTACCGGGCCGGGCTCGCCTTGAGCCCCTGCAGGACCTGCTGGGCCGGGCTCGCCTTGAGCCCCTGCAGGACCTGCTGGGCCGGGCTCGCCTTGAGCCCCTGGAGGACCTGCTGGGCCAGGCTCACCTTGAGCTCCTGGAGGACCTGCCGAGCCGACCTCGCCTTGTGCCCCTGGCGGACCTGCCGGGCCGACCTCGCCCGGCACGCCCTGCAGGCCAGGTGGACCGGCGGGACCAGGCACCCCTTGCTACCCCGCAGGGCCGGACGCGTTCCACGTAATCCGGGTTTCATTCACACGGCAACGGTTGGCGGGATTGATCACTCGTATCGATCCCAGAAGATTATAACAGGCTGTGAAAACTCCGTTTTCATCCGGGATGGCCGCGTATACCGCACGGCTGGAAAATACTCCGAAGCTGACAGCCAGCATTGATGATATCAACAAAACGTGTGATAGACTGTTACGCATCAGGAAGCCACTAATCAGGATGTTGTCACGAAAGTCGAAATGTCCTCTAGACCCATTATTTTTGTCAACATCTAATGGTTTCGATCCGTCCTGCGCGATGCGCGGGACGCGGTTAGCCGATGACAGCCTGAATGCGGCCTTAGTCTCTGCATTGATCGCAACTGGGGCAATCGAACACGCCGATCAGGAGCGCTGGCCAATCGCTCTATCTGTTCCGAGGGTTTTGATCTGGCGATCGATCGGGCACGCACAAAAAAACCATGCGGCAAGGCCGCATGGTTTGTGAGGAGAACGTCTGACGGCAATCAGTTAGGGTGAATCTCAACGCGCCCCTCGAATACAGCCTGGTAGTAGGCGCTTGTCGCGAGCAGATCGGTCAGGTTCGGATCGGCAAAGGCCGCAGCGATTCGCTCTAACTCGTCATTGGACAAGCCGCCTTGATGTAAGGTCGCGAGCAGGTGCTCGGCCTCAAGTTCTGCAGCGATCCGACGCTGTTGCTCGAACCATGCCTGGCCGGCTGCAGTCGCGAAGGTCCGCTCCTGCACCGCATCGCGCTCACGATCGAGTGCGAGCGGTGTGGTGTCGGACAGGACCGGGGGTGAGACGACTAGGGCTGCTAACAGGATCAACAATTTGGATTTCATGAGTTTTCGCTCTGCCATAAATTAAGTTAATGCTAATATACTCATGAATAGATCCTGAGTCAAGCCGTCGGGAAATGGATCTTCGCGCTGCGCGATCGGTAGTGGTCACTCGGCAGGGGGTGTTGCCCATTGCGTCGGCTCACCACAGACAGAGAGAGTAGGGATATCGATGAGACTGAACCCGCCACGTTCCTGATCAGGTGCAGAACGGCGCGGCACAATGTGATGGCTGTTGTCACTGCGTCGGGAAGCCGGTCGGCCTGAGTGATCGCTCCCTTCCCGGCAAAGTGCTGCCAACCTGCCCCAGACTTCGGGCTATGGTTTACTCTAAAATCGCAGGCTTGACAGCCTCGACGGTGGTTTCATCATCGAGTCCGCCCACCCCATTATGCTGAACAACCTTTGTCGTGATCACTTCTGCTCCAGCTTGGCGCGACGAAGCGACGCCGTTACTGCTCACGCTGATCGGGGCCAGCGTGGACGCCATGGTGATTCTCGGTTTTAATGTGCTGACAGCGGCGCAAACCGGGAATACCGTGCTGCTTGCGGTCGCCATCGCTCGTGGAGATCTGCTCACCGGCGCGAGTGCGGCAACCTCTGTCACTGCGTTCGTACTAGGCTGCCTTCTCGGCGAATGTGTCATCGGCTGCATGCGGCGTCTCCGCATGCGCGACCTCGGCATCCTGCCCGTGCTGCTGCTTGAGCTCCTGTTGTTAGCGACCTTGCTCCTGGTCTGGTCCAACAGCGAGCCCGTCACGGGCGGCGGGACCCAGGTTGTGGTTGCTCTTGCGGCCCTGACCATGGGACTGCAAAGCGCGGCCGCTCTGCATGCTCGCAGTCCCGCGACCACCTATATGACCGGAATGCTCGCGACCTTTAGCACCGGCTTTGCCAGTTGGATCAGTACGCTGCTCAGCACCGACTCTAAGGCGACAAACGACCCTCATCAGCCGGGTGATCCACAGCGGACGAGAGCCGCATTTCCCTGGCGCAACGGTGTCGGCTGGGTCATCTATCTCGCCGGAGCGATCCTGTGCGGCATTCTTTTTCTCCGCGTTGGGGCGATGGCGCTACTGATGCCAATCGGCATCAGCCTGGTCTTACTTGGTTTACACCTCCAGCGCCCGAACTGATCCTGATAGCTAGCCGAGGGCCGATCAGGTCCGGAGCCGCCGAATCGATTGGTTCCAGCCAGGCTAGAAACCGCCTAGGATCGCTCCCGGCCAGATCTGTGCACAGATCCAGATCAGGATCGGCAGTGTGAACACCATCGCGACGGTGGTGGTTCCAACGATTGAGGCACCCTCGGTCCGATAGACCCCGGACTTTTCCGAGAGTGGCACGATCAATTGCGCGGTTGCAACGCCGAAGCTCAAGACCAATGCAATCGAGAGCATCGGTGACATCCCGAGCATCATTGCCAAGGCTATCGCGAGCGCCGGCGAGATGATGACGCGCACGATGGTGATCCAGATCACCTCGGCCATGTGTTTCCTGACCTCGATCAGCGAGATCGCCATGCCGGCGGCGACTAGGGCGGTCGGCACTGCCGCAGACCCGAGAGACTGCAGCGTCTGATTGAGCCAACCTGGAAGACGGAGCCCGGTGATCGCGAGGGCCAAACCGATGATGGCGCTGAGGACCAATGGATCTTTGAAAACACCCATGAAGGTCTTCAGTGCCGCTTTGAGATGGTGGCCGCCATCCTTGTCCACATCAGCAGCCAATAGGGCCACAGTCAGCGGCAAGAGCGTGAAATAGCCCAGGACGACGTTGATGATGAACGGCCCGGAAGCCGCCCCACCGAGAGCGACTTGCAGAACCGGAAGGGCCAGAATGACCGCATTGAACTTGGATGCCGCGAATGCCGACATGGCGCTGAATTGTCGACTACGCTTCAAGAAGCCGCGTTGCACGACAAAGACTCCCACATAGAGCACCAGCGACAACAGCAGAAATGCGGCGATGTATCGCCAATCGTAAAGTTCAGCGAGGTTCTGCTCAGCGAGTTGATGTATCAGTAGACTTGGGACGGCCAGATAGAGAAAAAAGAGGCTCAAGATATGCGCATCGGCCCTGGAGAAGATCCCAACACGGACGACCGCGGCCCCCGCAACAATGGGCAGCATGATCGGGAGGATCAGTGCGATGACCTCTAGCATCTCATCTCCAAACGTGCATCAGACTGCGCCTGAGCCCGGTCACCTTGTGATCGTTTGAGTACCCCATTGACCGACTCGAACATGAATCCATCTCTGCAGAGTCGGGAGGGGAAGCTTTAACGCATATGATCACAAAGTTCAGGCGGTCCACAATCCCTGTGAAGAACAGATCGGAGGAAAGCGATCAGCGATAAAATCCTTTAAGTTAAGAGATTTATCGATGGCGGCTTCAATGTATGACAGAGCAGCAACCGTTACGGGGACCATGCCCTGCTTCAGATCTAGCCGGATGAGTCCAAGACGAGGCCGGGCCACGACATCCCCCGCAATATTAGAGTCTGATCACGTGCCTGCCAGGGTTTCCCGTATGATGACACCATGATTCGCAGATCAAAAGACGGCATCGCCATGAGAACCTTGATCCTGGGTTTCGTCCTGATCGCCAGCATCAGTCCTGCTGTCGGCGCACCGGAAACACATGATCTCGAGACCACCCTTGCCCAGGGCGATCCTTTGGTGGATCGCGAGCGCGCGACGCGTGGATATGTCGGCAGTGCCGTGTGCGGCGCCTGTCATCCAGACGAGTTCGCCCGCTGGCAAACGTCTCACCACGATCGGGCGATGGCCGAAGCCTCGGAGGCAACCGTGCTGGGAGACTTCAGCGGCGTCACCTTCGAAGCGCATGGAATCACGTCACGCTTTTTCCAACGTGACGGCCAGTTCTATGTCCACACCGATGGCCCGGACGGCGTGCTGAGCGAGTATCCGATCCGCTACACCTTTGGCTACTACCCGTTGCAGCAATATCTCATTGCGTTCCCGGGCGGACGCCTGCAACCCCTGGGGATCGCATGGGATCATCGTCCCGCGAGCGCGGGCGGGCAGCGCTGGTTCCATCTGTACCCTGAGGCGGATCCCGAGGGTCCGATGGATCATCGCAGTCCCCTCCACTGGACATCGTCACTTCAGACCTGGAATCACCAGTGCGCGGATTGTCACTCGACGGATCTGCAGCGACGGTTCGACGCCGACAACAACCGTTACGAGACCCGCTATGCCGAGATCAACGTGGGCTGTGAGGCCTGTCATGGTCCCGGGGTTAAGCATGTCACTTGGGCGCATGAGGAGGCCACGCGACAAGCCGAGAACGACCCGGGCGACGAGATGGCAGTGCCCGCCGCGCCAAGGCCTGCGCGCGATGGAGGAGAGGCCGCAGCCCGTGGTCTGCAGCTGGACTTAAAGGACCGCGACGGCGGTATCTGGGGGATTGATCCAATGACCGGGCGCCCCGCCCGCTCGGTCGCCCGCACTCGCGTGGAGGGGACTGAACGCCAAATCGAGGTCTGTGCGCCCTGCCATTCGCGGCGCGGTCGCATCTGGGACGACCTGACGCCAGGCGCACCGATGGATCAGGCCTTTCGGCTCTCTCTACTCGAACCCGATCTGTATTTCGCTGACGGTCAGATCAAGGACGAGGTCTTCGTCTATGGTTCCTTCATCCAGAGTCGGATGTATCACCAGGGTGTTGTCTGTCAAGACTGCCATGACCCCCACAGCCTCCAGTTGCAAGAAACCGGCAATGGGGTCTGCACCCGATGTCATGTCGCCGCGCGCTACGATACCCCAGAGCATCATCATCATGAGATCGGTACCGCCGGCACCGCATGCATTGACTGCCACATGCCACAGCGCGTCTACATGGTCGTTGACGAACGCGCCGATCACAGCATGCGGGTGCCCCGACCCGACCTCTCCGTTGCGCTCGGCACACCGAATGCCTGCAATGACTGCCATCAGGATCGTGATGCCGTTTGGGCCGCCACCCATGTTGCGACCTGGTATCCGGATCCCGTCCACCGCGGTCCGCATTTTGCCGAGACATTCCACGCTGCCGCAAGCGACGCGTCTGACGCCGGCGAACGTCTTGCAACACTCGTCGCGGACCTAACGCAGCCAGCTATTGTCCGTGCCACCGCCTTGGCACAACTCCGCACCCGGGGTGACCAGCAGGCGCTGGATGCGGCTCAGGGAGCACTCACCGATGCCCACGCCATCGTCCGGGCTCAGGCCGTGCGCGCCCTCGATCTAGGCAGTCTCCAAACCAGAGTCGATCTCGCCTGGCCGCTGCTCTCTGATTCCTCGCGGTTAGTCCGACTCGAAGCGGCGCGGGTGTTGGCCCCAGCCATGCGTGAGAGACTGGATCCCGTTGCCCGTGACCACCTGACACGCGCGGTCAATGAGTATTCGAAATCCGAGAGCGTGAATGCGGATCGTCCAGAGGCGCATCTGAATCTCGGTTTGCTCGCCTTCGATCTAGGAGAGTCGTCGGCTGCTGAACAGGCTTACCGCACCGCGTTGAATCTCGACGGACGCTTCACGCCCGCCCGCATCAATCTCGCTGACCTCTATCGTGCGCTCGGTCGCGAAAAGGACTCCAGGCGCGAACTTCAGGCCGGGTTGGCAGAGGATCCCGGCAGCGCGGATCTTCATTTCGCATTGGGGCTGGCGCAGGTCCGAGCGCAGCAGTTGGAGCAGGCGCTGGCGTCATTGGCAACGGCGACCGAACTGGTCCCTGAGCAGACACGTTTTGCCTATGTTTATGCCGTTGCACTCGACAGCGCTGAACGCACCAGGGAGGCGATCGCCGTCTTGGAACACACCCATCAACACAACCAGGTCGATCCGGATATCCTTGCCGCCCTGGTTCAGTTCAACGCTCGACTCGGTGATGCCGACACCGCCGCGCGCTGGCTGGCGCGGCTGCGCGAGTTAGATCCGAAGGATGCCGCCATTCCCGTCCTCGAGACCCAGCTTCGCGACGCTCAACGTGGTGGGTGATCCATGACTCAAGTGATTTAGCCTGATGCGTGTGACGCTGACCTCGGCGTGGTGTACGGAACGGATTTCGGCGAAGATCACCCGGGCCAGATCGGCGCTATGTGCTTGCTGCGGTGGGATCGGAATCCGCCAACGTGACCACGCTCTTTGCGGCGCTCCACATCGTTCGCCGAACCATCGCACACGCAACCGAACGGCGTGATCGGTGGATGAACCCCTTGACTTGAAACACGAGGAGAACCGTCAATGAATGCGAAAAATGCCTATGACATCCTTGGATCCCTGATGCAACAGGGTGGAGTGAGACCATCGTCAGGACGGTTACAGGATGTGCTTAACAAGGTCTCGGGGCCAGGTGGACTCGGCAGTCTGCTTGGTGGCAACGCCTCGGCACCGGCTTCGGGAGGCACTGGAGTGGGTGGGGGGGCTGGTGGTCTCATGGACATCCTCGGCAAGCTCGCTGGCCCCATGTTGAGCGGTGGCGCGGCGCCTACGGGTCAAGCAGGAAACAGCTTGCCAATGGACCTGATCAAAACCCTGGGCGGCGCCATCCTGAGCGGCGCGACGGCAAAAGGAACGACCGGCGCCAGCGGTGCGCCAGCAGTTGGCGCGGGCGCGCTGGCGATGCTCGGTGCCATCGCGGTCCAAGCACTGGGGGCGGCCAGGGGCATGACACCCCATGCACAGATTGCAGACCTGCAACCAGCAGGAGCCCCCAACCTCGGTTCGAAGCCGAATTTGGACATTGATGACGCCTCAGCGTTGATCGCCGGCTTGCGTCCTCCCGCGACCCCTGCCGAGGAACAGCAGGTGACGGACATGGCATCGCTCACGATTCGCGCCATGATCAATGCGGCCAAAGCGGATGGACAGATCGATGAATTCGAGTCGCAGCGGTTGCTTGGAAAAATGCAAGAAGACGGCGTAACTGACGAGGAACGCGATTTCGTCGTCGCCGAGTTGCGCAAACCGATGGAGACCGATGCGATTGTGCGGGAGGTGCCGAATCAGCAGGCGGCAGTCCAGATCTACATTGCCTCATTGATGGCGATTCAGGTCGACACCGATGCCGAACGACAGTATCTCAGTGAACTCGCGAGCAAGCTCGGGATCACCCCTCAGACGGTCGCCTACTTACATCAGGCGACTGGGCTGGTTTAAGCGTCCGGCCGCTCGGGTCGAGCATGTCCGCAGCGGCAAGTGAAGAGTTTGAAATCAAATGGGTCATCCAGGGTAGTGCCAGGGTGACCGTCTTGATCAATCACGTCTGAACAGGATCGAAACGCATGCAGATTGCGCTGTTTGGAGCAACCGGTGGCACCGGTCGGCAGGTTTTGGAGCAGGCGCTCGCATCCGGGCATCAGGTGAGGGTGTTGCTGCGCGATCCCACCAAACTCGAGCCCGCACCGGGGTTGACGCTGGTCTGCGGCGATGTGCTCGATCCCGCGGCAACCCGCCGCTGTGTCGAGGGATCTCAAGCAGTCATTTGCCTACTGGGGTCGGGAGTCGGGAGCGCACCGGTCGAGGCGCTGGGCACGCAAAGCATCCTTGATGCGATGACAACCCATGGCGTGCACCGGCTCATTGCGGTGACATCAATGGGTGTCGGCGACAGTCGCGAGCAGGTCAGTGCGGAGTTTCAGCGCGCCATGGACACGGTCTTGCAGCCCATCATCGCGGCCAAAACGGAGCAAGAGCGTCTGATTCAGAACAGTGGCTTGGACTGGACCATCGTCCGCCCCGGCGGGCTCAGTGATGGTCCCCGCACGGGGAATTACCGCAGCAGCAACGAGCGCTCGCTGATGGCTGGGCTCATCAGCCGGGCGGATGTGGCTGAGTTCGTCCTGCACCAACTCACGGATGCGACCAATCTGAACCAATGTGTGGCAGTGACCTAAGACGCGACGGGGCCAACTGCGAGCCCAGGGTGTTCATCATCACGACGCAAGGTGAGCCCTCTCCTGCCCACACGACGCCCGCGATGCACGACCGCACCACCAAGGCCTGGTCACAGCGGCGAATGCCACCTGTTCGATCAGACAATCACCATCAACTCATCCGAGTCGCATGGAGCACAACGCCATGATTTCCTCAACGAAGACCTCGCATGTGACCGCCGACGCCAAACCTGCGGGGGCCGTCACGCTCTATTACGAAATCCGTGTTCCGGGTCCGGAACAAACCAGGGTTCTCGGCCAGATCGACGAACTCATTGCCTCCATGCAAGCGAAAGAGGGGTATCTCGGTACCGCCTTGAAGCAAATGACGGGGGAGTCGACCATGGTCAAGAACTACCCTGTCCATCTCAAAGGCGTGCTTGCTCAAGGTTATCTGGACAATCCAAAATTACCTCATTTTTTCTCGCTATTGGTGCGCTTTTCGGATCTTGACGCACTGGAGTCATCGGGTGTCCAGCGGTGGTTTGAAGAGAACATTGCCGTGTCACTTTTCGCGTACAACAGCGCAACCTTGCCACCAAGAAAAACAGGTTTGGCACTTGCGTACTATCAGGGAATCTTTACGACCGTAGCCGCCGGTGATCGCAGCGCCATCTACACAACAGCAGACGACATTCGGCATTTTCTCGCGCATCAGTCCGACGAGGTTGGAAAAGGCTATGTCACGGTCAAGAATCATGTCATGGTCAAAGATCAACGGGTGTCAGAGTTCAATGAGCAGGTCAAGATCCTATTGAAGACCGCGCAAGACACCTTTCGCCCTGACGTGAACGACGCCGACTATGACGCGGCCTACCCGAACGGTCAGGAAGGCACGCTGGAGAACCATTTCTATCGCAAGGCGGTCACCACCGAAATCCTACAAAACACGGTTCCAGACGGCGACCTGCGCGCCTATCTGATGCATGGCGTGTGGGAAGGCATGTATGATCATGAAAACTCGCACATTGATGCGCGTTTTCAGCAGGCTGCTGGTCCGGTCGGCGCAGAGGTGGTGATTGGGCCAGTCGAGCCCTTCTATCAAACGATCAAACAAGGCTAACGAACAGGCAAGATTTCCCCTTGGCCACGAGCTTGAGAAATCCGGTCGCCTGGATCGGTCGCTGCAAGGGCATCTTGAACATCGATCGCGGCACAGCCGTTTGTGAGCGCTTAAGCGCAGACAGGTTCGATGAGACGCCCACACCCTGAGCCCGCCGCAGCGAGCACGCCATCTCCCGATTCTGGATTGGCCCACGAACGTTTATAGGATAAGACCTTGTTCAGTTTCACGATCGAACGTGTGCATGGCCTCATGCAAACCCGGGTCGCTAGCGGACTCATGGTCCTCATGATCACCGTCAGTTCGGCCGTGGCCTCCCCCCCGCAAGCGTCGAACGATCCCCACGCCTCTCCACAGCGACTGAGAGCGCCGTCTTACGAGAGCGAAGTCCAACCCATCTTCGATCGTCGCTGTCTCGCCTGCCACGGCTGCCTGGGATCGCCCTGCAACGTCAAGCTTGACTCCTTCCCCGGTGTCGACCGTGGCGGTTACGCAGAGAATCCGTATTCGGTTCACTTATTGCCGATGCAGCGGACCGATATGGATGCCGCCGATTCAACGGCAGCCTGGCGCGAACGTGGCTTCTATCCAGTGTTGGAGCGGACCGAGTCGCCTGAACGCAACCTGTCCGAATCGCTGCTGTATCGGCTGATCGATGCGGCGCAACAGCACAATGGGCCGGGATTCGAGCGCGCCGCGATCGACGGCTTTCGTCTCCAACGCTTCGCCGGGGCCTGTCCCGCAACCCTCGAAGCGCTTACCGCCCGTCTGGAAGCACACCCTGGATTAGGCATGCCCTTCGGTTTGCCGGCATTGTCTGATACTGAATTCAACACCTTGCGCGACTGGATCGCGGCCGGCTCACCAGGTCCTGACCCGCAAACCACGGAACGCGCCGCGCAACCGAACAATCCAGCGGAAGTCGTCGCCTGGGAGGCCTACTTCAACGACCCGGATCCACGTCAAGCGCTGGTCAGCCGCTTCATCTTCGATCACGTCTTCTTGGCCACCATCGTGCTGGACGGCAGCCCCGGAGAACGCTTTCGGCTGGTCCGCTCGAGCACTGCGCCGGCAACCCCTGAGACTCTGGCCAATGCAGGGGATTCCTTCAAGGTTCCAGCCATCCAGTTGATCTCAACCGATCTGCCCTACGATGACCCGACGGGTGCGTCCGGAATCGAACGGTTCTGGTACCGGCTGCAAAAGATCACTGAAGCGCCGGTGCAAAAGAGTCTGTTCTTATGGCAACTGTCACTCGGCGACATCGATCGCTACCGTGGACTGTTCTTCGAACAAGACTGGGATCAGAACGGCGATCTCGACCCACCTTGGGGGATCGGCAATCCATTCCAGATCTTCGCCGCCATTCCGCCCGAGGCGCGTTACCGCTTTCTGCTCGACAATGCCGAGGTCATCGTCGGCGGCATCACCTATGGGCCAGTCTGTAATGGCCAAACCGCGACTTACGCAATCAAAGATCAATTTTGGGTTTACTTCGTCGACCCGTCCCATGACGCCTCCGTCCAAGACCCTAAGCTCGGGGCCGAGAGTTGGGAGGTGTTCATGGACGGATCACCGCTCGCCAACGCGGACTATGTGAGCGACTACGAGGCAGTCCGTGCACGCCTCAACCCAAAGGGATACGGACTTGATGCGGTCTGGAACGGCGATGGTGCCAATCCTAACGCCTGGCTGACGGTGCTGCGCCACGAGACCAACGTTTCGGTACTCCAAGGTGCCCGCGGCGGTTTGCCGCGCACATCGTGGTTGATCAACTACAGCGGATTGGAACGGATGTACTACGCCCTCGTAGCCAGTTTCCAATATTGGAGTGGAGATCCGTCGAAGCTCGAGACCCTGCTGTTCTTCAATTTCCTCCGCCAGGAGTTCGAAGATGCCTTCCTCTTACTGTTGCCCGCGGATCAACGTCTGCGGATTCGGGATGAATGGAGCCAGGGCACGATTGGCAGCATTGGTCTTGAGGTGGTGCCATTTCAAGATACAGCGATGCCAACCGCAACGCCCATGGCCGGGCCGGATCCATTGCTGGATCTAGCCCGCCGCCTCGCCGATCACTTCGGCGCGGAGATCAGCGGCCTCCCGGACCCATTGAACCCGTACCCATTGGAGCCACGCCAAACCCCGGCGCGAGACGCCGTCGGACCAATCAAGACCGCTGACGAGTGGGAGGCGGCAATGGCGTCGTTCACAGTCAGAGCGGGTCTTGGCTTTGTCCCCCATCTACCAAGCGTGATCGTGTTGCGCCTAACCGATCCCAAGGCGCCGGCTGCCGAGCGGCATCGTGTCTATTCATTGGTCGCCAACCGTGTTTACGCCACCCAGTATGCACTGTTGTTTCAGAATGCCGAGGCACTGCCCGATCAGGATACCATGAGCCTTTACCCGACCCTCGTAAACGGTTTCCCCAATCTTTTCATCGATCTCGATCTTGGTGACGCGAACCGCTTTATTGCCGACCTCAAGCAGGTCGCGAGCATGCAGGATTGGGAGCAATTCAAGGGGCGTTGGGCAATCCTACGCAACAGCGAGCACATGTGGCCGTTCTACGATTGGATCAACCACTGGAACACTGAACATCGCGGTGCTGCCGCTGGATGGCTGGATTTGACCTATTATGACAATCCGGAGGATTGAACATGACTGATCAACGCGGGGTAGCGATCTCGAACACGAGCGAATCGAGATTCGCCCACATTAGATGGATGTCCAGATTACAATCCGTTAACGAAGATGTTCTGCGTAGGGCTAGGCGCTTGACGGAAACACTGTGAAGACAACTAAACCCCGCCTTTTCATGAAGCCTTCGCGAAGCCGAGCTTGTACACTCAGCGAATGCATAACTGAAGCCACGCGCTTGAGCATCGTACAGAGCTGTCCGTAGAAGACAGGAGGCAATCCCTGCCCCTTCGCAATCCGCTGCAACGCCGATGGCAGCTACGTGAAGGCAGGTTCCAAGCTCAACTTCAAGTTGCTCCCTCACTGGGCTGCGAATGTCTGCCAACAACGATCCCAGATCCGTGAACAGGTCCAACTCTTGAGTTGTTTGGTGATCTGGAATGTGTTGAGAATCAGGCTTGGCAACGTCTTGACAGACAATAAAACCGACATAGCTTTTAGAATTTTCCTGATCTCTTGCAAGCCAGCAGAAGTCGTGTTCGAGTGCATTGGCCTCCATCACCCCATAGTGAGTACGAGCAATGCTCATCATGCGTTCCTGACTGAGTCCAATACACTTTGTCAAGGGTTCGCGATTATGAAATAGACCAACATACAGAGTCAGTAACCGATCGATTTCTTCTGGACGAACCCGATCAATCACCATCGAATGGTTGTCTTTCGGCATACTGTTGACTGCTTATTCTCGAATCCGCACGATTGATTCAACAAACGCGGTTTTGTCCACTAGACTTCGCCTGATGCAGAGCATCGTCAGCTCGTTTGATCCCAGCCTCATCGCTTTCGTCCGGCCGATATTCTGCCACGCCGATGCTCACACTGACCCGTCCAAGGATGGGGAAGAACTGATCGGACACGACGGTACAGAGCTTCTCCGCGGCCTGCCGCACGGAGTCTAATCTGCAATGTGGCATCAAAACCATGAATTCCTTTCCACCCCAACGCGCCAATACGTCGACCGACCTCAAGTGCTCGCTCAGCCGCAGAGTCACATCCATCCCCTTGGCACGCATGGTCCTCTCGCCATCGCTGGCGACCGCTCCGCGAGCTGACGCCCACGACCCAGCGCCGTATGCGTATCGTGACAAAGTCACGTGGGCGCTTGACGCAAATCGTGCTATACCGTCCACATTAAGCGCTTCATCTGGTCTTGGATAGGATCTTGCGTCATCAGGATGGCAGCATGCAGGACAACCATCACGACTCAGCCGTGGCGGAACTCGGCACGTTGATGGGGGTGATGATGGTCACCATCCTGATCGCACTCGCCCTGACTCTTGTGCTCCTGATCCAGGCTGGGCGTGTCCAGGATGAGACCGCACTAGAGGCGTCCCAGCGGCAGGTCGAGGGACTGATCTGGATGACGGGGCGCAACCTCGCGAATCATGTGCGTGATTATGCCATCTGGGATGAGGCCTTCGAATCCATTCTCATCGCGCGAGACCTTGCGTGGTGGGATGGGAACGCGGGCCAGTATGTGCTCTCCACCTTCGATCTTGATCTCACTCTTGCGGTTGACGATGACGAGCGTCTCTTCTTCATCTCGACCGAGCGTGAGACGCGAACGGCACCACTCGATCATCCGCCCATCAGTTCGTCACTGCGCGCCTTGCTCGATGCCGAACGGCGGGGTGATCCATCCGATTTCCCTGAACGACCGGCGACCTTTGGCCTGTTTGAGCTCGATGGAACCCTCTATTTCGGAGCGGTCAGCCGCATCTGCAGGGAGGATGAGCCGAGCGTGTGCGCTGCGAAACCAGGCGCATTGATGCTGTTCGCGATATCGGTCGAGGAGCGGCTGGTGGCTGAGTTGGATGAGATCATGAATGGAGTCGAACTGCTCCGCGACCCCGCAATCTCGACGACCACAGCCCATTTACCTCTCCTTTTCGCGGATGGGAGTGATGCCGGAGTCCTCACCTGGATCCCCCCCGCCCCCGGCCGCTCCATGACCGGCAGTGTCCTGCCGCTCGCAGTGCTGGCTTTTTTGAGTATCGCCGGACTGACGCTGTTCTTCGCCCTGAGGGCACGCGCACTCGCCCGGAGTCTGTCGTCTGATGAGCGCGCGCACCGCCGGCTCTTGGCACAGTACGAGTCTATCCTCGAGACTGCCGGCGATGGCATCTTTGGTGTCGATGCGACAGGGCGGGTGCAATTCGTGAATCCTGCGGCTGCCCACATGCTGGGTTATCCGCGCAGCGAACTGCAGGGAAAGGATGCACATGCGCTGCTCTTCTCTGGACAACCCATCGCAGCTGGACAGGAGGACGCTGACTCACCGCTGCAACGGGCATTGGTGAGTGGGCGCTCGGAGATTCACGACAGTGCCTATAGCCGACGCGCCGACGGCGGTCGCTTTCCGGTGGAATACAGCGCCAGCCCGGTGAAAGAACATGGCCAAGTCACCGGCGCGGTCGTCGTCTTTCGGGACATCACCAAACGTCGCGAAAGCGAGGAGGAGATGTTCTATCGTGCGAACTACGATGTCATCACCGAGCTTCCAAACCGCAACCTGCTCCTTGAACGCTTGGGACAAGAGTTGAAGCTGGCGCGCCGTGAGGGCAAGCGTGTTGGTGTCCTCTTCATCGACCTAGATGATTTCAAAGCGGTCAACGACACACTCGGGCATCATGCTGGCGACCTGCTGCTGCGCCAGGTGGCCGAGCGCCTAACGCGCTGCCTCCGCGAAACCGATACCGTGGCGCGCCTCGGCGGCGACGAGTTCGTGGTGCTCTTGACACACGTTGTCGACCATGGTGCCACCGAGCGGATCGCCGACATGCTGATCTGCGCGCTGAGGCATGGCTTCCAGTTGGCGGGCCACTCGGTCCGAGTCGGAGCCAGCATCGGAATCGCGCACTTTCCAGATCAGGGTGATACTCCGGAGGCATTGATCGATCATGCCGACGCGGCGATGTATCAGGCGAAGGCGGCTGGCCGCGGTATGCATCGCAGCGCCGAGTGAGGTGCCGGGCTTAGGACTGCATCGCGAGGACACCGTCCATGCCGATGGTGGCACCCTAGCGCCCGTCCAGAGTCACGTCTACGCTGTAGGTGCAAGTCAACAGAGCCAGGCGTGGACGCGCGTGATCGCCGCTGCCTTGGATGCCTGGCGTCTTGGTCTGACAACCCGGAGGGGAGAAGTGATGTACGTCGTCACCAATCGCGAGATCCACCAACGCCGGCAAGGGCTGAAGATCTTCGGGAAGACCCCTAGCACGGCTGGACCCAATGAATTGCGACTGGTCCAGATCACCAAGCAGGACTCGAATTACCAAACCGTATTACTCAAAGACCGACTGACCAGGAACGAGGTCAGGGAGCTGAAGCAGCGCTACGAACTGGACATCGACGACAGCCAGGAATGGTTCGCGAGCCTGCGTGTCGCTTGCGAGCTGATGGATCAGGCGGCGCGAGAGCAACGCCATCTGCTGATCTTCGTGCATGGCTACAACAATGATATGAAGGATGTGCTCGAGACTGCCGAGGCACTTGAGAGCCTCTATGATCTCATCGTCGTCCCCTTCAGCTGGCCGGCCAACGGAGGAGGTCCGATCAGCGGAACCTCGGCTTATCTGCGCGACAAACAAGACGCCCGCGCATCCATGGACGCGCTGGATCGCTTCATGGGCAAGATCGCACAGTATCATGACGTGTTGACCAAGGCGCGGCGCGAGCGGCTCTGGAATAAGGCGGTCACGGAAGACGAGGATCGTGGGAATTGGCAGGAAGTCCATGCACGCTACTCCGAGCTGCTCGCGCGCGATTGCGCGGTCAAGATTAACCTCATGTGTCACAGCATGGGAAACTACGTGCTCAAATACGCCTTGCAGCCGAGTGCCGCGGCCGCCAGCAACCTGATTTTCGACAACGTCCTGCTGGTTGCCGCGGACGCCAATAATCCTGGACATGAGCGTTGGGTCGAGCGCATTCAGGTCCGCAATCGCCTCTACGTCATCATCAACGAGAACGACTTTGCCCTCGAGTGGTCGCGCCGGAAACCTGGCGAGGCGCAACGGGTCCGGCTGGGACATTACCTGCGCAATCTGGTCGCGCGCAATGCCTATTACCTTGATGTGACCCATGCCCCTGGCATCGGTAAGAGCCATGGCTATTTCATGGGTCAGCCGGTTGCGAATAACCCGCAACTGAAGGCCCTGTTCCGGGCCGCATTGACCGGCGGGTGCGCCGAGGATGCCTTAACCTATGCCCCGGACCTCAATGTCTATCGATTGACCTGAGGCTCCATGTCTCGAAGCGGCTGCAGCCCCGTCATGACGATCACCGACCAGGGCGCAACCAACGCCCTGGTCTGAAGACCAAGATCGCGTCCATTCAGCGATTGCCAAGAGCGGCCCACCATCACTGGATCCGCTTGATACCGTAGCGCTTCATTTTCTGCCAGAGCGTCTTGCGGCTGATCCCAAGCCGGGCGGCGGTCGCCGTCATATTGCAATCCTGCTCAACAAGCGCGGTCTCAATGGCCGCGCGCTCGCTCGCTTGCGCCTGCGCCTTGAGGCCCTGTTCCTTTGGTATATCGAGGGCACCGTCCAGGGCGAGTCGTTCGCCTTGCCCCAGAATACAGGCACGCTCGAGCAAGTGTTGCAGCTCGCGCGCGTTCCCTGGCCATTTAGAGTGCAGAAGGCGTTCACGGTCCTCGGGCGTCAGCACCCGCCGCTCCCGCGGCACGCGCCGTCCGTAATCGGCAACGAACCGCTCGGCAAGCCAGAGGATGTCTTCCGGACGCTCGCGTAAGGGTGGGATCCGGATTTCGAGGACGCGGACGCGATAGTACAGATCCTCGCGAAAACGCCCCTCCCGCACCAGTGCCGTCAGATCCTGATGGGTCGCGCAGACTAGACGCGTCGGGGTCTCCACCGGTTCGCTGCCACCCACGCGCGTCAGTTGTCGATCCTGGACGACGCGCAGGAGCCGCGACTGCAGAGCGAGCGGCATGTCGCCGATCTCGTCGAGGAAGAGGATACCCTCGCCGGCTTGCTCGAAGACACCGGCGCGGCGACGATCAGCACCCGTGAAGGCGCCCTTCTCGTGACCGAACAGCTCCGCCTCGATCAGCGTCTCAGGCAGAGCGGCACAGTTGACCGCAATAAAGGGGGCATCTGGGCATTGGAGTCGGTGAAGATGACGCGCAACCACTTCCTTGCCGACGCCAGACTCTCCACCGATCAGCAGTGGGGTCTGGGCATGGCGCGCCATCCTCGCAAGCTCCCCGGCAAGGTGTCGCATCGCTGGGGAGATCCCGAGCGGTGTGTCGTGCGGCGCGTCTGTTCCGGCACCCTTCCCCCCGGCGAGTGCCCGGAGCCTCTCGATCAGGGCCGTCGGATCGAGCGGCTTGGTGAGATAGTCCGCCGCGCCGAGTTTGAGCAGCCGCACGGCATCTTCAATCGATCCGTAGCCGGTCATGAAGAGACTGGGCGGGATACGCACCCGCTCGTCGAGCAACCGCGCAAAGAGATCCGCGCCGGAGAGATCCGGCAGATTGACATCAATCACAGCGAGATCGATCGCGCCGGCTGCAAGGGCGCGCATGCCGGCGCTGCCGGTGCGATGCCAGACCACGGAGAACCCCTCCAGCTCGAGGCGCTCCACCAGCGCCTCGCCCATAATGGGATCGTCCTCAATCAGACAGACACGACTCATACCGGGGATTCCGACGTCAGCGGCAAGGAAACCAGGAACCGGGTGACATCCCCATCGGCCTCGGCCCGAATGGTGCCGCCAAGTTGCGAGACGATCTGATAGCACACCCAAAGCCCGAGGCCCTGTGTATGCGGTCGACTCGCCGGATAGGGCTCGAACAGATGCAGAAGCTGTTCGGGTGGGATGACACGACCGCTGTTTTCGATCCGCATCGTCAGGTGGTGATCCTCGGTGGTGATCCGAACCTCGACATGCCCATTGCCTTGCGCGGCCTGGACTGCATTCAATACGAGATTCAACAAAAGCTGTCGCACGGGCGCCGCCGGCAGGTGAATCGCGGTGTCGCAGGCATTCTCCCATCTCAGCGAGACCCGCGCCTTAACGCGATTCGGCTGAGCCAAGGTCTTCACATCCTCAAGGTCGTCTCGTGTCAGGGTGCGCAGATCCGCCCGCGCCTCGACCAGCAGCGCGGAGACTGAACCTTGGATCTGGCGCAAGGCGCGCTCCAACAGATTCAATAGACGCTCGGTCTGCGCATCAACCGGGTGAGCACGCCGATAGGTGTCAATGGCCATCAGCATCCCACCGAGCGGGTTGTTGACCTCGTGAGCAACTCCGGCAGCAACCCGCCCGACCGCGGCCAGCCGCTCGGCCTGGATCATCTGCTGCTCCAGGGTTTCCTTCTGCGCGAGCGCCGAGAGCATCGCCGCGAACTGCCGCCCGAGACGCCCGATCTCACTGTCGTCGTCGGGCAGGGTGCACTGCATCCGTCGTGGATCCTCTCGTCCGACTCGTCCCATGCACTCGGCCAACCGCACCAGCGGCCCGACCATGCGGCGCCCCCAGAGCCAGCCGATCGGCAACAGGATCAGGAGAATCGTGCCGGTCACCAAGATGCCGCCGATGAGGATCTCACGAAACCGGGGCAGATAAGGCGCATCCGAGAGCAGGGCGATGAGCTCGCCGACCTGTGAGTCATCGCTGTACAGTGGCAAACGCAGCACGCGGCGGACCTCGTCGTGATCGACCCTGGAGACTCGTCCGGGCATCTCGTCGAACACCTGCGGCTGTGCTTGCGGAAGCCATGGCAAGGCACTCTCGATCGGCTGATCCAGACGGAAGCGACGCGGGCGATTGCTCGCGAAGATGCGGCCGGCTTGGTCGACCAGGATCCAAACTGCATCACCGCCACCATCTGGACCGCGCAACAGCGAATAGGCCAGCCAGACATCATCGTTGCGCAAGGCCTGGATCTGGACACCGGCCATCGCGTGACCAAGGGTCATGGCATTGCGCCCTTGGTCTTCGCGCAGATTAGCCAAGGTCTGCAAACCCAGCGCGACCGCCATTGAGAGTGCGGTGACGACCGCGGCAATACTCAGACTGAGCGGCAAGCGCAGCCGATAGCTCGACAGCGGAAGGGTCACGCTCCGCTTCCTTCGGTCAATCGCCCGGCCATCCGTGCGATGTCGTCATAGAGATCAGGCGCCTCAAGACCGAAGCTATCGAGATTGAGCTCATTTAAGAGTGACCGACCGGCTGGATCCTGAACCTGGCTCAAGAGCACCCGCCGGATGAGCTGGCGCTCGCGCTCGGATAATGAGGGTCCGGCAACGATCGGAGGAAATCCAAACTCGGGCGAACGCTCCAACACGCGGGTCTGGGTGATCAATGTTGGATGGCTGAGCGCCAGGGTCTCCCAAACATAACTGTCGACCGCGGCCCCATCGGCCAAACCTTCAGCCACGGCCTCGACACAGCGCGGATGCCCCCAAGCGAAAAAGGTCCGCCGGAAGAAACGGTCGGGATCCCGACCGTCGCTGGAGAGTCGAAACCGCGGATAGAGATACCCCGAATTCGAATCTGGATCGGCCCAGGCGAAGAGACGGCCCTCAAGGTCATGCAAGCGCTCGATTTCGGAATCGGCGCCGACGATGAAATAGGACTGATACAGCGGGCGACCCTGAAAACGCGGCACCGCGATCAACCCCAGATGCGACCGGTTCCGGATATAGGGATAGCCGCAGATCCAGGCGAGATCAATTCGACCTTGAAGCAAGAGATCCAGGATCTCTCGATAACGCGAGCGCTGGACGAACTCAACCGGCCGCCCGCACTGAGTCTCGATCCAATCGGCCCAGCCAGCGAGAAAGGTGATCCGATCATCGGGCACGACCGGTGTCAAACCGAACCGCAAGGGCTCACTGGATGCGCGCACGGGTTCCATTCGACCACTCGCGAGGCCCACGCCGCTCGCCAGTAGGCCAGCGATGACAGTGCGACGTGAGCAGGGTAACGACATCTTCGGGTCCTCGGGGCGGCCTCGGCGGCAGGCGTGACACAGACCCAAGCGATCGACGCGATGTTCCCACACGGCGGACATGGTTCAGATCCCGGATCAGTCGTTCTGATTTCGACACATTCAGTATGGCGCAGTCTTCGTGTACACACCAACTTGGCGGTGGCGCCCGAGTGACCATCCCAGCCCTCCATCGTGCTCGCCACGGCGTTTACTTTCGGTAACGCCTGCGGATCGGCGTTACCAGTATCTAACCGATCTGTTTTGTCAAGCTTTTCAGCGTAAACACGGCGAGCCGCGTTACCTTTAGGTAACTAACGGTCACACATGCGAGATCGCCCCATTCCGATTCATCACCATTTTTACGATTTATTTCAGTGATCTATAAAACTTACCGAAGCGCTATGGTATGTCAAATGCAGCCCCAGACGCGCCAACATCCGAATCGCCCACCCTGAACCACATCGAGCACCGCTGAAGGTCATGACAACAATGAATGTGCATCGTCCCGACCGCCAGCCTTCGCGAGCACTCGGTCCGACCACGCGACTCGCCATTCACGCAGACGCCTGCATTCCCGCGCAGTTCCCTGAGCTGACGTGCCGACGGTGCGCGGATGCCTGTCCAACCGGCGCGCTGGTCGCGACGTCGGAAGGACCCGAGGTGGCCTCGGGCTGCGTAGACTGCGGCCGTTGCACGGTAGCTTGTCCGACCGAGGCACTGTCGATGCCCGGATTCGAGATCGCTCCGACAACCAGCGCAATCATCGCGATCGATTGCTGGCGCGTCCCCGCGGCGGACACGCCGAGCGGTGCGATGCGGGTCCCCTGTCTCGGCGGGCTCTCCGCCGCCACCCTCACCGAGCTGACAGCCGAGGCCGATGGACGTGCCGTCGCCGTGCTCGACCGTGGCTACTGCGCCCGTTGTCCCGCCGGGGGACGCGAGCATTCCGCCCCCCACCCTGCCGTGGCCGTCATTGACGAGGTCCGCCGGTTGCTCGACGACTGCGGGGTTGCCCCGAGCGCGGGTCCGTGCCTGATCGCGATGCCGCTGCCCGCCGCCCGCATGATCGAGGGGATGGGCGAGCCGCTCCTGGAGTCTCGGGTCAGCCGACGCGCACTCGTCACCGGCCAGGTGCCGCGGACAACCCAGCCGGCGCCGGCGCCCCACCCCACCCCGGCGGCTCAAACCTCGGGCCTCGGCCGTCAACGCCTGCTCACCGCCCTGCAACGCCTCTCGGCAGCCGAGCGCCCCCTACCCGCGCGGCTCTTTCCGAGCCTGAGAGCAAGCCAGGACTGCGCCGACCACCGCGTCTGCGCCAGCGCCTGTCCCTCAGGCGCGCTCATGGCCTATGCCGATGACCGGACGCGCGGTCTCCGCTTCGATGCCGCCCTCTGCATCGCCTGCGATCTCTGTGTCCGGCTTTGCCCCGAACAGGCCCTGACGCGCGATGGCCCAGGCGAAGCGAAGACCGCGCGGACACCACAACGCCTCACCCGACACCCCATGCAGACCTGCCCAGAGTGCGGTGCCGAGCACAGCACCGCGGAACCCGTCTGCCCGGCGTGTCGACGCGATCGAGATTTCGCCCGTAGCGCCTTTCAAACGCTGTTCAGCCACCAGTCTCCGGCCTCGAGCGGCCAGGCGAGAGGCTGAGCGCTGAGAGCGAACGGCTGGAGTCAGGAAGCTGGATGCCGAAGAACACCATCCCACAACAACACCGGAGGAGACCACCGATGGACATCCTGAGCACAGGACTCTCGCGCCGCCGCTTCCTGCAGGCCAGCGGCACGGCCGGCGCCTTGGGCGCGGTCGGACTCGGCGGAGGGGCCCTGACCACATTGCGCGAGGCCGAGGCACAAGCGGCCACCACACCCGGCGAGACCAGGATCACCAAGAACATCTGCCATCAGTGCCCCGCGCGCTGCGGCATCGATGTCTACACCACTAACGGGCGCGTGCATGCCATCTATGGCACCGCCGATCACCCCATTTCCAACGGCAAACTCTGTCCGAAGGGGCCACTCGGAACCTACATCCTCTACGACCCCGATCGCTTCAAAGGCCCAATGAAGCGCACCAATCCAAATAAGGGTCGCAACGAGGATCCCGGCTTCGTCCCCATCTCCTGGGAAGAAGCCCTGGATACCGTTGCCGAGCGCCTGAATACCCTGCGCGACCAAGGCGAGTCACACCGCTTTGCACTCTGCTATGGCCGCGGTTGGGGTGCCTCCTGCGCCGGTCTGCAGGGTACGTTCGGTTCGCTCTACGGCTCACCGAACGTCGCCATCGGGCACTCCTCCATGTGCTCGGACGGCAGCATCATCTCTAAGAAGGCACTGGACGGTGTAGGCGGCTATAACGCCTACGACTACGCCAACGCCAACATGCTCCTGATGTTCGGCGTCGGTTTCCTGGAAGCCTTCCGGCCCTACAACAACAATATGCAGGTCTGGGGCTATATCCGCGGCGTGAAGGTGCCGAAGACCCGGATCACCGCGGTCGACATCCACATCAACACCACCCTCGCCGGCTCGGATCGGGCGCTCATGATCAAGCCCGGCACCGACGGGGCGCTGGCGCTGGCAATCGCCCACGTCATCCTGACCGAGGGACTCTGGGAGCGTTCCTTCGTCGGCGACTTCACCGATGGAGTCAATCGCTTCAAGACTGGCGAGCGGGTCTCCCCGTCCTTGTTCGAAGAAAAATGGGTCAAGGGCCTGGTTGACTGGTGGAACACCGAGCTGAAGGACCGCACCCCAGCCTGGGCCGCCGAGATCACCGACCTCTACGAACGCGACATCCTCGCCACCGCGCGCGAGTTCGGCACCACGCGACCAAGCATCGCGCTGTTCGAGCGCGGCGCCCATGCCCACTCCAATGGCGTGTTGAATGGCATGGCGATCCATGCGCTGAACGCACTGGTCGGCTCCCTCTATGCCAAGGGAGGGCTCATGTCGCAAATGGGCCCGTCGTATGGGCCAATGCCGGTCGATGCCAAGGATTTCATGGATGACTATGCGCTGAATGGTCCTTGGAAGACGCAGCCCCGCATCGACCTGAAAGGGCACAAGGACGGCTATCTGCTCGCCAACAACATGCTCCAGGAACTCGGCCCCAACTCACTTGCCGGCAATCCCTACAAGCTCGACACCGTCATGTTCTACCAGACCAACCCGATCTGGACGGCCCCGAACGGCCAGGTCTGGGAAGAGGCTCTCAAAGAGGTCTTCGTCATTGACACCTCGCCCTTCCCGGGCGAGACCGCCATGTTCGCCGATCTGATCCTGCCCGATCATACCTATCTGGAGCGCTTGCAGGACGCACCGACCTACCCGTTCCAAGGCTGGCCGATGACACAATTGCGGGTCCCCGCGATCGCACCACTCTACGACACCCAGTATTTTGGTGACACCCTGATCGAGATCGGCAAGCGCATCAAGGGACCCATGGGTGATTACTACAAGGCGCTGGACAACACCGAGAACGTCATCCGCCATCTGGCAAAGGGCTTCGCGACGGATCCGGGCGACAACGGGGTCAACGACTTCGAGAGCTGGAAGGAGAAGGGCGTCTGGTACAAGAAACCCTACATCTACCGCTTCGTCGACGGCGAATTCTACACCTGGGACGGCCAGGATTACGCCATCCTCATGACCGAGGAGGAGGTGAAGGAGAGTCTCTTCAAGACCGACTCGGGCAAATTCGAGCTGCGATCCGGGTGGCTCGAGTCCAATGCCGACTGGATTGCGCGGAAGACCGGACGTGACCCGAGAACATTGATGTTTCCGCATTGGGAAGAGCCGGTCCATCCAGGCGGCGGCGATCTCTACATGGTCACGCCCAAGGTCGCCATGCATGCCGAAGGACGTGGCGCCAACATCCCGATCGCCATCGCCACCCTGCAACCCGTCCTGGGTGGGCGCAAGACCGCCTATATCGAAATCAATCCGCAAACGGCTCGTGCGCGTGGTATCGCCAATGGTTCCAGAGTCCGACTGAGCTCCGACCTCGGCAGTATCGAGGGCTATTGCAAGTATTACGAGGGTTGCCGACCCGACACCATCGTCTTCCCGATGGAGCACGGGCATTGGGCAATGGGACGTTGGGCCAAGGACCGCTTGCCGGGGCATTGCGGGGAGATCACGGTCAATCAGTCCGACCGCATCACGGGCCAATGCAGCTATTACACCACCAAGGTCAGCATCGAAGCGGTTTGATCGCGCTCACCGGAGGCACGAATCATGGCGAAATGGGGAATGGTCATCGACCTGGACACCTGCACCGGCTGCCAAGCCTGCACAACGGCCTGTGCGATGGAGAACAACCGCCTGCCCGGCGAGAACTGGCAAGATGTGCTCTTCTATCACGAGGGCACCTATCCGAATGTGAAGCTGATGTGGTTTCCGCGGCCCTGCATGCATTGCGAGAACCCCTCCTGCGTGTCGGTCTGCCCCACCAAGGCGACCTACAAGGATCCGGACGGCGGCTTTGTGCTGATGGACTACAACAAGTGCATCGGCTGCAAATACTGTCAGGTCGCCTGTCCCTATGGCGTGCGTTTTTACGTCGATGAGAAGGCGGTGGTGCAGCCGGATATCCGCGGGGTCTTCCCGAGCGAGGCGGGCCGCCAATGGGATCCGCCCTACAAGGGTCCGCAGGACGATCCCTCGCGCGGGATCGGGATCCAGCCCCACGGTGTGGTCTCCAAGTGCACCTTCTGCTACCACAAGGTCAGCAAGGCGCCAAAGGGGGTGGCCGATCTCGACGAGGACATCCCGGAGCTGAAGGAATACGTCCCAGCCTGCGTGCGGGTCTGCGCTCCAAAGGCGCGGTTCTTTGGCGATCTCGATCAGCCACAGAGCATGGTCAACAAGCTGATCGCCGACAAGCGCGGCGTGCGTCTGAAGGATGAGACCGGCAATAAGCCACAGGTCTATTACCTCTCGGGCGGTGCAACGGCCTCAGTGCCGTCGTTGCGCAGCATGAACGACTCAGGCCAAAGCTAAGGGGGAAAACACCATGACGAGCGTCACTGTGACCAATAAAGAGATCGCGAGCAAACAGCTCGGGATCATGCTGCTTGCACTGATCGGGTTGCTGTTCGCGGGCGGGCTGGCCATCAGCAACCTCATGACCGCGGGTCACGCCGCCTTCAATACCGATAATCTCGGCCTCTTCTGGGGCTTTCCGATCGTGATCTACGACTACTTCCTGCTGACCTCCACGGGACTGGCGATGGTCGCCTCGATGGCCCTGATCTTTGGTGGGGAGGATTATCGACCCATCATTCGGCGCGCGCTTTGGCTGGCGCTGGCCGGTCTGCTCGGCGGTGTCGCGGTACTGATGATGGAACTCGGCCATCCGCTGCGCGCACTTTGGGCGATCCCCTTCAGCTTCGCCTTCAGCTCGCCGCTGTATTGGAAAGTGATGGCGGTGAGCTTTTATGTCCTCTCACTCGTGATTCTGCAGGCGCGAATGATGAAGCCGGACTGGCAGACGCAGGATCTGCGGATCAATGCCATGGTCACCTTGGCGCTGGCACTTGCCGTCACCGCCATCGCCGGTGTCGTCTATGGCTCCCAGAGCTTCCGTCCCTTCTGGGCCTCCGGTGACATCCCGGTCGCCTTCATTTTCGAGTCGCTGCTCGGCGGGCTCGCCTTTATCATCTTCTTCACCTATTTGGCGTATGCCTTCAACCCAGCGGCGGTGCCGGCAAGTGTCAAAAAGCTCTTCAACGACCGTTTGACCAATCTGCTGGCCCTAGCGATCTTCATCCATCTGTTATTCGTCCTTGCCCGCATGAGCAGCGGACTCTATGGCAACGCGGAGGGGCTGCAAGTCTGGCAGACACTGGCTACCTCGCGGCTCTTTTTCGCGGAGATTTTCATCGGTCTGTTGCTGCCACTGGTGCTGCTGGTCAATCCGCGCACCCGCATCCGGCCCTGGGCGCAGATTCTGGCAGCGCTCTTGGTGATGAACGCGCTCCTGATCGCCCGCTATGAGTACATCATCGGCGGCCAACTGGTCCCGCTGTTCAAGGGCGCTTGGGCACCGCCCTTGCTGAACTATGCGCCATCCCCGACCGAGTGGCTGCTGCTGCTGGTGGCGATCTTTCTGTCGAATGCGGTCAATGCCTTCGGAGAAATGACCCTGCGACTCGGGCGCGAAGGCTGAACCAAGTTGGCCGGGCTCATTGCGCGGTGCCGACCGAAGGTCGTGGAACGCCGCGACGCCAAGGTCGGATGACGCCCTGCTCATCCGTGCGACGACGTCCGCAGCCCGCCGCGGTTCGCGACACCGCTCCGGCGGTGTCGCCCATCTCCAGGCGCTCCGCGCCACCGATGCAACACGGTTTTTGTGAGGTTGACCCTATGACGACCGCCGCGACGCTCGTGAGCAAATCCGAGTTTTTTCTATGTCTGGCGCGCGCCTTCGCGACTCCGCAGGCTCCGGAAAGCCTGGCGCTCCTCCGCGAGGCCTTACCAGATGATCTCGCCGAGCTTGCCTTGGACTGTGGGTACGATATCGACGAACCCCTGTTGGACTACCGCGCGGCAATCGCCGAGATCCCCAACCGGGATCGTCTGCTGGTCATCTATTCACGGCTCTTTCTGGTCCCGGGCGACCGACACCCGAGTCTGAACACGGGCACTTATCTCGATGGCACGGTCGCGGGTAGCAGCGTCACGGCAATGGAGACCTGCTATCGACGGTGCGGTCTGGAGCGGAATGCAACCGTGCAGGAGTTGCCGGACCATCTTTCGATTCAATTGGAATTCATTGCTCGTCTGCTCGCCGCCGAGTCGCAAGCGTGTCTCACCGAGGCGGCACCACCACCGCTCGCGGCCGGAGCATTTCTCACCACCTTCGTCGCCCACTGGGTCGGCCCCTTCCATGCCGATCTCGACGAGGCGGGGCGTCGCTTCAAGCTTGCCGACAACCCCTATCGGCATCTTGCGCGGATCCTGAAGCGCGCCGTGCGGACTGAGGTCGCGTCGAATCCGATCGAAGCACCGCCCGCACCGGTGATCGATCCAGAGATCGCACGTCTGCGCACCCAGTTCGCCGGTAAACCCATCACCGAGGCGGATCTGGCGATCATCCGGTCACGTCTGGCGGCCGACGGACTCCCCTGCGACCATGTCGTCATCCCAGTCGAGGAGCGCGACCGCATCATGGGGCTTTCCACCATGGTCCCACCAACCGCGCCCTCGCATCGGATGGTGTCGTCCGGTTGAGCTCAGGGACTCTGCATGCCCATCCCGGCGGCGCATCATGGTGTCTGGGTTTTGGTCGCAACATCGCGTGCATGCGCGGCGACTGACACGTCAACGGGTTCTCCATCCGATGCTTCACGCTGTCAGTTTCCAGACAATGGGTTGCTCCATTCCGCAAGAGATCGGAAACGATTGATCAGCGTACCCTAGCAATTCGATCGGAAACATCGGCAAGACACCTCCTCGACACCGCATCGCCACCCAGGGCCCGTGTCATGGACACGGGGCCGCCTCTGCTTGCCACAGAGAACACGGCTGACGTGAGAACAGCTTCTCATGTAAACTATACTCTATGTATTTACTATTTGCGTTTTTCCTATCACCAGAAACTTCAATGTCAAAAGAGTTTCGAGAGATTTTCGATTGCTGGTGCTAGTGCTATTAATACACCCCATGATCGCAGCTTTGAATTTGGGAAAGGTTTCGTAGTATCGAGAATATAAAACTTGTTTCTTGACGTGTCGCCAAAGCCGTTCAATCAAATTTAAGTTTGGTGAATAAGATGGCAAGAAAACCAG
>NZ_NRSD01000015.1 GCF_016583985.1 Thiocapsa imhoffii | reverse complement strand
TCCTCCCCCAGAGACCCCACCGCCGCCAGTGGAGCCGGAGCCATCGCAACCGCAACCATCAGAACAGCAAATAGAACAGCAAAAAATTGACAACTGTACGCTTTTGCCAAATAGGAATGGGAACTGTAGACGAGAAGACACATCAATCGATTGCCCCAGCGGATTCAGGCCGATTGATCAGGGCGGTGGAAATGCGGCTGTCTGCAGTCCAAATTAACGCAGCTGGAGGCACATTTGAAGAGTGAGCAGGGTGGCCGACAAGCTCACCCGATCCCTGCGATCACACCGAACAAATCGGCGATAACCGCACGCGCACATTTTCGCGGGGCTCAACCCAGACGACCTTGCGACATTCGTTGAAACCGATGCGGTAGACGAGGAGATACTGACCCGGGTCGACGGCGAAGGAGAAGGCTTCGTTGCGGCCGACGCGATAGATCTCCCGATCGTTCAGATCAACGACGATGGTGGTGAACCAGCCTGGGAGGGTGCCATCGCGATAGAGGGTGATGTTCGCCGCCTCCGATGGGTTGGTGACCGCCGGCAGGGTGCCCGATAAGCCGCCAGTCGTGCAACCGACCGCAACCCCCAGGATCGCGATTGCCGCACCCATCGTTCCAATCCGCATCATGTCCATCATGGTGACCTTTGCGTTTGCCCACACGCCCCGGCTGCGCGAGGATAGTCGCCTCGACCGGCGCGCCATCGCACCGAGCCCTGATCGACGCGGACACCCTTGCCGCGCCATGCGGGCAGACGATACCTGTGCCGCCCTGAGGACGTCAAAGCGAATCAGCGAACCCAACGGAGCCACCGATGCTGAGCAGCACTCTGGAAAGGGATGCCCCGCCCCTGATCATGGGGATCCTCAATGTCACCCCGGATAGCTTTTCCGATGGCGGACGCTTCACCCGGGCCGGCATGGCCGTGCAACATGCCCTCGACATGATCGACGAGGGTGCCGATCTGATCGATATCGGCGGTGAGTCCACCCGTCCAGGTGCCCTCCCCGTCCCGGCCGCGGAGCAGGAACGCCGTGTCCTGCCGGTCATCGAGCGACTGCGTGAGGTGCTGCCGCGCGCCGTGCGTCTCAGCATCGACACCACCTCGTCGCAAGTGGCCGAGGCCGCGCTCGACGCCGGCGCGCACTGGATCAACGATACCTCGGCCGGGCGCGACGACCCGCGCATGTTCGCACTCGCCGCCGAACGAGCGGTTCCGCTGGTGTTGATGCACCGTCAGGGTATGCCGAGCTCCATGCAAGAGGCTCCCAGCTATCAGGATGTGGTCACCGAGGTCCGATCCTTTCTCGCGGAACGCATCGCCGCCGCCTGCGCCTGTGGCGTTGAGGCCGCACACATCCTGATCGACCCGGGATTGGGGTTTGGCAAGACCTATGAGCACAATCTGGCCCTGCTCGCGCGGCTCGAGACCTTGGTCGATCTGGGGCCGCCCTTGCTACTGGGCGCGAGCCGTAAACGCTTCCTCAGCGCGATCTGTGATGAGCCGCTCTTCACCAATCTCATGCCGGCCACCTGCGCGACCACCGCGCTCGGTGTCCTGGCTGGAGCACGGGTTTTCCGGGTGCACGATGTGCTCGGCAACCGACAGGCCGCCGATGTGGCTTGGGCCGTCAAACAGGCTGCCCGAACCTCCGCGGCCACTCCGCTCTAATCTCTCATACGATTCGTTTTGATCCTTCACCTTGATCTTTGAACCTTGAATGGAGCCCTCTCATCATGACCCTGAACCCCGCCACCCGCGGTCTGGCATTGAGCCTCTCCGTCAGTCTGGGATTCATGACCCTACCCCTCTCTACCGTCGCGGCACAGGATGCCGATCTCAACTCACCCTTGATGATCCAGGGTGAATTGACCTATCTCGCTCGGGTGGCCCTGTTGCCGGACACCCTCGCCATCCTGGAACTGCTCGATCGCAGCGTGCCGGGTGGCCAACCGGTGGCGACGGAACAGCTGGCCTTGGATGGACGACAGGTGCCGATTCCCTTCGCACTGGAGGTCGCGCGTGACCGTCTCGAGGAAACCGGCAGTTATGCCTTTCGCGGAACCTTTCTGGTGAACGGACTGATCGATTGGGTCACCGAGCCGCTGACGATCGATCCCACGAGCGCCCAAGTCGACCTCGGCACCATCTTGATGCTGCGAGAAGAGCCGATCGTGCTCAACTATGATTTTCTCTGTGGTGATCAACCGATTCGAGCAGGGTTCGATGCGGATCGGATGCGTCTGGAGGTTGGCGATGAGGGCTTCGATCTGCGAGCGGCAGTGTCTGCCTCCGGGGCGCGTTATGTCGCGGTTGGGGATCCGAACACCTCGTTTTGGAACAAGGGTGAGCGCGGGACGCTGGAGTTGCGCGGTCAAACCTATCCTGAATGCACCCCGCTCGAGCGCGATCAGTCGATCTTGCGCGCGAGCGGCAACGAGCCCTTCTGGAACCTGAAGATCGAGGCCGCCCGCGTTGAGTTCACCGCCGATCTGGGCGAAACCTGGATCGAGGTCGCGCTCCCCGAGCCTAAGTTAATCGAGGGTGGCCGTCGCTACGCCAATCTCATCGAGGACGGTCAACTGACCATCAGTCTGTTCGACCGGCCCTGTGTCGATACCATGAGCGGCATGCCGCATCCCTTGACCGTCGAGGTGCTGTTCGACGGACGCGCCCTGGCCGGATGTGGCGGTGATCCTGCCGACTTGCTGCGTGGTGGGGAATGGGTGGTGGAGGATCTCGCAGGGGGCGGGATCATCGATCGCGCACGGATCACCCTCGAGGTCGGGAGCGACCAGAGCGTCTCCGGTCGCGCCTCTTGCAATGAATACGACGGATCGTTCGAGTTGACCGGCGAGAGCCTGACCTTCGCGCCCCGTCTCATGACCAACGAGGAGTGTGCGCCGGCCTTGATGGATCAGGAGCGCCACTTTCTCGACCTGCTCAGCGGTGTGCGTGGATTCGCCGTGGATCCGAACGGCGCGCTGCTCTTGCTCAATGCCAACGAAACGCCCTCGATCCTCGCGCGCCGCGCCGACTAGCGACCCGCACAAAGAGCCGCCCCGACGCCGCCAGCCGAACCACGGCGCACAGAACGCTCAGGTGATCGGCTCGATCACCCGCAGCGTCCCGCACCGCTGCCGAACCGGGTTTCGCGGCAGCGGCGCGGGGGCTCGGCTCAGTGCCCGCCGCCCTTCAAGGCGCTGTTCATCCCCTCGATGGTGTCCTTGGCATCGCCGAAGACGAGCGAGGTGTTCTCTTGGTAGAACAGCAGATTGTCGACGCCCGAATAGCCGGGACGCATGGAGCGCTTAAGGAAGTACACCTGCCGCGCACGACCTGCCTCGAGGATCGGCATACCGTAGATGGGGCTGGTCTTATCCTCCTTGGCGGCGGGATTCACGACATCGTTCGCGCCCACCACCAGCACCACATCCGTACTCGCGAAGTCCGGGTTGATCTCGTCCATCTCGAGCACGCGATCGTAGGGGATATCCGCCTCGGCGAGCAGCACGTTCATATGACCCGGCATCCGACCGGCGACCGGATGGATGCCGAATCGCACCTCGACCCCACGCGCCTCGAGTAACTCCATCATCTCCTTCAAGGAATGCTGGGCCTGGGCGACCGCCATGCCATAGCCCGGGATGATGATGACCCGATTGGCATCCTCCATCCAATAGACAGCATCCTCGATCGCCGCCGACTTCACGCCTTTCTCGGCCGCCACGGCCCCGGCGCTGTCGCCGCCACTGGTATCGGTTCCAAACCCGCCAAAGACGACGTTGAGGATCGAGCGATTCATCGCCTTACACATGATGTAGGAGAGGATCGCGCCCGAGCAGCCGACCAGGGCACCGACGATGATCAAGAGATTGTTGTGCAGGGTGAAACCGGTCGCCGCCGCGGCCCAGCCCGAGTAGCTGTTCAGCATCGAGATGATCACCGGCATGTCCGCGCCACCGATCGGAATGATCAGGGTCACGCCCAGGGTGAAGGCGAGCAAGGTCATGAGCAGGAGCGAGAAGATGCTGCCCGTCATCGCAAAATGCACCGCGAGGGCGATGGTCACGATGCCCATGACCGCGTTGAGCAGATGCTGGCCCCGGTACTTGACTGGACTCCCACTCAGGAGCCCCTGCAGCTTACCGAAGGCGATCACGGAGCCGGTGAAGGTGATGGCGCCGATCACCACGCCGGCCGAGATCTCGCCCATCAGCAGCGCGTCCAACTCACCGGCACCGCGCCTGGTCAGGAAGGTCCCGATCGCCACCAAGACGGCGGCCATGCCGACGAAGCTGTGCAAGGCCGCGACCAACTGCGGCATGGCCGTCATCTGGATGCGCAGCGCCACGATGACGCCGATGATGGCACCGCCGACGATGCCAAACGTGATCAAGCCATAGGCCTGGACCTGGTTACCGAGCAGGGTCGCGGCGATGGCGATCAGCATGCCGAGCATGCCGTAGAGGTTGCCTCGCCGTGCCGTCGCGGGATGTGTCAGGCCCTTGAGCGCCAAAATGAAGAGCACGGCGGAGACCAGATAAGCCACCGCCTGGAGATTGACTGAGAGCGTCATGGATGCCGTTCCTTATTTCTTCTTCTTGAACATCGACAGCATGCGATGTGTCACCAAGAATCCGCCGAAGACGTTGATTGACGCCAGGAACACCGCGATGAAACCGATGAACCGTGTGAAGCCACCGGCCTGCGGATCGCCCGCGACCAGCAGGGCGCCGACCAGCACGATGCCTGAGATGGCGTTGGTCAGCGCGACCAGTGGCGTATGCAGCGAGGGCGTGACGCCCCAGACCACCCAGTAGCCGATGAAGCAGGCAAGGACAAAGACATATAATGCAATGAGCGAGGGATCGAGGACCTCGGGCATGGGTGTGACTCCAGTTATGCGGTTGTCTCGAATCAGTTCTCGAGGATTGGATCGCGCGGCTCGGTCAATCGTTGAATCCCAACCCGTTTCACTGAACCGGCTCGACGGAACCGGGGCGGCCTGAGCCGATGCGCGGACCTGATGACCGTTCGCCAGATCTCGAACAGCGGAAAACACGCCCCGCTGCTCGATGTCCCCATGCGGATGCAGGGTGGACAGCAGACCCGATCACCGGCGCCGCGATCGTGGGGGCCACCCCACGACCAGAACGGATCAGGAGGCGGGTTCAACCAACATCGCCGCCGTGATGTCGTCCTCCGCCAGATCCTTCAGTTCCGGGCCGGACGCACCCGATGTGAACATGATATCGATCAGGTTGGCGAGGTTGCGGGCATAGAAGGCGCTGGCATCGGCCGGCAGCAATGCCGGAAAGTTGGTGAGACCAACAATGGTGACTCCATGCCGCTCGACGATCTCACCGGCGACGGTCAGTGGACAGTTGCCACCATTGGCCGCGGCAAGATCCACGATGACCGAACCCGGACGCATCCGTTTGACGACCTCCTCGGTCACCAACACAGGCGCCGGACGACAGGGGATCAAGGCCGTGGTGATGATCACATGGGCCTTGGCAAGTTGATCCGCGAGGGCCGCTTGTTGCTTCGCCTTAGCCTCGTCCGAGAGTTCCTTGGCGTAGCCGCCTTCCCCCGCGCCACTCTCGCCGAGATCAAGCTCGATCGGCTTGGCGCCGAGCGAGCGGATCTGTTCGTGTGTCTCCGGGCGTACGTCGTAGGCATGAACGTCGGCGCCCAGACGCCGGGCCGTGGCGATCGCCTGCAGACCGGCAACACCCGCCCCAAGCACGACGAGTCGCGCCGGCTTGGCCGATCCCGCGGAGGTCATCATCATCGGCAGGAACCGGCCATAGCGCGCCGCGGCCTCCAAAGTCGCGCGGTAGCCGGCGATGTTGCTCTGCGAGGAGAGCGCATCCATCGACTGGGCCCGTGAGGTGCGGGGCATGCGCTCCATGCCGAGCACGCGCACCTGTTTCGCCAGCATCGCGGCGAGCACGGGATCATCACCACAGCTCTCGAGCAACCCAACGTAGAGGCTGCCGGGACGTAATGACCCAACATCGGCGTCATCGGGTCGGCGGACCTTCAGCAGCAGATCGACGTCGAATGCGCCAGCGCGATCCGTAAGCCGTGCCCCGGCAGCCTCGTAGTCGGCGTCAGGATAACCGGCCCGCACACCAGCGCCGGACTCGACGTGGACCTCAAAGCCTTTGCCGACGAACTTTTTCACGACATCCGGAATGGACGCGACCCGGGTCTCGCCCGCAGCCGTCTCCAAGGGAATTCCGATCTTCATCGTCTTGTTGATCCTATTCCACAATGGTCGGCCGCCCATGGGTCGTCCCCGGGCGGCTTAGAGCCGCCGCATTATGGGTGCGCGAACCCTTCACCGCAACCATCGCACCACAATCGCGCAGCAGCAGCCGGCGCGGCGGGGCGGATCCCCCGCGCTCGGTCTCACCACGGGACCCGCTGCGAGCTGCAGTCCGGGCGCGCCCGGTGCGCGCTGGGGTATCGGGTCAAGGGACTCCGGCAATGGTCACGCGAGCGGCGTGGGCGCCGCCTTCAACGCTCGTTCCCGCTGCGCATCGCCTTGATAATGTGCGAGGAGATCTCCTCGATCGATTGGCTGGTGGTGTTGAGGACTGGAATCTGCAGACGCTTGTAGATGGTCGACGCCATGCGGATGTCATCCTGACAGCGTTTCAAGGAGGCGTAGCCACTGCCAGGGCGTCGTTCCTCGCGGATCATCTGCAGTCGCTGTGGATCGATCGTCAGGGCAAACAGCTTATGGCGACAGTCCCAGACCAGCTGGGGCACGTCGCCACGCTCGAAATCCTCTTCGGTCAAGGGGTAGTTGGCCGAGCGCAGGCCATAATGCATCGCCAGGTAGAGGCAGGTTGGCGTCTTGCCGGAGCGTGAGACGCCGATCAGAACGACATCGGCGCGGTGAAAATTGTCCGGGCGAATCCCATCGTCGTTGGCCATGGCGAAATTGATCGCCTCGATCCGCTTGGTGTAGAAGCTGGGTTTGGTGATGGCGTGACTGCGCCCGGATTTGCGGCTTGGGGGAACACCGAGTTCCGCCGACAAGGGCTCGACGAACCCCTCGAACAGCTCGATGTAGAAGCAGTTTCCTTGCTGGAGGATCTCCCGAATCTCGTTGTTCAGCATGGTGGCGAAGACGATCGGGCGTGCCCCATCACGGTCCGCCGCTTCCTGCATGCGTTGCGTCAGGGCATGCGCGCGGAGGTCGGTATTGATGTAGGGCATGTAGACCTGCTCGAAGTCGATGGTATCGAACTGTGAGAGCAGACTGTGGCCAAGCGTCTCGGCGGTGATCCCAGTGCTTTCGGAAACAAAGAAGACAGTACGGTTCATAGGCCCTGACCGAATGATGCAAGTCAATGCAGTGTATATTGGAATTTGGTGATATAGGAAAACATGGCGCGGGACGCTGAGGATGTGCTCCCAACACCGATTTATGCCCAATGCGCACCCAGTCAGCGCCCTGCCAACCCGGCCCCAGCCGGCATGTCCCTGTCTCGAGGATGAGGAGTCCCCCCACCGTGTCACAGATTACGAACGATCATGCGCTCCGCGACGTCCTGAACCATCTGAACGCCACCCAGCAACGCCTGCTCGGTGCGCGCTTCGCCGAGCATGTCATCCACCTCAGTCAGGACGACCGGGTAAACCGCGCCATCGCCACCGGGCTGCGCGAGTCGGCCAGCCCGGGGGAATTGGAAGACGCCTTCAAGGCGGCGAAGGCCTATGCGGCCAAGACCTACACGGCATGCGGAACCGACACCGATTGGCTGGCCCAGGCCGACCATTTCGTCGCCGCGGCCACCGCTGCCGCCCTCACTCCCGATGCGCTCTTGAGCGAGAAGCAGAATCGTGCCTGGAAGGCGGCCATGCATGCACGCATGGCGGTCAACTGCACCCTGATGGAAGACGATGACGCCCCGGAAACCTCCGAAGCCGAGCATCAATACGCCATCACCGGGGCCTTCCTAGGCTGAGCCCGAGCCATCGGCCCCAGCACGGGCGGTGCGCCGAACGCCCTTCCGCACTGACCGAGCCGGCCTGAGCTGAGCAGCTCGCATCCCGTCGCTTAGGCCGGCTCGGTGGCCTCGGCGGCGAGCATCGCGTCATAGATCTCCCACGCCATGGCGGCCTCCTCTGGGCTCATGCGTGAGATGGCGTGCCCTAGATGCACCACGACATAATCGCCGACCGCCAGTCCCTCGTCCTGCAACATGAAGAGACTCACCTCTCGTTGCGCGCCCTTCGCGGTACAACGGGCAACGAAGCCATCAATGGACTGGATCTGCATGGGAATCCCGAGACACATGGACAAACGCCTGTCGTGAAGTCGATCATGACGGACTAGGCTAGACCGGAGCCAGCCTGCCCGCAAGGACGCGGATCAAGGAATGGGCCTGCCACGGCCGTCTCCTGCACCGAGTGGATCAACCGAGGATGGCTGATCAGGCGATGGCTGGTCAGGCGAGGCGATGGCGGAGGCACCGCATACCACTTCAAGGCGAGATGCGCCGACTGCGGTGCGCAGTGATCCAGCGTCATCACCCGAAACCCATAGAGGACCGCCGAGCGTGCAAACAACGACCCTCATTCTTGGCTTAGGCAATGTGCTCATGACCGACGAGGCCGTCGGGGCCGAGGTGGTGCGCCGCCTGGCGCTCCAGAGCGAACCGGATACGCGCCTCGTCTTCGTCGATGGGGGGACCTTAAGTTTCACCCTCGCCTTGCCGATCAGCGAATCTCCACGCCTGATCGTGGTCGATGCCGCGACCATGGGCGAACCACCGGGCAGCGTCCGCGTCTTCGAGAACGAGGCCATGGACCGACAACTCAGTCTCCATGCGAAAACCGTGCATGAGGTGAGCCTCGCCGACCTCTTCGACATTGCACGCCTGACGGACACGCTCCCGCGGCAACGCGCCCTGGTTGGGATCGAACCGGAGTTCGTCGGTTGGGGTGATCACTTGACCCCGGCGGTCGAGGCGGCGATTCCGCGGACCATTGAGCAGATCCATTCGCTGCTCGCACGGTGGGACGCCACGGCTAGCCCGTCGTGACGCACTCTGATGCCGGCCATTGTCGAATCTCTCGCTTGGTCTTAACCTGGCCGACATCTTTCGCCAACCACCGAACCGACCGCACCTCATGATTGATCGCATCTCATCGTGGCCCTGGCTCCTGCTGTTGGCTCTGGCACTCCCCGCGGCACAGGCCGAGAATCTCTTCGTACCGGATGCGAGCCCACCAGTCCCCTCGAGCGTCACCGAGGGCACGCCCTGGCAGGAAGGCAGCAGCACCCTCCCCCCCTGGCCGCAGGATGAGGATTTGATCGAATTCGTTCCTGATGGCCCGCGCTCTGACTTGCGTTATTTCATCGACGAACGCAGCCTGCAGGTTGGAACCGATCAGGCCGTACGATTCACCCTCGTCGCGCAAGGGCCGAGCGGTGCGCGCAACCTCTCCTTCGAGGGCATTCGCTGCACCCCGCAGGGTTCCTACAGAACCTATGCCTATGGCGTGGACGGCCGCTTCGAGCCGGTCGCGAGTGGCGACTGGCAGCGCATCGGACACCGCGCCCCCGAACGCTGGCGCCACGATCTGTGGCGGTTCCATTTCTGCGTCCCGCAAGGATTCACACCACGTCCGCGCCAGGACATGCTGCGGTCACTGCAGGGGCGCATCAACCCACGGCAGAACATGGGGTTCCAGGCGGATTGATCGATCGCGAGCGTCGGGCGTGCAACTGGAAACCGAGCGGAGGCGCCCGCATGCTCATGATCGCGAGATCGACTGAACGTGCCCAAGTCAGATGACACCCGCACGGCAACAGAGCATGCTGTCGGCCTGCCGCCGCGGTCCGGCGACCGATCCACGCGACCGCGACAACCGGCGCGCGCGCCCTTCGCCGCATTGCTCAACCCGCACATCCGCTTGTCATGACGGGCCGCCAGTTCCAGAACGCATCCGCCAACGTGGGCGCCACTGAACGATTACCTGACATCCTCACGACGTCGAAGAGGCCATCACCATGACCAACCCCTTGCTGGACAGCGCCGGTCTGCCGGCCTTTTCCAAGATTCAGCCCACGCATGTCGAGGCGGCGATCGACCACCGCCTCGCCGAGTGCCGGACCGAGATTGCGCGGCTCACCTCCGAGGTCGCGGTCCCGACCTGGGAGAACTTCGTCGAACCCTTGGACGAAGTCGACGACCGCCTGAGCCGGACCTGGTCCCCGATCGGCCATCTCAATGGCGTCCTCAACAGCGACGAACTGCGCGCCGCCTACAATGCCTGTCTGCCAAAATTGAGTGACTATGGCACCGAGGTCGGGCAGAACGAGGCGCTCTTTCGTGCCTACCAGGCGGTCGCCTCGCTCGAGCATCTCGATCCCGCGCAGCGCAAGTTGCTCGAGAACATCCTGCGTGATTTCCATCTCTCCGGGGTCGACCTCCCCCCCGAGCAGAAGGCCCGTTACAAAGAGATCAGTCAGGAACTCTCGCAACTGACGACCAAATTCTCCGAAAACGTCCTCGATGCCACCAACGCCTGGAGCAAATCGATCGAGGACGAGCAACGCCTCGCCGGGTTACCCCCATCGGCCCTGGCCTTGGCCCGCCAGACGGCTGAGCAACGGGGCCTGAGTGGTTGGCTCCTAACCCTTGATTTCCCATCCTACATGCCGGTCATGACCTATGCCGATGACCGCGAGTTACGCTTCGAACTCTACGAGGCCTATGTCACCCGCGCCTCCGATCAGGGTCCGCAGGCCGGGCAATGGGACAACAGCGACCTGATGGAACGCATCCTGGCACGGCGACACGAGCTTGCCGAACTCCTCGGCTTCGCGAACTATGCCGAGCGCTCACTGGCGACCAAGATGGCGCCCTCGCCCGCGGCGGTCTTGACCTTCCTGAACGACCTTGCCGAACGCTCGGTGACCCAAGCCCGGCGCGAACTCGATGAACTCGCGGCCTTCGCCCGCGAACAGCATGGGGTCAGCCAGCTCGAACCCTGGGATATCGGCTACTATTCCGAAAAATTGCGGGTGCATCGCTACCAGATCAGCCAGGAGGAATTGCGGCCCTATTTTCCCATCTCGCGGGTTCTCACGGGCCTCTTCGGAGTGGTCGAGCGTCTCTTCGGGGTGCGAATCCAGGAGGCGGAAACCTTCGAGACCTATCACCCTGATGTGCGGTTTTTCGAGATTCGCGAGGTCGATTCAGGCGCGTTGCGCGGTCAGTTCTATCTCGACCCCTTCGCCCGCCAGCACAAGCGCGGTGGGGCCTGGATGGATGTCTGCACCAACCGCATGCACACGGTGCGCTGCGACCAGATCCCCGTCGCCTATCTGGTCTGCAACTTCTCCCCACCCGTCGGCGAACAGCCATCCTTATTGACGCACCAGGAGGTCGAGACGCTCTTTCACGAGTTCGGTCATGGCCTGCATCATCTCTTGACCAAGATCGATTATCCCGGGGTCGCGGGAATCAATGGGGTGCCCTGGGATGCGGTCGAGCTGCCGAGTCAGTTCATGGAGAACTGGTGCTGGGAGCGTGAGTCACTGGATCTCTTCGCGGCGCATTGGGAAACGGGCGAGCCCATCCCCGAGGATCTCTACCGTCGCATGATGGCGGCTAGGAACTTCCAATCGGCCATGCAGATGGTGCGGCAGCTGGAATTCGCGCTGTTCGATTTCCGCATGCATCATGAATACGATCCAGCCCGGGGTGGCCGGATCGAGGAGATCATCGAGTCGGTGCGGGAGCAGGTCGCCGTGATTCGCCCGCCGGCCTTCAATCGCTTCGCCCACAGCTTCTCGCACATCTTCGCCGGGGGCTATGCCGCGGGCTATTACAGCTACAAATGGGCCGAGGTCTTGTCGGCGGATGCCTTCTCGTTATTCGAGGAGCGCGGCGTGTTCGATGCCGAAGCCGGGCGTGCCTTCCGTGAGAATATCCTCGAACGCGGCGGCTCGGAGGATGCCATGGTCCTGTACGTCCGCTTCCGTGGACGCGAACCCAATACGGATGCCCTGTTGCGACACAGCGGGATCGCGGCTTAGCACACGCACTGCCAACGGGCTGACTGCACAATGAAATATCATGATTTACGCGACTTCATCGAACAGCTTGAGCAGCGCGGTGAGTTGCAGCGGATTGGTGTCGAGGTCGATCCCTATCTGGAAGTGACGGAGATCTGCGACCGCACCCTGCGGGGGGGCGGTCCGGCCCTCCTGTTCGAGCGTCCGAAAGGCTCCAGCATCCCACTGCTCGGGAATCTATTCGGCACGACCCGGCGGGTCGCCCTCGGCATGGGCGAGGAGTCGGTCCAGGCACTGCGCGAGGTTGGCAAGCTCCTAGCCTTCCTGAAGGAGCCCGACCCGCCGAAAGGGATGAAGGATGCGTGGCAGTCCTTGCCAATCTTCAAAAAGGTCCTGGACATGGCGCCGAAGGTGCGCCGCAACGCACCCTGTCAGGAGGTGGTGCTCAGTGGTGATCAGGTCGATCTCGGCCGGCTCCCGATCCAGCATTGCTGGCCCGGCGATGCCGCCCCCTTGATCACCTGGGGCCTGGTGATCACGAAAGGGCCTGAGAAGGCCCGCCACAATCTCGGCATCTATCGGATGCAGGTGATCGGGCGCAATCGGGTGATCATGCGCTGGCTCGCCCATCGCGGCGGCGCGCTCGACTTCCGCGACTGGCAGCGGGCGCATCCGGGCAAGCCCTTTCCGGTCGCCGTCGCGCTTGGCGCCGATCCCGCCACCATTCTGGGCGCGGTCACCCCGGTCCCGGACAGCCTCTCGGAGTATGCCTTTGCCGGCTTACTGCGCGGCAGCCGCACCGAACTGGCCGCCTGTCAGGAATCGGACCTCCAGGTTCCGGCGAGCGCCGAGATCATTCTCGAGGGACACATTCACCCGGATGAGCAGGCCGCGGAAGGGCCGTTCGGCGACCACACCGGATACTACAACGAGGTCGGACAATTCCCGGTCTTCACCATTAACCGCATCACCCAGCGCCGTGATCCCATCTATCACAGCACCTATACCGGACGCCCGCCGGACGAACCCGCCATCCTCGGGGTGGCCTTAAACGAGGTGTTCGTCCCCATCCTGCAGAAGCAGTTTCCCGAGATTCAGGACTTCTACCTGCCACCCGAAGGCTGTTCCTATCGTTTAGCGGTCGTCAGTATCAAGAAACAGTATCCCGGTCACGCCAAACGGGTGATGCTCGGAGTTTGGTCCTTCCTGCGACAGTTCATGTACACGAAATTCGTCATCATCGTCGACGACGACGTCTGCACGCGCGACTGGAAAGATGTGATCTGGGCCATGACGACACGCATGGATCCGGCCCGGGATACGGTGATGATCGAGAACACGCCGATCGATTATCTCGATTTCGCCTCGCCCGTCTCGGGCCTGGGCTCGAAGATCGGATTCGATGCCACGAACAAGTGGCCGGGAGAAACGACTCGCGAATGGGGCGTGCCGATTCGGATGGACGAGGGGGTGCGGGAGCGGGTGGATGCCATCTGGTCACGTCTCGGGATCAGGCTCCCTCAGCCGGTGCGCTGACCCCATTGCGACCAGCACGTTGGCGGACGCATCAGGCCGCCGCATCGCATGCTGCCGGGGCGCGCCTGATACAGGTCGCGGGCCCCGGCAGTGGATGCTGAAGATCAATCAGGTGCGTTGGATTAATAGCGGCCCCCACCGCCACCGCCACGCGGACGATCGGAACGCGGTCGTGCCTCGTTCACGGTCAGCTTCCGACCCTTTAGATCGGTCTCGTTCAACGCTTTGATCGCCGCATCGGCCTCGGCATTATTGGGCATGTCCACGAAGCCAAATCCCTTGGACTGGCCTGAAAACTTGTCCATGATCACCTCCGCGGAGGCAAGATCGCCGAATTGTCCGAAGACATCACGCAGATCATCCTCCGTGACACTATAGGGCAGGTTGCCGACATAGATCCTCATCGCTGTCTCTCATGCTGATGTGCGTTGCGCGAACCAAGACTGCCGAGTGGCCAACACACAAGTCGACTCGACAGTAAACAAACCAGACCGCAAGGCAGACAGGCCTCGCGCGCGGGACATAGGGCACTGAATAGGAATGAATGAGAGGGATAGACCGCTGGCAGGACGGGGGGAAGCATCGGCAAGAGATTCAGTGTTGCGAGCATAGGTCCCTGGACTCAAAGCCAGTCCGTCTGCGTGTCACTGAAGAAAAACTAGACCATCAAGTCATTGTCGTCAACTCCATGACCTTGACAATTTCATGACGATTGCATAGGCAAGCGCGCGGGACTCCGCACCCAACTACAGTCACTTGGCTCCAGCGCGGCGCCACATGAAGGCACCGCGCCGGGCCGTGGCCAGGTGACTCAGTTGCTGAAACTGCCGCGCTGATGTTCATCGACCAGCACGCCGCCCAGCGCGCCGACACTGGCACCGATCAACGCGCCACGCCCGGCGTTCGCGCTGAGTGATCCAACGATGGCGCCGGTCGCGGCCCCCATGCCGGTCCCGGTCGCAACCCGCGAGGTGGTCGTCGACCCACAGGCGACGAGTGCCAGGACGCTCGTTAGCACCAAGGTCATCGTCAAAAGCTTCATGGTCTCACTCCAGAATCCGGCGTCATTGAGCGGGACGCCTGCTTGAAAGGGGGCGCGATGTTGCGGCCAATCCGAGAAGACCCGCAGTGGCACCATGCGCCTGCGATCAGGCCGAAACCCACATGGCGGTCGCGTCAGCGTCGTCGCGCATCAGGCCTAGCGCTTCGCGCAGGGATATTTGGCCGCCAAGGCGCGCACCAGACCCTTCACGGGCGGCTCACCCATCAACTCGGCATTCTCGGCATTGGCTTGGCCCCAGGCGACGAAGGCATCGCGGGCCTGCTCGATCGTCGTGCCTTGTGGGTAGCACACCAGCGGCTTGAGATGATTCCGGTCGGTCACGGCATCGTGATACTGAATGGTCGCCTGAATGAAGGCACGACAGGCCAGGGACGCCAGCATGTAGAAATCAGACTCTGCCGGCGTGGCACAGATCGTATAGAGATCGTCGGTGCTGTCGTAATGGAAAAGATCTTCCTCGAGTGCGCTCACCGTTGGGGCCGTGAAAACGGCTCCGGCAATCAGGGCCGCGAACAGGGCCGACGGATAGGGGTTGGTTGCTCTCATCGTGGGACTCCTTGTAACGGTTCTGTTTTGATTGATCCAGGTTGATTGATCCGGGCGGTCCATGATCCAAACGGGTGAAGCGCCACCCTTTCTGGGTGACTCACGTGTCCAGCGGGTGCTGCGATCGAGCGATTCGCTGAGCGCCCCTGGCCGCCCCATGGGTAGAAGCGGTCGCCAATCATAGCCTGTGATCCCAACGCGGTGCATCCTCCCTAGGAAGCCGCTGCCGGCGGCGCGGTGGAGAGGGCCGCGAGGCCCGCCGCGAGATCAGGATACCGCGGCACCACACCAAGTTCGGTTCTGAGCCGATCGTTGCGCAGGCGTCGTGACTCTCTTAAGTAAGAGAGCATGCCCTCGGACACCTGCCCCGCGGCCTCTTCGAGGGGGATGAGCGGCGGCGCAGGTAACCCGACGGCGGCGGCGACGGCTTGAAAATATTCGGTCATGGTGCTCGGATGCCCGTCGCTGACATTGTAGACGGCACCCGGTTCGGCGCGGGCCATCGCCGCCATGCAGACCGTCACCAGATCCTCGACATGAATCCGATTGGTGTAGGGAGCCTGCTCGGGCCGCACCATCGGGGCCCCCGAGCGCAGACGTGCCAAGGGCAGGCGCTCGGGGCCGTAGATCCCAGCGACCCGCAGGATCACAAGCTCGCCCCCACTCGCACGGCTCCAGTCGCGCAGGCGCTCTTCAGCATCCCAACGCCGCTGGGAACGCTCAGCGACCGGCTTGACCGGCTCATGCTCGTCGATCCAGCGTCCTCCACAGTCACCATAGACTCCGGTCGTGCTGAGATAGAGGACCCGTTTGGGCGACCCGAGCGTCTCGAACAGCGCGATCAGGTGGCGGGTGAGAGGGTCGCGCACCCCGCCGCCAGGTGGGGGCGCAAGATGAAAGACGAGCGCGTCCTGGAACGACAGCGTGCTTGGAGTCTCTCGCGAGAGATCCACGGCCCGCGCCCGAATCCCCTGATCAGTCAAGCGCGTTACACTGGCCTCGGTGCGCACCAGTCCCGTCACCGCTTCGCCGGCTTCAAGATATTGGCGGGCCAGCCGTTCGCCCACATATCCGCAACCAATGATGAATTTCTCCGACATGATGCCACCTCGTCATCCGATGCGATCCTTATGACCCATACCATTCGCACCATGCCCGCGGATCACCAGTTCGTGGCGACCCCCGACGAGACGGTGCTCGACGCCGCACTCCGACAGGGGATCACCCTGCCCTACGGTTGTCGCAATGGGCGATGTGGTTCCTGCGCGGCGTCTCTGCGCCAAGGTCGGGTCCACTACCCGAACACACAACCGGAGGCCCTGGAGGGCCAACCGCCCGAGACCTGCCTACCGTGCCTGGCGGTCGCGGAAACCGACCTGGTGCTCGAGGTGCGTGAGCTCAGCTCCGTCGCCTTCATCGAGGTCAAGACCCTGCCCTGTCGCCTGGTGCGTAAGGAGCAGCTCAATCATGATGTCATGCGTCTCTTCCTCAAATTGCCCGAACAGCAGCGGCTCGCGTTCCTAGCTGGCCAATATCTGGAGTTCATCCTGCGCGACGGCCGGCGCCGGGCCTTCTCGATCGCCAATGCGCCGCACGCGGACGCGGAACTCGAACTGCACGTCCGCCAGGTACCAGGTGGATCGTTCACGACCGAGATCTTCGAGGCCCTGCCCGAAAAGAGCATCCTCCGTTTCCAGGGTCCGCTCGGGACCTTCGTCCTGCGCGAAGACACGGAGCGCCCCATCATCATGATGGGTGGCGGCACGGGCTTCGCGCCCTTGAAGGGCATGATCGAGCATGCCCTACATCGTGGACTCACACGACCGCTCACACTCTACTGGGGAGTGCGGGCACGTCATGATCTGTATCTGCCCGAACTGCCCGAGCAGTGGTCACGCCAATTGGCCAATTTCCATTTCGTTCCCGTTCTCTCGCAACCCGATTCCGACTGGCGTGGCCGCACCGGACTGGTGCATAGCGCAGTGGTCGCAGACCACCCAAGCCTCGCTGACCATGATCTCTACCTCAGTGGTCCGCCCGCGATGGTCGCCGCGGGACGCGCGGCGTTCGTGGCGATCGGAGCCGATCGCGAACGGATCTTCTCCGACGCGTTCGAGTATGCCACCGACAGTCCAGCACGCCCCCACTCCACTCCCGCCCCGTGACACCAGCAGGACGCGCTCCCGCACCGCCGTCGAGCGCGCTGGTCCTTGTTCGCCCGTGCTTGGCAAGGCACACTCCGCTGTCCAGCAGAGCAGTCTGTTCCTTGTGGAGATTCACCCATGCGCCCAGCCCGGCTTGCCGTCACCCTCGGCTTGATCGCCGTGTTCGCGACGGCTTGCACACGGGGCCCCTTGACCTCGACCTGGACCGAGCCCGGCGCCGCGCCGCAGCCCTATCGTGACCTCGTCGTCTTCGGTGTTGCCCCCAACCCCACGATCCGGCGTGCTTATGAGGACAACTTCGTCGACGCCTTGCAGGCGGCGGGCGTGCGTGCGCGCGCGGCCCACACGCTCCTCTCGGACCGCGATGTCGGCAGCGCCAAGGCCGTTCAGGAAGCCGTGGGCAAGTCCGGCGCGGACGGCGTGATCATCACCTATCTGGCGGCTCAGGCCGACGATGCGAACCCCGTGTGGAAGAGCACGCATGTGGTGCCCAGCGTTTACGGCAAACTCTACCCCTACTATGGCAGAATCCTCAGTGACGTGACCACGCCGGGCTACTACGCCGACTACAACGCGCTACGCTTAGAGGCCAACCTCTATAACGCGGCCCGTGCGACCTTGGTCTGGTCCGGGCGCTCCGAGACCTTGGACCCCAATTCCGAGCAGACGATGATCAGTGACGTCATCGCTGCCGTGATTGACAAACTCAAGGCGGATGGATTTTTGCCCTAAGGGATCGAACACGTGGATCCCCTCGCCCGCCGCAGCCCGCCGGTCGGGACTCAGAGGCGCCGGGATTCGGCCATCCGTCACCTTGCCGGCGACCTAAATGATGACTGGTTCGGCGCTCAATGCCCCCTCACACGCTCAAGCGGCCGCCCGCTCACGACGCGTGCCCCGCTGGCTGCCCCTCAGCCTGGTGACCCTGCTGATCCTCCTCGGCGGGACCGCCACCGGTTGGATGGCGGTTCAACACGCCGATCACGAACTCAAGAACCGTTTGCTGTTCGAGGCCCAGCTCATTGCCAACGCACTCAACATCGAGCAGATCAAGACCCTGGAAGGAGCCGACAGCGATCTCGAGCGACCGCAATACGAACGACTGAAGCGCCAGTTCAGCCAGATTCAACAGCATGACGCACGCTACCGCTTTGTCTATCTCATGGGGCGTCGCGCCGATGGTCAGATCATCCTGCTCCTGGATAACGAACCCCCCGAATCCGAGGATTATTCCCCTCCCGGCGACATTTATCACGAGGCCACCGAGGTTGACCGACGTGTGTTTGCGACCGGTCAGGCACAGATCAGCGGGCCGCTCACTGACCGCTGGGGAACCTGGGTCTCGGCACTGGTGCCGCTTTTCGACCCCGCCCATACCAGCTCAAACGGAGCGCAACCCGCTGACGCCCGCGCCCTGGTAAACCGCGCGGCCGACGTCTATCGCGAGCAGGGTCAGGCCGCGCTGCTCGAGGCCATGGCGCAGCGTGACGGCCTCTTTCATCGGGGCGACCTCTATGCCTTCGCCTACGACCTGGACATGACCTTCATTGCCCATCCGATCCGACCCGAACTGGTCGGTCTGAATCTGGTCGACGAGGACGATCGTCCGGGTGGCCAGCCCTTCCGGCAGGAGATCCAACGCATTGCCCTCACCACCGGCGAGGGCTGGGTGGCTTATGAGTATCTCAATCCGCTCACCGGCGCGATCGAGCCCAAAACCACCTTCGTCAAACGCGTGGACGACATGATCCTGTGCGCTGGGGCCTACCGCACGGAGGGCAGCGTGGTCGCGGCCTTTGGGATCGATATCGATGCCGCCACCTGGCAGGACCAACTCACGACCGCCGCGGTCCCCTCCGCGCTCCTGACCGTGACACTGCTGTTGATCCTCGCCATTGGCGCCCTGTTGCTCAGGCGTCGGACGCGCCTTGGAAACGCCGCCCCGGCTTGGATGCGCCACCTCGAACCCCTGTTGGCGCTCCTGTTCGGCCTGACCCTGACCCTGTTCGCAACCTGGACGTCCCATGAGCGCGAGCAGCAAGCACGGGCCTGGTCATTCGCGCAATTGGCGACCAGCCGCACCGATGCCATTGCGACCATCCTACGTCATCTGCGTGATACCGAACTGCAGGCCTTGAGTGCCTTTATCGCGACGGCAACCGACCTGACCGCCGAGCGTTTCGAGCACTTCACGCGCTTTCTCGCCATGAACCCCGCCGTGCAAGCCTGGGGTTGGGTGCCCTGTCTCGACCCGAGCGAGTGGGCGGTGCTCGCGCAGGAACAGGCGACGCTGGATGGGCAGCCCCCCCTGACGCTCTGGGAGTTCAACGCACGGCAGCAACCGGGCGCTGTCACCACCCGGGCGCGGCACTGCGCGACCCGTTTCATCGCGCCGGCTCATCCCGACAATGAGATGATCCTCGGGTTCGACTTCACGTCTGACCCCCGCTATCAGGACGCGCTCAGCGAAAGCGCACGCTCCGGCCTGAGCATGGCCACAAGTCCGGTCGCACCCATTCATCGGGCCGCTAGGGACGTTGCGATCGAGTCCGACGCGACACGCCAGATCATCGTATTCCAGCCGGTCATGGATCACACGGGGCAACTGCTCGGTTACGCGAGCGCGGCGCTTCGCCAGGATGACTTGCTCCTCAGCCTCGGCCCCGAGTCCAGCCATTCGATCGCGATTGCCCAGGTACGCGAGGATGGCACCATCACTCAGCGCGCCACCACGGGCTTGCTCGAGGAACAACCTGACACCGTCCCGATCCTCACGCGCATCATTCCCGTCTTCGGTCGAACGTTCGTGCTCTCGGCGAGCGCCGGACCCGATTTTCTCAAGCGACATCCGATCCGAGCCGGTTGGATGACGGCATTGACCGGACTGGCACTCACCGGCATTGCGGTCCTGATCTCCGGCTTCCTCGCGCGCCGTCACGCCGGTCTGGTGGGCTTGGTCAAGGCACGAACCGCGGAACTCGATCGCTTCTTCACGGCCGGTTTGGACATGCTTTGCATCGCCACGCCCACCAGTGAATTCGTGCGTCTCAATGGCGAATGGGAACGCATCCTTGGCTACCCGACGAGCGCGTTGCAAGGGCGTCGTTTTCTTGAGTTGATCCATCCCGATGACCTCGAGAGCACGCACGACGCCCTGGCGCAGCTCGGAAGGCAGGCGCCGGTATTGAATTTCGAGAATCGCTGCCGCCACCACGACGGCCATTATCTCTGGCTCGAATGGCGATCCTTTCCGGCTGGGGAGCTCATCTATTCCGTGGCGCGCGACATCAGTGCACGCAAACAGGCCCAAATCGACACCGCACGCCGCTTGGAACTCGAAAGTACCGCCACGGCGATCTCGGCACGTTTCGCGGCGGCGAACCCGAAGACCTTCGAGGACACCCTGCGGCAGGCCCTCGCGCAGCTTGGACTCCTGCTCGATGTCGATCGCGCCTATCTGATCCGAATCGGCGAACACGACTCAGCCCTAACGCTGAGCGCGCAGTGGTGTGCTGCGAAGGTGATCTCCCCCTGGCATCAGGTCCAGGAGACGACCCACGCCGAACTGCCCTGGTGGCGGACCCGGGTTGCGAACCTCCAAACCCTGCACATCCCGGATGTCACCAACCTGCCGCGTGAGGCCCAGGCTGATCTCGCGATCCTGTTTGCACGGGGCACTCGGGCACTGCTCAGCCTCCCCATGGTCGACAGCAAAGGACGACTCTGGGGCGTCGTGGGCTTCGATGTGGTCGCACGACCACGGCACTGGAGCGAGAGTGAGATCGGTCTGCTGCAATTGCTCGTGCAGGTCATCGGGAGCACGATTCGCCGCCTCGACACCTTCTCACGGTTGCAAGACCGCGAGCAGAGGCTGCAACAACAGACCCGATTACAGGATCTCTTGATGGAGATCTCGGCCACCTATATCAGCCTGCCGCTCGATCGCGTCGATGGTGCGATCGAGACCTCGCTCGGTAATCTGGGTGATTTCGTCAAGGCCGATCGGGCCTATTTGTTCGACTATGACTTCACGCACGGCATCTGTATCAACACCCATGAGTGGTGCGCACCGGGCATCGAGCCCCAGATCGAACAGTTGCGAGCGGTGCCAGTCGAACTGATGACCAGTTGGACCGTCACGCACCGTCGCGGCGAGGTCGTCCATATCCCCGATGTCTTGGCCTTGCCTCCTGAGGACGAGGTGCGACCGATCCTCGAACCGCAGGGAATCAAAAGCCTCCTTACGGTTCCCTTGACCGATGGCGAGACCTGCCTAGGATTCGTCGGCTTCGATTCGGTCCGTCACCACCACCGCTACTCTGAGGTGGAACTGCGCTTATTGACCGTCTTTGCCCAAATGCTGGTGAATGTGCGCAAACGGCGTGAAACCGAGGATGCCTTACGTCTCAGTCGCGAGCAGGCCGAGGCGGCAAACCGCTCCAAGAGCGAGTTCCTCGCCAACATGAGCCACGAGATCCGCACGCCCATGAATGCGGTGATCGGCCTCAGTCAGATCCTCTTGAGCAAGGATCTCGACGAGGAGAAACGCGACTATGTCACGAAAATCCATGACTCCTCGCGCCTCTTGCTTGGGATCATCAACGACATCCTCGATTATTCAAAGATCGAGGCCGGTAAACTGGAACTCGATGAACATGCCTTCCGGCTCGATCGCTTGCTCGACCAGATGGCCACCTTGTTCGGTTCGCTGGCCGGTGAGAAAGGACTGGAGCTCTTCTTCAGAGTCTCACCCGAGGTGCCCAAGTCGCTGGTCGGCGATGCATTACGGCTCGGACAGGTCCTCTCCAACCTGCTTGGCAATGCCCTGAAATTCACCGAACAGGGTTCGATCGAACTGCGGATCACCCGGCTGTGGGGTGATCACGACCGGGTTCAATTGCGCTTCGAGATCCTGGACACCGGGATCGGAATCGATGCACAGCAGCTTGCACGGCTCTTTCAACCCTTTTCCCAGGCCGATACCTCCACGACTCGCAAATTCGGTGGAACCGGTCTCGGTTTGGTGATCAGCCGGAAACTCTTGGAATACATGGGCGGAAACCTCCAGGTACACTCGACGGCGGGACAGGGAAGCACCTTTTCCTTCGAACTGACGCTCCCGGTCTCGCGTGAGACCTCATCGGAGACACTCGACTCGCGTGTGAAAAGTTGTCGCGTGCTGGTGGTCGATGATCAGGCGATCGCGCGCACCCTGCTGCGTGAGATCCTCGAATCCTGTTCTTGCCAGATCAGTGAAGCCGACAGCGGGCAGGCGGCAATCGACGCCGTGGTCGCGGCCGATCGTACCGGAACGCCCTTCGATTTCGTGCTCATGGATTGGAAGATGCCCGGTGCGATCGACGGACTGGAGGCGGTGCGCGAACTCCAGCGCTTGCGTGATGAGAAGGTTCTGGTCGGCACCGAGGCCCCCGTGATCATCGTCAGTGCCTACAACCGTCATCAACTGCCGAAGTCGGCGCAGGGTTTCAATGGGTTCCTCGGAAAACCCGTGACCGCCTCCGCGCTCCTTGATGCCATGGTCGAGGCCCGTGGCGATCAACCCCAACTGCGACCACCTCCCCGTCCCGTGCAGCCGCCCTCATTCGCTGGGCATTCCATCTTGCTCGCCGAGGACAACGCCATCAATCAACTGGTCGCCGTGCGGATGCTGGAGCGCACCCAAGTGCGCGTGACCATCGCCAATCATGGCGCCGAGGCCGTCGAACTCGCCAACAAGGAGTCGTTCGACCTGATCTTGATGGATTTGCAAATGCCGGTCATGGATGGGTTCGAGGCAACCCGCCGGATTCGTGCACGACACCCACGGCTCCCCATCATTGCCCTGTCGGCCGCTGTCATGGAAGTCGATCGGGATCAAGCCCGCGCGGCCGGGATGAACGCGCATCTCGCCAAGCCCATCGACAGCGTGAAACTCTATGACACCTTGAGCCAGTGGCTGGGTTGCCAGGCGCCAGAGGACGCATGAGCGACGGCAGCGCGCGATTTTGTCGTTCGAGTTCGAAGAGATGGCCCTGGTTATGACACAATCGCACTCCGTCACCGCCCGCAGACCATCATGACTGGTGCGGGCGGGTCTGAAACCCATGCCGACCTTGTCTCCGCTGTGCCGTGCACGCACAGCAGCCTTCCTAAGGATCCACCATGTCGAACATCATCCGTATCGCCACCCGCAAATCTCCTCTGGCCATGTGGCAGGCCGAGCATGTGTCCGCGCTGTTGCGTGCACGCCATGCCGACTTGGAAGTCCAGATCATCGGGATGACCACGAAGGGCGATAAAATTCTGGATGCCCCGCTGGCAAAAGTCGGTGGCAAGGGTCTCTTCGTCAAAGAATTGGAGCAAGGGATGCTTGATGGCGAGGCAGACATTGCGGTGCACTCGATGAAGGATGTCCCCGTCGACTTCCCCGAGGGATTGCATTTAGCCGTCATCATGGACCGTGAGGATCCGCGTGACGCCTTTGTCTCCAATCACTACGCGACGCTCGATGAACTGCCGCGGGGTGCCTGCGTCGGCACCTCGAGCCTCCGTCGCCAGTGTCAAATCGCCGATCGCCGACCGGATCTGCGCATCGAACCACTGCGCGGCAACGTGAACACACGGCTTGCTAAGCTCGATGCCGGTGAGTACGACGCCATCATCCTCGCCGCCGCGGGCCTGATGCGCCTGGGCTTCGAGGCGCGGATTCGGGGTCGGATCGCGCTCGCCGACAGCCTCCCCGCGATCGGTCAAGGGGCGATCGGGATCGAATGCCGCTGTGCCGATGAACGCATCCATGCCTTGATCGACCCCTTGCATCATCGTGACACCGCCGAACGTGTGCGGGCCGAACGCGCGATGAATGCCCGCCTGCATGGCGGGTGTCAGGTGCCGATCGCCGGTCATGCGATCATCGAGGGGGAACGGTTGCAGCTGCAGGGGCTTGTTGGCACGCCCGATGGGTCCCGGATCCTCCGCGCCCAGGCCGAGGGTCCGCGTGATCAGCCCGAGGCGATCGGCACCGAGGTCGCCGATGCGCTGCTCGCCCAAGGCGCCGGCGAGATCCTCAGCGCATTACAGGAACACTGATGAGCCCCCCCTGCGATTTGAGGGGGCGCGGTGTCCTGGTGACGCGACCGGCTGGCCAGGCTGAGGGATTATGTCAGTTGATCGCCGCCGCGCAGGGCCGGGCGATCGCGGTTCCGAGTATCCTGATCGAGCCGACCACCGACCCGGACGCGGCGCGCCAGCTCCTCCAGTCTTCCTGGGACCTGATGTTCTTCGTCAGTCGCAATGCCGTCGAGCAGGCCCTGGCCTTGACCCCGGATGGCACTTGGCCGCAGGCGGCGCGGATCGCGGCCGTCGGGCGTGCGACGGCGCATGCCTTAGCCAGCGCAGGGCGGGTCCCCGACCTCGTGCCAGATGAACGCTTCGACAGCGAGACCTTGTTGCGGATGCCCGAATTGGCGTCGATGCCGGGCCAGCGGGTCCTGATCGTCCGTGGTGATGGCGGTCGCACCCTGCTCGCCGAGACCTTGCGCGCGCGGGGTGCCGAGGTGGTCTATGCCGAGGTCTATCGGCGCTGTCTACCAGCGTTCGATCCGCAACCGCTGCTGGCCGACTGGCGCGCTTCCGTTGCCGTGGTCACGGCCACCAGTGAGGAAGTCCTGCGCAATCTGATGACGATGCTCGGCCCCGAGGGACGGTCCTTGTTACTGGAAACCCCGCTGGTGGTGATTGCCGAGCGCACCGCGCAGACGGCGCGCGAACTGGGCTTCACGCGGGTCTTGGTCGCGGAACGCGCCGAGGACACGGCGATCCTCAAATGCCTTTGCGGGCTGTTCGAAACCGGCGATCAAACCGGCTTGCCGCCGCGGTCGTGCTGACCTGATCAAGGTCAGGGACGCGCTCCCCGAGCAGGGAAACCCAGTTCGGCGTTGGGTTCGAGCTCCGCGACCCTGAAGAGAGTTGCCCGATCAAGGATGGTGACCTGCGCCCCCTGGACCTCGATGATCCCACGGCGTCCCAAATCCTTGATCACGCGCGAGAAGGTCTCGGGCTGGATCGACAAGCGCGATGCCAGCACGCCCTTGCGCACGTCGAGTGTGAGTCCTCGTCGATCGGGGGGAACCTTGGCAAGCAGGTATCGCGCCACGCGGCTGCTCGCGGTGTGCATCGTCAGGTTATCGATCTCCCCAATCAACCCACGCAGACGCTGGCTGAGCGACCCCAGCATCATGAAACAGGTTTCGACCGATTCGCGCAGCATCTGCGAGAAATCACGGGCGTCCAGACTGATCAACTCGGCTGCGGTCAAGGCCCCGGCACACACCGGATAGCGCGGCGCGTTGAGGAACATCAACGCCTCGGCGAAGGTTTGGCCAGGCGACACCAACTCGATGATCTTCTCCGCGCCCCCCGGCGATAATCTGAACAATTGGATCTGCCCCTTCAGGACCAGATAGAAACGCTCCGCCGGATCGCCTTGGCTGAAGAGCAACTGTTCGGCACCCAAGGACACCCGTGTCGCCTGTTGACACACGCGCTCGAGCTGCGCGTCACTCAAATGGGCGAGCAAGGGGGCGGTCTTCAATTCATCGATCATGCTCTGCATGCGGGTGTTTGCGCCAAAATGAGGCTTGCCTCGGGGATTCAAGGGGACCATCCCCAATGAGTGATCAGGTTACATCAGTGCGCCGTGGCACTGCACACCTGGCTCCGGCGTGGGACAAGGCGCGCGATCGTGCGAACCCGATCAAGGCGACCCACCCTCGCTGACGAGTTTGTAGGCGAGATAGTATTTGTAGATGTTCCGCACATAGACCACGGGCTCACCGCTGATCACCTGTGCCGCGGCGATCTCGGTGTTGTCAAACCAGACATTCGGGTTGAGACCAAGCAGAACCGCGCGTTGCCGCGCCCGTGCGATATTGCTCGGACCGGCGTTATAGGCCGCAAGACTGAACAGGGTGCGATCAAGCGCCGACAACTCCGGTTCGTTGAAATAGCGGTCCCGCAAAAGGGCGAGGTATTTCACGCCCGCTTGAATGTTCGGCTCCAACAGATGGATATCCGGGATCGCAACGTTGGGATCACGCGCGGTCGCCGGCATCACCTGCATCACCCCGATGGCACCGGCCGGACTGCGCTGATCCTGCCGCAGTCCTGATTCCTGATAGCCTTGCGCCGCGATCAAACGCCAGTCGAAACCATGGCGAACGGCATGACGTTGCATCAGGTTGGCGACTCGTTGGAATCGTTGCCGTCCGTCCCCAGCCAAGGCGTTTTTGGCCCAATCGATGTTGTTCAGATAACGATCGATCAGGACATTGCCGAGCATGCTGCCACGCCGTGCCTCGGGAACATAGGCGTTCACGAGCGCCTTGAGCCGCGGGCTGTCGTGACGCATGGCCCAGGCGATCTCGCGGTCGGAGGCGAAGACGAGATCCTCGTGAACCTTCAGGTCCTCAAAGATTCGCCCGAAGAGGTTGGCGATGGGTTCGTCGGCGATCGTGGCCGGGATCACCCCGGTGGCGACCTGCTCGAGCAGATCCTCGCCGGAGAGGTTCTCATCGGCGCTGTGAACCGGTAGCGGCGCCGCACCCGCGGCCATGCGCTCGGCATTGAAGTGACTGAGATGTTCAAAAAAACTACTCGAGCGCCGCACGTGGATGCGCGAGGACAGCAGGTCGTCGAAGGTGCGGATCTCGGGGGCAGCCGGACCGGTCACGAGCACCTCGTGCACCCCCGTGACAAATGGGTCGCTAAAGTCCACCAGGGCACTGCGCTCGGCTGTTCGCGTGAGATTCCCCACCGCCAGATCGGCACGGCCCTCGATCAAGGTCGGCAATAACCGTGACAGGTTGGTGGGAATGATCACCAAGGTGAGATGGGCGGCTCGCGCACCCAACGTCCGCTTGAGGGCCGCTTCGAAGGCGACCACCCGTTCATAGCTCAGCCCACGTTGAGTGGGGCCGTCAATGAAGTAGGTCGTGAGACCATAGGGGATGGCCACACGTAATAACCCACGTTCCAGGATCTCATCCAGATCGCCGGTCCAAGGAGCGAGTGCCAGGGCAAGCAAGGGATCATCGGGCATGGGCGCGGAGGATGGCGCGGGCGTGGGAACATCAAGCGTTCGCTGTGGCCAGAGCGTCCAGACGAGGATGACGCCGAGCATCACCGCGGCAAGGAGTTCACAACATCGACTGTCACACCTCATCGGCGCTCACCTCAGATGTCGAACCTTCCGATTGTGACCATTCATGCCTGTTCCGACCGGGGGATCGATTACCCGTCGCGCACCGTCAATGGTCGAATAGGAGCAGGTCGAAGCCAGCGTTGACCGGACCTACGGGCATGCATCTGGGCCAAAACTCACGTATCGTGACAAATCAAGCCGGATCGCGCCAAGCTTCGCTGGTCCGGTACCGGCTCACCAGAGGACATCGATCGTCGTGACCAACATGACCCCGCGTCTGCCATCGGCGCAGCCCACTGGGATCGATGGTGCCGATGACACGGCCCTCGATCCCACTTGGGCATTGATTCTGCAAGCTGCCGACTGCGCACGCAATCCGTCTGGGCGGGCGAGGAGCGCCGCGCGGGTCGCGCCCGCCTCCGCGGCGTCAGGGTTACACACGGGGCTGGAATCTGGGCTCACCGATGCGGACGACGACGCCGACACCCGGGCCTTCCTCGATCTCTATCGGCCCTGCTGTGCGCCCCCGCCGGATAGGGTCGCCCTCGTCGCCCATCTCGGCCAGAGCCTCGATGGCTTCATTGCCACGGCGACCGGGGATGCGCGCGCTGTCACGGGCGCGGCCAACATCCGTCATCTGCATCGCATGCGTGCTCTCAGCGATGCGGTCCTGGTCGGGGCCGAAACGGTCGCGGCCGATAACCCGCGTTTGACCACCCGCTTAGTGCCTGGCACGAATGCGGTGCGGGTGGTGCTGGACCCACGACGACGGCTACCGCCTCATCTGCGCCTCTTCAGCGATGGTGAGGCACCGACCCTGCTCTGCTGTGATCAGACCCGCCTGGGTGCGCACGAGACCCACACCGGGCAAGCCGAGTTGATTGGAGTTCCCTTGCACGAGACCGGCCTGGATCTTGATCGGTTGCTTGAGATCCTGGCGGAGCGTGATCTGCGCCGGGTCTTCATCGAAGGCGGCGGGACGACCGTGTCGCGATTCTTGGACGCCGGGCGACTCGACCGCCTGCAGATCGCCGTGTCACCCATCCTGATCGGCAGCGGCCGGCCGGGGCTGCGGCTCCCGGCCATCGCGTCCATGCGGGACGCACGGCGACCGAAGGTGCGTCTCTTTCGCATGGGCACCGATATCCTCTACGACTTCGAGCTAGGCACGCGGACTGAGTCCTCTTCTCCGTCGCCCGACGAGGATGCGTCAGGCCTCTGCGAGGTCGTGCGCATCGGTTAACAGTGCCCAGTGCGCGGGTGCACCAGTGCCCCCGGGCACGGTGATCCGGCGTGGGGGAGGATTCAGAGTGGCATCAGGAGTTGGTCGCGATGTCCCACCAGGATGCCTAAACGTCCTTGCGCGATGGCCTCCTCGCGAGCCGAGCACCAGGCCTGGAGCGCGGGTGCCGCGGCCGGGTTCTGCTCGCATGCGGCCTGGTACCAGCCCTGGATCAAGGCACGCTGCAAGGGCGCATCCCCTGCTCCGAGTTGCCAATCGCTGCGCCGCGCCTGGACCTGGTAACCGAAGCGGTTCGCAAGTGCCTCGAGTCGGCCCACGGCAGCAGGGCCGAGCGCCGGGCCAAAGCCCTTATCGCGCCCCTGATGTTGATTGACGAGTTCGACCAGGGTGTGATCCAACTCATCGACGGGATCAAAGGTGATGCGACCGTCATAGGTAAGCACGAACAACATCGGGAGTCCTCGTTGTGCGCAGGCGCTGACGAGCCGCGAGAGCCACGCCTCCGACACCAGATCGAGCAATGCGGAGGCGGTGACGAGGTCGCTGTGCGCAAGCGGCAGAACATCGGGTCCCGCGGTCAAATCAGCCGCATGGGTGCGCAGCGCGCATTCGAACGGCGGTGTCTGGCCCCGCGCACAGCGGCGAACAGGATCCCAGTGGTAGCCCATGGCCGCGGCCCAGCGACGAGTCTCCAGGTCGCAACAGGCCAAGAGCGAGCGGTCCGCATCGACCCCGCGCCAGGCTTGGACGCCACCGAGCACAGGGGCCAACACGCGCATGTTGGCCCCTGTGCCACAGCCCAGATCCAAGACACGAATCGTAGCCTGGCGCGCACACAGGTCACGCAGGGGCGCAATGAGATCCGTGGCCCGGGACCGTTGATCCGCCGCGGCACGCAACGCAAGCCAGGCGGCGCTGAACTCACCCATGCGCGAGGGCCTGCAGGGCAGCTGCGAAGGACTCGGCGGCCAGCGGCCAGGACCGCAGTCGCGCCCGCTCCACCCGAGCACCGACCGCCAACCGGTCCCGCAATCCGGGTTCATCCATGAGTTGCCTGAAGACGTCCCGCAGCGCGTCCGGGTCGTTCGGTGGGACCAAACAGCCCGCCGTGGGGGGAACGATCTCCGCGATGGGGCCAACCTGGGTGCTCACGACGGGGAGCGCGCGGGCCAGGGCCTCTGTGAGGACCATGCCATAACCCTCCATGCGGGTTGGAAGAACCACGAGGTCGGACTGATGATAGGTTTGCGCGAGCGCGGCATCCGTGATGGCTCCGGTGAAGCGGACGCGCTGACGCAGCCCCAGGTCATCGGTCATCCGGCTCAAGGAGGCCGTCCAGTCGGGATCACGATCACCGCTTCCAACACAGGTCAGCGACCAGGGCCGGTCAAGCAGTGGCGCCAAGGCCCGTAGCAGGAGATCGTGACCCTTGCGCGGGACCAGCGCGGCGACACAGAGCAGAGCGAGCCCAGGGCCGTCGGAACCCAGCGCGCGCGGCGCGGGATCGACCCCGGGTTCGACGATCGCGAGCTGTCGCTCGGGGACGCCATAGTCCTCGATCAGCAGGCGCCCCGTGGCCGGGCTGGTCGTTACCACTCCGCGGGCATGGCCGAGCGCGCACGCCTCCTCATGGCGCAGCAGAGCGGCGTGCGCGCCGTCCAACCCGGTCTCACAAGCCAGGGGATGATGGACGAGCGCGATCAGGCGCACGCGCTGGCGATGAGCGGCGACGACCGTGGCCATGGCGCCATACGCGAGCCCGTCAATCACCACCAGTGCCCCGTCGGGAAGGGTTGCGAGCACCTGCTCGGTCGCGGCCAAGGCCATGTCCGAGGGTTGGGGGAAGCTGGCATCGAGTGCGCGGCAGTGGACCGACCAATCGAGACCGCGCAGACCCTCGATCATGCGCCGATTGTACCCGTAGCCACCCGTGGGGGTGGCGAGATCCCCTGGGTATAGGAACCAGAGTCGCGACCGCGCGGGCATCGTCAAGGGCGTGACGGGAGTGCCGCGTCATAGGCCGCCCAGGCCACATGGGACTCGCTCAAACAGACCCGCAAGGACGCGAGCTCATGGGCGCCGGGACCGAGCGCGCCGGCGGCGATCTGAGCCACGACGCGCTCGAAGATCGCCCGCGCTAGGAATTCCGTGGTGGTGTTCTGACCCGCGAACGCCGGGACTTCGTCGAGATTCTGATAATCGAACTCAGCGAGCACGGAGCGCAGGGTTTGACTCGCAAGACCGATGTCGACGACGAGACCGTCCTCGTCGAGTGTCGACCGACGAAACTCAACATCCACGACATAGGTGGCTCCATGCAACCGCTGCGCCGGGCCAAAGACCGCGCCGCGGAAGCTATGGGCAATCATGATGTGATCGCGAACGGAGACACTGAACATGGGTGAGTCCTCAAGCAGGGGCTGGGGCAATGAAGCCAGTCGGGGCGCCTCGCATCATGGGTCGTAGCGAATGCGGTGCATCAGGGTTTCGCCACGCGCGTGCACGAGTCGGGGATATACACCGGGTAAGTCATCGAAGTGATCCTCGCCGCTGATCAGGTGCTCCAGACGGTCATCGTCTAATAACCGCAACGCCAAGGCGAGACGTCGGCGGTGATCCCAGCGGGCACGCTGGGTGGTCGCGATCTGACCGACTTGCGAGGATCGAATCGTGAGGCGGCGACCATGGAATGCGCCACCCAGGGCCAGGGTCGCTGGCATCGTGCCAAACCAACTCAGTTCCAGAATGGTCGCCTCGAAGGCGGCCAAGGTGATCGCCAAATCCAGACCGGCCGGGTTGCCGCTGGCATGGATCACAAGATCCGCCTCCGCGGTGGCCTGCTCGGGTGTGGCGAAGGCCAGCCCCAAGCGTTCGGCGATCTCGGCGCGACCTGGGTTGAGATCGATCAACTCGACCTGACACCCCGGAATCCGCGATGCCAACCAGGCGCTCAACACCCCCAGGGTGCCGGCGCCAATCACCGCGATGCGATCGCCCAGCCGGGGCGCGGCATCCCAGAGCCCATTGAGCGCGGTCTCCAGATTGGCCGCCAGCACCGCGCGCCCCGGCGGCACCTGTTCCGGGATGCGGTGCAAGGCACTGGTGGGGACGCAATAGCGGGTTTGATGGGGGTAGAGACAAAAGACCGTCTGGCCGAGCCAGTCGGGCGGGCCGATCTCGACCCGCCCCACGTTGCAATAGCCATACTTGACCGGCCAGGGGAACTCCCCCGCTTGGAACGGGGCGCGCATCGATTGGTACTCGCCCGGGGGCACCTGGCCACTGAGGATCAGGGCCTCGGTGCCCCGGCTGATACCGCTGAAGAGCGTGCGCACCAGCACCTCATCCGGCCCCGGCGGGGCCAAGTCCTCGGTGCGCAGTTCACCCTGCAGCGGACCGGTGACCCAATAGGCACGCGCCCTGCTCAGCGACCGCGGGAGCGGGCGATCGGCAGAGCCGAGTATCTCGTGAGCGCTCATGACGCCTCCTGTCCCTGGGTTGCGGAGGCGCTCCGCGGGGCCCGCGCGTAGATGTCACCGGAATTCGCGGCTGGCGGCAGGGCGGTGAGCCATTGACCGATGGTGTGGGCATCGACCCAGGAGGTCAGCACGAACCGGTGGTCTTCCCCCAACACGGCGTTGAAGGATGTGAAACCGAGTCGGTCACATGCGTCCAAGCAGGCCCGCGCGACCTCTTTTTGGATCGTCGTGAATTCGAACGAGAGCGCTGCCGGAGGTTGACTCAGACCGCCCAGTACTTCGGCCTCGAACCCTTCCACATCGATCTTGATGAAGCGTGGCAGGCCATGGCCCGCGATCAGGTCGTCGAGCGTGACTTGCCGCACCCGCAAACGATCATCCCAGGACTGACCCTGCCAGCCGGGCTTACCCTGCGCGGCGGCGATGAAGGAGGCCGAGAGCGTGCTCACCGTGGGATTGGTGCGATTGAGGTGCAGGATGGCCTCACCCGAGACGCGCCCGACCGCCGCGACCTCGATGCGCACCAAGGGATCGCGGCCATAGAGCCAACGCAGGGTGCGGGCGAGTGCGGGCTGAGGTTCGAGCGCCAGGACGCGTGCGCCGAGACGCCGAAAGGAGCCGATGCGATCGCCGACATGACTGCCGATGTCGAACGCCAAGTCACCCGGTCCGAGAAAAGATCGATAGAAGCGATCCATGCGCGCGCGGCGGCGGTGGCCATAGTAGATCCATAAGGAACGCAGCACACCGCGCGCCGTGCGCAGCCCCGCCCACCGCCCATCGGGTCCGGGTTTGGGAGGATCGACGTCTCGGGGTTCGGGGATCAGGATCGGCATGAGACGCGACCGCGCTCAGTCCTGCCCGAGGGTATCGAGCGCGATCTCATCGGAGACCCGCGCCGGCGTCTCCCGACTGGGTCGCACGGCGGGCAGCTCGAGCTGGCGAATCATTGGTGGTGGATCGTATTCCTCGGGGATGCGCCAGGCCCCGACCTGGGCCAACCAGAGACCAAGGCTCGGCCATGCGGTCAGCAAGGCGATCGGGACGGCCAGCAGAGCACCAGCGACAAAGGGGGAGACGAACAGCACTGCGAGTGACGTGGTCGACAGCAGCCAGAATAAGGCGACCAGACCAAACAGCGTCTGCGGCCAGAGGCGGTGCAACGCTTGCCAGAAACCGAGTCGATGGGGGTCGCGTCGTTGCGGGGACCAAACAATGGCGCGCCCCGCCACGAGGCCACCGAGAAATAGAGTGTGTGCAAGCGCCATGATGGGCGCCAGCAGGGTCGAGAAGAGAATCTCACCAAGAGTCCCCAGGACGAGACGGGGGCCACCCCCGAATTGTGCCCGCGCCGCTCGCGAACGCAACGCGGCCGTGAGCGTTGCGAGTTTCGGCGCGAACACCATGGTCATAACGAAGACAAACAGCAGCCACCCCAGGGTTGGATCGAACAGTGGTCCCGACTCAACGCCACGGCCAATCTGGAGCGCCGCGAGGGTCATAAACGCAACCCATGCCGGAGAGCCGATGAACATCAGGATCGCCAGCATCAACTGAACACGACCGATCCGATGCACACCAGGTAGGCCCAACAGACGCAGGTATTGCATGTTGCCTTGGCACCAGCGCAGATCGCGCCGGATGAATTCGATCAGGGTCGGTGGGTTCTCCTCCCAACTGCCACTCTCCGCGGGCAGCACCCGCACTTCGTAGCCCGCACGACGCATGAGCACCGCCTCGACCTGATCGTGACTCAGGATCCAGCCCCCAAGCGGTGCGCGCCCGGATAATGGCGCGAGCTGACAATGCGCGCGGAAGGGCGCGATGCGCAGGATGGCATTGTGGCCCCAGTAGGGACCGCTGTCGCCTTGCCACCAAGCGCTACCGATCGAGTAGGAGCGCATCCCCAGTCGCATTCCGAACTGAAAAATCCGCGCGAAGGCACTGGTCGTGGGCAAACCTACGATCAGGCTCTGCAGGATGCCCAGACGGGGATTGCGCTGCATCATGCCAACCATGCGCAGGATATGATCCGTGGACATCAGGCTATCGGCGTCTAGGACCACCGCGTAATCGAATCGGTCGCCCCATCGCGACATGAAGTCCTGGATGTTGCCCGCCTTGTAGCCTGGGTTGTCGGGGCGACGTCGATAATGGATGCGCATCCGACCCGCCCAGCGGTCACGTAACTGTTGCACCATCCGCTCTTCTGCTTCAATGCACTCACTCCAGGAGGAGTCACTGAGAACGAAGACGGCAAAGCGCTCGGCCTGTCCGGCTTCGACCAGCCCCTGAATCATCACATCGAGTTGCTTCATCACGCGCTGAGCGTCCTCGTTGCGCAAGCAACTGAGCAGCGCCGTGGTCTGTCGCAGCGCCGTGGGTGGATCAGCCTCGAGCGGGCAGACGGCGCGCGCCGCGTCCCGGTGTCGGGAGAGCATTGTCAGTCCGAACACCGCGTTCCAGAAACCAATCACCGTCCAGGGTAGGGTGATCGCGAAACAGACGGCCAGGATCAGATCCAGCGTATCGAAACCGCCTATCGAGAGCGTCGCCACCATCAAGAAGATGGCTGCCGCGACCGTGCCGCAGACCAGGGATGCGAAGACGAGACGACGCCAGCGCATCTGCGATGGGCTGGGGATCTGTGTCAGCACCTCGGACGACACCCCGCGCTCCGGTGAAGAACGATCAAGGCGACCATCTGTCAACATGCAAGACTCCTGATGAGAGATTTCAACTCGAGGCGCCGGTTCGTGGATTCTCGGTCCATCGCAATGAGGTGACTCGATTCAATGTTTCCACGGCTTCGGGGCGGATTCGCGCATCGTCGTGCCAGTCCTTCAGGATGCGATTCGGGAATGCGCCCAGGCGATCGTCCGACCCAAACAGTTTGTGCAATCGCAGAAAAATCAATAAAAAAAGTTGATGGGGGTGCCCTCTCGTCCCAGTCGAGTTATTCTTAACAGCCAGTGCAGACCTCCTCGTGCGTCGCCTCACGACGGCGCTGCTGACCATCAACGAATCCGAGTCGCTATGAATCTTACTGATCAACATGGGTCGACCCGACTCTTGCTGCGCTATTCGCGCCTCCTTGCCATGACACTGCTCGTGCTCTCGCTGAGCGCCTGCGCACAGTTGTCGAGCGTGGCCAGCAAGACCGATTTGAGCCGCTTTCTCACCCAGTCCGAGCCGTCAGTGGAGATGGACGAGGCCGATGTCATCGGCGATATGGAGCCGCCGTCCGCAACCGAGGAGGCCCTCGCCGCTGATGCGTCATCCGCCAAGCCCTCGAAGCTCTATGAATGGCAAGGCGACGGGCGACCGCTCTCGCGCATCCTCATCGATACCGACGCGCAGAAGGCGCGCTTCTTCGTCGACGGCGAGGAGGTCGGCTGGAGCACCATCGCAACCGGCTTGCCCAATCATCCGACGCCGATCGGGCGCTTCACGGTGATGGAAAAGGTGGCCGAAAAGCGCTCGAACCTTTACGGAAAATTCGTCAGAGGCAATCAGGTCGTCAAATCGAACGTGAAGGTGGGTCGCGATCCAGTTCCCTCGGGCGCACGCTTCGTCGGGGCGAACATGCCCTACTTCATGCGCCTGACCTACGATGGGATCGGCCTGCACGCTGGGCCGATTCCGCGCCCTGGGCAGCCGGCATCGCACGGCTGCATCCGCCTTCCCGATGCGCTCGCACCCGTGCTCTTCCAGCACGTGGCCAATGGCACCGAGGTCACGGTCGTCGGGTCCGGACCCGATTATGGGGATTATGCCGAGCAACTGCGGGTCGCGGCGGCACAACGGGCGGCGCGCGAGGCGGCCCAGCAACGTCTCGCCGAACAGCAAGCAGCGGCCGAAGCGCGCGAGGCCGAGCAAACGAGTGCCGAGCCTGCACCAGAGACCCGCGACGCCTCGCCAAGGCGATCGGCGCAAACGGTGGCCGAACAGATTGCACACAACCCTGCCCCGACACCCTCGGCGACACCCGCGATCTCAGCTCAGGCCACCTCGCCGCGGCAGTCGGCACTGTCTGGCGCAATCGTCGCACCCGCTCCCGCATCCCAGGCCGCACAAACCCCAATCTCCGCCCCGGACCCAACGAGCGAGCATTCCTCAAGCCAGGCTGCGGCGCCAACGCGAGCGGCTGACGAGGCATCCCCAAGTGTCGCACCTGAGGCTACCGCAGGGATCGCGGCGGACGTCCCGGGCTCGGCTCGGACCGACTTACCCGTAACCACCTCGGCGAGCGAACCGGTCGCGGTGCCGAGCGCGACCGGGTCCGCCAACGACACCACCGCCGCCACCACCAACGCGGCGCAGGGCGATCAGAACCCGTCACCCACGGATGGGGCCGCGGACCGCCGGGCGCAGTCCCCAAGCCTTGTCGCCCCACCGGCGGTGACGGAGCGGCCGGCACCACTCAACACCCCCGCGGCGCCGGCGAGTCTGCCTGCGACATCCAGCGATGCCGCGGCGGCTCAACAATCACCACCCGAGACCGCGCCTGCGGCCGCGGCGGTCGTCACGCCTCCGGCAGCCCCTCGCTCGAGGGTCGAGGCGCCTGATCCCGTTGAGCGTGCGGAGCCATCGCCGCCACCCCAGCCCGTCTCGACACCGACACCGACACCGCCGCGCCCCGAGCCAGTCGAAGCCAAGCGGGACACTGATTCAGCCCCTGCCGATCCGGCGGCGCCATCGTCACCCCAGGCACGAATGGATGCGCCCACACCGGCGGTCGAGCAGGAAGGGTGACGATGCTGACGAGCGAGTTCCCACTCGATCCGGAACTCTGTCATCTCAACCATGCCGCGGTCGGCCCCTGGCCGGCGCGCACGGTCGCGGCCATCGCGCGGTTCGCCGAGGAGAACGCACGCCTCGGCTCGCTGCGCTACAGCGACTGGCTGAGCGTTGAGACGCGGCTGCGAGAACGGCTTGCACGGCTGATCGGTGCGGCATCGCCTGATGACATCGCGCTCGCGAAGAACACCTCCGAGGCACTCTCCATCATTGCGCACGGCTGCGCTTGGCAGGAGGGTGACGAGGTCGTCGGCATCGCGCAGGAGTTTCCATCCAATCGCGTGGTTTGGGAGTCACTGCGACGCCACGGGGTCCGCTGGGTCGCGCTCGACCTAGAGCGCTCGCAGGATCCGGAAGCCGAGCTCATCGGGCTCTGTGGGGAGCGCACTCGCATGATCGCGATCAGTTGGGTGCAGTATGCGCGCGGGCGCAGACTGGATCTCGAGCGACTCGGTGCTTGGTGCCGAAACCAGGGTGTCTTACTCTGTGTCGACGCGATTCAGGGACTCGGCGCCTGCCCCGGCAATCTCATCGCCAGTGGCGTGGACTTCGTGGTTGCGGACGGGCACAAGTGGATGCTCGGCCCCGAGGGGGTCGCCCTGTTGTACGTCAACCCGCTCTTACGCCCCACCTTGACCCTCCACCAATTCGGCTGGCACATGCTCCAAGACTCCGGCAATTTCGAACGTCGCCAGTGGGAGCCGGCCACGGATGCTCGCCGCTTCGAATGCGGCAGCCCCAATCAACTCGGCGTCCATGCACTGGAAGCCAGTCTGTCCCTGCTCGAGGAGGTTTCCATGACCCGGGTCTGGGATGACCTGCAGCGGCGCACCGAATTCTTGATTGATCGTCTCGATCAGCGGGGCTTCGAACTCTTAAGCCCACGTGCGCCGGCACAACGCGCGGGAATCGTCACCTTTCGCGTTCCCGATCGGGCAGCGGATCGGCTCTATGCCGGCTTGATGCGGCGCCAGGTTTTGTGTGCGCATCGGGGGGGGGGGATTCGATTCTCGCCACACTTCTACACGCCGTTCGAGGTCATCGAACGTGCCGTCGAACAGGTCCAGATCGTCGCCGACGAGGTCGCACGATCCTGAGCTCCTCACTCAGCGGCGATCCAGGCCTCATGCGCTCCCCTGACGCTGGAGTAAGAGCATGTAATTGACGGCCATCGAGCGCGTGTAATGGAAGCTGCGGTCGAATGGATTGACCCGCACACCGGTTTGATCGACACGCACGAAGTCTGCACCCAGAACAGTCGTGACCTGCTCAGGGCGAACCAGTTTCCGGTAATGATGCGTTCCGCGAGGCAACCACCGCAGGACGAACTCAGCCCCGATGATCGCGATCAGATAGGCCAAGATGGTGCGATTGATGGAGGCGACGAACATCACGCCACCCGGGCGTACCAGCTGGCCACAGTCGATGAGGAAATCGTTTAGGTGCTCGACATGCTCGATCACTTCCATGTTCAGCACCACATCGAACTGCTCACCCGCGCGCGCGAGGTCATCGACCGTCACTAAGCGGTAGTCGATCGACAGGCCGCTCCACTCGGCATGGATCTGCGCCACGCGCACGTTCTTCTCGGTGATCTCGATACCTGTCACTTGGGCGCCGAGAGCGGCCATGGACTCGCTCAGGATGCCACCACCGCACCCGATATCCAGGACCTTCAAGCCCTCGAATGGGCGTTGCGCGTTGGGATCCCGAGCGAAGGCACTCGCCAAATGACGCCGAATGTACTCAACGCGAAAGGCGTTGAGCCGATGCAAGGGCCAGAATGGACCCTCGGCATCCCACCATCGGTGTGCGAGCCGCTCAAAGTAAGCGACCTCTTCCGGGTCAATCGTGGGGTCACTCAGATGCACGACACTCATGGCCTTCTCCGTTTCGCCGCTGTGGTTTCTGGGGACATCGTGGTCTGGGCGATGCTTTGCAATGCAGGCGGGATCACGGCCGCTCAACGCTCCGGCATCACTCGGCAACGGCGGCGAGATAGCGCTCGGACTGCATCTCGATCAAGCGACTGATCAAGCGTTCGTGGGCAAAGTCGACCAAACCGCCCGCGTAGAGTCGCTCGACCGGGACAGTGCTCGAGAGAATCAGCTTCACGCCTTGATCGTAGAGTTCATCGACCAGCACCAAGAAGCGCCGTGCCGCCGCCTCGTGTGCGGGCCCCAGAACGGGCACGTCGGATAGGAAGAGGGTGTGAAACTCGCGCGCGATCTCGATGTAATCGGCCGCAGACCGAGGGGTGCCGCAGAGTGCGTCGAAATCGAACCAGATGACATCGGCACCCGCGCGGCGCATGGGGATGGAGCGGCCGTTAACGGTGAGCTGCGATCCGGATCCATCCGTGTGCCCACCCGTGAGTTGCTCGAAATAGGTGCTGAGTGCCTGCTCCGTGGCCGCGGGAGCAACCGCGTCGATCACGAAGAAGACACCCCCGCGAGTCAGGGCGCGCAGCCGATAGTCACGGCCACCATCGAGCTCGAACACCTGAGTATGGCGCTGGAGCAACTCGATCGCGGGGAGAAAGCGCTGGCGCTGGAGTCCGTTCCGATAGAGCTCCTCGGGGCGGGTGTTCGCGGTCGTGATGAGCGTGATACCACGGGCGAAGAGAGCTCGCAGAAGTCCGTGGAGGATCATGGCATCGGTGATGTCCGTGACTAAGAATTCATCGAGGCAGAGCACGCGCGTTTCGGAGCACAGATCCTGGGCGATCACCTCGAGTGGGTCAGGCTGTTTCGGCAGCCGCGACAGACGATCGTGGACATCGCGAATGAAGTGATGAAAATGCACCCGTCGCTTGCCAGCAAGCTCCAAGTCTCGAGCAAACCAGTCCATCAGATAGGTCTTGCCCCGTCCGACATCGCCCCAGAGATAGAGGCCCTTCACCGGTGGTGGCCGGACCGCGCCTTGCCTCAGTCGAGTACGCCACTGTCCGATGAACCCAACGCGACCCGGGGTTGTCGTCGCCGTCGCGCTGAGTGCCTGATGGATCTCCAAGAGTCGTTCACTCGCCTCTTGTTGCGCGGCATCCAAGGGAATGAAGGTGCTCATCACTTACAACCCCGCAAACCAGGTCCGCAGACGTTGGATCGCGACATCGAGCTCCGCGCTCGCGCGTGTATAGGCAAAGCGAACGTGTGACGCGGCCTCATGGTGACCGAAATCCTGCCCAGGTGTCAGTGCGACACCGGCCTCTTCAAGCGCGCGAGTTGCAAGCGTCATCGAGTCCAGACCGAGTTGCTCGGGCAGGCGCGCGTAGAGATAAAAGGCACCTGTTGGGATTCGGGGAATGGCAAAACCCAGTTCACGCAGCGCCGGCAGGAGCCGGTCGCGACGACGCTGAAAGGCCGCGCGACGGGTTTCCAGGATGGCACGGGTCGCTGGATCGAAGGCCGCGAGCGCCGCCTGTTGCGCGGGCGTGCTGGCGGCGATGAACAGATTCTGGGCGATACGATCCATGACCTCGACCGCGTCCTCTGGCCCCACGAGCCAGCCCAAACGCCAGCCCGTCATGCCGAAATATTTCGAAAAACTGTTGATGACATAGAGTTCCGAGGTGCCAAGCGCGAGGGCGCCGCGCTCGGGGGCGGCACCGTCCGTGTCGGGATAGGTGAGCCCCTGATAGATCTCATCGACGATCAGGGCCGCGCCACGCTCCCGACAGAGCTGATGCAAAGCCGCCAACTGATCCGGCGCGATCGATGACCCGGTCGGGTTCGCGGGCGAGGCAACCAGTACCGCACGCACGCGCGAGGTCCAGGCTCGCGCGGCCTGAGCAACCGTCAGTTGATAATCCGTGTCGGGACCCACGGGCAGCGCGACCGGCTCGACTCCCATCAGCCCCAACATTTGCCGATAGCAGGGATAGGATGGGTCGCAGAGGATCACCTGATCGCCCGCCTCCAACAAGGCGAGAAACACCAACTGCAGGGCCCCGGAGGCACCCGGTGTCATCAGTATTCGCGACGCGCTCACGTCCAGATCGTCGCGATCACCATAATAGTCCGCCACGGCCTGGCGCAGACTCGGCAACCCGGCGGCCGGGGTATAGCGGACCTGCCCATGTGTGAGCGCCTGTCGCGCGGCATCCAGAATCGGGGCAGGCGTCGGAAAATCCGGTTCACCGACCTCCAGGTGGATCACCGTGCGTCCTGCCCGCTCGAGTTCTCCCGCGCGCGCGAGGAGGCGCATCACATGGAAAGGGGCCACCGCGCGAGCCTGTCGGGAGAGCCGGCTCGCCGGCACGCTCGTCACCATCGCCGCCACTCAGGCGCTAGACCAGGCCGCGCGGTGAAGCCGATCGAGGACGGTGAGATCCACCAGCGATCGATTCCCCAGCTCACCGGCGAGGGCCCGCGCGGGCTGACCAGGATCACCGAGGTGATTGACGATCAATGGGGCAGCGCCGAAGTCTTGATCTTGGGTGTAGGCGTTCACCGTGACCAGGATGCTCCGCAGGCCGGCTGCCTGCGCCGAGCGCACGCCGTTATCGGAATCCTCCACGGCGAGACAGTCCGCGGCATCGAGACCGAGTTCGGACAATGCCAAGGTGAAGATGTCGGGCGCGGGCTTCTTATGCGGCACCACATCACCCGCCGCAATCACCTCAAACCAGTCCCCGAGCCTTGGCTCTCCCGCATACTCAAGCAGGACCCTCACATTCTCGGGGGTGGTCGTGGTCGCGATCGCCAGGCGTACACCCGCGTTCCGTGCCTCCCGTAGCAGCCGCAGGACACCCGGGCGTAGCGGAATCGCGCCCTGTTCGAGCAACGCAACATAGTGTCTGGTCTTGGCGCGGTGAAGGTCAGCGATGAAGCGGTCGCGATCCACTGTGGGATCGAGCTGGATCTGCTCCTCGGCAAGGAAGGTGGCGATGCGTTCCTTACCACCGGTGACCCGCAGGAGTTGTCCATAACGCGCGACATCCCAGTGCCAGTCGAGACCGGCATCAGCGAAGGCGGCGTTGAAAGCGGGTCGATGACCATCGCGCTCGGTATCGGCGAGGGTGCCATCGACGTCGAAGATCAGTGCCTTGAGAAGGGATGTCAAGCGGGTCGTCCTCTACCAAACAGGCCGCCTGGATTGGCGGCCCGATCGCGGGTCGAACGTGCGCCGGTTTAGTCGGCGCGGTATTTGTCGTGGCACGCCTTACAAGCCTGACCGACCTCACCGAAGGTGGTCGAGACTTCGATCTCGTCACCGGCATTCGCGGCGGCGGCCAAGGCGTTGGTCGCGGCAACGAAGTTTCCAGCGATCACGGCGACATCATCGAGGTTGTCGAAGAATTCCGGCTTCACGCGCGTCTTGACGTTGCCGACGTTGCGATCGGTCCCTGGGCCAAAGAGTGACCCCATGCCCGAGGTGGCGATGGCATTGATCGCGTTGGCCGCGGCCGCGACCTGCTCAGGATTGTAATTGCCATCGAGGTTCGACTTGATCCGGCCCATGTTCCAGGACATGAAGCTGTAGCCGGCCTGGCGGAATCGGATCTGTTCCTCCGGGGTTAAGTCGGCGGTGGCGGTGCTGGCAATACCAAGGGCGAAGACCCCGAGCAGGGAGCTGGCGATGATGCGTTGCATGTGGATGATCTCCATTGACAGTGTAGGTCCCAAAGACTTTCCACACGTTGGGGTTCACAACGGTGGATTCCAGAGCCATCGACACGCCGCGGCGAGCGGGCGTGACGGATCGATCGGGATGGGGATGATCGCGGGATGGTGCGATCGGTCTTCAACGCGTGGCGGTCTTCAGGGGTTCGCGGTGTCTGGTTGGGGCAGTGCGCGCGAGGGACGCTCGGCATTGGCCGTTATGCACCAGACAAACGAGTGAGTCAGTATAGCCGATGCACCGGGTCAGTCCACCCCTGTCTCTTGCAACGGCTCAAGGGCACGAGTCCGAGCGAGATGGATGAAGGCGTCATAGCGCTCGGTCATGCGCGTCGGAACGTAATTGCGAGTGCGCTCGTGTTCTGGGTCGAAGACGACACCGATCGCGCGGTGGTCGAGCCTTTCCCGCAACGGCTCCTGGAGCGCGCTGTCATCGAGCAGCAACAGGAGATCCGTCAGCCCGGTCCGTTCGAGCAGGTCCTCGAAACTCCCCGGGGCGGCTGCCGGGATGCTCATCACCTCACCAGGTGCTCCCCATTCACGCCCAGCCAGGACGGTGCCGCGATAGGTCCCGAACCCAACCGCGTAGATGTCTTCCGCCCCATGGTGCTCGCGTGTCAGTTGACCAATATTGCGCTGCCCCTGCCGCGCCATGGTCGTCGCCCGCGCATCGCCGATATGGGTGTTGTGTGCCCAGACGATCCCGCGCGATTGCGGTCCAAAATAGTCGCTGACATGAATGAGGGTGTCGAAGAAGTGATCGACCCGTGCGTTCCAGGATGCCGGACCGGGCCGCGTCATCTTGCGGTAGTGACGCTCCGCGCCTTGCACCACGCGCGCGGCCTGGACCAGTTGAAAGGCCAGACGCGGGTCCTGGCCCTCCCAAGGCGACGGCTGTTGGGTGATCAGCTCGACCACCGCGGCGACCGCCTCCTCACAATCGGGTTGCCCGCGCGCGACGGCACGGGCGTAGTCGATGGGATCTTCGCCGTAGCGGTCAAGGCAGGCATAGCGCTCACTGACGACCAGGGCGAGCTCAGGATCCAGGATCCGCAACAGCCGCACCACCGTCTGACGCGCCTGGGCATCGCCATAGACATCGATGCCGTAGAGACCGACCCGCTGTGCCAGTGGCCGTGCGTCATTGTAGGCACGCATCCACTCCACGAGCGCTCGCATCTCCTCGTTCGCCCACATCCAGGTCGGCCAGCGCTCGAAGGTCAGCATGGCCGTGCGCGCATCCGCGGGCGCGCCCGGTAACCCCTTGACGTAGCGGTTCAGCAGCTCGATGGATGCCCAATCGCCCTCCACGGCGACGAATTGGAATCCGGCCTCCTCGATTAGCCGACGTGTCAAGAGGTCACGCCAGCGGTAGAATTCCGCCGTTCCGTGCGTGGACTCACCCAGCAGGACGAGACGCCGCGTGCGCGCCGCCTCGATCAGCGGGTCGAGGTCGGACGCCTCCTTGAGCGGCCGTGCGGTGGCCCGCAGCTCGGCGACGCGCGCATCCTCGAATCCACGGCTCGCCTCGCTGTTCTCGCTCGCGCAGGCCGGTAACGCAAACCCGGCCGCGACCCAGAGGCCGCTCCCGACCAGCCAACCGAGCCGCCGCCGAGTCGATCCCTTGGGTGCCTGAGCAGGTCGTCGTGCCCGCTGATCCGTGATTGGTAATGCGATGGGATGATCCTCCGCTGGTTGAGACGCGCGCCGGGCACCCATGCCTGCTCAGACCGTCACACCGTCTCGGTTCAATGGGGTGCAGTCTTGAACATGCATCGGGTTGCGGTCAAGCCCGCGCCGCGACGCCCGCTCAGGGAGTCCGTGCGACGGCCCAGATCTGGATGCGACGAACGCCGGCACGCCGCAGGACGCGACTGAGCTCGGCGACAGTGCTGCCGGTCGTCATGACGTCATCGAGAATCGCCACATGACTCCAGGGCACGGCCCCCTCGACCCGGAAGGCACCTCGAATGTTGCGCCGCCGCGCCCGTTCGTCGAGACCGGCCTGCGGCGGCGTTGCGGTGAGTCGCCGACAGGCGTTCACAGCGAGTGGCAGGTCCAGCCGCCGAGCGACCACCCGGGCGATTTCCAGCGCCTGATTGTAACCGCGCCCGCGCAGACGTGCCGCATGCAGTGGCACCGGCAGCAGGACCTCAGGGCGCGGCGGATCGACTGCGAGGATCCGCTCCGCCAGACATTGTCCGAGGAGTCGCACCACGTTGAGGCGCCCACGAAACTTGGCGTCGACCACCAGTGAGGCGACCGGCCCTTCGTAGCGGAAGGCCGCAAGGCTGAGGTCGAACGGTGGTGGATGCTGCTGACAGGTTCCGCAACGCCCCCCGGGCGACACCGGGTGGTCCAGTGGGATCGCACATTGAGCACAACTCCAGAGCGTGCTTGGCAGCTCCGCCGCGCAGCCGGCGCAGAGATCGCGCCCGCCCCCGCCCTGCGGTGATGCCAGCTCAGCCTGATGTGGTTCACGCGCCGGCGCCCCGCAAAGGATACAGGTCGGTGGAAAGAATAGCGCGAGGAGGCGCTCCCACCGCCGGTCCCGGTTACTCGGCGCGGCCGGCCAACGTGGTGGTCCTGACCCGGAATTCGCGTTGAACATCGGTTGACAAGCCTCTCACGCACTCTAGGATAGACCCCTTTATGCCCCTCTTGCTTGGCTCAATCACGCCCATGTCACCACAGCCCATCCCACTCGATCGCTCGCTCTTGCGTCATGACTGGTCGCTTCAGGAGGTCCAGGCCCTCCTCGACACCCCATTTAACGACCTCATGTTTCGCGCACTGATCGCACACCGGCTCTATTTCGACCCCAATCGCATTCAGGTCAGTACCCTCTTAAGTATCAAGACCGGCGCCTGCCCGGAGGACTGCGGCTATTGCGCGCAGAGCGCGCATCACGGTACTGGATTGGAGCGAGCGTCCCTCATGCCGTTGGATGCGGTGCTGGAGGCGGCACGCACCGCCCGCGACCAGGGGGCAACCCGGTTTTGCATGGGTGCGGCCTGGCGCAACCCCACGGACCGGAATCTCGAGTCCGTGATCGCGATGATCGAGGGTGTCCATGCCCTGGGCCTGGAGACCTGTGTCACGCTCGGCATGCTCACCGCGCCCCAGGCCCAGCGTCTGAAGGCCTCCGGTCTGGACTATTACAATCACAACCTGGACACGTCACCCGAATTCTACGGCGAGGTCATCAGCACCCGCACCTTCCAGGATCGCCTCGACACCCTTGAGCATGTCCGCGCGGTGGGGCTGAAGACCTGCAGCGGGGGCATTCTCGGCATGGGTGAGTCGCGCGCCGACCGTGCATCCATGCTGTGCCAACTCGCGAATTTACCCGCCCATCCTGAGTCCGTGCCCATCAACCTGCTGGTGCGGGTCGAAGGCACACCGCTGGCGAACAGCGCACCGATTGATCCGTTCGAGTTCATTCGCGTCATCGCCGCGGCACGCATCATGATGCCCGCCTCCTATGTGCGTCTCTCCGCCGGGCGCGAGGCGATGAGCGACGAGCTGCAGGCGCTTTGCTATCTTGCGGGGGCGAATTCCATCTTCTACGGCGAGCGCTTACTCACGACATCGAACGCCGAGGCGGCTCGGGATCAGCGACTCTTCGAGCGCCTTGGGCTCGCGTTCGAAACGATCGAGGCCGAGCGCAGCGAACCCGGCGCGTGCCACCGGACGCTGAATACCGAGCCCCCCGGAGCGCGCCCTTCACATCCATCAGCGTCCGCTTGACCCCCTGCTCCGATGGCTCACCTCGCCCATTCGCCGCGACTCGCGACCGGATGGTGTGGCGGAATCCCCAAACCAACGTGCGCCAAGTCATCCTGCCCGTCAGTCCTGAATTGGACCGGGCAATCACCGCAACCTGAAGATGCCGGAGACCCGAGAATGAACACCCCGATCAAGCAGAGCCTGTCCACCCTCACCCTCGGCGGCCTCATCAGCCTCGCGATGCTGGGCCAGGCTGCTCATGCCGATGCCGTGGTCGATCAACTCGACGCCGGCAAGCGCTACTATGAGGCGGGAGAACTACGCAAGTCGATCGAGACACTCAATGCCGCGGTCTCGCAGATCCAGGAACAGGTCACTGACGGGCTGCTCCAGCTCCTGCCCGAACCGCTTGAGGGCTGGAACGCCGATGCCCCGGAATCCCAATCAGGGGGAATCGCGGCCATGATCACCGGGACCAATCTCAGTCGTCGCTACTACCAAGACGATGGGGCCGAGGTCAACCTGAGCCTGATGGTCGATTCACCGATGATGCCGATGCTCACCATGGCGCTCACCATGCCGATGCTGATGCAGTCCAGCGAGGACACCAAGCCCTATTCCTTCCAAGGCGAGCGGGGGATGCTCGAGCACACCAAGGGCAGCGATGAATACAAGATTACCCTCATGGTGGGCAATCGCATCCTGGTGCAAGCAGAGGGATCGCGGCTGGCCGATGTCACGCCCGTTGAGCAATATCTTCAGGCGCTCGACCTCAAGGCGATTCAGGATTCACTGGCCAATTGACCAGCCCTCGTGATGCGCATGCGCGGCGACCGACCATGCTGGAGCTGTCAGGAGATCAGGCGCGCTCGATCGGAAAGGCCAGGACCTCATCGATCCGCTGTGCGCCGAGCCCGATCATCAGGAGTCGGTCAAGTCCGACGGCCACGCCACTGGCCGCGGGCAGGCCGGCTGAGAGTGCCGCGAGCAGGCGCTGATCCGGTGGGATCGCCGCCAGCCCCCGGCGCTGGCGCCGCTCGCGATCACGGATGAAACGCGCCTGCTGCTCCGCGGCATCCGTCAGTTCTTGGAAGCCATTAGCCAACTCGATGCCGTCGAGATAGAGTTCGAAGCGCTCGGCCACGGCGATCTCGCCGCGCGTTTGCACGCGGGCCAGCGCGGCCTGACTGGGTGGATAGTCGATCACGAAGGTCATGGTGTCACACCCGAGCCGCGGCTCCAGACCGACGCTGAGCAGGAGATCGAGCCAAGCGTCATGATCGAGATCCAGCCGCTCCGCGTCTGCAATGCCCAGCTCGGCGGCCCGTGCGCGCAAATCCGCCACGGTGCTCGTCCAGGGATCCACCCCCAGGTGATCCGTGAACAGATCCCGATAGCCCATGGACGCGACCGGAAGCGCGGGTCGCTCAAGCACGACACGGACCAGCTCGGCAAGCTCATTCATCAGCGCCTGGTAGGTCCAGCCGGGACGATACCACTCCAACATCGTGAACTCGGGGTGGTGCAAACGGCCGCGCTCCCCGGCTCGAAACACTTTGCAGATCTGGTAGATGGAGCCAACCCCACCAGCCAGCAAACGTTTCATCGGAAATTCGGGGGAGGTCTGAAGGTACAGCGTTGCCCTGCCGTCCGGGGCGGACCCACCGCACGCCTCGTGGCAGCAGAGACTCGCGAGCGCCGGATCAGTCGCGCCTGCCTGCGAGAGCAGCGGGGTCTCGACCTCCAGGACCTCGCGCTCGCTGAAAAAGGCCCGGATGCGAGCGAGCATCGCGGCGCGGGCGCGCAAGACCCTCGGCTCCGCACAACTGGACCAGTCATCAAGCCCCATCATCCGCCCCCCACCAGGCGTCGCCGAGAGTCGGCCCCTGGTCCTGTCGGCCAGCTCAAGTCTCCTTCGCGCGCGAGACATATTCGCCGGTACGGGTGTCGACCTTGATCAGCTCGCCGGTCTGCACGAACAGCGGAACCCGGACGACCGCCCCGGTCTCTAGAGTGGCGGGCTTGCCACCGCCACCCGAGGTGTCGCCTTTCAAACCCGGATCGGTTTCGGTGATGGCCAAGATGACAAAATTGGGCGCCTCGATCGTTAAGGGAACATTGTTCCAAAGCGTCACCTTGCAGATGTCCTCTTCCTTGATCCACTTCGCGGCATCACCGACGGCGTTCGCATCCGCGGTCATTTGCTCGAAGCTGGTCGGGTCCATGAAGTGCCATTCCTCGCCGTCGTTGTAGAGATACTGCATGTCGGTATCATGCACATCCGCGGCTTCGACCGTGTCACCAGACTTGAAGGTCTTTTCGACGACCCGACCGGTCTTGAGGTTGCGCACGCGCACCCGATTGAAGGCTTGACCCTTGCCCGGCTTGACGAATTCGTTCTCGACGATGGTATAGGGATCGCCGTCCAACATGATCTTGAGTCCACCCTTGAACTCGTTGGTGCTGTAATAGGCCATATCGTCCTCGATGACTGTGGAGCGAAAAGGCGCAATGGTACCGCGAAGCGGCACGATTTGTCAGACATCGGCTTGGAAACAGGAGCTTGCCGAGGCCTATCGGCGGCTCGATGACCTGCTCGCGGCCTGTGGCCTAGTCGCCGCCGAGGTCCCCGACCTCGACCTCCTGCCCGCTGACTTCCGTCTGCTCGTACCCCGCGGGTTCGCGGCCTTGATGCGTCGAGGGGATCCGCGGGATCCGCTGCTGCGCCAGGTTCTCCCCCTGCGCGCGGAGCGGCACCTGACCCCTGGCTATGTGTTGGACCCGGTCGGCGACGGTGCCGCGGCGAGGGGGCAAGGTCTGCTGCACAAGTATGCGGGGCGTGCGTTGATTCTCATGACCGACGCCTGTGCCGTACATTGTCGCTACTGTTTTCGCAAACACTTCGACTACGAGGGACTGGTACCAAGCGCCCAGCGGCAGGCGGCCGTGGTGGCGGCGATCCGCGCGGATGAGAGTCTCAGGGAGATCATTCTCAGCGGAGGGGACCCCTTGTTGTTGAGTGATGGGATGCTCGGGCGCTGGCTGCACCGATTGGATGCCATCGCACACCTGCGCCGCCTGCGTATCCATACGCGCCTGCCGGTGGTCTTGCCCTCCCGCATCACCGAGTCACTGGTTCGGGTATTGCGTGCGACGCGTCTCGACGTGACGGTCGTCATCCATGCCAATCATCCGAACGAGCTCGGCGTGGCGGCTGAGCACGCCCTGCGGCGTCTGCGCCGGGGTGGGATCACACTGCTCAACCAGAGTGTGCTGCTGCGCGGCGTGAATGACCAGGTCGCGACCTTGGAGGCACTGAGCGAGCGTCTCTTCTCCTGTAGCACCCTGCCCTACTATCTCCACCAACTCGACCCCGTGCAGGGGGCCGCACACTTCGCGGTCACCGACCGCGACGCCTTGATCTTGGAGGAACGCCTGCGCACACGTTTATCCGGCTATCTAATGCCGAGGCTCGTGCGGGAACACCCGGGTGCATTCGCCAAGATGCCTGTGTCCAGCGATGGGTGGTTTAGCCGCCTATTGAATCCTGGGGTTTCCCTCAACGACCCTGAGGACCCATAATCCAACGCTCACCCTCGAGCAACCACGGGAAGACACCCCCGCTGCTGAGTGGCGAGGTGGCATCTGGTTCAGCAGCGGCCTCACCGTGCGCGTCGGCGATCGCGATCCGTTCGCATCGTCCGTCATCCGTCTGGATTGGGAACAACACAGATTCATGGCCCCGCAAACCCCATTGCTCACCCTGCTGCTGTTGACCAAGGACAGGTCCGCGGCAGAACGCCTGGTCGCGGGTCTGCGCGCCACGGGGACCGAGACCAGGGCCTTGGTGACCGACCGCACGGATCGGATCAGCAGCTTACTCTCGCGTCGCGCCTTCGACATCGTTCTGCTCTGGGATCACTTCGCGGATGCCGCGCTCGATCAGGCCCTCCATGCGCGCGGCGCATCCGGGGGCGATGTCCCGCTGATCGTCCTGGTCGAGCACGAACCGACCGGCGAAGATCTCCAACGAGCGCTTGCGGTGGGCGCGACTGATCTGGTGCCGGCGGCGGCACCGGAGCGTCTGCTCATCTGGCGACTCCGGCGCGCGGCGTCCGAACTGCGCCATCGCCGCCACGCGATCACCCTCGCCTCACGTCTGCAGCAGTGTGAACAACGTCAGCGTGAATTGATCGAGCAGTTGCAGGACCAAACCACGCCAGCGCTAGCGCCACCCGAGGAACCCTTCAGTGATCCAGATGAGATCATGCAGGTCGCGGAGATGGGACGTGCACGCCTCTTTGCCGAGATCGATGCCCGCCTTGGCCCGGATCGCAGCGTCCCAAGCGCATTCGGCGTCTTCTTTATTCAATTGCGGCGCCATGCCGAATTGCTGCGTGACCTCGGGCTGACGCATGCCGTAGCCCTCTTCGACCGACTCGGCCCTGAGTTACGATCCCTGATCGGCACGCGACACCTGCTGGTGCGCGCCAGTGAGGATGGCTATGCGATGCTCTACGACGGGTTGAATGAAAAGGCGGCGGAGAAGATTGCCGAACGCATTCGCAGTCAGGTTCATTTACTCCAACCAGCAGCGAGTAGAGACACGGCCGAGCCCAATTGCGAAGTGGGGTATTACCTGGTGAAGGGGCGTGCCGCCGACGGGGAGGACATTCTCAACGCGGCGCATCGGCTCTGTCTCTATCGCGCCGTCGCCACTTCGTCCGCGCCGGACGGGGCCGGCATGCAAACTCCGACTTCACTCGCGGCGCGCGCGAAACAGGGTTCCGTCGATGGAGATTCGGCGCTCGCCGAGAAGATCGCGGCGGCGATCGGTACCGAGCAATTTAAACTCGTGTATCAGCCCATCATCAGCCTGATGGGCGACAATCGAGAAAACTACAGCGTCTTCGTGCGCCTCCTCGACGAGCAGGGTGAACTCCTCGAGGCGAAGGATTTTATCGGCGCGGCCATTCGCCGTGGTTTGATCGAAAAAATCGATACATGGGCCGTCCGTGAAGCCATCCGCGTCCTCGCCGAGCAACGCCAAGCCGGACACAAACTGCGCTTTTTCATCAATCTCGCGGAGGACACCTTCCGCAATCCCAACATTATCGTGCACATCTGCGACTGTCTGCGCGAGTTCGACATTCGCGGCAATTGGCTGGCCTTCCAGTTCCAGGAAGAACTCATCCTGGACAACTTAGCCAGCCTCGCAACCCTGATCAACGCGCTCAAACAGATCAAGTGTCAGGTGGCCATCAATCGATTCGGTCGTCACGAACGACCGGAAATGATCCTCCAAGCATTGCCCGCGGATTTCGTCGTCTTCACTCCCGATTATGGGCGCGAGCTGGCGGGGGATCCTGCCAAACAACAACGACTGACCGCCCTCGCTCAGTTGGCGCGCGAGTTCAACCTGAAAAGTATCGCGACGGGCGTCGAGGATGCCGAGGCGTTGACGGTGCTTTGGACCGCCGGGGTGGACTATGTCCAGGGCAATTTTCTGCAACGACCGGTGCCGACCCTCGAACTCCAGGCTTAGTGGTCCCGGTCACCTGTTTGGCTGTCCGCGGGATCCCATTCCTCGGCATTCGCAATGCCGTGCGGGACATGTCCGGTCGCGACATGTTGACTGGCGACGTCGCAATGCGCGCGCTGATCATCAAAAAAGATATCCGCATCGAACGCGGCCAGGAACCGTCCCTTACCGAGACCGCCGAGAAAGAGTGCCTCATCGATCCGGATATCCCAGGCACGCAGGGTGCGAATCACCCGCTCATGCGAGGGGGCGCCGCGCGAGGTCACCAATGCGGTACGCAACGGGGCATCAGCGGGAGAGAAGAGTGACTGGATTTGGTGGATCGCCACCAATAACCCCTTGAACGGCCCACCCGGCAGCGGATCATGCGCGGCGGCGAGCTCCCGTTCATTGAAGGCATCTAGACCCTCGCGACGGAAGAGTTGCTCCGCGTCGTCCGAGAACAGGACGGCATCTCCGTCGAAGGCGATGCGAACCTGGTCATGACTCTGCTCATCGGCGCTCGACTCCGGCGGGATGGTCGCGGATCGAACCGTCGCGGCCGCGCAGCCCGCACGCAAGGCCGAGCGGACATCTCGCGGGTCCGCGGACAAGAAGAGATCGGCGCCAAACGCGGCGACATACCGATAGGGGCTTGCCCCGCCCGTAAAGGCCGCGCGCGTGATCGTTAAACCATGATGATGCGCCGAAGTCAGGATGCGCAGACCCGTATCGGAGCTGTTTCGCGAGATGAGGATGACCTCGACACGCCCGCGATCACCGAGCCGCGCACTGAGATTCAGGAGCTTCCTAGCCAGGGTGAATGCAACCCCAGGGGCGAGAATGTCGTTCTCGTGGGCGACCTGATAGGCCCGATAGGCATCCACCCCCTCGGTCTCGAACACCCGATGCGAGTCACTGAGATCGAACAGCGCCCGTGAGGAGATGGCGACGATCAGCTTAACCGGTTCAGCTGTGGTGTCGTCCAGCTTCGGCATCATGCCGTGCAAAACGGTCGGTCCATCGAGGCACGGACGCCCCTCACCACGGCATGAACCAATTCATGAATTGCATGGGACGACTGATGCTTTGATTCATGACCGCCATGTCATTGCGCATCGAGGAGGTCGAATGCGTCATATTCTGCATGGAACGATCCATCGTTTGAATGCTCGTCAGCATGGGTTCGAGTGTGTTCACATCGCGCGCCATCGAGTCGACGCTCACCGCCATGGTGCGCACATTCGAACTCATCTGACTCATGTTGTCGGAGATGGACTGCATGTTGCTCGCCAGCACCGTCATGTTGGTGTCGACGCTGATGGCGAGATAGTGGACGTCCTTCGCGAGGCTGAACACCAGATAAAAACCGTAGGCGGCCAGGATGATGAACGCAAAGAGCGACGGATAGACGATCAATTCCCAGCGTTTGGCACTGGTCTCGAATGCCTGGGACAGGCGTTCAATGGCAAAGGCATGGAGTTGCGTCTCCGTCACCCCTGCCGCGAGCACTTCGGTTTCCGCCTGTGGCGGCTGCTCCGGCCCGGAGGTTGAGGACGTGCTTGCGGAGTTCTCGTGTTGCGACATGGCTCGGGCCGGCTCGTGTTCGATGTGGTGGCTCGCTCGATCTCTGTCTCGGCGGAGAGGGATGCTCTTTGACCCTCCCTCACCCTTGATCAATCCTCAAGCCATGACGATCGCCAGTTTGGTCCAACCCGCGTGGCGGATCGGACCCAGGGTCTAGGCAACCGACTAAGCATCTGAGATCTTAACAGAAAGCTCAAATTGCTCAAGCTGAGGTCCCGGTATCGGCGCACCCCTAGGGAATCGGACCCGCACACGCACACTGGGTTCCGACAGCGGTTCGGCCACGTCCCGATTCCAGAGGCACTCGAGAGTGCCGCCGGCGTCCGCCAGCCGTGCTAGCTCACCATATGGGGATAGAGGGATGCCGCCAGGCTCAGGAACTCACGCGCTGCCTTGCCGCGCGATTCGAGTTCGAACACCGCCAGGCCCTCACTGAACGACCGCCGAAAGACCGTTCGCTGGGACAGTCGCGGTTTGATGAAGCGAATTCCCGGCAGCGAGACCAGTGCCGCGGCGGCCTCGTTGGTCTCGCGCACGGCATGATGGGTATCACCCCGATTGATGAATCCCAGAATCTCGGGCGGAGCGGCGCGTTCGACCGCTGAGATCAGTTGAATGAACCGCTGCGTCGACCAGATATCGGCCTGCGAGGGGGGAACGGGGACCACCACTCGATCACAACGCGCAAGCGCGGTGCGCAGACTATCCATGTCCGAGGTCCCAACATCGACGATCGTCTCATCAGCCGCATGGAGTTGTTCAAGACTCAGGCCCTGCTTGTCGAGGACGCTCAACGTCGGGTCGAATCCCTCCTCGCGGCGAACGTCGATCACGTCGCTTAGCGTGGCCTGTGGGTCGGCATCAATGAGTTGAACCTTGACACCGGCCATCGAGAGCCAAACGCCGAGATTGAAGGTTAGGGTGCTCTTCCCCGAGCCACCTTTCAGGCTCCCGATGATCGTGATCATGGCTTGGTTCCAAATCAACTCTGTCGCAGGACCCCGTCCTGCCGGGGCCTGACGCCACGGATGGGCTCGGATCGAAGCCGCGGTCAGGGGCACGACCGCGGTCTCAAGTCAGGTCTCAGTTCGTCGGCTGCGGCATCTCCATGCGCTGATAGCCAGCCGGCAGAGTGAAGAGATGATCGGGTTGCTCGGCAATTCGGATGCTGGTCAACTCGCGCACATAGCCGCCCGGAAATTCCTCGCGTACCGAAAGCTTCAGTTGCGGGTCATACCACTGGAAGGTCCGGCTCGGTGCCTGGTCGGGCACGCTTGTGATCATCTCCCATTTCTCCACCTGACGACCCTCGACCGTCTCGGTGCCAATCAGGGACAACTCCATCGTTTCGCCATTGGGCATCTCGTGCCGCAGCGGTAATCCCCGTTCGCGGTCGATCCATTGCGCCCCCTGCATCGTCTGACCTTCATGGGTCATGACCATCTCCCATTTCACCGCCGGGCGACCCGCGACATCCTCCTCCCCAGCGCGCGTGCAGGTGAGGCCGGGTAGATTGGCACAAGGATTGGTTTCAGCCGATGGCGCCGGGGCCAGGCCCTCGGAGCCGGGTGGCGCGACCTGTTCGAGATACGACTGTTGTTCAGGGAAGAGGATCCACTCAACACCACGGTTCTGGTCGCTGATGCGAATGACGTTTTGACCCTGCTGGGTCATCTCCATCCGCATCCGCCCCTCACCGACGAACATCTTGCCAGCGGTCGTCTGACCGTCCGGACCACTGCTGATCATGTCGGCGGAAAACTGCACTCCAGACAGGTCGGCTTGAACGTTTCCCACGAAGAGGGACGCAAGCGCGAAACACATGATCATGGGCTGTTGTTTTGTCATCTTCATCTTGTCCTCGCGTCGTTCGGTGGTCAATCTTCTTTCTCGTACGCAGGGTGGCCGTGCTGTCACACCCCCGACCCCACAGCGAAACCCATTTCAATTCAATGGGTCGCATCAATAGGCGCGGTGTCCATTGCGCGTCGAATCATCGGTTCACGGATACAGATTGGGGCAATTCGGCGCCCTCCACAAGCGGGCTACCCCCGGTGCCAGGCCCTGCTCACCGCGCCTCTCTAGGGCCAAGGAACCCCCTCGTAACCCAGACTCGGCGGCGGGGGGCTCAGGGCATCCATCAAGCCCCCCGAGGATCCGCCTCGCCATCCGCTCGCGGGATCCCGCCAGTTGCTGGGATCCTCGCGAGACGACTGGGACATGCTCGGCTCCAGCGGCCTCCAACCGGGTGTGTCCACACCGCGACTCGACTCAGCCGGAGACAAGGGTCGAAACCGGTAGCCGCTCTGGGCGTCAAACTCCCTGGCCGGACCCGCGCCAGGCATTGGATCGCCGCGGAAGCGGTATTGAATTGACTCCCGTTCCCACTGTGGCGACGACTCGACACGAGCGGGCGCCGGTTGCTCCCAACGGAGATCACCGGGCGGCCAGGTCGGAGCCTGCCATCCACTCGGATCCTCGCCTGACCACTGCCGCCGGGAAGGAGCCCCCCAGGGCGCCGGGCTCGCCTCCTGCCACGATGGTCGCGAAGCCGTCGCGCCACGGCCGGACTCACCTGCATCACCACCCCAATCGGGAGTGGATGACCGGTCCCAGGCGGATTGGGCGCTCACCGACGCACTGATCACGATCCAGGTCATGACCAGAACCCATCGCGGGGCCATATCCAATAGGCGTCTCCTCGGTCGCACGGCATTCCATCCTGACTGCTGTTGATCGGCCGTGCGTTCCCCGTGGCGCGCCGCTTATCACCGATCGGTGAGTGATCTACCGATCGGTTGACTCGCCCTCGTCATCGATCTTCAAACGAATGCCACGTCGCGGGGCCTTCTTCTGCACCGACTGTGACGACTTGTCCGCGGCGGATGACCCGGACTTCGGAGCGGCTTTCTTGGTCGCCGTCTTCTTGGTCGCCGTCTTCCGCGTCGTGGTCTTTTTGGTCGCCGCCTTCCTGGGCGTGGCCGGCGTCTTGGGCGCATCCGCCTCGTCCGCCGCGGGTGGTGCAACAACCGTGGTCGACGGGGTGCTCACCACCGCGTCGCGCGCTACCGCCGGGCTTGGATTCGTACCGGCGGCGGAGGCTGCTGAAGACCCGCGCGTGGCGGCCGTCTCCGGCGAGGACGCGATGGGAGTCGACGGGCGCTTCGGTTCCGGCTTCGATTTCGATTTGAAGACCGACTTGATCGCCTCGAACAGCAGCAGACCAATCCCGCGCAGCGCATAGAGCGCGAGGATGAAGAACTCAACCAGCTTGCCGAAGAAACCACTCACCCCCCCGGCGGGACGACGCGGTGTCGTGGGCTTCGTATCGGCCTCGAGCTGACAGGGCAGGCTTGTCCCGGATGGGGCCGCGGCCACCGCCACGCGGCACATATCATCGCCCGCGGCCACGCAACCCAAGGGGATCACGATCAGGGTCAGCACGGTCGACACCAGCACCCCGGACAAGAGCGAGATCGCCATCCCCTGGAAGATCGGATCGGTAATGATCACGCTCGACCCAGCCACCAAGGCCAGCGCGGTGATCACGATCGGCCGCGTTCTGATCTTGCAGGAGCGAATCATGGCCTCGGCGACGGGGACACCCTTTTGAATCTCGTGGATCGCAAAATCGACCAACAGGATGGAGTTGCGCACGATGATCCCCGCGAGAGCGATCCAGCCAATCATGGAGGTCGCCGTGAACTCACCTCCCAAGCCAAGATTGAACATGATGGCATGCGCGGGAATGATCCCCAGCAGGGTCAGCGGAATCGGCGCCATGATCACGAGCGGGATGCGGAAATTCCCGAACTCCCAGACCACCAGGATATAAATGAGCACCAGCGCCACGGCGAAGGCCGCGCCCATGTCCCGGAAGGTTTCATAGGTCACGGTCCACTCCCCGGCCCAGGTCCAGGCGAGACGCGTGCTGTCAGGCGGTGCGCCGACCCAGAAGATGGCATCGTCCATGTTCTCGTCGCCCTGCGGCTTGGTGCCATCCGGCGCGATGTAGTTCTGCTCGCGCAGGAGCCGCTCGATTTGGAACATGGCATAGACCGGGGCAGCGAGACGCCCACCGACGTCGGCGACCACGTATTCGACCGGGCGCAGATCCTTGTGGAAGATGATGTCCTCTTCCGGCGTCAACTGGAATTCACCAAGTTCACGCAGCGGCACCGTGATGCCTTGACTGGACAGGATCGGCAAGTCCCCAAGACGCTCGATCTGCGACCGTTCGGCGAGCGGAACCTGGAGGATGATCTGCACCGGCTCATGGCCGATCTGGCGACCCGTCTGCGGCTTGATGTCGCCGATTGGCGAGCCGCCAAGGGCCATGGCCAGATTGCGATTGATGGTATCCACCGAGATCCCACGCCTGACCGCCTTCTCGGTGTCGACATTGAAGCGCCAATAATCAAAGGCACCGCGCAAATAATTGTCGACGTCCCGGGTACTTTCGGCTTGTCGGAAGAACTCGGTCAGATCACGCGCGAATTGGCGCCGCAGTTCTGGCGTGGGGCCATACACCTCGGCGACGACCGACTGGAGCACCGGCGGCCCCGGCGGCATCTCGACGACCGCGATGGTCGCGCCGGTTCCCTCGACGAGGGTGCCGAGCAGATCACGCGCCTCGACCGCGATCTCGTGACTGGTGCGTTGGCGTTCGTTCTTGTCGGTCAACTGAACCTGGATTTCACCCTGCCACGGATCCGAGCGCAGATAGTAGTGCCGCACCATGCCATTGAAATCGAATGGCCGTGCCGTCCCCGCGTAGAGCTGGATCGCGGTCACCTCGGGGATACCGCGGAGCTTGTCCGCCATGCGGTGCGCGAGATTGGCCGTCACCGGCAGTGCCGTGCCCTCCGGCATATCGAGGACGACCGAGAATTCGGGCTTGTTGTCCAGCGGGAGCATCTTCACCGCGACCCACTGGAAGTAGAAAAAGGACAGGGTGAAGAGGAAGGTGCCCCAGAGGACGAGCTTGAAGACGAGACGCTTGCGCCGGTTCTCGATCAATGGCGTCAGCACCCGGCGATAGATCTTCTCAAGATTCTCCGCTTCCTTATGCTCACGCTTCTCCGCCGCTTCCAGATAGCGCATGGAGGGACGCAACCATTTGGAGATCGCGAAATAAGGCGTGAAGACGAAGGCGGCGAACAGCGAGATGAACATCGCCACCGAGCCGAGCACCGGGATCGGGGCCATGTAAGGCCCCATCATGCCACTGACGAAACCCATGGGCAGCAACGCCGCGATCACGGTGAAGGTCGCCAGGATGGTGGGGTTTCCGACCTCCCGCACGGCGTCGATGGCGGTGTCCTCGTCGGTCCGTCCCTCTTCGAGCCAGCGTCGGTAGATGTTCTCGACCACCACGATCGCATCATCGACGAGAATTCCGATCGAGAAGATGAGTGCGAAGAGGCTGACTCGATCGATCGTGTAGTTCGCCACCCAGGCGACGAAGACGGTCATGAAGAGCACGACCGGGATCACGAGCATGACCACGATCGCGGGGCGGATCGCCCGGAAGGCGAGGAGCACCAGGATGACAACGAAGAAGGTGGCCTTGATCAGTTTTCCGATCAACTCCGAAACCTTCTGATCCGCCGAGGCACCATAGTTGCGGGTGATGCTGACCTCGACATTCGCCGGGATGCGGTGCCCCTTCAGTTCCTCCACGCGCTCGATGATGGCATTGGCAACGGTCACCCCGTTGGTCAGTTCCTTTTTCGCGATCGCGATGGTCACGGCGGGGCGCCCATCGGCGCGATCCTCCACCTCCGCCGCGGGGCCGCTGTAATAGGCAACCAGCTCGCGCGCATCTTCCGGACCCTGTTCGACCCGTGCGATGTCGTGGATATAGACCGGCCGGTCGTTGAAGGTGCCGACGACGAGCCGGCTGATGTCCTCGACCCCGGTCAGGAAGGCTCCGGTCGTGACCGAGAACCGCGCACCGCTCGCCTCGAGCCCGCCCGCGACCTGCTCGGCATTGGCACTGATCAGGGTCTGGGCGACCTGATCGAGACTGACCCCATGCCCCGACAGACGCTCAGGCAACACATCGACGGTCACCACCTCGCGTCGCCCACCCACGATGAAGGCATTCCCGGTATCCTTCACCTGCTTCACCGCTTGCAACACATCCTGGGCAAGCAGACGCAACTGACCATCATCGACATCCGGAATGCCATCGCCATCGAGGTCTTTTGACCAGATGGTCAGGGTGACGATCGGCACATCATCGATCCCCTTACTTTTCACCAGCGGTGACATGACGCCAGGCGGGATCTTGTCCATGTTCGACGCGATCTTGTCGTTGACCTTGACCAACGACGGCCCCATCGACTCACCGACTTCGAACTCGATGGTCACGATGCCCTGACCACGCTCGGATGCCGAATAGACGTGCTTGACCCCCGGAATCTCACTCATCATGCGCTCGAGCGGCTGCATCGCCATGTTGGCGACCTGCTGCGCCGAGGCTCCGGGGTACTGCACCATGATGTCGATCATGGGGACCGAGATCTGTGGGTCTTCCTGACGCGGCGTCAGAATGAGACCCAACAGCCCCATCAGGAGCATCGCCACGTAGAAGAGCGGCGAGAGGGGCGAGCGAATGAAGAAACGGGCAGTTCGCCCGGCAATCCCGAGGCTGTCCTCGTCGTAAGCGGGTTCCTGACGCTCCTGCGGGGGGGATGTGACGTCTTGGCTCATGTCGAATCCAGATTAAACCGGCCGGGGCCGCATCACTGCGACATCGATGCCGGGGCGGCCGCGGTTGCGACCTCCCGACGGGTGCAAGATAGAGGTCAACTCAACGCGGCGCGGTGCCGGTCGCCCAACCCGCGGTGACGCGCGGTCCCGGGTTGGTCATCACCTGTTCACCGGCCCGCAACCCACTGAGCACGGTGATCATTCCGCCCCGCAGCTCTTCACCGACCCGAATGAGTCGGAGTTCAGGCTCACCGCGTGCATTGATCACATAGACCCCAGGCAAGCTTCCGTTGTAGCGCACCGCCGTACTCGGGATGACGGGATTGGAGCGGGCCGGTGCATTGACGTCGGGCACCAGCACCCGGGCATACATGCCGGGTTCGGACACCCCCTGGGGCAGGTCGAATTTCACCTTCACGGTATGACGTTGCGGATCGGCCATGGGGAAGATCTGTGCGACGCGAATCGGCACGCGCCGGTTGTCCTGGTCGAGCTCAGCCTGCACCATCATGCCGTCGCTTAGCCCTGGGCGCAGACGCGCTGGAACGTCGACATCCACCTGCAGGTATTCGACATCCGCGAAATTCAGCATCGGTTGTCCGGGCTGTACCGTGTCACCGACCTCGACCATGCGACGCACGATCACACCGTTGAAGGGAGCGATGCTGCGGGCGTCACGAATCTTTGAATCGAGGGCCTGAAGTTCGGCCTGCAATCGCAGCATGGCGTTCTGTGCCTCCTGGATCTGGATGCCTGAGGCGAACAGATCCGCGGAGCGCTCCGCGGTGCGATCCCGCTCGCCGATGAAGCTCTCAACCGGGCGGGTGAACATCTGATCGAAGAGATTCGGCAACCCCATCCCACCCATGGCCGAACGCGACTGCGGTGAGTAAATCTCTCGCGAGTACTGCACCCCCGCATTACGCAACTGGGCATCGGCGCTGGCAATCTGTGCCAGCAGGGCACGCCGGTTCGCTAGGAGTTCCTCATCGCCGATCGCCACCAGGAGATCTTTCTCGTTGAAGCGGTCCCCCTCACGCCCAGCCATGAAGGTGACCCGGCCTGGCAGTTGCGCCGCTAACATCACCTCCTTGTAGGGGACGACCGTGCCACCCAAGGCGACCGTTGGGGTGCCTTGCGCCTGCTGTACGACGAAGGTTTCGCCGAAATCGGCCTGGGCGAAGCTCGCGGGAGCGATCAGGGTGAGCGCGAACGCGCACGCTATCGGGGCGTTTCGAAACTGTATTGACATCGGATCGCACACCAAACGCTGGAAATTTGAATTGCAGTCCGTCAGCGGCATGGCGGTCGGACTTGCGGTGGAAACCGGGATGGCGCCGCGCACCCGGCGCTCGTCCGTTACCGGACAGCCGACATCAGGATACGGTCTCGGGCGACCGTGCCCGTGCAGCGTTATCATTTCATTCTAGCCACATCGCAGTGCGGCAGTATGCCTTCGAGCACGCTCGACATTCAAGCCGAAGCGCGCACAGCGCCCACCTAAGTCCGCAATTCCTGTGCGTGAATACCTATCCCTGGTCCGCGGGTTCAGTGTAACATTGCCACTTAAACACCCAGATTCACCGTGCGGGCGCCCTGCCCGAGCCACCTACCGCGTCTTGATCCATTCGGACGTCGAGCGCGCCCTCCTTCAGCGCTCCGCACGGACATCCGTCACCACCACCGAGGAGTCCGCCCCATGCCGTCTACCGCTGAGGCCGTTCAACAACGCATGCAGGAACTGGAATCGCATCTGGAGCAAGAAAACCCCGTTTTGTTGAGCGCTGTACAGAGTTTTCGAGCCATCGATGGCGTGGCTTACCAGACGGGTTTGCTCGAGCGCAACCAGTCGTTTGCGACGCAGATCCCCTGGTGGCCCCTGATTTCGATCCTCGGCACCTTCTCAGCGGGAAAATCGACTTTTATCAACTATTTTCTCGGTCAGAAATTACAACGGACCGGCAACCAGGCGGTCGACGATCGCTTCACCGTGATCGTCTACAGTCCCGAGAAAGTCAGCCATTCGCTCCCGGGCGTCTCGCTCGACTCCGACCCCCGCTTCCCCTTTTACCAAATGTCACACGACATCGAGCAGGTGGCCGGTGGGGAAGGGAAACGCATCGACGCCTACCTGCAATTGAAGACCAGTTGCAGCGAACGGCTGCGGGGCAAGATTCTGATCGACTCCCCGGGGTTCGATGCCGACGCGCAACGCACGGCGATCCTGCGCATCACCGACCACATGATCGATCTGTCCGATCTGGTCCTGGTGTTCTTCGATGCCCGCCACCCCGAGCCGGGCGCCATGCGCGATACCCTCCGCCATCTCGTCAAGGATACGATCCACCGCGCCGACTCCGGGAAGTTTCTCTACATCCTCAATCAACTCGATACCGCGGCGAACGAGGATAATCCAGAAGATGTCGTTGCCGCGTGGCTGCGTGCGATCGGTGAGGCGGGACTCACCGCGGGGCGCTTCTACACCATCTACAATCCAGAGGTTGGGATTACGATCGCGGACGAGCACAAGCGCCGTCGCTTCGAGAAGAAACGTGATGCCGATCTCGGCGAGATCTTCCTGCGCATGGAGCGGGTCGAGATCGAGCGCGCTTACCGCATCATCGCGGCGTTGCGCGAAACCGCGACGAGTTTCATTCAGGCCTCGGTCCCCTTGCTCCAACGGGCGATGTTGCGCTGGCGCTCCTTGACCCTCCTCGGGGACACCATCTTGGCCGCGCTCGTCGGCTTGCTGTTCCTCTACTGGAGCATCGGCGCGGGGCACTGGGTCGGGTTCTCCTACGAGCCCGCGTGGCTCAAGACCCTCACCGAGCAGGTGGCCTGGGGTCATGAGGCGCTGATCGGGATCCTCGTGGCGTTCGCCCTCGGTGTCCACTTCGGCTTTCGCAAGCTCGCCGCCGTGGTGGTGGCCAGTTGGTTGAAGAAAGAAGTCACGCGTAGGAATCCACCCGGCAACCTCATGACGGCCTTTCGCCGCAATACCAGGTTCTATCGACCGATGATCCTGGGACGCCCCTTCGGCTGGAGTAGCCGCGCTCGCCAGAAGATCGATGAAGTGCTACAAAGCTGTGAGAATTATGTGCAAACGCTCAATGAGCGCTACACCAACCCGAAAGGGCTGAAGGAGCCGCCACCCAAGCCACAGACCGAGCGGCTGCCCGCGCAAGCGGATCAACTGCTGGCTCAGAGCGCTACCGCATCCGCCTCATCGGGTTCGGACGCCTGAGCGGACCACTCTTTGTTGTTAGGAGCCTCAGGAGCATGACCAGCGCAGACCCTGTGCCGCGACCCGAGGGTCGGGTTGAGATTCCGCCACACCCACGGTGGCCGGTGTTGAACCCGGCCGCGAAGACGGCTCTCACCGAGCGCATCAAGGCGTTGCTGCACGCGCAGGACGCCGTGCTGGTCGCGCACTATTACACGGATGGCGATCTCCAGGCGCTGGCCGAGGACACCGGCGGCTGTGTCGCCGACTCGCTGGAGATGGCGCGTTTCGGTGCGGCCAGTCGGGCACGCACCCTGGTCGTGTGCGGGGTTCGCTTCATGGGGGAGACGGCGAAGATCCTCAATCCCGAGAAACGCGTTCTGATGCCCGATCTGCGCGCGACCTGTTCGCTCGATGAAGGCTGCCCGGCCGACGCCTTCGGCGCCTTCTGCGATGCGCACCCCGACCATCGCGTCGTGGTGTATGCGAATACGAGCGCCGAGGTCAAGGCACGTGCCGACTGGGTCGTGACCTCGAGTATTGCCTTGGCGGTCGTCGCCCACCTGAAGGCACAGGGCGAGAAGATCCTCTGGGCACCGGACCGACATCTCGGTCACTACGTCGAGCGCATGACGGGCGCACAGATGTTGATCTGGGACGGGGCCTGCGTGGTGCACGAGGAATTCAAAGCCTTCGCCCTTGAACGGGTCCGCAAGCTCCACCCCACGGCGGCGGTCCTAGTCCATCCCGAGGCCCCCGACGACGTGGTCGACCAAGCGGACGTGGTGGGCTCGACCACGCAACTCATCAAGGCCGTCGCCGAGTTACCAAACCCCGAATTCATCGTGGCTACCGACACCGGGATCTTTTGGAAGATGCAACAGGTCGCACCCGGAAAGCGCCTGATTCCGGCACCCACCATCGGGGTCGGCGCGACCTGTGAGAGTTGCGCCCATTGTCCCTGGATGGCGATGAACGCTCTGCAGAATCTCGAGGCCGTGCTGCGTCGTGGCGATCAAGAGATTCAGGTCGACCCAGCCGTTGCGGCGCGCGCCATGATCCCGATCCGTCGCATGCTGGATTTCGCGCAAGCACGAGGCCTGGGTTCTCGACGCGAGACCGACTGAGACGCGGTGCCGTCCGCGCCACTCACGGGAACGGCCAACCTCCCGGGGCGCGACCCGTCCCGAGACGGTCTCGAGTGCCTTCGCGACGGAGTGAGAGCCATGACCCGTGGGTGTCGTGATGCCTCTCGGCTAGGCCATCGGCCCCACCAATCCAGCTCCGCATGGCTCGGTTCAGGGGCCACCATGGCGCTTGCCGACGTGAGTCCGGGCGCGATCGGTCACGCATGGAGTCAACTTGGCAAGTGAACCACGGATGCCTTAACATCGTCCCGAATAACAATAAACCTTTCGGTCACACTGAATAATAAAAACAGCCGAAGGGATCACGACGTTCCAATCGTCGTTGCCGTCAAGAGGATGGACATGTCAAACCACCCCACATCATCACGCTCGAAATCGATCATCGTTATCGGCATGGTCTTTATTGCCGGGATCGGCTTCGCGGTGCTCCTGAACACCGGGATCGCCTACTCCAATCGAATGGACCTGTGCGTGTCCTGCCACAGCCTCCAGTTGCCCTACGAGGAGTATCGAGAAACGCGCCATTTCAAAAATCCATCCGGCGTGCAGGCCACCTGCGCGGATTGTCATGTCCAGCAGGAATTCATCCCGAAACTCCATGCCAAACTGATGGCTGTCAAGGATGTCTACCATGAAATCATGGGCACCATCGACACACCGGAGAAGTTCGAGGCGCGCCGTTGGGAGATGGCCAATCGGGTTTGGGATCGAATGAAGGCAACGGATTCGGCAACGTGTCGCAGTTGCCACGACTTTGCCAACATGGACCTATCGGAACAAAGTCGCACGGCACGCAGCCGCCATGGCGCGGCACAGGATCGTGGGCAGACCTGTATCGATTGTCACAAGGGGCTGGCACACCGCTACCCACGAGAGCCGCGCGAGGATCCCCCGGCTGCCGCGGCGGCGGAGGACGCGCCGGCGCAATCCGCCGACCCAGACGCCGCCTAAGCACCCGGTGCCGCCGACCATGAGGTTCACCATGACCGCACCTCCACTCCACGCGTCGCGTTGGTTCCGCGTCGCCGTCCCATTCGCGCTCATCTTGTGCTGGCTGGCCTGGGGCACGCCAACGCTGGCCGCCGGGGCTGATCTTGGCAAGGAGATGCGTCTGGCCGCGACCATCGGGGATCTCGAAACCGTGACCGCCTTGCTCGATCAGGGCGTGCATGTGGATAGCGCGAACGAGTTTGGCAAAACGGCCCTCATGTTCGCGGTCGAATCCGAGGACCTCGAGACCGTGGCCCTGCTGCTGACTCGGGGAGCGAATGTGAACGCCCGCACGGTGGCCAGTTGCACCCCGCTCACCTTCGCGGCCGAAACGGGGAATATCGCGATCACGGCATTGCTGATCGAGCGCGGGGCCAATGTCCACGACCGCACGCGTGTGGGGTGGGACCCCCTCATGATCGCCGCGCGCTATGGCATCCCCGATATGGTCGAGCAATTGCTCTTTCGCGGCGCCGACCCCAAAGCATCCGACCGTGATGGGCGAACCGCGCTCATGCTCGCCGCTGCTCATGGGCAGACGACTGTGATCGAGCTCCTCATCAACGCCGGCGCGGAAATCGAATCGCGCGACGTCGAGGGTGAAACGGCGTTGCTGATCGCGGCCGACCGTGGTGCCTGGCCCGTCGTCGCGGCACTGATCGCACGCGGCGCCGATGTCAACGCCCGCGACCAGATGGGCGCCACACCACTCATCCTGGCCGCGAGTCAGGGACACCTTGAAGCGGTTCGATTGCTCCTGGAACAGGGGGCAAATCCGAACATCCAAGACGAGGACGGGACATCGGCGCTCATGGAATCCGTGCTGATGGAGCAGGCGGAGGTGATGCGTGCCCTCCTCGCCTATCGTGCCAATCCGCTGTTGACCGATGCGGCTGGACGCACCGCGGCGGATCTCGCCGAGCTGAACGGGAATCGCGAGGCCGTTGCCATCCTGACACAAGACACTGGGCCCTGAAGCCATCCACCACACCGATGCCACTGGAGCCATCGACGAGTCGACGTCTGGATCGGTGCGCAGGCACCAGGGCTGAATATGAATGTAGGACGACGCTCGGACAACCGGCGTCTCATGCATCGCGGCGTCAGATGCCGCGTCAACGCGACTGCTCAGAGACCATTTGGAGGAATTATGGCCAGAATATCACCAACAGTGGCCCTACTTGCGGGGGCGATCGTCCTCGGCGCGTCCTCAAGCGCCCAGGCTGAGGCGACCGGACCCATGCTCGCCAACACCTGTGCCGGCTGTCATGGGACCAATGGGCAAAGCGTGGGACCCGCCTCGCCCATCATCGCCGGGATTAATCGCGATGTCTTCGTCGACATGATGAAGGGATATCAAAGCGGCGACATCTACTCCACCATCATGGGCCGGATCGCCAAGGGCTACACGGATGATGAAATCGAGGCCATGGCCGATTTCTTCAATGCCAAACCCTTCCAACCGGCCGCGCAGGAATACGAGGTGGCGCTCGTCGATTCGGGTGCGCGTTTGCACGATCAATTCTGCGAAAACTGTCATGCCGAAGGCGGGACGCCATTGCGTGACGAGGACACCGGCGAGGATGAGGAGGACTTCTATCTGCTGGCAGGCCAATGGACGCCCTACCTCGCATACACCATGTCCGATTTCCGCGAGGACCGTCGCCAGATGCCGCGCAAGATGAGGGAGAAACTCGACGAATTGCTCGCCGGCGATGGTGAAGACGGTCTTGCCGCCATTTTCGCCTTCTATGCGAGCCAGCAGTAAGACACCGGAGGAGAGGAAGGCATGAAATTCAACAGACGTGATTTTGTCAAAGTCGCCGGGACCGCCGGTGCACTCGGCATGCTGGGTGTCCCACACCTAGCGTTCGCAGCCAGCCGCAAGGTCGTGATCGTGGGTGGTGGAACCGGTGGCGCAACGGCCGCGAAATACATCAAGATGGCCGATGAGAGCATCGACGTCACTGTCATCGAGCCCAACACCGAGTATGTCACCTGCTACCTGAGTAACGAAGTGATCGGGGGCGACCGCGCCTACGATACGCTCCGTGTCAGCTATGACGGTCTGAAATCGCATGGCATCAATGTCGTGCACGAGATGGCGGTTGGGATCGACGCCGACAAAAAGGTGGTCAAGACGGCGGATGGTAGCGAGTTCGCCTATGATCGCTGCATCGTCGCTCCGGGGATCGAGATCCTCTACGATCAGGTCGAGGGCTACAGTGAGGCCGCATCACTGATTGCTCCGCACGCCTGGAAAGCGGGTGAGCAGACGAAACTGCTGCGCAGCCAACTTGAGGCGATGGAGGATGGTGGCGTCGTGCTGATCTCGGCTCCCGCCAATCCCTTCCGTTGTCCCCCCGGCCCCTATGAGCGCGCCAGCCAGATCGCGCATTATTTGAAGACCTACAAGCCCAGCTCGAAGGTCATCATCCTTGACGCCAAGCAGGCCTTCTCGAAGCAGGGTCTCTTCACCCAGGGCTGGGAGCGGATGTACGGCTACGGCACCGACAACGCGCTGCTGGAGTGGCGCCCCGGTCCGGATTCGACCGTGACAGAGATCGATATCGACGAGATGACCGTCGAGACCGGCTTCGGTGACGAGATCAAGGCCGACGTCATCAATATCATCCCTCCGCAACGCGCTGGCGAGATCGCCCAGACGGCTGGATTGGCGGATGACAGCGGTTGGTGCCCGGTCGACTTCCGATCCTTCGAATCGACCTTGCTCCCCGGTGTTCATGTGATCGGGGACGCCTGTATCGCGGGCGCCATGCCGAAATCCGGCTACTCCGCGAACAGCCAGGGTAAGGTTGCCGCCGCGGCCGTCGTGGCCATGCTCAATGGAGACGAGCCGGGCACCCCGTCCTATGTCAACACCTGCTATTCCATCGTGGGCACGGATTACGGCATCTCGGTTGCCGGGGTCTATCGCCTCAGCGAGGACGGCGGCATGATCGTCGATGTCGAGGGTGCCGGCGGCGTGACCCCAATGGATGCACCGGATTGGGCCTTGGCCCGTGAGGTGCACTACGCCTACAGTTGGTACGAGAACATCAAGCAGGACTCCTTCATGTAATCGTGGGATGAGGAAACGTCACCCAACCGTCCGAGCGTCATTCGGCGCTTGGGGGTGAACAACAAAAGGGGCCTCATCGGCCCCTTTTCCCATTCCGAGATCGGATGGATTGCAGGCGTTCAGCCCTGTTGCATCAGGATGCGCAAATCGAGCACCGCCGCGTTCGCCTTGGAGATGTAAGAGGCCATGACGAGCGAATGGTTGGCCAGGAATCCATAGCCATGACCATTCAGCACGATCGGACTTGCCATGGGCTTGGTCGCGCCCTCGAGATCGCGGATGATCTGTTTCAGAGAGACATCGGCGTTCTTTGAAGCCAGAATGTCGGCGAAATCGATCGAGATCGCCCGCATCATGTGCAGCAGGGCCCATGTGTAGCCTCGGGCTTCATAGAAGATGTCATCGACCAGATACCACGGGGTTCGCCCGGTACTATCCATAAACTGCGCCGACAACTCGAGTTGGGTGGCTGCGTCATCCATGTCAGTGGCATCATCATCCTTCGGAAGCGACTGAAGCAGGGCGGAAGTCAGTTCATGATCCCCAACGCTCGCACTCAGACGCACCGCCAGACTGCCCAGTCGCTTCTCGACAACGGACAGATAAGCCGCAAGGTTATCGGCCCGCGCGAAAAATCGTGCCGAGCGATCCTGGCCCAAACTGAGATCCCGCATGAAGGAACGGAGCGACTCCACGGCGAGGCGGTATTGATCTTCAGCCGAGGGGAGCATCCAGGACTTGGCATCGATCGCGAGCCGCACATCCGCGTCCTTCACGTGGGTATTTTCAATGGATTGGGTCTGGGACCGACTAAAGTCATTGCGCAGGGCCCGTACCGAATCCCGCAACTCCTTCAGAGCTCCGTACTCCCAGTTCGGCATGTTATCCAGATAGATGCCGGGGGGCATGATGTCGTTGTAGATAAATCCACCTGGCTTATTGAGCAAGGTCTCAGCCACACCGATCGACGCGGCGACCACGGCGGTGCCGGGTACGGGTCTGCCCGAGTAAGGCTTCAGTTCCTCGGCTTGCAAGGCCGCCACGTTGAAGGTCTTCGGCTGCTGGGACCAATAGATACCGAGTCCCACGATCGTCACGGCAACGACCACGATCGCGATCAAGAAAACGCGCGCCGGTGATGGTTGCTTGGCATTCCCGCCCGGCTGCCCCGCCTTCGGGTGCGCGGCTGCGCCCGGCGCACCGGTTGGCGGGGGCGTGGAGGGGTTGGGAACAGTGGTGGTTTTCTCACTCATGTCTAGCTCTCCATCAAAAGATAAAGTATCGATCTCATTGGCAAGCCGCCGTCATCAAAGCGGAGCCGTCGCTACTCGAGCCGAGATCAGGCTTCGTGAAGCGAATGGTGGCGGGGGCGGTGGTGCCGCCTGAAATCACAAAGGTCATGGCCTCGTCGACCGACCAGTCTTGCATGATCACACGATCCTTGGGAACGATTTCGAGATAGCCGCCGGTGGGATTGGGTGCAGTCGGAACGTACACGGCAGCCAGTTCGATCCCCGTCTCTTCGTCGACCATGGTGTGGGTGAGGAAGCCCACCGCTTTCATGGCGCTGTGAGGAAATTCGATCAACACGACCTTTTGCGGCCTCTCGCTCCCATCGGATTGAAATGTCTCAACGAGTTTTTTCGTCGCGCCATAGATGGTGGTCACGAACGGGATCCGCTTCAGGCCATCCTCGATTCGATTCAAGATGCGCCGCCCGACGAGGTTCGTCACCGCCCAACCGAGAACGTAGAACATCACGAGCGTCAGGGTGATCGCCAGGGTCGATGACAACCAGGGCACGTCGAGTATCCAGCGCGCCAGGTCGGGAGACAGAGGGCGCACGGCATTCGCGAGCACGATCACCTTCGGTCGGCCAATCCCCGAGAGCAGGTTCAGGAAGAACGAAAACACGAACAGCGTCACCATGATGGGGATCACGGTGACGACGCCGGTCAGGATATAGCGCCGGAAATGCGTCATGTCGTTCCAAATGCCTCGCTATGAGCCGTTGAGATCGCGGGCTCGGCCCGACCCGCAAGCGAGTCTGAGCTTGTGAACCGAACGATTCTGGTCTTCCTGCTCTCGACAAGTTCCGCATCCGCGCCGCACACTATTTTAGATGGTTCGTATCTTCTTATGGAAACCAAATCAAAACATCGATTATTTCATGGTTTTTGTTCGAATTTCCCTGATGATCCAGTTTTTTCTCGTTCTCCTTTGAACTCGGCTTGATCCTGCCCCAACAGTCGATACATCCGTGACGAACGGCTTCTTGGTGGGGAACTCCGCCTGGCCGTCATGACCCCGTCGGCCAGACCACCGTGTCGCGGGACAGTCGCGCCGGACGAGACCGAATAAGTCGATTATAATGCGCAGCGCGGTTTCGCGCCCCACCCATCCACGGCTGGATTGAGATCTGCCTGGATGCGGTTTCCGCGGCACTGGCTCAAACACTGGCTCAGACACTGGAATCAGATGCATCACGACCAATCCAGAGCGCGCGCGGCCGTCGTCTCGACCTCATGGAGGGCGCGTGGTCGATGAACAAGCGATACGTTTACCGCCACCCCCTTTCGGGCCTACTCCGTGGCACCCTCTTCATGGGATTGTGGTTCGTTTTCAACGGCCTCGACCCTCAGTCGCTGATGATTGGCATCCCCACGGTCATTGCGGCGACCATCATGAGCATGCGCCTGTCGCCACCACGCAAGCGGACCCTATCGGTGATCGGCAGCATCCGCTTCGCCCCCTATTTCCTGTGGGAGTCACTGCTCGGCGCGATTGATGTCGCAGCACGGGTGTTGTGGCCGCGCATGGCCGTCAACCCCGGATTCCACTCCTACCGGACGCGCCTGCGCAATCCCTCGGCGCGACTGGTCTTCATCGATAGCATCAGCCTCCTGCCGGGAACCTTGAGCGCGGACCTCCGAGGTGACGTCGTCGAGGTCCATGCCTTGGACCGCGAAGCCGATCTGGATCTGAGTCTGTCTGGTCTGGAGCGGCAGGTCGCCATCCTCTTCAATGAGTCACTCGAAGAGATTCGTACGACCCCGCATCCGCATCATCCGTCACCCGAGCCTGTATGATGCAAACGCCCCCCAACGCCATGACGCGCTCGCCATCATGACCGACGCCATCCTGATCGTGATCCTCATTCTGATGGCCAGCGTCGCTGCTGGACTGGTGCGCGTCGCAATTGGCCCGACGCCATCGGACCGCATGATGGCGGCGCAGTTGATGGGGACCTCTGGCATCGCCGTGGTCCTGCTGCTCGCGAACGTGGTCGAGGTCACCGCGCTGATCGACGTTGCGCTCATCTTCTCCCTGCTTGCGGCGATTGCCGTCACGGCATTCACGCGACGACGGGTTCAGGACAACGAGGAATGAATGATGAACGTAGCCGATCCGTTGAATTGGACGGCGATTGTGCTCATGGGTACAGGCGCCTTTTTTTTTGTGGCCGGTTCGGTCGGTCTGCTGCGCTTGCCCGATCGCTTCAGCCGGCTGCACGCCTTGACGAAGGCTGACAATGTCGGTCTTGGTTTCATCATCCTCGCGTTGATGCTGATCGCGCCCGACCCCTTCCACGCGGTGAAGCTCGCCTTGATTTGGCTGCTGGTCGTGTTCGCCGGGGCAACGGGTGCCCACCTCATCGCGAAACGTGCCTTACGCAACGATGGCGAGGATTCACGATGAGCGAACTCCTCCTCCTATTTGACCTCTTGTTGACCGTGACTCTGTTGGTTCTCGCCACCGCCGCGATCATGAGTCGCGAGCCGCGTCGCGCCGTGATCCTCTACATCGCCTTTGGTCTCCTCCTGGCGCTGGTCTGGGCCCGTCTGCGCGCCCCCGACCTCGCGCTGGCCGAGGCCGCGATTGGTGCCGGTCTCAGCGGTGCGCTCATGTTGGCCGCGGCGCGGCGCGCGACGGCGGCGAAACGCCAACACGCCAGTCAACCGGGCACGAAGGGTGAGACCTCATGACACCCGCATGGGCGAAAGTCCTCATCCCGATCGTCCTGATCGCCATCGGCGCGGTGCTGGTTTGGGCCTTTTCACTCGCTGCCCTCGAGGGCGGTGATCGCCTTGCCCTGATCGCGCTCGAGCGGGTACCCGAGAGCGGTGTCAGTAACCCGATCACCTCGGTCCTGCTCAATTTTCGCGCTTACGATACCTTGCTCGAAGTCGCTGTCCTCCTGACGGCCCTGCTTGGAATCTGGTCCCTCGGTCCGGCGGCCCCAGCGTTCCAACCGGCCTCCCCCATCCTCGGCGGCATGATCGCCTGGGTCGTGCCATTACTGATCCTCTCGACCGGCTATATGCTCTGGGCGGGCGGTCATGCACCAGGCGGGGCCTTTCAGGCTGGCGCCCTGTTGGGTGCGGCCGGCGTGACGCTGGCGCTCGGTGGCGATGCCTCGGCGGGGCTACCGGGCGAGACGCGCCTGCGGTTTCTGAGCGTGCTCGGCGTCCTCGTCTTCACGGCGGTTGGCGTCATCTTGATGGCCCTCGGCTATGGTTTCCTGACCTACCCAGAAGGCTATGCCAAGTGGTTGATTATTTTCATCGAGACGGCCGCAACCCTGTCGATCGGCGTGACCTTGGCCGCCGCCTATCTCGGTGGCGAACCGAGGGATGAGCGCACCTCGAGGTCCGCGACATGATCACTCAGTTCCTCTATGGTGGATCCGGGATCCTGCTGTTCCTGCTCGGCACCTGGTCCTTCATCGTGCATCCACCGCTCATTCGGAAGTTGATTGCCATCAACGTGATGGGCGCCGGTGTCTTTCACACTCTCGTGGCCTTGGCGTATCGCGGCCTGACCGCCCCGGCAGACCCGGTGCCTCATGCCTTGGTGCTCACCGGGATCGTGGTCGCGGTCAGCGCAACGGCCCTCGCGCTGGCCTTTGGCCAACGGTTGGATCGAGATCACGGGTCGTCTGCCGATGATGATTGATCTGCTCGCTCTCGCGGTGGCGTTCCCACTGCTTGGGGCCGTCGTGGTCACGGCAACCCCGAGTCATGCACGCGGACTTGGCCTGGCCTCAGCCGTGCTGACCACCCTCACCAGCCTGGTCCTGAGCCTGGGGGTTTGGCGGGACGGCAGTGTGCGGTCGGATTTCGGCGGCTGGGGAGCCCCACTCGGGATTGGCTTGCAAGCCGATGGGCTCTCGGTCGCCATGTTGGTGATGTCGAATCTGGTCGCGCTGGCGGTCAGCGTCTATGCCGGGAGTTATTTTTCGGCCACGGCCCGGCGCCACTTCTGGCCGCTCTGGTTGCTGCTCTGGAGTGCGCTGAACGGGCTCTTCCTGGCCACGGACCTCTTCAACCTCTACGTCACGCTGGAGTTGCTCGGTCTGTCCGCCGCCGCGCTCGGCGCGCTGTCCGGCACGCGCGCCGCGGTGGCGGCCAATCTCCGTTACCTGCTGGTGGGACTGCTCGGCTCCATGACCTATCTGATGGGTGTGGCGCTCCTCTACTCGCGCTATGGCATGTTGGACATTGGCCTGCTCGCTGAGGTGATCGAGCCCGGTCTCGTGGCCTGGACCGCGATGGCATTGATGTTCAGCGGCCTCTTCCTGAAGGCCGCCTTGTTTCCAATGCATTTTTGGCTGCCACCGGCCCATGCCAACGCCCCCGCGCCGGTGAGCGCGGCGCTCTCCGCGCTGGTCGTGAAGGCGGCCTTCTATCTGGTGCTGCGTTTGTGGCTCGACCTGTTCGACCCGGTCCTGAACGCATCCGTGGCCAACGTGCTCGGACTCCTCGGAGCCGGGGCGGTCATTTGGGGGTCCTGGCGTGCGCTGCGGGCCGAACGGCTCAAGCTCCTGGCCGCCTACTCCACGGTCGCCCAGATGGGTTATCTCTTCATTGCCTTCCCGCTGCTCGTCGCCACGCCGCCCGGGCTTGCGCGCGACAACCTCCTCGCTGCCGTGGTGCTGCTCGCCATGACGCATGGCTTTGCCAAGGCCGGATTCTTCCTCGCCGCCGGTTTGGTGCAGAAAACCGCCGGCCATGATCGCATCAACGAACTCGGCGGTGCGGCCCAGGCCCTACCCGCGGCGACCTTCGCCATCGGCCTGGCCGGAGTCGCCTTGATCGGACTGCCGCCGAGCGGCACCTTTCTCGCCAAGTGGATCATGATCGAACAGGCGATGATCCAAGGCCTCTGGTGGTGGGTCGTGGTCATCATGCTGGGTACCCTGCTGGCGGCGGCCTACATCTTTCGCGTCCTCGGACATGCCTTCAACCGTGAACCGACGCCTTATCGCTTTGTCAACGATGCCCGTACCGAAATCCCAGCACTGCTGCTCGCGTTCATCTCCGCCTTCGTCCTGGGCCTCATCGCTCAGCCGCTCTGGACCCTGCTCGATCAAGGGGTCTTAGGATGAACTTCGACGCCTTCCTGCCCGCCGCCATCGTCCTGAGTTCGATGATCCCAGGCGCACTGATCTTCTTCCTCAAGGAAGAGAGTCATCGGCTGCGCACCGTCCTCAACATGACCGGGGCCTTAGTCAAATTGGTCCTGGTCATCTGGATGATCTGGGGCGTCTACGACGGTCACAGCTACGAGACACGGCTGACCCTGGCTCCCGGCATCGACCTGGTGCTGAGCGCCGATGCCCTCTCGGTGTTGTTCGTCGCGCTCTCGACCCTACTGTGGCTGGTCACCACCATCTATGCGATCGGCTACCTTGAGGATTCGCCCAACCGGAGCCGCTTCTTTGGCTTCTTCAGCCTCTGCGTCTCGGCCACGGTGGGCATCGCCCTGAGCGGTACCCTGCTGACCTTCGTGGTCTTCTACGAAATCCTCACCTTGGCGACCTACCCCCTGGTCGCCCACCGTGGTACCCCGGATGCTGCCCGCGGCGCCAAGATCTACCTCGCCTACACCATGGGCGGCGGGGCGCTGCTGTTGGTGGGCGCAATCTGGTTGCAAGCCTTAGTGGGACCGGTTGAATTCACCCAGGGAGGCATCCTCGGCAACGCTCCCGAGGAAATCCGCGGGACGCTCGTCATCATCTTCTTCGTCCTGCTCGGCGGCCTGGGGGTCAAGGCGGCGCTGGTGCCACTGCACGGCTGGCTGCCGCAAGCCATGGTGGCGCCAGCCCCGGTCAGCGCGTTGCTGCATGCCGTCGCGGTCGTCAAGGCCGGCGCCTTCGGAATCGTGCGGGTCGTCTATGACGTCTACGGGGTCCAGTTCGCCCATTCCAACGGCCTGCTGTTCGCGCTCGGGATCATCGCCTCGATCACCATCATCTACGGGTCATTGATGGCGTTGACGCAGGACAGTCTGAAGAAGCGGCTCGCCTATTCGACCGTCAGCCAGGTCTCCTACATCGCGCTCGGCGCCTCGATCTTCGGTCCCATCGCGACCATTGGGGGCGTGGTCCACCTGGTCCATCAGGGACTCATGAAGATCACCCTCTTCTTCTGCGCCGGAAACTATGCCGAGGCACTTGGGGTGCACAAGGTCAGTGAGATGGATGGCGTCGGCAAACGCATGCCCGGCACCTCCCTGGCCTTCACCCTGGGCGCGCTCGGCATGATCGGGATTCCGCCGGTCGCGGGGTTCGTGAGCAAATGGTATCTCGGACTCGGTGCCGCGGAGGCCGGGGCGAATTGGGTCCTGGCCGTGCTCGTCGCCAGCAGCCTGCTCAATGCAGCCTATTTCCTGCCCATTCTCTACAAGACCTGGTTTCGCCCGACGCCAACCCAGTGGCCTGCCGAACACCCCCATCCGGGACGCCTCGAGATCGGTGGCGCCCTCCTGTGGCCACCCCTCATCACGGCCGCGCTCGCCCTCGCCGCCGGGTTGTTCGCGGCCGCGCCCTTCACCCCGTTGGAGTGGGCCAGTCTGATCGCTGAGCGGGAGTACGGACGGTGATCTGGCTCCTCCCCCTCGCCGTTGCCTTGCCGCTGCTCCTCAGCGGCGTCGCGGCGCGTCCCGCGGCCTGGTGGACACCAGGACTGGCTGCACTGCCGGCCTTGGTGGCCGCCTTCGTGATCCCGCTCGGCGAGATCCTGTCCTTGCCCTGGATCCTCCTGGGCATGCACCTGGGGCTCGACGAGACCACCCGGCTGTTCTTGTTCTTCACCGCCTTCCTCTGGGCGGTCGGGGGAATCACGGCGAGTGAGGCATTGCGGCAGGATCCCGCTGCCGGTCGCTTCCGGGTCTTTTTCCTCCTCGCCATGAGTGGCAATCTCCTGCTCGTGGTCGCACAGGACCTGGTCAGCTTCTATACCGGCTTCGCCATGATGGGGATTGCGAGCTATGCCCTCGTGATCCACGAAGGCCATCGCGCAAGCCTGCGCGCGGGCAAGATCTATCTGATCCTGACGCTGGTTGGCGAACTCGCGCTGTTTGTCGCGCTGGTGCTGATCGCCAGTCAAGTCGGCCTCATGATGCCGGACGCGGCGGATCTCGCCACGCTCCCGGGAGGGGTGATCGCCCTCGTGATTCTCGGGTTCGGGATCAAGGCCGGTCTGGTCCCAGCCCACTTTTGGGCACCACTCGCCTACCCCGCGGCGCCGATCGCGGCGGCGGCCATGCTCAGTGGAGCCATGAGCAAGACCGCGCTCCTGGGCTGGCTGCGGTTCCTCCCGCTCGGAGATGTGGCGCTGCCAGCCTGGGGCACGCTCCTCATCTTCCTGGGGCTGGTGAGCATGTTCTACGCCCTGACCGTCGGGCTCCTGCAATCGAATCCACGCGTCATCCTCGCCTATTCGAGCATCAGCAAGGCGGGGCTCTTCGTCTTGGTCCTGGGCATCATCCTGATCGACCCGCGGTTGGCGCCCGTCGGCACGGCTGGGCTCGTCCTCTATGCCACGCATCATGCCTTGGTGAAGGGCGGTTTGTTTCTAGGGTTGGGCCTGCGCCGGCCGGACCGCGATCCTGACAGGACGCAGGTCTGGGTGCTGGCCGGCCTCGTGCTCCTGGCCGTGGCGATGGCGGGGGGGCCGCTGACGAGTGGAGCCATCGCCAAGGACGCGCTCAAACCACTGCTGAACCTGACCGATTGGGGCTGGCTTGAGACCGCCGTGATGATCGCGGCGGTGCTGACCACGCTCTTGATGATCCGCTTCCTATTCACCCTGTGGAGTTTCCCACTTGCGGCGCGCCCCGGCGATCATGACCCGCTCGACCCGTCGAGCACTCAGCCCGCGTCGCTGGCCGTGTGGGCGGTGCTGGTCGGCATTGTCGCCATCATGCCCTTCGTGTTTGCCACGCCTGGCGCCTGGCTGACGAACTGGAACATCCTGCTCATTGCGTTCGTGATCGCCTGGCCCCTACTCGACGCCGCCCGTCACCATCGCGGCCTGTTTCGCCCGCTACAGCATGCCGTCCCACCGGGGGATCTGGTCGTGCCGCTGCGCGCGCTGCGGATCGCCTTGGTCTGGAGCGGGCGACAGGCGCTGCGCCGCCTCGCTCGGGGCCTAGCACGGCCACAGACACGCCTGACCGCCTGGATCGTCCAATGGTTCGGTCCCGCTCCCGCGGACCCGGAACGGTCCCTGCGCGACTGGGCGACCGCGGGATTGCTGTGGCTCGTCATCCTCGTCGCCCTCTTGCTCGCGCTGGTGCTAACCGTACAGAATCCATGAGCCTCCTGCTGATCCTGGCCTGGGTCGTGCCCTTGTTCCTGACGGTGTTTGCACGACGCCCCGGGTTCGGTTGGCTGCCCGCGATCGCAGCGCTGCCCGCGCTGGCCGCCGCCTTGCTCGTTCCAGACAGCGCATCACTGCGGCTCGACTGGCTCCTCCTGGGTTCGCATTTTGCCCTGGACCAGACCACGCGCCTCTTCCTGCTCTTCACCGCGATCCTCTGGGTCGCGGCCGGCATCTACGCCAGCGCAAGCCGTCATCACACCCACCACGAGGGGCGTTTCAACACCTTCTTCCTGCTCGCCATGACGGGCAACATCTGGCTGATCACCGGTCAGGATCTGGTGAGTTTCTATGTCGGCTTCGCCCTGATGGGGATCGCCTCCTACGGACTGGTGATCCATGAAGGCGACCGCGGCGCCTTGCGCGCCGGTCAGATCTATCTGACCCTCACCCTGGCCGCCGAGGTGATTCTCTTCCTCGCACTGGTGACGATCGCGAGCACGACAGGCACGCTTGAGCCAACCCCGGAAGACTTGAACGCGCTCGATGGGGCCACGATCACCCTGCTGGTGCTGGGACTCGCGGTCAAGGCCGGTTTGCTCCCCGTGCATGTGTGGCTGCCGCTCGCCCACCCCGCCGCACCGATCGCGGCAAGCGCGGTGCTCAGTGGCGCCATGATCAAGGTGGCGCTGCTCGGTTGGCTGCGGTTTCTACCCATCGGTGAGATCGCACAGCCGGATCTCGGTCTCTTCTTCGTGATGATGGGGCTTGCAACCGCACTCTATGCGATTCCCATCGCGCTGGTGCAATCGAATCCCAAGGTGTTACTGGCCTACTCCAGCGTCAGCAAGATGGGGCTGATGGTCTTGGTGTTGGGTCTAATCCTGATCACGCCCGCGTTGGCTCCGAGCGCCACGCTCGCGCTCGTACTCTATGCCGCACACCACGCGCTGGCGAAGGGCGGACTTTTTTTGGGCATCGGTCTGCGCAAGCATGCAGGCACGCGCGGCTGGGTGTTCGCTGGGCTCCTGGTGCTCGCGTTCTCGATGGCCGCGGTCCCCTTGACGGGCGGCGCGGTGGCAAAATTCGGCATCAAACCCGCGATTGACGCCCTCCAGTGGCCATGGCTCAAGGCCATGATCGCCCTCACGGTGATCGGCACCGCCTGGCTGATGGCGCGCTTTCTCTGGCTGCTGTGGAGGATCGAGCCCCAGTCAGACGTTGCCCAGACCGCGGCAGCTCGGCGCATCGAATGGGCCCTGCTGGGCTGGTGGCCTCTGGTGTTCCTGATTGCGCTCTATCCGTGGGCGCTCGGCTCACCGGCGGCGTGGCTGACCGACGTCGGGCTGATCCTCATAGCACTGATCATCGGCCTGCCCGTGGTCTGGGCCGCCCGCCATCGCCGCGCCCTGTTCGCCCCGCTGATCGACGGGATCCGGCCGGGCGATCTGCTCGGACCCATCCGCGTGATTCTGGCCGCGCTGCACTTCACGCTGCGTCATCGCCTGCGCCGCGCCCAGGAGGCGCGCATCCTGATCAATCGCCGTGCCCGCGTCATCTGGGAACAGGTGCTGGAGCGGCCAGGCGACGACTGGGAACAACGCTTGAGCGCCTGGCCAATGGCTGGAACACTCTGGCTCGCGCTGATCGTTGCCATCATCACACTCTCACTTCTCATCGTTTGATGACCTGATGGCTCCGTGAGTCTCGGACCCACGAGCGCAACCGCTCAACGCGGTTCCAAGGCACAGGCCTCGCCGGTACCGATCCAAAAATCGAGCCGCTTGCGCAGAAAGTCCTGCCAGGGCATGTAATGCGACCCATCACAGGAAAAGTTCAAACCAACCATCCCATTGAAGATGTTCAGCGAGCCCGAGCGCAGATAGATGGTCTCGTCCATGAATCGCAGTGCCTTGAAGGTCTGGAACACCTCTGCCAGTTGCTCCACGGGAATCACCGCCTGCGCGGGGTAGGGACGCTGCGGATAGGCCAGACAGATCCCGGGGTCGGCAAGGTCCTCGAAATCAAGGATGCGAAAGCGGAACGGATCATCCACGAGCCAGAGGGTGGCACGAGAACTCGAGAAATGGAGCTTCCCGTGAAAAACCCCGTGCGTACTGATCAGGACGATCAGCAAGTCGAGGATCTCATCGATCGCGCCATCCATCAGACTGGCGATCCGCTGTTGATTGAAGAGACCGCCACGAATGGCGGGGTCGCCCTTGAGTTGGAGCCATTGCTCGGGCTGTGCATACAATTCCCGGGTCAAGGGCAAGTCACGCAAGTCGAAATCGGCGCCAAGAAAGCCCAGGATCGCCCCTGTGTCATCCTCGATCCGCTGAATGGCCGTGATGGATGGTCGCCGAGCATTGCGACTGAGATAAACCGACGAGATCGCGAAGCGCTCACCCGCCAGTGACGCCAGCATGTAGGGCCTTTCACTGCGATCGCGCCCAAGATGCTCCGGCAACGGCCCGCGTGGACTCAGGTTGGCCGTCAGTTGGCGAGCGCTGTGATCAAGCACGTAGAGATACTTGCATGAGGTCATGCTGGGCAAGGCCGCGGCGAGAATCTGCTCCAAGGCCGCGCGCCGCGGCCAGACCGTGCGGCAGGGCACGACCAGCCGCTCCAGCACGGCGGCCAGTCGCGTCTGCAGCAGCATGCGTTGTCGTGCCACGACCGTCTTGAGCACCTGGCTCATCGCACGACTCCCTTTACTCGACCAACTCGCCCCGCAGCACCTGCTCGAATCGCAGTTGCCCATCGGCGACATCGACCTCAATCAGATCGCCCGGAACAAATTTTCCAGCCAGGATCTCCTGCGCCAAGGGGTTCTCGAGTTGAGCGCGAATCGCTCGTTTGAGGGGACGCGCGCCATAGACCGGGTCGAAGCCAGCCGTGCCCAAATGATCGAGCGCGGCATCACTGACCTCGAGGGACATGTCGCGGTCGGCGAGGCGTTGGCGCAGATAGTCGATCTGAATCCGGGCGATCGAGCGGATCTGTGTGTGCTGCAAGGGATGGAAGACCACGATTTCGTCGAGCCGGTTGATGAACTCCGGTCGAAAGGCGCTGCGCACGATCTCCATCACCGCGGCCTTCATCTCGTCATAGTTAGCCTCTCCCGCAATCTGCTGAATGATGTCCGAGCCCAGATTCGAGGTCATGACGATCACCGCATTGCGAAAATCGACCGTGCGGCCCTGACCGTCGGTCAAGCGACCGTCATCGAGGACCTGCAACAGCACATTGAAGACATCCGGGTGCGCCTTCTCCACCTCATCGAGCAGAATCAAGCTATAGGGGCGTCGACGCACGGCCTCGGTCAGATAGCCGCCTTCCTCATAACCGACATACCCGGGCGGGGCACCGATCAGGCGCGCCACCGAATGCTTCTCCATGAATTCGGACATATCGATTCGGACCATCGCCTCATCGGTGTCAAACAAGAAGGCGGTGAGCGCCTTGCAGAGTTCCGTCTTGCCCACCCCGGTCGGGCCGAGAAACAGAAAGGAGCCGATGGGCCGTCCCGGGTCCGAGAGCCCAGCGCGCGAGCGGCGGATCGCATCGCTGACCGCCCGCACCGCCTCGGCCTGCCCCACCACCCGCTGTTCGATCGACTCCTCCATGCGCAGCAGCTTCGCGCGCTCCCCTTCCAGCATGCGCGAGACCGGAATGCCGGTCCACTTCGAGACGATCTCGGCGATCTCCTCCTCGGTTACCTTATTACGCAGCAGTTGGTTCTCGGCGTGCCCGGCGTCCACCGCCGATGCCGAAGCCAGTTGCTTTTCCAGCGTTGGAATCTGACCGTGCTGGAGCTCAGCCATCCGGTTCCAGTCACCCGCACGGCGCGCCGTCTCCATCTCGACCTGCGCCCGATCGAGCGCTTCGCGAATGTGGGCCGTCCCTTGCGCCGATGCCTTCTCGGATTTCCAGATCTCGTCCAAGTCGGAAAACTCGCGCCCCAAGCGCTCGATCTGCTCCTCGAGATCGGTCAGGCGCTTTTTCGAGGCCTCGTCGGACTCCTTCTTCAGGGCCACCTGCTCGATCTTGAGTTGGATCAGACGCCGATTGAGCCGGTCCATCTCCTCGGGCATGGAGTCCATCTCCATACGGATCTGCGAGGCCGCCTCGTCGATCAGATCGATCGCCTTGTCGGGCAGTTGGCGATCCGAGATGTAGCGATGCGAGAGCACGGCCGCGGCAACGATCGCCGGATCGGTGATGTCGACCTTATGATGGACCTCGTAACGGCCTTTCAGGCCACGCAGGATGGCGATGGTGTCCTCGACATTGGGCTCGTCGACCAAGACCTTTTGAAAGCGCCGCTCCAGCGCCGCGTCCTTTTCAACATATTTGCGGTATTCGTCCAGAGTGGTCGCGCCGACGCAATGGAGTTCGCCGCGCGCGAGCGCCGGCTTGAGCATGTTGCCGGCATCCATCGAGCCCTCGGCCTTCCCCGCGCCGACCATGGTGTGCAGCTCATCGATGAAGAGGATGACATTGCCCTCCTGGCGCGCGACATCGTTCAACACGGCCTTGAGCCGTTCCTCGAATTCACCGCGGAATTTGGCCCCAGCGATCAGCGCCGCCATGTCGAGGGAGAGCAACCGCTTGGACTTCAACCCCTCGGGCACCTCACCGTTGACGATGCGTTGCGCGAGCCCCTCGACGATCGCGGTCTTGCCCACGCCAGGCTCGCCGATCAGGACCGGATTGTTCTTGGTCCGGCGCTGCAGGACCTGAATGGTGCGGCGAATCTCATCATCGCGCCCGATCACCGGATCGAGCTTGCCCTGCTCGGCCCGCTCGGTCATGTCGATGGTGTACTTCTCCAGCGCCTGACGCTGCTCCTCGGCGTTGGGGTCGTTGATGCTCTGGCCACCGCGCACCGCCTCGATCGCCTGTTCGATCGCCCCCTTGCTCGCCCCCGCCTCGCGCATGGCGGAGCCGAGGGCGCCGCGATCCTCCAGCGCGGCCAACACGAAGAGCTCGGAGGAGATGTACTGATCGTGACGCTGTTGGGCGAGCTTATCGGTCTGATTCAGGAGCCGATTCAGATCGTTGCCGACATGCACATCGCCGCCCGCGCCCTCAACCGTGGGCAGCCGATCGAGCAACTCACCCAAGGCCGAACGCAGCCGGCTCACATTCACGTCGGCCCGCGTCAGCAGGTGTCGCACCGAGCCGCCTTCCTGATCCAACAAGGCCACCATCAGATGGATTGGCTCGATGAACTGGTGATCACGCCCCACGGCCAGACTCTGTGCGTCGGACAGGGCCATTTGAAATTTTGCAGTCAGCTTGTCCATTCTCATGGCGATCAACTCCTGATTTTTTATATGGTCATTGGCCTGTCAATCTGGGGAACGAGGCCGCCGCAATCAAGCCACCCGCACGGGCTTCCAGTCGCTCGCACGAGCGGACATCCGCGGCACCCATCGTGTTCCCGCATCCCCCTAACCTCTTACGATCGACACGGCCTGGTTGTATCATGACGCAGTGAATCTCAGGGATCTCAAATACATTCTCGCAGTGTCTGAAACACGACATTTCGGTCGCGCGGCTGAGCGTTGTTTCGTGAGCCAACCGACCCTCAGCGGCCAAATCAAGAAGCTCGAGGACGAACTCGACGTGGTGATCTTCGAGCGCACCAACCGCTCGGTCGAGATCACCCCCGTGGGCGAGGCCATCCTCGCCCACGCCCGTCTCGCCCTCGAACAGGCACAGGCGATCGAACAAGTCGCGCGCGCGCACCAGGACCCCCTCGCGGGGCCACTGCGGATCGGGGCCATTCCCACCCTGAGTCCCTATCTGATCCCGCAGATCCTGATGCCACTGAAAACCCGCTTCCCCAATTTGCGGCTGATCCTCTCGGAGGAGATCACGGATAGCCTGATCAGCCGGCTGATCGGCCATGAGATCGATGCCGCGCTGGTCGCAACCTCGGTCGAGGAGCATGATCTCGCGGCGATCCCGCTGTTCGACGAACCCTTCTGGCTCGCGCATCCCCGCAATGATCCGCTGTATGAGAAGGAGGACATCACCGCCGCGGATCTCGCGGCGCTCGACCTCCTGCTGCTGGCCGATGGACATTGTCTGACCCATCAGGTCATGGAGGTCTGCCGTCTCGCCGAGCGCCCCTCGCGTGGCGATATGGCGGACCTGCGCGCCGCCAGTCTCGAAACCCTACTGCAGCTCGTCGGGGCCGGCTTCGGGTGCACCCTGGTCCCCGCGCTGGCGATCCGTGGGGCCTGGATGACGGAAAGCGGCATCATCGCCCGCCCCCTGAGCAACCTGCCTGATGCCCATCGGCGCATCTCCCTGGCCTACCGCCGGAGTTTTCCGAGACAGATCGCGTTACGCGCCCTCGCGGACCTGATTCGTCAACATCTGCCCAATACTGTCATGCGTTTGAGCTGACTTATATCAATCCATCGACAGATAACGATTCCCCCAGCCCACCGTGATGCCATCGCAACGGCACCCTCGGTCATGCGTATTTTTCTTGTAAAAACGTGACGCTGCGCGCAGTTTTTTCTCCGCGCACCCGGAGTCACCCGGCTGTGGTGCTGAGGCTGCACGTGTTTTAGCCACAACATCCCTGGGGTGATTGGTCTAGACTGACAGTGTGAATCAAGGCTCGACCGAGCATTGAGTCCTGTCGCGGATCAGCAACGCTCACTGACCCGCCCAGAATTTTGGGACACCGGCTCGAAAATTGCTCCACTTGAAGAGCAATCGAACGGCGTCCGTCGTCAAACCCACCATCAGGGGGTATGCATCATGAGCACGAAACGAACGATCGCTTTCTGGGAACTCTGTCGCCAGGGATTTCCGTTAATCGCTGATGCCGCGAACGACGCTTGGTCACATGGCAAAGCCTTTCGATTGTCCAGCGAAATCAAAGTGGCCCGGTCCCTGAAGGTCCTCATCGAGCAGTGTAACTGGGAGGTCGAGCGCCCGGCGGGCTCCCGCTGAATGGCCGCAGCCCGGCACCGCTTCTGATCAGCCGGGCGGCACTCCCGAAGGGGATGTCACGGCGCCACCGGCGCCTTGCCCCCGTCACGCCCAACTCCAGTCTGGACCCAAATCGCCGCGGGCATTATAGTCGGGGCTCGTGAGGTGCCCAACTCCAGGGGCCATGCCTCCAGCATCCCCCGAGCGTCGAGCAGCGAGCCCATCATCGTGCAGGACCCGCAAGGCTATCTGATCGTTGAAACGCATCCTGATCACCCCGGTCTCGTGCGCGTTCACGCCAGTCATGAGCAACCCGTGTTGCACACCGCGGGCGGAGTCGCGACACCGCGGCAGCCCGTGCGGCTGCATTATGTGGCCGCGTTCAACGCCTTGCACGTCGCCCGGATGCACGCGCAGACGGCCCTCGGTCGCTACCTCGTCGACAGCGAACACGGCCTCTATCGAACCGATCCCATCACGGCGATCGCGGCCGTCGACGCCATCGATCTCGCGCATCGTGAACGCTATCTCGATCCGGAGTATGTGGATGATCCGCGGCTGCTCGAACAGGTTGCACGGCGGCGGCGGCGTCACCGGATCAACCGGAGGATCTGGAATGGCATCGGTCTGCTCGCGATCATCCTGCTGATCCTGCTCAGTCAGGTGCCGATCTTCTAGGACGCGTCGCATGCGAATCGTCGAAGTCATCGCCGATACCCGGCATGCCCAAACCCTCGTCGGCATGGCTCGTTTCTATGGCGCCGATGACTATTGGTGGGGCGGCCAAGACCAGGATGGACGCTGCAGTCTGCGCATGTTGGTGCCCGATGACCGCCGCCAGGCACTCCTCGATGCCTTGCAGGATCTCTTCAAGGCGCATGACCGTGCGCGGATCGTGGTCCAATCCGTGGATGCCGTGCTCACGCACGAGGGCCAGGACGACCAGGATCTGCGGGAAAGCAAGGCCGCCACCGTCGCCGCGACCCGCGAGGAACTCTACAGCGAGATCGCCAAAGGGGCAAAACTCGACAGCAACTACCTCATCCTGACCCTCCTCTCAACCCTGGTCGCCGCGATCGGCTTGGTCGAGAACAATGTTGCGGTCATCATTGGTGCCATGGTGATCGCCCCCTTGCTCGGTCCCAATATCGCGCTTGCGTTCGCCACCTCCTTGGGTGATCGGGAACTGACATGGCGCGCCATGAAGACCAATGGTGCCGGCCTTGGCCTGGCGCTATTGGTCTCGGTGGCGATCGCCCTGGTGGTCCCCGTCAGTTTCGACAGCCCGGAATTACTCGCGCGCACCGATGTCGACCTGGGCGGCGTGGTGCTCGGCCTCGCCTCGGGTGCCGCGGCGGTCCTCTCCCTCACCACCGGTCTGTCCTCGACCCTGGTCGGCGTGATGGTCGCGGTGGCCCTCCTCCCCCCAACCGCGACCATGGGGATGATGCTCGGGGGTGGGCGGTGGGAGGAGGCACTCGGTGCCTTCCTCCTATTGGTCGTAAACATCGTGTGCGTCCTACTCGCGGCGAAGATCGTCTTCCTGCTCAAAGGGGTGCGTCCCCGATCCTGGACCGAGCGCAATCGCGCGAAGCAGTCGATGACCATTTATCTCTCCTTATGGGTCGCGCTGCTGTTGATCCTGATCGGCGTGATCCTCGTGCGCGCGGCGGGATGGCATCTCCCGGATGGTTGGCAACTCAGTTGGTGAACCCATCGCGCGCTGAGCGAAAAGCGGTCAAGTCATCTGACCATGACCGCGGCTGGATCACCGATCTTCCAGGCTTCCTGAAGTCCCCGTGCCCCGTTCATTGCGCGCTCAGTGGCGCGAACAGCAACTCCAGATCGTCCGCGCTGAGGCGTCCGGCCGCCACGTCGCCGCCCGCCAACATGGCCTCGGCGAGTGCGTGCTTGCGGGTCTGGAGATCGGCGACCCGCTGCTCCACCGTCCCGGCGGTCAGGAGCTTATAGACGAACACGCGTTTGTCCTGCCCAATACGGTGGGCACGATCGGTCGCCTGGCGCTCAACCGCCGGGTTCCACCAGGGATCATAGTGAATCACGGTGTCCGCCGCGGTGAGATTCAACCCCGTGCCCCCAGCCTTCAAACTGATCAAAAACAAGGGGACCGCACCGCTCTGGAAGCGGTCGACGACCCGGTCACGGTGACGCGTGCGTCCCGTCAGGGTCACATAGTGCTGGCCCTCGCGCAGCGCGACCTTGGCCAGTTCCTGTTCGATCAAGGACAGCATGCTGGTGAACTGCGAGAACAGGAGCACCCGCCGTCCCTCCTCGAGGAGTTCAGGCACAATGGTCATGAGTAACTCGAGTTTCGCCGACCCGGTCACCCGACGGGCACTCTCGAGCGCCACCAGACGCGGATCGCAGCAGACCTGGCGCAGCTTCAACAAGGCATCGAGAATCACGATGCCACTGCGCGCGAGTCCGCGCCGCGCAACCTCGGCGCGCACCGACCCATGTAGGGCCAAGCGCAGGGTTTCGTAGAGATCCCGTTGATCCTCGGCCAGCGCAACCTCCCGGATGATCTCACTCTTAGGCGGCAACTCCGTGGCGACTGCTTCCTTGGTGCGGCGCAGCAGAAAGGGCGCGACCCGTCGGCGCAGCTCCTCTTGGCGGACCGCATCCCCGTGACGCTCGATCGGCGTTCGGAAAAGACGCCGAAAGCGCCGCGCATCCCCGAGCAACTCCGGCATGAGGAAATCGAACAGGGCCCAGAGTTCGCCGAGATGATTTTCCATCGGGGTGCCGGTGAGGCACAACCGATGGCGTGCCGGAATGGCGCGCGCCGCCTGTGCCGCCTTGCTGCGCGGATTCTTAATCGTCTGCGCCTCGTCGAGGATGAGGAGATGGAACTCCTGCGCGGCAAACGTCTTGAGGTCGCGCGGCAGCAGGGGGTAGGTGGTGAGGACCAGATCGGATTGCGCCATGTGGGCGAACCGATCATGCCGCTCGCCCCCATGCAGTGACAGGACCCGCAGCGCCGGGGCAAACCGTGCCGCCTCACGCTGCCAATTGAACAAGAGACTCGTGGGCGCAACGACCAGACTCGGCCGCTGCGCCCGTCCCTGTTCCGTCTCCACCAGCAGATGGGCCAGCGCCTGTAGGGTCTTGCCGAGCCCCATATCGTCGGCGAGGATGCCGCCGAGATCGTAGGCCCGCAGGAACTGCAGCCAGTCCAGGCCGCTCTGTTGATAGGGCCGCAAGGTTCCCCGCAGGCCCTTGGGGGGCGCCACCGGCTCCAGGCCTTGGAACTCGCGCAGTCGCTGCCCCCAGGCCCGCATGGCCTCGCCACCGCGCCACCGTAACCCTGGATCGGCCGCGGCCAACGCCGCGAGTTGCGTGGCCTGGCTGCGCGCGAGCCGCAAACGTCCGCCCTTCTGACCAGACCCCATCGCAAGCGCACCGGGATCATAGAGCTCCACCAGGGTAAAGAGGATGGAGCGCAAACGCGCGACCGGCATCAAGATCAGCCGCCCATCGGCCAGGCGGATCGGCAGCCGCGCATCCTCGGGCAGTGATCGCAAGGTCTCGCTCGAGCATTCCCCCTGATAATCCTGGATCAAATCCAACAGCAGCGGCAACAGATCGTGTCGCTCGCCATTGATATTGACGCCGAGCCCAAGCTCGAACCAACGCCCGCCCTCCCCCTCGAGGATGTCGACGTCCCAGTCGTCGACCTCGGTGATCCGGTATTGAAAGGAGGGATCCTGTTCGATCGACCAACCCGCCGCGTGCAGCTTGGGAAGATCGAACCGCAGGAAGGCAAGCCAGGTGTCCGGGTCACGCCGTTCGAACGCCAGCTCACCGGTATCCTCAAGGACCAGGGCACTGCGCACGAACCCCAGTGATTCGAGCCACGCCACGGCGGCCCGCGCGGAGCCGAGACGTGCGTCGGCGCCCTCGTCAGGAGTGACGGCCTGCTCGTCAGCGCCGACCTCCAGGACGGCCAGGTGCACCCATGCCGGCGGGCGCCGGATCCCCCAGTAGCGCGCCACATCCTGTGCGTTCAAATCGAGGCTGCGCAACCTGAGTCGCGGTGTTGGTCTGCTCGAAGACATCACGATGACATCACGAAAACATGAGGGCTCGGCCCCTGCATCGCGGCAAATCGGCGAGCCTACAGGGTTCGGCGATCCAACGAAAGCGCCATTCAGTCACCGCACATTCATCTCGCCGTCATCCCCCGCACATCCTCATGCAATGGTCGATCACTAGACTTCGAGATTCTGAAGCTCCGCCATCGCAAGAGGATTCCCATGGTTGCCAGCGCATCGTCCTTGGCCACGACAGGGGGAGAGCGTTTCCGCGTTGAACTCGCTGCGGATGCCGACGCGATTCGCGCCGCCCAGGCACTGCGATATCGCGTCTTTGGCCGTGAACTCGGCGCCCGCTTGAAGGATGTCAGCAACGAACTCGACGTCGATGACTTCGATCCCTATTGCTGGCATCTCCTGGTGCGCGAGACCCGCACGGGTGCTGTCGTCGGTTGCACCCGGTTACTGAGCGAGACGCACGCGGCTCGACTCGGTCACTTTTATTCCGCCAGCGAGTTCGAACTCACCCCCATCATACAACTGCCCGGGCGCCTGCTCGAGGTCGGACGCACCTGTATCGCGCCCGAGGCCCGGCAAGGGGCGGCGATTGGCGTGCTCTGGTCGGGCTTGGCCATGTTCATCCAACGCCAGGGTATCGATTATCTGTTCGGGTGCGCCAGCATGCCGCTCGGGGCGGGCGATCTGCAAGCCGCGGCGATCATGAATCGCTTGCGTCGTCAGGCGCTGGCTCCCCCCCACCTGCGGGTGCGCCCACGCGTCCCGCTGCGCGCCGGTGCGATCGCGGAACCCGTATTGGATGCCCCCCTGCCGGGGCTCATCCGCGCCTATGTGCGACTCGGCGCGCGGGTCTGCGGGGAGCCCTGTCGGGACCCGGATTTCGGTGTCGCCGATGTCTTGATGCTGCTCGACATCCGCGATCTGAATCCGGCCTACGCCCGGCACTTCATCGATCGCGCGACGCGGTCTTGACGCCATGCGCGGTCTCGTCGCCGTCCGCCGCGCGGCCCTGCTCATGCTGCATCTGGGCAGCGGCGCCCTGCTGTCGCTCCCCCTATCCATCCTCTCCACCCTCTTGGGCAAACCCCTGAGAACGCCCGCGCTCGTGCGCTGGTGGCATCGCCGACTCTGTCATCTCCTCGCCATCCGGATCCGCGTCAGCGGACAGCCGCGGCGGGGGGCGCTGTTGGTCGGCAACCACGTCTCCTGGCTCGATATCCCCGTCATCGGGACGCACGTGGAGGCACATTTCCTTGCCAAGCGCGAGGTCCGTGACTGGCCGTTGATCGGCTGGCTGGCCGCGACCGCGGGCACGGCCTTCATCGACCGTGGCGCGCATCATGCCCTGACGGTCGCGGCTGCGCTGCGCGAGCGGATCCAGGAGGGCCAAACCCTCATGGTGTTTCCCGAAGGAACCACAACTGACGGGACCCGGGTGCAGCGTTTCCACCCACGCCTCTTCGCGCTCGCACAGGACGGGACGATCCCGATTCAGCCCGTCGCGATCGCCTATCGTGACCCCGAGACCCGGCAGTTGAATCCGCTCGCCCCGTTCCTTGGTGAGGACGATCTGTTCGCCCATCTCACTCGGCTCGTGACACAACACCAGGTGCACGTCGAGGTGCAGTTTCTCACGCCATTCCACGCGCCCGCGCAGGCGCGTCGCGCGGATCTCGCCAACCGTGCCCATCAGAGCATCACCGCCGCGCTGCACGCTGCTGCCGGGTCCGCTCATCAGGCACCTGGTCCACCGACGTCTCAAACCGCGTCCCCCGCCGTCGCGGTGGTCGTGGGGGAACACCATGCAGGAGCTGCCCATGCGACCTGAGACCCATTCGCCGACGAGTCCGCGGATCCCGGAGGATCCGTCCAACGCCATGTCGATCGCGGTGGTCACCGAGACCTATCCACCCGAGATCAATGGTGTCGCCAATACCATGCGCCATCTGGTCGAGGGCCTGATCGAACGCGGTCACCGCGTCCAGTTGGTCCGCCCCAAACAAGCGGGCGAACACCAGTCACGGGAGTCCACACCTCGGGGAATGCGCCTGCATCGCGTGCCGGGTCTGCCCATCCCCGGCTACCCGGGACTGCGCTTCGGGTTACCCGTGTTCTGGCGACTGCGCCGTCTCTGGCACGGCGATCCCGTCGATCTCGTCTATATCGCCACGCAAGGGCCGCTCGGGCACGCCGCGCTGTCGGCCGCCCAGGCGCACGGGATTCCCACCGTGACCGGCTTCCATACTCAATTCCAACAATACAGCGAACATTACGGACTCGGGCTCTTCGACCAGCAGATCGGCAAGACCCTGCAGCACTTCCACAATCGTTCAGACACGACCCTCGTGCCCACCACGCAACTGCAAGCTGATCTCCTCGCGCGTGGTTTCCATGACGTCCATGTATTCGGTCGTGGTGTCGATATCGATCTCTTCAACCCGGCCCGACGGGACCCGGCACTGCGGCGCGAGTGGGGCTGCGATGCCGAAACCCTAGCCCTGCTTTACGTGGGACGCCTGGCACCGGAGAAGAATCTCGAACTCGCCTGCGCCGCCCACGCAGCCATCCTCGCGCGGCATCCGCGCACGCGCCTGATCCTGATCGGCGATGGCCCGGAGCGGGAGCGGATTCGGCATCATCACCCCGAGATCATCTGCCCCGGATCACGGGTCGGCACCGCCCTCGCCGCCGCCTATGCCTCGGCCGATCTCTTTCTCTTTCCGAGCTTGACCGAAACCTTTGGCAACGTCGTGCCCGAGGCGATGGCGAGCGGGCTGCCGGTGCTGGCCTTCGACGATGCCGCCGCGCACACTCTCATCCGCCCCTGGGAGAATGGGGTGACCCAGTCCCCGAACGATCCCGAGGCCTTCATCGCCGCGGCCCTCGAGTTGGCCCAGGATCGCCCGCGCCTGCTGCGTCTGGGTCAAGAGGCGCGAGAAACAGCCGAGGGGATCAGTTGGGATCGGGTCATCCAGGGGGTTGAGACGCGCTTGCATCGGGTCATCGCCGAGCGGCGCGCACGCACGGCCAACCCTCTGAAAACGGCCGCGCTCGCGGATTGAGACAACCGCGCCCACGACCAGCAGCGAACCCGCCCACCTAGCGACCCGAGGGGCGGCACTTCACTGGATCGTCATGATTCCGGCATCAGGGTGCAATCGGATTCAGCGAAGATTCGGCTCGTCTTGATCATCCCTCGAGGTGGCCCCGTGACCGATCTCACACGCATGATCCCGCTGAAGTTCCGCAGTCTCTTCCTCTCCGATATCCACTTGGGATCGAAGGGATGTCAAGCCCATCTCGTGCTGGATTTCTTGCAGTCGACGGAGTGCAAACATCTCTATCTCGTCGGCGATATCGTCGACCTGTGGGCGCTGAAAAACGGCGTCTACTGGCCCGAAGCGCACAATCAGGTCGTCCGCGCGATTCTCGACAAGGCCCGCAATGGGACCGAGGTCGTTTACATCCCGGGCAATCACGATGAACTCTTTCGTGCCCATCTGGGTGCCGATTTTGGGCATGTCGCGATTCGCGACGAAGTGGTGCACACGAGCGCTGATGGGCGTCGTTACTTGGTCATTCATGGCGATGCCTTCGATACCGTCGTGCAGAACGGGCGCTGGCTCGCACGGATCGGTTCCCATGCCTACGATCACTTGTTGGCGTTGAACGCCGTGATCAATCGGGTCCGTCAGTGGTTCGGGCTCGACTACTGGTCACTGGCCGGTTTTCTCAAATACCGCGTGAAGAACGCCGTGCGCTATATCAGTGATTTCGAGACTGCCGTGGCCGAGGATGCGGTGCGACGCGGTCTCGATGGCATGATCTGTGGTCACATCCACCATGCCGAGATCCGGGACATTGCCGGGGTGCGCTACGGCAACTGCGGCGACTGGGTCGAGAGTTGCACCGCCCTAGTCGAGCACCATGACGGGCGTCTCGAACTGCTCAGGTGGACAGCGAGTACCGCGCACAGTGCGCCCCTCAATCCGCCCTCGAGCCCCACTCGCCCCCTGCCCGCGAAGGCCGCTTGAATCCGGACCCGCCGCTGGGATCGCGCGGGTCAGTCCTCGCCGGTGAGTGCGTCCAGGGCCGCGAGCGCGGCGGCGAAACGCAGTTCATCGATCGCGGCGGCGATGATCCGGATGCGTTCCGGACCATACGTCTGCGTGAGACTGGCCCGCAGGGCATGGAACGCCTCGCGTGCTGGACGAGGGCGTTGTGATTCCAGGGCCATGCGCAGATCCGCCAGCCGTGAGCGATCCAGGGGTTCAGCCACGCGCTCCGGGGTGATCGGTTCCTGATCTGGGCCATCGCTGCTGGGCGGCTCCGGCTGCCAGGACGCGGCCGTGTCCCGCAACCGTGCAAGTGCCGCATCGAGCTGTCCCAACCAGAGTTCCCGCGGTTCAGGAGCATCAGGTTGGGACCCACGCATTCGCTCTTCCAACTGGCGTGCGGGTTCGACCAGTTCGTACGCCCCCAGATTCGCCGCCGCACCGCGCAGTCGGTGCAGCAAGGCGGTGGCCTCATCCCGCGCACCCTGCGCGCAAGCGGCGCGCAGTTCCGTCAGGTTGCGTTCGGTCTCACTCAGGAACACCCGCAAGACCTCACGGAAGCGCGCTTGGCCAGTGCCCCCGAACAAGGCCGCCCGCGCGGGATCGATGCCGGCGAGCATCTCCTCCTGCGGATACGGTTCTGCGAAGGCAGGCACGGCCGGGACTGAGAGGCGCGGTGGAGGCATGGATGGATCCGCCGGCGGGCGGGTCGTCAAGCGGATCAGGGTGGCGACCAACTGCTCGAATTCGATCGGCTTGGGTAAGAGATCGTCGATGCCGGCGGCGCGCGCACGCTGCTGCTCGTCCTTCAGCACCCCTGCCGTCACCGCCAGGATCGGTAATCGCGTCAAGCCGAGTTCGCCCCGGATCGCGCGCGTGGCACTCAGTCCATCCAGTACCGGCATCTGCACGTCCATGAGCACCGCGTCGAATGCCATGGGCGCCGCGCGCAGACAGACCAAAGCCTGTTCGCCGTCACTCGCACGCGTCGCCCGTGCACCTTCCAACGCCAGCATGCGCTCGAGCACATCGAGATTGATCGCACTATCGTCCACCACCAAACAGTGCAGACCGGCCAGGCGCGCACCGCGCGCGGCCGGCGTCGTTAGGGTGGCGGCCACCCGTTCCTGGGTGCGCGCGAACGACATCTCCAGCCGAAAGGTGCTCCCGGCTCCGACCTGACTGCGTACGCTGAGCTCACCACCCAATAACTCCACCAGTCGTTTGCTGATCGAGAGACCGAGGCCGGTGCCGCCGAAGCGGCGACTGATCCCCGTGTCGGCTTGAGTGAAGGGCATGAAGAGGTTGGGCAGCGCCGCGGGACTGATACCGGTGCCCGTGTCACTGATCTCGAAGCGCAAGCGCACCTGCTCGTCACGCACGTCCAACGGCGTCACCTCAAGTCGCACCTCGCCGCGATCGGTGAATTTAATGGCATTGTCGAGCAGGTTGTTGAGGATTTGCTGGAGGCGCAGAGGGTCCCCACGCAACGCACCCTCGAACATCTCGGGGGCGGTGATCACGAAGACGAGACCTTTGGCACGCGCAACAGCACCCTGCAAGGTCTCGATGGTCGCGAGCAGGGTTTCGAGTCGGAAGGGGCGCGAGTCGAGATGCAGTTGTTCGGCCTCGATCTTGGACAGATCCAGGATATCGTCGAGGATGGAGCGCAACGATCGGCCCGCGTCACTGATCTGACGCAAGATCTCCACTTGATCAGGATCGTGCACCGAGTGTTCGAGCACTTGCACCAGTCCAAGAATCGCATTCAAGGGCGTGCGGATTTCATGACTCATATGGGCGAGAAACTGGCTCTTGGCCCGACTCGCTGCCTCGGCGGCCTGGGTCTCGGCGCGCAGTTGCGCTTCGGCGCGATGCTGGACCGTGACATCCTGATGGATTCCGAGCATCCGCGCCGGACCCTTCGCGGACTCCGGCTCGATGAAGGACACGGCGTGAATGGTGCGCTCGCGCCCGCTCGGCAAGGACAGCCGATAGCTGTGTTCGAAGGAGGTGCCCGTCGCAATCGCGCGTTCCAGCTTGGTTGCCGCCTCGTCAAGATCATCCGGATGAACGCGGGAGCGCCAGAACGCAACATCAACCCCGGCACGACACTGATCCGCGGAGACTTCGAACCAGCGACAGACCCGCGCATCCGCTGTAATGACCCCGCTCTCGAGATCCCAGGTCCAGACCCCGATCTCGGCGGCATCGGTCGCCAACCTCAGATGATAGAGGGTCTCGCGGATGCGGTTCGCACCCGCGACCCGCTCGGTACAGTCTTGCATGAAGGCGAGTTGGCAGGTCCGAGCCTCGTTTAGATTGATCGGCGCAACCCAGAGGTCGAACCAATGGAGCGAGCCGTCTGGGTGCGCATAACGTTGCTCACCATGAAAGCTCACACGGGAACCGCGGTTGAGTTCCTCAAGGGCCTGCTGAATCGACGGCAATTCATCCGGATCCGCCAGTTCCATCCATTCCAGCTGCTCCAGGTCACCCCGCGCGCGGCCCACGATCTCGGCACAGCGGTCGTTCACCTCGATGATGCGCCCGGTTGTCGCATCCGCGAGCAGGATCCCCAGCGGAGCTTGCTCAAACAGCGCCCGATAGAGGGCCTCGGACCGTGTGAGTTGCGCCATCGAGGCTTCGAGCCGAGCTTGGGTCGCGCGCAGATCGGCCGTGCGTTCGGCCACGAGTTGAGTGAGCGATTGCTGGTTCGCTTGGATCTCCCCGGCCATCCGATTGAAGGCATGCGCTAGGGTTCGCAGCTCACGGGTCTCGCCCCGGACAGACTGAACACGCGTCTCGAAGTGCCCATGACCGAGTTGTCCAACCGCCGCGGTCAGGGCACGGAGGGGATGAGTCAGTCGCCGCGCGGCCAAGGTGATGAGCAACAAACCCAGCATCGTCAGGAACAGGCCGACCATGATCAGTGGTCCGACGCCCACCTCCAGTCGCTCGAGCGCCTCGGACTGACTCAGCGCCGAAGCCAGCGTCCAGACCTGGCCGTCGCCCAAGGCAACGGCGCGATAGGACACGGCCCCCTGCTCCACGGCGACCCACCGCGCGAGGGTCTCTGCATCGCCACAGCCAAATGAATCCCGAAGGCGGATACCCGTGTGCGGATCCGTCTCGCCGCGCAATCCGCGAATGACCCGGCCCTGGGAGTCAAAAACACAGACGCGGGTCCCCAGCAGTGGGGAGACGACTGCTGGGCGACTGTAACCCTCGAACAACAGCGCCACATTCAAGAAGGCAACCGCGATCCCGATGGGCTGAGTCGCCGGGTCGTCATCCAAGCGCTCGCCAAAAAACTGACGGATGATGACGAGCCCCGAGGTGCCATCCGGAAAGGGTCGTTCCGCGATCAACTCGGCGTGACCGGACTGACGCACACGCTCGATGAGACCGAAGTCCTCAAACACCTGCCCGCGTTCGGCGGGATCATGACTGGCAAGGATCTGGCCCGTCTGTGGGTGCAGGATCAGGAACCGTTCATAGCGCCCCGGGTAGGCGCGCTGCAACCGCTCGTAGAGCGTCTCGAGACTCTCTTGTACAGCCGGATCATCCGCTCTCAGTTGCCGAGCCAGGGTGCGACTCTCGGTGTTGAAGAGGATATCGCTGCGCCGTTCCTCCAAGGCGCGCAGCAGTGTCAGGAGCCGTTGATCGGCTCCGTATTCCAGCAAACGCGAGGTTTCCTGCAACCACCGGTGCCGCACACCCTCGAGACCCAATTGCGGAAGCCCCAGGTACCACAGGGCGAACAGGGTCCCCAGAGTGAGCGCGAACAGGGTTCCAAAATAGAGCGCCAGGCGCGTCGCGAAACGTGGCGGCCTCGTCCACCAGCGCTTGAGACCGTGCGCGTCAGCACGCGTGGTTCGGGTCATGACCAGATCCTTGACAGCGGTTTGGCGAGCCCTCGCGGGCGGGACATCAGCCGGTCCCGGTCGTCGGGATCAGCGTGGGGTCGAAGAGCACCACCCCGTCGCGTCCCTGTTGTTTGGCGAGGTACATGGCATCATCGGCATGGCGCGCCAACACGAGGCTCGAATCACCATGATCCGGAAAGATCGCAACACCGACACTCGCCGAAATCCGCACCGTCTGGCCCGCCAGGTCATAGGGTCGACGAACCGCATCGCGCAGTTTCTCCGCGACCAACCGTGCATTCTCTGGGGTGTCAAGACCGGTGAGCAGGGCGACGAATTCATCGCCACCAATCCGCCCCACGGTGTCCGCGTCGCGTAAGCTGCTGGCCATGCGGCGCGCCGCCTGCTGTAACAAGCGATCGCCCACGGCATGACCCAAGGTGTCATTGACCGGCTTGAAGTGATCGAGATCGATGAACAACAGCGCCAACCGGGTGCGGTTCCGACGGGCGAGGGCCAGGGCGCGATCCAGGTGCTCGAAGAAGAGCGCGCGATTCGGGAGCTTGGTCAAGGCATCGTGCGTGGCGAGATAGGTCAAACGCTCCTGGGACCGTTTGCGCTCGGTGATGTTGAGCTTTACCGCCACATAGTGCGTCACCTCGCCATGCACATCCTTCACCGGCGCGATATGTGCCTCTTCGGAGTAGATCTCCCCCGTCTTGCGCCGATTGATCAGTTCCCCGACCCAGGGTTCGCCGCGTTGCAGATGCTCCCACAGGGACCGGTAGGTCGCCGGGTCATTGAGGCCCGATTTCAGAAGACGTGGATTGCGTCCCACGGCCTCAACGAGTGAGTAGCCGGTTTCCTCGACGAAGGCTGGATTCACATACTGGATCGTGCCATCAAGCCCGGTGATCACGATCGAAGCCGGACTGTGCTGGATGGCTTGCGTCAGGACCCGCAGCCGGTCATTGGCCGCCGCGACCTCGATCAGGCTGCGTTCGAGTTCGCGGGTGCGCCGCTGCAACTCCAAGTGCAACCGCACCCGTGACCGCACGACCTGACTGTTGACCGGTTTATGGATGAAATCCACGCCACCGGCATCCAAGGCTTGGGTCTCGCTCTCGGCATCGGTCTTGCCCGTGACGAAGATGATCGGGATCGCGCGTGTTCGCGAGTCCGCCTTCAAGGCGGCACAGACCGCGTAGCCATCCATTTCGGGCATCATCACATCGAGCAAAATGAGGTCTGGACGTGCGCCCTTGGCCAGCAGATCCAAGGCGTGACGGCCCGAGGTGGCGAAACTCACATCATAGTCCGGCTCCAGGATCCCCAGCAGCACTTCGATGTTCGTCGCCACGTCATCGACGATGAGGATTTTGGCAGTTTGAGCAGAACGCATCACTTCAATCGCACTCCGCGCCATGGTCATCGTTGGTCCGAATCGACCAACGCGGCGATCGGGCGCCTGGTAGGTCATCTTCCGCTTGAGGGCGTCCCACTCCAAGTGCGCACTCCCAACCCTGTCCAAGCCCGCGGGGGGCATGCCGCCGCGTCGATCCCGTGGGAGAAGGCTAACATGGGTCCAGGCCGCCGGCTGTGACCTTGGTCAAGACGTGTCGGGCCGCACTCGCGACCCGCGGTTGCCCTGACCCGCAGCCCTGGCCATCGCATTGTCATCTGGCGCGCGTATGCTGCAATGAGCGTCGGATCGCGGGGGATCAATGAACCTGGCTCGCTCGGGCCGGCATCCCGCGCGCCAGGCGACCAGATCTGGGCGCACATGGCCGGATGGCGGCGCCCATCACGGGTGGCGGCACCCACGGACCCAGACTCACCGAGGTAGCATTCCAGCATGTCACGCTCAACCCGCAGCTCCCATCCACGTCCGACGCAGACCCAGGCCCAACGCCACGAGGCCTCGGACGACCAGTCCACCAATCCCTCAGCGGCCCCCACGCTCGCCGACGTCCTGCAGGCACGCTGCGATCGCCGCACCCTCCTGCGCGGCGCGCTCGCGCTCACCGCGCTGAGCAGCCTTGGCGCCAGCCCCCTCGCGAACCGCGCCCTGGCCTCGAGCACGCCGCCACCCGCGCCCGAGCCCTTAACCCGCTTCGGTTTCAGCGAGATCACGCGCGGGGTCGACGACACCCATCATGTCGCACCAGGGTATCGTGCCGATCTGCTCATCCGCTGGGGCGATCCGCTGTGGTCCGACGCCCCACCATTCGATCCCAACGCCCAGCAAGCGGCGGCACAAGGGCGCCAATTCGGCTACAACAACGACTATATCGGCTACATTCCCTTGCCCCTTGGATCGAACAACTCCGAACACGGCCTGCTGTGCGTGAATCACGAATACACCAATGCCGAGGTGATGTTCCCGGACGCGGATCAGCGCACCGCCGCGCACGTCGAGATCGAAATGGCGTGCAATGGGGGCTCCATTCTCGAGATCCGCAAGCACGCGGGACGTTGGCGGATCGTGCCGGACAGCCCCTACACCCGCCGGATCACCGCGCTTGACACCGAGATCGCGCTCTCCGGGCCGGTCGCGGGTCACGCGCGCGTCAGGACCACCGCCGACCCGAGCGGAACGCGCGTGATCGGGACGCTGAACAACTGTGCCGGTGGGATCACCCCCTGGGGAACCTATCTCATGGCCGAGGAGAACTTCCACAGCTACTTCAGTGGCGACCTCGATCGCCCATCCGGCCCCACGGATGCGCGCGCGGACGAAGGATCTGGCGCGCATCCGGAAAAAACCAACTACGAACGCTATGGCGTGCCCGCCGGGTTCTTCGCCTGGGGCGACTTCCAGCAGCGTTTCGACGTCAACGCCGAACCGAACGAAGCGAACCGGTTCGGCTGGATCGTCGAGGTCGACCCGCTCGACCCATCCGCCATGCCGGTGAAGCGCACCGCGCTCGGACGCTTCAAACACGAGGGTGCCGAGTCCATCGTCAATACCGATGGACGCCTGGTGCTCTATTCAGGCGATGACCAGCGCTTCGAATACCTCTACCGTTTCGTCACCCGCAATCCGGTTGATCCCGTCAACCGCGCGGCCAATCGCGATCTCCTCGATGACGGGACCCTTGCGGTGGCGCGTTTTGATGAGGACGGCACCCTCACCTGGCTGCCTTTGATCTTCGGTCACGGCGGGCTGACCCCCGAGAATGGCTTTCACTCCCAGGCGGATGTCTTGATCGAGACCCGGCGCGCGGCCGATCTGCTCGGCGCCACCCCGATGGATCGCCCGGAGGACGTCGAGCCCGATCCACGTACGGGACGGATCTATGTCATGCTCACCAATAACAGTCGCCGCACACCCGAGCAGATCGATGCCGCCAATCCCCGCGCGGAGAACCTGTGGGGCCACCTGCTCGAACTCACCCCGCCGCAGGGCGATCACACCGCCGCGCGCTTCACCTGGGACATCCTGGTCCAGGCTGGCGATCCTCAAGACCCGAACGTCGCCGCCCAGTGGCATCCCGCGACGAGCGCCAACGGCTGGTTCGCCTGCCCGGACAACTGCGCCATCGACCCGGCAGGGGGACTCTGGATCGCCACCGATCAGGGCCGCGGTTGGGCCACGGCCTCGGGCGGCGCGGATGGTCTCTGGGCGCTCGAGACCGCGGGGCCGGGCCGTGGGATCGGTCGGATGTTCTTCCGTGTCCCGGTGGGCGCGGAACTCTGTGGCCCCTGCTTCACCCCCGACGGACGCAGCCTCTTCCTGGCGGTGCAGCATCCTGGAACCGATGGGACGCTTGACTACCCTGGCTTCGAGCGGCTCTCGACCTTCGCCGATCCGGCAACGCGCTGGCCCGATTTTGATCCGAACATGCCGCCGCGCCCATCCGTGCTGGTGATCACCAAGGAGGATGGAGGACCCATTGGCGGCTAAACGCATGACGGCCCCCTCGCATGCGGATCAGGGCTCCCGCGAACCCAGTGCGCGCGCGCCGGAGGAGGCGACCCTGACAGCCGCCGGACTGGGGCTCTGCGCGCAGCATGAGCCCCTGATGATCGAGGCCTTCGGCTTCGCGCGCCGCACGCTGCGGCTCACCCATCCCTTCATCACCCGCGGCGGGCGCACCGAGACCCTGGAGCGAATTTATCCGCTGCTGCGCTTGCGCAACGCGGCGGGCGCGCGCCTCACCGGCATCGGCGAATGCCCGCCATTGGCAACCCCTTGGTACGATGGCGAATGCGCCGGCACCGTCACCGTGGCGCTGCGTCATATCGCCCGCTCACTGCGCGCCGACCCGACGCCCATCACCGGCGTGGACTCCTTCATCGCACGCTATGGATGGCTGGTCGGCCATGCGATGGCGCGCGTGGGCGTGGAGGGCGCCTATTGGGATGCGATCGCGCGCCACGCCGGGGTTCCGGTCTGGTCACTGTGGGGCGGTCAGCGCGAGCGGGTCGCCGCCGGCATCAGTCTCGGGTTGGAACCGACCCCCACCGACCTGTTGCGGAAGGTCCGGGTCGCCGTCGAGGAGCAGGGCCTGACGCGGGTGAAGATGAAGATCGCACCCGGACACGACCTCGCCTTCGTCGCGGCGGTGCGGCGCGCCTATCCGAGTCTCCAGCTGCAGGTTGATGCCAACTCCGCCTACGATCTCTTCGATCCCCATCATCTGCGTGCCCTCGCCGCGCTCGATGCGCATGACCTCCTGATGATCGAGCAACCGGGCCCCGCGGATGATCTCCTCGACCACGCCCGTCAGCTCGCCCATCTGCGCACGCCCATCTGCCTCGATGAGAGCATCCGACACGCCCGGCATGCCCGCCAGGCGATCGACTGTTGGCGGCGCGACGCCGATCCGTCCCGGCTCGTCTTGAATGTGAAGCCACCACGGGTTGGCGGCTTCCTCGAGGCAATCCGGATCGCGCAGCTCGCCAGCCGCCATGGGGTCCCGGTTTGGTGTGGCGGCATGCTCGAATCCGGCCTCGGCAAGCTCGCGAACCTGCACTTCTCCAGCCGGGCGGAGGTGAGCCTACCGGGCGACCATGTCGCCCTAGGTCCCTACTTCACCGACGACCCCATCGCCCCCCTTCCCTGCCACAGGGGTGAGATCGCGCTGCCGACCGATCCGGGTTGGGGGGTCGATCCCGAGGTCCTCTTGAGGCAGAGCGCGATGCATTGGGAACCCTAAGCCCTGTGTGAAGGCGAGGGCGACGCCAGCGCGGCGGTCCTCGGGGCGCGGAACCCCGCACGTGCGCCGATCGATCCAGGCCCCGCGGATCAGCTACACTATTCGCATTGGCTGAAGAACCTAGGATCACCCTTCGCAACCAACGAGGTCCATATCAGATGTGCCGCCACCAGCGTCCCCGAGTCCATCACGAAGCGCGTCATTGCCGTCGGACGCCGGCGGCGGTCCGCGGCACCACAGGTGCGGAGCGACATCTCGGTCGCGCGGCCAGACGCGTCCTGCCGCTCACGCTCCTCGCCCTGTTCGTCCTGCCGTCCGCTCACGCCGATCGCTGGTTCATCGGTGCCGAACTGACCGGCAGCGAGGTGACCTTTGAACCAACCGTTCGCTTCACCTCGGGTCGCGCCCCAAACCGTTTTGAAGATGTCGCCGACGGTCTGGGGCTGAGCATCCTGGGCGGGCGGAAGATCGATCTCACGCCACAATGGTCGGTCTCCGCGCAGGGGCGGTTCTCCTACCTCGACGCGCAATGGACCACCACCACCCCGCGCTCCTACATCAAATACGACATGCCCTACAACTTCGCCCTCAGCTTGCTCCCGGAGTATCGGTTGAGCCAAGCCTTCTCGGTGTTCGGCGAACTCGGCGGAACCGTCGGCGAGTTCAATTATCTGAAACGCACAAGCGCGCCCCAGAGTGTCACCGCCTACAATGAGTCGACCACCGCGCTCGGTTATGTCCTAGGTCTCGGGATGCGCTATGCCCTGACACCGCAATTGGACATCCACGCCACCTACCGCTACGCGGGCTATCCCTCCTATCAGTTCGTCGGACGCCTTGGGAATGGGGAGGTCCGCGAACTGTTCGAGATCGACCAGAGCACCCAGGATATCGGCGTTGGGATGCGCTGGTCTTGGTAACCAAGACCCGGGGCAGCGGTCGCCACTCGGGCACTCGGGATTAGGCCCTGCTCGTGGAGCGGCGGCGCGCGAGTCGCTCCGCTAGGATCGCGTAGCTCATCACCGAGATGATCGGAAAGATCGAGGCGAAGGCGATCAAGCCGAAGCCGTCGATCATCACATTGCGCCCCTCGATCTGGGACGCCAACCCGATCCCCAGGGCCGTCACCAGCGGCACCGTCACCTCCGAGGTCGTGACCCCGCCTAAGTCGTAGGCCAGTGCGATGATGTCTTTCGGCGTCAGGAGGGTCAAGACGATCACCAACGCATAACCGCCCATGATGTAGTAATGGATGGAGTCGCCGCTGATGATGCGATGCACCCCGATGGTGATGCCAACCGCGACCCCGAGCGCGACCAACAACCGAATGGTATTGCCCTTGAGACGCCCCTTCGCGGCCTCCTCCGCCTGATGGCCGATCGCAATCAGGGCGGGCTCGGCCATGGTGGTCGCGAAGCCGATCGAAAAGGCAAATAAATAGACGAACAACCATTGGTCGAGCGCGATCAACTGCTCGGCCATGCTCTGCCCAATCGGGAAGAGCCCCATTTTCAGGCCCACCACGAACGCATAGAGGCCGATGATGACCAGCACGAAGCCCCCGGCAACCTTGTGCACATGCGCGATGTGCTTGCGAATCACCAAATACTGAAAGCCCAACACCACGAGGATGATGGGGAGCACGTCACGAAACATCTCGATCAGGTCGCCGAGCATGCCGAGCAGGATCCCACCGACGCCCGCATGACTCCCTCCCTGCGGGATACTCGCGCTGCTGTCACTGACCTGGGGCAAGACCGTGGCGACCTCAGCCGCCTCACCAAAGCTGTACACCAGGATGCCGTACAACTGGACCGAGATCATCGGGACCATCACGGCCAGTGCCACCAAGCCAAAGCCATGGATCATGGCGCTCCGCCCACGAATCGAGACGGCCAACCCAAGGCCCAAGGCGGCAATCAGCGGAACAGTGACGATATTGGTTGTCACGCCACCTGAATCGTAGGCCAGTCCCACGATCTCGGCCGGTGCAAAGAAGGTCACGGTCACGACCATCAGGTAACCGATGATCATGTACCAGTGCAGACGATGCCCCAGGATGATGCGCAGGATGCCCAAGGCCACCACCGCACCCACCGAGACGGCGACCAGCACCCGCAACACGAACCCATCGATCCGCCCAGCGCTGATCGTCTCGGCTTGCGTGGCCACGGCGATCAGGGCCGGTTCCGCGATCACCGCCGCGAAGCCCAGGGAAAAACCAAACACCATTAGCCAGGGCAGCGAGCCCTTGCGCGCAAACTCGTTCGAGAGGTTCTTCCCGATCGGGAAGATGCCCAACTCTAAGCCATGCAGGAACAGGGCAACGCCCAAGATGACGACCAGCAGGCCGATCACCATGCCAAGCCAGGCCTCCGGCACCTGCTGGATCACCAACAACTGAAAGACCCCCACCACCAAGATGATCGGGAGCAGATTGCGGAACGAATGGTTCAGCAATCCAAGGAATTCCTTCAGTTGAGACATGGCTGGCGTCCGCTCCGTCGCTCGATCAACCGGATCAGGTCCCGGTCCGTATGGGTCTTGGCAAGAGGTCTGCGTGCGCGTCGTGGGAGTGCATGCGGCAAGCGGCCACGACACCATGGGACAGCGCGCATAGGGACAGCGCGCATCGTTCGCACCCTCCTCACGTCCCCTGCCCGCACACGGCGATCGCGCGCGGGCAAGAGCCGATCGCGCCCATCTTATGTGATTTCCAGACTCCCGGGCAGCAGCCGAGCAACCGCCGCGCGTCCATCCAGTAGCTCCGCCCCAGTGGCTCCCCCGGGCACGCCTGGACACCCCCACCCGGGATCACAACGCGGGAGCCAGCGACCCGGCTTGATCCCGGCACCCGCTTAGGATTGGTGCAGAGGGTCTCGATCAATGCCCGCTCGCCGCACACCAGGGCGTCCCCGCGGCCGCCCGCGCCGGGGCGGACCGGTGTCCCACGAGGATCGCGCGGGACAACCTGACCAAACCCACGGAAATCAGATCTTTTTCGTTCCTTTCCATCATTTTATCCGTGATCTCCGAACTCCTTTCGAGTGAACGATCTATTGTGCTGTCGGTCTAGTGAGTGGCACCATTGGAAGGTCCTGCGGGAATCGCACCAGGATTGTGCGCATGCCGTATCCCGTGCACTTCGATCGTCAGGCAGGTTCGGGATTCAATCAGGAGAACGGACATGTTGCTTCAGCCTTCGCGGCACGCTTCACCCACGACCCAGCGTTGGAACGATGCCATTCGCATCGGCGACCGTCTCAACGCAGGTCGGCTCCCGGTCGTCACGTGCGGAGATGAAACCGCCTTCACGACCCGCGTTCCAGATCTCGACTACCGGGTTCAGGATGGTCTCTTGCAGGTCCAGCTCTATGGTCCGCTCGATCTGCGTTGTCACGCCCATCTGCTCAGCCTGGCCGATGCCGTCGACGCGAGCATTCAGGCCTGTGTCTTGGATTTGAGCGGGGTCGATTATGTCTTCGACTCTGGTCTCGTCGCCATCGTGCTGCTGCGCGAGGCGCTCGCCGAGCGCGGGGTCACCTCGCTGACCATCAAGGGCTTCGATCTCGCTCCGCGGACCATGATCGGCCGCATGGACTCTTAAACGGCATCCCCCCTCGCATCGCCGCCGATTGTCGTCCTCTCGCACGGATGGATGCCGTTCGAGAGGCAGGGCGGGGTCAACACAACCCTCAGGTGATGGGCACGGCCGCGCCGCGCACTCAGCGCTCGCGCTCGGAAGGTGGGGACCGCTCGCCGTCACCGCCCGTGCGCTCGGACTCAGGCGGATCGTCGAGGTGCGACAGCACCGCTAGGACATCCTCGGTATCCGGCAACACATCGGCGAATTCGACCCCGTACATCTCCCAGATCGAGATGAAGAAGGAGGCGATCAGCGGGCCGATAAAGATGCCGGTGAAGCCGAACATCACCAGTCCCCCGAGCGTGCTCAAAAAGATCATGAGCTCATGCATTTGGGTGTCGCGGCCAACCAGGATGGGACGCAGGATATTGTCCAGGCTGCCCACCACCAGGGCGCAGAACAGCCCCAGCAGCAGCGCCGTCATCACCTGTCCCTGAAAGGCCAGGACGATGCACGCCGGGATCCAGACCAAGGCCGCGCCGACCGCCGGGATGATCGAGAGGACCACCATGAGGGTGCCCCAAAACACCCAGTTGTCGATCCCCGCCACGGCGAACGCGATCCCCGCCAGGCCACCCTGCAAGAGTCCAATCACCAGGGTTCCCTTGATGGTCGCGCGCGTGACCGACGTGAACTTCTGGAGCATGATCCGCTCATCCGCCGCCTTCAACGGCAGATAGTAGAGGATCCGCTCGACGACCCGATCCCCGTCCATCTGCAAAAAATACATGCTGTAGAGGATCACGAAGGACATCAGGAAAAAGTTCAGGGTGCCGATCGTCAAGGAGGAGAGACCGCCGACAATGAACTTGCTGGTGATCGACACCGCCTCGCCGACCTGCTCCAACAGCAGATTCCGCAACGGCAACAGCTCCTCATAGAAGGGAAGACGGCGCAACCCCTCGGAGAAGGAGTCGGGTGAGGCCAATTGCGCCTTCACCCAGGGGGTGACCACGGCTGAAATCTCGATGGCCTGCGCGATCACCACGCCGATCAAGAGCGTCAGCGGGAGCAACACCAGGATCACCATCACCGCCAGCGTCGCGGCGGAGGCCAGATGGCGACGGCCGCCGAAGCGGGTTTCGAGACGCAGGAACAGGGGCCGTGCCAAGGCACTGAAGATCGCCGCGAGGAACAAGGCCATCAGGAATTTCTGGATCATCGCCAGGAACAGCAGCGTGATCCCGAAGGCCATCACCAACACGATCGACTTGGTCGCCACATCTTGGTTCATGGATTCAGTCCATCCAGGTCAGGTCGGGAGCGTCGCCTCATCCGTGAGGACGGAGGGATAGCGATCCAGCCAGAACGGCGCTGGGCCTGGCGGGAACGTTCCCCAAGGCGAAGGGAAGGGGGTGACGGGCGGCGGCTCATCGGGGCGCCCCCGCCATTCCCCCCGCCGGGGCGCGGCGCCCTGGGGTGGACGTCCTGAATCGGTGCGCGTGCGGGGTGGATCGAGCGGGCGAAAGCGATAGGCCGGTGTCTCGGGAGCCGGGTCGACGCCACCTTCAAACCGCTTGTCGGGCCGAAAGCGCAGGGGCGCCTCCGGTGTCCACCAGGCATCGACATCGCCCTGCTCGACGCGACGCGTCGGCTCGGCTGGACGCGTCGCGTCCGGCGCACCAAAGGGACGAAAGGCGTCGGGACCGGGCGTCGGGCCAGAGGGATCCGGCCGGGTTGGTGGGGCGGGCTGCGACCAGAATGGCGGGGATGGATCCTGCCACACCGGCGCGGGATCGGGCCGGCGCGGCTCCCCGCGACTTGGGTCGGTCCAACCCGGAGCAGTGGGCGCTGGCGGGCGCGCGCCCCAGGTCTCGGGAGCACGGCGTTCGGCCTCCCAGTCCCGTCCCAGAGGGGGGCTTGCCGGTGACACGGTGGCCGGCCTGGGCGCCGCGGTCTCGCCCACGGAGATCCGTTCGCGCGCCGGCACCACCAGCGTCAACTGGATCACCGTGGTCACCACGAAGATCGCGAGAAACAGGCTCCCGAAAAACAAAACGAGCACAAGGCGCTGATTCATCAATCCTGAACAGTTGTCATGAGTCAGTGTTCGATAGTCGGTGATCCGCTGCCTGTCGGTTGCACCTGCCCAGCCGATTCGGCACGTCCGCGTTGACACACTCTCGCTGCCTGGACCAGCGGCACGCGACCCGCTGCACCCCGCGGTGTTAGGGATAGGCTGTTGCGCGGGAAGATGCAAGCCATCCTCTCCGCTGTCTCCCCGATGCGCCCTCCAATCGGCCCGACATCGGCCCAGCGTCAGCGTCCCACGCCACCCCCGGCACCCGTTCCAGCCGCGGCCCTGGTTTCGCGCGCGAGCCGCGCCCAGGCCTCAAGGATACAGGCCACCGACCACGCCTGTGCCGGACAGCCGCGCGGGTCATGCGGGGGGTCGCCGTCGAAGATCTCGCTCACGCTGCCCAAACCCGCATCACTGAGATGATCCCCGATGGGCTCCAAGAGTGAGCGTGCCGCAGCGGCATCGCCAGTCACGCGATGACTCGCCAACGCGAAGGGTCCCAGGAGCCACGCCCAGACCGTGCCTTGATGGTAAGCCCGATCGCGTTGCCGTACATCCCCCTCATAGCGACCGCAATAGTCTGGGTCCCCCGGCGCGAGCGAGCGCAGACCATAGGAGCACAGCAGGTGCCGCGCGCAGGTGGCGACGACTGCGGCCTGCTCAGCCGGTGCGAGCGGGCTATGACTCAGGCTGACCGCAAAGATCTGATTCGGGCGGATGCGCGCGTCGTCCCCGTCGGGTCCATCGAGCACATCATAGAGACCGAGTCCATCGGGGCGCACGAATCGGGCGAACCCGTCTCGCGTGCGCGCGGCCAGGTCCCGATAGGGCGCGCCATCCCGACCCAACCGCGCCGCGCATGCCGCCATGGTGCACAACCCCTGATACCAGAGCGCATTGATCTCCACCGGCTTACCGATTCGCGGCGTCACCACCCAATCCCCCACTTGGGCGTCCATCCAGGTCAGCGCGACCCCGGGCTCGCCCGCCCGCACCAAGCCATCGCGCGGATCCATGACGATGCCATAGCGCGTCCCGCTGCGATACTGCGCGATGATGGATTCCAGGACCGGGAACACCGCCGCGAGGGCGTCCCAATCGGCGCTCACCGCGAGATAGGCGCGCCAGGCCTCCAGGTACCAGAGCGCCGCATCGACCGTATTGTAGACCGGCGTCTCGCCCGCCCCGGGGAACCGATTCGGCAGCATGCCACGATCGACGAAGCCGGCAAAGGTCTCGAGGATCCGTCGTGCATCCCCGAGCCGTCCCGTCGCCAGCGTGAGCCCTGGCACGGCGATCATGGTGTCACGCCCCCAGTCCCCGAACCAGGGATAGCCCGCGATCACGGACATCCCGGTCGTCGCCCTGCCCCCGACCCCGTCCGGTTGCGTCTCGCCGCCCCCCAGCGCGCGCTCGATCAGAAAGGCTTCGGCCGCGAGCACCAGGCGCTCGACCCAGGGCGGCCAGGCGGTCGCGACCGCATTCGCCGCGCGCGCGGCTTGTTGGAGTCGCACCTCACGATCTCGGAACGCAGCCAGACTGGTCGCGGGGTCGGGATCCAAGGGCAGCGGGTCCACTCCAGCCAGTACCCCGCTCCAGCGCGTCCCATCGAGTGTGACCGTCGCCCAGCCGAGGCGCAGATGGCCGTCACGATCCGAGAGTCCGCGCGCCCGTTCGGCGGGCAGGTCGAAGCCCTCACAAAGGGCCAAATCCAGCTCGAAACGCCCTCCCACAACGGCACAGGCGAGCCGGTGACCCCCGCGCAAGGGCATCACCGCACGGGTCGCGGTCGCGGCGACTTCCACGCCATCGAGCGCTCCACCCACCGCATGATGGTCGCGGTCGGCGACTAAGAGTGCGAGCCGCAGACGCAACGGCCCCCCTGTCCCGGTCGCCGTACCGGCCTGGGTGTCGGCAGCGATCCTGGTCCGCCGGCAGCGATAGACGACCCACACGGCATTCGAGCCCCGCGGCAACCACACCCGCTGCTCGATCAGATGCTCGCCACAGGCCCAGTGCCACACCGGCATGCGCCCCTCGAGCGTGAAGGATTCGAGCCACTGAAAACCGTTCGGCGTCACCTGATCCCCCGCCCAACGATTGGCATGCAGTGGCCACTGACGTTCCCCGTCGTCCAGGGTGGCATCCAGCTTGACCACCACCAGTCGACGCCCCAACGGCGGATCGAGCGGTGCGACCAAGAGACCGTGATACCCCCGCGTCAGCGTCCCCGCCAACGTCCCCGCCGCATAACCGCCGCGGCCATTGGCCAACCACCACTCACGCCGCTCGGCCTCTGCCAGCGACCCACAGACCGCCCGGCCACAGCGCAACCGGACCGCTTCGAGCGTCTCGTCAAAGGGGCGTTGATCACGTCTCGTGCTCATTCGGATCACCGCTCAACAGCAGATCGGGATTGGAAAGAGTATCGATTCAACAAACGAATCTGAAGAAAGCCTCCGATGCCGTCGGCCCCCGCTTGCGGGCGCCATCGTCAGGCTCTTGGCTGACTGTGAAGGTCTGGGTCGCCCGAAAGCAGAACATCTACCGGCCGACCCAGCCGATCGCACTGAGGTGATGTTAGAGCGTTAGCCGGTCATGCACTACGATCTTCCGCTGTCGGTCATCGAAGACGGAAGCCGCACACTTGATATCGGCGCTGAACGCGGTGCCCTGGTCAGACGTTGCGACGGATCCATGCGCAGCCAAGGATTCGTCCAAATCAAATGGAGCCTGACCAATGATTGCGACACCAGAACGTTAAGTCGATCGCCGTTGACGCCGTTTGATCGCAATACCACCCATCATGCCTAAGGCGGATCCGAATAGCCAAACGGCTGCAGGTAACGGGACAGGACTGGGCAGGGTGCCTTCAAATAAAACATTATGCATCTCGATGTTTCCATCGAACGACTGCGCAATCAATTGACCGTCTAATGCACCCCAACCACCCGTCACATCAGCAAAAGGAGCGAGGATCGTCCCATATGGGTTTTTGCTGCCCGCAAGGTGTAAGTCTGTAGCCTCACTGAAATTGTACAGCACATTGTGCTTGCTGATCCCATTCAAGAATACTTGGCCATTTTGGAAAATCTGTCCGGAACCGCTGACGTTGATCAAAACAGTCGAACCAGCATCAGCTGTAATATTTACGGAGTTGGTATTGGTCAATTGATCAGCGGTGACTGAGAACACACTCAAGCCAGAACCAGTGCCGGTCAAATTCAAGCTACCCCATTCTACATTGGTTGTCCCGTTCGCAGTTAATGCCGCCAAGCTTGTCGACAGACCTTTATAAAGGCTTTCCGCGGCTGCAAAATCCACTAACGTTTGTGGCTGAACGCCGCCGGTGGCCGTAAAGTTTGTCAAATTGGTCGAATCGGCATAAATTCGGCCGTTTTGGCCATCCCCGACACCGCCATTCGTTGCCGTCACGTGACCGCCCGCCACGAGGCGGCCGCCGTCCTGTCCGGGAATCTTCGAAGCCACCGCATAATTCGTCAGATTGACATTACCGCCTGCCGCCAAATTCCCCTCTGTATCACTGTTAGAACTCGTGAAGTTTCCAAACACAAAGACATTGTAATCAGCGGCTGGACCAATCAATGCGGCATGTGCGGTGGTGACGGACGCCCCAAGTAACAGCGTCGTTAAGATCGTTGTTGTAAAACGCATATCGTCGTGACCTCATTCATTTTCGTTCAAGAGATGATCCGATCACTCAAGACCGACACTCGTGATGGTGATCATCGGGATGTATCTTGAAACAATAGGACTCAGACGATTACACACGCAAATACCGGGCCATGGAAATCATGATCGCATCAGACAACCGCCCCACTAGATTGCGTAGATTGCGCGCGCGGCCCCGCACCCCGCACCCTGCTGCTCCTAGGCACTCGTTGCGAAACGCGTTCAGCACGGCGCGAAAAAACGAACCAAGGCCCTCTAGTCCTGAGTTTGTGGCCAATCTGATCTGCGCACGCAGCATCGAAACTGCCGCAAAAGGCGGACACGGAAACGAGACGATATGAGGACGTTTAGCGATCGGCGAGCACGATCAACGAAGACCGGCCTGAATCAGGGCGCTGACTGTAAAAAAACTTGACAGTTTGGCCTCTACAGGGAACGCACGGCAGTCTTCACGCGCCATCCAATCCGTGATTAATCCAAAATAATGATTTTATCATCAATCATTTACTCTCGGATCTAAGGTGTCACTAGAGCTGTAAAAAAACCTGACAGCATGAGGGATAAAGAGGGCTTAGCAGAGTGAAAACCGGACGCGTGCCGGTCGAGAGACAGCCATTCCGGCTTGGATCCGACAAGAGCGTCGCAGATTGAGGCCGATTGCAGATTGAGGGTTGTCACCTGATAACAAACCACTATACTCGGTCTCTCTGGAACCAGCCCCTGAGGCAGACGGATCGAATTCTGCCCAATCTCCATAATAAAAGACCTGTTCGCGGCATCCAGATTTCACCAGGGCATGATCGCTGATCACTCCCTGCGCGCATCCAGGTCATCAACCACCAGAGGATCATCATGATGAGAACAGCGACAGGATACATCTGGTCCGCGATCACCGGCACGGCAATGGGGTCATTGATGATGGTCTCTGCTCAGGCTGAGGAACCGCCCTGCCCCTTTGATGAAAATCGCGCTGGGCTCTGTGGCTACTACAAGTCAGAGATCAGCCCTGCCGAAGCCTATCTGCATACGGTGGTCCAGCGCGGTTTTGTGAACCTCGGCTCAGGCGGTCGTTTGGGTAACCCCTTATTGCGTGCGGTCATCGTCGACGTACGCAGCATCCCCGAATACAAGGCCGGCCACCCCGAACGCTCATACAACGTCCCCTATCCCTTTATCTATCAGTTCTGCGATGAGCGTGGTCGCCATCCCGATGGCGCCTGTGTCGCTCGTACCTCTCAGATCGACCAAAACGATGCGGATTTCCTCAGCTACATTCAAAAAATCATTCCCAATCAAGACACCCCCATCTACCTGTTATGCCGCACCGGCGTCCGCAGCGTTGCCGCCGGCAATCTACTCACCGATGCCGGCTACACGCATGTCCGAAACATTTGGGAAGGCTTCGTCGGAGTCTTTTTGACCGCACCGAAACTCCAAGAGGATGGCTCCCGCGTCATCTCCGCGGTCGATCTCAATCATGATCTCGTCTTGGATGACCGGGACAAGAACGGCTGGCGCTATCATCAGGGCCTACCCTACGAAACGCGGCTCTTGCCTTGGTTGATGTATCAACCCATGGCCGACCTCTACACTTGGGTCGATTGACGTCGCTTACGGGTGATCTCAGGTCTTGGGTCGAGGGTGACGAACGCCATCGCTTGCGAGCGACCCAAGATCTCGGATCGAGGGTAACGGACGACCCTGCTTGAAGGCGATCCAAGATCTCGGATCGAGGGTGACGGACGACCCCGCTTTCAAGCGACCCAAGATATCTCGGATCAGTTTTAATGTAGGAGCCCGCTTGCGGGCGACCAGACCTCCGCAAACCACCATCGCCCAATGACTTCTAACATCCCAGGAGTCACCCACCACACCATCTTGTCATCGATGCGACACATCACCGTCGACACAGTCGATGACCCATCCTAAGTCATTGATCTAAAAAACCCAGATACTTGGCTCGCGATGTGCTATGGATCCTTGAAAACAACCCTCAAGTCGATCCAGACCATGGCACAGCCCCCCGCTCACGAAACCGAGAAACGAGACCACCACACACCCAGCGTCATCCCACCACAGCGCGCCGGTCGTCATCAACCCGAGGCGGCGCAACCAGATGGCCCATCGCCGCGAATCGCGACAACGCGAGTGCCCACGCCATGAGTTCGTCATCACCACCCCAGACGCTCTCGGCACTTGAGCGACGCAAACTGTTGGTGTGCCCAAGCGCTGATCTAAAGGAGCATCAGCATCGCATCATCCCCATCCGATTCAAGCAGGCACCGCAAAGCGCCATCGTGTTGCGATTCGGCGGACAGGTCTATGCGTATCTGAATCAATGCGTGCACATGGTACGGCGCCTAGACTGCATGCACGACGGGATCTTCGATACCGACCAAGACTCCCTGCGCTGCTCCATGCACGGCATCGTCTACGACCCCACCACCGGTGCATCCAAAAGCGTGCTCTGTGCCGGCGAGCGACTCGAGGCGTTGCGGACCCTGGAAATCGATGGTCAGATCTACCTCACAGACAAACGCGTGCGGCACCCGACCTGACCGCGGCCACCCAGGCCCATGGCTGCATCGCCCGCAAGCGGGCTCCCACTTCACCCTGGCGCGCGCACGTCCTCGTAAATCACATCCAGCGGTACGTCGACATCAAGGCACGCTAGCCGGACGCGGCCATCGGTGACGGTGTCGAGTGCCCAGTCCCGCGCGCGCCGATGGATCTGAACCACCCGCGCGGTCTGCGAAACCAGGACGTATTCCTGCAGGCTCGGAATGCTCTGGTAGGCCCAGAGTTTCTCGCGCTGGTCGATCCGTGCAGTGGAGTCCGACAACACCTCGACGAGCAAGCAGGGGCGGCTGCAATAGTAGGTTTCGCGATCGTTCTCGTCGCAGCTCAGGAGCAGGTCAGGATAGTAGAGAATGTCCTGATCGTTGATCCGCAGCCGAACTTTCATATCGTTAGCAAAGAGTTGGCAGGGGGTGCCTCGCAACAGCGGGCGCAGCAGTGCGTAAAGATTACCAACGATCAAGCCATGGTTGCGGCTCGCACCGTTCATCGCATAAAGCTGACCATCGATATACTCGTGACGGATATCGGCCCCATCCTCATTGGCTAAATAGTCATCGACGGAGACTGAGGAGTGGTCTCGGGCTAGAGTCGTCATGTTGGTGTGACTCCTGGTCTTGAATCAGTGCTGAAATCGCCTTTATGATCAAGCGGCTAAAGGCTTCCTGACCTTGATAATTCGGGACAATCCCAACACATTGGCTTTGTGAATTTCTTCCACCTGCCAACCCTTCGAAACGACATAATCTTCGTACGAAAAATCCGACCTAAACCCTACCGAGTCAGGAAATGATTTCACGATGAGTCCGACATAATCCCAAACGGTTCCGAAACCGCTAAAGTGATTGAGTATCCAAATATTTCCGCCAGATTTGCAGACCCTGAAAGACTCAGCGATCAAGTGATCGGGGTCGGGAGTGACAGAGTACACGTATGGCAGCACAACATGATCAAATGACTCATCCGGAAAACCGCCATTTTCCCCATCGACATGGTGTAATGTAATCGTCTTATTTCGCAGCAAACCCGCTCTCTTCCTTGCTTTCGCGAGCATCTGATTGGAAATGTCGACCCCCGTGATACTGAGATGGTCTGGGTATAACGGCAGCATTAACCCACTGCCAACTCCGATTTCAAGCAAATGGCGACCTGGTTCCTTGGAAATCAGCCGGGCAAGTTTCTTCCGACCATCTTGTAGGACAGAGCCATAGATAAAATCATAGAATGCTGCGTAACGGTTGTATGTGGACTCGACGCTCATTGGTAACTGTCAGATCAAAAATTTGTAACCACGGGTGAATGGGTTCGCCCCTGTATTAAACACGGTGTGATCAAAAACACCGACCGCATTGGGTTTTCCAATCATCTTGCCAACGTCAAATCCTCGCGCCGCCACTGAATTGTCCTGCACCCACCCACAGGTTGGAGACCGCTTGCGGGCGACCCAAGGCCTCAGCAGACCACTACCCCAACCAGAA
>NZ_NRSD01000014.1 GCF_016583985.1 Thiocapsa imhoffii | reverse complement strand
GCCCCGCTCCGCCCCGACCCCAACGCGGCAACACTGGCCGAGCGATCGAGGCCGCGTGGGATTCACCTGACCGGATATTGAACTGTATGCCCAACATTCTCGTCGATACGGATTCGACATCACTCGCGCGGCAGGTCGCGCTCGTGCAAGCCAAACGGACCGATCGTGGCCGCTTCGCCGAAGGCTGCGTCACCATTGTTGCCGACGAAGAACAGGCGCGCGCCGCCGCGGATCCAGCCCGTCATCTCCGCGCGGCCATCGTTTACGGACCCTCGAGTTCCTCCGAGGGTCAACGCCTCTATTATCTGGTGCGATGGCTCGTATGAACCCGCGACAGGAGGCATCAATGGTGCCTGGAACACCGGCGCTCAGGGTTCATGATGTCCACAAAGTTTACCCCGAGGGCGATGGCAAAAGTGAGCATCGGGTTCTGGAAGGCGTCAGTTTCGACGTCGCGCAGGGTGAGTGTGTCGCTCTACTCGGACGCAGTGGATCGGGCAAGTCGACCCTGTTGAATCTGCTCGCCGGAATCGATCGCCCGGATCAGGGCTCCGTCGAGGTCATGGGACAACCGCTCCGGCGACTCGGTGAACCCGCCCTGACCCTGCTCAGACGCCGGCAGATCGGTTTCATCTACCAGTTCTTCAATCTCATCCCGACCTTGTCGGTCACGGAAAACCTGGCCCTGCCGCTCGAACTCAACGGCACAACCCTGCGCCGAGGTTTGCCGCGGATTCATGCCCTGTTGGAGCAGCTGGGGCTCGAGCGCCGCGCCGAGGCCTTCCCAGATCAGCTCTCGGGAGGTGAGCAGCAGCGCGTTGCCATCGGCCGCGCCTTAATCCACGAGCCGGCCCTGGTGCTTGCCGATGAGCCGACCGGCAACCTCGACGTCGAGACCGGAGAACAGATCCTGGAGCTCTTGTCCGCGCTCTTTGCCGGTCGGCGCCAAACCCTGATTCTGGTCACGCACAGTCTCACGGTCTCGGCGATTGCCGATCGCGTCCTCACGCTGGAGCACGGCAGACTGGTCGCGGCCGACCGGAGCCTCGCCTGGTGATGCCCGTCTTACTGCGTGCCAGCATCGGATATCTGTCACGGCATCGCTGGCAGTCCGCGCTCTCGATTCTCGGCATCGCCCTCGGCGTCGCGGTGGTGATTGCCGTGGAGATCGCCAACACCAGCGCACTGCGTGCGTTCGATCTCTCCCTCGAGACGGTGGTCGGGCGCACCACCCATCAGATCGAATCCGCATCCGGCCAGATCGCGGACGCGCGCTACGTTGAACTGCGGCGCCATCCGGATCACACGGTTGCCGCGGCCCTACGCACCGGTTCCCCCGTAATCGAAGCGAGCGTGCGCATCGCGGGCGGAACCTTTCAACTGCTGGGAGTCGATCTGTTGTCCCTGCCGCGGTTCGCCGGACCTAGCGTCGAGGTCACCGGCGGGGATCTGACCCGGTTACTCCATGAATCCCGGACACTGCTGTTGAACGCGCAGGACCTGGAGCGTCTCGGTATCGCACTCGACACACCACTGTCACTGCAGCATGGTGATCAGACACAAGAGGTGCGGGTCATCGGCGCCATCAGTGCCAACCAACCCGGCGGGCTCGCCGGCTTCGCGATCGCCGACATCGCCACGGTCCAGGAAATCACCGCACGCCCCGCGGTGATCGATCGTATCGATCTGACGCTGACTCCCACGGCGGCCGCAACCCTCGCTGAACGACTACCGCAAGATCTGCGCTTGGTCGCCGCGGCACAACGCAGCGAGAGTCTGCGTCAGATGACCCGCGCCTTTCAAACGAACCTCACGGCCATGAGCCTGTTAGCCGTCCTAGTCGGCGGCTTCATCATCTACAACACCATGACCTTCGCGGTCGTGCAGCGGCGGCAACTGTTTGGCTCATTGCGCACCCTTGGCGCGACCCGGGCGCAACTCTTCAGGCTGATCATGTCCGAGGCCATGCTATTCGCATGCATCGGATCGGCACTGGGACTCGCCATGGGCATCCTGACGGGTTGGGGATTGGTGCAATTGGTGACCCGCACCATCAATGATCTCTATTTCGCACTGACCGTTCGCGAACTCATCATTGCTCCGCTGTCGATTGTCAAGGCCGTTGGCGTTGGTCTGCTCGTGACCATCCTGGCCGCGCTCGGCCCCGCGCTGGAGGCCGCGGGCGCGCAGCCGCGCGACCTCCTGCGCGAGCACAGTCTGGAGCGGCGTGGACAACAGTGGGTGCGTTGGCTCGGCGTGCTCGGGATTCTCTTGGCGGCGAGCGGCTGGGGACTGGCGCAGATCCCCAGCCGCTCGCTCGGTCTCGGTTTCGTCGCGATCCTAACCTTGATCCTTGGGGTCAGCCTCTGTGTGCCCATCCTGCTGCGCCTGTTCGCCGGTCTCCTCGCCCGCGCGGCCGCGGTGCATGGCCCCCTCGCGGCCGTGCTGGCCGCACGCGGCGTCGCCTCATCCATCACGCGCACGGGAATCGCGGCCGCGGCACTCACCGTGGCGATCTCCTCCACGATCGGTGTCGGCGTTATGATCGACAGCTTTCGCAACAGCCTGATCGTTTGGCTTGATGGGACCCTGCAAAGCGATCTCTATGTCGCCGCGACCTCAGAGACTGGCAATCGCGCCGACGGCGAACTGCCCGCCGCCCTCGCCGAGCGCTTACGTGCGCTCGACGGGATCGCGGAACTGAGCCTGGCCCGCACCACGCGGGTCGAAACACGCGCTGGCGACGTCTGGCTCATCGGCGTGAGCCCGTCTTCGGTCACGGCGCGCGGCTTTGCCCTCCGTCACGGAACCGCCACCGATCTCTGGTCCCGCTTCGAGGCCGGTGAACTGATCCTCGCCTCCGAGCCCTATGCCTATCATCAGCGGGTCAACGTGGGTGATCACATTGAGTTCTTCACCGCGCGGGGGTGGCAGCAGCTCGAGATCGGCGGCATCTTCCGCGATTATGGATCGGACGCGGGACTCCTCGCGATGGCCCGGACCCGCTATATCGAACTCTGGGACGATCTAGCGATTTCTTCACTCGGCATCCGGGTTCAAGAGGATGCAGACCAGAACCGGGTGTTCGCTGAAGTTCGCTCCATCACCGAACAGTTCGATGTCCCGATTCAAACCAGCTTCAACGAACAAATCAGAGTCGAGTCCCTAGCGGTCTTTGATCGCACCTTTGCCATCACACAGGTGTTGCGATTACTTGCCGTCGCCGTCGCCTTCATCGGCGTGCTCAGCGCACTCATGGCACTCGAACTGGAGCGCCGCCGGGAACATGCCGTGCTGCGCGCGACCGGGATGACTCCGGGCGAACTCGCGAGTCTGATCCTGACGCAGACCTCGATCGTCGGTCTCGTAGCCGGTCTGATCGCAATTCCGTTAGGGATCGTCATGGCGCAGCTCTTGATCGAGGTCGTCAACCTACGCTCGTTCGGTTGGACGATGGAGATGTCCATTCCAGCCTGGCCCCTAATCTCCGGTCTGCTCTTGGCTTGGGGAGCCGCCCTGCTGGCCGGCATCGCCCCAGCGAAACGAGCCGCGCGAGAGGATCTCGCGCCGGCGCTCCGCTCGGAATGATGGGCAATCCCGGTCATGCTTCGGGTATAGTTTCACCGTCCAGGTGTATCCTCAGAATCTGGGATAAGAGGTCCTCTGCATCCGGATGTCCGAACCTCATCGTTCAGCGACATGACGGCTGCCTGCAATGGTTGCGTCAGCCAAGAGGGCATCAGATCTGGAGCTCTCGAACGAGACGAATCGATCACATCAGACTCCGTGAGGCGAGCGAGCGACATGGCCGACGAGAAAACCATCGTAACCAAAAAGACGGCGCCCAAAGCCGCCACACCCACCAAAAAGGCGGCGACCAAAACCACGACGGTCCCGAAAAAGGTCGCGGCCAAACCATCCGTGCCAGCGAAATCCCCCACCGCGACCAAAACGAGCCCGGCGCGCAAGGCCCCGGCCGTACCCAGCAAAGCCGCGCCACTCAAGTCTAGGACGGCAACGGGCATCGCGGGCGCCGCGAAAGCGACATCACGCACGACGAAGCAAGCAACCCCCGCTGCAAAACCCAGGAAGACCGCCACCGCATCCGAACCGGTGACCCAGGCTCAGACCATCACGCTGCGTTCGCTCTCGAATGTGTCCGCGGAAGAGCGACTCCATATGGTGCACGAAGCGGCCTACTATCGCGCCGAGAAGCGGGGCTTTACACCTGGACACGAAGTGGAGGACTGGGCCGCGGCAGAACGCGAGATCGACGATTTGCTCGAGCGCGCCAAACGCCTGTTCGGGGGCTAACTCACCCTGCTCGACGAGCGTTGATGCATCTGAACCTGACGCTGTCTTGGCCCCGCCGGCCGAGACCGGCCAGGATGCGGGCGACACGAGATGGCGGTCACCCACCAATGGGTGACGCATCATGAGTCACCGGGCGCGGTTGCGACCAGAACCTTGCCCATTGATCTGCGCGCAACCCCAGGAACACCGCCTGGACAAGGCTGAAACCTTGATTGATTCTTCCGTGGAGCGGCTAGTGCACCCACCGCTGGGTCAAACCCGCTGATGAACGGCATCGTCGAGCGCCTGTCCCAGGTTCGGATGCGGCGACTCGCGCCCGTGATCGTTTTGCTTGGCCTCGCACTCATTACGGCACTCCGCCTCAACGGGCTTGCCGATCCGATCGTTTGGCATGACGAGGTCTTCACCCTGATCCGGATCTTTGGCCACCCCGCAGAGGCCTTGGGAACGCTCTTCAGTGGCAACCTCTTCACTGCGGAGCAAGTCCTCGCCGTTCAGCATCCTGCGGCATCCCTCGGTTGGGGGGACAGTTTGCGCGCCCTCGCCGCGCATCCGGAGCATGCCCCGCTTTACTATCTGCTCGCCCGCGCAGCCGCCACGAGCTTGCCACTCGACCCGGTGACAGCAGTCCGGGGGACCTCGGCTGTCTTCGGTATGCTGCTGCCACTCGCCGCCTTCGCCTTGATGCGCCTGCTGTTTGGGCGTGGCCCGATTCCCTGGGTGGCCGCGACCATCCTGGCCGTCTCGCCATTGCACCTGCTCTATGCCCAAGAGGCCCGCCAGTACGCCCTCTGGACGCTCATGATCCTGGTGTCGAGCGCTGTGTTGCAGCGCGCGCTGGCGCGTGGCCGCGCCAGCGACTGGTGGTTCTATGGGGCCTGCATGACGATCGGACTCTACAGCCACCTCTTGTTCGGGCTCATGATCCCGCTTCATGCCGTCTACCTTTGGCTGTTCAGCCGCTCAGCGGAGGGTGGAGGGCGAGGCGGACCCGCTGCAACCTGGCGACCTTGGCTCGTCAGCGTGGCGAGCGCGATGCTCTTGTTTACTCCCTGGCTACTGGTGCTCGTGTCGCAGTTTGGCGCGGCGGCGAACCATACCGCCTGGATGGAGCGCGCGGTGGGCGCCTCATCCAATCTCGGCTCCTGGGTCGGCCATCTTGGCCGGTCGATCTTGGATCTGGACCCGACGCCAGCGCTCACTCCGGATCTCGTCCTCATCGCGTTCCTCGTGGGGCTCGCGGTCCTCGTTTATGTCCTGCGCGCACCGCGCCCAGAGATGTGGCTCCTGGTTCTGATCGCCGTTGGCTATCTGGGCATCGTCCTGGGCCCCGATCTGCTGTTCGGAGGGAGTCGCTCACAGCATGTCCGCTATGGATTACCAGCCGTGATGGCCATGCAATTGATGCTGGCCTGGGTCCTCGGCACGGGGATCCAACGTGGGGACCGTCGGAGGCGGTGGGCCTGGCTGGCACTGCTGCTTCTGGTGCTGCTCGGTGGCCTATCGCAGGCGCGCATCCTGGCCGCCGAGAGCTGGTGGAATAAACATTTTAGTGCACATAACAGCGCGGTCGCACGCCTGATCGAGACCACACAGCATCCCTTGGTGATCGTCTCCCAGAGCGGCGTCACGACCGGTGAGATGATCTCCTTGGCCTATCATCTGGACGCACGGACACGGATCTGGGCCTGGGATCATGCGCACGCGACGGACTTCGTACAGCCTGGCGAGTTCGACGTCCTGCTGCTGCTCGCACCGAGTCAAGCACTGCGCGACGCACTGGCATCGGATTGGGCCATCACGCCGGTGGCAGGCACCTGGCAATGGTGGATCGCGTGGCCACGTCCGCGCTGAGCGGTCGATCAAGGCGAGATCCTTGCCACATGATCAGGGGCATTGTGTCGCACAGAACGGGGGATCGGCATCTGAATTTGGCCCGACAACAGTACCCGCGGCCGTCCTCATGGTCACTCCTATCGGGACTCGTCACGGCCAGATCGCTCGTTCACTGACCAAACCCTCATCCTAACTGAGCTCAGCTCAATCGCCCGAGTTCAGACCTCGACCACTGGAACACGAAACACCGACGATGGCCCTCCGGGCTACGGGGGCACCATCCTGTCCTCGATCACCTGTGGGTCCGAACTGACCGGGACTCTGCAGAGCTTCGGCGCCCCCAACAGGGTCATCCAACCGCGACAACCTCCCGCACAAGCAGCGCAACGCGAGACCCTTTGGCAAGGCGCCGCCCCGCCCCCCGCTGTCCCCGCTTTGCTCCTACACAATTCCCTGCCCTGGTCAAGGACTAAATTAAAGATTACAATATCGAGTCGATACGATGACCGTCTCATGTCGACGCCGGTCATCCCCCACAGCATACTTCCGCGAAGTCCACTTCGCTCGGTTATCCATGAAACGAATTCTCGAACATCCCGCCATGCGGCGTGCGCTCGGCTGGGCCGCGGCCCTCGCTTTCGTCGTGGTTTGGTACTTGGTCGCCCAGGCCGCCATCGACGTCTTCCTCGGTGTGAAACTCGCACCCGTGGCCTTCCAACGTGATCTGATCGCGCATCTGCTGCTCGGCGCGGCACTCTATGCCATCGCCGCCTCGCTGCCACGCTTCCTCCTGGCCACGACCGCCCTGTTCAGCGCCTTGACCTTCGGCAATGCGCTGAAGATCGCGATCCTAGGCGGCCCGCTGATGCCCGACGATTTCATCGCCGCCAGGAACATGTTCATGCTGCTCGACGGCTGGCAATGGGTCGGAGCAGCACTGATGGTCGCCATCCCCGCGCTCTTGCTTTGGTGGATGATCGCGTGGCGTCGTCCTACGACCTGGATGACCTTTGGCCTGATCGGCACCCTAGTGGGGCTGCTGCTCGCCTTTCCAGAACCCGTGCGTCTCGAGCTCGACCAAAATTTTGGTCATTCGGTGTGGAATCAGCGCGGCAATTACGATCATCGCGGGCTGCCCCTGCACCTCTTGCAAGAAGGGGTTCGCAGTCGGGCGCGTCGTGAATCCGCGCCCAGCGCCCGGCAGGTCACCGCAGCGCTCGAGCAACTCGGGACCGCCCCCATCACACCCTTGGTGAAGGTGGCCGCAACCGATCGCCCCAAGCGCAATCTCCATATGATTGTCCTAGAATCCTTTTGGGATCCAATGCAGCTGACCGCGTCGGAACTCTCCGCGGATCCATTTGACCCGGAGTTTCGTGCGCTGTGGGCTGCCGCGGGTCACTCCCACGGACTGGCCCCGGTCTTCGGCGGTTACACGGCCAACACCGAGTTTGAAATTCTGTGTGGCTTCCCGGTGGAACGGGACCATGTCTTCTTCGAAGGAGGACTGCGCCGTGATGTCCCCTGTTTGCCCCGACATCTCGGCGAGATCGGTTATCGCTCCATCGCCTCGCATCCGAATGCAGCGTCGTTCTGGAATCGTGTCAACGCCTATCATCGCGTCGGGTTCGACCTCTATTGGTCGGATGCTGATTTCGAACGTGACGACATGAATCGTAATTTCTTAAGCGATTCATCGCTCTATCGCCAGATCCTCGACCGAATCGGCCCCGAGCTACAAGGCCCGACACCGATCTTCAATTATGTGCTGACCTACTTCGGCCACCTCCCCTACCCGCTGAACGACCAGCGTCCGCCTGTCATCACCGCTGCCGAAGGTCATGAAACGGTCGCGGCATTCGCCAACACCATGTACTACAAATCTCGCGAACTCATGGACTTCCTGCGTGAGCTCCGAACCCTTGATCCGGACGCGGTGATCGTCTTGTTCGGTGATCATTTACCCGCGCTCGGCCCCAATTTCGGCGGGCATCGCGAGTCCGGCTTGCTCGCACCGAATCGATCCGAATTCACCGACGAGATGTTTCGGACGCTGGTCGCAACGCCGATCGTGTTGATCGATGGTCGTCGTGGGGTCCTGGATGTCGGTGAACTCCCCTTCTACGCATTGCCGGGGTTGTTGCTGCAAGTCCTTGGCGACGATCGGCCCTCGATCATGTCCTGGACGGCGCCATCAGCGGATCACCGCCTCGCCATTCGCCCGTTGCCCGGGATGCACTTCATCAGTGATGGCGCCACGGTGACCGCCTGCCGCGATCCCCAAGCGCTGGATGAACGGACAGCGGCGCAGACGGAGGCGTGCCGCAACTCGACGGCCTGGCTTGATGCCATCCGAATTCTCAATCGAGATCTCTTCGCTGGATCCCAGCATGCGTTGCGTCAGCTTCCGCCCACTCCAGGGATCCGCTCGGCCGCGCGTGCATCGGCCGACCATCATGCCTCGGAACCCGTCGCACACCCGGAGCAGAGGGCGGATCAAAGCTCTATTTGAAGCCTTGCTGGCGGATCCGCGCCACCCAGGACCTGATCGAGAAGGGATCAGGCCCGAGCCGGTTCAGCCCGCCACAGCCGCGCGAATCGCGCATGTAGGCTATCGTGGATCGACAGCATCGCGGGAATGACGAAGAGAATCAGCAGGGTCGCGAAGGCGAGCCCAAAGGCGATCGAGGTCGCCATGGGAATCAAAAACTGGGCCTGCACGGACTGCTCGAACAAGAGCGGGGTCAAGCCCGCGATGGTCGTCAAGGACGTCAGCAGGACGGCGCGCAAGCGCTGGCAAGAGGCCTCGATCAGCGCGTCCTGGTTCGCCATGCCTTGATCGAGTAATTCCTGGTAGAACTTAACCAGGATGATTGAGTCGTTGATGACGATCCCGGAGAGACCGAACATCCCGAACAAGGAGAGGATGGTCACATCGATCCCGATCAACCAGTGGCCGAAGAGGGCGCCAGTCAGACCGAACGGGATGGCCGCCATCACCACCAGCGGCCAACCGTAGGATGAGAAGACCCACGCGAGGATGATGTAGATCAGGATCAATCCCAAGATCAAACCCTTGCGCATGTCACTGAAGGTCTCGCGCTGATCGGCCGAACGCCCCTCGAAGGAATAGCTGATCCCGTACTTCGCCTCCAATTCGGGCAGGGTCGCTTCGATCAGACCCTCGATGATGGCTCCGGCATTGTTCACATCCGAGTCGACGTCCGCTGAGACCTCGACCGCGAGTTTCCCTTCGGCATGGCGCAGGATCTCGAAGCCCCGCTGTGTCCGCCAGTGCGCTACCGTGGTCAGGGGGACGGAGGATCCATCCGCGATCCGCACATTGAGACGATCGAGGCTCCCCAGCCGCTCGCGCTCCTCACGCGGCAGCTTCACGCGGACCTCGACCTCATCGGCCCCATCTTGAAAGATCTGCACCAACTGTCCGTCGAAGGCCGTGCGTAATTGCTGACCCAGTTCAGCGACTGTCAGCCCCAGGGCCTTACCCGCGGGCGTCAGCGAATAGATGATCTGCTCACGTCCGAATGCCATGTCGTCCTCGACCGCGGACACACCGGGGAGTCCCTTGAGCACCTCCGTCACATCAAGGGCGGCCTCCTTCAGGGTTTCGGCATCGCCACCGAAGAGGCGAACGTTCAGATCACGTCCGGGAGGACCGGCGCGGCGGGATGCGATCGTGAAGCCCTCGAGCCCGGCGGGCAGCACGACACGCTCGCGCCACGCCCGGATGAAGTCTTCGTTGCGCACATCGCGTGCGTCTGGAGCGATCAGTTCTACTTGCAAGGCGCCGAGTTGATCGGCACCCGAACCACTGCCCTCGGCCCTTGCACCATGCAGGGCCAGCGCCAGATTGACCAATTTCCCCTGGTCGAACGACGCCTCGGTCTCTCTCAAAGTGTCGTCGAGATGTTCAAGCAAGGCATCGACCTGAGCCCGCGGAGTCCCGGCAACGAAGGTTGCATTGGCCGAGATGATCTGTCCTTCCGGGGTAGGGAAGAACACGAAGCCCAAGCGCCCGCCAGCGACCAAGCCCAGCGCGATGACCAGAGCCGAGATCGCCGCGGCGATGGTCGCGAAGCGATGATGAACGGCCAGGGTCACCAGCGGGCGAAAGAGCTGGTCTCGGAGATAATCGAAGCCGCGATCGAGCCGACCACGCAAGGACCGCGGCTGGACCTTGTGGGAGTGGATGAAGGCGCTGCGCAGATGTCCGGGCAGGACTAACATGCTTTCGAGCAGGGCCGCCAGGATCACCGCGATGATGACGAACGGAATGACGCTCAAGATATTCCCGATGACACCGCCAACGAGCATCAGCGGCAGGAAGGCGGCGATCGTGGTCAGGGAAGAGGCCACCACCGGCGCCAACATCCGCCGCACCCCACCCTCCGCGGCCAAGAGCGGATCCTCGCCCATCTGATGATGCGCCATGGCATCCTCGCCCACCACGATGGCATCGTCGACGATGATCCCGAGTGCCATGATGAGCGCGAACAGACTCATCATGTTGATGCTGCCACCGGCGAGGTAGAGGATGAAGAGCGTCGCCAGGAACGACACCGGAATCCCCCAGGCCACCCAGAAGGCAACACGTCCGCTGAGGAAGAGAAAGAGGATCCCGACCACCAGGATGAGACCGGTCAGACCATTGGTCACCAAGAGCATGATGCGATCACGGATCAGCTCCCAGGAGGCATCGTAGACCAGAAGCTCCACCCCCGGGGGAAGCAATGGGCGCGTCTCGGCCAGCCACTCGTCGAGAACCCGCGCCGCCGCAAGCGAGTTGCCTCGCTCCGCGCGTTGCAGGATCAATTCCACCGCGGGGCGGCCTTCGATCGAGATGCGCACCGCGCCATCACGGGGCACCCGCTCGATCACGGCGATATCGCCGAGTTGTAGGTTGAGCGTTTCCTCGATCTTCAGGGGGAGCTGCGCGAACTCGATCACGTCGCGACTCCGGTCGAGGCTGCGTAGCTCGCGGGTCGCTTCGCCGCGACCGATCGCGCCCGCCGGAAGATCACGACTGAAGGCCGCGACCTGCTCGCCGATCCGTGACAAGCCAAACCCAAGTTGTTCAAGACGCGCCTGATCGACCTGGATACTGATCTCCTCGGCGGGCAAACCACGAATCTCGACCTTATCGATCCCCCGTTCGAGCAACTCGGATTCGAACCGTCGCGCCAATCCGCGCAATTCGTCGGGACGGTCGAGTCCGGTCAGCACCAATCGCGCAACCGACTCGTGGCGGATAACCAAGGCGACTTCGGGCTTCTCCGCGTCCTGGGGAAAATTGCGAAAATCATCGACTAACCGGCGCACCTGATCGAGCGCAAGCAGCGGATCGATGCCTTCACTGAATTCGAGCGTGATCGAGGCAATGCCTTGAGTCGATGTCGAGGTCATCTTGCGCAGACCGTCGACCGAGCGCAGGCGCTGTTCGAGCGGATTGGTGATCCCCTCCTCGACATCCTCCGCGCTCGCCCCGGTCCACACCACCCGCACGGTCACGATGTCAAGATCGAAGGTGGGGAAGAACTGCACGTTCAGCCGATCCAGCGCAAAGATCCCGCTGAGGATCATGATCATCATCAAGAGGTTGGCTGCAACCTTATGATGTGCGAACAGACCAATGAGATCGTTTTGATGCCCCTTGACCGGCTGCCGCCCCCTTGTCTCGCCATCCTTCATTGAACGGCCTCCACCCGCAGCCCATCGATCGCGTTGGGCATATGGGTCACGATCAATTGATCACCGGCTGACAGCTCGGGCGCGCGCACCAGCAGGCGCTCCTCGCCCGTCTCCGTGAACCAACTGCCGAGGCTGCGCACCGGTACGCCTTGCATCCGCCCATCAACCAGCAGATAGACGCGGTCGCCGCCATAGACCGCGCCAAAGGGCGCCGGCACCACCTCGTCATGCGCCAGCCGCTGCAGCCGCAACGACAGCATCTGCCCGGCCCGGAGACTGGCGGGATCGTCGATGATACGGAAGAAGCCATCGATCCCACTGGCACTCGCCTCGCCGGCCAGGCGTGTGAGCTCGAGCATCAGGGTGCGATCGCCGATGAGGGCCTGCGCGGGCAGGGTTTCCTCCGCGCGCAGCGCCGCGGTCAATTCGTCCTGGAAGGGCGCCGGGATTCGCGCGCGGATCTCCAGGCCGTCGATCGCGTAGAGGGTGAGGAGGACATCGTCCTTGCGAACTTGATCCCCCGGGGTCACCGACACGCTCGCGATGATCGCGTCATAGGGCGCGGTCACACGTCCCCGCTCGAGTTCTAGGACGATCTCCTCGAAACGCGCCTTGGCGCTATCGAGTCTGGCCCGCAGTGCCCGTTCGCGCGCCGGGAAATCAGCAAGACTCATCTTGCGATTGCTCACGGCGAGCGACTGACGGGCCAATTCCTGCTCGGCGATGTCCAGTTCGGTCTGGGAGCCAACGCGTTGGCGTGTCAACTGGGTGGCCCGCTCGACCGCATCCGCGGCCAAGGCCAGGAGCTTTTGCTCCTGCTCGAGCGCGGCCTGATCGGACGCTTGGCGTTGGCGCTCACTTTCGAGCTGCGCATCGAGATCATCGATCTGCGCCTGCGCTTGGGCCAGTCGGAAACTGAAATCACGGGGGTCGAGTTCGACCAGGAGTTGCCCAGCTTCCACACGATCGCCGTCACGCACCAGCACACGCGCGACCCGAGCCGGGGCCGACGCGGCGGCGCGGAGCAGATCGGGGGTCTCGACCCGCCCAAAGAGTTCGAGGCTCGGCGCGAGCCGGCGCGGCTGCAGCGTCTCGGCTTCCACGCGCCACACCCGCTCGCTGAACTCGGCAACGGGGCGTTCGGGTTTGGTCCGCTTCAGATACTGGAAGCCACCGAAGCCGACCGCCAAGATTAGAATGGGGAGCAAAAACTTGATGAGGCGCTTCACGATGTCTCGCGGGTAAGGGTCAGATCCGTCGATATCGGGGTGGCCGAATGGAAAGCAAACGCCCCTCACACGCCGGAGTAATCGATGGTGATCTCTTCATCGGCGCCGATGCGCCGCAGCGCATAGAGCGTGAAACCATCGAATTCAGCATTGGGCTCCTCGCTGTGATTGAGCCAACGCAGCAGGTTGCGGCCATCGCGACCTCGCAGGACACCCGCATCCGCGTCGTAGATCCAGAGCACATGGGGGCCGTCTGCGCAGACCTCTGGGCCTTCGTAAACTCCGATCAGCTCACCAGGCTCGAACGAGACCTTGGCGAAACAGCCCTGACCGTGGATGATGGATGCGGCACGATAGAGACGGGGACTCGGCTGATCCGTACTCTGCTTGCGCGCGGAGCCCCCCGCGGCGAACGAGGCCCCTGGCCGGCCGCCTCGCTCCCCATCAACGCTGCTTCGCCTTCGCGAAGGCATCGGCCATGGCGCCCCCAGTCGCGGCTGTTGAGGTCCGGGCCGCCTGCTCGGCCGCGCGGCCCGACCGCCGTCCGGGCCCTGCCTGGTGGTGTGCACGATCGGGGGAGCCACGCCTTGCGGCCTCCGCGGCAGGCGTTCGAGGGGAGTCCGCGCCAGCCGCGCCAGCCGCGCGCCGCTCGGCATCATCGCCGAGACGCATGCTCAGAGCGATGCGTTTGCGCAACTCGTCCACCGATAGCACCTTGACCTTGACCAGATCGCCTGACTTGACCACGGCATGGGGGTCCTTCACGAACCGATCCGTCAGCGCGGAAATGTGGACAAGTCCGTCCTGATGGACCCCAATATCGACGAAGGCACCAAAATTGGTGACATTCGTAACGGTGCCCTCCAGGATCATACCCGGCGACAGATCGGCGATCGTCTCGACCCCATCCTGCAGCCGCGCGGTTTTGAATTCTGGGCGCGGGTCTCGGCCTGGCTTTTCGAGTTCGTTCAAAATATCCCTGACGGTCGGCACACCGAAGGTCTCCGTGGCGAAGCGGGCTGGGTCGAGTTGACGCAAGGTTGCGCGGTCACCGATCAACGCCGTGATCGGGCGTGCGACCTCGTCCAAGATCCGTCGCACCAGCGGATAGGCCTCGGGGTGCACCGCCGAGGCATCAAGCGGTTCGTCACCGTCGCGCACACGCAGAAAGCCGGCGCTTTGCTGAAAGGCCTTCTCGCCGAAACGCGGAACGGCCATCAGACGCTTGCGGTTGGGAAAGGGGCCATGGGCCTCGCGAAAGTGGACGATCTGCTCGGCCAAATTTCGATTCAGCCCTGAAACTTGCGTCAAGAGTGGCACCGAGGCGGTGTTGAGGTCGACGCCGACGGCATTCACGCAATCCTCGACCACCGCCTCGAGGGTGCGCGCTAAGCGGGATTGATTGACATCGTGCTGATACTGACCGACTCCGATCGCCTTCGGCTCGATCTTCACCAACTCGGCGAGAGGGTCCTGTAACCGGCGTGCGATGGAGACCGCCCCACGCAAGGAGACATCCAGCTCGGGCAGTTCCTTCGAGGCGAATTCGGATGCCGAGTAGACCGAGGCCCCGGCCTCGCTGACCACCAGGGCACGCAGCTTTAGATCAGAATGCTGCTGGATTAGGGCGCGAACCAACCGGTCGGTTTCGCGCGAGGCGGTCCCATTGCCGATGCTGACGAGCTTGACGTCATGGACCCGGGCCAGCGTGGCGAGCCGGTCCAGCGCGACATCCCACTGATTGCGTGGCGCATGGGGATAGATGGTTTCGGTCACCACCACCCGACCCGTTCCATCCACCACCGCGACCTTCACGCCAGTGCGCAGACCTGGATCCAGCCCCATGGTCGGCAGGCGTCCGGCCGGGGCGGCGAGCAAGAGCGCCTTGAGATTCAAGCCAAAGACTCGAATGGCCTCCTCCTCGGCCAGCTCGAACAAACGGCCCTTCAGTTCGAGCTCAAGACGGGTCAGCAGCTTGATCCGCCATGCCTTGCGGACCGTCTCGAGCAGCCAGTCATCGCCCGGCCGACCTGCTTGGCGAATCCCGAAGCACTCCGCGATGGCCCCGCGATAACTGGCGTCCGGATCCTCACCCTCGCCCGTGAGCAGCTCGAGTTGCAAGATGCCCTGGTTGCGACCACGAAAGAGCGCGAGGGCTCGATGTGACGGAATCCGCGCGAGCGGCTCCTGATAGGCGAAATAATCGGTGAATTTCGCCCCCTCGTGCTCCTTGCCGGGCACCAGCGTGGAGACGAGGATGGCCGCGCCCCAGAGTTGCTCACGGAGCCGCCCGCTCAAGACGGCATCCTCGGCGAAACGCTCCATCAGGATCTGGCGCGCGCCCTCCAACGCCGCGGCCGGGCTCTCTACACCCAGGACTGGATTCAGGTACTGACCGGCGCGCTCGTCCGGGGCCAGACTCGGATCACCAAGCAAGGCATCGGCCAGCGGCTCGAGGCCGGCCTCGCGAGCCATCTGAGCCTTGGTCCGACGCTTCGGTTTGTGGGGGAGATACAGGTCTTCGAGCCGCTGCTTGGTCGTCGCGGCCAGGATCGCCTCGTCAAGCTCCGGCGTGAGCTTGTCCTGCTCGACGAGGCTTTTCAGGATCCTGTCGCGGCGTTCTTGCAAGGCGCGGAGATAGGCGAGCCGCTCCTCGAGAAGACGTAACTGGACGTCATCGAGCCCACCCGTCGCCTCCTTGCGGTAGCGCGCGATGAAAGGCACCGTGGCGCCTTCGTCGAGGAGCCGGATCGCGGCGTCGACCTGCTCGGGGCGCGCGGCGAGTTCCTGGCTGAGCGTATGGATCAGACTGATCATGCAGCATCGATTCCGTTGCGTTGATGGATCGCCGAACATCGGGACCGGCACCAGCGTCGGCGCCGTGATCTTGCATCAGGACCCGAGCACGGGTGCGGAGCAGGCACAGTCAGGAAGGCTCGACGCGACAGGAGTCGCCGTACACCGCCATGATCTGCTTCAGTTCGTGCAGGAGCACACGCCGCTCTTCCTGGGTGAGGAGCGCTGCCTCGGGCAGTTGCGCCCCGGCCTCCAGCGCCGCGATATCACGCCGGACCGCGCGGCAGCCCTTCTGACAGACGGCTTCGAGACAGGCCTCCAGAGAGCTCTGCCGCGGGGTTTGGGCCGCCTGATCAGCGCTGGAGGTGAAGCGGTTCGTCAAATGGGTGAGCCCCGTTGCGTTGGCCACCGATGGGATCATTGGCTTTGCCCACTTGCAGTCGGAATCGCTCGGAGCGCGGTGAAGAGCCAACCACGAGCACGGCCACTGAGCACGGCCACTGAGCATGCCCAACCGCATCCAATCTTCGCGACGAACCCGGTTCAGTCACAACCCCGGTGGTACGAGGCGGCAGATTATAAGAAGATCGTGACGTTGGTCAAAACGGATCGCATACGGTCAGGTCGCAACCCGTGCAATCAGTCATCGAGACGCCCCGCTGGCGCAAGCCACCTTCCCGCCCCCCGATCCGTCCCGGTGACCTCCATCTGTGGCGCATCCCAACGCAGGACGAGCACCATGACCCGTTGCGCTGTCTCGCGGTGCTAGGCGCTACCGAGCGAGCACGCGCCGAGCGGATCCTCGATGACACCCAGCGGGCCCGGTATCTGCGTGTGCAGTCCGGACTCAGGCTGATCCTCGCGCGCTATCTCGAGCGGCCACCGGCACGCATCCCGATCACATTGGCCCCCACCGGCAAGCCGGGATTGGGCCTCGCCTGGCCTGCCCTCGCCTTCAATCTCACAACCACCGAGGATCTTGCCTTGCTCGCCATCTCAGCCGGACAGGGCGTCGCGGCCGAGGTCGGGCTGGACTGCGAACGCATCCGACCACGGACCCATCTCGCGGCCATCGCCGCGCGCATGTTCACCAGGGAGGTCTGTGACGCCATCGCGCAAGCGACCGAACCACAGCGTCTGCAGCTCTTCTACCGCGCTTGGACGGCATTGGAGGCCGACGTCAAATGCGACGGTCGTGGGCTCTTTCGCGCGCGGACTCAGGCCACCGCATCGCCCGCGATCGCACATTGGGTGCCGCAGGCTGGTTATATCGCCGCGGTGGCGCGCCAATGGCTCCCAGATCCGAGTCAATGGTGTCTGTTCGAAGGACCCTGAGTCACCCGCCGCGGAACCACAAGAAGGCACCGAGCGGAACCATCTTGCGAGGCAAGTGGTTACAATGGGGCGCTTTGACCTCAGGAGGCCTCCTAAATGGATACGCTGCAGATCCTATTGCTCTCGTTTGTTCAGGGCATTACCGAATTCCTGCCGATCTCGAGTTCGGGTCATCTCATCCTCACGCCGCTGCTCTTTGGATACGAGTTACAGAGCCTGGCCTTCGATGTTGCGGTCCATCTCGGCGCGCTCGGCGCCGTCATGCTGTATTTTCGCCGCGAGCTCGTCACCATGACGCTCGCGGTGTTCGGGTCATTGCGCACCCGCTCGATCGCGGATCCCAACGCGCGCCTGGGCTGGATGATCGTTATCGCGACGCTCCCGCTGGTTGTGCTCGGACTGCCTCTGAAACTCGTGCTCGAGTTCCTGCGCGATGACCCGACGCTCGCGGCATGGGTGATCGCCGCCACCAGCATCGGGTTCGGGCTTCTGCTCTGGTGGGGGGACGCGCGCGGCAAACGGACGCGCGACGAGTTCAGCATCGACTGGCGGGATGCGGTCGTGATTGGTCTCATGCAGGCCATTGCCATCATCCCCGGCACCTCGCGCTCGGGCATCACCATCACCGCCGGCCTCCTCCTCGGCCTGACCCGCAAGGCGGCGTCCCGCTTCTCCTTTCTGCTGGCCATTCCAACGATTCTGATGGCGGGCGGGATCGAGACGCTCGACCTCATGAAAGCCAGCGAACCCATCGACTGGTTCTCGCTTTCGCTCGGCGCCGCGCTCTCATTCGTGTTCGCCTACCTGGCCATTCATTACTTCCTGAAATTCATCGAGCGCGTCAGCATGCTACCCTTTGTGATCTATCGGGTTCTGTTGGGCATTCTGATCCTGGTGCTGCTGTGGTGAGGAGGCAGGGGTCTCGCAGCGGACATCGCAACGCGGGCCACGCCCAGGGCTGGAATGGCCGGCCTGGAGCCAATGCGCGATCCTGATGGACTCTGAGCTCTGTTCATCGCGTGTCGTGTCGAGGGGTTGGCAGGCGACTGCCCGGGCGGCTCCCCCGGGCAGACCCCGGTTGATCGCCCGTACCCTATTCACCGCTGAGTCCTCATCCTGAATCACATGGCGCAAGCGCATCCGCCCTGGCCGCGGCCGGACTATCTCGGTGGCAGCATCCTCAACCTGATGAGCAGCCTCATTCAGGCTCGCGGGGGGCATAGCGACGCCCCCGGCCTGTCGACGCTGCCACCGCGAGCCCTGGAGCAGACGACGAATCTGGTGTTATTCGTCATCGACGGCCTGGGCGCGGATTGGCTGGCGCGCTCTTCACCGCGGGGCCTGCTCGAACGTTCGCGGCACGCCACCCTGACGACGGTCTTCCCAACGACGACGGCTGCGGCCATTCCAACCTTTCTGACCGGTGAGGCACCCCTGCGACACGGACTGACCGGCTGGCATACCTATATTGGTGAACTGGGTGCCGTCATGACGGTCTTGCCCGGACGACCACGCTGTGGTGGCGCCGGTTATCGTGCCGCTGGCATTGACCCGCTGGCCTTGAGTGGAACGACGCCAGTGCCCGATCGCATCCAGACTCCGAGTACGCTGTTCGCACCCCGGGAAATCGCCCGTTCCGATTTCAATCTGGCGTATTCAGGACGTGCTGAGACGGTGGGTTTTAAGGGACTCGAGGATCTCTTCCAACGGGCCGCGAAGCGGTTGCGCCGATGGCCCCGTAGCCGGCGAGCCCCCTGCTATCTCTACCTCTACTGGCCGACGCTCGACACCATTGGTCACGCGCAGGGCATCGAAAGTGCCGCTGCCCGAGCGCATCTGCTGGAGATCGAGGCGGCGTTACAGGACTTCCTAACCGCGATTGCGGGGACGGATACACTCGTCCTCGTCACGGCTGACCACGGTCACATCGACACCGGCCCAGATCCCGGTATCGATCTTGCCGAGCATCCCGCGTTGGCGGACAGTCTCCTGCTTCCTCTGTGTGGCGAACCACGTGCGGCCTTGTGCTACCTGCGCAGTGGCCGGAGACAACGATTCATCGACTATTGTCAGGATGTGCTCGCCGATCGGGTTGATCTGATCGAGAGCACACGGCTGCTTGAGGAGGGCTACTTCGGACTGGGCGCGCGCCACCCACGCATCCACGATCGGATCGGCGATGTCTGGCTCTTACCAAAGGGTCGCACCGTGATTCGACAGTGGTTGCCGTTCGAGAAGCCCTATCAGCAGATCGGTGTTCACGGCGGCCTGAGCGATGCCGAACGACTTGTTCCCCTCTCGCTGTTACGAGCCTGATCCATACCCGATCAGAGCAGCCCAAGTTGCAGGCGTGCCTCATCGCTCATGTTGCTTTGTGACCAGGGTGGATCCCACACCAGGTCGACATCGACCTCGCCGACGCCCTCGACCCGACTGACCGCATCCTTCACCATCACCGGCATCATACCGGCAACCGGGCAGGCGGGCGCCGTGAGGGTCATGTCGACGTGAACATCGCCACTCTGCGCGATGTCGATTCGATAGATGAGTCCCAAATCATAGATGTTGATCGGAATCTCCGGATCATGGACCTCACGCAGGGCCGCGATGATGGGCTCGCGCAGTTCCTCCGGGTCCATCCGTTCGACAACCGCGTCAGTCGCCGCGGATGCCATGTCGTCCTCGCTGTGCTCACGCTGACCGAAGCCGGCGAAGCGGGCCAGTCTGTTCATGCTCGACCTCTCGACTCGTGTGTTCGGACCGGGTTGCGATGGACGCCATAGGTGCGTCTGTCGCCACCCGGTCGTTCGGGATATCGCTGCGCACCGCAGCCAGCCACGGGTGCCATCTAGTCCAGCGGAGCGGACTCAAGACGCGCGCCGACCTGTTCCGCGACCACCTCGCGCACGGCCTCGTGGTGAATCGATTCGATGATCTCACCCGCAAAGCCCAGACAAAGCATCCGACGTGCCAACGACGCCGACAGTCCACGCGAACGTAAATAAAACAGCATCTCGGCATCGATTTGACCGACGGTCGTACCGTGACTGCACTTCACATCGTCGGCATGGATCTCGAGTTGCGGCTTGGTGTCGACTTCCGCATGCTCGGACAACATCAGGTTTTTGTTGGACATGGCGGCATCGGTGCGTTGCGCGTTCCGGGCCACCAGGACGCGACCGTCGAATACGGCGCGACCCTTGCCATAGAGGATGCCCTTGAAGTTCTCTTGACTGGTGCAGTTCGGGACCGCGTGCTCGACATCGAGGTGGTAGTCCATCAACTGTTGATCGCCGGCCAAATAGAGCCCCTGCAGACGGCATTGCGCGTGTTCGCCGCTGAAGCGCGCGATGATGTCGGTACGCGCCCAAGCCCCCCCGAGACCAATGTTCACACCCTGATAATGACTGTTGGCCGCTTGGTCGAGATAGAGACCCGTGATGTGGAAGGCCTGGGGACTCTCCATCTGGATGCGATCATGGTAGAGGGTGGCATCCCGTCCCAGCGCCAACTCAAGCACTGAGTTGGTGCAATACAGCTCAGGGTTCAGGCTGATATAGCGCTCGATCAACGCGGCCTGGGCACCCTCGGCGAGCGCGATCAAATGGCGCGGCTGAGCGACCCGCGGGACCTCCATGCCAACAGCGAGATGGATCAGTTCGATCGGCCGCTCGAGGATGGCGCCGCGTTCGAGTAAAACCACCAGACCATCGTCCGAACCGGCTGTGTTCAAGGCGGAAAACAGCGGCTGTTGTGGACCGATCACGGCGTTGAGACGCTCGCGCAGGGCATCCGGATCGCTCGTTAGGAACTCACGCAAGGCGCCGATCCGCACTCCTGGGGGCAATTCGCCGAGGGCGGACAGACGTGGACTGTAGTGGCCATTCACCATGACGATGCGATGACTGTCGAGGCCCGGCACCAGATAGGCGTCAATGCCGGCCGGGACAAGGTCGTCGACCCGGGTCTCGTCGACCCGTGAAAACCCGGTTTCGAGTAACCGCTTCAGGCTGGTGTAACGCCAGGACTCGTGCTTCGTGTTCGGAACGCCGAGTTCACGCACCTGCTCGGCGGCGTGCCGCCGCTGCCGGTCCAACCACTCGTGTTCGCCAGCGGCGCTACCGGCGGCGACCAGCCATGTCTCGAACCCCGTCGGTGCCTGATCACTCATGCCGCCTGCTCCTGCTCGAGCACCCAGCCATAGCCCTTTTCCTCGAGTTCCAGGGCAAGCTCCTTGCCACCAGAGCGGATGATCCGGCCTTTCGCCAGCACATGAACATGATCGGGCTCGATGTAGTCGAGCAGACGCTGATAGTGCGTCACCACGATCATCGAGCGCTCGGGACTACGCAACGCATTGACGCCATCGGCGACCACCCGTAAGGCATCGATGTCAAGCCCTGAGTCGGTTTCATCGAGGATCGCGAGCTTGGGCTCGAGCAGCGCCATCTGGAAGATCTCGTTACGCTTCTTCTCACCACCCGAGAAACCCGAATTAACCGCCCGCTTCAACAGCGAATCATCGAGATGCAGGATCTTCAGTTTCTCTTTGATCAGCCGCATGAAGGTGACCGCATCGAGTTCGGACTCGCCGCGTGCCTTACGGATGCTGTTGAGTGCCGCCTTCAAAAAGTAGGTGTTGTTCACGCCGGGCAGTTCGACCGGATATTGGAAGGCGAGGAACACCCCGGCCTGCGCCCGCTCTTCCGGCTCCATGTCGAGCAGATCTTGCCCCTCGAAGAGCACGCTTCCACCCGTCACCTCATAGCCATCACGCCCCGACAGCACATGCGAGAAGGTGCTTTTCCCCGAGCCATTTGGGCCCATGATGGCGTGAATTTCACCCGGCTTCACCTCAAGGTCGAGACCTTTCAAGATCTCTGTTTCACCCACCTTCGCCTTCAAACCGTTCACTGATAACATCTTGTTTCTCCTGAAATGATCCCTGCGATCACGCCCTACTGCGCGCGCTCTGCTGGACGGGACGAGACTGCCGCGGCGAGGCCTTCACGAGAAGGCATCAGGGTCACACCCTGTATGGCATGGCGCTTGAGCTGGTTCCGCGGCGCCTCTCCAGCAGGTCTCCGTGACCGGTACGCGCACCCCATCGCGGGACAGCACCGCGGGTTCTAATGGTGATCTAGCCCACCGCGCCCTCGAGACTGATACTCAGAAGTTTTTGGGCCTCGACCGCGAACTCCATGGGCAGTTCGTTGAAGACTTCCTTACAGAAGCCATTCACGATCATCGACACCGCGTCCTCGGCCGTGAGGCCGCGCGAGCGACAATAGAACAGTTGATCCTCGCTGATCTTCGAGGTCGTGGCCTCATGTTCGAGATTGGCGCTCGGGTGTTTCACCTCGATGTAGGGGATGGTATTGGCCGAGCAGCGATCCCCGATCAGCAGGGAGTCGCACTGGGTGTGGTTGCGCGCGCCCGCGGCACGCTGACTAATGCGCACCAAGCCACGATAGGTCTGCTGCCCTTCACCCGCCGAGATGCCTTTGGAGACAATGGTCGAACGCGTATTCCGACCGAGATGAATCATCTTGGTCCCGGTGTCGGCCTGTTGACGTCCCTTAGTGACAGCGACCGAATAGAATTCGCCGACCGAGTCATCACCGCGCAGGATGCAGCTCGGGTATTTCCACGTGATCGCCGATCCCGTCTCGACTTGCGTCCAAGAGATCTTCGAACGCGCGCCCCGGCAATCACCCCGTTTGGTCACGAAGTTGTAAATTCCGCCACGGCCGCGTTCGTCGCCTGGGTACCAATTCTGGACCGTCGAGTATTTGATCTCGGCGTCATCCATCGCGATGAGTTCGACGACGGCTGCATGCAATTGATTCTCGTCACGTTGCGGGGCGGTACAGCCTTCCAAGTAGCTGACATAGCTGCCGCGCTCGGCGATGATGAGGGTGCGTTCGAACTGTCCCGTATTGCGCGCATTGATGCGAAAATAGGTGCTGAGCTCCATCGGGCAGCGCACCCCCTCGGGGACATAGACGAAGGTCCCATCACTAAAGACAGCCGCGTTGAGACCGGCGTAGTAGTTATCCGTGTGTGGCACCACCGAGCCGAGATATTTCTGGATCAATTCGGGGTGATCGTGCACGGCCTCGGAGATCGCGCAGAAGATGACGCCAGCCTCGGCGAGCGACTCGCGAAAGGTGGTCGCCACGGACACACTATCGAAGACGGCATCGACCGCGATTCCGGCCAGCGCCTTTTGTTCTTCGATCGGGATGCCGAGTTTTTCATAGGTTTCGAGCAGAGCGGGATCGATTTCGTCCAAGCTCTTCGGCGCGTCCTCCGGGCGCTTCGGCGCGGAGAAGTATGAGATCGCTTGATAGTCGATCGGCGGATAATGGACGGCGGCCCAGTGTGGCGTCGGCATGGTCAGCCAATGACGGTAGGCCTTCAGCCGCCACTCCGTCATAAACTCGGGCTCACCCTTGCGCGCGGAGATGGCGCGGACGACACCCTCGTCGAGGCCGGGTGGTAGCGTATCGGATTCGATCTCCGTGACGAACCCATGCTCGTACTCAGAACGAACAATCTCGTCTACTGCTTGGGTTGAGGTCATCTCTCCTGGCTCCGTTTTCTTGAGCGTTTTACTGGGTAATTACTATACGCCCTTCTTGACCGGTTTCAATATGCCGCGTGGCGATCGGTTCCAGACCCGCGCAGCGTTCCGCCTCGGCTCCTCGCAGGGAACCCTGCGGAATATCCGCGCCGAGCCGACGCGAAAGAGGTCGCACGCAGGGGCCTGCTCACCTGGCCCTTAAGCACAAACCATTCCTAGTTTGTGGTGCTGTCGCAGGCCGCGTTGTGCCCGGATGTGGCTGGCATCCAACCCGTCACGCCGGAGCGCTGCATCGAAAGAGCCAGCGGGGGCACGCGGATCGGCTCCGCAACACCCGCGGAGGCGACTGTGTCACCTGATTTGACTGTCGCAAGGCTCGGGCGCGTGGGTTCGCTCTCCAAGAATGGTCGCGTCTTCAGGCGGCGTTTCAAGCAGGGTCCGACGCAGGCGAGCTGGCTTTTCCATGATATTCGAATTTTCCGATTGATTTGACGTGCGATCGTGCGATCGCGCCCTTGTTAATGCGAACGGTTACCATTACTCTATCTGTCGGTTTCGCGACAAACCGAACATCCAGCCCTTTTCAACAAAATCACACCAGACGGCGACCGCAACACAGCGGTCATGCCCACATGCTTTGAGGATTGAGAAGAACATGAAACCCCATTTATCCCTGCTCGCCTTGGCAACGGCCATCATCACGACGGCATTACCGGTGATTGCTGCCGCGGATGAGGAGGTCAATCTCTATTCGGCACGCAAGGAGGAGTTGATCAAGCCCCTGCTCGATCGCTTTACCGAGCAAACTGGCATCCGGGTCAATCTGGTGACCGACAAGGCGGAAACCCTGCTCAAACGCCTTGAGAGTGAAGGGATCAACTCACCCGCGGACCTCATCATCACCGTCGATGCCGGAAATCTGCATCGCGCCAAGGAGGCGGGTGTCACACAGCCCATCGCCAGCGAGGTCTTGATCGCTGCGATTCCAGAAACCTATCGAGATCCCGAAGGACATTGGTTCGGACTCTCCTTGCGCGCACGCCCAATCCTCTATGTCGAGGGCAAGGTCGATCCAGACAGCCTGTCCACCTACGAAGCGCTCGCCGATCCCGCTTGGCAGGGCAAAATCTGTATCCGCTCCTCGGACAATATCTACAACCAGTCGATGGTCGCCTCAATGATCGCAGCCGACGGCGTCGAAGCGACGGAAGCCTGGGCCCGGGGCTTGGTTGCCAACATGGCGCGACCGCCCCGTGGCGGGGATCGCGATCAGATTGCCGCGGCGGCAGCCGGGCAGTGCGACATCGCCATCGCCAACACCTATTACCTAGCCGGCATGTTGAACTCTGGCGATCCGAGTCAAGTCGCCGCGGCTGAAATGATGCGCGTCTTCTGGCCGAATCAGGACGACCGTGGCACCCATGTAAACGTGAGCGGAATCGCCATGACGCATGCCGCGAAGAACAAGGACGCGGCCACCCAACTCGCTGAATTTCTGGTCAGTCCCGAGTCGCAAGCCTGGTACGCCGAGGTCAACGGCGAGTATCCGGTCCTAGTCGATGCCGAGATCACGCCGCTCCTGCAGTCTTGGGGAACCTTCAAAGCCGATGAGGTGCAACTTTCGGTCCTTGGGGAGTACGGTCCCGAAGCGGTTCGCCTGATGGATCGCGCTGGCTGGAAATAGACGAGCGCACACTCAAGCGTCATAATGGGGCCTCTTTGTAGGCCCCTTGGTTTGGGTTCCATCCCTGGTATCCCTGAAGCGCACGGTGCGGCGTGATCAGGATGAGCGTTAGGCATTCGAGTCGATGAGACGATCGTGAGCACGAATGGTCGCCGAGTCTGGTGGTCGGCGGGCGTCGTGTTCAGCGCCCTCGTCCTTGCCATTCCTGTCCTCGTGATCGTCGGATTCGTGTTCGTTCCGTCCGGCGATGTCTGGCGACACCTCGCCGACACGGTTTTGGGCGACTACATCCGCAATACCCTTCTCCTGATGCTCGGGGTCGCCTTCGGCACCTTGATCGGCGGCGTCGGAACCGCCTGGCTGACGAGCATGTGCCGATTTCCCGGACGCGGCTTCTTCGAGTGGGCCTTGATCCTGCCAATGGCGATGCCCGCCTACATCATCGCTTACACCTATACGGGGATGTTGGATTTCGCCGGCCCGGTTCAGACCACGTTACGAGAGTGGATGGGCTGGCGCTTCGGAGACTACTGGTTTCCCGAGATTCGCTCCCTGGAGGGCGCCGCATTGATGCTGGCGCTCGTGCTCTACCCTTATGTCTATTTGCTCAGTCGCGCCGCCTTTCTCAGCCAATCGCTCTGTGTCCTCGACGTCAGCCGCACCCTCGGCAATGGTCCCTGGAGAACCTTTTTCTTTGTTGCCTTGCCATTGGCACGACCCGCGATCGTGGCTGGCTTGACTCTGGCGTTGATGGAGACGCTCGCCGACTATGGCACGGTGCAGTATTTCGGGGTGCAAACCTTCACCACCGGGATCTTCCGAACCTGGTTCGGGCTCAACAATGCCGCGGCTGCGGCGCAACTCGCCGCCATGCTCCTTGGTTTCGTCCTGGTCCTGATCGCATTGGAGCGCATCTCGCGTCGCAACGCCCGCTACCATGACACCAGTCAGCGTCACCAAGCCATTCGGCGCTACCACCTCACTGGCTGGCGCGCCTTCGGGGCGGTCACCTTCTGCGCGCTCCCACTCCTGCTCGGCTTCCTCATCCCGGCGGGGCAACTGACCCATTGGGCGGTCACGATCGCCGATACGGCTTACGACGCCACCTACTGGAGGCTGGTGCGCAACAGTCTCGAACTCGCCGCTATCGCGGCCATCATTGCTCTCTTGCTCGCCGTCTTCCTCGGCTATGGAAAACGTTTGCATCCGACGCGCACCGTGACGAGCGCGGTGAAAGTCGCCGGTCTTGGCTATGCCGTTCCTGGCACCGTGATCGCGATCGGTGTCATCATTCCTTTCGCTTGGTTTGACAACACGCTCGACGCCTGGATGCGCGCGACCTTCGGCATCTCCACGGGGCTGTTGTTGAGCGGGACCATCGCGGCCTTGATCTTTGCCTATTTGACCCGCTTTCTCGCCGTCGCACTGCAAACCGTCGAAGCCGGACTCGTCCGCATTCGCCCCTCGATGGACGAGGCCGGGCGGTCCATGGGCCACCGCCCAATGCAAATTCTCGGGCGTATCCACATTCCGATCCTGCGTGGTAGCCTGTTGACAGCCATGCTGTTGGTCTTCGTCGATGTGCTCAAGGAGCTGCCAGCGACCTTGATTCTGCGCCCGTTCAATTATAATACGCTCGCGGTCCGGGCCTACGAACTCGCCTCCGACGAACGCCTCGCCGATACCGCGCCCGCGGCCTTGACGATCGTCCTCGCCGGTCTCCTTCCAGTCATTCTGCTCAGCCGATCCATCACGAAGTCCCGCAATGCCGATTCAACTTGAAGTGCGAGAAATTTGGGTCGCCTATGGCGAGACAGTCGTGGTGCGCGACGTGTCCTTCGTGCTCGAGCGCGGGATCATCGGCTGCTTGCTCGGGCCTAGCGGGTGCGGAAAGACCACCCTCCTGCGGGCGATCGCGGGCTTTGAACCCGTCAGTCGGGGGGAAATCCTGTTGGGAGGGCGGCGCGTGTCAGCCCCTGGGCAGAACACCCCCGCGGAGCAGCGGCGGGTCGGCATGGTGTTTCAGGACTTCGCACTCTTCCCACATCTCACCGTCGCTCGCAACGTGGGTTTCGGATTGCATCGGGCCTCGCGGAGCGAACGCGCGCACCGGGTCGCTGAGCTGCTCGACCTCGTCGGGCTGCGGCAGGCCGCTGATCGCTATCCCCATGAACTCTCTGGCGGAATGCAGCAGCGGGTCGCGCTCGCCCGGGCGATGGCCCCGCGCCCCGAGATCCTTCTGCTCGACGAACCCTTCTCGAGCATGGACGCGGAACTGCGCGAACAGCTTGCGCGCGAGGTCCGTGACCTGCTCCGGCGCGAAGGCGTCACCGCCATCCTGGTGACGCATGATCAGCTCGAGGCATTCGCCATGGCTGATCAGATCGGCGTCATCGCCGAGGGCAGCGTCCGTCAATGGGGGACCGGCTTTGGGCTCTATCACGAACCAGCCGATCGATTCGTCGCCGATTTCATCGGTCAGGGAGTCCTGCTCGCGGCAGAGGTCGTTGACGAGACTCGGATTAAGACCGAACTCGGTCGCGTCGCCGGCAGCAAACCTCATGGGCTGCTTCCGGGGACCCGGGCAGAGGTCTTGATTCGCCCTGACGACATGCTCTACGACGACAGCAGCCCCAGACGCGCAACCGTGATCGAGCGGGCGTTTCGCGGCGCCGAATACCTCTATCAACTCCGATTGGCGAGCGGGACCGAGGTTCTCTGCCTGGTCCCGAGCCACCACCAACATGCGATCGGTGATCAGATCGGTATTCGTCTGGAGGCCGAGCATCTGGTCGTGTTTCCCTGCCAGGAGTCAGCGCGAGTCGCGTCTGCGCCAGCACAACGGGATCGCGATCAGCACGATCAGAATGAGGGCGCTCAGTGAGCCAGAACAGGTCGGGCTCTCACCTAGGAGCGCAGCAGCATCGTGACCGCTAGATCCGGTTCCCGCCGTCTCAATGGACTCACTCCACTCGCCGCGCATGGCACGCAAGACCGCGCCGCGATCCTTCGTTTCTCACCGACCCCCAGGCGTGCACCAGAACCAGACCATAGGAACGCATGATGCCAAGAGTACGCCATGAGACCCCGCGCCACGACCCGGGCATCTCACCCTTGATGCGCAACATCATCTTCATCTACCTGGCCGCATCGATCATCGCGATCACGGTGCTCCAGTTCGGCGGCGACCCCTTTGCAGGTCTGTTACTGGTGCTCTTTGCGCTACCCTGGAGCCTGCTGGTCCACAGCATCACCGGTCTCCTCGGCTTCACCTCGGCCGCGCTCAATCTCGCGCTCCTCGCAATCGGTGTCGGCATCAATGCCGCGGCACTGTATTTGCTCGCTCGCTGGCTGCGCACGCGCCAATCGACTCGATGACACCCACATGAGACCTCCGATGGAACCACACGCCTCCGATCGCCTCCGCGCGTTCTTGATCCTGTTCGCCAGCATCGCCCTGGCGGGATGCACGGGTTCACTCCAAGAACGGCAACTCACCATGCCATCCAGCCCCGAGGCGCAGGCGTGCGTCGCCAATTGCGAACTGAGTCAACAACAGTGCCGACAGCGGCAAACGCTGCGCGAAGCTGAATGCAATGCGCTCGACGCACGCCTGTCATCGGAGCTCGCTGCCTGTCAAGCGACTCCGGGCGCAATCTGCGTCCAGCCCATGGGTTGTCTCGGGCCAGACATGACGATCTGCACGGCGCAGTTCGAGGATTGCATCGTCGCCTGTGGCGGAACGCTCGCGACACACTGGAGCGGACTTCGACTCAGCAAGACCGCGCCGGACTGAGGGCGATCCCCAGGCGCCAATCCCTGCCCTAGGTCCAGCGACGGGGCACCGCCGCTCACCCGCTGTACCCACTCTAGACATGCATGGCCCACTCGACGTGGGCGACCTGATTTGAACAACGATCGAGGATCGAATGATGAATGAGATGAACGTTACCTGGCACGAGCATCAGGTTTCCCGGGGCGATCGGGAGGCTATGAAAGGGCACAAAGGATGTGTGATCTGGTTCACAGGGCTCAGCGGATCGGGCAAGAGCACGATCGCGAACACGCTCGACCACAAGCTGCACGAACTCGGGTTTCACAGCACGGTACTCGACGGGGACAACGTCCGTCATGGGCTGAATGCTGCCCCCGGGATGTTACGTGATACCCATGGTGATGAATTCGCCGAGCGCTTTGGGCTTGGATTCTCCGCCATCGATCGCGAGGAGAATATCCGTCGCATCGGTGCCGTCGCAGAACTCTTCTCGGCCGCGGGCCTGATCGCTCTCACGGCATTCATCAGTCCCTACCGCGTCGATCGAGACCGGGTGCGCAAGACCATGCGAGAAGGTGAGTTCATCGAGGTCTTTGTCGATACACCGATCGAAATCTGTGAGGACCGTGACCCCAAAGGACTGTACAAGAAGGCGCGCGCAGGCGAAATCAAGGGATTCACGGGCATTGATGACCCCTACGAGGCACCGCTCAATCCGGAACTGACGCTGTCCTCTGGGCACGCATCACCTGATGCGCTTGCCGACGAGGTCATCGCCTTTTTGCGTGCGCGGCAGATCATTCCGGGCTAGAGATCAAACGATCCCATTAGAACCATCCTCGGCCCCCAGCTCCCGCGAAGTCATCGAACCCTGCTTCGCAAGGCGCTTGGGGGCGCGCCGCGCCCCTGTGTCGGCGTCGAGACGACCTGCCCAGCATCCGATCTCGGCGTGAGCAGGTCGTCATCATCAGGGGCAGCACTCGGCAACGATCGAGACTCAACTCACCTCGCGACTGGCACCCGAGCGACCGCGACCGACTGGACTGACCGCCGATCGCCGCCGGGCGCGAATCTGGCCATCACCTAGCCCTTCTCGAGGAGGTTGCGCAGATCGATGATCGCGGCGTTCGCGCGCGAGATGTAGGAGGCCATGACCAGCGAGTGGTTACCCATCGGACCGAACCCGGTCCCGTTCAGAATCAACGGACTCCAGATGGGATTTTGCGTGTTCTCCAGTTCACGAATGATCTGCTTCAGCGACACCAAGGCGTTCTTATCAATCAACACCCGTTCGAAGTCGATCGTCAAGGCCTGCAGCGTATGCAACAGTGCCCAGGTGTAACCACGCGCCTCGAAGAAGACGTCGTCGATCTCCATCCATGGCGTCTTGGTATGAGCTTCCTGCTGTGCCGGGCGCGCCTGCTCAGCGCTCGGATCGCCCGCAAGCGAGGTATCCAAGGGCGCTTGACCAACCGCGTAGGACAAACGCTGCGCAAGACTGCCCAGGCGCTTCTCGGCGACGGCCAGGTAGGATCGGAGATTGTCCGCGCGGGCAAAAAACTGACCGTCTTGACTGCGATCATCGTTCAAGCGGTTGAAATAGCGATACAGTGCTTCGACGCCACGGCGATACTCGGATTCACTCGATGGCAGGATCCAGGATTCCGAGTCATAGCTGAACTGCGGATCGGCGATCTGCAAATCCTTGTCTTCGACTGATTGTGTCTGAGACCGGGAGAATTCGTTGCGCAGTGCCCGGGCGAGATCACGCAGCTCCGTCAAGGCACCGAATTCCCAGTTGGGGATGTTGTCCAGGTAAACCCCTGGCGGAGCGATGTCGTTACTCAGGTATCCGCCAGGCTTGCCCAACAGGGTCTCAGCGATTCCAATTGCCGCCGCGGTCGTATAGGACCCCGTCGCGAGTGTTGCCTGCTCGGAATCTGCGATGGCAAAGGCACGCTCACGGACGTCAAAAGTCCCGGGGGAGCGCGACCAGTAAATCCCGAGAACAATGACAATGACGAGGTAGGTTGCTGCAAACAGCCCCGTAGTCCACCACAGACCCTTTTCTCGCCATGTTCGAGGGTCGTAGAGCTTGACGACTTCCGTGACAGTTTTAGGAAGATGGGGTGTGTCCACGATCTGCTCCGAATGTTCAGGTCGATCCATCCAGGGGCCAACTCTGGATTCAAGAGCTGGCGGTGCGTCACAAAGGGGCCTTCCTTCAGTGAGCTGATGCGCTGGCCACGAGGGCCAGTGCATCAGCTTCCGTGCATCAGCGCATCGGACCGAAATGTTTCAGCCATGCGGGCATGGGCTGAATGATCGGTGCCGCTGGCTGAATCTCGACTGCCTCGGGCACAACGGCCGGTTTCGCGGCAGGTGCTTTGACCGGCGCGGGCTCGACCACTGCAGGTTCGACGGGAGTCTCCTCGACCACGGCGGGCTCCGATTCCACCGGTTGATCCGGGACCGTGTCGGCTGGCGCAGGCATCGGTTCCACTTCAGGCTCGACCACCAGTGGCAGCACGGTCACCGGGACCGGCAGCAGTTCAGGTTCTGGCTCGACGGGGGCCTCCTCAACCACCGCCGGCTCGGCCGGGGCTTCCTCAACCACCGCCGGCTCGACTGGGGCCTCCTCAACCACCGCCGGCTCGACTGGGGCCTCCTCAACCACCGCGGGCTCGGCCGGGGCTTCCTCAACCACCGCGGGCTCGGCCGGGGCTTCCTCAACCACCGCGGGCTCGGCCGGGGCTTCCTCAACCACCGCGGGCTCGGCTGGGGCTTCCTCAACCACCGCCGGCTCGGCCGGGGCTTCCTCAACCACCGCCGGCTCGACTGGGGCCTCCTCAACCACCGCCGGCTCGGCCGGGGCTTCCTCAACCACCGCCGGCTCGACTGGGGCTTCCTCAACCACCGCCGGCTCGGCCGGGGCTTCCTCAACCACCGCGGGCTCGACTGGGGCCTCCTCAACCACCGCCGGCTCGGCCGGGGCTTCCTCAACCACCGCCGGCTCGGCTGGGGCTTCCTCAACCACCGCGGGCATCGCGGGTTGGCCTGGCTGCAGCGTCTCCGGCGTCATGTCGATGCCTGCTCGCATCTGGCCCGGAAGCGGCGCGAAGTGTGGAAGCGCGGTCGGTTTGGGTGGCTCGGCTACTTTCGGTGCCATCGCTGCTGGCGGCTCTTCGACGATCGGAGCCTCCTCAGCGGGTGTCGTCGCCACGATTGCGGGCGCGTCGACCTGTGGCTTCGCTTCGCGCAACGGGGCGTAGTGCGGCTGCCCGGCTGGTTGCGTGCGCTCCGCTGCGGGCGCGGCTTCCGCGGGTGCAGCCTCAGTCAGAGCGGGCTCGGTTGGCGGAGTCTCAACGGGAGTCTCGACAAGAGCGGGCGCTGGTGTCGCCGGGGCTGGATCCGCGATCGCGGCCGGCACGGCACCAGAGACCCGAAGTGTCCCGATCGGCGCTAGATTCGTCGCGACATACGTCGGGTCAAGCGGAGTGGGCTCGGGGAAAGGGTCGCCAACCGTGACGTAGAGCGTCCCGACAAGTGTCGCGATGCCCACTACCCAGACGGACGTCTTTCCGATATCGATAGTCGCCAGTTTTGCTCGCGTCTCTGCAAGCTTGGCCACGACCTCTTTCATCAGGCTGATCCTCGTGTCTGTAGACGAAATTAAGAGAGTTCGTTCCTTAAACCCCCTTAGGCTGCCTGAATAGGCGCGCGGGTTCAAGGGAGAACCGCACAAAGGCCATCGTTGCAACCGCGAGATCCTGCGAAGAAGGAGGCGAAATTGGGCCAATCGGGGGTGTATACTCTGACGCATCCATCACGTCAGATCGAAACGCCACTCGATCCATCGCGATCGCCTTCGCGGTGCGGATCACCCGGCTAGACCAACCTCACCGACGCATCAGCGCTTTATCCGCCCTGGTTACTTATGGCATCCAGTCCTCTCGCCGGCGTCGGATATCTCCTTGGTGGCCTGCGACTGATCGCGCAGTCCGGGCTGCGGCGTTACGCCATCCTCCCGCTCGTCGTGAACCTGCTCCTATTCATCGTCGCCATCCCCGTTGCACTGTGGGTGCTTGTCGAGGTGTTACGCACACTCGAGAACATCGTCCCGAGTTGGCTTGGGTGGCTGGACTGGCTCCTACGGCCGCTGTTCGGGGTCGTTGCGCTGTTGTTCGTTTTCAACAGCTTTGCCTTGGCCGCAACCCTCATCGCGTCACCCTTTAACGCACTGCTGGCCGATCGCATCGAGCGTCGCCTGACCGGTTGCGATGAGGATGGCCAGAGCACGGCCAGTGCGCTCGCCAATTGGCCGGCCTGCGCGCTCCACGAATTGCGCAAACTCGGTCATGCACTCCTCCTGGCCATCCCATTCCTGGTTCTGCTCGTCATTCCCGTGGTCGGCCCACTGCTGTGGCTGCTCTATTCAGCATGGATTCTGGCAGCGCAATATACTGACTATCCGATGAAAAATCATGGTCTGAGAGCGCCTGTGATGCGGCAGCGTCTGCGCGAAAAACCGACGCTCACCTTCGGGTTTGGCGCCGCGGTCGTGGGCCTCAGTCTCGTTCCGGTCATCAATTTCACCCTGATGCCCGCGGCCGTGGCTGGAGCGACCCTGATGTGGATCCGGGAATTGAAGGGGAGCACGCACGAGCAGACGGCGACCCGTTCACGGGTCGCTACCCGCTGTGTCATGCTCTTCATCGATCATCTCTCCGGACGAATCAGCGGAACCCTGTTGTGTGGGCCGTGCGCGGGTCAGGATCTGGCGCAGATTCACACTGATGAACTCGTCGTCCTGTTGGAAACCTGCTACACCAGCGACCCTGATTCCGCCGAGGCACTCGAAGTCTATCTCGAACAGGAACGCGGACGTCAGCCCCGCGAGACGCCATCCTCTGGTCGCGGAACCGATGCCGGATCCCGAGTGTCCGAACCGCTCCATCTCGAGGAGGCGCGTGCCATCCTCGGTCTCGCCCCCGACGCCGATGCGCAGGCGGTGCGCTGCGCGCATCGGCGCCTGATCCAAAGGCTCCATCCCGATCGTGGCGGTTCTGACTATCTGGCCGCGAAGGTCAATGAAGCGAAACAAAGACTCCTCGAATAGAACGCCTGGAGGGGCCCGCGAGCATGCAACGAGCCGCAGTCCCCCTGACTCCAGCGCCGACGATCTGTCGTCCGCCTCCCTTCGACTCACTCGCTGACTCAACTCGAACTCGCCATGGTCGCTCGTCTTCTTCTGGTCATTCTCCTGCTCGGCGCGCTGATCGGCGGCCTCGCCTTCTTCAAGTACAGCCAAATTCAAGCCGAGATCGCCATGTTCTCGCAGCCCCCACCCGCGCCGACGGTCCGCGTCGTCACGGTCGAAACCACAAATTGGCAACCGACACTGAATTCGGTCGGCTCGATTGAGGCCATCCAGGGCGTGAACGTGAACAATGAGGTCGCGGGCCAGGTGCGGGCGATCGAATTCGAATCCGGCGCCATCGTGCAGCGCGGACAGGTCTTGGCGCGTCTTGCCGATGACGTCGATCGTGCCGAATTGGAGGGATTGGAGGCGGCCGAACGCCTGGCGCAAATCAAGGTCGAGCGTAACCGTGCCTTGCTCAAGGATCGTGCCGTCGCGCAGGGTGATTTCGACGAGATCAGCGCCCAATTGGATCAAGCTCGCGCACTGGTGAAAAGCAAACGCGCCACCATCGAGAAAAAAACGATTCGCGCCCCCTTTGATGGTCAACTCGGCATCCGCTTGATCAATCTCGGACAGTTCCTACCCGAGGGCTCGCCCATCGTGGCGCTGCAAAATCTCGACCCCGTGTATGTCGACTATGCGCTGCCCGAACGACACCTCGCGCGTCTGAGCACGGGACAAACCGTCCAGGTGCGGATCGCCGCCGACCCTGAACGTATCTTTGAAGGCGTCATCGAAGCGATCAGCCCTGGAATCGATCGCGGAACACGCAACGTTCGCATCCGTGCCCGCTTGGAGAATCCGGACCTAGCCTTGCGTCCGGGCATGTTTGCACGGGTCGCCACCCTCTTACCGGTCGAGCAAGAGGTCCTGACGCTGCCCCGCGAGGCCATCACCTTCAACACCTACGGGGATACGGTGTTCGTGGTGCGCGAGGAGGGTGACCAAACCCTCGCCGAGCGCCGTCAAATCGTCAGCGGTGATGTCCGTGATGATCAGATCGCGATCCTGTCTGGTCTGAGCGTCGGTGAGCGCGTCGTCAGATCCGGGCAGGTGAAGTTGAGTCAGAACCAAGCGGTTCGCATCCTCGATGACGAGGACGCCGAGGGCGCGTCAGAATGAGCTTCACCGACCGCTTCGTCCACCGACCGGTCCTGGCCACGGTCGTCAGCCTGTTGATTTTCATCTTGGGTATTCGGTCCTTGCTCGACCTGGAGATTCGCCAGTACCCGGCGACGCAAAATACCGTGGTCACCATCACGACCGCCTATCCGGGTGCCAGCAGCGACCTGGTCCAGGGCTTCATCACCACGCCGCTCCAGCAGGCCATCGCCGAAGCCAATGGGATCGACTATCTGATCGGGACCAGTACCGCGGGACTGTCGGTCATCGAGGCCAACATGCGTCTCAACCATGACCCCAACGCGGCGGTCGCCGAGATCCAGGCCAAGGTCGCCAGCCGACTCAATGTGCTCCCCGAGGCGGCACAGAACCCGGTGATCGACTCCACGACCGGTGATTCGACCGCGCTGATGTACCTGGCCTTCTACAGCAAGGTGATGACCTTACCCCAGATCACGGACTATCTTCTGCGCGTCGTCCAACCCCAACTCCAAGCCCTAGAGGGGGTTGCCAAGGCCGAGATCTTCGGCGATCAAACCTTTGCGATGCGCGTCTGGCTCGATCCTGAACGGATGGCCTCGCTTGGGATCAGCGGGGATGATGTCGCGCAGGTGCTCGCGGCGAACAACTATCTTGCCGGCATCGGCCGGTTACGCGGTGAACGGGTCCAGATCGATCTGTCCGTGACGACCGACGTCAGTCGCGTCGAGGATTTCCAGCGACTCGTCATTCGCACCGATGGCGACGTGCTGATTCGCCTCGATGACATCGCCGAAATCGAGATGGGCGCTAGAACCTCCGACTCCAGTACCCTCTACAAGGGCACCCCGGCGATCTTTATCGGGATCGAACCCTCGCCGGGCGCCAATCCGCTCGAGGTCGCGGCACGGGTTCAGACGCTCATGCCCGAGCTCGCCACCCAGTTCCCGGAAGGACTCCAGGCCGCGGTGCCCTATGACGCCAGCGAGTTCATCGAGGAATCGATCAAAGAGGTCTTCACGACGCTCGCCGAGGCGGTGTTGATCGTGCTGTTCGTGATCTTCCTGTCACTCGGCTCGTTGCGTGCCGCCGTCATCCCATCGGTTGCTGTGCCGCTCTCCATCGTGGGCGCCGGCTTCATCATGCTCGCCATGGGTTTCTCCATCAACCTCTTGACCTTGCTTGCCATGGTGCTCGCCATCGGTCTCGTCGTGGATGACGCCATCATCGTTGTAGAGAACGTGCATCGCCATCTGGAAATGGGCAAGAGTGGTATTCAAGCAGCGCTTGATGGGGCGCGGGAACTCGCCATGCCCATCATTGCCATGACCACCACCTTGGTTGCGGTCTATGTCCCAATCGGTTTCATGGGCGGGCTTGTTGGCGCGCTCTTTACCGAGTTCGCCTTCACCCTCGCTGGCGCCGTTGTGGTTTCAGGCATTGTTGCCTTGACCCTCTCGCCCATGCTGGCCGGACGGATCCTGCGTGTGGGCTCGGCACAAAGCCGCTTCGAGCGTGGAGTCGAACACGCCTTTAACCGTCTTGCGAAGGGTTATCGAGGATGGCTCCACCGCTGGTTGGAATATCCTGGAATCGCACTCTTGATCGCGGTCGTCGTGCTCGCGGCCATCTATGTCATGTACGACATGACCAAGAAGGAGCTCGCCCCCACGGAAGACCAAAGCATCCTGTTTTTCATGGGGACGGCGCCACAAACCGCGACCGTCGATCTGAATTTGAGCAACATTGATGAGATGCTGCCGATCTTCGAGTCCTTCCCAGAATATCAGGAGAGCTTCATCATCGCGGGGATGGGGGGGGATCAGAGCATGACCTTCGGCGGCTTTAAGATGACCCCTTCGTCGGAGCGAGAACGCGGTCAAACCGAGATCCAGCCTCAACTCCAGGGGATGCTCGGTGAGATCGCCGGCATGCAAACAGTCGTCTTTCCGCGGCCGAGTCTCCCGACGCCAGGCAACGGGATCCCCATCGAGTTTGTCATCCTCACCGACCGCTCCTTTGCCGAGATCGACGCGCTGGCTGATCAACTGCTCGATACCGCCATGGCCAGTGGTCTGTTCATGTTCCTCTCTAAAGATATCAAATTCGAGCGACCGCGCACCGTGCTAGAGGTCAACCGTGATCTCGCGGGCGATCTTGGAATCAGCATGGTCGATCTCGGACGCAGCCTGTCGGTGATGCTGAACGAGGACTATGTGAACTGGTTCAGCCTTGAAGGCCGCAGTTATCAGGTGATTCCACAGGTCGCGCAACAATTTCGCAACGACTTAGGTGCCCTCAAGGATTTCTTCGTGCACAACGCGGCCGGCGAGTTGATCCCGCTGTCCGCCTTGATCGACGTGCGCCATGAGGTCGAGCCCTCCAAGCGGGTCCAGTTCCAGCAACTCAATGCCATCGCCTTATCCGGCGTCATGACCCCCGGGGTGCCGTTGGGCAGTGCGCTCGCCTACCTCGAACAGGAAGCCTCGGCGCTCTTTCCACGTGGAGTCCGTTGGGACTACAAGGGTGAGTCGCGTCAGTTCAAATCCGAGGGGGCCGCGCTCGAGGTCACCTTTTTCCTCTCGCTGCTGATCATTTATTTGGTCCTCGCCGCCCAATTCGAGAGTTGGCGCGACCCCTTTGTCATCCTCATGTCGGTCCCTCTCACCATTGCCGGGGCCATGGCCTTTCTCTTCCTTGGATTCGCGAGCGTCAACATCTACACCCAGGTTGGCTTGATCACCCTGATCGGGTTGATCGCAAAGAACGGCATCCTGATCGTCGAGTTCTCGAACAAACTGCGCGAGCGCGAGGGACTGTCGAAACGAGAAGCGGTCGAGCAGGCGGCAGAGGTACGGTTGAGACCGATCTTCATGACCACGGTTGCCATGCTGGTGGCCATGATCCCACTGCTCAATGCCAGCGGACCCGGTGCCGTCAGCCGTTTCGATATCGGTCTCGTGATCGTGACCGGCCTCGGGATCGGGACACTCTTCACCTTATTCATCGTGCCGGCCTTTTATATGCTGCTCTCGCCGAACCAAGCCAGACACCGCACCCGCGAGCAGGCAAACGAACAGCCCCCAGCCGCAACCATCTGACCAGCCGGAGTCGCGCCCAGCCGTGATGGCTAGTCGATTCCTCGCGATGGCGGGCGACACCTATCCTGACACTGGGGGCGAAGGCCCTTCGAGAACCCGCCCCAGACCCCGCGAGAGGCTCTGTGCTCAGTCGTATGACAGGTTCGCGAGCCTTTCGATCAGCGTTCTCGGGCCACCGATCCTAAACGACGCATGCGCATCGAAAGCCATGCCCAGGGCACACGCATCGCGAGCAGAAGCGCCAGGATGAGGGCATAGATCGCCGGTTCCATCAGATCAGCCTTCACGAGCCAGAGAACGTGCAGGACAGCCAGGATGGCGATGGCATAGACGATCCGATGGAGTTGTTTCCAGCGGCGCCCGAGGCGACGCATCCAGGACTGAGTCGAGGTGATCGCAAGGGGCATCATCAGCACGAACGCCAGCCAGCCCACCAAAATGTAGGGACGGCGCAGCACGTCTTCGGCGATTTCGGACCAGCCCCAGAACTGATCCAGCCACAGGTAGATCAGCAGGTGTAGCGCCGCGTAGAAGAAGGCGAATAACCCAAGCATCCGCCGAAACCGGAGGATCAGGACCTGTCCGGTGAGTCGTCGCACCGGTGTCACGGCCAGCGTCAGCAACAGCAGACGCAGTGCCCAGTTGCCGGTTTCATGGGTCAGAACCTCGACCGGGTTCGGGCCGAGTGAGCCAATGATGCCGCGCCCGACGAGCAGCAGGAGCGGCAGCAGGCAGAGCGCGAACAGGAGGGGCTTGAGCAGCCGTGTCCGATCCTGACCTGAGCTCATCGCCCAAGCCACCGGAGGGTCGCTGGTCCGTCCTGATCGCAGACAACAGTGTCGGAGTAGCGCACACGCATCAGAAAAAACGGTTCAGATCCATTCCCGCGTAGAGGTGAGCCACCTGATCGGCATAACCGTTGAACAGTAGGGTGGGATGTTTTTTCGCCAGCCAACCGTCTCCGATCATCCGATGGCTGCGTTGACTCCAGCGCGGATGATTCACCTCTGGGTTAACGTTGGCATAGAAGCCATACTCGTTGGGCTGCATCCGGTTCCAGGTCGCGTGCGGCTCGGTTTCGGTGAAGCTGATGCGGACGATGGATTTGATGCTTTTGAACCCGTACTTCCAGGGCACGACGAGTCGCAGCGGCGCCCCATTTTGATTCGGTAGGAGTTCGCCGTAGAGCCCGGTCGAGAGGATCGTTAAGGGATGCATGGCTTCATCCATGCGTAATCCTTCGCGATAAGGCCATTCGAGGACCTTGCGCCGTTGTCCTGGCATCTGTTCGGGGTCGAACAGCGTCTCGAACGCGACATATTTCGCATTCGCCGTGGGTTCAAACCGCTTCAGCAGATCGCCGAGTGGGAACCCGACCCAGGGCACCACCATCGCCCAGGCCTCGACACAGCGTAACCGATAGATGCGCTCCTCCTGGGTGTAAAGAGCGAGGATGTCCTCAACGCCGATCTCCCCAGGTGCGGCACACTCGCCATCCACTTTGAGCGTCCACGGGCGCGGTCTTAGGAATTTCGCATTCGCCTTCGGATCGCTCTTGTCGGTACCCAGTTCATAGAAGTTATTGTAACTGGTGATATCCTCAAGGCTGGTCAGGGGCTCATCCGTGCTGTAGGGGCTGGGTTGAATGTGCTCGATTATACCCGTGGCGCTCGCGCGCGCGAGTCCGGTGCCCGTGAAGGCGGCGGTCGCAGCCAGACCGAGCCCCGCTGCCGACACCTTCAGAAAATCGCGACGGCGTTCCCAGATGTGCCGCGGGGTGATCTCCGATGGTGGGATCTCGTGAGGTTTCTTGATCAGCATCTCTTCTCCGATCGAGGCGAAGCGGCTTGGAACGATCCAATCCGCGAGTGAATAACCCTTTCGGTGACTGAGACCAAGAGGGAAGCGACAACGCGGTCATGGGACCCATCGCAGGACTCAAACAAGACAGCTAACAGGCTCGGAGGGTTCCATTCCTGGCATGAACCCGAACATCACTAACACGGAGAGCACCTTGTCGACCATCTGTTCCACACTGTCTAAACGAGTGACTGACTATGAGTGATCAGGGCGACGAATTGGACTTCCAACCGTTAACCATCGCGGTGCTGACCGTCTCGGATAGCCGCACCGAGACAACTGACGCATCGGGCAACCTGCTGAGCGAGCGCATCCAAGCGGCCGGGCACCGGCTTGCGGCCAAACGGATCGTCCCGGACGATCGTTATCTGTTGCGCGCGGTGTTCTCGGATTGGATCGCGGATCCCTCGATCCATGTCATCCTGAGTACGGGGGGAACCGGCGTGACCGGACGCGATCGCACACCCGAGGCCATCATGCCCTTGTTGGATCAGACCCTGGACGGATTCGGCGAACTCTTCCGGACGCTGTCGTTCGAAGAGATCGGCACCTCGACATTGCAATCCCGAGCACTCGCGGGACTCGCCAATGGCACCTTCATCTTCTGTCTACCCGGCTCCAGCGGTGCCTGTCGCACCGCCTGGGATCGCATCCTGCAGGCCCAACTTGACCGCCGCACCCGGCCCTGCAATTTCGCGCAACTCCTGCCGCGGCTCCACGAGCGATGACGGCGCCCAACACCCATCAGGACACCAACGCCATGCGCCCATCGGCAGCGCCCAGCGCGGACTGTGAGACCCGGGAGGCAGGCGCTGTGACGTCGGCCATCCTCGGTGTCGCGGAGGCCCGCGAGCGCGTTCTCGCGGGCGTCGTCCCGGTCACCGAGGTCGAGTCTATCGGGATCGCAGCCGCGCTCGATCGCATCCTTGCCGAGACGCTGCAGGGTGCGCTCGATGTTCCAGCTTGGGACAACAGTGCGATGGATGGCTATGCCATTCGGCACGCCGATCTACTCCCAGCGGGCGGACGTTTGCGTGTCACCCAACGCATCCCCGCCGGGACGAGTGGACACCCTCTCGAACCCGGAACAGCCGCGCGCATCTTCACCGGCGCGCCCATCCCAGAGGGTGCGGACACGGTGGTGATCCAGGAAGTCTGCCAACGCTCGCAAGACTGGGTCGAACTGCCACTGGATTGCACGGCTGGCGCCAACATTCGGCGTATTGGCGAGGACATTCGTTGTGGCAGCGAGGTGATCGCCTCCGGGACCCGGCTGACACCAGCACACCTGGGACTGGCTGCCTCGGTCGGGGTCGAACAGCTGAGCGTCTATCGGCGGTTACGCGTCGCGATCCTTGCTAGCGGCGACGAACTGGTGATGCCGGGCCAGCCACTGGGGCCTGGACAAATCTACAACTCGAATCGGTTTCTCCTAACCGCCCTCCTGGAGCGTCTCGGCTGTGCGGTAGTGGATCTGGGGATCGTCGCGGATACCCAAGCGGCGACCGAACAGGCGCTGCTGCAGGGCGCGCACGCCAGCGACCTCGTCATCGCCAGCGGAGGGGCCTCCGTTGGCGAGGCGGATTACATCAAGGCGGCACTTGAGCGCATGGGCCGAATGACCCTGTGGCGCATCGCGATGCGGCCGGGCAAACCCCTGATCTTTGGCCACATTGGCGAGACCCCGTTCATTGGAACGCCGGGGAATCCCGTCTCACTCTTCGCCACCTTTTGTCTGTTCGCGATCCCTGCGATTCGGCGCTGTCAAGGGATGCGAGGCGACGTGAGTCCCGTCGCTTACCCCCTCCGCGCGGGCTTTGACTGGCTACGCCCAGGCCCGCGCGCGGAATTCCATCGCGCCCGGCTCCAGCAAGGCTCCGATGGCCTTCCAGAGCTGACGGTGTTTCCCAGCCGCTCGTCCGCCGTCCTCTCATCGGTCGCTTGGGCTGAGGGTTTGGTTGAGATCCCGGCCGAACGTGTCATCAACAAGGGTGATCTCGTCGATTTCATGCCATTTTCAGGACTCTTGTCGTGATCGCCCACTCCGTGCCCATGTGCTCGATCTTTACGAGGATCCGCAGCAGGGTGGCGCACACCCAGTGGCTCCCAAACGCGATTGGATCCGGATCGAGTTGATTGAGAATCGACGTCATCACCCCGGTTCGCATACCTGAACAACAGGACGAAACATGATTGACATTCTCTATTTCGCGCGTGTCAGGGAACAGTTAGGACGTTCAGAGGAGCAACTCGAACTGCCCCCCGGGGTCGGGCGTGTTGCCGACCTCTTGACTCTGCTGCGTGACCGGGGGGAGCCTTGGGCCACCGCCTTATCGGCCGACACCGTCCTGCTCATGGCCGTGAATCAAGCGATCGCCCGCCTGGACACGCCGCTCAAGGACGGCGATGAGATTGCAATCTTTCCGCCCGTGACCGGCGGTTGAATGATCGCGTCACACCGTCTCACCATCACTCAAACGCTTCATCGCGCGGCCTCACCATCACGGCGGCGCGACCGGCAGGCATATCGATGTAAGGCCGGGGCTGCGACTAGGGGCCAGTGACCGCGACGCTGGTCGCGCCCACCGTCGTACCCTGGGCACTGAAGCGAAGAAACAAGCGATGACGCGCTGGATCGAACGGGATCGGTTGACCTGTGCCGGTAACAAAGACCGCGTAAAAGACGGTTCGGTTCGCCGGCACATACCGCGAGAGACGGCTCGCGCAGGTGAGTTGGATGCCCTCGGCGGTCGTCTCGCAAACCGACAGCTCCACAGGTAACGCACGCCCACCATCATCAACACTGACGTTCACCTGAGCGCCGGCGCCAATGTTAATCGCCGCGGCGGCCATGAAGCCGGTGCCGGATCCGCTTGCCAGTCGAACAACGCCATCACCACTCGGGGTCACGCCGATCGCGATCAAGTCCGAAGGCTTCGTCACCTGCGCCGACAGGATAAAGGTATTGAGACCCACCTGAGACGCCGCGGGCGCGGCATTCTCGCAGACAAACGACAAGGGAATCTCGGTTGCCACAAAGGCACGTTGCGGCCTGAGGCCAAAAACAAATGACTGCGTTGCCCCCGGTGCGATATCCGCCGGTTGGTTACCAAGGCCCGTCAATTGATTCGTCGCATCGGTCGTCTGATAGGTCAAGGTCGCGGGGAATCCCGCGGGGAGTGCGATGCGGCACCCCTGAGCGGTCGTGCGACCGGTATTGATGAGACTGGCGAACCCGGTCGCATGCTCGCCCACCGCAACCGCGCGCGCATAGGGGAGCACCGAAGACACGATTTGCGTCGTTTCGGACTGGGTTGTGATCAGCGCGACATTGGACGGATCCGACCGTCCAACGGCGTTGGCGGCGAACACCCGATACTCATAGCGCGTCGAACGTTGCAAACCAGTATCCAGGTACTCGACCAGATTCGCGCCCACTGTCCTGATCCGCGCCCAGTTGCCACCGTCGGCTCGGCGCTCGATCTGGAACTCGGTTTCATCCAGGCTCTGATCACGCCATCTCAAGGCCACCTCAGTTGGTGCAATCAACGTCGCCACGAGTTCCGAGGGGGCGACAGGAGCCGTTGGGCGTGGCGCGGTCGTTGCCACCGCCTCGTTCGAATAAGCGGATGGTCCCACTGCATTGTAGGCACGCACGCGATACTGATAGCTGGTCGCGGCTTGCAACCCGCGATCCGAGAACGTGGTTTCATCCACTCCGAGACGCCCGATCTCAGACCAACGGCCCGACAAGGTGCGCCGTTCGATCCGGAAACCACTCTCATCGGAACTCTGATCACGCCACTGTAAATCGATGCGCCACGGCGTGATGGCCGTTGCGATCAATTCGGATGGTGCCGCGGGAACGGTTGGACGAGCCAGGGTCGTCGCACTCACTTCGTTTGAATACGCCGATGAGCCCGCCGCATTGAACGCACGGACCCGATAGAAGTAGGTCGTGGCGGGCGCGAGCCCGCTATTCTCGTACCGCGAAACCGGTGACTGCAGTCGGACCATCTCGCTCCAAGGCTCAGCCGGCGTGCTCCTGCGCTCAATCGCCACACCAGAGAGGTGTTGACAGTTCAGACGCCAGGCGATGGTGATCTTGGAGTCCGAGTTGACCACGGCGGTCAGGTCCGAGGGGGCGCTGGGCAGGATGGGGTCTGGTTCGCGGACGAGCGAGAGCTGGTAGGGACCGATCTGTCGGGGTGCTCGGGATGTGGCAATGATGGTGTGGCGCACCGTCTCCAGCGCCCGGTAGCGCATCCTGGACTCGCCTGGACCTGCGTCACCCTCGAGCAACAACTGGCCCTGCGGGTCGAGGAGCAGGAGTTCAGGCTCGAAATGGTGCGACGCCAGTGTGAGCCGATAGCTCTCTCCCGCGGTAGCCGTGAAGTCGAATCGATCGAACCAATGCCCCCTTTTCAAGGGCGACTCACAATCGGTGATCGCCAATGTCTCCTCCAGCGTTTGGCCTACCTCGATCATCCCATTCGTCGAGCTACAAACCACCATCGGGCGATACTGCATCACGGTGTCCCTGACCTCAGTCAAGGTTCTCGCATTGTCACCGTCGAGAGGGTCGCCGACGGCAACGCCCGCATGGCGCAACCGTGGGGTCGAGAAGTAAGGCACGCGCGTGTGGGTGCGGCCATCCGCGAAAAAGGTCCCGCTCCCGTAGGTCATGACCGAGGCGTAGCGACCAGCATCCTCCCCGATCCAACGCCAGCCCGCCGAATAAGGAAAGAGTCCAGGTCCGGGCTCGATCAGTTGCTCCTTGTGATGATGCGCCCCCAAAACGTGGCCGATCTCATGGATCATGGTGTAGGTGTTGTGTGCCTGACGGACTCGCGTGAGCGCGAAGGCCAATTCGGGTCGTCCACCCACCTCGGTCAGCAACCAGCCGAGACCACCCACATCCTCAACGTCCGCGAGCAGAACGACCAGGTCGGCACCATAGGCATCACGCCATGCGTGGACCTCCTCGAGATCGCGTGGCTCCCCTTCCAAACGATGCGGGTCATAGCCTTGGTGGTAGGTCAGGCGATACAGATCCAGGTATCCGTCGCCACTCTCCACATAATCGACGAGGGCCGCATGAACCAACCGAACTTGAATCGGGATCTCGCTATTGTCGAGGGCCAATTGGGCACGGGCTAGCGCCTGATTGATGACCTGATCGATGCCGCTCGCCGCACTCCGCGCCCAGTCGCGCGCCGCCGGGGTGTAGACGACCATGAGGTCGATCAGGGCGGGCGTTGCAACGGGTGTGGCCGCGGACCGCGCCTGCGGGGCCATCCCCAGCTGACCGTCCGAAGAGGATGCGTCCGGAGATGGTGGCGCCACCAGCGCATCGGGGCGCAGCAGATCCGTGGGGCCTTCGAGCACATCCTTGCGCGCTGGGTCGATCTCCTGAATGACGTGACCGATGCCAGCACCGAGATCAGCGATCAGGACCTCACGATCCTGTTCCGGAAGTTCAATACTCGCCAGCACCCGTTCGTCTTGAATCGATACGATCAGGACGCCGTGCGGGCTGTCATCGAAGCGGCCGCGAACGGTCAAGACCCCATTGGCATCGACGGAGACGTGGTCGATACGCGCCCACAGATGCAGGTCATCGAACAGCCCAAGGTAGAGTACATCGCCCTCGCGCAGGGCATCAGGGGCAAGCGCGGCAGGATTTAAGCGCCCCAGCCGGACCCGCCGCGCCGCGGACAGTGCCGCGTCCGCCGCATCCGACATCCGCGTCAGGTCTGCTTGGCGAATGGTCTGTGACGGTGGCGCAAGGCCCTCGTCGAGCAGGAGTGACAGGATGCGGGGGCCCTCGGCGACTCCTGGCGGGACGAACAGGATCAGGAGCAGGATGAGAAACCAGATACGATATCCGACCTGCGCACCCTTCAGGGACGCATCCGACCTGCGCATCGGTTGCGCTCGCCGTGGAGCAACCATGTTTGGCTATCCCTCTTGCCGGGACCGGATCTCACCGCGGCAACCAGCACGCTGGCTGCAGATGACCTGACCGATGACCCATTCACATCCTTGCCGAGGTTGCAAGACGTGCAACCTCGGCGGTGGTTCACAGCTCTTGGGGCGCGCGCGACTGCACGCTCAAGTTGATTTGTCGACCTGAGTTTAGTTCAGTTCAGTATCTTCGGACAGGATTCCATTGATGCTGGTCAATCACTTGTGCAAACACGAGGTGCCCGGTGCTCATACCCTTGAGTCCCGCTTGCGTCCGTCACCGCACGGACCCAGCGTACGGGGGAGCGACCACGCCCGCCTCGGCAGGTGGCCTGGCCATGGCCTGCCGACGAAGTCATTGGCGAATTCGTGAAAAGTCTGGACAATGCCGACCGACGGCAGCTGCGGGCTGGGACGTGACAGGCACCGAACGGGGCAACGCATGAGTGATCCAATCACGGGGTATTGCTGGAAGTGCGGTGGTGGCTTGACGGCATTCGACTACGGCCGCGAAACACGCTGCGGTGGCTGCGACCAACCAACACACTCCTGTCGCAACTGTCGGCATTACGCACCCGGGCGCGCCAACGCCTGCGTGGAACCGATGGTCGATCTGGTGCTCGAAAAAGAACGAGCGAATTTCTGTGATTGGTTTCAACCACAACCCAAACGCCAAGCGGCAGGGGATGGCGTCACCGCGACGAACGAATCAGGTGACCCCGCCGAGACCCTGAGACGTGCCGCCGAGGATCTCTTCCGGTGAGCGCTCTCGAGCCGAGACGCGCACGCACACCCCACGAGAGCGAAGCATGATGCCCCTCCCCTATGCTCCTCGCACCACCCGCACGTCGGTGCAACTCATCGCGGGACTGCTCCTGGCCGCGATCGCCACCGCCTGCGTATCGGATCAAGATATGACAGCAGAACGTCATCGTCTCGTCGACCTGATCGAGAACGACGTGCGTGCGACCGCACCCGCACTCGGCTTCGATCGACTCGACCCGGCCGTCGTCGAGGCCCTGCGCGAGGTGCCTCGACACCGCTTCGTGCCGCCCCCGCAACGGGCACTCGCCTATCACAATCATCCATTGCCGATCGGCGGCGGGCAAACCATCTCGCAACCCTTCATCGTCGCGATCATGAGCCAACTGCTTGCGGTTGGACCGGGAGACCGGGTCTTCGAGCTTGGCACCGGTTCCGGCTATCAGGCCGCGGTCCTGGCGGCCCTGGGGGTTGAGGTCTATTCCGTCGAGATCGTTCCCGAATTAGCCGAAAGCGCCATGCGCAACCTGGCCGAGGCCGGTTACCCGTCGGTACAGGTCCGCGCGGGCGATGGTTGGCTCGGCTGGCCCGAGGCCGCACCGTTCGACGGCATCATCCTCACCGCGGCCGCACCGACTATCCCCGCGCGGCTCATCGCGCAGCTAAAGCCTGGCGGACGACTCCTGATGCCTCTCGGCGCGGTCGACGGGGTGCAGCAATTGGCGCTCTTCGAGCTGGACGACACCGGCACGCTCACCCGCCGTGATCTGATCCCCGTGCGCTTCGTCCCCGTGACCGGGCCGCTTGGAGACTGACGGCGCTGGCGGCGGTGGTCTGACGGAACGGAGGTGTCGAGGTTGCCCCTGGACGCGAGCGGGAGCCGTACGTGACGGGACGCGTAACCCACTTGAGCTCGAACCATGACGGTGCCGATCGACCATCGGGCGTTTCTGCCCACCCTGGCTCAGAGGCTCCAGACTTGGGCTCAGCAGCATCACGACCGTGTCTGTGTGCTCATCAGTGGCGATCCGGACTGGAGCGCCGCCACGGCCCACTCGCTGGTCGCGGGGCTGAGACCTGTGCAGCACGCGGCCTGGCTTAGCGCGCGCGCGCTCACGAACCAGACCCGCCCCATACAGGCTGCCTCACGCCTGCTTGGCCAAGAACACGACCTCGTCGTATACGATGCCCACAGTGGTCTCGATCCCGACGGATTCGGCGCGATCACGGGCACCTTGCGCGGTGGTGGATTCCTGGTCCTGCTGACTCCGCCGCTTGAGCACTGGCCGCGGGCGCGCGACCCTGAGCGCGAACGCCTGGCGATCTGGCCGCACACCGCAGCGGCAGTAGGCGGACGCTTCATCGCCCGATTCGCTCGGATCCTCCGCACCGCTCCAGGCACGATCCCACTCCTGCAGCATGATCCCGATTGGCACACAACCGCCTTGGATCGTCTGCATCAACTGGTGGCGGACGCCAGCAGCCGCAGGCTGCGATCACCGATGCCGCGCCAGGATGCGGGCGGACCGACCGGGGATCCGGCGGCCCCAGCGACGCCCGATCAGGCGCGCGCGGTGGCCGCTATCCTCGCAGTCGCCAGAGGGCGCCCACGGCGCCCTCTGGTCATTCGCGCACACCGCGGTCGTGGCAAGAGCGCAGCACTCGGCCTTGCGGCGGCGCGCCTGATGATGGGTGAGCGTCCGCTGCGAATCCTGGTCACGGCGCCCCAACGCGCGGCGGCACAGTCCTTGTTCAAGCATGCCACGGCGGCCCTTGGACGCGGTGCGACCCGGGTCGATCTCGGGTCCGACCAAGGGTCATTGACCTTCCTGGCACCGGCTGATCTCGCAAGCGTGCGACCGGTCGCCGACCTCATCCTGATCGACGAGGCCGCGGCCATCCCGGCACCCCTGCTCGCCGCCCTTCTGGCGCATTATCCACGGTTGGTCTTCGCCACCACGGTCCATGGCTACGAGGGAACCGGGCGGGGGTTCGAGATCCGGTTTCGCGCCACCCTCGATCGCCTGACGCCGAATTGGCAGGAACTCCTCCTGGAGACCCCAATTCGCTGGTCCGCGCAGGACCCCCTGGAGGCCCTGGTCTCTCGCGCCTTGCTCCTCGATGCCACGCCAGCCGGCGCAATGCCCGATCAGCCGTGGGCCGATCGCGGAACGGATCCTGACCAGATTCAGATCCTACGACTCGACCGCGACCAGCTCGCCGGCGACGAGGACCGTCTGCGTGAGATCTTCGGCCTCCTCGTCCTCGCCCATTATCAGACGCGCCCGATGGATCTGCGCATGCTCCTTGACGGACCGAATGTCCGCATTTACTGCGTCCAAGCGGGGCACCGGATCCTTGCCACACTGCTCGTGGCCGCGGAAGGCCCCATCACCGACCCGGAACTGCGCACGGACATCTTCGCGGGACGCCGGCGCCCGCGCGGCCACCTCCTGCCGCAGACACTCTGCGCGCACGGCGGGCTGATGCAGGCCACGACACTGCGTTATCTGCGCGTGGTGCGGATCGCCGTGCAGCCCGCAGCATGTGGTTGCGGGCTGGCCCGCACGCTCCTGCGTCGGCTCGCGGTCGATGCCCACCGCGAGGGCTGTGACTTTCTGGGGGCGAGCTTCGGCGCCACCCCGGAGTTGATTCGTTTCTGGGACCAGTGTGGCTTTCGCCCAGCCCATCTTGGCACCCACCGCAATGCGGCGAGCGGTGAGCATGCGCTCGTCGTCTTGCGTCCGCTCAGGATCAGCGCTCGAGGCTTCCTCGCCAACGCCGAACAACGGCTCGAGCGCCGGCTCGCCACCCTGTTGTGCGGTCCACTCAGGGACCTCGATCCACTCACCCTCGCCACGCTCACGAGTGCCATCCGCAGCCCACCGCCGTTGGCGCCCGCACCCGACTCGAACGCGTCCTACGACGCAGACACGCACGACGGGGCGGAGCTCATGGGATTCATCAAGGACCAACGCGGTTTCGACCCCACCTTGCCCGTGCTCTGCGAGCTGACTCGGCGTTGGCTTGGGCCCTGTCTCAGAGCGGGTTGCATGACCCTTGAGGATGCCGCGCTGTTGCTCGCCGCAACCCGTCAGATGCACCCCCTCCAGACCCTGGTGCAGCACTTCGACGTCGCCGGCCGTGATGTCTTAGTATCCCGCATCCGCTCTGTGGCCGGGACCCTCTGGGGGTATGCGGCATCACATCAACGCGAAGACGATCTGGCTAAAAAGGCCGCAACCTCGTTAAAGTCAATGACGCTCGGATGATCGCCAAAGGTGTCCCACACACCCTCACGACGCAAGGCCAGCGTGCGCAAACCCGCGGTGGCGGCGGCGTCGAGTTCCTCGCGCACATCCGAGAGAAAGAGCACCGCGGCAGGCGCGCGACCGATTCGCTCGAGGATCCTGGCATAGGAGGTGCTGTCGCGCTTTCCACCCGTGCGGGTGTCGAAGAATCCTGAGAACAAGGGGGTCAGATCGCCATCTAGGGTATGCGCGAACAACAACTGCTGCGCCCGCACCGAACCGGATGAGTAGACATAGAGTGCGATGCCCGCGGCCTGCCAAGCACGCAAACAAGGGGCCACATCCGGGTAGAGATGGCCGTGGAAATCACCGCTGGCATAGCCTTGCTCCCAAATGAGTCCCTGTAAGGCCTTCAAGGGCGTGACCTTACGATCGCTGGCCATCCAGTCAAGCAACACCGAAACGATCTCATCCTCGCTCGCCGCGGGATCCAAGCCGGCCTCGCGACGGGCATCCGCGAGCCACTCCGCGACCCGGGACTCATCTCGATGACAGCGAACGAAGGCAGGAAGATGATCGGCTGCGTAGGGAAAGAGCACATCCTTCACGAAGGACAGGCTCGAGGTCGTCCCTTCGATGTCGGTGAGGATCGCCTCGATCTTCATGCGGCGTCTTCGAAACGCGGAAAGCGATCGGCAAGATCGCGACCCGTGAAATTCGCCACCCAACCCGCGGGATTGGTGAAGAGCCGAATCGCCGTGAATTGCGGACGCGGCCCCATGTCGAACCAGTGTGCGGTGCCCGCTGGCACGCTGATGAGATCGCCCTGTTCACAGAGCACGGCATAGACCTTGTCCGCCACATGGAGATAAAAGAGGCCCCGGCCCTCGACGAAGAAACGGACCTCGAACTCGGTATGGGTATGTTCGTTGAGAAATTTCGCACGCAAGGCCGCACGATCCGGGTGATCGGGGGTCATGCGCAACACATCGACGGACTGAAAACCATGAGCCGTCATGAGACGGTCGACGTCCGCGCGGTAGGCCGTGATGATGTCGTCACTTGAGGCATCAGCGGCCAGCACCTGATCGGCGGTCCAGCGCTCGAATGCGACACCGATCGCAGCGAGCTCAGCTTGGATCTCGGGCAGGTCGTGGTGAATGGCGATCGGCACCGCCTGTTGCTCGAAGTGGATTCGTAGTTCGCTCATCCGCTCATTCTCCTCGTGAGGATTTCGCACTCGAATAGGAATTCGAAGGCTTCGAGGGCGCGTCGCGCACTCGCCACATCATCACCCCAGGTGTAGAGCCCGTGACCCGCGATCAGATAACCCGGAAGCGCTGGGCACGCCTCGAGCATGCACGCAACCTGCTCGGCAAGGCGCGGGATATCCTGGTCGTTGGGAAAGATCGGGATCTCCAAGACCGTGTGATGCGTCACGACGCCAGGAAAGGCCTTCAAGACTTCGTAGTCATGTAACCGGAGCACCGTTCCACCGAGCCGTGACAGCACGGTGGAGGCGACCGAGTGGGTGTGCAAGACCGCCCCGATCGTCGGGTCGCGACGGTACAGCATCCGATGCAACTCGGCCTCGGCGGATGGACGCACGTCGGGACTCAGCGCATCCCCATCGAGGTCGAGCCTCATGAAGCCGGTTTCGTCCAGTTCACCTTTGTGACGACCCGACACCGTGATCGCGATCGAACGTGCGTCGAGACGCGCGGATAGGTTGCCCGAGGTTGCGGGCAACCAGCCGCGCTCGTAACAGAATCGACCAACGGCGACCAAGGCCGCGGCGGCTTCACGAAAGCGCCGAGCGTCCATCATGGCTCTCCGCGGCGGCGGATCCCGCCTCGCCTTGCGAGGACGTTGACCACAATCACCAGTTCAGCACGACGTAGCGTTGCACGTCGTCTTTCCGCACCAGGAGCAGCAGACCACCCGCGGCACGCGCGGCCGCGACCGCCTGTTGAAACTCACCAACGGATCCCACCGCCGAGCGATTGACCTGCAGGATCAGGGATCCCGCCTCGATCCCAGCCGCCGCGGCCATCGAACCTGATTGCACCTCGGTGACCAGAACGCCCACTCCCGGCATTACCCCGAACTGTTCCGCCAACTGCGGCGTCAGATCCTGCATCGTCAGACCCAGCTCATCACTCCTCTGGGGCTGTCCAGCCGCCGCGAAGGCGTCTGGCGTCAAGGTGCCAATGGTGATCTCGACCGTCTGGCGTCCACCCTCGCGCACCAGCGTGATCTCTTGTGTGCTCCCGGGCGGAGTCAAGGCAACGCGATTGCGGAAATTCCCGACATCGCTCACCGGCTCACCACGATAGGCCACGATCACATCGCCTTCCCGCAGCCCCGCTTGCTGCGCGGGTGAATCCTCGGAGACCTGCGCCACCAAGATGCCCTCGCCCTGCTGCATCCCGAAGGAGTCCGCGAGTTCGGCGGTCAAGGGCTGGATGACCACGCCGAGGAAGCCGCGCGTCACCTCGCCCTGTGCGATCAACTGTTCGGCAATCGCACTAGCCAGATTGATCGGGATCGCAAAGCCGACCCCCATGTATCCGCCGCTACGGCTGAAGATGGCCGTGTTCATCCCGACCACTTCGCCATCGAGATTGACCAAGGGGCCACCCGAATTGCCCGGATTGATCGCCGCGTCGGTTTGAATGAAGTCCTCGTAATCATTGATGCCCAAACCCGTGCGACCGGTCGCGCTGACGACACCCACCGTCAGGGTGTGGCTTAAACCAAAGGGATTCCCGATCGCGACGACCCATTCTCCAACCTCGAGTTGCGCGGAATCAGCGAACGGCAACGCGGGCAGACCGCCGGTTTTGAGTTCGAGGACCGCCACATCCGATTGTGGATCGCGTCCGGTCACCTCAGCGTCGAATTCACGCCCGTCCTCGAAGGTGACACGAATCCGATCGGCCCCCTCAACCACATGGTTATTGGTCATGATGAAGGTACGATCCCCCAGCCCTCCCGTGTCAGGCACGAAGACGAAGCCTGAACCCTGACCCATCATCCGTGGCTGACGCGGGGAACCCTGAGGCGCCTGACCGCGCGGCAGACCGGGCAGCCGATCACCGAAAAAACGCCGGAAGAATTCTTCCCCGAATGGCAACTCCTCGCCGAACGGTGAGCTCATGGGGCCGGGTGCGGACCCGGGCCGCGTGCCCTCGACGCGAATGAAGACGACCGAGGGCGAGACCGCGCGGCCCACTGACGCAAAGGCCTTGCCCGTTTCACGCAAGCTCTCGACCGCTTCGTCGCGCGCCCAGGTCGGCGCTGTCAGCGACACCGCGATGAGCACGGCCAGGAATGTCATCAAACGCTTCATCACATCTCTCCAGATTCATTGAAATTCATATCTACCCTGCTTCACCCAAGGTCCGGCGCCCTGACCACATCCGAGTGTTTTGCGTTCAACGGACGGCCCAGCCGCGTGCGCGATAGACCCAAAGGCCCAGATACTCTTTCAGTGCGCGGGTGCTGTCGCTCAGTGCCGCGGCGTCCGGCATCAGTCGCAGTGGGTGCGGCGGCTCAGGCACCACCTCGAAGTCCGTCGGTGCGGGGATTACTTCAAGGTTCACGGCTCGAAACGCTGCCACGGCCCGTGGCATGTGCAAGGCCGAGGTCACTAGTAAGACCCGCTCGAGGTGTTCGGTTTCCATCAGTGCGGCAGTGAAGAGCGCATTCTCCCGGGTGTTCCGGCTCTCTTGTTCGAGTCGAATGGCCTGCGCCGGCACCCCCAGATCCGTTAGGAATTGCAGCATGGCGTCAGCCTCGCTGCGTCGCGCTCCCTGCCATGGCATGGCGCCTCCGGACACGATCAGCAGCGGCGCCTTGCCGGCATGATAGAGTCGCGCGGCATGCCAGACGCGGTCTGCCGCTGCCGCCAAGTCAGGATACGGCCACTCCAGGGGAACGGCCCCAAGACCGCCTCCTAGGACCACGATCGCATCGGCTGTGGGCATGGCGGAGGCGGCCTGCTGCTCGTATTGTCGTTCGAGCGTGTGGCGGACCGCATCGGAAACGAGCGGTATAGACCAAAAACCGAGCCAAAGGATCCCAAGCAGCATGATGACTAGCCCGAGACGCCGCCGCTCCATCATCAACAGCACCGCTGCCAAGATGAGGGCGGCGAGCGAGAAACCGAGTGGATAAATCAGCTGACTCAGAATCTTATCGATGATCAACATGACAGCAGCTCGTCCAGACAACCTGGGGGGCGATCACGGCACCGGCACGACGGGGTCATGCGATCACCAACTCTCGGCAGCTGATCGATCCGGGTCGGGAGCGGCGATTCAGACTGATCGGTTCTCCCCGGACGGCTGCTCGAATGCACTGAGCGGGATTTCCCCGGTCGGTAGAGAGGGTTTCAGGAGCATCGGCATGACCACTTCGACATCGGTCGGGCGAATCCCGAGCTGCCCGAACCCGTCGGCGGTGCAGACACTGTCGACTTGCAGCGAGCGATAGTGATCCTGCGTGAAGAGCTGCCCTGGGAGCTTTTCGAAGATCCGGGCTTGGAGCTGGGCGAGCCGATCATTCAGCGCGATGATCCGCGCCGGCTTGTTGATCCAGCGTCCAACATCGCTGACGACTTCACGCAGCGAGACCACCCGCGGGCCACAGAGCTGATAAACCTGGCCCTGGTGCGAGGGGGTCTCCAAGACCAGTCGGATGGCGCTCGCCACGTCTGCAACATGGACCGGCGCGAACCGTGCCTCGGCACATGCCAGCGGGAGCGGCCCTGGCAGCAGTCGCAGCAGGGTGGCGAAGCGATGGTAAAAGTGATCGCCCGCGCCAAAGATGACCGAGGGGCGTAAGACCGTCACCGAGAGACCCCGCTGTGCCGCAGCCCAAGCAGCCGCCTCACCGCGTCCCTTGCTCTGGAGATAGGCACTTGGACCAGCTGGGTCAGCATTGAGCGCGCTCATCTGCACATAGACGGGAACCCCGGCAGCGAGCGCCGCCTCGCTCACCTGCTCGACCAGGCCAACATGGGTTTGCTCAAAGCCGCGGCCCCCTCCTTCGTTCAAGAGACCCGCCAGATTGACCACGGCCTGGCAACCGACCAACTGCTCCCGCAGGGTCGCGGCATCCCACTGCGCGACCTCCACCACCTCGCAGCCCGGAACGAGCCGCAGATGACGATGACGGGCGGGATGCCGGGTTGGTACTCGGGTGCGATAACCAGCCTCGGACAAGCAATTCAAAAGATGTTGGCCAACGAAGCCGGTTCCGCCGATGACACAAAAGAGCGAATGTTTCATGATGTCGTCATGACTCGTTCAGGGCGTTTCGATGCCTGTTGCTGAAAGTGTGGTGTGGCCTGCACGATCCGACGTGAGATCGCGTGCCCCACCCTGGTGCCGAGGTCACGGCCGTCAAACGCCGCACTGGATCAGGATTGAGCGCGCCACGAGCGTCTCCGCTGCCCGCCGCGCACACCGATGACAGACACAATGCGCATGGCCTCGGGCCACGCAATGCGCTGGGCAGACGCGCCGGATCACTCGCGCCTTCCCCGGTATTCAACCATCAGTTGCGGAATCATTTCAAAACCTCGTTTCCCGCATGGACGTGACCCACACGCGCAACAGGATCAATGACCGTGTTCGAATGGTTCATCTACCTTTTCATCGGCGCCGCATCGGGGATGCTCGCCGGCCTCTTCGGCGTCGGCGGCGGTGTCATCGTGGTGCCCGCGCTCATCATGCTGTTCACGCACCTAGGGATGGGGGCCGAGTGGGTCCCGCATCTCGCTGTTGGCACCTCGCTGGCGGCCATCATCGGCACCGGGCTGGCCTCGACCGCGGCGCATCATCGGCGCGGCGCCGTGCGCTGGGATCTTGCTGTCCGCCTCGCGCCTGGGCTCGTGATTGGCGCCTGGCTCGGTGCCGCCCTCGCTGGCATCATGCCTGAACTCTGGCTGACGCGCCTCTTTGCCCTGTTTCTTGCCGTGGTCGGGATCCGCTTGCTGAGCACACCTAGCGCCACACGGCTCCGCTCGCTTCCAGGGAATGCGGGACTGCTAAGCGCCGGCGCGGGCATCGGCACCCTCTCGGCCCTGGTTGGCATTGGCGGGGGCACCCTGAGCGTGCCCTTCTTGAGCAACCGCGGTCTGGATCTGCGCAAGGCAGTCGCTACCTCCGCCGCCTGCGGTCTCCCGATCGCCATCGCCGGAAGTCTCGGTTTCATCGCCGTGGGCTGGGGTCGCGAGGGACTGCCGAGCGGCGCCACCGGGTTCGTCTATTGGCCAGCAGTCGGCGCCATCCTCCTCGCCAGTATGCCAACCGCACCGCTGGGTGCGCGGCTTGCGCATCGCTTGCCCGTCGCCCTGCTGAGGCGTCTGTTCGGACTCTTCCTGCTGCTGGTTGCCCTGCAATTAGCCCAGTGACGCGGGTCGGTGGCGGATGGGATCCGACACCAGCACGTGGCACGACGCAACGCAAGGGCGGGCGGCATCGGGTCGCCATCGCGCTCAAACCGATCGAGACGCCTGGACACGCCGCCCGGCCGCTCAGCGACCGCCGTCGAGAACCAGCCGGCGATACAGATAGACCTGGCCCTGTTGGTCTCTGAAGACCAGCCGCCCCTGATCGAGTGCATACTCGAATTCGCGCACGAATCCTTCGCGCCGATTGGTCAGCTCGACACGTTCACCAACGATGCGTAAGTCACCATCGAGATACCCGCTCAAGGGCGCATAGAGCCGATAGTGGTCGCCTTGGACGATCAGCAGCCCATCGTCGCTGCCCTCCCAAATCCCCTCCAGCGGCCCCCCTCCCCAGGGAGTGCCAGTGCCCATGCGTGACCCTTGCGGAACGCCCGCTCCGAACGCGTCCATCATCTCGTTCATTGGGCCCATTTGGCCCATTTGGCCCATTTGGCCCATTTGCTCGACCGGATCGAAGGACGACCCTCCGGGTCCGGGTCGCTGCCCCAGTCCCGGCATCCCGGTGGCGCCTGGCATGCCCGTCATGGGCCCGAGCCCGGTCGGCCAACCCGACATCCCCATGGGATTCGACCAGCCTGGTGGGCCACCCGCGAACCCCGCGCTGGTGCCCCCAAACAGGCCCATGGCCTCCATCATGCGGACCATGGCCTCGGCCATGGCGGAACGTGCATCCGGGCTGATCCCTTGTGCGACACTCGGCGCCAGACCCAGGCCACTGACGGGGATCAGTCCGAACAGCCCCCAGCAGAAGGTCCAGATCAGCGTGATCGCGATCAGTCGATGGACACCTTTCGACATCGATTCACTCACTTCAGTCACAGGATTCATTCGCACCGGGGACCGGCGGCAGCCAATCCGAGACCCGAATCGGGGGCAAACCCAAACGGGCTCGATAGAAGACACGATAGGTCAGGATACGCTCGACATAGGCGCGCGTCTCGCGAAACGGGATCGCCAGGATCCAACGGTCAGCGTCCTCGCACGCCGCCGGCAGCCATCCCGCCACCCGCGCCGGGCCCGCATTATAGGCTGCGCTCGCCAAGGCGACGTGACCGAATCGATCTCGCAACCACGCCAGATAGGCCGTGCCGAGTTCGATGTTGCGCGCCGGCTCGAGGAGTTCCCATCGTGATGGCGCCGTCTGGCCACGCGCCAGCGCAACCTCGCGCGCGGTCGTGGGTAGCAGTTGCATCAGACCGACGGCGCCAGCATGCGAGGCCAGGGTTCGCGCGAAACGACTCTCCTGTCGCATCACCGCAAAGACCCAATCCGGCTCGAGTGCGTGCTCCCAGCTCTGCTCCTCCACCCAGTCCCGATAGGGCAGCGGGAAGCGCAGCGCCAGGTCACTCCAGTGCCCCGAGTGGACCTGCGCCTGGATGGCCTGATCGTGCCAGCCCATCACATCGGCGACATAGGCGGCGGCCAGCCGTTTGGGAACCTCCGCATGCTGCAACAGCTCCCGCCACTCGCGGCGCATGTCGATTTCACGACCGAGACGATTCAGGGCGCGCATCCGCGCCAGCGTTGGGCTCTGCATGAACTGACGAATCCAGGCCGGTTCGGCCGGCAAGTTCGCATGCCCGAGTTGATAGTCTCGCCCCAGACGGTCGGCGGCCAGAAAGGCCCAGAGCGTGCGCCCGGCGGCCGCGCGCTCGAAACGGTCCTGGGCGGTCTCGGCATCCCCGAGCGCAAGCGCGGCGCGCCCTTGCCAATAGTCCCACTGCTCCCGTGATGCAGCGCCCTCGGGCAATCGCTCGCCCCAGAGAAGAACCCAACTCCAAGCTGCATGCCGCACCGCCTCGCGCAAACGCCGCTCCTGCTCGACCTGAGTCTCTGGGGTTGCACGCACCTCGTCCCACAGCACGAAACCCTCGGGGTCGCCATCGCGAACGAGTGCCGCACCCACCGCGGCATGCGCACGATTCCAGGCTGACTCATCCAGACGCAATCGAGCCTGAAACCGACGCAGCCGCGCGCGCGCCTCGGTGGGCGATTGATCCGCCAGCGCGACGAGGGCATGCGCGATCAATGCGGGGACGTCAGCATCCTGCTCGCTCGGAACACTCGCCTCCAAGAACCGATCCGGATCGGTTGCGGCAGTGAACCAGCGCCGTGCGCTGTCGCGCTCGGAATCCGGCAGCAGGGTGACCAGATGGCGGGCCAGGCCCTGCTCGCCAGCCTCCATGGCAAGGCGCAGACGCTCCCGGATCAGCTCACTCGTTAGGCCACCGGCTTCGCGCCAGGCGTCAAAGACCGGGTCGCAGCTCGCCGGCTGGGAACGAGCAGAACGCCACAAGGGGGGGATCTGCTCGAAGGCCGCGGCAGCCCGGCCGGTCTCGATCAGGGCTCGCAGCCTGAGGCAACGCCGCTCGGCGCTGTCGTCGGGGCGATCGAAACGGGCATAATCAGCCCAACGCTCAGTGGATGCCAGCCGCGCCAGGTAGGCACGGCGCAAGCGACTGGCCAGTTGGGTTTGGGGGAAACGCTCCAGAAACTCTTCGATCGCGGCATCGCTCGTGCTCGCCAGATCCTGCGTCAGCTCGGCGAAACGCAAGTAGGAATAGAGCGGGTGATCCGCCAAGTCCACGGCGAGGAGCGAGAAGCGGTCCTGATCCCCGGCCCGCAAGGCCTGCTCGGCCTGGATGAACAGGGCATCGGGACTGGCGGCGAAGGTGTCGAACTGGCTGCAGAGGAGCAGTGCCAACAGCGGGCGTCGGCATGGCCACCAGGCGCCTTGCCGAACCAAGCCCGAGGTCCAGCCGAAAAATCGTTGCCGGTTCGCTATACTGTCGTGCATTCAGATCCCACTGCAGCGGGAGCAAGGCCATCCCCAGCATCGGCCCGGTGGCATGCTCTTCAAGAGTCAATCGACTGAACGGACACCTTCATGTACATTCGATCACAGATCCTGGTCGTCCTCCTGGTTGGATGGACGGTGTCGCTGGTCGCTGCCGCCGAGTTTAAACCGCAGGGGTTCTACTCCAACATGGAGCCATCGGTCGAGCAAGGACATCTGTACGGCCTTGAGATCTTCATCCTGCCCTATGTTGAGGAGGAGTCGATTCGTTACACCGCGTTGGTTCAGTTTGCGGACGTGGTGCCGGCGCGCGCGCAACTGGTGGAATTGGGCATCGACGCCGACACCGTCTCCTTCAGCGCGACCCACCCCAGTGAGGGTGAGGTGCATTTTACCGGACACATCGGTCCGGACGGCCTGTCCGGCACCCTGGGTCCGCTGGGTGACGTCACCTTGCCGCGCGGCGACAGTATCTGGCAGTGGGGACCGGCGGCACCCTGAACGGGGCGTCCTTCCCGCATTCATCCTCCCGTTTTCCGCATCCGAGAGACCTGCATGAAGACAACCATCCTTGCCCTGATCTTTCTCCTGATCGGCAGTGCCGTTGGCGGGTTCCTAGCGCTCGGGTTCGGTGCTGGAATGGGTGCGGCAAGTGGACTCGTCGTCGGCTCTCAGGCCGGCGTTTGTCTCGCTATCGAGACCGTCGAGGAACAAGGCTTCGTTGTGGACCCCGCGCAGATCGACGCCCTGATTGCGACCGCGGTTGGCAAGATCCGCGAGCAGAGCGGCGCGGTGCCAGCCGAGGCTGGACTCGACTGGATCAGTAACGCCGCTCAGTGCCGTGACATCATCCGCAAGCTCATGGAAGGACCCGAGACGGTTGCGCAGTCCGCGGCCGCACCCCGCGCCGCCGATTGATCGCAAACGCCCGTGCGGACATGGGCAACCGGAGGGATGCGACGCGGCTGAACGAAGCGACCACGACCCGAGGCGGAACCTCTCCCCCCAATGCGTTCGCCGTGGGTTCAGCCACCGCGGAGCGCTGTCGAGGGAGCGATCCCGGCGCACTCGGTCACCAGGCAGGCCTCTGCGTTCGTCAACCTGACAACCGCCCTGGCTAGCGCAACCTCGGCTCCCGCCGGCCCCTACCGACCGTCATCCAGAGGCCACGGCACCTGGAATGTGTGGGGAGTGAGCGTGGTCAGGCCTCATCACACCCGCGGCCGAGCCGTTTTGGTTCGGTCTTCGAGATCCCATCATCTAGAACAATCAACCCAGCAACCAAGAGGTCCTTCATGGCCAAGGTAGAGCAGTCTCCAGTCCTTGGACACGCTTTCAACGACGTTCTCACTGAATTGCATGCCCACGTCTTCACCGGCGTACCGGGCGAGTCCGACCCCTTCGTCCTCAGCATGCTCGATCGCGAGTATCTGGCCTTTGTCCTGGCCTGTTACTATCAATGCGAGCACTGCCAACGGCACCACGAACGTGCAATCGACCGGGAACGCCGTCAACTTGGCGTGCGCGACTGGAACTGGAAGAAGGAACTCGTTCGGACCACGCTCTTTTTACGGACCTCGAGGAGCGATGTCTCCGTGATCGAGTGGCGCGAGTGGGAGGCGGCATGGAAGAGCTTCGCCCAGCGCATTCATCTGCGCCATCCGAGTTTAGCCTGCTACATCGCCTACGCAATCGGCATCGCCCGCAACGATCACACCCTCATGGACCTGGCCTTCAACTCCATCAGCGGATCGCTCGACGTCGATGCACAGGTGAAGGGAGTCATTCGCGATATCGACCGCGTCGTTATCTTCATGAAGGCCGCGACCTCGAAGAATCGCACCGACTCGGTGATCATTCGACACCTGAAATCGCGCGGGTTGAGCGCAAGCTGAGCACGCACCGCGGGGGGCTCCTGAAGCGTGAGCCCCCGGAGCATCGAGGTCCGCTGTAGACTACGACTCGCTCACGGGGGCGACGCCTCTCAATCCTGCACATCGAGAATCCGCTCGGACCAAGCACGCACGGCCTCAAGGATGGCGCGCTTGTTCGGGTCGGACTCATGTTGTTCGGCAAGTGTGTTCAGACGCTCTTCGAAGACATCGAACACGATGCTGGCCCCCGCGCCCGGGTCGGTCAGCCGCGTCAGCCGCTCGTGCTCCCAATCCTCGCGTTCGGTAGGGGTCAGGGTTTCGGGCCAGTTGCGGGCACGGTAACGAAACAACATTTGCGCGAGGCGGGGGTCCTGGAAGCTCGGCGCCTCATGCGCCAACGCTTCGGGGGCGAGCGCACGCAGACGGTCGAGCTGACGGCGGTCGGCATCCGGTAGGAAACCCCCTGAGTACAACATCAGATCTGGATCCGTCTCAGGCGGTCGGTCGGGGTGACGATGCACCGCCGCAACCTTTTCCGCGATCTCCTCGTGCGCCGCTCGCAGGCGTTCGGCATGACGCTGCACCTGCGCCAGATCAACCGACCATCGCTCGGCCTGCTCTGGCGCAAGCGTCCCCAGCGGCGCAAGCATCGGTGACCTGTTCACGTGAATGGTTTTCAATGGAATCCGCTCCACCCCGGCCGGTAGCTCTGCGGTCAGCGTAAACAGACGACTCCGCAACACCTCCACCGAAAGGTCGAAGAGTGGATCCGGAGCGGTGCGCAAATCCATGCAGACGATGCCATTGCCGTTGCCTGGGTGTGGACACAGGGGCAGGACGGGGGCGAGACAGCCCAACGCGGCCGGGTAGCGGGCGGAAACATGAAGAAGCGGCGCGCCCCGCGCGAGCCGTTCCCGCACCCGCTGCTTATCCCGCAAGCTCAGGGCGTACTCGAAGAGCCGCGGCTGGACCTGGCGGAGTCGTCGCGCCAGTGCAATGGTTGCGCGCACGTCAGCCAGCGCATCATGCGCCTGGCCATGATCGATCTCATTCGCCGCGCTCAGATGTTCGAGCCGAAAAGAAACCGTGCCATCCTCCCGGGTCGGCCACTGCAGCCCAGCCGGACGGAGTGCATGCGCCAAGCGCAGCACGTCGATCAGATCCCAGCGTGAGTTACCCTGCTGCCACTCCCGGGCATAGGGGTCGATGAGATTGCGGTACAGCAGATGACGCGTGACTTCATCGTCGAAGCGCATGCTGTTGTAACCAACACCACAGGTGCCCGGGACACTGAACTGCGTCTGGATGGCGGCCGCGAATGCGGCCTCCACAAGCCCCTTTCGCTCGGCAAGCTGCGGGGTGATGCCGGTGACCAAGCAGGCCTCCGGGTGTGGCAAGACATCCGTGGCCGGCCGAGCGTAAAGCACGACAGGTGGCTCGACCTCATTGAGATCGACATCGGTGCGGATCGCCGCGAACTGACAAGGGCGGTCACGTCGAGCATCCGCGCCCCAGGTCTCGTAATCATGCCAGAGAAAGGTCGGCGTGATCGCGGATCCAGACACGAGAGATTGGACCTGGGGATGAGACGCGGCGTCGGCGTGGTGCGCGCGAGCGCGCTAGATCTTTTCGCGAATCCGCGCGCTCTTACCGGTGCGGCCACGCAAATAGTAGAGCTTGGCGCGCCGGACATCGCCCTTGCGCTTGACTTCGATCCCGGCGATGACCGGGCTATGGGTCTGGAAGACCCGCTCGACGCCCTCGCCGTGGGAGATCTTGCGCACGGTGAAGGCCGAGTTCAAACCACGATTGCGAATCGCGATGACCACGCCCTCAAACGCCTGCAAGCGCTCCCGATTGCCTTCCTTGACGCGCACTTGGACCGAGACGGTGTCACCCGGCGCAAAGCTTGGGATCTCCGGCTTCATTTGCTCTGATTCGAGCTCAAGAATGATGTTGCTCATGTTACCTTCGGCTCCTGTTCTCAACCGAACTCATCACGATGATGAGCACGATCGTATTCATCGAGCAGCGCTTGCTCGTGTGGTTTCAGCCCGCGTTGCGCGAGCAATTCTGGCCGACGCTGCCGGGTCCGAATCAGCGACTGCAGCAAGCGCCACCGGGCGATCGCGGCATGATCCCCGCTGCGCAACACCGGTGGGACACAATGGCCATTGAATTCGGGTGGCCGCGTGTAGTGAGGATAATCGAGCAAGCCGTCGCTATGCGAATCCTGTGCCGCCGAGTCGGCATGTCCAAGCGCACCTGGCAACAGCCGGATCATTGCATCCATCACCACCATGGCAGGCAGTTCGCCCCCACTCAGGACATAGTCTCCAATCGACCATTCCTCATCGATCTCCAGCTCGAGCAGTCGCTCGTCGACTCCCTCGTACCGCCCCGCGACCAGGATCCAACCCGGCCGCGCCGCGCAGGCTGCGAGACCAGACTGATCGAGAACGCGCCCCTGCGGCGAGAGATAGGCGACCCGACTGTCGGGAGCGCTGGAGCGCGCGGCGCGAATGGCGTCACGCAGCGGTTCGATCATCATGACCATGCCCGGCCCACCACCATAAGGCCGATCATCGACCGTGCGATGCCGATCAGTGGTGAAGTCACGCGGGTTCCACAGGTGCAACCGCGCGAGTCCGCGTGCGAACGCACGCCCGGTCACGCCTTGATCACGCACGATCTCAAACAGCGCGGGAAACAGCGTGATCACATCAAAACGCATCAGGAACCCGTGGCGCGTGCCGCTAGAAGGTTGGATCCCAATCAACGCGCATGCGACGCTGCTCGAGATCGACCTCCTGAATGACCTCACCCCAGACAAAGGGCAGCAGGCGCTCGCGCTCGCCCCGCACGACGACCACATCATTCGCGCCGGTCGCGAACAAATGATCGACGACTCCGAGCGCCACCCCATCGACGGTTTCCACGGTCAATCCTTCCAAATCGATCCAATAGAACTCGTCGGGTGCGGGCGGCGGCAGTTGATCGCGAGGGACCGAGATCTCTCGCCCGACCAATTCGGCGGCCTGATCGCGGTCCGCGCAGCCCTCCAAACGGACGATCAAGCCTTTGCCATGGCGCTTGCCTTCTCGCACACGCCATGACTGTTGATCCAGACCCAGTCGCCACGGCGAGTAGCCCAGGATTCCTTCGGGTGGATCGGTCTCCGAGACGACCTTGACCCAGCCCTGGACCCCGAACACGCCGGCGATCCGCCCAACGACAACACGGGGGGCGTCATGATCGACGTCCATCGGAGCGACCGCGCGATGCGAGCGATTCAGTCTGACGTGGCCCGCGCGACTCAGGCGGCAACGACGGTGGTTGCCGCCTGCTCACGCGCAGCCTGCTTGAGCAGTTGCTTCACGCGATCGGTCGGCTGGGCACCGCACGCAATCCAGTAGTCCGCCCGCTGCCGATCGACGCGCAGCGATACCTCGCCACCGCGCGCGAGCGGATTGAAGAATCCGATCCGCTCGATATAGCGGCCATCCCGCTTGGCGCGAATATCGGCGACAACGATTTGGTAGAAGGGGTTTTTCTTGGAACCACCCCGCGAAAGACGAATCGTAACCATGTGCAGTCCTGGACCCAGACGATGTGACGTGACGGGGGCAGGCCCCGTAGGTAAACGCGCAACTATACCGAATTCCCCAAAAAATGAAAGCAGCGGACGCAACCGCGTCGCCAGGATTCAAACGGCGCCCAGTGACCTCACACGGCGCTCGCGGCCATGCAGATGCCGACCGAGCATTCGGTCCGGGCCGCTTGTGCTCGAAACGCGCCGTGCCATGGACGACGGCATCGCGACCCACCGTCATGGACTGGGAGAGACCGCGGCGTCAGCTCGTGCGCCGCGCGCTCGCCGCGGTCAGCGTCCGGCGCAGATCGCTCTCGAGTCGCTGCAGCTCCTCGCTCGCCAGGGCGCGTGCCCGTTTCCCCTCGTCGGCGATCGCCAAACTGTCCTCGATGGTGTCGATCAAGGTCTGATTGGCCTGCTTCACGACCTCGATGTCGAACACCCCACGCTCGATCTGGCGGCGCGCCTCGGCATTGGCCGTCCTGAGATTCTCGGCGTTCGCACGCAGGAGGTCATTGGTCAAATCGGTCGCGGACTTGATGGTTTCGGCCGCCTGACCAGAGCGGTAAATGGTCACGGCCTGCGCCAACTGCTGACGCCACAGGGGCACCGTATTCACTAAGGTGGAGTTGATTTTGTTGATCAGCCCCTTGTCGCTCTCCTGCACCAGACGGATGCTCGGCAAGCCCTGCATGGTCACCTGCCGGGTCAACTTCAGGTCGTGGACACGCCGCTCGAGGTCATCACGCGCACCACGCACATCCTTCAGACGCTGAGACTCGACCATGTCTTGACTGGACTCGACCTGCTTCACCAGCGCGGGGATGGTCGTGCTGTCGAGTTCCACGAGTTTGCGCTCCCCGGCGGCAATGTGTTGCTCCAACGCCCGAAAATAGTCGAGATTCGCGGCATAGAGGCGATCGAGCGCGGTCACGTCGGTTAGGAGTTTGGTTTGATGGCGTTCCAACTGTGCCGAGATGGTCTCGATTTGGTCGCGGACCGCCTCGTATTCCTGGAGGAACCGCACCATCGGACGCCCCCGGCCGGTCAAGCGGGCGAGCAATCCGGGCTTGCGATTGGGATCGAGATCGTCGACGCGAAACCCCTTCAGCGTGGTGACCATCTCCGAGAGCGCCTGACCTGCCGGGCCGATATCCTTCGCGCGCACACCCTCGAGCATCTGATCCGAGACCTCGGTCAGTCGCTCCTGAGCCTTGGCGCCGAAGAAGAGGATGGATTGGGTATCGTTGAGATCCAATTCCTGGAGCAGGTGCTCGACCTCGGCCTCGCTGATCCGTGACATCAGCGGTTGCGACCGTGGCTCCGCGTCAGCGACCGTCAAGGATGGCTCCAGGGGCGCCGCGCGTGGGGTCGGGACGCGATCGCCCTGATCCAATGGCCGCGGCGCGCGTTCGCGACTCACCCCGTCCGCAACCGTCTCGATACGCTCTTGCTCGCTCACTCGTATGTCTCCCCATGGACTCGATCGATTCTGTGGCGGCTGGCCGTGTCAACTGGGCGCAGCCTGTCAGCGCCCGCGCGGCTGCCTCCGACTCAGCGGACTCCTTCGCGCTCGAGCTGTTTCTTCAGGACCTCGATCTGAACGTCGAGGTCCATCAGATCAGTCTTCAGCAACCGTTGATGCTGCTCCTCAAAGGCCTGTTCGACCGTGATCAGCACATTGCGGAAATTCTGTTCCAACTCACGCGAGTCTGCCAGGCGGTGGGTGCGCGCATAGCCATCGGCGACCTGTTTCACCCCGTCGAGGTAGACGTTGAGGAATTTGCGCGCCCGAAAGAGATCCGTCGGTCGCTCGGCAATCTGGTCCAGGATCGCGCGTCCCTGGACACCAATGCGCGCAAGCCGCTGCTTGAGCTCACGATTGGCGATCCGGGCCGCCGCCTGCTCGAGATCCAGCAACTGGCGCTCGGCCTCGGCCAAGGCCGCGACGATCTTGCGGGTCCGCTCGTCGTCGCTCGCGACCACTCGCTGACGGCCCCACGATTCAAATCCATACACGAAATGGAAGCCCAGCATGGCCACACCCGCATAGGCGAGACTCAAACCCAGGCCCAAGACCACGACCCAAGATGCCATCAAACCCGTTGCCAAGCCGATCAAGAGACCACCCAGGGTCTTCAACGGGGCCGGGCGTAACCGGGCAAACCGCAGGGTCTGGTCCGCGACCTCCGCCTTCAAACCGCGCCGCGTCAGATCGGCGCCTAGCATGAAGAGACCGAAGAGACCACCAGCGATCAAGGCCACCTCGAGACGACCCGCGCCCAGACCCACGAGGGCCGCGATCAGCAGGGGCACTGGGAGGAGATAGAGCAGGGTACCCTTCGCGCGCGGTCGCATGCGGAGAGGCGCCTGACCTCCCAGGACGGGCTTGCCCCCGAAGAGCAGCTCTCCCAGACCCAGGGTCCGTCGTTGTTCGGGCGGCAGGTTCGTCGGCGCGCCCATCAAATTGACCACAGGGCCTGACAGGATAAGAGGCCGATGCTGAAGGCCAGGAGCACAACCCCCAGGAGACGCACCCCGAAGGGCGGGCGAACGGGGGGTTTGGGTGCACGATGATCGAGCTGGGTCATGGTCGGACCTGTCGGCGCGGCGGTGTGATGAATGTGAGACGAGTCATCATGAGTCCTGGGGCCGGGGCCTCGCTCATCCGGTATTGCGCATACCCGCCGCAATGGCATTGATGGAGCGCAGCAAGGGGTCGAGCCATTCCTCGCGCTTGGCCTCCTCCTCCTCGCTGCGATATCGCTCCAGGAGCGAGACCTGGATATGATTCAGGGGATCGAGATAGACGTTCCGGCGCGCCAGGGAACGCTGAAGCTCCGGAGTCTCCTCCATGAGCCCACGCAACCCGGCCACGTTCATAACCTGCGTGAGCGTGCGCTGATACTCCTCTTCGATCTGGCTATAGATCACCTGCGCCTGGTGTTGGTTCTCGGCCAGCCGGGCATACGCCTTGGCGATATGCATCTCAGCCTTGAACAGGGACATCTGGGTGTTGGAGAGCAGAGCGCGAAAATAGGGCCACTCTTGATACATCCGCTGCAGTTTCGCCAGCCGCTCCAAATCGTTCCCCCGGTAACGCTCGATGGCATAGCCAATCCCGAACCAGGCGGGGAGCGTCTGGCGCGACTGTGCCCACCCGAACACCCATGGAATCGCGCGGATCGAGGCCAGGGAGCGATCCGCCTTTTTCCGATGAGACGGGCGCGAGCCAAGGTTCAGGAGGGCAATCCCGTCGAGTGGGGTGCAGTCATAGAAGTAGTCGAGGAAGCCGTCCGTCTCACGCGTGAGTCGTCGATAGGCCTCCTCACCATACTGCGCCAACTCATCCATGATGCCGAGATAGTCCTTGCGATCAGCCGGTGGTGGCTCGATCAGACAACGGCTTGCCTTGATCAGACCACTGATACCGAGGGTCAGTTCATACCGCGCCGTTTCGGGATTGGCATAGCGGTATGAGAGCACCTCGCCCTGCTCGGTGAACTTGATCTGACCATGCACCGTATCCGTTGGTTGCGCCAGGATGGCCTCGTGAGTCGGACCGCCACCGCGCCCCACCGTGCCCCCGCGGCCATGAAAGAGACGACAGGAGACACCGTGATCGTCGGCGAGTTGGATCACCCGTCGCTGGGCCTCGTAGAGCCGCCAGCTCGACGCCAGGATGCCGCCGTCCTTGCAGGAGTCGGAGTATCCCAGCATGACCTCTTGCTGGTTGCCCGAAGCCTTGAGCAGGGCCGCATAGGTCGGGTCATCGAATAAGCGCCCCATCACCTCCCCGATGCGATTCAGATCGTCGATGGTTTCGAACAAGGGTGCGATCTGGATCTGACAGAACCAGCCCTGGCGCCCCATTCCCGCGAGCCCGGCGAGACGCGCCAAGAGCATCACCTCCATCACATGACTGGCGGCATGGGTCATGGAGATGACGTACTGGCCAAAGGCATGCTCGCTGACCTCCGCGCGCATGCGGGCCATGACCTCGAAGACCTCCAGGGTCTCACGTGTCTCCGCGGTGAGCGTCCCCTTCTCAATCACGAAGGGGTGTGGATGGGCGATCGCTTCGGCGAGCGCCAACAGGCGTTGTTCCTCATCGAAGGCCTGGTAGAACGGGGCACCGGCCTGCCGTGCGAAGAGTTCAGACACGGCGCGAGTATGACGCGTGGATTCTTGTCTCAGGTCGAGATGCACGAGATGGAAGCCGAAGGTCTCGGCCAATCGGATCAGGTCGTTCAAAGGCCCCACGGCCGCGTTGGCATCGCCATGATGGTGTAACGAATCGCGCACCAAATGGAGGTCGGTCAGGAAGTCCCGTGCCTGATCATAGCCATCCGGCAGATCAGGCTCGTAGCGCCCCGCCATGCGAACGCGCAACCGCTGCAGATTGGCGTTGAGACGAAACTCCACCATCGCGAGTTTGCGTCGATAGGGCTCGTGGACATATCGACGCAAGCTTTGCCCCATGGTCTCGACCCAGTAGTCCTCGTCCGCATCAAGACTGTCGAGAAAAGCGGGGGCGGGCTGACAGAGTGAACTGGCGTGGCTGAGCATGCGCAGCAGCTTCCCGACCCGCTCTAAATAGAGTTCCAGCACGAGTTCGCCGTGCATGCGTACAGCGAGTTCGGTGGTCTCCGGCTTAACGAAGGGATTGCCATCACGGTCGCCCCCAATCCAGGACCCAAACTGAATAAAGGACGGAATCTTGATCCCAGAGTCCGGGCCATAGGCACGCCGAACGGCCTTTTCGAGGAAACAGTAGACCTGCGGCACCGCATCGAACAGCGATTCGCGAAAGAAATACAGCCCTTGGCGCACCTCGTCGGTGACCTGCGGTTTGTGGACACGCACCTCGTCGGTCTTCCAGAGGATCTGGATCTGGGTGAGGATCCCCTGCAAGCGATCCTCGAGTTCCTCGTCATTGAGTTTGCGACGATGCAGATCCTGCGCCACTAAGAAGATACGGCGAAAATTCTCCAGGATGGTGCGTCGCTTGGCCTCGGTCGGGTGCGCGGTGAACACCGGTAGATAAACCAAATGTTCGAGCAAACTCTGGAAGTGCTCGGGACTCACCCCATCGGCCTTGAACTGACGGGCCATTTGATCAAAGGATCCGACCCAGAGTCGCTCGCCTGCCGAGATCAGATCCATGCGGGCAAGATAGGCATTCAATTCCTCGGCCGTGTTGACCAAGCCGAAGTAAATGTTGAAGGCGCGGATCACCTCCGAAAGCGTCTGGGCGTCGAGCCCGCGAATGCGCTTCATCAGTTTGTCGCGCACCTCCTCGTCATCCTGCTCACGCAATTGCATGAACCCGTCGCGCAGCCGCTCGACGATGACGAGGACACGCTTGCGACTGTGCTCGCGCAAGACCTCGCCGAGCAACGCGGTGAAGAGCTGGACATCACGCTCCAATGTCTGATCTTGCGAGACGGCATTCATCGGCATCTGGTGACTCGTCTGGGCACGGAAGAAGGGGTCACGGATCGATGCTGGTCCTGCATCGCCCGCGCTTCGGAATCAGCAGCCAGCAAACCTTCAAGCAGGCGGGGACTTTCCTCTGACGCGCCGCGTTGACCGCGGTGACCCTGTATAGTGGTTCAGAATACGGGCGATACGCAAGGATCTGGAAACAGAGGGGCCAGATCAACCGACCCAGGCGATCCGCCCTCATCCTGCCCGCGGCGACATGGAGGCGGGCGCATCCGGACGTTTGGCCTGCGGCGACGCGCCACCCAGAGCACCCCATCGACCGGGTCCGTCACCCCGCGACGCCATGAGGACACGCCCGCAGGCACCTTGCCACAGCGCCGGCTGCGGCAAAAACTTGTCCGAGTTCGGTTTTTCGCTTAGGTTGACCGGACTCTGTTGCAGGCCGTCTGGATCGACTCACCCTATTTCACTCGTTATTGTTAAGGAGATTCACATGATCACACGCACGCATCTGACCCTCGCCGGCACCCTCATCGCTGCGTCATCCCTTCTCGGATCTATCGCAAGCGCCGTCGATGTCCCGGTGATGGCGGGTGCCCTCGTCGAGGAAGTGGTTGGTGAGGTCGTCGTCGTGAATCCGGAGGCCCGGATGCTGACCATTCGCGAGCCAAGCGGCGTCTTCCTGGTCATTCACGTGCCGGAAGAGGTGAGACGGCTCGATGAGATCCGCATCAACGATCAACTGACGATCGATTATCTCACCGCCGTGGCCGTGGATCTGCAGAAGGGAGGTGATGCGGCCAGTGCGCCAGGCGCGGCGAAGACGCTGGAGGTCGAGCGCGGCACCGGCCGCGCGCCATCCGGGAGCCTGACCGAAACCATTACGCTCGTCGGAATCGTCGACGCGATCGACCGCACGGCGTCGCAGGTCACGGTTCGCGGTCCGCAGAACCGTGTCACGGTCAGTGTCGAGAATCCCGACCTACTGTCCGACGTGGACGTAGGCGACAGCGTGACCGTCAATTACATCAATGCCGTCGCGGCACGCATCGATCGCGCGAGCGGGCATGGATCGATGCGTCCAGGTGGTCGCTGAAAGTCCTGATCGAACGACGCATGGTGGGGCCGGCGGAAGAGCGCTGATCGGATCAGCCCGCACGACCGGCTCCACCTGCAACCAACTCCCGACCGTGTTTCGGTGAATCTGACCTCGGTCCGACTCGACCCGACCCGTCTTCTGCGACGTCCATGTCGGATTCAAGCCTGCCCGACGAGCGTGGAATCTTCAGCGTCGCGCCAGCTTGAACCTGATCGCTCGTCATGTCGTTCAAACGCTGGACCGCTTCGATTGTCGTTGCGAAGCGTTGACTGATGACATGGAGTCATCCAACAATCAACGACGCCTGCATTCCACGGGATTACCGCCACGGTAGGGTCAACACGGGATCAGATCACCCCTCGTTGCGGTGCTAGTTCAGCCTCACGCCACACGCAGGCAATGGACGCTAAAGAGGTCTTGATCATCCGTCCACACCTGCTCGGCCTGGAGGCCCGCCTCCGCGGCGATGCGGTGAAAGACCTCCAGAGGGTATTTATAGGAACTCTCGGTGTGAATCGTCTCGCCCTTCTGGAAGTGGAACAGCTGGCCGGCAACCCGCACCCGTTGATCGATCCGGCTGACAAGATGCATTTCGACTCGACTCTCCCGCGTGTTGAAGAACGCACGGTGGGAGAAGTGATCGAGATCGAAGTCACCCTCGAGCTCGCGGTTAATCCGAACCAATAGATTCAGATTGAAGGCGGCGGTAACACCCTGTGCGTCATCGTATGCCGCATTCAGGATCGCGGGTGACTTGGGCAGATCCACACCGATCAGCAGACGCCCCCCGGACCCCAGCACTTGCGCGATGCGGTTGAGCAACTGGTGGGCGTCGGCGGGGTCGAAATTCCCGATACTGGACCCTGGGAAGAAGGCAGCGAGATCCGTCCATTCCGGGTCCAGGGGCAATTGAAACGGAGCCGAGTAGTCAGCGCAGGCCGCGTGAATGGTCAAATCGGGAAAACGCGCCGCCAAGGCGTGAGCCGACTCCAATAGATGCTCCCTGGAGATGTCCACCGGCAAATAGACGCGTGGCTGGAGTGCCGCGAGGAGGGTTTGAATCTTCAAACTGCTGCCGCTGCCGAGTTCGATCAGGATGTTGTCCCGGCCGAGTCGATCAGCCATCTCCGATCCGTGGACGCGCAGGATCTCGATCTCGGTGCGCGTGGGGTAATACTCGGGCAGCTCCGTGATGGCATCGAAGAGTTGTGAGCCGCGCTGGTCGTAGAAGAGCTTTGGAGACAGGCGCTTTTGCACCAGCGCCAAGCCATTGAGCACCTCCGCGCGAACATCCGCTGGCGTGGGGCGATAGTCGAAGAACCGCACCGACCCGCGCGACGGTCGCGCCTGCCGTCGCTCCCCGTGCATTTCCGAGCGGGACGTATCCCGCTCCGCGACCGCCTGCCGTCGTGCGCTAAGTGACATCATGAACGTGTCTCCGCAAGTCGAAATCCCTTGAACTGCCAGCGCTCCTGGGGATAGAAAAAGTTTCGGTATGTTGCCCGCACATGATTGGCTGAACTGGCGCAGGAGCCGCCTCTTAAAACCATTTGATTACACATGAATTTCCCATTGTACTCACCGAGCGCGCCGGCGACCGGGCGATAGCCTGGGTAGGGCAGATAGGCTGATGCCGTCCATTCCCAGACATCGCCGAAGACCTGCATCAGGCTCGTGGCCTCCGCGGAGGCCTGCATCGGCACGGGGCGGGGATGGAGCAATTGGTCCTCGACAAAGTTGCCCTCGACAAGATACCCCGCCGCCGCATGCTCCCATTCTGCTTCGCTCGGTAAGCGCCGCCCTGACCAAGTCGCGAAGGCATCGGCCTCGTAGTAACTCACATGACAGACGGGCTCGGCGGGATTGAGCGGACGCATGCCACCCAACGTCATGACCTGCCAGGCACCATCGATCTCTTCCCAGTAGAGTGGGGCCCGCCAGCCTTCGGCCTGGATCTGCGCCCAACCGTCTGCCAACCACAATGCCGGGTCGCGATACCCGCCATCCGCCACGAACTGCAGGTAATCCTGATTGGTGACGGGGCGATCCGCCAGGGCGTAGGGGGCGAGGAAAGTCCGATGCCGTGGTCCCTCATTGTCATAGCTGAAGCCGTCCGGACCCGCGCCAATCTCGACCAAACCGCCCGCGAACTCGACCCAGCGCATGGGTGGCGGCTCCGCCAGTGCTGGCGTCGCTAAGTCCTCGCGATAGGCTGGGCGGAGTGGATTATGCGCGAAATTGCGTTTGATATCGGTGATGAGTAGTTCTTGATGCTGCTGCTCATGATTGAGCCCCACCCGTAACCGGTGGAAGACCTCCGGCCAGTCCGCGGTGCGTGACGCCATGATCAATTTCGCCATGGCCTCGTCGACATGGCGACGATAGTCGCGGATCTCGTCAACCGTTGGGCGTGACAGTAAACCACGCTCATGGCGCGGCCAAAATCCGCTACCCGTTTGCTCGTAGTAGCTATTGAAAAGATACGCATAGCGCGGGTGGAACACCTGGTATCCGGCGACGAACGGCTGCAAGAGGAAGGTCTCGAAGAACCAGGTGACATGCGCAAGATGCCAACGCGGAGGACTGGTCTCGACCCGCGTCTGGAGCACATAGTCCTCGATCGCCAGTGGCGCGCACAATTGCTCCGTGAGTGCTCGTACACGACGAAACTCTCCCAGCAAGTCAGCGCGCGAAACGTGATCTTGTGGTGCATTCACCGATGATCCTGACATCTGCATCTCGCTCTCGGTTGTTGACAAATCGCGTTCCATGGATTGGGTGCAACCGTGACGGCGAGGCCGGGCTACCGAACCAATCTCACACCGCCGGAATCGCATCGACCACGATGGACGTGCCGACGCTGCGGCGGGACCAGCAGATGCCGAGGACACGTCACGAACAGGTGACTCGCCGGCAATAGTGCGTCCCACGCCACGAATTTCCAGCTTCGCGCGAAAAAATCAGCACGCCCGTTCAGGATGCTGCAACAGAAATGCGCTAACGGAAACACTCTAGGGAAGCGCGGCAAACACCCCAACTATCGAATCATCCGTGATGACGGACACCAATTAACCACATCGCTCGAACGAACGCGCCAACGTTCGGACGCTGGAGCCACCCATGACCCGAAATCCCTTCTTTCCGAAATTCTCCGATCTGCCCACGGAGATCCCGATTTTCCCGCTCGCCGGGGCCGTGGTCATGCCCGGCGTGCAGTTGCCCTTGAATATCTTCGAGCCCCGCTACTTGAACATGATTTTCGACGCCTTGGCCGCTGATCACCTGATCGGGATGATCCAGCCCACGAGCGAGACCATGGAGGACGACACGCCGGAGCTGCACCGTATCGGCTGCGCTGGTCGCATCACCTCCTACAGCGAAACCACTGATGGCCGTGTGGTCTTGGTCTTGACTGGAGTGTGCCGCTTCCAGGTCAGTCGCGAAGTCGCTGAAAAGAATGGCTACCGGCGGGTGCGCGCGGACTGGGAGCGGTTCGCGATCGATTATCAGGATCAGGACTCCGTGATCCAAGATCGCAAGGGCTTCTTGAGTTCCCTCAAGGGTTACTGCACCCTGCGTGGCGTTGAGGTTCCTTGGAATGACGTGGAACAGATGCCTGATCGGGATCTGACCAACCTCCTCTGTGCTCATCTGCCCCTGAGTCCCGAAGATAAGCAGGCGCTCATCGAGACCCTCTCTACGAGCGACCGCGCTGCCTTGATGCAAGGGTTGCTCGGGATGGCCGCGGTGGCGAGCATGGATATCGCTGAGCATCGTCACTAACCCGCCGCATGGCGGTTGGGTTCGTCGGTCTGCTTGAAAAACGCGGTCGTATACTTAATTGTTCCATCAGAATGAGGCCAGTTGTTGGGTTGCGCAAACGAGCGGAGCGGCCACCCCCGATGCGGGGAGGTCGCCACGGCACGGAGCCGATGGCAGACTCGACTGCGTTCATTCGCCACCTGAACGATGCCCCTTTCCCGCGGACATGAGATCATGGCCGCATCGATGATCGTGACGAGGTAACAGACCCCATGGCAGTAACATTGACCGAAGCGGCGGCACAACATGTTTCCGGGATGCTCGCGAAACGAGGCAGTGGGCTGGGCCTGCGGATCGGCACACGTAAAAGCGGCTGTACCGGCTACGCCTACGATGTCGATTATGCCGATCAACTGGGACCGAGCGACCAAGTCTTCGAAAGCCACGGCGTGAAGGTCGTGGTTGACGAGGCCAGTCTCGAGCGGGTCGACGGAATGGAGATCGATTTCGTTCGAACGAGTCTCTTGAATCAGGGTTTTGAGTTTCGTAACCCCAAGGTCAAGGACACCTGTGGTTGTGGGGAATCCTTTCAGGTCTAGCGGGGCGCACTGACACCATGTTGACGGCGGAAATGACCGAAATTCTCGATAACTTCGAATTGCTTGGCGATTGGGATCAGCGCTATCAATACCTAGTCGAGATCGGAGAGCACCTCGCACCGATGGCCGCGGTCGACAAGACCGACGCCAATCGCGTGATCGAGTGTATGAGCCTCGTCCATACCGCGGTTCATCCCGACTCCGAACGATCCGGTCATGTCACCTTCAGCGGAGATTGTGACACCGCCATCATCAAAGGCGTGGTTGCCCTGCTAGTCGGATTGTTCAGTCACAAGACACCTGCCGAGATCGCTGCGCTCGATGTCGAGGGTCTCTTTCAGGAATTGCGACTCGAGGAACATCTCAGTCCAAATCGGCATGTCGGCGTCTATGCGATCGTGAACAAAATGAAATCGCAAGCGCAAACCGGACTCTGACCACAACCATGCAAGCGGCAGCCGACTGGATCGAATCCAACTGAATCCGTCGGTGTGCCGCCCCCCGCGCCCAGCGTCACCCATCAAGCCTCCAGCCGATTCCTTGACTGTGAAGCGGGTTCGGAACTTGAAGCCCCTTATAGCGACACGGCGCTGTTGACGTCCTCAATCATCACCGCCAGAGATGGCGATGTGACCCGCTGCAGCGGGTGACGTCACTTGATGACCCCACCCATCCAAGTGATTCCCAGTGATCCGAACGCCACCCTTGACCGAAAGGGCCACTGAAGGAACTTTAGGTCCCGCGAATTGCCAGAACTGACCCTTTTCAGATTCCTGATACGGCATTCAGTCGACTTCGCTCCCGCCATTTTCCGTGAGACTGCGTATGACCCAATTGGCCTGCCCGCGCGCGACCGCCTTGCTGCCACTGACGATCGCGATCCTGTGCATCGCGTTCTCCCTTGTATCGAACACCGCGTTCGCCGTCGCCGTCACGGTTGCCGAGGCCGTCTCGCTACCCCTAGCGGAGCGCGTGGAGGCACTCGGCACGCTCAATGCCAATGAATCGGTCAATGTGACATCGAACGTGACCGAAACCATCTCGGTCATCCATTTCGACGATGGACAACGCGTGAGTGAAGGCGACATTCTGGTGGAGCTGACCAGTGTCGAGCAGCATGCACAGCTCGATGAGGCACAGGTCCGGGTCAACGAGGCGGAACGTCAGTACCAACGCGTCAAGGCCCTCGTCGGACAGGGCGCGGCGTCCGAGTCGCTCCTCGACGAACGTCGACGTGATCTGGACACGGCACGCGCGGTGCTCGTGGCCATTGAGTCGCGGCTCTCCGACCGCCTCATCCGGGCCCCCTTCGATGGTGTCGTGGGTCTGCGCAACGTCAGTCGAGGGGCACTCGTGGAACCGGGAGACACCATCACGACACTGGACGACGACCGCTTCATGAAGCTCGACTTCACAGTGCCAAGCGTCTTTATGAGTCAACTCTCACCAGGGCTGCGCATCGAGGGCCGTTCCCGCGCCCATGGCGATCAGATCTTCGACGGGGTGGTACGCGGCATCGACAGTCGAGTGGACCCAGTGACGCGGTCGATTCAGGTCCGGGCCGTGATTCCCAATCCAGAGCGCCTACTCAAACCGGGCCTACTCATGCGTGTTGAACTGCTCGTCGATCCGCGCGATGGACTGGTGATCCCAGAGGCCTCCGTCTTACACCAGGGCCAACAACACTTCGTGGAGTTGGTGGTTGAGCAGGAGGACGGTCTCACGAGCGAGCGCCGACAGATCCAAATCGGCACGCGCGTACCCGGTTACGTTGAGGTTCGGGAAGGATTGGCGGCAGGTGATCGCGTCGTCGTGCACGGCAATACCAAGGTGCGATCCGGCCAGCCGCTCGAGATCCTCTCCGTTCACGATCACCCGCGCATCGCCACCCACACGGAAGCCGCCCCGGACGCTTCGGGACGTGCGCAATGATCCTCTCTGACGTCTCCGTCACGCGCCCCATTCTCGCCGCCGTCCTCTCGCTCCTGCTCGTCGCCTTCGGACTGGTGTCCTTCGACCGGTTGCCTCTGCGCGAATATCCGGACATCGACCCGCCCGTGGTCTCCATCGAGACCGTCTACCCGGGTGCGGCGGCCAATGTCGTGGAGACCCGTATCACCCAGGTCATCGAGGATCGGATCGCTGGCGTCGAAGGCATTCGCACCATCGAGTCGATCAGCGAGGACGGCCGTTCCGCCATCACCATCGAGTTCAACATCGATCGCGACATTGATGGGGCGGCCAATGACATCCGTGACCGAGTGTCCGCCGTGCTCGATCAGCTCCCGCCGGAGACCGATCCGCCCAACATCCAGAAGGTCGACAGCAACGAAGACGTCATCATGTGGTTGAATCTGGTCAGTGACACCATGAGCGTCCCGGAGCTGACCGACTACGCGCGCCGCTATCTCGTCGATCGCTTCTCAGTCCTCGACGGTGTCGCGCGCATCCGTGTCGGCGGCAGTCAGGTCTATGCCATGCGGGTCTGGCTCGACCGCACTGAATTGGCGGCCCGAGGCTTGACCGTTGCCGATGTCGAGGCCGCCCTGCGAGCCGAAAATCTCGAATTACCCGCTGGGAGTATCGAGTCGATCGACCGGCAGTTCAGCGTGCGCACCAATCGCACCTTCAACGACGCCGACGACTTTGCGCGACTGGTGCTCGCGCGCGGCAGCGACGGTCATCTGGTCCGCCTCGGCGATGTCGCGCGGGTCGAGCGTGGCACCGAGGAAAACCGCACCTTCTTCCGTGGCAATGGCGTACCCATGGTCGGCATCGGGGTCGTCAAGCAGTCGACCGCGAATACCGTCGCGGTCGCCGAGGCCGCCAAGGCCGAGGCGGAACGCATCAACGCCACGCTGCCCGAAGGCATGGAGATTAAGCAGAGCTTTGATTCGTCGGTCTTCATCAAGGACGCGGTCAAGGAAGTCTACAAGACGCTGTTCATCGCCATCAGCCTCGTCATCCTCGTCATTTTTCTCTTCCTCGGCAGTGTGCGCGCCATGCTGGTGCCCGCGGTTACGGTCCCGGTCTCACTGGTTGCGACCTTCTCGGTGCTGCTGGCACTGGGATTCTCCATTAATATCCTGACCTTGCTGGCGCTCGTCCTGGCCATTGGATTGGTCGTCGATGACGCTATCGTGGTTCTTGAGAACATCCATCGGCGCATGGAAGAGTACGGCGAATCGCGTCTCGTCGCGGCCTATCGCGGCACCCGGCAGGTCGGCTTCGCCGTGGTCGCCACCACCGTTGTGCTGATCTCCGTGTTCGTCCCCATTGCCTTCCTGCAAGGTGACGTCGGGCGACTCTTCTCCGAGTTCGCCCTGACCATGGCTGCCGCGGTGGCCTTTTCTTCCTTCGTTGCCCTGTCGCTCTCCCCGATGCTGGCGTCACAGATCCTCCCGCAGGCGCATCGCCGTGCCTCGCTGACCCACGGCGTCGACTGGACCTTTCAATGGATTCGGCGCGGCTATGGCACGCTCCTGCGGCTGCTGTTACGCCAGCCCTGGATCGTCATCCTGGCCTTCGTCGCGACCCTCGGAACCGCACTCTGGCTATTCCAGCAAATCCCTCAGGAATACGCACCGAAGGAGGACCGGGGGGCCTTTTTCGTCATCGTGAACGGCCCCGAGGGGGCGTCTTATCAATACATGACCGAGTACATGGACGAGATCGAAGAACGTCTCATGCCCTACACGGAGTCCGGCGAGGCGATTCGCCTCCTAGTGCGCGCGCCACGGACCTTCACCACCACCGCACTGTTCAATACCGGCATCGTGGTCATGGTCCTCAACGACTTCGATCAGCGCCGCTCGGGCTGGGTCATCATGGACGAGGTGCGTGCCAAGCTCGCCGATCTGCCTGGTGTCACCGCCTTCCCCGTTATGCGCCAAGGGTTTGGCGCGCGCATTCAAAAGCCCGTCCAGTTCGTCATCGGCGGTGGCACCTACGAGGAACTCGCGCAATGGCGCGACACCCTGCTCGCCGCCATCGAAGAGGACAACCCCGGCCTCATCGGCATCGACTGGGACTACAAGGAAACCAAGCCGCAATTGAAGATCGACATCGATTATGACCGCGCGGCTGACCTCGGCATCACGGTCGGCCAGATCGGGCGCACGCTCGAAACCATGCTCGGCTCGCGCAAGGTCACCACCTATCTCGATATGGGTGAGGAATACGACGTCATCCTCGAGGGCGAGCGCAGCGAACAACGCACACCCGGCAGTCTCGAGAATATCTATGTTCGCTCCGAGCGCAGTGGGCAGCTCATCCCACTCTCCAACCTGGTGACGGTCACGGAATCCGCCGACTCACAGAGTCTTAATCGATTTAACCGCTTGCGCGCCATCACCATCGAGGCCAACCTCGCCTCTGGTCTCGCGCTCGGTGACGCATTGCGCTACCTCGAGGCCAAGGTCGCCGAGCATCTCCCGGAGCAGGCCCAAATCGATTATAAGGGACAGAGTCGTGATTTCCGTTCGAGCAGTCAGGACATCCTGTTCGTCTTCGTGCTCGGGCTCGTCGTTGTCTTTCTGGTCCTCGCCGCCCAGTTCGAAAGCTGGGTGCACCCCCTCGTCATCATGCTCACGGTTCCGCTGGCCATGGCCGGCGCGTTGCTGGCTCTTTGGCTCACTGGACAGACACTGAACATCTACAGCCAGATCGGCCTCATCATGCTGGTCGGACTTGCGGCGAAGAACGGAATCCTGATCGTCGAATTCGCCAATCAGCTCCGTGATCAGGGCAAAGCCTTCCGCGACGCCCTGCTCGAGGCGGCGGACGTGCGGTTGCGCCCCATCGTCATGACCGGCATCACGACCGCCGCGGGATCACTCCCGCTGATCCTCTCCAGCGGCGCCGGAGCCGAGACCCGGGTGGTGATCGGCACGGTCATCCTCGCCGGGGTACTGGCCGCGACCCTCTTCACCCTCTTCGTCGTTCCGGTAGCCTACGACCTCCTCGCGCGCCGCACCGGCTCGCCCGGCGATGTCAAACGCCGTCTCCTGCAGGAGATGGGCGAGTCCTGACGAGCACATCCTGGCCTCTCGCCTGTCCGCCAACCAGGTCCCCGGCGGCGCCTGCGCGAGAGGGCACGCCCATGAGCGCAGCGCGGGTTGTTTCGGCCAATCGATTTGCAGGGTGGCTCACTGAATCGCGAGAATAGCGGGAGTCGGGCGCGGCCGTTGCGTTGCGTACCGAGGGCGTCTCCCGTTTTGCCTGTCAGGAGTTGGAACCCGATGCCAAAAATGAGTCCATCCCACTGCCGCAGTCGCCACCGCAGCCTCTTGTTCGCCGTGATCGCACTCCTGATCCCGACTGGAACGGTTCTGGCGACCCCCTGGGGGAACATCGCCACGCCGAGTTCGGGCGCCCCGCGGGTGATCGGCGGCGTCTCCAACGGCTGTCTCGGTGGTGCCGCGGAACTCCCCGAAACCGGACCCGGCTATGTCAGCATCCGCCGCTATCGCAACCGCTATTATGGCCACCCCGACCTGATCGAGTTCGTCGCGGCACTCGGACGCATCCAGCGCCTGCAGGGCGAACGTCTGATCATGATTGGTGACCTGGCCCAACCACGCGGGGGACTCATGTCCTCGTCGCATCGCAGTCATCAAAACGGTCTGGACGTCGACATCTGGTTCACCCTGGTCGACTCACCAGAGGAGGCACGCCGCCTCATGGATCACCGCACCGACCCGCCCAGCATGGTTCAACCGGGCGGGCGAGCCGTCAACACCGCATGGGGGCCTGCTCAGCGAGAGCTGATCGAGAGCGCGGCACGTCATCCGGATGTCGATCGAATCTTTGTGCACGCGGCCATCAAGCAGGCTCTATGTCAGACCAAGGGTGCTGACGATGCCGCGTGGCTGCGCAAAATCCGCCCCTGGTGGGGACACGATGCCCACTTCCATGTCCGCTTGCATTGCCCGACCGACAGCCCGGACTGCGTCGCCCAGGAGCCGCTGCCGGCTGGCTCCGGATGCGGCGCGGAACTCGCTTGGTGGTTCAGCGAGGAGGCCTTGAACCCATCGAAACGCGGTGGCGCGGCACCACGCCCCCAACCATCCATGCCCGCGGCCTGTACCGAACTCCTGCGCGAGGGCTGACAGGAAACGTGCTCAGGCGATAGCGCGTCGCAGTGCCGCCTCGACCCGTTCCGGATCAATCGGAAAGGGGATGGCCGCGAAGACGGGGAAACGCTCGGTGAGCGCCTGGAACTTGTGCTGATATTCGCTCTGATAGAAGCAAATGACCTTCACCTCGGGATGGCGCTGCAAGCGTGCCATCAAGGTCTCGAGATTGCTGGTGCGATCACGAAAATCGGACTGAAAATTGAATTCGGCGACGATCACGTCCGGCAACTGGCGCTTGAGCGCGGCCAGCGCCTTGCGCTGCGAGGCAACGACCGTGACCTCGAATCCGAGGCGGCGATAGAGCGCCGTGAGGTTCGGGTAGCCGCCGAGTTCGATGATCGCGAGGAGGGTGGGCGCGGGTTCGGTCATCAGGCAAAGACCACCCAGGTGGTCGCGATGTACTTGACCCCGGCACGCAGCGTCACCGCCCGGTGTTCATGGGTCCAAAACGGCGGAAAGAGCACCAGCTTTCCTTGTTCGGGTCGCACAGAGACCCCTTGATGGAGAAACTCGGTCTCCCCACCGGGACCAGGGACCGTGTTGAGATACCAGAGCACGACCAACTGTCGTTGGCTGAGTTCATGGCTCCCACCGTCGATGTGCCAGTGGTAGTACTCACCGGGGCGATAGCGCTGCACCTGATAGCCTTCGTCCTTGAACGGCCCTTGGAAGTAGGGATAGGTCGCACGAAACTCCTTGATCGCCGCGGCGAGCGACGCAAAGAAGATCTGATCGACATCGGCCCAGTCCGGTTTGTTGCTCACCACCAAGTCGGTCGTGCGCTTCACACCCGGATCCTCGGTGCGCAGTTGACCAATGCGACCGGCGTATTGATCCTCAGGCCGTGCTTCGAAGCGCTCGATGACCGCCTCACAAAAGCCCGGTGGCAACGCCAGTGGTCGCTCGAAAATGAAGCTCCCGGCCTTCACCTCGCGGATCGTGGACAAGGGACGGAGTGTGCGTGCGGCATCCTGGCTCATGGATTCTCGGCCTGTGCGGGATGGGATGTGAACATTGTCACGAGCGGAGATGGCCGCGGTCAAACCCGGGGCGGATTCGGTCCAGCTTCACCGCATCAGAACCAGCCGATCCGAGCGCCCTGAGGCGACGAGCCGGTTCCCGCGGCGAGAGCGCCGGCGCCGCGTGAGAACAGCATGCCTCCGGTGCAATCGATGACCAACCACAACAGGGCCTCTGAATGCGACCGAGCGCGGGACCACGTCCAGGACGCACGACTAGGTGGTCGACACCAGGACACCAGGATCAGGGACATCATTGATGAGACTGTCACAACGCCATTCCTGGCGCGATTGGGTGATGCTGCTTGCCCTCACCCTCATGTGGGGTACTTCCTTTCTGATGACCAAGATCGCGGTCAACGGACTCCCGCCCGATCTGGTCGTCGCTGGACGACTGCTGATCGCCGCGCTCCTGCTCATCCCTGCCGCCTGGCTCATCGCGACGCGCCCGGCGGCGAGCGGGCGGCTCTGGACCTTTTACCTGCTGATCGCCGTGTTCGGCAATGTGCTGCCCTTCTCACTGATCACTTGGGGACAAACCCTCATCGACAGCGGATTAGCCGGGATCCTCATGGCCATCATGCCCTTGGCGACCTTGGGACTCGCGCATTTCCTGGTGCCCGACGAACACATCACCCGGTATCGAGTCGGTGGCTTCATCCTGGGCTTTCTGGGCATCCTGGTGCTGATGGGGCCCGATGCGATCACGGATTGGGCCGCCCAGGACGGGCAACTTTTGCCGATGCTGGCGGTGCTCGCCGGAGCCATCTGTTATGCCATTTCATCGATCCTCGCGCGGCTGCGACCGGCAAGCGATGCACTCTTCAGCGCCGCATCCACCATCTCACTGGCCTCCCTGATGATGGTTCCCGTCCTGGCCTGGAGCGGTGATCTGCGACTCGAGACACCACCCGCGACGGCTCCACTGGTAGCCGTCGCGGCGCTCGGCGTCTTTGCCACGGCGCTGGCGACCATTGTGTATTTCCACCTGGTGAAATCCGCCGGACCCGCATTCGTCTCGCAGTTAAACTACCTGATTCCGCTTTGGGCGGTCGCAGTGGGCATGGTCTTCCTCGGCGAGGAGCCTAAAGCCAATCATCTCTACGCCCTGGGTCTGATTCTCTGCGGCATCCTCGTCACGCAATTGGAGCGACGGCACGGACCCCGGCAGCGGACCCAGCGCGAGCCAGACGCCAGATGAGCGCAGGGCCACTCGCGGCGTGTTTGGCACCTTAGACACGGCCCTGCCAACACACAATTCGGCATGACTTGCAAAAGAGAATCAATCTCAATATTGTAATGATCTCGTGAGACTCGACTGAGAGATGATGCCCGATGCTGGAGGTCCGCCATCGTATTCCCGGACGCTTGCGCCTGATGATTCCCGATTTGCGGTGCGTCGATGCCACCGCCTCCCAGGCGATCTTCCAGGCACTGCGCGCATGCCCGGAGGTCGAGCACGCGCGCATCAATCCGGCTTGTGGCAGCCTCGTGGTCGAGTTCTCCGCAGCGTCCGATCCTGATGCGATCATCATTCATCTCAGGGAGCTGCTTGCTGACCGACCATGGCATGGCGCAGCCGCCGCGGTCCCACCGCTCCATCTGGCCAGCGCGCCTCAAGCGACCGCGGGCGTCCTCCACACCCCCGCGCCTGGCTCGCGGCACGCTCCCCGCGCCAGGGTAAGCGAGACCCTCTCGACATGGGTTGCGCGACTTGCGCCACGCCCGAGGATTAACCCGCCTGATCAGCCCTCCTGGATCTGCCGCCTCAATCTGCGACTGACGCGCTGGATGCTGCGCACGTCCTTGCGCGCGCTCTGGCACGAACAGACGTCCACCACTGCGTCGCCGGGAGCACCCGGAGACCATCAACCGCCGCTTGGTTTCGCTTGGTTGTATCGGCTCTCGGAACCCCTGCTGAAGAGTCCAACACATCGCACGACCTCTTGAGTGGTCGCACGTTGCGGAGCGGATGCCATGGGGGACGGTTTGAGGGCGCCCGGACCTGGAGTCGCACCGCGGCCGCCCTAGGCCGCCACCAAGCGTCTCAGTCGAAGAGGTCGCGAAAGGCCTTGGCAAACCGTTTGTAGGCGTCCCACCCGTCCTTATCCATAACCTGATCGATCACCCAGCGGTTCTGCTCGCTCGCTCCCATTAGGCGCTGAATCTCGAATCCGAGATGACGCAGGAAGGCGTAGCTCGGACCCTCGTCGGTGAATTGAAACCCGCAATAGTCGCCCGAGCGGGCGTTGAGCCGTTCGATGAAGAGCGAACCGTAGCTTCCGGGACCAAGCAGATCCTGCGCGTTGTCCTGGACGTGCTCGAACAACTTGCCGGCAAACGCGGTGATGAGGGTGCGACGCTGCTCATCATCAAACAGGCCATGCGACAGTCGATCAGCGATCTGGATCAGGAAGACGAGGTACTCCTCGATCACATCGAGACGCTGGCGGTCATGATCGTAGACGAAACGTTCACAGTGGAGGTTGATGGCTTTGTCCACGGCGATCCGCCAGGCGATGAAGGCGAGTGCGCTGGCGATCTCCGGCAGGGACCGCTCGTGCTCGTCATTCCACCAATGACTCTTAATCCGCAGTGCCACGCACGTCTCCTGACCGATTGAGTTTGCCCAACGGCGCTCCGAGCACCGCGCCTTGGACGAAAGATTCGCCCGCTCACAGCCCTTTTCAACCAGACCACAGACTCGATTCGAGTCCTGGGTCGACTCCTGGGCGGGGCTGGATCAGCAGCACAGCCCGAGGTGACCGCAGCGGTGCTGTCCGGGATCATGATCGAACAGACGGCACCCGGTCGCCGGAGGGCTGCGCCTGATTGGAAATCTGATATCCTACCACCAGACTCGGGATTCTATCGTTTGATTAACAGGGTGCTGCGATGTCGAACTCTGTGGTCAGTGAACTCACGACGACGGTCCAATTCAACTGTCACGTCTCGGATGCGCGCCATGGTGCCGATGATTCGCTCTGTGTCTATCTGATGCGGATGCGAGAGTACTATCGCTGGGAGAAGGGCTTGCCCTACGGGAGCTGCCTCGAGCGCGACGCAGTGGGTGAATGGCTCCAGAGTCGCGAACAGCTGTGGGAGGAGCTCGAGACGGCGACCCTGCGCCCCATCGAGATCGGAGGAGAACGGTTCGACCCCTTTGACGCCGACGCCATCAATAGGCGTCTCACACCCCACGGCCTCGTCTATGGTGGCGGACTTGGAAACCGCGCCAAACCGCACTTCGTGCTCGGCACACTCGAACGGGAGACGACTCAGGATGCGCATCACGTCCTCGTCGTGGCGCGCGAATTGGCCCGCGACCTCACGGCCCCCGCGGCCATGACCCGGGGACACACCATCGTGGTGCGGCGTGAGTCCCTGCGGCGCACTCTATGGGAGAAGCTCGAGACCTGGCGCTGGAACCGGCCGGACAATGCGCTGGGCCGCGCCTTCGCATGCGACGATTTCGATGGTTCGCTCGAGCGGGCACTCGATGCCATGACCGAGCGTGAGATGGCAACCCTACTGTGGCATGAGCAGGGCGAGGCCGAGGCTGGACAGTGTCTCGGGGAAGAGTGGAACGAACTGCTCATGGCCTGCATTGCCACCCCAGCCGAACTCGTCGCACGGGCAGTCCGCGATCATCTGGCCGACTGTTTCATCACTCTACCCGCGCTCGCTAAGGGAGGACACGAGGCCTCCTTGCATCTCTATATCGGGAATCTAGGGGGGATGCGCAAACATCTCTTTCCCGCCCTGCAAACCGCCTATGAAGAGTGGCGCGCAACGGGCGAACCCACATCCTTCCTCACCGCCGCCGAGCACGGACGGGCGCATTGGATGCAGGTTGCCGAGGAGTTCCTAGCACTCTACCGAGCGTCCGGTCCAGACGCGGCAGACGCCATTCATGGGCTGGTCGAGCGCATCCGCCTCGCACCCGCGGCACACGGGATCCGGTCAAGTTGAGCCGCCGAATCACCGCCAGATCAACCCCGGCTGTCACGCCACCACGAGGGACCCGTCCGCACAGCGCCGCACTCCCGGCGGTTGTGGAATTGCGACTCAGCGTTTATGGTTGCCTGCCGAGTGACCGTCCCACATTCCAGTCGTGTTCGCGACCCGTCGGGCTCAATCATCCTAGAATGCTTGATCCGACTCGGCCAGCGCTCGCGCAGAACCAGGAACCGATCGTCATCCATGCTTGAAGTGTCGCAGCTCGAATGTCGTCGTGGCGATCGTACGCTCTTTTCCGCGCTCGATTTTTCCGTCGCCCCGGGAAACCTATTGCATGTTCGCGGCGCCAATGGCAGTGGCAAGACGACCTTGTTGCGTTCGCTGTGCGGGTTGTTTACGCCCGACTCGGGGGAGATTCGCTGGCAGGGCGAATCGGCCCGACGACTCGGCGAGGAGTATCGGCGCGACCTGCTCTATTTCGGTCATCACAATGGCATTAAAGGCGATCTGACGGGCGTCGAAAATCTGCGCATCGCCGCCACGCTCGATGCCAACCGTGGCGACGATGGGGTGATCTGGGACGCGCTCGCACGCATCGGCTTGGCTGGTTTCGAGGATCTGCCCACGCGCATGTTGTCCCAGGGACAAAAGAAACGGGTGGCTCTGGCGCGCCTCATGTTGAGCCGGGCACCACTGTGGATCCTGGATGAACCCTTTACCGCACTCGACCTCGGCGCGGTCGACCTCCTGCAGACCTTGATCGCGGAACATGTTGCCGCGGATGGACTCGTCGTTCTCACCACCCATCAAGAGGTGGAACTGACGGCGGGCGGGCTCGCAAGTCTCCACCTCGGGAGTTGATCGCCGATGTTTCGCGTGTTCTGGTGCATCCTGCATAGGGATCTCACACTCGCCCTGCGACGCCGAACCGATGTCCTGACGACACTCTTTTTCTTTATCATCGTGGTGAGCCTGTTTCCACTGGGCGTCGGTACCGAGAAAGAGACCTTGCAGACGCTGGGTCCGGGTGTTGTCTGGGTTGCCGCATTGCTGGCCTCGATGCTCGCACTGGAGCGTCTGTTCGCGGCGGATTACGAAGATGGCACACTGGAGCAGATGCTGTTGGCGGCGCAACCGCTCTCCCTGGTGGTCTTGGCGAAGATCACCGCGCATTGGTTGCTGACCGGGCTCCCCTTGGTGCTGATCGCTCCATTGGCCGGCATGCAGTACCATCTCACGGGTGAATCGATTCTCGTCATGATGGGCGCCTTGCTCGTGGGGACGCCTGTCTTGAGTCTGATCGGCGCCATCGGAGCCGCCCTGACGTTGGGCGTACGCGGTGGGGGGATCCTCTTATCCCTGCTGATTTTGCCACTCTACGTCCCGGTTCTGGTCTATGGTTCCGGAGCCGTCGAGATCAGCCGTATCGATTTTTCAGCAACGGGGCCTTACTTCGCCTTATTGGCGTCGTTCCTTCTCGTTGCGCTGACCTTCGCGCCGCTCGCATCATCGGCGGCACTGAAGATTTCGCTCGAATAAACCGAATCAGAATCCTGCACCAATGGCTTTGAACTGGTTTCGATTTGCCGCACCCTCGGCTTTTTACCCGCTCGCTGGTCGTGCGATCCCGATCTTTTGGTGGCTGACCGTCATCCCCCTGGTGATCGGCCTCGTCTGGGGCTTCTTCATGACCCCGGATCAACTCGGTGGGACCAATGCGCAGAAAGAGTACTACCGCATCATTTTCATCCATGTCCCAACCGCCTGGATGTCGATGTGGCTGTACGTGGTCATGGCGGGTTGGGCCGCGGTCGGCCTGGTCTTCAAAACGCGTCTGTCCTTCATGATGGCCAATGCGATTGCCCCAACTGGAGCCGTGTTCACCTTTCTCGCGCTCTGGACCGGCGCCTTCTGGGGGCGCCCGAGCTGGGGAACCTACTGGGACTGGGATCCGCGGCTCACGGCCGAACTGATTCTCTTTTTCCTCTATATCGGATACATCGCCCTGCACTCAGCAATCGATGACACCCGCCGGGCCGACCGCGCGGCGGCCCTGCTGGCGATCGTCGGCTTGGTCATGGTTCCGGTGATCTTCTGGTCGGTGAACTGCCCAGACCCCAACCAGTGCGCGGCCTTGCATCAGCGCTCTGACCTGACCCGCATGGAGGGCAACATCCTCTTCTCGATGTTGACCATCACCTTCGCGTTCTGGATGTATTCGTTCGCGACGACGCTCATGCGCCTGCGCAGTCTGATCCTCGAGCGCGAGAGCGCTGCCGGGGCATCCTGGGTTGAAACAACCCTGGGTAAGGAGGGAGCATCATGATCGCGTTTCTATCTCAAGGTGGCTACGCCTTTTTCGTCTGGGGAGCCTACGGCATGACCCTCATCCTGCTGGTGGCCGAGATCCTCTTCTTGCGCTACAAACGACGAACCATTTTGGCTCGTATAGGTCGATTGATCCGAATGCGCCATTCTGGAGTGAAGCAATGAAAGCAAGACAACAGCGCTTGGTGTTCGTGGGCTTGGCCATCGCCGGCGTCGGGGCCGCCTCGGCACTGGCGATCAGCGCGCTCAACAGCAACCTCTCTTACTTTTTCAGCCCCTCCCAGGTGATCGCCGACGAGGCCCCGCGGGATCATGTGTTCCGGCTCGGCGGCATCGTGATGCCGGGAACGGTGAATCGCGACGACGGCGACGGCCTGACGGTGCGCTTCGACGTCACCGACAACCTCGGCGTCGTCACGGTCGCCTACACCGGCATCCTGCCCGACCTCTTCAGCGAGGGGCAGGGGGTGGTCACACGCGGACGACTGGACCCAGACGGGCTCTTCGTCGCCGAAGAGGTGCTCGCCAAGCACGATGAGGAATACATGCCCCCAGAGGTCGCCAGTACGCTGCACACGGCGCAAGCGGAACCGAACCTGGAGGGCGCGAGCCACTCGAATACCGGTGGAGCATCGAACCCATGATCCCAGAGCTCGGTCACTTCGCTCTCATCCTAGCCCTCGCGATCGCAATCGCACAGGCATCGGTTCCATTGGTCGGTAGTTTCGTCGGCAACCGCAACTGGATGGACATGGCCAGGCCACTCGCGTACGGCCAGCTCACGTTCGTCGCCATTGCTTTCGTTGCCCTGCTACACGCCTTTCTGACCAGCGATTTCTCGGTACGCTATGTCGAGGGTCACTCCAACACCCTACTTCCGTTGATCTACAAAATTTCTGCTGTTTGGGGTGGCCATGAGGGATCACTGCTGCTGTGGGCCCTGATGCTTGCCGGGTGGGGTGCCGCGGTGGCCGCGCTCAGCAAAAACCTGCCCGCGCAGATGATCGCACGCGTGATCGCCGTTCAGGCCATGATCGCAATCGGCTTCTTGCTGTTCATGATCCTGACCTCCAACCCATTCGATCGCATCTTTCCAGCACCGCTCGAAGGCCGTGATCTCAATCCCTTGCTGCAAGACCCCGGGTTGGCGTTGCATCCTCCCTTGCTCTACATGGGCTATGTCGGCTTTTCGGTGGCCTTCGCCTTTGCCATCGCGGCCTTGATCGGAGGCAAACTGGACGCGGCGTGGGCCCGTTGGTCGCGTCCCTGGACCACCGCGGCCTGGGTCTTCCTCACCCTCGGCATCGCCCTCGGTTCATGGTGGGCCTACTATGAATTGGGTTGGGGGGGTTGGTGGTTCTGGGACCCCGTGGAGAATGCATCCTTCATGCCGTGGCTGGTCGGCACCGCCCTGATGCACTCCCTGGCAGTGACCGAGAAACGCGCCGCCTTCAAGACCTGGACCGTGCTGCTCGCGATCTCAGCCTTTTCGCTGTCGCTACTCGGAACCTTCCTGGTGCGCTCCGGCGTCCTCACCTCGGTCCACGCCTTCGCGACCGATCCCGAACGTGGAACCTTCATCCTGTTTTTCCTCTGCATCGCTATCGGTGGCTCACTGGCACTGTACGCTTGGCGCGCACCCACCATCGCGAGTGGCGGACGCTTTGACTTTCTCTCGCGCGAGAGCTTTTTACTCATCAACAATCTGCTCTTCACCACCCTGACGGTGCTGGTGTTGTTCGGCACCCTCGCCCCCTTGATTTACGAGGCGGCGGGCTGGGGCAAGATTTCGGTGGGTTTCCCATGGTTCAACAAGATGTTCATCGCGATTACCCCCTTCCTGGTGTTGGCCATGGGGATCGGACCCTCGACGCGCTGGAAGCATGATGAGCCGGCACGATTATTACGCCTGCTCTGGGTGGCCTTTGCCCTGAGTCTCGCAGTGTTCGTGGTGACCCTCCTACCCATGTTCGACGCTGGCGGCTTCTACATGGCATTGGGACTCTCCCTGAGTGCCTGGTTACTCTTCACGCACCTCACGAATCTCGCCGAGCGGTTGAAAAACAAGGGTGGATGGCGTGCATTGGGGAACGACTTCAACATTCAGAGCCGCAGCTATTACGGGATGTGGATCGCACACGTTGGTGCCGCGGTCTTTCTGGTCGGCGTCACCGTGGTTTCGATTCATGATTCAGAAACCGATGTGCGCATGTCGCCCGGTGATGTCTACGAGAACTCGGGCTACCACTTCCACTTTCATGGGGTGAGACCCGTGCAGGGGCCGAATTACCTTGCGCAACAGGGAGAATTTCACGTCTACAAGGGAGAGCGCAAGATCACCGAGTTGTACCCTGAGAAACGAGCCTACTACTCGGGCGGCATGCCGATGACACAAGCTGCGATCAATGCCGGATTCCTGCGTGACGTCTATGTCTCCCTCGGGGAACCGGTCGGCACCGACGGAGACTGGGCGCTACGGGTCTACTACAAACCCTTCGTGCGCTGGATCTGGCTGGGTGCCATCTTCATGAGCCTTGGGGGCGTCCTGGCGATGACGGATCGCCGTTATCGGACGGTCCGGCGCACGGCTGAACTGCCCGCGGGGGTCGCGGTGGCTCGCCCATGAACACGCAGTCGGTTTCGGTCACCAACAAATCGGCCATGCGGGCGTTGATCCCCTTGATCATCTTCCTCGGCATGGCCGCGCTGCTCTTCTACGGACTGCAGTTGGACCCGCGTAAGGTTCCATCGCCACTCATCGGGAAGCCAGCACCCATGTTCGAGTTGGAGTCATTGGAGGAACCCGGGCGCCTGGTCAGCAGTGACATGCTGTTTGGGCGGGTCTCCCTGGTGAACATCTGGGCATCCTGGTGCCCATCCTGTCGCCAGGAGCATGGTGAGTTGATGGTGATCGCCCGCGATCACCCGGACTTGCAGGTCATCGGGTTCAACTGGAAGGACACCCGGCCCGAGGCGCTGCGGATGCTGCGGCAATACGGCAACCCCTATGTCGTCAGCGCCTACGACCCTGACAATCGCTACGGACTACACTGGGGGGTCTACGGCGCTCCGGAAACCTTCATCGTCGATGGCGAGGGGATCATTCGCTACAAACACATCGGTCCCGTCGACCAGACGGTCTGGGAAACCAAAATCCGCCCCATCGTTGAGAAATATACCCCGAAGGCATCATGAAGCAACGCATGCATCCGCTCATCCTGGCCCTGTTCCTTGTGATCGGCGTCATTGGATCTGGTCCGTCAGTGGCCTTCACACTCGAGGAGTTCCAATTCGAAACCGAAGCGGAATTCCACGCCTTCCGTGGCCTGATCGAAAAACTGCGCTGCCTGGTCTGCCAAAATGAATCCCTCGCAAGCTCACAGGCTGGTGTCGCGCAAGACCTTCGCGAAGAGGTCTATCGGATGAAACAGGAGGGGATGAGCGAGCGCGAGATCGTGACCTTCCTGGTCGATCGCTATGGCGATTTCGTACTTTACGAGCCCCCATTGAAGGCCTCGACCCTGATCCTCTGGTTCGGTCCCTTCATCTTCCTGGGCTTCGCTGGTTACATCCTCTTCCGCACCCTGGGGCGCAAGACAGAGCAGCCCGAGGAGGATCTCTCCGAAGCTGAACGCGCTCGACTCCAACGACTGCTCGCCGCTGGCGGCACCACAGACAATCAAGACAAATGATCATCTTTTGGATTCTGAGCGCCGGGCTCATCGCCCTGGCGCTGGTGTTTGTTGCCCTGCCCTTTTTTCAGGGGCGGATCTCTGAAGACTCGATCGAACAGGACGAGCTCAATTTCGAGGTCTTCAAGCAGCGTATGAAGGAGTTGGATGCCGACTTGGCATCCGGCATTCTCGAACCCGATCAGTACGCCTCGGCCAAGCGTGACCTCGAGCGTGACCTCTTGAGTGACGTCGGCGAGGGCGCGCCGGCCAAAACCGGCCCTCTGACGACGGGGGGCCGCTGGATGGCGCTGATCCTGGCGGTCCTGGTCCCCAGCTCAGCCGTGCTGATCTACATGGAGGTCGGTCGTCACGACGTGATCCTGCAGGTCGAGGACATGGCCCAGGGTCAGGGCAGACAGGTATTCCGCGACGTCGACGGGCAAGAGTTACCGCCGCTCGAGGTGCTGGTCGAACGTCTCGCCGAACGATTGCGCGAGGATCCGAGCAACGTCGACGGTTGGCTGATGATCGGGCGAACGTATTTCACGATGCAACGCCCCGAGCAGGCGCGCGATGCGATCGCCAGGGCCTATGCCCTCGCGCCGGAGCGGTCCGACGTGGCACTGGCCTATGCTGAAGCCATCGCCGCGAACAGCAACAACAGCCTGGAAGGACAACCGGCTGAGTTGATCGAGCAGGTTCTCGTCAGCGAACCTGACAACATCAGTGCTCGTTGGCTCAGCGGCATGGTGTACTATCAGCGGGGTCAGTACACCGCCGCCGCCACCGCTTGGCAGCGTGTCCTTGCCGTGATGGACCCGGCCTCCGATGAGGCATCGGACATTCAGGACATGATCCGCGAGGCGCAGGCGCGAGCCGGGACGCCCGCTCCTGAGTCACGCGACGTGACACCCGTTCAATCCTCTTTGACGGATCCCAACTCCGCGGCGGAAGCGGCACTCGCCGCGGCAGCCGTGCCTGAGTCTCCATCCTCCGATCAGACCACCGAGGAGCGTGAGGACACGCGCGCCGCGGTCATGGATGCTGGCGATGGGGGCAGTATCACCGCTGATGTGCGTCTTGCTGATGCGCTGCGCGAGTCCGTAATGCCAGAGGACGTCGTCTTCGTCTTTGCGAGGGCGCAGTCCGGTCCACCGATGCCACTCGCCGTGCAACGGGTTAAAGTGAAGGATCTACCAATTCAGGTCCGACTCGATGACAGCATGGCCATGATGCCGGAAATGAGCCTCTCGGCTTTTCCGCAAGTGATCGTCGGCGCGCGGATCTCCAAAAGTGGGCTCGCGACACCACAACCGGGCGATCTCGAAGGTGAGACGGGGCCGATCGAGCACATGACCAGCTCAGAGGTTGCGGTCACGATCGATCGCGTTCGTCCCTAGGGGCCTGATCCCTCGGGGCCTGATCGCGGCAGGGTGGCCATCGTCTGTCTGCCGATGGCCTCCACGCACCAAACTCAGATGGACGCCTTCTCGTAGGTCCCGACGAGTTCGGTGCGCCCGATGATATGGTCTTCCATGGCGATGAGGAGTTCGTCACGGGTGGGCGTACCGAGTTCACTCGGAAGGATGACGTCGAGTGCGTACAGGCAATGGAAGTAGCGGTGGCACCCGATCGGTGGACAGGGACCACCATAGCCAATACGGCCCCAACTGTTGATCCCTTCCCCAACCCCCGGAGGGAGTCCGGACGTCGCGGCCCCTGCCACCAAGTCCGCCGTCGGTGGGAGGTTATAGAGGATCCAATGGTTCCACACCATGCGCGGCGCCGCGGGGTCTGGGGCATCGGGGTCGTCGATGATCAAGACGAGGCTAGCGGTTCCCTCTGGCAGCCCCGCCCACGACAGTGGTGGAGAGCAATCCTCGCCCTCGCAGGTATAGCGAGTCGGAATCGCTCCGCCGTCCACGAATGCTTGCGACATCAACACCATTGCCATCTTCTCGTGCTCCTGAATTCGACTCTACGCCGTGATTTCACGCCGCCGCGAGGACACGCCGACGGCCTCCGTGACACCGATCAGCGAACCGCGCGCACCCTGTCCTCAACGATGGTGATCGCTGTCACAGGCGGTCACCATCCTTACACCATCACTCCCCTGATCACGATGTTCCAACCCGCCGCGAAGACCTGCAGCGTATCGAGGCATCAACAGCCACCGAGGCCGCTGCATCAGGTGGCGAAGCGCGCATGCACTCCACCATCATCGGCATCTCCACACTGCGCTCAGTATAGACCCGGGGCAGGGAATTGCTGGTGCGATGGGGCACTCAAGAACCCACTGGATCGCACCTGGCGTTGATTCAGAGCGGTCAACGTGTGACTTCGGGGTACGGTATAATCCATCGTGATTCGATCGAACGGGGGCCTGCCAGGACCCGCGTGTCATTCATTCGCCACTACAGGATCACCGATGTCTGATTACAACGCCGAGGATGTCCGTAATATTGCTCTGGTCGGTCATGCCGGTTGCGGTAAGACCACGCTGGTTGAAGCGCTGCTCGCCGCGACTGGTGTAATTCCGACTCCCGGCAGTGTGACGAAGGGAAACACCGTCTGCGATTTCGACCCCATGGAAAAGGAATTGCAGCATTCTCTCGACTCAGCCATCACCAGCTTCGATGCCCAGGACAAACACGTCAACTTGATCGACACCCCTGGCTACCCGGACTTTCTCGGACGTTCCATCTCGGTGCTGCCCGCTGTCGAGACGGCCGCCATTGTCATCAATGCGCAAGCCGGCATTGAGCCCATGACGTTGAGGATGATGAAGGCGGCGGACAACCGTAACCTTTGCCGGATGATCATCGTCAACCAAATCGATGCGGCTGAGATCGATCTGGCCCAGTTGACCGAACAGATCCGCGAGACCTTCGGACCGGAATGTCTCCCGATCAATCTCCCGGCCGAGGGCGGAACGCGGGTCGTGGACTGCTTCTTCCAGCCCAGCGGCATGGCGACCGACTTTTCCTCGGTTGCGGAGGCCCACAGCCAGATCGTCGATCAGGTGGTCGAAGTCGACGAAGAATTGATGGAGGTCTTTCTCGAACAGGGGCAAGAGCTCAAGCCTGAACAGTTGCATGACCCCTTCGAGGAGGCGTTGCGCGAGGCCCATCTGATCCCGATTTGTTATGTCTCGGCCGCCACGGGAGCCGGCATCCCCGAACTCATTGAGATCATCACCCGGCTCATGCCTAACCCCGCGGAAGGCAACCCGCCCCCCTTCCTCAAAGGCGAGGGCGCGGACATGACCCCCGTGACCGTGAGCCCGGAGCCTGGTCTGCATGCCATCGCGCATGTCTTCAAGATCATCAACGACCCCTTCCGTGGCAAGCTCGGCATCTTCCGCGTCCATCAAGGACGGATCACGCCGCAAAGCCAACTCTTGATCGGCGATGCCCGCAAACCATTCAAAGTCAACCATCTATTTCGGTTGCATGGCTCCGAACAGATTGAGGTTCCCGCGGGCGTACCTGGCGATATCCTGGCGGTCTCGCGCGTCGACGACATTCACTTCGACGCGGTCCTGCACGACTCCCATGACGAAGACCACTTCCATCTCTCGAGTCTCGAGTGCCCGGTGCCACTGTTTGGACTGGCCATCCATACCGCCAAGCGCGGTGACGAGCAAAAACTCACGGATGCTTTACACAAGCTGGAGGCCGAGGATCCCTGTTTCCACGTTGAGCACAATGCCTCAGCCAATGAGACGGTCATGCGGGGGCTCGGCGAGTTGCACCTCCGGGTGTTGCTGCGTCGCCTAGCCGAGCAGTATCACGTCGAGGTCGAAACCCACCCCCCGAGCATTCCGTATCGCGAGACGATCACCGCGAACGCCGAGGGCCATCATCGGCACAAGAAGCAGACGGGAGGAGCCGGTCAGTTTGGCGAGGTCTATCTGCGCATTGAACCCCTTGAACGCGGCGCGGGTTTCGAATTCGTCGATGCCGTCGTCGGCGGCGTCATTCCCGGAAACTTCATCCCCTCGATCGAAAAAGGCGTCCGTCAAGTGCTTGAGGAAGGTGCCGTCGCCGGCTATCCGATGCACGACATTCGAGTCACGGTCTACGATGGGAAGTTCCACCCGGTCGACTCGAAGGACATTGCCTTTGCGACGGCTGGACGCAAGGCATTCATCGATGCCGTGGAGAAAGCCCGACCCGCAATTTTGGAGCCGATCGTCAAGATCCGCATCACAGCGCAAGGCACGGCAATGGGGGATCTTGCCGGTGATCTCTCGAGTCGACGTGGACGAATCAACGGCAGTGATAGCAAAAGCCGTGGTCGCATTGTTATTGAGGGTGAGGTGCCCCTTGCCGAGCTCAATGGCTATGATGCGCGCCTGAAGGCCCTAACGGGAGGCGAAGGGACCTACAGCATCGAATTCAGCCACTACGATACGGTTCCAGGGGCGATCCAAAAGCAGCTCTCGGATGCCTATCAGCGCGCCGAGGACTAACCCCCGCAGCGCGGCGGGCGGACGACAGGACCGAGCGGCGGCTTTCGGGCTGCTGCTCGGACCAACGTCACGCCGGGAACTGCCGCGGCGCCACTCATGCGACCGCGATCGCCGCCACATGACCCGCCAGATCCACTTGAGCGCGGTTCGCGGCGACTCGCTCGCTCAGGACCCCGCGCGGCGACCCGGTGGACCCCATCGCCGGGTGACACTGGACTCTTCATTCAGCCCTGTCTCCGCGCCCGCTTCAACGACAGGATTCAGCTCGCCGCGTTCACCCACGGACCAGGGCGGGACGGGAGGCACGCGCCGGGCTCGGGCGATGACCTGCTCAAGGCTCGGACCCCGCGGCGAGATCGAGACCGGGATGGCTCGCGCTTGTTCAGCAACATCCCGCGCCCGATCCCAATCGATCTCACTATCGATCTCACTCGCCCCATCCCCGATCGCCCGCACAATCGCCCGCTGCAGCGGCTCGAGGCTCCCCTGCCAGCGTGCGGCATCCTCGGACAGCGGCGGATAGGCCTGCAGGAAGACCGTGCCCCCGTGCTGGCCGGCGAGATAGGGTTGATTGACGATGTTGACCTGGGTGCCGATCGGAACCTGCTCATACAGCCGCTCGATGTCTTCTGGATACAAGCGCAGGCAGCCACTGCTCACACGCATCCCAACGCCATAAGGCTTATTGGTGCCGTGGAGCAGATAGCTCGGGCGACTCAGACGCAGCGCATGTGATCCGAGCGGGTTGTCTGGTCCCGGAGGAACCACGCCAGGCAAGGGATCGCCGCGTTTGGCATAGTCACGACGAATCGACATCGGTGGCGTCCAGGTTGGCTGTTCGGTTTTCTCGATGATCCGCATCCGCCCCACGGGTGTCCGCCTGCCCTCACGGCCGATCCCGATCGGATGCGTGATCACGACCGGCTGCATGCCGTCCTCGGGCGTTGGGAAATAGAAGAGGCGTAATGCCGCAAGGTTGACCACAATCCCCTCGCGCGGAGCATTCGGAAGCACGTACTGGGTCGGCAGAATCACCCGCGTCCCGCGTCCGGGCAGCCAGGGATCGACATCTGGATTCGCGGCCAGGATCTCATCGAATCCCAGACCATATCGCCGCGCGAAATCAGCAAGGGTATCTTCGTGCCGGGCGACCACCACCTGTACGGCCCCGACGACATCGGTCTCTGAGCCGGTCAAGAGGAATCGATCGGGTCGCATGGGCTCGGCGCGATTGAACCCACCCTCGAGGATGGACGCGCAACCACTCACGCCGATGAGCGCCACCAGCATGCCGAATGGCCAGAACCAGCGTGTGATGATGGAGACCTGGGGCAGGCTCCCGAACGCTGCCGGGATCCAGTGCGGCGCGAACAGAGCTGCCGCCAGGCGGCTCAAAAGCGATCCAAACAATGTGTGTGGCACCAGGCCCCTCTTCCGGCAACATTTTGAAAAGCCAACTATGCACAGGTCGAGGGGGCGGCGGCAACCCTGCCCTTTTGAATGGGAAGGGTCTACCAGACTCCTGATGCTAGAAGTTCAGCGAGCCCACAAGCGTTCTGCGGGGGGCCAGGCATGGGACCAGTTTCAGTGCCCGGACGCTCGGTGGACAAGACGCCAAGGCGCGTTCCAGATCAGACCAGGCGCCTCGCCCGTTCACCAAAAGGCGGTCCGAACAGAGATCACAGGTGAGTGAGCGCTCACGCCTGCGGCATTGTAAGCCCTGAGTCGAACATAGTAAGTGGTCGCGCGTCGCAGGCCAGTGACCGTGCGCTGGGTTTGAGACCCAAGATCCAGGTCATTGTAACCGGCGAGCCGCGTCCTGAACGTCGACCAGGTCGAGATGTCGAGTCGATACCCACTTGCACCCTCCACCGGTTCCCAACTGAGCCGGAACCCGTTCGACGTCACATTCGTCGGCGCCCGTAGGCTGGGCGCCCCAGGCGCCGCCACGGCATCGCGTGTCGTGAGCGTCTGCACGTTAGAGTTCCCGCTCACACCGGCATCGTTATAGGCGCGCACCCGGTAGAAATAGGAAGTCCCGGCGGTCAGCCCGCTAACCGAACGATTGGTTCCATTCTTGATATCAAGGTCAAGATAGCCTGGGACGCCGCTTTGGAAGGCGCTGTCAGTTGCAACGTCCAACCGATAGCCCAGAGCCTCCGAGACGTCAGCCCAATTCGCACGAAACCGATCCGCTGCCACGTTGCTGGCTGGGTGCGCCACTGGTGCCTGGGGTGGCATTACGGGAATGCTGACAACCGGCTCCGGCTCTGGTAGTCCCGGTTCCGATACCGGAACACTCTCACGTTCCAGCCAGGCGAGGGCCGCATCGGGACGAATCCGTGGCTTCGTGATGCCCGTCGAGAGGTCTGCCACGGGTTTACCGGTCTCTTGAAGAGCGGCCAGGATCTGATCAACGCCTGCCGTGGGATAGGCCTCTTTCAGGACGGCCCATGCTCCCGCCACGTGCGGCGCCGCCATCGAGGTGCCATGCCAGCTCTGATAGCCACCCCCGGCCACGGCCGAGGTGATGAGGCTGCCGGGTCCCAACAAATCAAGGAAGGCCGCGCTGTTGGAGTAGCTCGCCACGGCGTCGACCCCAGCACAGTGAGTCGTTTGAGTATCGCACGTGGAGCCCACGCTCACGGCCGTCGAAACGCAAGCAGGCGCTCCCAACGCGTTGACGTAACCCGCATTGCCGCTGGCGACAATCGTCGCGATCCCGCGCTCTCGGAGTGCATCGATCACCTCCTTGTGCGGATCCTGATCACAATGACTGGTGTAACGCCCGCCGCCAAGACTCAGATTCGCTGCCGCGATCCGGTAGTTCTGATGCAGCGCGAGCACGCGTTCGAGTCCTTTGATAATGTCGGAGGTATAGGCCATCACGCACGGCGAACCACCGCACTGCGAGCTAGGAAAAGCGCTGAACACTTGAATCGCGATGATGTTGGCATCCTTCGCCACGCCGCTGTAGCCATCCTGATGTCCAGCGACGATCCCGGCAACGTGTGTCCCGTGATGGCAGCTCGAACCCCACTGGGCCACATTGCAGGGTTGGGCCGCGCCCACGGCTGTCGAAGCCGTCACGCGATTCGGACAGAGTGAAACGACACCACTCCAGAAACTCCCATTGGTTGAGTAGCATGCCTCGGAGACGACCTTGCCAACGAGCTGTGGATGATGCTTGTCGACTCCCGTATCGAGCACGGCAACGGTTTGCCCCAGGCCCGTGTAACCACTGAAAGAGGCTGCGAGCGCACCAATCAGAGGCACGCTTTCGAGCAGAGCCGGTGGATAAGGAACGTCTTCGATCACCTCCGCCACATCCGGGTGCGCGGCCAGATCGAGGATATCGAATGCATCGGCCCACATCGCAAAGCCTGCAAACTGCTCGAAGGCCTTCACTGGCAAGCCACTGCGATCGCGACTCAACCGCAGGCCGACCGCATCGAGCAGCTCGCGACGCTTGGCTGCGCGTTGCGCCCGCACGTCCGCGGCGACGGAGCCGGTCTTGATCTGAGAATCCTTCATGCGCACGATGATCCGCACGGTGCCATCGGCCCAAGCGCGCGCGAGTAAGGCACGCTGCGCCGCAGCTGCATTCCGGTGCCCAAGGCGCGCCGCGGAGGTGAACTGATCGATCGCAAATTCCCAATCCGTCGCACGCGCGCTCGGATCACCTTCGGCTTCGGGCATGCCAGCATGCGCGCCACCGATCATGACGAGCGCAAGCATGAGGACAATGTGCTGTCCGATCACCTGTTTCGACCACCTTCGCATGGCGTACCCCAAACGTCAGATTGAAGCAAGGCAACGCCACTCACCCGGCTGATCTGACGGATCGAGCTGCACGAAGCTGGACGCAAGACCGCTGCCATTGCACACTTACTGAATCAATACTAGGCCATGCCGATGGTCTGGACAATGAACGAGGTCTCACTTCCACTGATCGAAACCGCTGTGGAACCAGCCGATCGCGGTCCGGGGATTAGGCGCACCTGGTGCGCGATTGACCAGTGCCAAACGAGCTCAGCCGCCGCAAGCGCTCCGGTAGGTGCTGCGTGGAACCACCCCCGAGGCCGCGATGCACCAACCCGATGCTCCCATCAGAGGACAGACTCAGGCCGCTGGGCACGCATGCACCAAGAGAGATCGGTGCTCCCCATCACCGCAGCGCAACCTGGCCCGACGGGGATTCACGGTTGCCGCGGGGCGCACCTCAAGATGCCGTCGCACGACCCGATCCACGTCAGAGCGTCGCGACCCATGACCTCGGCAGGCCTTCCCTGTTGCGCGGGCAAGACAGGCAACCGGTTTTATGGGATCTTAGCCACTGAACCTGGACCCGGGAGTCTGCTAAGGTATGATTTTTGCCTTTATCGATCCCAGATGTTCTGGAGTTGTCTGACCAGGACCAGCACGCATCCCGTTCTCGATCCTGCGATCGCGCGCATGTCAACTCTTGCCGCTCGGTGGTCAACCACAATCCCATCTCACTCAGTTTAGGAATTCAAACCCGATGTCGATCCTCGTCGAGATCAACCACAAGACCGAATACCGTTTCGACCGTTCGGTGAACCTAGCCCCCCATGTGGTGCGCCTCCGCCCAGCGCCTCACTGCCGCACGCCCATCCGGTCCTATTCGCTCAAAGTCGACCCGGCTGAACACTTCATCAACTGGCAGCAGGATGCCTTTGGTAACTATCTCGCACGGCTCGTGTTTCCCGAAAAGGCGCGCACCCTGACAGTCGAAGTCGATGTGATCGCCGAGATGATCACCATCAACCCCTTCGACTTTTTCCTTGAGGATTCAGCGTATCACTACCCATTCCAATACGAACCGGATCTGCGCAAGGAACTGACGCCCTACCTGGAAGTCACGGAAGATGGCCCCCTCCTGCGCGAATGGGTCGCCTCGGTGGACCGAAGCAGACGCGAAACCGTCTATTTCCTGGTCGATCTCAACCGTCAACTTCAGCAAGACATCGGCTATGTGATCCGCATGGAAGCCGGTGTCCAAAGCTGCGAGGAGACCTTGAGCCGACGCCTCGGTTCCTGCCGCGACACCGGCTGGCTCTTAGTGCAGATCCTGCGGCATCTTGGCTTGGCGGCGCGCTTCGTCTCCGGATACCTCGTGCAATTAACCGCGGATGTGAAATCGCTCGATGGCCCCTCGGGACCGGAACGTGACTTCACCGACCTGCATGCTTGGGCCGAGGTCTTCGTGCCGGGTGCGGGCTGGGTCGGACTGGACCCCACATCTGGCCTCTTCGCGGGCGAGGGTCACATTCCGCTCGCCTGCTCGCCGGCGCCGCGCAGTGCCGCACCCATCACGGGAGCGACCGAGCGCTGCGAGGTTGAACTCTATTTCCATAATCGCATCACGCGGATCCATGAAGATCCGCGGGTGACCAAGCCCTATACCGAGGAGCAATGGGCGGCAATCGAAGCGCTCGGTCACCAGGTCGATCACGAACTCCAGGCGCATGATGTGCGCCTGACCATGGGTGGAGAACCCACGTTCGTGTCCATCGATGATATGGATGGCGCTGAGTGGAATATCGCCGCCTTGGGACCGACGAAGAAGATCCTCGCCGAAGATCTGCTGACCCGACTGAAACAGCGTTTCGCCCCCGGAGGCTTGCTGCACATCGGCCAAGGCAAGTGGTATCCCGGCGAGCAACTCCCACGCTGGGCGCTCACCTGTTTCTGGCGCAAGGATGGCCAGCCGGTGTGGCGCGACCCCAGCCTCTTAGGCTTGGAGAAGACACAATATGGACATGGTCCGGCCGAGGCAGAGCGCTTTATCCGAACCCTTGCTCGCCATCTTGGCGTTGATCCGAGTTTCGCCTCCGAGGCTTATGAGGATGTCTTCTACTATCTGTGGAAGGAAGCCCGCCTGCCGGCCAACGTCAACCCGCTCGACAATAAACTGAAGGACCCGAACGAGCGCCAGCGTGTCACGCGTTTGTTCCAGCAGGGGTTGAATCGGGTTGCCGGCTATATCCTGCCGCTGCGCTGGTGGGGATTCGGTGCGCAAGGCGGCTGGAAGAGTGGCCGCTGGACCTTCCGCGACGGCACCCTGTTCTTGATCCCCGGGGACTCAGCGATGGGCTTTCGCCTTCCTCTCGATGCCCTGCCCTACGTTCCAGACGGGGAACTCGATCCGGTGCCGGAACGCAACCCCTTCGAACCGGTCGCGCCCCTGCGCTCGCCCTTCGACGAGGTCGCGCGTCGCTACAGCCAGATCCTCGAGCCGGCGCGCGCGCCCCAACGGATCCGGGAGCAGGGAGATCGCCCCATCGACCTCGCGGCGCGATACGGACGCATCACCCCGTTCGACGATGCCCACCAGTCGCTGCGCCAACAGGTTGCGCTGCGCGATGACCTGCACCCCGACCTCATTCGCACCGCACTCTGTATCGAGCCACGCGAAGGGCGACTCTACTGTTTCATGCCCCCACTCACGCATCTCGAACACTGGTTGGATTTGGTCCTCTGCATCGAGGACACGGCCGCCGAACTCGGGATGCCGATCATCATCGAGGGGTACGAACCGCCACGCGATCAACGACTCCAGAAGCTCGCGGTCACGCCCGATCCCGGGGTGATCGAGGTCAACATCCATCCCGCCGAGAGCTGGGATCAGATGGTCCAGGACACCCATATCCTCTACGAAGAGGCACGCTTGGCACGGCTGGGCACCGAGAAGTTCATGCTCGATGGCCGCCATACAGGAACCGGTGGCGGCAATCATGTCACGCTCGGCGGACCGACCCCCGCCGACAGCCCGCTGCTGCGCAAACCGGACCTGGTCCAGAGCCTGATCACCTACTGGCAGCATCATCCAAGCCTGTCCTATCTCTTCTCCGGGACCTTCATCGGTCCCACCAGCCAGGCGCCACGGGTCGACGAGGCACGCGACGATCGGCTCTACGAGTTGGATATCGCCTTTCAGCAGATGCCGCCGGGCGAGGTCCCACAACCCTGGGTGGTCGACCGCGTACTGCGCAACCTGCTCACCGACGTCACGGGCAATACCCACCGCACCGAGTTCTGCATCGACAAGCTCTACTCGCCTGACAGCGCAGCGGGGCGACAGGGACTTGTGGAGTTTCGGGCCTTCGAGATGCCACCGCACGAACGCATGAGTCTGGCACAGATGCTGCTGCTGCGAACCCTGGTGGCACGGTTCTGGAAGGAACCCTACCGGCGCAAACCGGTGCGCTGGGGAACCGAGTTACACGATCGATTCCTGCTTCCACATTTCGTGAGACAGGACTTCGAGGATGTCATCTGTGATCTCCAACGCGCGGGCTATCCCTTCGACCCAGCCTGGTTCGATCCCTTCTTCGAGTTCCGCTTCCCCCATTATGGCGATCTCATCACCCTGAACGGGATCAAGATGGAACTGCGCGCCGCCATCGAACCCTGGCACGTGCTCGGGGAGGAAGTCACGGCGCAGGGAACCGCGCGGTTCGTCGATAGTTCGGTCGAGCGCATGCAGGTCAAGCTGAACGGCATGGTTGGTGACCGGCATGTCCTCGCCTGCAATGGGCGGCGGGTGCCATTGCACCCCACTGGGCGCAAAGCCGAGTTCGTTGCGGGGATTCGCTTCAAGGCTTGGAGTCCACCCTCGGGTCTCCACCCCACGATTCCCTCGCACAACCCGCTCCTGTTCGAGATCGTCGACCTCTGGAACCGTTCCAGTCTCGGCGGTTGCACCTATTATGTCGCCCATCCAGGCGGACGCAGCGAGAGCAGCTTCCCGGTCAACAGCTACGAGGCCGAAAGCCGCCGCATCGCACGCTTCCGCGTGATGGGGCACAGCCCATCGCCGATCGATCCACCACCGCACGAGCCGGCCGGTGAGCATCCCTATACTCTGGATCTGCGCTATCGGCCCGGTTGCTGAGAGGGCCATGCCGGGCGCGCAGAAGCGCCCGGCAGGCTCCGGCCTGCTTCCGCAGCGGATGGCACTGGAACCTGGATGCCCACGGGTGGGTCGATGGCGGTCGTCACACCCACTCGCGACCGCGGGCTCCCTCACGCCTGAGGTCCGGTGGACCGGATCGCGCGATCGGGTCGCCCAGCACAGTTTTTTTTCCGCAGGAGACGCCTTGATGTCGACCCAGCCGAGCCGCGTGCTCGAGACCTTCCCAAATCCGCAACCCGAGCGGGATTACTGCATCCGGATCCGGATCCCGGAATTCACTTGTCTCTGCCCCAAAACGGGCCAACCGGATTTCGCTGAGTTGACGCTCGAATATGTCCCGGAGGAGCGCTGCGTCGAACTCAAATCCTTGAAGCTCTATACCTGGTCATTCCGTGATGAAGGCGCGTTTCACGAAGCCGTGACCAATCAGATCCTAGACGATCTCGTCGCCGCGACGCAGCCCCGCTTCATGCGCCTGACCGCGGTCTTCAACGTCCGCGGCGGCCTCTACACCAGCGTGGTGGCCGAGCACCGCGCGCCCGCTTGGCAAGCGCCGCAACCCGTCCAGCTCCCCTGATGAGAGCCCATGCGTTGGCGGCGGACCGGTACGCCGCCGAACCTCGTGCCGGGGCGCACAAGGATCGCGTGTGGATCGGCGTTGATATGGGAACCTCCGGCTGCCGCGCGATCGCCATCGATGAGGATGCGCGGGTGTGCGCCCAGGCGCGCCGAGCCTTGGATCCGCCAACGCAGCCTAGCCCGGGTCATTGCACACAGAACCCGGAGCACTGGTGGGACACGCTCCTTGGGGTGCTGGGCGACCTCAAGCAGGCACTCGGCGGCCGAGCGCCTGTGGGACTGTGTCTCGACGCCACCTCGTCCACAGTGCTTCTAACCGATCGAGAAGGCGCACCGCTTGGATCGGCTCGTTTGTACAATGATCGCAGCGCGGTGGATGAGGCAGCCCAAGTCGCACGGGTCGCGCCGAGCGAAAGTGCGGCCCGGGGCGCGACCTCAAGCTTGGCTAAGGTGCTCTTGCTCTATCGCGAGGCACAGCCCACGCATGATGTCCTCGCATTGCATCAAGCCGATTGGCTGCTAGGGCGCTTGTGCGGCCGACTAGGATTCAGTGACTGGAACAACGCACTCAAGCTCGGCTATGACGCGCAGCGGCTCGGCTGGCCAGACTGGCTCCAGGAGATCCTGCCAAGCGGCGTGCGGCTCCCCGCAGTGCAGGCACCCGGCACCATCATGGGAACCCTGGCACCCGCGATCGCCAGCCCGCTCGGCTGGCCCACATCCACAGCGATCCATGCGGGCACGACCGACAGCACCGCTGCCGTACTCGCTGCCGGCGCACGGCGTCCTGGTGATGCGGTCACTAGCCTGGGCTCAACCCTGGTGGTCAAAATCCTCTGCGAACAGCCGATCCGGGACAGCGCGTCTGGCGTCTATAGCCAGCGCTACGGTGACGCCTGGCTGGTCGGCGGCGCCTCGAACAGTGGCAGTGCCGTGCTGCGCGCATTCTTCAGTGACGCGGAGATCGCGGCCTTGAGCCAAGTGATCGACCCGCATCGTCCGTCAGGCCTGGACTACTACCCACTGTTGACACCCGGCGAGCGCTTTCCGCATCCTGACCCCGAGTTCGCACCACGGCTGACGCCACGCCCGACGCAACCTTCGGACTTCCTCCAGGGCCTCCTCGAAGGCATCGCCAACATCGAAGCCGAGGGCTATCGTCGCCTCGTCGAACTTGGCGCACCCAGGCCGCGCCGGATCCTGACGCTCGGTGGCGGTGCGGTGAATCCGACCTGGACACGGATCCGCGCCCGGATCCTCGACACCGAGGTCACGGCGGCCACCCAAACTGAGGCGGCTTACGGGGTCGCGCAACTGGCGCTGGAAAACCGGCTCGGGATGGGCTGACCGCCTCCCGCAACCGACACCATTGACCACCGCGCCCGCCAGACGTCAGTGCCTTCGGCCTCCCCCGCTGTTGCAGGAGCGGTCGCTCAGGCGCTGCGCGCCCGCTCCACCTGCTGGTCACGTGCCTGCTTCGCCCGCTCGAAGATGCTCAGGAGACGTTCGGCATCGGCGCGCCGGATGCTCTCCGCCAAATCCGTCATCTCCACACTGAAACGGGCCAGCATGGCGCTCAAGGCCTCGCGGTTTGCCAAGCAGATGTCCCGCCACATGACCGGATTACTGGAGGCGATCCGGGTAAAGTCACGAAAGCCCCCGGCGGCGTACCGGAAGATATCCTCGTGCTCATGCATCCGCGACAAGGTATCCACCAACCCAAAGGCGAGCATGTGCGGCAAATGGCTCGTCGCAGCGAGGATCTCGTCGTGATGCGCGACCGACATGGTCGTGACCTCGGCACCACAGCACTCCCACATCTGGGTCACGCGTTCAAGTGCCGTGTTGTCTGTTTCCGAGAGGGGGGTCAGAATCACGCGCCGGCCCCGATAGAGCTCGGCAAAGGAGGCCTCGACACCACTATGCTCGGTGCCGGCGATCGGATGGCCCGGCACTAGCCAGGGCGGTGCACGCCCGACAACACTGACAGCATCCGCGACCACACTCCCCTTGACGCTGCCACCGTCGGTCACGACCGCCTCGGGTGCCAGCCGTGGAGCGATTGTGGCGAAGATGTCACGCATCGCCCCAAGTGGCACTGCGATGAAGACCATATCCGCATCCGCCGCCGCCGCCGCCGGATCCTGAGTGAATCGGTCGATCACCCCGAGTTCGCGCGCACGCGCGAGATTCGCCGGCGCGCGGCCACATCCAATGACCTCCTCGACCGCGTTAGCCGCGCGCAGTGCCCGCGCTAGGGATCCACCGATCAGCCCAACGCCGATGACGGCGAGTCGCCGAATCATGGTGCCAGCAGCTCCTCGAGCGCAGCGAGACAACGCGCATTCTCCGACTCGAGACCAATGCTGATCCGCAGATGGTGTGGGAGTCCATAATTCCCAACGGGGCGGACGATGATGCCACGCCGGAGCAATTCCTGATTCACCGGCCCCGCGGGACGCCCAACGTCTACCGTAATGAAATTACCGACCGAGGGAATGTAGTCGAGACCGAGGCGCTCGAAGGCCTCGGTGTACTGGCGCATGCCCGCCCGATTCAGTTCGACCGAGGCACGCACATGTTCGCGATCGAGGATCGCCGCCGCCGCGGCCGCTTGCGCGAAGGTGTTCACATTAAAGGGCTGTCGCACCCGATTGAGGAGCTCGGCGACCCGCGGATCACTGAGACCATAGCCGACCCGGAGCGAGGCGAGCCCATGCGCTTTGGCAAAGGTCCGGGTCACGATCAAATTCGGAAAACTCTCGAGCCAATGCGTCGCATCGGGGAAATCCGGTTCGCTGACGTATTCGGTGTAGGCCTCGTCAACCACCACCATGCAGGTGCTCGGCAACGAACTGATGAAGGAACGCAAGGGAGCGGCAGCAAGCCAGGTGCCGGTTGGATTGTTCGGATTCGCGATCCAGACCACGCGGGTCCGGTCGGTGACCAGTGCCGCCATGGCCTCCAAGTCATGGCCAAAGTCGCGCGCCTCGGCGATCCGTGCCGTGGCCCCAACCGCCTGCGTCGCGATGGGGTAGACGGCGAAGGCATACTGGGAGAACACCGACTCGGTCCCGGGCTGTAAAAACGTCCGGGCAACCAGATCGAGGACATCGTTCGAGCCGTTCCCGAGCGTCACGGCACTTTGCGTAACGCCATGAAACTCAGCCAGGACCCGCCGCAGTTCGAAGCCCCCGCCATCCGGATAACGGCCAAGTTCGTCCAATTGCGCCGCGATCGCCGCCCGCGCCCTAGGCCCAGGTCCCAAGGGATTTTCGTTCGATGCCAGTTTGACTGAGTCACTGATACCGAACTCGCGCTCGAGTTCCGAAACCGGCTTGCCCGGTACATAGGGTGTCAGACCCGCGATCCCGGGGGCCGTGAGCGCGAGAAACGGATTGTCTTGGACCATCATGTCAGGGCTTCACATGTTGAAGGATTGGTGGAGAGTCGTCTGCAGCGCTCACGGCGGAGACGACGCGACAGATCAGCAGGATCTCAAGCCGGGTGGACGCCGGCACCACAATGGTACCCCGGCCTCTGGATGAGGCTCGCAAGCGCGCAGCGCGAGCACGTCACCCCGCATCACAGCACCGCGACCGGATAGGAGCCGAGCACCTTGAACAGGAGAGAAGACTGTTTCAGGCTCTCCAAGGCGAGCGCCACTTTGGGGTCATCGCGGTGTCCCATGATGTCGATGAAGAAGACATAGTCCCAGATTCCGCGGCGCGAGGGTCGTGACTCGATGCGGGTCATGCTAATCCCGTGCGCCGCCAAGGGGGTCAGCAGGGCATGGAGTCCGCCAGCCTGATTGCGACAGGACAGCAGCAGACTGGTCTTGTCCTCGCCGCTCGGTGGCGCATCCTGCGGACCGATGACGAGAAAACGCGTGGTATTGCCCGGCTCATCCTCGATGCGCTCCGCCAGGACCTTGAGTCCGTAGATCTCGGCGGCCTGCCAACCCGCGACGGCTGCGGCATCCTCTTCGGTCGCCGCCGTGCGCGCCGCCTCGGCGTTGCTGCCCATCGCTACCCGCTCGGCGTTCGGCAGGTGACGGTCGAGCCAGCCGCGGCATTGCGCCAGTGATTGCTGATGCGAATAGACGGTTCGGATCATGCACAGTTGATCGACGACGCTCAACAGATGATGGTGGATGCGCAGGCTGACCTCACCCGTGATCCGCAGCGGGGATGTCATGAAGGTGTCCAGGGTATGGCTCACCACGCCCTCGGTCGAGTTCTCGACCGGCACCACACCGAAGTCGCAGGAACCCGCCTCGACCTCGCGAAAGATCTCACTGATCGTCGCCAAGGCGAAGGTCTGCACCGAGTGCCCGAAATGTTTGATCGCCGCGGCCTGCGTGAAGGTCCCGGCCGGACCGAGATAGGCCACGTTGAGCGGACGCTCAAGCGCCAAGCAGGCTGACATGATCTCGCGGAAGAGGCGCGCGACTTCCTCGCCGTCCAGCGGCCCGGCGTTGGCGGCCTTGATCCGCCGCAGGACGGCGACTTCACGCTCGGGACGGTAGAACTGAACCCGCTGCCCATCCGCCGCGGTCTTGATCTGTGCCACTTGTTGGGCGCAGCGGGCACGCTCGCTGATGAGGCTGAGGAGTTCCAGATCGATCGCGTCGATGCGATCTCGCACATCTTTCAGGCCATCGCCCTGGGTGCCCGCCTGCTCCATCAGTCGCCCCGTTCCCTGGTGCCGAGACACCGCACCGAGAGGACGCCCGCGATCGAGCGCAGCTCTTGCACTGTCTCCTCGGGGCAGCGTCGGTCGATATCGATGAGGGTCACCGCGACGTCACCGCGCGAGCGATTGGCCATATCCAGGATATTGAGTCCGGCCGTCGCGAGGTCGGTTGAGATCTGACCAACCATGTTCGGGACATTGCTATTGACGATTGCCATGCGATATCCGCCATTGCGCGGCACCTGGATCTCCGGAAAATTCACCGAGTTCGTCACATTGCCGTGTTCCAGATAATCACGAACCTGCTCGGCAACCATGATGGCACAGTTCTCCTCGGCCTCCCGGGTCGAAGCACCAAGATGGGGTAAGGCGATCACACGGGGGTGATCTTTCAGGAGATTACTCGGAAAATCGCAACAGTACGCATAGACGTGACCTTGGTCGAGCGCGGTGACCACCGCGTCGTCATCGAGGATCCCGTCGCGCGAGAAGTTCAACAGCACAGCACCCTTGCGCAGGATCCGCAGTCGATCGGCATTGATCATGCCGCGGGTCTCATCGGTGAGGGGGACGTGGAAGGTCACAAAGTCCGAGCGCGAGAGAAGATCGTCGATGCTCAGCGCTGGCTGCACACCACTCTCGAGTTGCCAGGCTCGCTGGACCGTGATCGTTGGATCATAACCAACGACCTGCATCCCAAGCGAACGAGCGGCATTAGCGACCTTCACCCCGATCGCCCCGAGACCAATGACGCCGAGGGTGCGCCCCGGCAGTTCGAAACCGACAAACTGCTTCTTCCCGGCCTCGACGGCGCGATGGATCTCCGCATCATCGCCCGTGAGCTGACGGGCGAATTGCCAGGCCTGCCCGATGTTTCGCGCCGCGATCAACATCCCTGCGATCACCAATTCCTTGACGGCATTGGCATTGGCGCCGGGCGCATTGAACACCGCAATGCCACGCGCGGTCATGGCCGCGACCGGCACATTGTTGGTTCCCGCACCGGCACGACCGATGGCCTGGACCGTGGACGGAATCTCAGCCGCTTGCATCGCCGCCGAGCGCACTAATATCGCATCCGGATGGGTGATTTCAGAGGCCACCTCATAGCGATCACGGGGCAAGCGATCGAGTCCTGCGACCGCAATATGATTGAGCGTTTGGATCTTAAACATCATGGATGAAGACAGCCCTGGTTGAGAAGCGATGTGAGCGGCCACGTTGAGCGCACAGCGGGCATGACGGGGTCGGGCCCGGGCAGCGGGGGTCCAGCCCTCGGCCAGTGTGTCACGGTGCGTCCCGGACGGCGGCCTTGATCACGGCCTCGGCGATCGGAGATTTCGACCGTCGCTCGCGATCTCAGCGCCGCGGGCCCCCGGTGACATCCGCCATGCGCGACGTCGATCAGCCGTACCGGCGCTCGAACTCGCTCATGAAGTCGACCAACGCCTCGACGCCTTCCTCGGGCATGGCATTGTAGAGACTGGCACGCATCCCACCAACCGAGCGATGGCCTTTGAGCGTGGTGAGCCGTGCGGCCTTCGCCTCCTTCAGGAAGGTCTCGTCGAGCGCCGCATCGGCGAGGGTGAAGGGCACATTCATCCAGGAACGCGAGTCGAGCGCAACAGGATTGTGGTAGAAACTGGACCGATCAATGGCATGATAAAGACGTTGCGCCTTGCGCGCATTGATCTCGGCCATGCCGGCCAGCCCCCCAAGTCCCTTCAGCCACTCGAATACCAGGCCGGCCAGATACCAGGCATAAGTCGGCGGCGTGTTATACATGGAATCATTCTTGGCCTGAACCTGGTAGTCGAGCATGGTCGGAGTCACGGCCATGGCATCGCCCAGCAAATCCTCACGGACGATGATAATCGTCAATCCGGCTGGGCCAATATTTTTCTGCGCACCGGCATAGATAAGTCCAAAGCGCGAGACCTCGATCGGGCGTGACAAGATGGTCGAGGACATATCCGCAACCAATGGCCGATCACCCGTCTCCGGCACATAGGAAAATTCCACGCCTTCGATTGTCTCATTGGGGGTGTAATGCACGTAGGCGGCTGCCGGGTCCAATGAGAGTTCCGTTTGCGCGGGGGCACGCGTGAAGCGTTCCGTCTCGGTCGTGGCGGCGACCCTCACCTCGGCATAACGGCGCGCCTCGGCGATCGCCTTCTTCGACCAGGAACCGGTGTTCAAATAATCCGCGCTAGCGGCCCCGCGCAACAGATTCATCGGCACGGCCGTGAACTGGGTCGAAGCCCCGCCCTGTAAGAACAGAACCTGATAGTTGCTCGGGATCCCCAGAAGTTCACGCAGATCAGCCTCCGCCTGGGCGGCAATCGACATGAAATCCTGACCGCGATGACTCATCTCCGCCACGCACATGCCACTCGCGTGCCACTCGAGCATCTCGTCGCGTGCCCGACGCAAAACCGGCTCCGGCAGCATTGCGGGACCGGCACTGAAATTGTAAACCCGAGCCATTCGTCGTTCTCCGTTAGCAGGTGTGTTCATGTCATGCGATTGGACCAAGGAACGCGGACCCGCCACCCTTCAGGCGCGAGCGATCCCCCGGCTCCATGCGCTGTGCTCCTCTCAGCCGCGGGCGGGTGTGGAGGCCACCACCGCCGTGCGCCTCAGGGCGCTGGCTCATCCGGCGGCGGAGCCCCCCCATCGGCATCCGCCGGCGAGGGGGTTGGGGCTTGGGGGGGCTGATCGAGCCCGACCTCTTCATTCCCATCCTTATCGCTGTCGAGTGCGACGATGCGTTCGAGATAGCACAGCCGCTCGCCTTCGCCCAGATTGATCAATTTCACACCTTTGGCCGTGCGCCCGACGATGGGAATCTCATCAACACTGGTGCGGATTAAGGTCCCCCCACCGGTGATCAACATGATCTCATCCCCTGGGCGTACCAACACAGCCCCGACCTGCGGGCCATTGCGCGTGGATGTGCTGATGCCGATCACACCCTTGATGCCACGGCCCTTGGTCGGAAAATCCTCGACTCGGGTGCGCTTACCGTATCCGTTCTCGGTCACACTGAGCACACTACCAGGCTCGGCGACGAGTAACGAGATGACGCGCTGGCCGGGTTCGAGTTGCACGCCGCGCACACCGTGAGCGGTTCTCCCCATGGCGCGAACCGCCGTCTCGCTGAAGCGAACGGCCTTCCCCGCGGAGGTGAAGAGCATAAGGTCTTGTTTGCCATCCGTGATCGTCACACCGATGAGGTATTCATCCTCGCGCAAGTCGATCGCGATGATCCCCCGGGAGAGGGGGCGAGAGAACTCCGCGAGCGGTGTCTTTTTCACCGTCCCCGCGCTGGTGGCCATGAACACATAATAGCCGTCTTCATAAGCGTGGACGGGGAGCACGGCATTGATGCGCTCATTCGGCTCCAAGGGCAGGAGATTGACCATCGGCCGACCCCGGGCGCCGCGGCCCGCCTGCGGCAATTCGTAGACCTTGAGCCAATAGACGCGGCCGCGACTCGAAAAGCACAGGACCGTATCGCGCGAATTGGCCACGAAGATCCGATCGATGAAGTCTTCTTCCTTGAACGAGGTCGCGCTCTTGCCTTTTCCACCGCGTCGCTGTGCTTGATAGTCACTGATCGGCTGCGCCTTGACGTAGCCTTGATGCGACATGGTGACCACCACCTCTTCCGGTGCGATCAGATCCTCGAGCGTCAGATCCGTGTGATCGATCTGGATCTCGGTGCGACGCGCATCGCCGAACTGCTCTCGCACCGCGCTGAGCTCCTCACGAATCACGTCCATCAAGCGATCGGCATCCGAGAGGATCAGAAGCAACTCGGCGATCTTCTCGAGGATCGTTTGGAATTCCTCGAGGATCTTGCCTTGCTCCAACCCCGTGAGACGCTGCAGTTGCAGATCGAGGATGGCTTTCGCCTGTCGTTCACTCAAGCGGTAACCGCTCTCGCTCAAGCCAAATTTGGATTCGAGTTCCTCCGGGCGTGTCTGTGACGCCCCAGCCCGCTCGAGCATCGCCAGCACCGAGCCCGGTTCCCACAGTCGCTCCATCATGCGCTCACGCGCCTCGACCGGGCTCGCCGCGGACTTGATCAGTGCGATCACCGCATCGATATTCGCCAAGGCAATGGCGTACCCCTCCAAGACATGCGCGCGATCACGCGCCTTGCGGAGATTGAAGAGGGTGCGTCGCGTCACGACATCGCGTCGGTGACGAATGAAATACTCGATGATTTGCTTGAGGTTGAGGGTCCGTGGTTGCCCATCGACCAGGGCAACCATATTAATGCCAAAGACCTGTTGCATCTGAGTATGCTGGTACAGATTGGCCAGCAACACCTCGGCATAGGCATCACGCTTGAGTTCGATCACAATCCGCAGGCCATCCTTGTCGGACTCGTCACGCAGCCCGTCTTGGGCGATTCCATCGATTTTTTTGTCCTTCACCAAGTCCGCGATCCGCTCGAGGAGGCGTGCCTTATTGACCTGGTAGGGCAGTTCGGTGACGACGATCGCCTCACGACCGCTGCGTTTTTGCACCTCGACGAGGGTCCGGGCACGCATCACGACGCGACCCCGACCGGTACGGTAAGCCTCGCGGATTCCACGCACGCCATTGATGAGCCCCGCGGTCGGAAAGTCCGGCCCCGGGACATGATCCATCAGAGCCTCGATCGTGATCAGCGGATCATCCATCAGGGCCAGACAGGCATCGATGATCTCGCAGAGATTATGCGGCGGGATATTGGTCGCCATGCCGACCGCGATGCCGGAGGAGCCATTGACGAGGAGATTCGGAAAGCGCGCCGGCATGACGACCGGTTCGTGCTCGGTGTTGTCGTAGTTTGGAATGAAATCGACGGTTTCCTTGTCGAGATCATCAAGGAGAGAATCGGCGATGCGCATCATGCGCACCTCGGTGTAGCGCATGGCAGCCGGCGGATCGCCATCGACCGAGCCAAAATTGCCCTGGCCGTCGACCAACAGGTAGCGCATCGAAAAAGGCTGCGCCATGCGAACCATGGTCTCGTAGATCGCCGAATCGCCATGGGGATGGTACTTACCCATGACATCACCGACGACCCTTGCGGACTTGCGATAGCCTCGGTTCCAGACGTTGCCCTGCTCGCTCATCGAAAACAAGACACGCCGATGGACCGGCTTGAGTCCGTCACGGACATCGGGCAGGGCGCGTCCCACGATGACGCTCATGGCGTAGTCCAGGTAGGACTGGCGCATCTCGTCCTCGAGGTTGATCGGGAGGACTTCTCTTGCGAAATCTGGCATGGGCTCGTGAACCGACGTTGAGACGTGCCGCAGCGGGGCGACGAAGGTGGACCGCAACCCCGAGAGTTTACCACGCCCCCCACATTGGCCCTACCTCTTCACGGCAACAACCACCGCGGGAGAGCCTTGCGCTGATTTGGAATGCTGATCCCAACACGGCGAGGGCCTGTCTCGTCCCGCAATGCGGGCGCACCTGGTTCGTTTGCGTTAGCGGCGCGACAACCTGGATCGGAGTGAGTCACTGCGGGCACGCCATGGCGTCAAACTGAAGGTTGTAGAGGGTCGGTACGAACCTGGTTACGACCATGGGTCTTTGCCTCATAGAGCATGGCGTCGGCCCGGATCAGGAGCGCATCGGCATCCTCACCTGGTTGCGCCTGCGCGACGCCAATGCTGGCGGTGACGCGATACGCATCATCGAATGGGCGCAACGACCGCAAACGCGACAACAACCGCTCGGCGACGTCCGTGGCAACACGGCAATCGGTATTCCATATGAGCAGGGCAAACTCCTCCCCGCCGAGCCGTCCTGGAAGGTCGACTTCACGCACCAACTCCTTCATCAGTTGCGAAACCATCACCAGCACCGCGTCACCGCCGGCATGGCCATAACGATCATTGACTGTCTTGAAATGATCGAGATCGACCATCAGCACCGACAGTGTCGCCTGATTGGTGAGTGCATCCTTGAGGCTGCTCAGGAGTCGTTGCATGAAGAAGCGCCGATTGGCCAATCCAGTCAAGGGGTCCATCCGGGCAAGCAGCTGGTTGGTCTCATTCGCATGCGCCAGGTCACGGTTGGTCTTGCGCAGGTCCCGTACCAGACGGGACATCTCCATCGCAAGATTCCCCATCCGCTCGACCACGTCGCTCTCGGCAACGTCCACGAGTTCGCCAATCAGGAGCACACCATCACCGAGTGGATAGACATGGAAGAGATAGATGTCCCCGCCGACCGGTGCCTTGAAGACCTGGGCGGTCGGACGGCGCTGCTTGAGGCCCGGCTCGGGCAACCAATCCGTACCCTCGCCCATGGTTAAAAAATTCACCAAAGGCTCGCCCCGTACCGACCCGAAGCCCGCGAAACGCGAACGAAACAGCAGATTCGCTTCATCAATCAGGCCGTCACGACCCACCGCGACGACCAGCAGTCGCCCGGAATCAAAGACGTAACTTTGCAAGGCCCAGATGAGATCCGCACTGAGATCAGGCCGCTCCGAGAGATCAATCATGCGGCCACCCGCAGGGTACGAGCCCAGCGCACGGCGGCTTCGCAGTCACTCAGGAAGAGATCTCCACCCACCGAATCGATCAAGGCTGGGGCGGTGAGGAAGGCGCGGCCACCGACGAGAATCTTGGTGTCGGTTGCTGGACCAAGCGCGCCCCGCAGTGCCTGCACGGTGTCACGCGCGGCCTGGACGTGGCTCGGTAGACAGACCGACAAACCGATAAATGCTGGCTGCTCTTCCAAGACCGTCCGCACCAGCATCTCGGTAGAGGTGTCCGGCCCTAACAAGGTCACCTCCCAGCCATCGAGTTCAAGGCAGGTGGTGACCATCCAAGCCCCGAGCTCATGAAATTCATTGGCCACGGCCGCCACGATCGCCTTGCCGCGCAGGGTCGTCGGGTAAGGCTGTGCGGAGTAGAGTGAGGAGAGGATTCGGTAGGTCATGGCGGTGGCTTGGTGCTCCATCGCCACCGAGACCCGGCCCTGTTCCCAGCGCCGGCCGACCTCGATCATGGCGGGATAAAAGATCGTTTGTAGCAACTGTGGAAAGACCATGCCCTGGCGTAACAAATTCTCGCACCGCCCGAGGACAACACCATGCTCACCGGCCAAGAGCTGTTCGATGATCTCGGACACCGCTGTCGCATGGGGCGTCGTGCATGATGCCACCTGAGAGGACACCTGATAGGTCTGTGCCGCCTGTACGGTTTTCGGATGTCGCTGCTGCATCCAACGGTAGACGCAGGTCAGTGGCGCTGCTTCGGCGGGGGTTAACCGCTCCTCGAGGACGCTGATCCAGGCAGCGAATTCTGCCTCGAAGTACGCAAAGGGAACGCCTTGGTTATGATAAGTAAAATAGACCCAGGGCAACGTCTCGATCAGGAGGTCAAAATTGTCCGTCCGGAGAATCTCCGCCATGAAGGAGGCATGGTTGCGGTGGTTCGATTCGATGAGACGGTAATGCTGCGTGGCACAAAAATCCTTCAGAACCGGATGATCGAGCAGCAACCGGGAGACGCGGCTCGCCAAATCGGCTGCGTGCGCTTCGTAGGCCTGTGCCGCCGAGACGGACACACGCAGGTGGGCATGATCGGTCTTCGCCATGTCGAATCTCCAACACGGATGAGCGCATCTGGCCAGACAGGATACCTGATCACCAGGGTCAGCGAATCCAATCTCTTGAACGACATTTACTCAAGTCCGTCAAGTCGGTGTATCGTCGCTATTATGATGACAAATTTTGATGATTTCGTGCTCCCTCAAGCGCTCCTAAGGGGCGTTGCGAAAGCGGGCTTTCAGACCCCCACGGCGGTTCAGGAGCAGGTGATCCCCGCTGCCTTAGCTGGCCGGGATCTCATGGTTTCAGCCGCCACCGGCACCGGCAAGACCGCCGCCTTCCTGCTGCCGATGATCGAACGGATCCTCCAAGAGCAACGCCCGCGCGATGGATTGCGTGCCCTGATACTCGTTCCGACCCGTGAACTCGCGCGTCAGATCCAGGACCATTTCATGCGCCTCGCCAGCTATACCCGACTCACGCTGGAGGTGATCATTGGCGGAGAGTCGAAAGCGGTTCAGGTCGCGCGGTTGCGCAAGAATCCGGATATCCTCGTTGCGACTCCAGGACGACTGCTGGAGTTTCTCGAACTGGGTGAGGCCGAGTTGAAGGATCTCGATGTCCTCGTCCTCGACGAGGCCGATCGCATGCTCGATCTCGGCTTCGGGCAAGACGTCCTCGCGATCATCGGGCACACCAACCCGGATCGCCAATCGATGCTCTTTTCAGCAACCCTCCACCAACGCGGCTTGCGTCAGATCACCGAACGCCTGATGAAGGATCCGCTGGTGCTGACGATCGACCCGGTCCGTTCCCACCCCCCCCAGATTCTCCACCAACTGGTGTTGAGCGATGACCCGACGCACAAGCGAGAACAACTGACCTGGCTGTTGCGACACGACTCCTGCGAAAAGACGCTGGTCTTCACCAATACACGGATCGCGGCGAGTGCACTCGGCGAGCAACTGATCGCGGCCGGACTGCGGGTGGCCGTGCTCCATGGCGAACTCGATCAGCGCGAACGCAACCGCGTGATTGCCTTGCTTCAGAGCGGCCGGGTCAACACCTTGATCGCGACCGATGTCGCCGCGCGCGGCCTGGATATCCCGGGCGTGCAATGCGTGATCAATCTGGATGTCCCGCGCTGCGGTGATGATTATTTGCATCGTACGGGCCGTACGGGCCGGGCCGGGGCAGCGGGCGTAGCGATCTCGCTGGTGATCCCAACGGAGTGGAATCATTTTCAGAGCATTGAACGCTATCTCGACCTCTCGTTCGAGCGACGCCACATCGAGGGTTTGAAGGCACGCTTCAAGGCGCGCAGATCCGGGACGCGGTCCAAAAAGAAGACCAAGGAGACCAGCGCGGCCGCCTTGGCGAGCGCCGCGAACGCAGCGCGACAGAAGGATCGCCACCGTGACCGGAAGAACATTGGAAAGCGCCGCCAACCCAGCGGTGCGCGCGGCGTCGAGTCAGGACATGCGCCGCTGCGCAAACGCGGGCCTGCAGACACTGATCCCGTGACCAGCGAGCGGCGTGATCACGAGGAATGACGGCGGGGCGCCAGGATGGTCATTCCGCTCAGGGCCTATTCTGGAGTAGATCGGGCGTGCGAGATGACGACCTGAGCATCCTTGGCATCGAATCGCGCGCCCTTGCCCAATGGATTGGCCAGATCAGCCTCTCATCCGATTTCGATGCGCGTCCCATCCGGGTTGCAAAAGGGCCCAACCGGATCGCCTGGAACCAATCCAAGTCGTCGCTGCGCGCTCCCCTGATTCACGGCGATCTCGATGAGACCCAGTGAGTTCTCGTACCAAAATGGCATCCCGGATGGCGCCTCGCAAAAGGTCCGAGCATGCCGCAACAAACGATCACCCACGTGCAGCAACCCGGAATGCGACCGCCCCTGCGCACGCAAACCGGTCATCAGATTGCCAAAGTGATCGCGATAGAGGATCGCGGCCTGCTCGCTCGGCCAGTCCCCCCCAACCATGGCGGCCGGCTCCAAGCGCGACAGATCCAGCGACTGACCTCGCACCCAGCGATGCGCCGCCGGGACGAACCAGTCACGCGCATGAAAGCTCGCTGACATCTGCTCGGGCTGCCAACCGATCCGGTGCGGACGGGCCGCTGGAGTGGCGCGGACCAATGGCGCGAACAGACCATTGTCGGGACCGATGAACCACGCCCCTGGCGTCTCGATCAAGAGACCCGCGCGCGCCCCCCCGACCCCTGGGTCGACGACGCAGACATACAGAGTTCCGCTCGGCATGTCACGCACCATCGCCGGCAGCAGGTAACCAGCAAGATCGGGGCGAAAGGGTGTGAGATCATGGATCAGATCCAGGATCGGAACCTGAGGCAGCCAGGCGGTGAGCCAAGCCTGAAGCTGCCCCACATAGAGCCCGGGGCCGAAGTCCGTGATGAGGACGATGCGTTGGACAGTCGGCGTCATCGGCATCTCGTTTCACCCCATTTTAACGACGAGGATCTCCGCAGTGTACAGACACGCGGCACTGACCCTCGGATCTTAGGCCCGGATCACGGCGATTGCTCGGTCCTGCGGACTGGTCGCGGTCTGACAGGCGGTCCGCTCGGCGATCGGTGGTTGATCGGAACGGCGATCGAAGATCACCAGCCACCCGGTGTCGAGCCCCAGACCGGCCAGATAGCCGTCCAGTTGCACCAGACCCTCGACCAGCGGATCGGCCTCGTGGTCACGCCAGACCTTCAGCTCCATCCCCAAGGTCACCGCGCCATAACGCAAACACAGATC
>NZ_NRSD01000013.1 GCF_016583985.1 Thiocapsa imhoffii | reverse complement strand
GCCAATGGCACCGAGGTCACGGTCGTCGGGGGCGGCAACTGCGCGAGTGCCGTCGCGGCGATGGACCGCGCGGCGGCATCCAGGCGAGCATCGAGATCCGGGATCTCGGCCGCTTGGATGAGCCCAAGATGGCGACTCGGCAGCGCGGCGTCCGGACAGCGCGGTACCGCGCCGAGAAAGGGGATGTGCGCGGGCATGGACGCGCGCAGCATCGCAACATGACGCAGGCCACCCACACGGTTGGCGAGCACCCCGGCGCAGCGCAGGTCCGGTCGATAGCTCGCCAAACCGAGGGCCAAGGCGCCGAAGGTTTGTGCCATGGCGCCGGCGTCCAGAACGATGGCCACCGGAAGGTCGAAGGCCTGCGCTAGATCGGCACTGCTGGGCGCGCCGTCGAAGAGCCCCATCACCCCTTCGATGAGGATCAGATCAGCCACGCCGGCCGCGTCGTAGAGCTTGGCGCGGCAGGCGTCGGCGCCGACCATCCAAAGATCCAGCGGCGACACGGGCGCACCCGCGGCATGCGCGAGGATCATCGGGTCGAGGAAGTCAGGCCCCGTCTTGAAGATCCGTACGCTTCGACCAAGGGCGGCATGATGGCGGGCTAATCCCGCGGCGAGGGTGGTCTTGCCCTGACCGGAGGCGGCCGCGGCGAGCAGCAGTGTGGGGCACGAACGGATGGTCTGCATGGTGGTTCGGTGGAATCGTGGTTACAATCCTCGCCGGCAGGCAAGCCCGACGTCTGGTCTTGCAGTGTAACAACTCGCCCCGTCGAGTCGATCGTGATGGCGCCGCCGCGCATGACGAGACCGCGGCGCCCCACATGCATGCGAGAACGAGCAGCCTATCTTGGACATCAATGAGTCGGAGCGCGCGGCGGTTTACAAGACGATCTTCGCCCGGCGCGACGTGCGCGGCGAGTTCCTGCCCGACCCGGTCCCGGAGGCGATTCTGCGGCGCATTCTCACGGCGGCGCACCATGCGCCGAGTGTCGGTTTCATGCAGCCCTGGGATTTCATTCTGGTGCGTGATCCGGCCATCAAGCGTCGCATCAAGGATGGTTTCGAGACGGCACACCGCGAGGCGGCCGCACTGTTCGAGGGTGAACGCCGTGAGCACTACCAGCGCTTGAAGCTCGAAGGGATTCTGGAGTCCCCCGTTGGGATTTGTGTGACCTGCGACCGGTCGCGCGCCGGACCGGTCGTCATTGGACGCACCGCCAATCGGGAGATGGATCTCTACAGTGTGGTGTGCTCGGTTCAGAACTTGTGGCTTGCCGCCCGAGCCGAAAACTTGGGCGTCGGCTGGGTCAGTATCCTGCACCGCCAAGTGCTTCACGATACGCTTCGGATCCCTTCGGCCATCGTTCCGATTGCCTATCTTTGTCTCGGTTATGTTCGTGCGTTCCACGACCGCCCTGAACTCGAATCCACCGGCTGGCTGCCACGCCTCGATCTGGAAACGCTGATACATCATGATGTCTGGGGCGGCGAGGGCTGAGCGGATGGGCCAGGTTTGGTTCGTCGGCGCGGGTCCTGGCGCGGCCGACCTCATCACGGTGCGCGGCGCGCGGCTCTTGGGTGAGGCTGGTGCCGTCCTCTATGCCGGCTCACTGGTCTCGCGCTCGGTGTTGGAGTGGACCCGCGAGGGTTGCGAGATCGCCGATTCGGCCGGCATGCACTTGCGCGAGATCACCACATGGTTGACGACGCGCGCGGCTCGTCATGCGAGCGTGGTGCGACTTCAGACGGGCGATCCGACCCTCTATGGCGCGCTCGCTGAGATGGCCCGCCCACTTGAGCGCGCCGGCGTGACGATCGGCATCGTGCCGGGCGTCTCCTCGGCCATGGCCGCGGCGGCGGCGGCCGGTGAGACCTTGACCCTCCCGGAGGTCACGCAAACCGTGATTTTGACCCGGCTCGCCGGGCGCACCCCCATGCCGGTGCGTGAGACGTTGGTGTCGCTTGCGGCGCATCATTGCAGTCTCTGCATCTTTCTCTCGATCGCTCGCATCGACGATGTGGTGACGGCCCTGCGCACGGCGGGATGGTCGTCGGCCGCGCCCATCGTGGTGGTGGAGAAGGCGACTTGGCCGGGCGCGGAGCGAGTGCTGCGCGGCAGCCTGGAAGACATCGCCGCACGCTGTGCTAGTGCCGGTCTGCGCCGTCAGGCAATGATCCTGGCCAGCCCCGCGCTTGGTGCTCGTCACCGCGAGGAGGCCGAGGTTTCGCGGCTCTATGATCTGCATTTTTCACATGGCTTCCGTCCCGCTGGAGACCCCTCGGCCGATGACTCATGATGTCGTTTTATTGACCGCTCACGGTGCCCGCGATCCTGGTGGCGCCGGCAATCAGGAGGTTGAGTCCTTCGCCGCCGCCTGGGGTGCGCGTCATCCTAGGCTCGCGGTGCAGGTGTGCTGGATCGAACATGCCCCGGTTTTGCTCGATGAGGGGCTTGACCAGGCGGCGGTTCGCGCCACCGCTGGCGGACGGGTGCTGGTGCTCCCACTGATCCTGAATGCCGCCGGTCATGTCAAGGGCGACATCCCCCGCGCCCTCGCCGCCGCGCGGGTGCGTCATCCGGAGGTTGAGTTCCGTGCGGCCCGTCACCTCGGGACCACTGACCACCTATTGAAGGCGCTGCGTCAGCGTTTGCATCAAGCGATGGTCGCGCTCGATATGCCAGATCCGCGCACGACCGGTGTTGTCCTGCTGGCCCGCGGCGCTTCGGACATGGAGTCGACCGGCGAGGTGGCGAAGATGGCGCATTGGATCTACGAAACGACCGATCACGACCTGGTGCTGCCGGCCTTCACTGGGATTTGCTTCCCGCGTCTGGAACAGGTGGTGCAGCGACTGGACCGTTTGGGCATGACCCAGATCCTCATCTTGCCCTACTACCTCTTCACCGGCCGACTCATCGAGCGTATCCGGGCGCAGACGGCGCGTCTGCGCACTCAATATTCAAGCCAGGTCATCGCCCTCGCGGACTATCTCGGCGCACACGAACAATTGATGGTGCTCTTGGATCAGCGCCTCGCCGAATGCCGCGAGGGCCGTCTGCTGTTGCCCTGCGACGGTTGTGCCCATGCGCTGGCGGCGGAGGCGGATCATGACCATCGCCACTGAGGCAGACGGGGGAGCGCTGTTGACCCGCGGTGGGGCAGCGATCGAAAACGCATCCTTTGCGATCATCGATGCCGAGGCCGCGCCCCACGCCTACGACGACGATCAATGGTCGCTCGTGCGGCGCCTGATCCATGCCAGTGGTGATTTCGATTTCAATGGCCTGACGCGCTTTCATCCCGCTGCCATTGGGGCGGGGGTTGCTGCCGTGCGCCGGGGCTGCCCCATCGTCTGCGATGTCGAGATGGTGCGGGCCGGGCTATCGCGTGTGCGTCTGGCCGAATTCGGTCTGGTCGCCCATCAGTCGATTGACCAGCCGGAGGTCATCGCCGCGGCGCGCGTCGAGGAGACCACGCGTGCCGTGCAGGCCATGCGTCTCGCCCATCGTCAGGGGCTGTTGGACGGCGCGGTGGTCGGCATCGGCAATGCGCCGACCGCGCTCCTGGAACTGATCCGTTTAGTGCGGGATGCGGATGCGCGACCGGCATTGATCGTCGGGATGCCGGTCGGCTTCGTCGCCGCGGCTGAATCCAAGGAGCAGCTCGGCGAGCTCGACGCGATACCCTGGATCCTGGTTACGGGACGCAAGGGCGGCTCGACCCTGGTGGTGGCGGCGCTGCATGCCTTGATGATCCTCGCCGCGCGACAGCCGCCGAGTCATGGCTAGCGCGGCTATTCCGAGCGTCGCGGCCCGCCGGATACCAGATCGACTGGCTGGCGTCTCGGTACCTGGCGGTATCGCGATAGAGCGAGTCCGTGAAGAGGACAGTGATGCAGCCACCCTCAGACCTGACTCGGGCCAATGACCGCGCGGGTCCGCGTCGTGGCAAGCGTGGCCAGCGTACGGGTTGGTCGACTGGTGCCTGCGCCGCGGCCGCGGCGACCGCGGCCGCGCGTGGACTCGTGACGGGCGTCGTCCCCAGCCAGATCGAGATCCTCCTCCCGCAGGGGCGCCGCCCCGTCTTCTCGGTTGCTGCAGCGACCTTGAACGCTGGTGTTGCGCAAGCAGTCGTTGTCAAGGATGCCGGGGATGATCCGGATGTCACCCATGGTGCGCGGATTGCGGCGCAGGTGCGCACCGCGCCCCATGCGGCTGGGATGATCCGGCTGCTCGGCGGTCCCGGGATCGGCCGGGTGACGCGCCCGGGGCTCGGCTTGCGGGTCGGCGAGGCGGCGATCAATCCGGGGCCCCATGCCTATATCACGGCGAACCTACGCGCCGCCGCCGCAGAGTTACTGATCCGCGCCGGGTTGGATGTCACCCTGTCCATCGCCGATGGCGAGCGGTTGGCCCAACGGACGCTCAACGCCCGTCTCGGGATCGTCGGTGGTTTGTCGATCTTGGGAACCACTGGCGTGGTCTATCCCTATTCGACCGCATCCTTCAAGGCAACGGTGCGGCAAGGCGTCCAGGTTGCCCTCGCCCAAGGTGAGCGTACGCTTTGTTTCAGTACCGGTCGACGCACCGAACGCTATTGCATGGAGACCTTCCCGGCCCTGCCAGAGGTCTGCTTCGTCCAAATGGGTGATTTCGTCGGTACGGCATTGGATGCGGTGCGCGAGGCCGGGATCACACAGGTGCTGGTTGGTGGCATGAGCGGCAAGCTTGCCAAGATGGCACAAGGGCTGCGGGTGACCCATGCCCGCAAGGCCCCGGTTGACATGGCGCACTTGGCCGAACTGGCGGCGCGATGCGGTGCGACTCCCGAACTCTGCCGGCGGATCGCGGAGGGGGCAACCGCGCGCTGGGTGGCCGAGCTCACGACCGAGGCGGGTCTGTCGGCCTGTTTCCATCGGGCGCTGGTCGAGGCTGCGGCGCGCGCGCTGGCGGCGGGACTGGCCGCGGGCACACGGCTCGAGGTCATCGCCTTCGCGCCGGACGGTCAACTCCTCGCGCGCACGGAGAGGCTGTGTGACTGAACCTGAACGCGAGCGTGAAGAGGACCAGGCGCGATGCTGGGTGATCGGTGTGCTCGATGATGGTCCGCAAGGTCTGAGCGACGCGGCCCGCGAGCGTCTTGGGCGAGTCCAGCGGGTGATTGGCGCAACCCGTGTCCTGGCGCTGTGCGACGGGTTGCTGAACCCCCACGCGGAGCGTCTGGATCTGACCGGACGGACCGCGTCCGTTGCTGCTTGGGTGAGCGAGGCCCTGGATGCTGAGCATGACGTTGCCGTCCTGGCCACTGGCGATCCGCTCTGCTTTGGGATCGGCGGACTGCTGGCGGCTCGACTGATGCCCCGGTTGCCGCCTAGTCGGTTTCGTGTACTCCCCAACCCGAGCACCCTGCAGCTCGCCTGTGCCCGCTTTATGCTGCCGTGGCAGGACGCGCGCTGGGTCTCGGTGCATCATTGCGACAGCGGTGATTGGGTCTGCGGCGGCACGCCCGAGCATGGACTGTATCATCTGGCACAGGCCCTGACCGGTGCGAGCGGAGCGGGTGATCTGATCGGCGTGCTGACCAGTCCGGCCAACGGACCGGAGCGCATCGCACGCTTGCTGCTGGCCGAGGGCCTCGACGACGTCTTTGCGATCCATGTCGCCGAGTGTCTGCTGCGCCCCGACGAGCGCTTGATCTCAGAGGTCCCGGCCGCGGTGTTGGCGAGCGCTCGCTGCGCGCATCCCAATGTCGTTCTCCTCCAGCGCCGCCACGCCGCCCCGGCCCGATCGGTCTTCGGTCTGCCCGATGCTTTCTTCGCGCAGCGCGTGCCCGCTCGAGGACTCATCACCAAGCGGGAGGTACGCGCCGTGGCACTAGCCTTGCTCGAGCTGCGCCCCGGCGATCTGGTGTGGGATCTCGGCGCCGGCTCGGGCAGTCTGGGTCTGGAGGCAGCGCGCCTCTGTCCTGATGGCCACGTTCACGCGATCGAACGGAATCACTTGGACCTGGATCTGATCGAGACCAATCGCCGGCGACTCGGCGTCACCAACTACAGTGCCACGGTCGGGGTGGCGCCAGGCGACTGTGCCACCTGGCCAGCCCCGGATACGGTCTTCATCGGCGGCAGCGGGGGTCAGTTGACGCCGATCCTCGAGATGGTCGTGCAACGTCTGCGACCCGCTGGCCGACTGGTGGTGTCGCTCGTCCTCTTAGAGAACCTGACCACGGCCATGGCCTTGCTCGATCGTGTGGGGCTCGACTGGTCGGTGACCCAGATCCAGGCCGCGCGCAGCAGCCCCTTAGCCGGCGGACACCGTCTCCAACCCGAGAATCCGGTCTGGCTGATCCAGGCTAGGACGGCTCAGGATCCGCCCCTTCCAGACGGATCACGGATCTGCGTATGACCATGATGGATGCGGTTGCCGAGACCGCGACGACGCCATGCACGGGCCGGTTGATCGGCGCCTCGCTGGGGCCGGGTGACCCCATGCTCATCACGCGGGCGGCCTGGTCGGCTCTGACCTCCGATGCCTGTTGGGCCTGGCCGGTCGATGCCGCTGGGTCGAGCTATGCGCTTGCGATCGTCGAGCGCGCGGGCCTGGCGGCGCCGACACCAGGGTTGGCTCTCCATTTTCCGATGACCCGCGATGCCGAAGCGCTCGCCCGCGCTTGGGCAACGGCGGCGGAGCAGGTCGCAGCACGTTTGGCTACGGGACAGGATGTGGTGTTCCTCGTTGAAGGGGATGCCTCGACCTATGCGACCTTCGGCCATCTTGCGCGGGTCGTGCGTGAGGTGGACCCAGGGGTTCGGATCGAGGTTATCCCCGGAGTGTCCTCCTTCAATGCCGCCGCGGCGCGGTTGGGACAGACGCTCGTCGACGGGGAGGAGCCGCTCGCGGTCTATGCGGCGCCCGCGGCGATGCGTGAGCTGGATGCGTTACTCGATCGCTTCGATGCGCTGGTGCTCCTCAAGGTGCGTCCGGTGCTGGACGACTTGATCGACGCACTGGCCGCGCGCGGCATGCTGGGGTCGGCTGTGTTCATCGAACGGGTCGGGACACCGCGTGAGCGCCTGATCCGGGATCTCGCCACGCTGCGCGGCGAGCCGGTCCATTATCTCTCGCTCGTCTTGATCCGACACGCACGTGGACGGGGGCTGGGGCAAGTGCCGATACGAGGGTCCCTCAAGACACCAAGCGCACCGAGCGAGCGGCAGGGCACCACACTGATTGCCTGGACCCGCATGGGGTTGGCGTTGGCTCAACGTCTGACGGAGCATCTCCCTGACGCGTCTGACATCCTGATCCCGCGCCCCTTCGCGGTGTCCCTGGAGACCGCTCCCGAGTCGCGTTGTCGCCTCGCGGTGGGAGCGGTCGCGGCCCGGCTTCCGGAGCTTTTTCGTCAGCGACGTGCCCTCGTCTTCATCGGCTCGAGTGGGGTGGCTTGGCGGCTCTGTGCACCGCTGATCCGCGATAAGCGTCGCGATCCAGCCGTGTTGGCCATCGACGAGGCCGGCCGCTTCGTGATCCCGTTGCTCGGCGGTCATCTTGCGGGGGCCAATGCTCTGGCCGTTGCCTTGGCCGCCGCACTTGCTGCCACCCCAGTTCTGACCACGGCCTCCGACGTCCAGGGCACCATTGCTGTTGATCTCTTCGGGCACGAGTTGGGATGGCGGATCGAAGCCGATCCCGAAACCCTCAAACGGGCCGCTGCCTGCGTGGTCAACGGTGCCCCCGTGGTGGTGATCGATGCGGGTCGCGCGACCTCCTGGTGGCCGGCCGATCGCCCTTGGCCAGCGAATCTACGTCGAGTCGATCGGCCCGATCAGGCTGGCGAGGCCTGCGCCTATCTCTGGATCAGCCTCGCTCCGGTCGCCGCTGCGCAACGCGCGCGGCTCGGCGACTGTGTGGTGGTCTATCGACCGCCCGCGTCCGCCGCGCCGTGATCGCGGTCGTGCTCGGTGTCGGTTGCGATCGCGGCACTCCATTGACGACGCTGGAGGCAGCCTTGGAGCTGCCAGTGGTGACCGCTCTGGGTCCGGTTCACATCCACTGTATCGCGAGCATCGATCGTAAGAGCGACGAGCCCGCCATCCTCGCTCTCGCGGCAGCGCGAGAGGTCCCGCTGCGGTTCTACCCAGCGGCGGTGCTCGCCCGCGTGCGCGTCCCCTCGCCCTCGCTCCAGGTGCGTCGTCTCGTGGGCACGCCCTCGGTCTGCGAGGCCGCAGCGCTCCTAGCGGGCGGTGCCCGTTCACTGATCGTCCCCAAACAGGTGCTCCGCGGTCCAGATGGGAAGCACGTCACCATCGCGCTGGCGCCCTGGGTTGGGTCAGCGCGAGATGAGTGTACGAACGCAAAGACTCTCGATACAGGCGTATCCTGACGGCGTCGCGCCCACCGGCGAGACGGCCGAGTCCCCCACCGTTGCGGTGTTGCTCGATCGGATGACGCCGCTTCCAACTTGAGCCGGTCTGGTGCGAATCAGCGGTTGCGTGCCGAGACGGCCTGACAAAGGCGATGCAGTCCCACTCTATAAGAGTGTGCGGACGCCTGTCGCGGCGAGCACGCACCGTTTTCGTGCCTGCTCAACGCTCACGCCACACCGTGGTATAGAGATCGTGCCGACGGTCCTTGAGATTCTGCACCGTGCCTGCGTTGCGGGCCGCGCGCAAGGCTTCCAGACGCAGATCGGCAAAGGCGACGGTCTCGACATTGGGTGTGGTGTCGGCGGCGATGCCATCGCGCGCGAAGGGGAAATCGCAGGGGGTTAGGATGCAGCTCTGAGCGTACTGGATGTCCATGTTGTGCACTTTCGGCAGGTTGCCGACATTGCCGGACATGGCGACATAGCATTGATTTTCGATGGCGCGGGCTTGGGCGCAGTAACGCACGCGCAGATAGGATTGACGCTCATCGGTGCAGAAGGGCACGAAGATGATGTTGGCACCCTGATCGGCGAGGTGGCGGCCGAGTTCGGGAAACTCGCTGTCATAGCAGATCAATACACCGATGGGGCCGCAGTCGGTTTCGATCACGTTCAGTGCCTGCCCTCCCTCGATGTTCCACCAATAGACCTCGTTGGGTGTTGGATGGATCTTGGCCTGTTCATGCACCTCACCGCTGCGCAGGCAAACGTAACAGATGTTTTCGACCCGCCCATTGGGCATGCGTGTGGGATGCGAGCCGCCAATGATATTGATGTTGTAGCGCACGGCCATGTCGCGCAAGGCGCCCTTGAGTGGCTCGGTGTATTTCGTCAGGGCCTCGATCGACTCGGCGGGCGAGAGTTCCTGATCCTCCATGGAAAGCAATTGCAGGGTGAAGAGCTCGGGGAAGACCACGAAGTCCGCGCGGTAATCGGCGGTGACGTCGACGAAATAGCGCACCAAATCGGTGAACTCTTCGAAAGAGCCAACCCGACGTTGCATGTATTGGACGGTTGCGACGCGCACCGTGTCTGGCAGTCGTCCCCCATAGCTCTTGGCGCGTTGCTCCTCCTGCTCATCCGGGGCATTGGGGTTGCGCCAGACCAGATGGACCGCGTAGCCTGCGGAATCCTGGTCCTCTGGTAAGTAGCGCGGGAGCAGGCCCAGCACATCGAAGCCATTACGCATCTGAAAGGTCAGCACCGGATCGCGTAAGCGGTTGGCCTTGACCTCCGCGAGATAGGCCTCGGGCGAGTCAAAGCGACGCAGTCGTTTCGCCAGCGTGGGCATGCGGCCCCCGAAGACGATGCCCTTCACGCCCCAGGAGCGGGCCAGCTTCTTGCGTTCGTCGTAGAGCCGCTGGCCGAGGCGCAGCCCGCGGTATTCGGGGTCGACGCACACCTCCATACCGTAGAGGTAGTCGCCGTTCGGGTCATGGCGCGAGGCGTAGCCGCCCCCGGTGATCTCCGCCCAGGTATGGGGCGCGAGTGCGAGCGTGCCGTCGATAAGAAAGGTGGCACAGTAACCGACGATCGCCCCTTCGTATTCGGCAACGAATTGACCTTCCGGAAAGTTGTGGATCTGTCCTAGCAGCATGGCGCGGGAGTAGGTGCCCATGCCGCTGTCCTGGTAGACGCGAGCGACCAGGGCGCGAATCGCTTGGATATCCTTGACGCGGGCATTGCGGATGGTCAAGGGCGGTTTGGTGGATGTGGTTTTCGATGTGCTGGCCATCGCGACGTGCTCCGGTGTGTTGATCGGGCAGGCGGGTGAGGGGCATGGGGTCGGCGGATTGTGCCGAACCTCGCTATGGGGCTAGCATGCCCCGGTTTGCTGCTGTCGGTAGTGGATACATCAGACTCACGACACGAGGTGACATGCCCATGAAGGCAATCGAGATACGCGAGACCGGCGGACCCTCCGTTCTCCAGGTGGTCGAACGGCCGGCCCCCGAGATCGGTGGCCCGGACGATATCCTGGTCAAGCTCAAGGCGGCCGGAGTCAATCCGGTGGATACGAAGGTACGTCGGAATGGCCCCTTGGTGCCGGACGGTCTGCCGGCCGTTTTGGGATGCGATGGGGCCGGAGTGGTTGAGGCCGCGGGCGCTGGGGTGACGCGTTTCAAGCCGGGTGATGAGGTCTGGTTCTGCTGGGGCGGCATCGGTGGATCCGTTGGCAACTACGCCGAGTATATCGTGCTCGACAATCAACTGGCACAGGCGAAGCCGCGTGCGGTCGATTTCATTCAGGCTGGTGCGGCACCACTCGTCTTGCTGACGGCATGGGAAGCATTGCACGATCGCGCACGTCTGAGCGAAGGTCAGCGGGTGCTGATCCATGGCGGTGCGGGTGGGGTGGGTCATGTCGCGATCCAACTCGCCAAGGCCGCGGGTGCCCGGGTTTGCACGACGGTCAGCAGTCCCGAGAAGGCTGACTTCGTGCATGCGCTCGGTGCTGAGTATTGCATCAATTACCAGGAAGAGGATCTGGTCGCCTCCATCATGAAATGGAGCGAGGGGCAAGGCGTGGACATTGCGCTTGATACCATTGGCCCTGAGGTGTTCCGGCAGACCATCCCGGCCATGGCGCATTACGGGGATCTGGTGACCATCCTCGACCCTGGGCCCGAGTTGGACCTCACGGAGGCGCGGATGCGTAATCTGCGTATCAGTCTCGAGTTGATGCTGACCCCAATGCTGCGTGACCTGCCACGAGCACGGACCCATCAGGGTGACATTCTTCGGCGCTGTGCCAAGTTGATCGACCACGGGGATCTCCAGATCCATGTCTCCCAAACCTTCCCACTGACACAAGCGGAAGCGGCGCACAGATTGATCGAGAAGGGGCACGTCACCGGCAAGCTCGCACTGGTGATGGATTGACCCATGCGTGCGTTGGCTTCCGGTCAGGCGGTGCGGATTCCCGGTCGGTCCCTCCGCGTGGCGCTGCTCTCCGATACCCATGGCGTGCTTGATGCCCGAGTGGATGAGGTGGTGCGTGACTGTGATCTCGCGGTGCATGGCGGGGACATCGGCAGCGCTGGGGTGCTGGCGCGTCTGCGGCCCCGACTGGGGCATGTCCTGGCGGTGTTCGGGAACAATGATGTCGCGACCAAGTGGCCGCTGCCGGATCGGGAACTGCTCTGTGAATTGCCGCAATGGTTGGACATCTCCCTGCCGGGCGGACAACTGATCGTGATCCATGGCCACCAGAGCGCGGCGCGTGACCGCCATCGACGACTGCGCGAACGCTTCCCGAGCGCGCGGGCGATCCTCTATGGTCATAGCCATCGCTTGGTGGTGGACCAAACCGCCGCGCCCTGGATTCTGAATCCGGGCGCGGCGGGGCGCACCCGCACCGGGGGTGGGCCCTCTTGCCTGGTGTTGAGCGCGACCATCGCGGATTGGTCGGTCGCGGTGCATCGCTTTCCGCTCCCCGCGCGTCACCCCAGATCGCCGCGCACCCGCTCTGGTGAGACCGCGCCCACCGAGGTGTCTGCGCATGCCAGATCCTGATCCGTGTGTGGTCAAGCCACCGAAATCCTTGCTCCGTCAGGTGGGGCGGGCGATCGCAGACTTTCAGATGATCGGCGAGGGTGATCGGATCCTGCTGGGCGTCTCCGGCGGTAAGGATTCGCTCTCACTGCTGCAGATTTTGGCGCATCTGCGCACCTATGCTCCGGTGCGTTTTGAACTCGCGGTGCTGACTGTGGACCCGCAGGTGCCGGGCTTCGATCCGGAGCCTCTCAAAGACTACTATGCGCGTCTGGGCGTGCCTTGGTTCTACGAACAACAGCCGCTGATGGAGCAGGCGCAGCAGCATATGGATGGGGACTCATTCTGCGCCTATTGCTCGCGCATGAAGCGCGGCATCATGTACCGGATCTGCCGCGAACAGGGCTATGGCGTGCTCGCCCTCGCCCAGCATCTCGACGATCTCGCCGAGAGCCTGCTGATGTCGTTGTTCCACGGTGGGCAATTGCGCACCATGAAGGCGCACTATCTGAATCAGGATGGCGACGTGCGCATCATCCGCCCGCTCGTCTATTGTCGCGAGCGTCAGACTGCGGATTTTGCCGAAAGCGCCAGACTGCCGATCGTCCCCGATTCCTGCCCAGCTTGCTTCACCAGGCCCACTCGCCGTGCGCACATGAAGGCCCTGTTGGCGCGGGAGGAGGCGGAGCACCGCCATCTTTTCGCTAACATCCTGCATGCGATCAAGCCCATCATGGTGGAACCGAGACAGGAGAATTGATCCGCTGTCAGCGGATTGCGCATCCACCGCTTGAGGAAAGCACCGAAACGACCCCCTTGACTGTTTCACAACGAACGGAGGACGCCGAACGATCGTTGATCGGAATCAGCGGGGCATGATCGCGATGCGCCGGCGCGGTGAGGCGACCACGAAGATGGAGCTGGACTGCGTTCGATCAGGTTCGTGATAAGCCGTTGCGGGTATCCTGTCGGCTGCTTCTCGTGGTCCAGCTCGCCTATGTCAACATCCATCGACAACCCGCATTTCCTGCTGCGCCGGGTGCATTCCCTGCTTGGGCTGATCCCGGTCGGGGCCTTCCTGATCTTCCATCTCTGGGAGAATTCGCAGTCGCGCTTGGGCGCCGAGCATTACAACGAGCAGGTGGTTGCCGCGCTCAAGGGGATGAATTATTTGCCCCTGCTCGAGATCTTCGTGATCGCTCTGCCACTCTTGTTCCATGCCGGGTATGGATTGGTGATCTCGGCGCAGATGCGCTCCGAACTCTTGCGTTACCGCTATCCGCGCAATCACTTGTATTGGATGCAGCGCATTTCGGGTATCGGCATCCTGTTCTTTTTATTGCTGCACGTGGGCATGACGCGCATCCAGGGGTTTTGGGATCCGGCAGTGGCAGAGGATCTGTACACACACATGCAGGCGCTGCTCTCTCAGCCCTGGTTGCTTGGCGTTTATGTGGTGGGTTTGTTGCTCTCGGTGTTCCACTTTGCCAATGGGCTCTCATCGATGGCGATCGCCTGGGGCGTGACCACCTCGGTGCGCGCGCAGCGTCTGTTCGGCGGGTTCTGTGTGCTGTTCGGGTTGCTGCTGGCCGCGCTCGGTCTCCACGGACTGATGGGGTTCCTGAGATGAGTCAACCGAGCGTGATCGTCGTTGGGGGTGGGCTCGGTGGCCTCTGGGCGACCGTGCGGATCGCGGATGCGGGCTTCACGGTGACCCTGCTTTCGCTCTTTGAGGTGAAGCGGAGCCATTCGGTGTGTGCGCAAGGCGGTGTCAATGCCGTGCTCGACACCAAGGGACAGCATGATTCGGTGCGGCAGCACATCATCGATACAATCAAGGGCGGCGAGTATCTGGCCAATCAGCCTCCAGTGAAGAGCATGTGCGAGGACGCCCCCGGATTGATTCGAACCTTCGAGCGCATGGGGGTGACCTTTTCACGCACGCCGGAGGGACTGCTCGATCAGCGTCTATTCGGTGGGGTGAAGAACAAACGGACCTGTTTCGCTGGGGCCAGTACCGGACAGCAGCTGCTCTATGGTGTCGATCAACAGGTTCGGCGGCTCGAGTCCGAGGGGCGGGTGATCAAGCACGAGTGGTGGGAGTTTCTCTCGTTGCTCCGTGATGAGGCGGGCGTCTGCCGGGGCATCGTGGCGATGGATCTGCGCAGTCTCGAGGTGCGCGCCTTCATGGCGGACGCGGTGGTCATGGCAACCGGCGGAATGGGCCAGCTCTATGCGCCCAAGACCACCACCTCGACCAACTCGACCGGCGCGGCAGCGAGCCGTTGCTATCAACAGGGTGCCTGGCTGGCCAATGCCGAGTTCTTCCAGTTCCATCCCACGGCGATGATCGGGCACGATAAAACGCGGCTGATGAGTGAAGCGGCGCGTGGCGAGGGCGGGCGGATTTGGGTACCGCGAACGCCCGGCGATCGACGCCCACCGCGGACCATTCCCGAAGTGGAGCGCTTCTACTTTCTGGAGGAATTTTTCCCAACCTACGGCAACACGGTCGCCCGTGACGAGGCCGCGCGGGCGATTTGGACGGTGACCCAAGAGATGGGCTTGGGGCTCGGTGGTGGCGATCGCGTCTATCTGGATTTGACGCATCTTGATCAGGCCTTCATCTCCACGCGTCTGGGCGCCATTCTGGAGATCTATCGCAAATTCGCGGGGGTGGATCCGGTCACCGAGCCGATGGAAATATTCCCCGCCGCCCACTATGGCATGGGGGGGCTGTGGGTGGACTTCGAGCGGGCCGCGGATGGCGGCATCGCAAACGGGAGCGTGCGCAATCATGCAACCAACATCCCGGGTCTCTATGCCTGCGGCGAGTGTGACTATGCCTATCACGGGGCCAATCGTTTGGGCGCGAACTCGCTGCTCTCGGCCAGCTACTCGGGGCGGGTGGCGGGCGAGTCGGTGGTGAGTTATCTGAAAGGTTTCGCCGGCACCCGCCCCGGCGTGCGTGAAGATCTGATTGCTGATGAGGTCGCGCGCCAACAGGGCCTCAATAGAGCCATCCAGGAGGGCCAGGGGAGTGAATGTCCGTATCGGATCCACCAGGATCTGGGTGCGCTCATGACCGCCAAGGTGGGCGTCGTGCGCGCCAATCCGCAGTTGGAGTCGGCATTGAGCGAACTGCGGCAGCTTGCGGAGCGTCTGGATCGGGTTGATTTCGGCGCTGCCAATCCCTGGGCGCATCAGGGCCTGGTGTTTGCCCGGCAGTTGCGCGACATGATCACGCTGGCCAAGGTGGTCGCGCAGGGTGCGTTGGCGCGTGATGAGTGTCGCGGGGCCCACTACAAACCCGCGTTCGCACTGCCGATCCCCGCGGGGACCTTTCCCGGTGATCCGGCGTTCGAGGCCTATCGGGCGCGCTGGCAGGAGAATAACCACCAGTGGCTGAAGACAACCATCGCCGAGCATCATGATGACGGTCCGCGGATTCACTATCAGGAGGTCGACCTGAGCCTGTTTCCACCGACGGATCCGAGGGACTATCGGTGAATGTCGGCCCCATCTTTGATCCATCTTGGTGCGACCATCCATGACCGAGCAATCGATCCATCTCCGTGTCCGTCGTCAGGATCGCCCTGACAGCCCCTCCTATTGGCAGGAATTCAAACTCCCCGGTCACCCGGATCATAATGTCGTCTCGCTGCTGATGGCGCTGCGCGAGCATCCGGTGACGACCACGGGCGAGCGCGTTGATCCGGTGGTCTGGGACCATAACTGCATGGAGGAGGTCTGCGGGTCCTGCGCCATGCTCATCAATGGCGTGCCACGTCCCTCCTGCTCGGCCCTGGTCGCGTCGCTGACGCAGCCGATCCGGCTCGAACCCTTGCCGAAATTCCCCGTCGTGCGCGATCTGCTGGTCGATCGCACGCGCATCGATGAGGGGCTGAAACAGGTCAAGGCTTGGGTTCGCATCGACGGGCTTTGGGACATTCATGAGGGCGCGCCGCGCATCGGACCGAATGAATGGGCGGCGAACTATCTCTACAGCCGTTGCATGTCCTGCGGTTGCTGCATGGCGGCTTGTCCGCAGTTCGGCCCCCATTCGGACTTCCTAGGACCGGCCCCGCTCGCGCAGGTGCGCCTGATGAATGCCCATCCGACCGGTCGATACGATGCCCGCGAGCGGCTCCACGCCATCATGGGTGACGGTGGCCTGAGTGATTGTGGTCAGGCACAGAACTGTGTCCGGGTCTGCCCGAAAGAGATTCCGCTGACGACCGCCATCGGCGAGTTGGGCCGGCAGACAACGGTGCAGATGTTCAAGGATCTGTTTGGTCCGTCCTGAGGGGACGGGGACGCGGCGGAACAGCGACGAGCCGAGCACGCTGATCGGGGTGGAGGTCCTGCCGCAGACAGGCTTTGGCGAAGTCACGGTCCGCGCCGAGGATGTGATCAAGGATCCAGTCGTGGATAAGCTGCTGGTCCGTCACGGTGAGTCGCTGTTTGCCAGCGATCTGCCACTGGCGGATCAGATCCGTGTATTCGGCCATGAGCAGGGCATGCTCGGTTTGGTGTTCGGTGACATCCTCGTAGTCGATCGCGCGCATCAACGCCTCTTCGCGACTGAAGTGCTCGCGCGCCGCTTCCCCGAGTTCGATGAGGGCCTGGTGGAGGTGGGTGGGACCCTCCGGCACATCATCTTCATCCACGAAACGATCGAGGATCGCCGCGAGGATCTCGACGAGTTCGCGATGTTCGTGATCGATAACCGGGATCTGCAAGGCCCAATCGTCGTGCCAGGCAAACGGGATCCTCATGAAACCCTCTCGCGTCGTCCGTGGTGATCAGCATGCGGGCCGCGGCTCCCAACGGATCGTAAGACGCGGCCTGGTCTATCGTCGTTCGGTGTCGTCTTGAGTTTAGTCGTTTTCGCCGAGAGCGGGGTTCCAGCCTGCGTCCCGGGCCCTCGCGATGGCCGCTGAGTAGATCTGCTCATGCCGTTCCCGAAGATCGGGAGGGAGTCGGGAGGGCAGATGGCCATAGGGCTTCCAGGCCACACTGACCTGTTCGTAAAGCTGTTCGATGCGCTGGCTGCTCCAGCCTGCGCAGGTCTCATCGGTGGGAATAATCCCAAACACCCAGGCATCGCGAATGACGTTAGCCGTGGGTGTCATGGCTCCGCCGGGCTGTTGGTCGATGCCTTCGTAGATCTTGTTCTTCATCGCGTCTAGCCTGAATTGATCGAAATGTCCGGACCCCCGCATGGGGGTGTGACCTGCAGGAGCCCATGTCGTTGAAAGAGTCCAAACCTGCGCCAGCTGGCAGGGCGCACCCCATCACGGGCACCATGCCTGATCTGATCCTGGATGTCATCCGTCATGGCGAGCCGGTCGGCGGGTCACGGTATCGTGGCAGTGGGACCGATGATCCTCTGAGTCCAGTTGGGTGGGATCAGATGCGTGATGCGTTGGGTACGTCGGCGCCCTGGGATGGGATCATCAGCTCCCCCTTGTCGCGATGTCGGCAGTTCGCCGTCGACCTGGCCGCGCGGCATGGTTTGCCCTTGGTCGTCGATCCGGACCTGATCGAGGTCGGGATGGGGGCCTGGGAGGGCCGCGACCGTGTCGCGGTGGCGCGGGAGGACCCGGAGGACTTCGCGGCCTTCTATCGTGATCCGGTTGGTCAACGCCCCTTGGGGGCCGAACCCCTGGAGCGTCTGGCTGCGCGTGTGGGCGAGGCTTATCGGCGCTACTGTGAGCAACATCCTGGTCGTCACCTCCTGATCGTCTGTCATGCCGGGGTGATGCGTGCGCTCGTGGGGCATCTGCTGGGGGCGGATGCGCGCCGCTGGTATCGCTTGCGGGTCGACTATGCCGGATTGGTGCGCATTCGTCACGGTGCCTTCGGCCCCAGCATCGAGTGGTTCAATCGAGCCCGGCTCGATCGCGCATCGCGGTCTGATTGAAGCCGACCCGATCACCACCCCGGAGGCGCGCAATGGGGCGCTGACCTGAAGACCATCCCGGCCATCCGTTTGGATGGCTGGGATAGTCTGGTTGCTGGTGTCCCGTGCAATGCGCCGCACGTCTGGTCTGCATTGGCGAAGGTCGAGTGATCCGGATGGATCGCGATATACTCACGCGTTTGTCAACACCGCTGTCACCAGCTGACCCAATGCAAAAGACCGACGATCTGCGGATCCGCGAAATCAAAGAAGTCCGTGCACCCAGCGCGCTTCACCATGAGTTCCCTCTCACCGAAGTCGCCGCTGAGACGGTGCACTCGACGCGCCATGCGATTCAGCAGATCCTGCATGGACGCGACGATCGTCTCCTGGTGATCGTTGGGCCATGCTCGGTCCATGATCCGCGTGCCGCCCTGGAGTATGCCGAGCGTCTGAACGATCTGCGCACGGTCTTGAGTGAACAACTGCTGATCGTGATGCGTGTCTATTTCGAGAAACCGCGAACCACGGTGGGCTGGAAAGGGCTGATTAACGATCCCCATCTCGATGGCAGTTTCGAGATCAATCAAGGCCTCGGGATCGCACGCAAATTGCTGTTGCAACTCAATGAGATGCGGATCCCGGCGGGTACTGAGTTCCTCGACCTCATCAGTCCGCAGTACATCGCCGATCTGGTCAGTTGGGGCGCCATCGGCGCGCGCACGACCGAAAGCCAGGGCCATCGTGAATTGGCATCCGGGTTGTCCTGCCCGGTTGGCTTCAAGAACGCAACCAATGGCGATGTGCGAGTCGCGATCGATGCCATCCACGCCGCGGCCCGCCCACATGTCTTCATGTCGGTCACGAAGGAAGGACAATCCGCAATCTTCAGCACCACCGGCAACGTGGACACCCATATCATCCTGCGCGGTGGCCAACGTCCCAATTACGATACCGAGAGCGTGAGCCTGGCTGCCGAGCAGATCCTGGAGTCAGGGTTAACGCCGAAGATCATGATCGATTTCAGTCATGCCAACAGCCGGAAACGCCCGGAGAAACAGATTCGTGTTTGCCAGGATGTGGCCGGCCAAGTCGCGCGAGGCGATCAGGGCATCATCGGCGTCATGATCGAGAGTCATTTGGTTGGCGGACGTCAGGATCTTGGAGCGAACGACGGCATGGTCTTCGGCCAGAGCATTACGGATGCCTGTGTTGGCTGGGATGATACCGTGCCGATGTTGCATGAACTTGCCGAGTCGGTCACGCGCCGGCGTCATCTGTGACCACCGAGCGTGCTGGCCTGGCCAGTGCTCCCACACCACTGTGTCTGGTCGCCGCGATCGCGGCGAATCGGGTGATCGGTCTCGCGAACCGCCTGCCCTGGCACCTCCCCGCCGATCTGGCTCATTTCAAGCAGTTGACACTCGATCGGACAATCGTGATGGGGCGGCTGACCTGGGCGTCCTTGCCTGGACCGCTGCCGCGCCGGCGTCACATCGTGGTGTCGCGCGACCCGGCGTTCCGTCCCCGGGGCGCGACGCCGGCCAGCTCGCTCGATGAGGCCATCGAAGTGGCCGGAGCGGTCCCGGAATTGATGATCGTGGGCGGTGCGCAACTCTATCGCGAGGCGTTACCGCGGGCGGAACGTCTCCTACTCACGCTAATCCACGCCGAGGTCGCGGGGGATACCTTCTTTCCACCATGGGATCCCCAAGACTGGCAAGAGCGCCAGCGCACCGAGCACCCGGCCGATGCGCGCAACGTCCACGCGATGACGTTCCTCGAACTCTGCCGTCGTCACCATGAACCGCTCGGTGGTGCCCGCTCGCGCGTGTGACACGCCGCGCCCTTCTGTCGTGGACGGTGCGGCGAGCCTCGCCGTTCAGGCATGGGCTCCCGGTTCGCGATAGCCTGCGCAAGCGAGCTGGATCGGGGTGATGGCGTCTGGATCATCGAGTCGGATGGCGGTCAGGGCACCGCCCCACAGACATCCGCTATCGAGCCCCCAGACATTATGCTCGGCGAGATAACCAATGGTCGACCAATGGCCGAAGATGATGCGCTCGTCCCGGGTGCGCCGGTTGGGCATGCGAAACCAGGGGCGTCGCCCCGCGGCTTGGCTGCCGGGTTCGCCTTTCTCGCTCAGTGCCAAGGCCCCGTCTGGCTCGCAAAATCTCAGCCTCGTCAGTGCATTGGTGATGAAGCGCAGGCGCTCGATCCCGGTGAGGGCCGGTGTCCAGCGCTTTGGTTTGTTGCCATACATCTGAAGCAGAAAGTCTCGATATCCGGGACCGCGCAGGACCAACTCCAACTCCCGCGCGTACTGCCGCGCTTCGGTGAGCGACCACTGTGGAGGCAATCCGGCATGGATCATCGTGAAGCCGAGGTGGGCGTCGTGATGGAGCAGGGGGCGATGACGCAACCAGTGCAGTAGCTCATCGCGATCGGGTGCGCGCAGGATCTCATCGAGGTTGCTCTGGCGGGCATGGCGCTGGTTGCCTTGCGCGAGGGCGAGGAGATGCAGGTCATGATTGCCAAGGACGGTGATGGCCTGTTCACCGAGACCGTGCACGAATCGGAGCACGGCGAGCGATTCGGGACCACGATTCACGAGGTCGCCGACACACCAGAGGTGATCCCGCGCGGGATCGAATGCGATGCGATCGAGCAGACGCAGCAGTTCGCGATAGCAGCCTTGTAGGTCACCGACAGCGAAGATCGACATGCGTCCCCCGTTGCGGCCCCGGTCCAGGGCTCGGTCCAGAATGGGTGCGTGGCGCGCGACCCGCGCGGTTGCGGGTTTGGCCGCGGCGCAACATCAGGTGTGCGGCGGCTCCCTCAGCGGGCCGAAGTCCGCTCTTGACCCGGGGGGTGCCGCGCGCGCGGAGTCAGTGCATGGTCGTAAGCGAGGCGAGCGAGAAGGGCGGGATGGTGGCCTCAAACCGGGTTCCGTCATCGGTGATCATCCCGTAACTGCCGTGCATGCTGCCGACCGGCGTCGGAATGATCGCCCCGCTGGTGTACTCGAAGCGCTCGCCCGGTTTCAGGTAGGGCTGCTCCCCGACAACGCCCTCGCCGCGGACTTCCTGCGCCTTGCCGTCCGCATCCGTGATGATCCAATGGCGATCGAGTAGGCGTGCCGCCTCGCTCCCCTGGTTCTCGATCACGATGGTGTAGGCGAAGACATAGCGTTCCTCGCCCGGAGACGAACGTTCGGGTTGATACTGGCTGTTGGCCGAAATCTTGATCGTACAGGGTTTCATCTAGACCTCTAACACAGACAAGGGCATCCAATCGGACGATAATACAACAAGGTTCAATGTCGAGTCTGGTGGTCCCTGATGTCCGAAACCTTTCGTGTCGCCGTGGTCGGCGTCGGCTACCTGGGTCGTTTTCATGCCCTGATCTATTCGCGCATGCCGGAAGTCGAGCTCGTCGGTGTGGTCGATGTTGACACGGACCGGGCCGCCGCGGTGGCCGCCGAGGCCGGGTGCGGGGTGCTCGATGGCATCGAGGCAGTGCTCGATCGGGTTGATGCCGTCAGTATCGTGGTGCCGACGACCGCGCATCTCGAAGCCGCTGCGCCGTTCCTCTCGCGGGGGATTCCGATTTTGCTCGAGAAGCCGATCGCGGCAACCCTGAGCGACGCGCGCGCACTCGTTGAATTGGCCCGCGAGCGGGACACGATACTGCAGATCGGACACGTCGAGCGCTATAACGCCGGGGTGATGGCGTTGGCGCAGCGGATCGATTCTCCGCTCTATCTCGAGGCGCAACGGATGGGTGGTTTCGTCGAGCGGGCGACCGATGTGGATGTGGTCTCCGACCTCATGATCCACGACCTCGACATCATCCTGGCTTTGGTCGACGCCCGCATCGTGGAGATCTCCGCGGTGGGTGCCCGGGTGTTGACCGATCATGTGGACATCGCGAGCGCGCGTCTCGAATTCGACAATCACACGGTGGCCAATGTGGTGGCGAGCCGGGTCTCGGAGAAGACGACGCGCCGCATTCGGGTGTTTCAGCCGCGGCGCTATCTGTCGCTCGACTTCATCGAACAGACCATCGACATCGCCGAGCCGCGGCTCACGGCCGCGTCGCCACGGCCCGAGATCCTGCGTGAACGAATCCAGATCGATCCTGTCAAGCCGCTCGATGCCGAGCTTGCGGATTTCGTGCGTTGTGTCCGCATGGGCCATCGGCCCCTCGTCGATGGCGAAACCGGCTTGAAGGCCTTGGAAGTCGCCCTCGAGGTGCGCGAACGCATTGGTCGCTGAGTCGATTCAGAGTGCGGCCTGGACAGACGCCGGTTGGACGCCATCGACCATGGCGTTGGCAAGGCTCAGCGCGGCTCGGACGCTGCCGAGATCAGCGCGATCCGTGCCCGCGAGTGCGAGCGCCGTTCCGTGATCGACCGACGTTCGAATGATGGGTAGACCGAGCGTGACATTGACGGCTTGGCCGAATCCCAGGTGCTTCAAAACGGGTAAGCCTTGATCGTGATACATCGCCAAGACGACATCGCTCTCGGCGAGTCGATTCGGAACAAAGGCGGTGTCAGCCGGTAATGGACCGATGAGCGACCAGCCGCGGGCGCGCAAGGCGGTCAGGACCGGCTCGATGACCTCGATCTCCTCGCGACCGAGGTGTCCACCCTCGCCGGCGTGTGGATTGAGGCCACAGACGAGGATGCGTGGATCCGTGATCCCGAAACGAGATCGCAGATCGGTGTGCAGGATCTCCAGCGCCCGCGTCAGATGCGTGCGTGTGATGGCCGCACTGACGTCGCGCAATGGCAGGTGTGTCGTGGCGAGCGCGACCCGCAGCCCGGGTGTCACCAGCATCATCAGGGGTTCGGCGCCGCATCGCTCGGCAAGGAATTCGGTATGGCCAGTGAAACGAAGTCCGGCATCGTTGATGATGCCCTTATGGACCGGGCCCGTGACGAGCGCGTCACCTCGGCCATCAAGACAGGCGTCGCAGGCGATGCGCAGAGAGTCCATGACGTAGGGTGCGTGCGCCTGGTGCAACTGGCCGGGGACGACCGGTTGCGTCAAACGGACCGGCAGTACGCGCAGATGACCGATGTGGTGCTGCTGTTCGGGGTGGCGCGTCCCCGCTTCGACCAGCTCGACTCGCAGAGGTAAGCCGAGACGCTGCGCGCGCTCCCGCAGCAGATCCGGATCGGCGACCACGATCGGCGATCGCGCGAGCCGCTCCTGGGCCAGGCGGACGATCAGATCTGGTCCGACCCCGCTGGGTTCGCCGGGGGTGATTAGGATCCGGGTCACGCCTCTTCCTCGAGGCGCAGCTCGACATAGGCTTCATCGCGCAATTGGCGCAGCCATTCCTCCGTCGCCTCTTCTGCCTTGCGTCGTTGCAACGCCCCGCGCGCCTTCAGCCGCATGAATTCGCCCTCACGGTCTTGGTTGCGGCGTTCGATGACCTGGACGATGTGCCAGCCAAAAGGGCTCTGAAAGGGCTGGCTGACCTCGTTCGGCCCCAACGCGTTCATGGCCTCTTCGAAATCAGGCACCGTATCGCCCGGATTGACCCAGCCCAGATCGCCCCCCTTCAGGGCGGAACCGGTATCATCGGAATGTGAGCGCGCCAGTGTCGCGAACTCATCGCCGCCGAGGATGCGGGTGCGCAATTGACTCAAGCGCCGCCTCGCATCCTCGTCTGAAACCAATTCGTTGGTGCGGATCAGGATATGGCGGGCATGTGTCTGGATGACATCGGCGGGCGTCGCCGCCTTGATGTCGCGTAGCTTGATGATGTGAAAACCACTCGGACTGCGTAAGGGGTCGCTGATCTCGCCTTCCGCCATGGTGAAGGCGAGCTCGGTCGCAAGACTCGGAACGGCCGCCATCTCGAACCAGCCAAGATCGCCACCTTGCAAGGCGTTGCGTCCATCCGACTCGCGCGCCGCGACCTGTCCAAAATCCGCGCCACCACGCAACTGCCCCACCAGCCTCGTGGCCTTGGATTCCGCGGCTTGGACTTCGGCGGGTGATGGACTGTTGGGCAGCGCGATCAGGATATGCTGCAGTCGCACCTGTTCACGTTCGATCAGGCGGCTCGCTTCGCGCTCGAGAAAACGGTCGATCTCCTGATCCGTGACCTGGATCTGGTTGATCACGGCTTGGTTTTGCAGTCGGCTCATGATGATCTGGGAACGCGTATCCTCGCGGAAGTCCGCGAAGCGGATGCCGCCCGCCTCCAGTGTGAGCTGGAGCTCATCGAGGGTCAGGCCATTGCGCTCCGCGATCCGCACCAGTGCCTCATTGAGGTCGGCCTCGTCGACCTCAATGCCCATCTCGCGCGCCCGTTGCGTCTGGAGACGCTTGAGGATGAGTTGATCGAGGACCTGTTTCTCAAGCTGCTGCCGCGGCGGTGGCGGCGTTCCGGCCTGCTGCATCTGGGGCAGGATGAGTTCGATCTCGGTATTCAGTTCGCTGCGCACCACAACATCGTCGTTCACCACGGCGACGATCGCGTCGAGTTCCTGAATGGGCGCCTGACCGAGTGCTGGACCGGTCGTCACCGCAAGGAAGGCGAGTGCCCAGGCGCGGTGACGCGGTCGGGATTGGGGACGATCGCTAGTCCGGTTGATAGCCATAGATATCACGTTCTAAGAGTTTGTCGATCTGGTTGCCGAATGAGCCGAGTCCGGCGAGCTCGATTTGGAACAGGATGCTCGTGTTGCTGCTGTCCTCGCCGGTCTGCAGGTGCTGACCAAGCAATCTGACGCGCCAACAACAGCGGCCGTACTCAATCCCGGCAAAGGCCTCGACGGTCTGGTTGTTCAGCATTGAGTACAGCCAGCGTCCCACCAGCTTCGTCTGGCGGCCGATCGGCAGTTGCAGGGAGAGATCCGTGTCCTCATAGCTCAACGCGCTCTGCTCGCTCTCATTGAACCGATAGGCGAGATTCAAGAGCCGGCCTTCCCCGGGCGTATATTGCAACTGCAGGACTCGTTTCTCCCAGACCGATTCGTCATCGTTGGGGTTCCATTGAAAGCCTGCGCGGGCGGTTAAATGGTTGCTGATCTGGGCGGCGAATTCGCCCGCCACCGAGGATTGCACATCATCCTCGATGGGTTGATCGAACAACTGGACACGGCGGTTCTCGAAGAAGTAGATCTGGCCAATGCTCGCGCGGAATAGCTCTTGTCCAGTGGCGTTGGCGATGGTGCGTGAGGTCAGTCCCAAGGTCATCCGATTCTCATCGCCGATGCGGTCATAGCCGGTGAACCGGTTCGGGCGAAACAAACTGGCGAAGCTGAAATCGAGCGGTGTGGTATCGAACAGTGGCGCGTTGGACTGATCGGCAAAGGAGGTGAGCACGTAGTAGAGCCGTGGCTCGAGGGTTTGGAGTGCCGGGGAACCAAACCAGTTGGTCGAGCGCTCAAAGACGAGCGTTCCGTCGAGATCGAAACTCGGGATCAGATAAGACTGTTGAGCCGGCAACCCTTCGGTCTGGTTGATGAGGTCGTAACCCGTGAAGTAGAGACGCGCGCGCGGCACGATCTGTCCGAAGCTGCGGCGCAGTGGCATGCGCAGGCTGGGGACGGCAACGAGACGATTGCCGTGCACGAGTCGGTCGTGATCGAAAAAGTCGTACTGGGCATTGAGGCTGTATTCGAAGCGGTCGTTCCAGCGCTTGGGAAGCAACTCCAGTTCAACATGCGGCAGTTGCCCGTAGGGTCGATTCTGCGGACTGACTGCTGGATCAACGGTCTGGAACTGTTGGATCCGGGTCAGAAAGCGCCAGCCGTCTCCGGCATAGTGCATGTCACCGCGCTGCACCAGATTGCGCACGCTCGTGACCTCGAGTTGGTTGCCGAAATCCTGCAGATACTGATCGTCCGAGACGGCGGCAAAATCGACCGAACTCGTCCAGCGCGACCCGAACCGCCCGGTTTGCAGGATCCGGACCGCGCCGCGTGCATCGAAGTCAGGGTCTTCCCGGTCATCGGGGATGCCCTCGGCATTGATCTGGAGATCCTGGAAGGCATCAAGACGGCGCAATTCGGTCCCCAGCATGATGCCACGACGGCTCATGAGCCGTGGCGTGATGGTGGCATCCATGTTGGGCGCGATGTTCCAGTAGTAGGGGATGCTGATGTCGACGCCAGTGGTGCTCGAAGAGCCGAAACTGGGGATGAGGAAACCACTGCGCCGTCGGTCGTCGATCGGGAAGAAGAGGTAGGGTGTGTAGAGCACGGGAAGCTTGCCGATGCGGATGCGGGCATGGTGTGCGTAGCCCATGCCATCGGCTTGATCGAGTTTAAGATCCCGCGCCTTGATCGACCAGTCCGCATTGCCGGGGGGGCAGGTCGAGTAGGTGATATTGTGATACACGCTGATGCCGTCGGGGTGCATCTCGGCCACCTCGGCAGTGCCTAGGACGTTGGTTCCATCGGCGAGTCGATAGCGCGCCGTCCCGATCGTGCCGGTGCGGGTGAGGAGGTTGTAGTCGGCTTGCTCACCGAGAATGCGCAGTCCAGGGGCCTCGAAGACGATGTCGCCACTGGCGTCGAGCTGGCCGCTGCGGCGGTCATAGGTCGAGCGATCGGCTTCCAGACGTTGCTCGGCTTGGGTGACGTCGACCTGGCCACGGAGTTCGATGATATCGGTGTTCTGGTCATAGTCGACACGATCGGCGATGAGCTCGATCGGGACGCCGGGGCGGGCCTGCCAGTCCATTGTCGGGCCGGCTGAGCCCTGGCCCGGTCCCCGCGGCCCACAATACTCCCATGTCAGACCCGCATGCAGGCGCTCATCCCAGGCCGCAGGCAGTTCGAGGGCGGTTGGCGTGAATTCGAGCGCGGGCGCTTCCCCCGCATCCTGTTCGGTCGTGGGTGGGGAGTCGTCCTCCAGTCGCGGCAGCCGCGCGCCATCCGGGTCGGGCCAGAGCGGCTCCAGGGGCGAGAGCGCGCGGGGCTCCGCACTGCTGGGAACGGCCAGATCAAACGACCCCACTGGATTTGCCGCAATGGCATCGGGAGTCGGGCTCGAGCGGGTTTCCGGGGCGCTGACCGGCTCAGGTGTCGAGGATTCCGGCGTCGACATGGCCGCGCCCACGACGGCAAACGACGGCGCTGTGAGGAGCAAATAGACAAGGGCCACGGAAGCGAGATGCACGGTGAGATTCGGCTCGGCTGGAGCAGGTTGGTGCCCGGTGCTCGTCTCTTGGATCGCTGGACGGGTTCACATGAAGCTGTAACCATGGCACATCTGCCTAGGCGCGGCAATCGAGATGCCGCCTTGAGTGCCCTGGACCGGTGGTCGATCGCCACTGGCAGCGGACCGGATTCATCATCCCAACATCTTGAGCTAAACGGAGTCGTTGTGTCAGAGCGGGTGGAAGAGCGAGTCGAGGTCATGCAGCGGTGGGTGGCAGAGGTCTTGGGATCGGATGCGTTCGAGTTGCGACGCGCCTCGTCCGATGCGAGCTTTCGGAGCTATTGGCGTCTGCTGCACGCGGGGGGTACCGCGATCCTCATGGATGCGCCGCCTGCGCAGGAGGACTGCGGTCGTTTCGCCGATCTGTCGCGACGGTTTCGTGCAGTGGGGGTGAATACGCCGGAGGTTTTCGCTGAAGATCGTTTGAACGGATTCCTGCTGCTCAGTGACTTCGGCGATCAGGTCTATCTGCGCGTGCTTGACGCGGCGAACGTCGACCGCCTCTATGGCGATGCGCTGGCGACCTTGGCGATCCTGCAGGCCCATGGTCCGACGCAGGGGCTGCCCGTCTTCGACGCCGCCTTCATCCGGCGCGAACTCGATCTGTTTCATGACTGGTTCCTCGCTGCCTTCCCGGATGTCGCGGATCAGGCCAGGACCTCCGGATTGCTTGGGTCCGTTGCTCGCGTGCTGGTTGAGAATGCGCTGGAACAACCGCGCGTCTGCATGCATCGTGACTATCATTCGCGCAATTTGATGCAGCTTGAGCACGCCAATCCAGGCGTGTTGGATTTCCAGGACGCGGTCGTCGGTCCCGTGACCTACGATCTGGTGTCCCTGTTGCGCGACTGCTACATCACCTGGCCGGCGGATCAGGTGATCGAATGGGCCACGGGCTATTGTGCGCGTGCGGGCCAACAGGGGGGTTTCGACGTGCCTGATCGTGCGCGTTTCCTCCGCTGGTTTGACCTCATGGGGGTGCAGCGGCACTTGAAAGCCTGCGGGATTTTCGCCCGGCTGCACCGGCGGGATGGAAAATCACACTATCTCACCGATATCCCGCGGACATTGGCCTACATCCTTGCCGTCGCACCCCAGTATCCAGAACTCGCCGCACTCGCGCGTCTCCTCGAGCAACAGGTATGCCCCCGACTTGAGCAGTTGTCTGTCTCGCAAACCGTCGAAACCCGTGATGCCGTTGACTGAAGCGCCCTGGCCGGCACTGGCCCGTGGCCGTGGAGAGATCATCCGCGGCGCGGTGGGTTGCTTGCGCGACTCCACCTCCAACGCCTGCCGGGCGTTGCCCCGAGTGGGTGACCGCGGTGGTTGGACCTGTCTTGGACATCAGAGGTAAGCTATCGCGTGCGCGCGGCACTGGATTCTGGCTCACGACCCGGTGCGGGGCGCGGCGGCGCATCCGGATCGATCCGACGAGGGTGCGAGATCACTCAAGATCCGAATGGATGAGCAACCGGCTCGGACACGGTATCGATAGGAACTCCGGCTGTCGACAGGAGACAGAATGGTCGAGTTGAATGAGTTGGTCATCTATTGTGATCAATTTCTCGCTGCTCGCGACTTTGACGACTATGCCCCGAATGGCCTGCAGGTCGAGGGGGAGCGTCCAATCCAGCGGCTCGTGACGGGGGTCAGTGCCTCTGCGGACTTGATCGCGGCCGCGACGGCATGGCGGGCCGACGCGATCTTAGTCCATCATGGTTGGTTCTGGAAGAATGAGCCCCGTTCGCTGATCGGAATCAGGGCGAAACGTGCAAGGGAATTACTCAAAGCTGGGGCCAGTTTGATCGCGTATCATCTCCCGTTGGATGCGCATCCTCAGGTTGGTAATAATGCAACCCTGGCGCGCCGTCTGGGTTGGCTCGATGCCGCGCCGGCGCCGGGCCATCTTGGCCTGCTCTGGTGCGGACGGCTCGCCGCGCCCTGCACTCCACAGGCCCTTGCGGCGGAGCTCACGCAGCGGTTGGGGCGGGCCAGCGTCTGTGTTGCGGCCGGGCGCGATCGGGTCGAGCACCTAGCCTGGTGCACCGGTGGCGGGCAAGGTTATCTCGAGGCCGCCGCCGCACTGGGGGTGGATGCCTTCATCAGCGGGGAGATCTCCGAGCACAGCACGCATTTGGCGCGGGAGCACGGTGTCGCTTTCATCGCCGCGGGTCATCACGCGACCGAATGTGACGGCGTGAGGGCGCTGGGAGAGCATCTTGCGACGCGCTTCGCGATGGAACATCGATTCATCGAGATCGAAAATCCGGCATGAGCCGGCCGTCTGCAACGGGGATCGATGCGCCCCATATTTGGGGTGCGGGTGCTTGTCTTGGATCAGTCCGCGACGCGAACGGCATTGACCATGCCGATTGTCATCATCGAGAATGTTCGGTCGTTATCTGAGAGAATTGATATATTCTTATTTTCCTCAATCAAGAAATCTGCGCGGGTCCGCAACCGTCGAGGTTGCTTCGGGAGTTCGCGCATGCCGGGGGTTAGTGGCTTATGAGCGCACAAGGCGTGAACAAAACCAGGCGGCGTGTGCTTGTCGCCGCCACCAGCGTGGTCGGAGCCGTAGGAGCTGGCTTCGCCTTCGTTCCATTCATCGAATCGATGAACCCGAGTGCCAAGGCACGTGCCGCGGGTGCTCCAGTTGAGGCCGATATTAGTCAGCTGGAACCTGGTGCGATGTTGCGGCTCAAATGGCGTGGAAAGCCCGTCTGGGTCGTTCATCGGACCGAGGAGATGCTTGAGGCCCTGCCCACGCTGGATTCGCAGCTCGCGGACCCGTCCTCGGACGTCGAGCAGCAGCCATCGTACTGTCAGAACGCGACACGCTCGATCAAGGACCAGTTCTTCGTCGTTGTCGGAATCTGTACACACTTGGGCTGTTCGCCCACCTTCCGGCCTGAATTCGCGCCAGAAGATTTGGGTTCACGCTGGCGCGGTGGCTTCTTCTGCCCCTGCCACGGATCCTTGTTCGACCTTGCCGGACGTGTCTATAAGGGTGTTCCAGCACCCACGAATCTGGTGATTCCTGTGCATACCTACATCAACGACACCACCATCTTGGTCGGTGAGGATCGAGGAGCTGCTTGATGAGCGCGGAAAAGACCGAGAACCTCAGCTGGATCGATAAGCGATTCCCGCTGACGGAGACTTGGAAGGCCCATTTCTCCGATTACTATGCGCCGAAAAACCTCAACTTCTGGTCGTTTTTCGGCTCATTGGCCATCCTCACCCTCGTCATTCAGATCGTCTCGGGCATCTGGCTCGCGATGAGCTACAAACCGTCCGCCGCGGAGGCCTTCGCGTCGGTCGAGTACATCATGCGTGATGTGGAATGGGGTTGGCTGATTCGCTACATCCATTCGACCGGCGCCTCCGCGTTCTTCATCGTCATCTATCTGCACATGTTCCGGGCGTTGCTTTGGGGCTCCTACCGTAAGCCGCGCGAATTGCTGTGGATCATCGGCGTGGTCATCTATCTCGCCATGATGGCGACGGCCTTCTTCGGCTATCTTCTGCCATGGGGGCAGATGTCCTTCTGGGGCGCCCAGGTCATCGTGAACCTCTTCGCGGCCGTGCCGGTGATCGGCGATGATCTCGCGGTGTGGGTCCGTGGCGACTATGTCATTTCGGATACCACGCTCAATCGTTTCTTCGCCTTCCATTTCCTATTGCCATTCGTCTTGGCCGCGCTGGTCTTTCTACACATCGTGGCACTGCACCACGTCGGATCCAACAATCCGGACGGCATCGAGATCAAGGCGGGCCCGAAGGGCAACCGTTGGAGCGATACGGCCCCCGCTGATGGGATCCCCTTTCACCCCTATTTCACGGTGAAGGATCTGGTCGGCATGGTGGTATTCCTAGCGCTATTCTCCGTGGTGGTCTTCTATGCCCCGACCCTGGGTGGGCTCTTCATCGAAGCCCCGAACTTCCAGCCGGCAAACCCCTTCCAGACGCCTGAGCACATTGCCCCGGTCTGGTACTTCACGCCCTACTACGCGATGCTCCGCGCCGTGCCACCCATGTATGGCTCGCAGTTCCCAGGCGTCGTCGTGATGTTCCTGGCCATCCTGATTCTCTTTGCATTACCGTGGCTGGATCGCAGCAAGGTCAAATCGATGCGCTATAAGGGCGTCTTCTCGAAGTTCATGCTCGGGATGTTCGCGGTGACCTTCGTGGTCCTCGCATGGCTCGGCCTGCAGCCCTCCACGCCGCTCTATACCTTGATGGCGCAGATTTTCACGGCGTTGTATTTCGCATTCTTTCTACTGATGCCGATCTACACTTCGATTGAAAAGACCAAGCCCGTTCCGGAGAGGGTGACCTCATGAGAAACACGTTAGTCATTGCCACCCTGGCCTTACTGCTGCCAGCCGTCGGCTTCGCGGCTGGAGGGCACGTCAAACTGGAGAAGGCGAAGGTCGATCTGACCGATCAGGCTTCGCTGCAACGGGGTGCAAAATATTACGTCAATTACTGCATGGCCTGTCATTCTCTCGGTCACCTGCGCTATTCCCGCATGGCTGATGATCTGGGGATCGATGATCAGTCCCTGCGTGAGAATCTGCTGTTCGGTGATGCACAACCGACTGACATGATGACGAACTCGATGCGTCCTTCCGATGGTGAGGCCTGGTTCGGGACCGCTGTGCCAGATCTCACCCTGGTGACGCGCTGGCGCAGCCCGGATTGGGTCTACACCTACCTGAAGAGCTACTATGTCGACCCGAGCCGCCCGTACGGCGTGAACAACGTGATCTTTCCCCTCGTTGGCATGCCGCATGTGCTCGGTGATCTGCAAGGTGTCCAAGAGCCCATCATGCACACCCCGAAAGGTGGTGGAGAGCCGAGTGTGACCGGGGTCACGCTCACCCAAGCCGGGGTGCTCACGCCAAACGAGTATGACAGCATGGTGCGCGACATCACGGCATTCCTGACTTATGCCGGTGAGCCGAGCGCGCTGGAACGTCGTCGGATGGGCATCTACGTGCTGCTTTTCCTGGGTCTCCTCTTCATCTTGACCTATGCCCTGAAGAAGGAGTACTGGAAGGACGTCCATTAGGCCTGTTCGGTGTGACCACGACGGCGCCATCCGATGGCGCCGTCATTCAGGGCCCTTCTTGAAGATGCAACGGATGACATCCGTGGCTATCAACGAGCGGTGTCGAACCAACGGTTGAGGTGCACAGGCAAGCGACGTGGATGGTCGGAACGACTATGTGCCTCTCACCCGACCGCGCTACGACCAGCCGTCATGAATGGACTCCGCGGCAGCGGTTGCGAGTAGACGATCTGTGATGACACTCTTTTCCGATCCGACCTGCCCCTATTGTCACCGCGTCCGCATGGTGCTTGCCGAAAAGGGCATCGCCGTCGAGGTCGTCGATGTCGACGCCCATGACTTGCCCGCGGAGGTCACGGATTGCAATCCCTACGGGACGGTTCCGACCCTGATTGATCGCGATCTGAGACTCTATGAGTCGAGGATCATCATGGAATACCTTGATGAGCGGTTTCCACATCCACCCTTGTTGCCGGTCGATCCGGTCTCACGAGCCAGTGCGCGGCTCTTCATGTATCGCATCGATCGCGACTGGTATAGCCTGATGGAGCGGATTCGGGTTGCGGAACCAGCCGCAGCGAAGGAGGCTCGACGTGAGTTGCGTGACAGCTTGGCCATCACCTCTCCGGTCTTTGGCGCTCACGCGTTTTTCATGAGCGATGAGTTCTCGCTGGTCGATTGCTGCATCGCTCCGCTGCTGTGGCGGCTGCCTGTCCTGGGTATCGAGATCCCATCGCAAGCCGAGGCGCTGCGCGTCTACATGCGTCGGATCTTTGCTTGGGATGCGTTCAGGAAGAGCCTCACCGAGGCGGAGAAGGAGATGATCGCGGACGTGACCTGATGGACGAAGCAAACCCGAACATGACCTCAAGCAAGCCCTATCTCATCCGGGCGATCTATGAGTGGATCCTAGACAATGGGATGACGCCGCACTTGGTCATTGATGTTCGCTATCCCGGCGTGGTCGTTCCGACAGAGTTCGTCGAGGATGGCCGCTTGGTGCTCAATGTTGCGCCAAGCGCTGTTCGGAGTTTGGTAATGGGCAATGAGCACATTCAATTCAACGCTCGCTTTAGCGGTGTTGCCCGAGATGTCTACTTCCCGGTTGAGGCCGTTCTTGGGATCTTCACACGCGAGAACGCGCAAGGCATGGTCTTTCCGGAGGCCGCCTACCCGACGTCTGACGAGCCACTGGCCTCGCCATTTCGCGACGTCTCGGATGGGCCACGCGAAGTGCCGGGCATTGATGAGTCGACAGACCGGACCGCGCCTTCGGGCCAGGGCAAACGCAAGACCGGAGGTCCAAACCTCAAGCTGGTGAAATAGCCCTCGTGTTGCCAGGATCCTGATGCTGAGTGTGATGCTTGGCGCAACGTCGGCGCTTGGTCGGCTCAGTCCTTGCCTACGGCTGATCGATTCCCCTCTCGGTATGCGTCCTGCACGCCATCTTAGTTGTCTTGGTGATCGGTCGGCAGGCCGAAGCTCAGATCTTCCAATGTGAGCCCACGCATGACGATATGGCCGCTACGACGGCCGACGCCTTCTTCGCTGAAATCGAATCGGTAGAGACGCCGAATTCGCAAGCCCTCGGCGCGCCATGCGAGGCTGAGACGTCGCAGGGCGACCGCCTGATCCAAGAACTGAAGATCACGCTGCAAACAAGCCGCCTTGCAGACCTCGACGGCGATTTCGCGCGCGCGCATGCTGTCTAGCCAAAACCACCCGAGTAATAGCAGCAGGAAAACGGCGAAGAGATGGTTCATGCACGGGTTTCCTGATCAAAACGAGGGAATCATGCGCGAGTGACCGCGGATCATGGGGTTCAATCCAATGCGCCCTGATGGAATGCAGCCAAGACCTGCACGTCTGCGCAGGCCTTCAGTATACTGACAGTTCATCGATAACATGGGAGGAACGACGATGAAGAAACGATTCATCCTGAGTTCGGTTGCGTCTCTGTTCGCGCTCGGCCTCGTTGCCTGTGGACAAGAACAAGCGCCCGTTGAAGAAACCGCTGTGCCGGTTGAAGAGCCGACCCTGCTCGAGCAAGCGACGGAGGCTGCGCGGGACGCGTCCGATCAAATCACGGATATGGTCTCTCAAGCGGCGGATCGTACCGAGGAGACCATCGAGCCGATGGCAGAGGACGCTCGGGAGATGAGCGACGATGCGCTCGCACGGGCCGAGCACATGATCGAACAGATTAAATCCGACTGGTCCGAGGGTGACGAGGAGGGCGCACGGTCGATGCTCGAACGCTTGGAGAGCTTTGCCGCGGACCTGCCTGAGACGATCAAGGATGAGATCGAGCGCCTTAAGGCGATGATGGCGAGGGACTGAACTGAACAGCGCGCGGCCCTGACCTCACGGTCGGGATCGAGCGCCGAGTTGTCGGCCGGCCTAGGCGCCTCTTAGCTTGGTGCCGGCCCCCTCAGCACACCGTGGGGGAGCGCGACGCAGCCACTGGCCACAACCGCTGCTCCCACGGGATCGAGTCGCTCGGCAGTTTGCCGTGGGATCCAAGCGAACCATCCCGGTGCTTGCTCAGCACCCACCCACCCACTCGGTCGGTGACACGCTCGTGTCACCGGGCCTGATCAATGAGACGGCGGATCGCGCATGGCATGGGTTTATCTCGTTGTCGCCGGAGTCTTCGAATGGGGCTGGCCGGTTGGATTGAAGCTGGGCATGACCAGTGCAGGCCTGCATTGGGGGTGGATCGGCTTCGCTGTGATCTGCATGGTGGCGAGCGGAACCTGCTTGCTCATTGCACAAAAGACGATCCCAATGGGCACGGCCTACGCGGTCTGGACCGGCATCGGTGCCGTTGGGGCCTTTGTGATCGGCATCCTCTGGTTCGCCGAAGCGGCGACGCTGTTGCGTTTTTTCTTCGTGGGCATGATCGTCGCCGGCATCATCGGCCTGAAAATGGTCTCGACGTCCTAGCTTCGGGATGCCGCCCTCGTGCGGCTGCCGCGAGCTTTTCCGTTTAGGCCAGGTCAGGTCAGGTACCGACACTCGTGACCGCTTGCCCCCTCAGTCGTCGCCTGGCTTAGGGGTAAGGCCGCTGAGTGGTGGCATCATGCGTCCTGAACGCAGGGAGTCCAGATACGAGCCACCACCGCCCCGCCGCCTCGTCCCAGCGCCAACGTTGACGATCGGTCAAACGCTTGACCACCTGTGTGTCCTGGAAGAGATAGTCAATCACCACGATCTGCGTTGCCGTGCCATCGCCGTGAATCAATGGTGGCTGGACCACATCGTAGCCGGTGACGCGAATCGTGTTCAGCGATTCTCCGAGTGGATCGAGTCCCCGCGGATCAGGCTCGAGGTAACCGATGGCATTGTCATAATAGCCCCAGCGCAGGGCTGCTTGATATCCATTGGTCGAGGCTTGCAAAGCGAGTGCGCGCCGATCGTTCTCGACCATGGCGCAGCCCGTGGCAAGCACGGCGAGGAGCAGGGCGACGAGCCCGATGTTCCATCCGCTGAGGTTGCGGATCCCGGTGGTGATTGGCATTGACCGGCACACCTCGACTCGTCTCCCGTCCGCAATCGTTCGTGTGCGATGATTTTACGCGAGAATAGGCCAGGTCGCGTTCTGAGGTATCATGCCCTGCCGTAGTTGCCGAGCCTGTGTCTATCATGTCTGAATCGAATGAGCCGAAGCGTGAGATCGACCTCGCCGATGTCCGTGTGACATTGCTTGGAACGGCCCATGTCTCCCGCGCCAGCGCGGAGGAGGTGCGAACCCTCCTGCGAAGCGGTGACTATGACGCGGTTGCCGTGGAACTCTGCCAGAGCCGGTTCTCCGCCTTGATGGATCCAAAATCCCTGTCGGAGCTGGACCTTTTCTCCGTGATTCGACAGCGACAAGTCTACATGGTGATGGCCAATCTGGCCCTGTCCGCCTATCAGCAACGGCTTGCGGATCAGTTTGATATCGAGCCGGGTGCCGAGCAGCGCGTGGCTGTGCATGTGGCCAAGGAACTTGATTTGCCGGTGTTGCTGATCGATCGCGAGATCGGCGTCACCTTGAAGCGGATCTCGGCGAATCTGAATTGGTGGAAGCGTTACACCTTGTTTACCGGTCTGTTGGCGTCGATGCTGACCGCCGAGAAGGTCAGTGAAGAGGAAATCGAACACCTCAAGGATGGTGATGTGTTGGAGACTACCTTCGCCGAATTCGCGCATGATCGGCAGGATCTCTACCGACCGCTGATCGACGAGCGCGACCGCTATATGGCGGCCAAGCTGCGCAGCGAGCCGCAACGGGTTGGCGCGAAGCGGATCCTCGCCGTGGTGGGCGCCGGACACCTGAAGGGGATTGGCGAGTACCTTGAGCGGGATCGGGAGGAGCCGCGGGGCGTGGTGCGCGCATTGGAGCAGGTGCCGCCGCCGAGCCGCTGGCCTCGCGTGCTGGCATGGCTGGTGGTGATCCTGATCCTGAGCGGCTTTGCCTTCGGCTTTTCGCAAAGCACGAGTTTTGGTTGGGGACTGGTTGTGGCCTGGGTGCTGATCAACGGCGGACTGTCCGCGCTCGGCGTGGCACTCGCTGGTGGACACCCCTTGACCGTGGGCGCGGCCTTCGTCGCGGCGCCGCTGACCTCACTGAACCCGACGATTGGCGCCGGCATGGTCACCGCCGCGGTTGAACTGGCGATGCGCAAACCCCGGGTCGCCGACTTTGGTCATCTGCGCGCGGACGTGGTCAACCTTCGCGGCTGGTGGCGCAATCGCGTGTCACGCGTCTTCCTGGTCTTTCTGTTCAGCACCCTGGGCTCGGCCATCGGCACCTATGTCGCTGGTTTCCACATCTTCGATCAGTTGGTGCGAGGCCCAGGCGCCTAGTGTCCTCAACCGACTGGGTGCTCGGTGAGGCCGCATCACAAGCTGAGATCCTGGCGCAGACAGGCGATGACCGCGTCGAGATGCTGGAAGGCATGATCGCCGCCGTCCCAGACAAACAGGCGTCCGCAGTCGCGATAGTGGGTTTCGGCGATCCGCGCATCGATGACTTCGTCACCGCGCTCCAGGAACAGGGTAGTCGGGGTGCCGTCGCAGGGGCGATCGATCCCATAAGGACGTGTGGCGTCGATCAGGGACTGGGTGATGCGATAGCGTTCGCCCTGCGCGCTGGTCATCACCTCGCCGATGCGGTCAGCGAGCAACGTCCAGGGCGTGAGTGCCGGGTTGATCAAATAGAGATGGGCGAACGCACAGTGGCGGGCGAGATACTGACCGTAGAAACCACCCATCGAGCTGCCGATCACCAGCGGTTGCTCGGTCGCTCCGAGTTGCGCAAAACGGGTGTGCAGTTGCGCGATCGCCGTGGCTGGTCGATGCGCGTCGTAATCGACGGCGATAACTGGGTAAGGGGCGAGTCCATCGCGCAGTCGGTTGGCCTTGTCGGAGCGACTGGAACTATTGAGTCCGTGGAGATAGACGAGCATGCAGATGGTCCTCGGTCGGTGCCCGCGTGGATCACGCCGGGAATGGATGCAGCACGAGCGGGGTGAGGGATCAGAGGGTGGCGTGGAAGGATTGGCATTCCTCGATGAATTCGCGCGTGCTCTTGGGCATCTGAACACGGGCACGCACGATGAAACCGATCAATTCAACCCCTGACCGCAATAACTTGGCGGCTTCGATGATCTCCTGACGCGTCACGGATGCGGTTGACGCCGGCAATGCGGGTGCCAACCGCGTGACGCGCTCGGCCGCCACGACGAAAGCCGGCCACACTTCGAAGATTGCCGGGTCGGTCCGCAGGATCTCGCATTTGCGCTTTGCCGCATCGGTCAGCTCGTCAATGGCCGATGCGGCGGCGGTGATCTGCAGACTCTCGGCGATCGTCTCTTTCATCGCCGTGGCGATCCGATCGATGTCCCGCATGGCCAAGGCGATCTTGAGGTACCGGCTGTCGTAGAAATCCGCAACGGACATCGAGAAGGCCTTGAATGGCTCGCCCCAGAGTTCATCGATGCCTTCGTGCCCGCCACGATGTCGCACCAATGGCCCCAGTTCCAGCGCCTCGATCAGATACTGCTCGCATTGGATCATCAAGGAATCATCGGGACTGATGGTGACGCCCGCGATCTGCAGATCGACCAAGCAGGTGAAGATGTCGGCCACCCGGTTGAATAGGGCGCCAGCCAGCATGGCCCCCTTGACCCGCTTCAGCGCGGGCTCGCTTTCGGCTTGGAAGGCCGCGCGGACCTCGTCGAGTCGCGCGCCGGGAATGTTGATGCCATGCTCGACATGATTGAACAGACGCCGCGTCAAGGCTTGTATGAGGCGACGTTTGGTCTCCAGGGTGTCTTGCGGAGGCGCGTAGTGCTTGATCCAGTAGCCGTCATAGTACACCCGGCTTTCACCATCGATGACGGCGAGGGTGCCGTTCATGAGTTGTTCGGACATGCTCGGCTCGGTGTTCAGCGCAGGGATGCCAGCGATGGGTTGAACGAGTCCACGCGTGTCGCTGGGACAGCTGGGTGGCCGCGCACAGGGCATCGGTGGTTGAGCGTGGTGCGCTCAGGGGTAGTGTCGCGCAAATTGCGCCAGGCGGCGACGACTTTTGTGACCTTCGTCTGAGTCGGCCTGGATCCGACAAGCCTGATCCTCTTGCTCGTGGTCAGTCTCGTCCCGGCCCCGGCGCGACCGGTCGGTGTGGCGCTGGCGATCACGGCCGTTCTGCTGTGGTAAGCTGTCAACGCCTTGGTGGGTTCGGATACCGCGACAGGTTGTAGGGCGATCTTGTGTCAGTTCGCGCTCGGGTTCTCGGGTTGCGGCGACTCCGACGCTTGACGCCACAAGAGCCGTGCTGCCGGTTAGTCTCCAGGATCGAGGGCAACCGAACCGCTAAACTTGTGCATCTGGGCTAGACCGGTTCCGCGCTGGTGGCGTGGCTTGCACGATCGTGGCCGGGGACCGGATGTGACCGCATCTGGTGGTCACGCGGATGGATCGTGGGATCTGGTGCCTTGCCCATCTGGACGGTCCGGTTTGGTGGACGGTCCGATTTGGGGCACGGCGAGGATGAATACACCGACCGAGGCCAGATGACCGTGAAGGAGAAGATTGCATCCATCATTACAACCCTGTTTGTCTGGGGGCTTGCGGGCGCTCTGTTTGGTGCCTTATTCGGTGGCCTGCATGCCCTCTTGAGTTCCTTGGGACTGGTGGGGTGGGTGCCTTTGGTCGCCGCCGCCGCGGTGGCCGCGACGACGACGTCGGCCTTTTACAGTGCGATGCCGGTGGCGCTGGTCGGCGCGATGGCTGGCATCCTGGCCTCGATCGGCTATTTGATCGTGGTGGGTCCGGTTGTGGAGCTCTTGGGGATCGCGGGAATCGCTGGGCTCGGGGGCGTGCTCGCGGGCCTGTTCTATGCCTGGATGGTCCCGGGTGGCGGACGTCCCTTGGCAGAGGTGCTCAGCGGTTTACTGGCTGGACTCTTCGCGGGCGGCTGCCTGGCGCTGACCCTGGCAATCCTCGGGCGTGACCTGGATGTCCTCTTCATGGCGGCCGGCGTCGTCGCCTTGGTCGGGACCTTCTTCCAGATCTCGGAGCGATGGCTGGTCGGGCATTGTGCACGCTGGTTTCCAGCGCTGATCTCTGCTGCTGTCGTTTCCGGGTTGATCGCCGCGGTTGTGGGTTCCAGTGTCTGGATCATCGGCGGTGCGGCTAGCGTGATGCTAGAAAGCCAGGCGGGGGAGGTCTCTAATCGCATCCTAGGCGCTGTGCCGTTGGGATTTCTTGGTGGCCTTTTCGGCGGCGCGGTGACGGGCATCTTGCTGCAGATCCTAGGGTTTCGCATAGGGCCCTCATCCTAGCGCGAGAGCGCATTGCGACCGCCACGATTGAACTTGACACGACTGGAGAACATCTGATGATCGTAGTTTTGCTCGCTTTGGCCGTTGGAATCGTCATTGGCTGGAATTGGCCGCAGCCACCCTGGGCACGGGAATTTCAAGACCGCGTGGTCGAGACCTTTCACTCGTTCACGGGCAAGGGTCCGAAATGATCGAGGGGTCGCGGTTTCAGTTTGAACCGCGACCTGCAGTCATCCGCGAGCACATCGAGGACGACGAGGGCCCCCATGGCCAAAGGCGAGTGGTTGCGCCCGACGCGCTCTGGCGTGTGGGCGCTCGTCCGTCTCAATAGGCGTCCCCGGGGATGCGCACCCAGCCTTCCATCAGCACCCGTGCGCTGCGGCTCATGATGGCCTTGGTCACGGTCCAGTTGCCATCGATCAGCCGGGCCTCGGCGCCGACCCGTAGGGTGCCCGAGGGATGACCGAACCGCACTGCCGTGCGCTCGCCACCGCCAGCCGCCAGGTTCACCAGCGTCCCCGGGATGGCGGCTGCGGTCCCAATCGCGACCGCGGCTGTCCCCATCATGGCGTGATGTAGTTTACCCATCGAGAGCGCGCGCACGCACAGATCGATCTCGCTCGCCGCGACCGGCTTGCCGCTCGAGGCGACATAGTCGGCTGGCGGGGCGACAAAGGCGATCTTGGGCGTGTGCTGGCGGGTTGCGGCCTCGCTGATGTCCTGGATCAGCCCCATGCGGACTGCTCCGTAAGCGCGGATGGTCTCGAACATGGCCAGCGCCTTGGGATCGCCGTTGATGGCGTCCTGCAACTCGGTGCCGATGTAGCCGATGGCCTCGGCGTCGACGAACAGGGTCGGGATGCCGGCATTGATCAGGGTCGCCTTGAGCGTGCCGACGCCAGGGACCTCTAGGTCATCGACCAGGTTGCCGGTCGGGAACATGGAGCCGCCGCCATCGCCGTCCCCCTCATCGGCCGGATCGAGGAATTCGAGTTGCACCTCGGCGGCCGGGAAGGTCACGCCGTCGAGTTCGAAATCACCCGTCTCCTGCACCTCGCCGTTGGTCATGGGGACGTGCGCGATGATGGTCTTGCCGATGTTGGCCTGCCAGATCCGCACCGTGCAGATTCCGTGCTCGGGGATGCGTTCGGGATCGACCAGACCATTGCTGATGGCAAAGGGTCCGACCGCTGCCGAGAGGTTGCCACAATTCCCGCTCCAATCAACGAAGGCCGTGTCGATCGAAACCTGGCCGAACAGATAGTCGACGTCGTGGTCCGGGCGACTGCTCTTGGTGAGGATGACCGTCTTGCTGGTGCTGGAGGTCGCCCCGCCGAGGCCGTCGATCTGTTTCCCGTACGGGTCGGGGCTGCCGATGACGCGCAGCAGCAGGGCATCGCGCGCCGTGCCCGGGACCTGGGCGCGTTCCGGAAGGTCTGGCCGTCGAAAGAAGACGCCCTTGCTGGTTCCGCCACGCATATAGGTCGCAGGGATTTTGATCTGTGGTCGTTGAGACATATTGGTCTAAGCCGCCTTGGTCGCTTCGAGGAAGTCTTGCGCGAAGCGTTGCAGCACGCCGCCGGCTTCGTAGATCAAGAGTTCCTCGGCGGTGTCGAGCCGGCAGGTCACGGGCACCTCGACACGCTCGCCGTTCTTGCGCTGGATGACCAGGGTCAGGTCGGCGCGCGGTCGGCGCTCACCGATGACGTCATAGGTCTCGGTGCCGTCGATGCCGAGCGTTTGGCGGTTCACGCCTGGCTTGAACTCCAGCGGCAGCACGCCCATGCCAATCAGATTGGTGCGGTGGATGCGCTCGAAGCCCTCGGCGGCGATGGCCTCGACCCCGGCGAGACGCACGCCCTTGGCCGCCCAGTCGCGCGAGGACCCCTGACCATAGTCAGCGCCGGCGATGATGATGAGTGGTTGCTTGCGCGCCATGTAGGTCTCGATCGCCTCCCACATGCGCATCACCTGGCCGTCTGGTTCGACCCGCGCCAGCGAGCCCTGCTTGACCTGTCCATCGACCACGGCCATCTCGTTGATCAGCTTGGGATTGGCGAAGGTCGCGCGCTGGGCGGTCAGGTGATCGCCGCGATGGGTGGCGTAGGAGTTAAAGTCCTCCTCCGGCAAGCCCATCCGCGCCAGATACTCGCCGGCCGCGCTGTCGGGCAGGATGGCGTTGGAAGGCGAGAGGTGGTCGGTGGTGATGTTGTCACCGAGTACCGCCAGGGGACGCAAGCCCTTGAGCGTGCGCTCACCGGCTAGCGCCCCTTCCCAGTAGGGCGGACGGCGGATGTAGGTGGACTGGGGGCGCCAGTCGTAAAGCGGGCTCTTGGCCGCCTCCACGGTGCCCAGCTCGAACATCGGGAGATAGACCTGTTTGAACTGCTCCGGCTTGACGCAGCGGGCGACGATGTCATCGATCTCCTCATCGCTCGGCCAGAGGTCCGCGAGTGTGATGGGCTGGCCATGTCCGTCGTGTCCCAGGACGTCCTGCTCGATGTCGAAGCGCACGGTGCCGGCGATGGCATAAGCGACCACCAGCGGCGGCGAGGCGAGGAAGGCCTGCTTGGCGTAGGGGTGGATACGGCCATCGAAGTTGCGGTTGCCGGAGAGCACGGCGACGGCATAGAGATCGCGCTCGATGATCTCCTGCTGGATCTTGGGGTCAAGCGCGCCGGACATGCCGTTGCAGGTGGTGCAGGCATACCCGACGATGCCAAAGCCCAATTGCTCCATCTCGCTGAGCAGACCGGCCTCCTCCAAATAGAGCTTGGCGACCTTGGAACCGGGCGCGAAGGAGGTCTTGACCCAGGGCTTGCGCGTCAGACCCAGCGCATTGGCCTTCTGGGCGAGCAGACCGGCGGCCACGACATTGCGCGGGTTGCTGGTGTTGGTGCAGCTGGTGATGGCGGCGATGATCACCGCGCCATCGGGCAACAGGCCCTGGCGTTCCTCGGCGAGCGCCTGGTCGAGGTCGACGGCGATGCCACGCTCGCGCAGCGCGCTGGTCGGTAAGCGGCGGTGCGGGTTGGATGGGCCGGCCAGGTTCCGTGCCACGCTGGAGAGGTCGAACCGAAGCACCCGCGGATATTCGGCCGTCGCCAGGCTGTCGGCCCAGAGACCGGCGGTCTTTGCGTAGGTCTCGACCAGGGCGACCTGCTCTGGTTCGCGGCCGGTGAGCCGCAAGTATGCGATGGTCTGGGCATCGATGGAGAACATCGCGGCGGTGGCGCCGTACTCTGGGCACATATTCGAGATGGTCGCGCGATCACCGATCGAGAGGCTGGCCGCGCCCTCGCCGAAGAACTCGACATAGGCTCCGACGACCCGCTCGGTGCGCAGGAACTCGGTCAGGGCGAGAACGATATCGGTGGCGGTGATGCCCGGCTGGCGCTGGCCCGTCAGTTCGACGCCGACGATGTCGGGCAGGCGCATCATGGAGGCGCGCCCGAGCATCACGGTCTCGGCCTCCAGACCGCCGACGCCGACGGCGATTACGCCAAGCGCGTCGACGTGCGGGGTGTGACTGTCGGTGCCGACACAGGTGTCGGGGAAGGCCACCCCTTCGCGGACCTGCACCACCGGCGACATCTTCTCCAGGTTGATCTGGTGCATGATGCCGTTGCCGGCGGGGATGACGTCGACATTCTGGAAGGCGGTGCGCGTCCAGTCGATGAAGTGGAAGCGATCGGCGTTGCGTCGATCTTCGATGGCGCGATTCTTCGCGAAGGCGTCCGAGTCGAAGCCGGCGTGCTCCACCGCGAGCGAATGGTCAACGATGAGCTGGGTTGGCACTACCGGGTTCACCCGTGCGGGATCACCGCCCTGCTCGGCGATGGCGTCGCGCAGTCCGGCGAGATCCACCAACGCGGTCTGACCGAGAATGTCGTGACAGACCACGCGCGCCGGATACCAGGGGAAATCGAGATCCTGCCGGCGCTCGATGAGTTGCCCGAGGGCCGCGTCGAGATCCTCTGGCGCGCAGCGGCGCACCAGATTCTCGGCTAGCACGCGGGCGGTATAGGGCAGCTTGGCATAGGCGCCGGGTGCAATGGCATCGACGGCGGCCTGAGCGTCGAAGTAATCCAGGCTGGTGCCGGGCAGCGGTGTGCGGTAGGCGGTGTTCATGGTCTGTACGGGATCTCGAATGTTGGAGACATCTGGAGACGCCAAAGGCGCTTCTGGTGAGCAACCGGCGCGAGGAAGCAGGCGCCCAACCCGAACGCCAGTCGATCACGGCGTCCGGGCCGAGTGCGTGGGGCTGGGGCGGGCGTGCTCAGCGCTGCTCGAGCGGCACCCAGCTCAGATTCTCCGGACCCACATAGTTCGCGCTCGGGCGAATGATTTTGGCGTCGAGGCGTTGCTCGATGATATGGGCGACCCAGCCGGTGGTGCGCGAGATCACGAAGATCGGCGTGAAGTGCGCGATCGGCACGCCCATCTGCGCGTAGGATACGGCCGAGAACCAATCGAGGTTCGGGAACATCTTCTTGATGTCCCACATGACGGTCTCGAGACGGTCGGCGATCGCGTACATCCGCATGTCCCCATTGGACTCGGACAGACGCCGCGCGACCCGCTTGATGACCTCGTTGCGCGGATCACCAGTGGTGTAGACCGGGTGCCCGAAGCCGATGATGATCTCCTTGCGCCCGACCCGCTCACGGATGTCGGCCTCGGCCTCGTCGGCATTGGTGTAACGACTCTGGATCTCGCAGGCAGCCTCGTTCGCGCCACCATGCTTGGGCCCGCGCAATGCACCGATCGCCCCGGTGATGGCCGAATAGATGTCCGAGTTGGTGCCGGCGACCACGCGCGCGGCGAAGGTCGAGGCGTTGAACTCGTGCTCGGCATAGAGGATGAGCGAGGTGTGCATGGCACGCACCCATTCCTCGGACGGGGTCTCGCCATGCAGCAGATGCAGGAAGTGTCCACCGATCGAGTCGTCGTCGGTCTCCACCTCGATTCGCTTGCCGTTGTGGGCGAAGTGATGCCAGTAGAGCAGCATGGAGCCGAAGCTCGCGATCAGACGATCACCGATGGCGCGCGCGGCGGCGACCGGCATGCTGTCCTTCTCGGGTTCGAGGGTGCCGAGCACCGAGGCGCCGGTGCGCATCACGTCCATCGGGTGCGCCGAGGGAGGAAGCTGTTCGAGCGCGATCTTGAGCGCTGCCGGCAGGCCACGCAGACCCTTGAGCGTGCGCTTGTAGGCCGTGAGCTCGGCGCCGGTCGGCAGATGCCCGTGGATCAAAAGATGGGCGATTTCCTCGAATTCGGCCTGATCGGCGAAGTCGAGGATGTCGTAGCCTCGATAGTGCAGGTCGTTTCCGGTGCGCCCGACGGTGCAGACGGCGGTGTTACCCGCGGCGGTGCCGGACAAGGCAACGGACTTCTTTGGTTTCGGTAGCGTGCTCTCCTGGTGTTCGGCCATCGTTGTCTTCCCCTCAGTCGGTGTGATGCGGTTGTGATGGGGCGTGTCGCCCGCTTCCGGCTTTCTCTGCCTCAGCGCTCGGTGTCCGGCTCTGCGGCAGCGATAGCCAGGCTAGTGGCTGTTCTTAATCGGATTTGCCCTGCTCGAACAGCGCATCGAGCTTCTGCTCGAAGCCGTGATAGTTGAGGAAATCGTAGAGATCCATGCGGGTCTGCATGAGGTCGACCACGCCAGCCTGGGTGCCGTCACGACGGATCGCCTCATAGACCTTGAGCGCGGCCAGATTCATGGCGCGGAAGGCCGAGAGCGGATAGAGCACCAAGCCAACACCGACCGCTCCGAGCTCGGTGGTGGTGAAGTAGGGCGTCGCGCCGAACTCGGTGATGTTGGCCAGGACCGGGACCTTCACCGCGGCGACGAATTGCTCGTACTGCGCGAGCTCCGTCATGGCCTCGGGAAAGATCATGTCCGCGCCGGCCTCGACGCAGGCGATGGCGCGCTCGATCGCCGCGTCGATACCTTCGACCGCGAGGGCGTCGGTGCGGGCCATGATGACGAAATCGTCGGTGCGGGCATCCACCGCGGCCTTGATCCGATCGACCATCTCCTCTTTGGAGACAACCGCCTTGCCGGGGCGGTGGCCGCAGCGCTTGGCGGCGACCTGGTCCTCGATGTGACAACCGGCGGCGCCGGCGCGGTTCATCAGACGCACGGTGCGGGCGATGTTGAAGGCGCCGCCCCAGCCGGTGTCGGCATCGACCAGGAGGGGGAGGCTGGTGGCATCGGTGATGCGTCGCACGTCCTCCAGGACGTTATCTAGGCTGGTCATGCCGAGGTCTGGGATGCCGTAGGAGCAGGCCGCGACACCGCCCCCCGAGAGATAGAGTGCGCGGTAGCCGGTGCGCTCGGCCATCATGGCGTGATAGGCGTTCACGGCGCCGACAACCTGCAAGGGGTGTTCGTCCTCAACGGCGATCCGCAATCGGGCACCGGGTGTGCGTGGTTCGGTCATGTGAGTGATCTCCTAGCGAAAGTCAGAACCGGGTGTGCGCCGAACGCCGATGGTTCGACGCAGGGCATGGATGTCGATCGCGGCGCGATCTCGTTGCGTGCGGGGTATGGCATTGGATGTGGTTGGTGTCGCGGCCTGGCCTCAGCGCTGTAAGCGCCGCTCGATCGCGCGACGCGAGGTGCGAATATGGCGGCGCATCAGCCACTCAGCCAACTCCCCGTCGCGCTCGGCGATGGCGTCAGCAACCAGTTGATGCTCCTTCAGTGCCACGGCCGCCCGGTCGCTCTTCATCCCAAACTGACAGCGATACATGCGCGCGAGGTGATAGAGGTCGTTGCAGAGGATATCGATGAGCCGCTGGTTGCCACTGCCCTGAACGATCTGGAAATGGAAGTCCAGGTCGCCCTCTTGTTGGAAGTAGGTTTGCCAGTCGGTCCGCTCGACCTCACTGCGATGCTGAGACAAGAGTCGTTGCAGGTCCGCGATGGCATCCTCGGTCATGCGCTCGGCCGCGAGGCGTGCCGCCATGCCCTCGAGCGCTTCGCGGATCACGTAGATCTCAAGGAGTTGATCGTTCGATAGGCTGATGACGCGGGCGCCGAGATTCGGGCGTCGTTCCACGAGGTTGGTGGACTCGAGCCGGCGCAAGGCCTCACGTAAGGGGCCGCGACTGATGCCATAGCGTGCGGCCAGCACGGGTTCGCTGATCTTGCTACCGGGCGGGATCTCCCCCTGGACGATCGCCTGACGCACCTGATCAAAGACGCGATCGGCGATGGTCAGGGTTGCGGGTTTGAGTGATTCGGCAACGGCGACCATAGGATTATGTCGACAATAATTCGATCAATCACCTGACTATAGCCGTTGAGATCGGGATGTCAAGAGAAAGTGTCGACATATTTGGGGGGAGGTTTGGCCGTGACCTGATGGTCACGGCCACCGCGACCGCGGTTCGCCATCACAGAGGCTTGGCATATCCAATCGTGGTCAGCGCGGTCCGGATCTCCTCAAGGATGGCCGGGTCGTCGATCGTCGCCGGCATCCGGTAGTCCTTGCCGTCGGCGATCGATTTCATGGTGCCCCGTAGGATCTTGCCGGACCGGGTTTTCGGCAGTCGCTCGACGATGGCAACCGTCTTGAACGCGGCCACCGGCCCGATTTGATCGCGGACCAGGGCCACCAAGTCTTTGATGATGGAACCGTCGTCGCGCGACACGCCGGCTTTCAGAACCACGAGACCGACGGGTAATTCGCCCTTGAGTTGGTCATGGGCGCCGATCACCGCGCATTCGGCGACATCCGGATGAGACGCCAGCACTCCTTCCATGGCCCCGGTGGAGAGCCGGTGCCCGGCCACGTTGATGATGTCGTCGATCCGGCTCATCACGAAGACATAGCCATCCTCGTCAAGATAGCCGGCGTCACCAGTCAGATAATACCCAGGCTGGGCCGCAAGATAGGACTGCACGAAGCGCTCGTCATGACCCCAAAGCGTTACCAGACAGCCGGGCGGCAGTGGCAGCCGGATCATGATGCGCCCAATCTCCCCGGCTTTGACCGCGATGCCGTCCTCATCGAGGATCTCCACGCCATAGCCTGGAACCGGACGGGTCGGTGAGCCGGGTTTGATGGGGAGGGGTTCGATCCCGAGACAGTTCGCCGCGATCGCCCAACCGGTCTCGGTTTGCCACCAATGGTCGATGACCGGGAGGCCGAGGATCGTCTCGGCCCAGTTCAGGGTGTCGGGGTCACAGCGCTCGCCCGCGAGGAAAAGCGCGCGCAGGCTCCGGAGGTCGTAGCGGCCGAGATGCTCGGCACGGGGATCGTCCCGCTTGATGGCCCGAAACGCCGTCGGGGCGGTGAAGAGAACACTGACCTCGTGTTCGGCGATGACGCGCCAGAAGGCGCCAGCGTCCGGTGTGCCAACGGGTTTCCCCTCGTAGAGCAGGGTGGTGCAGCCTGTTAACAAGGGCGCGTAGACGATGTAGGAGTGTCCGACCACCCAGCCGACGTCCGAGGCGGCCCAGAAGACCTCGCCGGGTTTGACGTTGTAGACATTCTCCATGCTCCAGGCCATGGCCACGGCATGACCGCCGTGGTCGCGGACCACGCCCTTGGGTTGGCCGGTGGTGCCGGAGGTGTAGAGGATGTAGAGCGGGTCGGTGGCGGCAACCGAGAGACAGGGTGCCGGTGTGGCCTCTCTGAGTGCCTCGACCCAGCCCAGATCGCGCCCGGCGATCAGGCTTCCAGGTTCCTGCGGGCGCTGCAGGATGATGCAGTGTTCGGGCTGGTGCTCGGCGAGCTCGATCGCGGAGTCTAGGAGCGGTTTGTAGTGCACGACCCGGTTCGGTTCGATGCCGCAGGAACCGGCGATCATGACCTTGGGCTTGGCGTCATCGATCCGCGTGGCGAGTTCACGCGCCGAGAAGCCGCCGAAGACAACCGAGTGGATCGCACCGATGCGGGCGCAGCCGAGCATGGCGATCACCGCCTCGGGTACCATCGGCATATAGACGATAACCCGGTCGCCTTTGCTGACCCCGAGCGCTTGCAGTGCGCCGGCGCACCGGGCGACCTGATCCTGCAGTTCGCTGTAGGTGATTCGGGTCTTGGTGTCCGTCACGGGGCTGTCGTAGATGATGGCGGGCTGATCGCCTCGACCCGCTGCAACGTGACGATCGACGGCGTTGTAGCAGGTGTTGAGCATGCCGCCCGCGAACCAGCGGTAAAAGGGCGGGTTCGCATCGTCCAAGACCTTCTCCCAGGGTTGATCCCAATCGATCAACTCGGCGGCTTCAGCCCAGAAAGAGGCAGGATCCTGCATGGATCGTGCGTAGACGGTTTCATACCCCATGGTGCTGTCCTCGGTGGATGAGACACGGGCCCTCGCACGGATTTCGGAGGGCTTCTCGATATTTGTTGCGTTGCAACATTAGTGGGGTCGCGATGGATTTGCAATCCGTGCCAGCGTTGACCCCGGATGTCATGGTCTTCGGAGCGCACTGGGCTCAGGATGGACAACCGAGGACGCCCTTGATCCGAGCGGTGAGGCGTACAAGATCGTGCCGGCGCCGCTGCCTGCTGGGGGCTGGCGATTCGGTTCGGCCTTGCTGGGTCTCGTGGGTGTTGCAGATGCGCCGGCGGGGCACCGAAACGGTTGAACCGCCGGCGCAGGCAGGAGGCCCCAGGCCAGGGTTTGGTCTGACGTCCCATGCAAACGTCTCGGGCCACCCAGCCAGGTTTGAGATCCGCGGGTTCTGATCGCGCGCCAGGCTTGGCACGCGATGCGTCAAGGGGCACGGCCCGCTTTAGGTCCTGCGTCGTCTCAGCCCGCGAGCAGTGCGAAGCTCGCTTCAGCGGCATCCAGCGTGGCGGTGATCTCCTCCTCGCCATGCGCGGCCGAGACGAAACCGGCCTCGAACGCCGAGGGTGCAAGATAGACGCCGCGCTCCAGCATGGCGTGGAAGAAGGCCTTGAACTGGTCCTGATTGCAGTGAGTCGCTTGCTCATAATTGGTGACCTTCTCCTTGGTGAAGAAGAGTCCGAACATGCCACCGGCCTGATTGGTGCTCACAGGGATGCCGGCCGCATCGGCGCGTGCCTGTAAGCCGGTCAGGAGTTGTTCGGTGGTCTGACTCAGCCGCTCATAGAACCCGGGGGCGCTGATCAGTTCCAAGGTCTTGAGGCCGGCGGTCATGGCAATCGGATTACCGGACAGCGTACCGGCTTGATAAACAGGGCCGAGCGGTGAGATCCGCGACATGATCTCGCGCTTGCCACCGAAGGCGCCGACCGGCATCCCACCGCCGATCACCTTGCCGAGGGCAGTCAGGTCGGGGGTGATTCCAAACAGCTCTTGAGCACCGCCGCGCGCGACGCGGAAGCCCGTCATCACCTCATCGAAGATGAGCACCGCTCCGGACTGATCACACAGCTCGCGCAACCCCTCGAGAAACCCGGGCACGGGCGGAATGCAATTCATGTTGCCGGCAACGGGCTCGACGATGATGCAGGCGATCTCATCACCGATCTCGGCGAAGGTTTGGCGTACCTGCTCGAGATCGTTGTAGGTCAGGGTGATCGTCAGCTCGGCCAAGGCCGCGGGGACACCCGGGGAGCTGGGCTCACCCAGTGTCAGGGCGCCGGAGCCGGCCTTGACCAACAGGGAATCCACATGTCCGTGATAGCAGCCCTCGAATTTGATGACCTTGTCCCGTCCGGTGAAGCCGCGGGCGAGGCGCAGTGCGCTCATGGTGGCTTCCGTGCCGGAACTGACCATGCGCACCATGTCCATGCTGGGAACCAGCTCACAGACACGATCCGCCATGATGGTTTCCAACTCGGTCGGGGCGCCGAACGAGAGTCCTTTCTGCACCCGCTCCTGCACCGCGGCGATCACGTCGGGATGGGCGTGGCCGAGGATCATGGGGCCCCACGAGCCGACATAATCCACATAGCGCTTGCCATCGGCGTCGACGATATGGGCGCCGGCTGCGTGATCGAAGAAGATCGGATCGCCGCCAACCCCCCGGAACGCCCGCACGGGCGAGTTCACGCCGCCAGGAATGTGGCGCTGCGCGGCTTGAAAGAGATCATGGGATCGGCTCATCGAGGGGGTCTCCATCGGGAAAAAGTGAGGCATAGGCACGCGCCGCGGCGGCGAGATCCGGTTGCGCGAAGACGCCGGTCACGACCGCTAGCATGTGGGCGCCTGCCGCGATCAATCGCCCGCCATTTTGTGGCGTGATCCCGCCGATCGCAACCACCGGAATGCGCAGCGTTCGGGATGCCGAGGCGAGGAGTTCGGGTGCGGCACGCACGGCCCGCGGCTTGGTCGGCGAGGGGAAGACGCTGCCGAAGGCGACATAGCTGGCCCCATGGTATTGCGCGGCCTGGGCAAGGGCGAGGCTGGCGTAACAGGAGACACCGATGAGGGCGTCGGGTCCGAGACGCGCCCGGACGCTGGCGGGATCGGCATCGTCGCGACCGAGGTGCACCCCGTCGGCGCCAAGTTGCACCGCGAGTTCGACATCGTCATTGATGATCAAGGGGATTGCCGCGGCGCGGCAGACCTGCAGGAGCGCTGCGGCTTGTGCCGCGCGGCGTGCGACGTTCTCACCCTTGTTGCGATATTGCACCAGCCGGGCCCCGCCCCGGATCGCAGCCGCGACCTGTCGGGCCAGTTCCCGCGGATCCGTCTCCTGATCCGGGGTGATGAGATAGAGTCCGCGGTAACCCTTCATGCGTCGTGCACCAGCGCGTCCATGGCAAACAATCGGTTCGGTGTCAGTTGGCAGGAGCCGGTGCGCAAGGCATGGGTGAGGCTCTCCCAGGTATAGGCTTGCGCCTCGGCCACGGCGTCGAGCATGGTCATCCCGAGCGCGAGCCGGGCGGCAATGGCGCTGGCGAGCGTGCAACCCGAGCCGTGATAGGAACCCTGCAAGCGTGGCCACTCGAGACGCTGCTGGAGTCCCGAGGTGTTGAACAGCCAATTGTGCACGCTGCTGCTCTCGTCATGTGTTCCCGTGATCAAGACCCACCGCGCGCCACTGGCGAGCAGGGCGGCCGCGCAATCGTCTAGATCATGTGCATCGGTGAGCGAGCGGGCCTCGATGAGATTGGGCGTGACCAGGGTGCTGCGCCCGATCAGATTGGTCTTGAGCTGGTTCAGCATGGCGGCATCGACGACTTGCTGACCGGCCCCAGCGCCGAGGATGGGATCGAGGACGACCGGCAGACTCGGATGCTCGTCGATCAGCGCGTTGAGTACGCGCATGACCCGGGAGCTCCCCGCCATCCCGATCTTGATGGCTTTGGGCTGGCACTCCCGCAGGAGGGTGCGGCATTGGCTCTCGACCTGCTCGGCCGGCTGTGCGTGCACGCGCACCAGTTCGCAGGTGTTCTGTTCAGTCAGTGCGCTGACGACGGAGATAGGGTAGGCGCCCGCGGCGCGGACGGCCTCCGAGTCGGCGATGATCCCGGCACCACCGCTTGGATCGTGTCCACCGATGCAGAGCACGATGGGGCGGTCAACGATCGAGTTCATGTCGATTCGGTTCCTCCCGCGGGTCAGGGTGGATTGGTTGAGTCGGTTGTTTCCGCTGCGCGCGCCAGCACACGCGGACGTCTGGGTTGCAGCCCTCGGAAGTCTATTTAAGCATACGACAAAGCGGGCCTGGGCCGCTCAGGCCCGTGCGCCCGACCGCGATTGAGATCCATCCTGCGTGCTGAGCACGGGAAAGCCGTTCAGAGCCAGCGGACAGCGTTCACGCGTGGGTGTGCGCCCATGCAAGCGACTCTGCTGCAATGCGGTTGGCATTCACGAACGCATCTCAAGGAGCGTTCCGCAAGGTGCATCCGCGGCCTCGATGTCTCGAGGACGCCCGCTCAGGATGAGCGCGATGGTTGAAAACCGATGAATTCGCCCGATTTGGTGTGGGATTCCGTCCCCAGGTCGAGCGTTGACGATCCTTCATCGCGGCGTTGGTCTAGCGGGATCCGTTGTCTCTCATGGAGTTGCTCGATGAAGACCTATATTTGTGTGATCTGTGGGTTGATCTACGACGAATCGCAAGGTTGGCCTGACGATGGCATTCCGCCCGGGACGCGGTGGGAGGATGTGCCACTCAACTGGAAATGCCCGGAATGTGGCGCGGGGAAGGATGATTTCGACATGGTGGAAGTCTGATCCCCATTGATCGGATGCCGTGGCCGCACGCCTGGGGTGGGGTCAGCCAAATCCTATCGCACGCCCTCGCGTCTGCTGATTTCTCGTCTACACTCAGACGCATGGACGTGAAACAGGACTGCTGCTTGGGCCATTCGCCCGCGCTTGAGGTCGCAGCGCTCGCACAGCGCTATTGCGAACTGATCGAAGGCGCGGCGGCCACACATTTCGGCTGGCTGCGCGCGGTCGCCCGCATCCTGCCCCGACTGCATGCGGCGATCCACTCGGTCGAGCCCTCCCGACGCGCTCTGCTGCAAGGGCACCGCGCCGATCTCGACGAACGCTTCGAACTCTACTCGCGTCTGCGCGCGCTGCTTGCCGATCGCGACGCCTATTGGCTCGAATTCGACCAAGTCAGTGATGACGCGATGGAGATGACCGGCAGTCTCGCCGATGACCTCACCGATATCTACTGCGAATTACAGGCCGGGCTGGTGCTCTATGGGTGGAGTCCCGAATCCGCGCTCGCGACCTGGTCTCGCGGTTTCGAGTGGCATTGGGGCCGGCATCTGATCGACGCGGAACGACATCTTGCCCTGCTTGCGTCACAGGGACGGCTCGACCCTTGAATCCGCTTGGATTTGCTATCATCCCTTTCTTTCGGCGCTGTGTTCTGGCAACGCACTCGGCAGTGCTGTCGGGACATTGATGGCGGAGCCTTTGCGCAACGTGTGGCTGGATCCGCACGTGACGTTGCGTCTCGGCCATTGCGAGATCTGATTGTCACGAATCGGGCGGCAGGTCAGAATCTCAACACAGCCGCCGACCTAGGATCGGCCCAAATTCCACTCCCGGTGTCGACTCGAGGTCCGTTAACGCGATTCCCGGGTCGCACCTCGAGTTGTCGATGAATCAATCCATGGCAATTTTGTTTGCGAGGTTTTCGAGATGTCCGCAGTGTTGAATGAATCCGAACTCACGCTCACCGCAACGGCCCAAGAGAAGATGTCCGACCTCTTCCAGCAAGTCGAGAGCCACATCCAGGGCGTCCGAGTCTTTGCGACGCCGGGTGGCTGTAGCGGCATCAGTTTTGGGATGACCTTCACCGATGCCATCAATGACGATGATGGTGTGCTGGCATTCGACGGCTTCAAGGTCGTGATCGACGACGGGACCCTACCGTATTTGCGCGGTGTCGAGATCGATTTCGTCGACCAAGGCGACGGGAATGCAACCTTTGTCTTCAATAATCTCCCGCAGGTCGGTGGCGGTTGTGGGTCCTGCGGCTCCAAGTCCGGAGGCGAGTCCGGTGGCGGATGCTCTTAATCAGGACTGCCGCCCGTTAGGGCGAGTTGCTTGGGAGCATCATGGTTAGGAAGCGCATCTGAGACGCGGTTGGAGCTGAGTTCAGTATGGTCAGGGTTGGAATCGTTGGTGGAACGGGATATACGGGTGCGGAATTGTTGCGCATCCTCGCGTGCCACCCTGAAGCGTCGCTTGCCGTGATCACCTCACGCACCGATGCGGGGATGCCGGTCGCTGAGATGTTTCCGCATCTTCGAGGGCGCGTGGATCTGACCTTTAGTCCGCCCGACACGCCGGCCCTGTCCGAGTGCGACCTCGTGTTCTTCGCAACACCAAACGGCACCGCGATGGAGGCGGTTCCCGGCCTGCTCACCCGGGGCGTGCGGGTGATCGATCTCGCGGCTGATTTCCGGCTGAAGGATCCAGATCTCTGGCAAACCTGGTACGGTTTGCCACATGCCTGCCCGGAACTGCTCGAGGAAGCTGTCTATGGCTTGCCTGAACTCCATCGCGAGGCGATCCGCGCGGCTCGCTTGGTGGCCAATCCCGGATGCTATCCGACGGCGGTCACGCTCGGCTTCAAGCCCTTATTGGCAGAGGGGGTGATCGATCCGGGCTGGTTGATTGCCGATGTGAAATCAGGTGTCAGTGGGGCGGGACGTAAGGCCACGACCGGGCTTTTGATGGCCGAGGTGGGCGAGAGCTTCAAGGCCTACAGCGTAATGGGCCACCGTCACGCACCGGAGATCGAGCAAAATCTCTCGACCTATGCCGAGGCTCCACTACGCCTGACCTTTGTGCCGCACCTGCTCCCGATGATCCGTGGAATCGAAGCGACGCTCTACGCGCGTCTTCAGCGTCGTGATGTCGAGCTCGATGAGCTCTATCGACGCCACTATGCGAATGAGCCCTTTGTCGACCCCATGCCGGGCGGCTCTCATCCTGATACTCGCTCCGTGCGGGGCGCCAACCTCTGCCGGCTCACGGCGGTCTCTCCACGCAACAGCGATGTCGTGATCGTCCAATCGGTGATCGATAATCTTGTCAAGGGAGCGGCTGGGCAAGCTGTCCAAAACATGAACCTGATGTTCGGCCTGGAAGAGCGGCTCGGCCTCGACGCGCTGGCGCTCCTCCCCTGATGTGTGCACGGGATCGCGCGCGTGCCGTACCGGTATCACGGACGTGATCCGTGCCGGCACGCACTGATGCCATGAGCATTGCGTCACGCCGTCTTGCCTTTCAGTTGCTGGCGGCGGGCGCCCTGCTCGCCGCCTTGGCCGCGGCCTTTTGGGGCGGGTTTGAACTGGGTCGCCAGCAGACCTCGGCGCTGCTTGAGCCGCGCTTTTCGATCCTCGCGGCTGAACATGATTCGGCCCTGACGGCATTGGCGAGTCTCCAGGACGAACTCGCCGTGCAACGGCGCGAGCGTGTCATCTTGGAACGGAACGTCCAGATCGATCGAGAAGCCGCGCGGGTCCTGACGGGGCAGCTGCGCCAGTCACAGGATGCGCAACTCGTTCTCAACAGAGAGATCTCCTATCTGCGGCGCTTGGTCCAGGATGGCGGTCGCGGCGGATTGCGCGCGCATGATCTGCAACTCAGCGTCGAGGCCCCGAACCAGCGCGTCCAGTATCGCTTCACGGTCTCACAACTGATTCCAGGGGCCAGCCCCGCGCGGGGGCATGTCAGCTTTACAGTCGAGGGGCGAGACGCGGATGGGACCGTTAGCCGTCTCGCGCTTCATGAGTTGCCCGCGGCGGATCCGGAAACCCTGTCGGTCGAACTGGAGCATCTGCAAAATCTCTCGGGAACCTTCGCACTCCCCTTGGATTTCGAACCGAGCGGGATCGTCATCCTGGTTGAGCCTGAGCAAGCGGACCTGATTCCGACCTCTGAATTCTTTCCCTGGGTGCTCATGACCGAGGGGGCCGCGCGCAACGCCGAGACCGGAGCCGTCGCGCCGCAGGATTCCTGACCCACGAGGATCCAGCGAGGCGAATCATCCCGGTCGGTTCTCCCCGCGGTTCGGTGTCCTTCGTTTCCTCGTCTCCGTGCCAACACGTAGTAGAATGACCAGCCGAACCCTTCCTGCTGTTTCATCCTCGACTGTTTGAGTCTTGTTTCATGACGCCACTGATCAATGACACCTTCCTCCGCGCCGTGCTGCGTGAACCTGTCGACTACACACCCGTCTGGATGATGCGCCAAGCGGGTCGTTATCTGCCGGAATATCGTGCCACGCGTGCGAAGGCAGGTAGCTTCATGGATCTGTGCAAGAACCCAGAGTTGGCGTGCGAGGTCACCTTGCAGCCGCTGGAGCGGTTTCCACTCGATGCGGCGATCCTCTTTTCGGACATCCTGACGGTACCGGATGCGATGGGCTTGGGGCTCTATTTCGCCGAGGGTGAGGGTCCGCACTTCGAGCGTCCCGTGCGCACGCAAGCGGATGTCGAGCGCATTGCCGTGCCGGATCCAGAGCTCGAACTCGGCTATGTCATGGAAGCGGTCGCCGTGATTCGCAATGCGCTCGCCGGGCGGGTGCCCTTGATTGGTTTCTCCGGAAGCCCCTGGACGCTCGCAACCTATATGGTTGAGGGTGGAGGGGCGAAGAACTTCTCTCATGTGAAGGGCATGATGTTCGACCGGCCCGATCTGCTGCATGCCTTGCTGGCCAAGACGGCGGATGCCGTGACGGCCTACCTGAATGCGCAGATCGCCCGCGGTGCCCAGGCAACCATGATTTTCGACACCTGGGGCGGAGCGCTGGCGCCGGCCAATTATCGCGAATTTTCGTTGGCTTACATGCAGCGCGTCGTTGCGGGCCTCACGCGCGAGGCGGAGGGGCGCACCGTCCCAGTCATCCTCTTCACGAAGAATGGTGGGCAGTGGCTCCATCACATGGCCGACACGGGTTGTGATGGCCTCGGCGTGGATTGGACCACCGACCTTGCCGATGCACGACGCCTTGTCGGCGATCGTGTCTCGTTACAGGGGAACCTCGACCCCTGCGCCCTCTACGCCTCGCCGGAGCGAATCCGAGAAGAGGTTGCACGGGTGCTCGCCAGTTATGGCAAGGGTCCAGGGCACGTCTTCAATCTTGGCCATGGGATCACGCCGGACGTCAACCCAGAGCACGCCGGTGCCATGGTTGCCGCCGTCCACGAGCTGAGTCGACCCTATCACGTCTGAGAGGCGTGCGTTCCGGCGGGTGTTCGGGACGCACAAGCCCCCGCCTGATCTGCTCAGACAGGCGGTCTTCGCGCAGGGCAGCTCCAGGGATGGGTGCGGTGTGGCTGAACCCGCGGGATCCGTTCCTGAGCGCGACCGCCGCGGTGTGCGACTGTCGCTCGCCTCTTGTTCAAACCGCCTTGGCTAAGGGGATGATGTTCTCTTCTGGGTGCGTCAGCGGATGGTCGTCCTGGGTCCGGGTGTCCTCGTAGCCGGTCAGTAACTCGCGGGTGAAGGCCTCTTCATCAATGCGAGCACCAAGATGGGCCGCAATGCTCCGCAGATCCGTCTCTCCATTCCCGAGACAACTGGTACCGCCTGGCGAGGGCGTCATGTTGAAGATCAACCCGGCATTGTTGGTGATCTTGGCTTCACCCATGCGCAGTTGGCCGGCCTCCTTGTCGATCAATTGGGGCCGTAAACCACCAAAACCTTCGGCATAGGTGATATCAGATGCCTTGATCGAGGGCACGATCTTCTGGATCTCACGGACAAACAGACGTCGGTTCAGGACAGGCACCTCGTAGAGCAGGTTCCTGAGGATGTAATGACGGATGTCACGCTCCTTGAGCATCCCCCAAAAGGTTGCCGCGACCTGGCGGTCGAAACGCAGAACTTGAAAGAACTCACGGACGGTCTGGCGATTGTGGCGTTCCAGCATGGGCAGCATGAACGCAGTGGGTCCAAAGCGTGTTTTCCCGCGTTCCTTGATATCGTGATCGCCGTGCACGGCGGCGAACGGGAGGCTCGGGTTCTGAACCGTATAGACCTTACCGTTCAGTGCCTCTGGTGCGAAATAGAAGGAGCCGGCAACCGGCATGCAGGAGTATTCCAACCCGATCCCCATCTCCTGAGCCATCAGGAGCGAGTGACCGCCAGCACAGACCACCACGGCTCGGGCCTTCAAGCGGCCGCGGTTGGTCTCCAGCGCATACTCGGCCCCCTCGCGCTGGATCGTCTCAACCTTGGTGGAGAACAACTGCGTGATCTGCTTGTTCGTGTGGCGGTCAATGCGCACGCAGTTCGATGAGAACGACTGGGCCAAGGCCTGGAAATCAACGGCGCAGTAGTCGTCGGGCGTGCCCGTGGCGACGATCTCCTGCTTGCGCCACGTCCCATCAACCAGCGCGACGTTGGGTTCGAGATCAGCGATGTCCTGACGCTCCAACAACTGCATGCGCGGATAGAGTGATTTGAAGCGAACGTAGCGGTCGCGAATCGCGCGGCACTCTTCGGGGCCGACGCCCAACACCATCTTGGGCATGCGATGAATGATACGGTCGCGCTCCCGGGCCGGTAATTTCGTTGCGTAGTTGATGATCATGTAGGCCGTGCGCTTAATGGCACGCGCCTTTTCGAGCGTGTAGTTGGTCTCGATATCCCCGCAGTGAATCGTCTGGCTATTGTTGTGCGCGTGCGAGTTGACCTTCGCGACGCTATCGTACTTTTCGACGAGGCAGAGGCGCGTGAGATCAGTGAACGTTGCCAGTTGGTAGAGGAGCGCCGTGCCGGTCACGCCGGCTCCGACGATCAAGACGTCGTAGTGAGTGGTTGCGGTCATGATTCGATGGTCCTGACAAGCGGCGCGGTCGCCGAACACCGGTTAGGGGCGTCGCGCGACGTGCGCGGCGGTTTTGTGCGGTGCAACAATAACGACACGTTAGCCGATGTTGTGTCAGGAAAGAATGCTGCGAAATGGATTTATAGTATTGAGTAAAACAATCGGGAATTCGTTGGTATCCGATTCGGATGCGGCTGAACTCACTGGTTGTGCCCGAACGAGCGCAATGCGTCGCGGTGTCTTGGCGCAGTGGTTCGAGGTTGGCGCGATCCGCGCGAGCCGGCATGGGGTCTGCTGGTTGAGTCCCGCGTCAGGCCGACTGATTGGCGGCGGCGAGTCGATCGAGACGCAGTCGTTGACGCTCGTCGAAGAGGCGTCGTGAACCGATCCAAACGGCAGCCATGGAGCCGAGTCCAGTCCCCGAGGCGATCAGAAACATGATGAGGAGTTGGTACTTCGCAGCCTCCATCGGTGGGCTGCCGGCCAGGATTTGACCGGTCATCATCCCGGGTAGACTCACCAGTCCGGCGGTCGCCATGGCGTTGATGATGGGGATCAGGCCGGAACGCAGGGCGTCTCGGCGCACGCTGGTGATGGCTTGATCCCAGGTCTGTCCCGCGAGCAGTCGCGCCTCGATCACTCCTCGGGCGTCCCATGCTTGACGCGTGAGACTGTCGAGAGCGATGGCGATGCCACTCATGGTATTGCCGAGCAGCATGCCGAGGAGGGGAATCAAATACTGCGGCTGATACCAGGGCTCGACCCCGATGATGACGGTCAAGGCCAGTAAGGTGACCGTGAAAGCCGAGAGAAACATCGAGAGGGTGCCGATGCCGTACCCCCAGACGCCACGATAGCGGCGCGTTTGACGCTGCATCACCTCGTATCCGGCGACCGCAAGCATCACCAGTGCCATCAGCGCAATCAGCGGCAGGCTCGTCTGGGCAAAGAGGATCTTGAGGATCAGTCCGACCAGCACGAGTTGAATGGTGCTGCGGGCCGCGGCGATCAGGAGGCGGCGCTCGACCCCGAGATGGAGTCGCCAGGAGACGCCCGCGAGCAGCAACACGAGGATGGCGGCAAGAGCGAGATCGAATGGGCTCAGGATGATGAGGGTCATGCAACCGGCTCAAGACGTGCGTTGCGAATGGCGAGGGCACGTCCACCGAGCCGCGCGCGCTGCAGCGGGTCATGGCTGACCCACAGGATCGCCACCTGCTGCTGCTGGCGATAGTGGGTGACGAGCGACTCCACCCGCGCCCCGTTGCCGGGATCGAGGTTCGCGGTGGGCTCATCGAGCAGGAGTGCCGTGGGCATCTGCGCCAGCAGACGCACCAGTGCCAAGCGTTGGCGCTCGCCGCTCGAGAGACGTGCAATGGACCACCCCAGCACATCCGGCTCGAAGCCGATCCGCGCCAGCCAATCGATGATCTGGCTCGGCGTCGCGCTGGCCGGTTCCGGTTCATGTGCCGTCCCGGTCGCGCTCTGACGCGGGCGACTCCGGCGCGTGAAGGCGGCGAGGTGCTTGAGGACGCGGCCAATGGGTTGGCCCGCCGGTGGTGACGCGCGCGTGTTCGACCCCAGACTTAGCGGATGCTGACTGGCGTGTTCCATCAGCGGCAGATGCGCGCCGACCTCCTCAGCCCACCAGCAGGTTTCGGCCGGGAGAAGACCCACGCGGCGGCGCCAGAGCGCGGGGGGCATGCGTGAACGTGGCGTGTCGCCGAGCCAGACCTCGCCGGTGTGGGGGTCGAGATCGGCGATCGCGCGGAGCAACTGGCTTTTCCCCGAGCCAGAGGCCCCACTCAAAAAGAGTAGGGCACCGGCCTCGATCAGCAGATCGAGTGGTTCGAGTAACCGCGAGTGCAGGCGATCGAGTCTCAGCGCCGCCACGGCAGTGTCTTCATGCGCGCCGTTGAAAGATCAGGTCGTTGACCCGGTGGCCGAGACGCTCGCCGCGTTGCTCAAAGCGAGTGGGCGGTCGTGATGGGGGGCGTGGGGAAAAGCAGCCCGGGCCAGCAGGATTCGAGAAGAATTCGGAAGACTGACTCAAGAGCGCCAGCATCTGTTCGGCATAGGGTTCCCAATCGGTTGCGGCATGGAAGAGACCGCCAGGACGCAGCGCCCGCGCGATCAGCTCGATCGATTCAGGGTTGAGGATGCGACGCTTCTGGTGCCGGCGTTTCGGCCAGGGGTCCGGAAAGAAGAGTTGAACGCCGGCCAAGCTCGCGGGTGCGATGCCCTGCGACAAGACTTCGATCGCATCGTGCCGAATCACCCGCACATTGCTCAGTTCGCGCCGTTCGAGTTCGAGCAGCAGATGACCCACACCGGGCCCGTGGACCTCGATCCCAAGCCAATTCCGTTCAGGATCCTGAGCGGCCATGGTCGCGAGCGATTCGCCATTGCCGAATCCGATCTCCAGCACGACTGGGTGCGCATTGCCGAAGAGACTCGCCAGATCGAGCACCGCGCCGGGCGCCCAGTCCACGCCATACTGAGGCCACAGGCGCTGGCAGGCGCGGTTTTGAGCCGGGGTCAGTCGCCCTTGCCGCAGGACAAAACTGCGTATCGGGCGACGCGTGCGCAGGTGTGGCAAGGGGTTCATGCAGTTTGATCCAAGTCTAGGCCGCGCGCTGGGGGTGGGATGTGCAGCGCTCGTAACCGCCGTCTCGAGTTCCCCTGACGGTTCCAGGTCGGTGCGTGTCGCGTCAAGTTCCAAGCAGTCGGTGGTTCAGAAAAAGAGCCCCTCGATGGGCGAGGAGGCCGAGGCGAAGCGTTTCGGTGCCATGCGACCGGCCCGATAGGCCTCGCGCCCAGCCTCGACGGCCTTACGCATCGCGCTCGCCATCAAGACGGGATCGCGCGCGGCGGCGATCGCCGTGTTCATCAACACACCATCGCATCCCAGTTCCATGGCGACTGCCGCATCCGAGGCGGTGCCCACGCCCGCATCAACCAGGATCGGAACGCGCGCATTCTCGACGATGGTACGAATGTTGAGCGGATTGCGGATGCCCAGCCCAGAGCCGATGGGGGCGGCGAGCGGCATGACGGCGATACAGCCGATCTCCTCGAGCTGACGCGCCACGATCGGGTCGTCGTTGGTGTAAACCATGACCTGGAAGCCGTCCTTCACCAACTCCTCGGCCGCCTTGAGGGTGGCGAGAACATCGGGAAAGAGCGTCTTCTCATCACCGAGAACCTCGAGCTTCACCAGTGAGCGGCCATCGAGCAACTCGCGCGCCAAACGACAGGTGCGCACAGCGGACTCGGCATCGTAGCAGCCGGCGGTGTTGGGGAGGATGGTGTAACGATCGGGCGACAGGACATCAAGGATGTTGGGTTCGCCGGGTGTTTGCCCGAGATTGGTGCGACGCACGGCGACGGTGACGATCTGCGCCCCGCTCGCTTCGATGGCGCGCGCGGTTTCATCCATGTCTCGGTACTTTCCGGTACCGACGAGGAGTCGGGAGTGATAGTCCCGGCCGGCGATGGAGAAGGTGTCGGGGGTTTGCATCTCGTTGGGCATGGCATGTCTTCGGTTGGTGGCGGGTCGGATGAACGCGCGGCTTCGCTCAGGGCGCGAACCCTTCCGATCGAGTCTCGCGTCCGGGGGATCGGTCGCCTGGTGGCGCCGGTTGCCGAGACGGTCGGGCCGCGTGGTGACGCGGCCGTGTCCGCCGGGGTCAGCCGCCGCCGACGGCGTGGATGATTTCCACCCGATCGTCAGGCGCTAGGCGATGCTGGTCGAAACGACTGCGTGGCACCAGTTCGGTGTTGACCTCGATGGCGAGACGACGGTTTCCGAGATCGAGCGCATGGATCAGCTCGGCCAGGGTCACGGCGTCGGCAACGTCGGTTGGGGTTCCATTCAAATGGATCTTCATCGTTAATTCAGTAGGACTCTGTCCGCTCATGGTCAGGGCCGCGCCGCGCGTCAGTCAGCGCACATGATTGGCATCCTGGCCGAGCATTTCCGGCGTGACCAGTGTCACTCCGCCTTCGCTAACGAAATAGCCGGCACGCCGGTCGGCATCCTGATCCAGTCCGATGACCGTGCCTTCGTCGATTTGACAATAGCGGTCGATCACGGCATTACGGATGGTGCAATTGCGCCCGATCAGGACATCCGGAAGGATGACGGAATCTTGCACGGAGGTATAGGAGTTGATGCGCACGTTCGAGAAGAGGAGCGAGTGGCGAACGGTGGCCCCGGAGATGATGCAGCCGCCAGAGACCAATGAGTCCACGGCCATGCCGCGACGATCCTCGTCGTCGAAGACGAACTTCGCGGGTGGGAGCTGTTCCTGGTAGGTCCAGATCGGCCAGCTCTTGTCATAGAGGCTCAGCGGTGGTGTCACGCCGATCAGTTCAAGGTTGGCTTCCCAAAAGGCGTCCAGGGTGCCGACGTCACGCCAGTAGGCCTGTTCGCCGCTGCGTGGATCCCGAAACCGGTGGGCCATGACCCGATAATTGGCGATCACCGAGGGAATGATGTCCTTGCCGAAATCATGCGAGGAGCGTGGCGTGTCAGCATCCTTGATCAGTTGCTCGAACAGAAAACCACGGTTGAAGACATAAATGCCCATCGAGACCAGACTGCGACCCGGGGTCTCGGGGATGGATTCGGGTTCTCGTGGTTTCTCGGTGAATGCGGTCACTCGTCCCTGTGTATTGATCGTCATCACGCCGAATTCACGTGCGCGCTCGCTCTCCATCTCGAGGCAGCCGACGGTCATGTCGGCCGAGGATTCGACGTGATGCGCGATCATGGCGCCATAGTCCATCTTATAGATGTGATCGCCGGCCAGGACCAGGATGTAGTCGGGGTCGTGGTCGCGAATGATGTCGAGGTTTTGGAACACGGCGTCGGCGGTTCCCGCGTACCACGCGGTTTCGGCAACCCGCTGTTGCGCGGGCCAGAGTTCGACGAATTCGCCGAATTCGCCGCGCAGGAATCCCCAGCCCTTCTGAATATGCAGGATGAGTGAATGTGCCTTGTACTGCGTCAGGACGCCGATGCGGCGGATACCGGAATTGATGCAGTTTGACAGCGGGAAATCGATGATCCGGAACTTGCCGCCGAATGGGACGGCTGGTTTCGAGCGCCACGCCGTGAGGTGCATCAAACGCGACCCGCGCCCGCCCGCCAGGATCAGCGCGAGGGTGTTGCGAGTCAGTCGGCTGACGAATCTGGGGTTGTTCTGGGACATGGATCCTCCTGCGCGGGGTTGCCGCACGGCCGAGTCAAGGCGAGTTTGAGGCTGGTCGCGGGTCCTGTCGGCGATCGCCTCTATGGTACCATCAAGCGCGAGCGGAAGGCTGGAGGCGCATCGTCTCCGGCATGTTCGCCCGGCCGCCCGCCTCGACCTCCCGAGACCAGGCTTGTGCACTGGTCCGATCGGCTTGGAGCCCCGCTCCGAGTTGGGGTTCCAGCGACAACGCCGACACCAGGCGACCTCTTGAGCCGACAGCGAAGGACAGATCCAGCATGGCAATCGCGACACAGCAGTCTCCGCAGATTCCGGAATCCTTGCACCGTATCCTCGAAGCCCGACACCATGACCCGTTCGAGGTCCTCGGCCGGCATCTCGATGGTGAGCGAGCACTGATCCGGGTGTACTTGCCGCATGCGGAGTCCGTCATGCTCGTCGATGTGGCCGAACCCTTCGTGCGCATCGATGGCAGCGATTTCTTCGTCTGGGAGGGGCGCGCCGAGCAATTGCCCGAGCGCTACGAACTGGACTGGGTGGATGAGCTGGGAACACATCACGTTCATCATGACCCCTACTGCTTTCCGCCGCAACTCCAAGACTTCGACTTGCATCTGTTCGGCGAGGGGCGGCACTGGCATGCCTATCGCTTTCTGGGTTCGCACCTCGTTGACGTCGATGGGGTCGCCGGTGTCCGCTTTGCGGTGTGGGCGCCGAGCGCCGAGCGGGTGAGCGTGGTCGGCGATTTCAATCGCTGGGATGGCCGTGTGCATCCCATGCGCGTGCGTGGTGGCACCGGGGTCTGGGAACTCTTCATTCCGGCACTGAGTTCGGGTGGCTTCTATAAATACGAGATTCGTGACCGCAGTGGTCACATTCACATCAAGATCGACCCATACGCCAAGGCCTTCCAAGAGCGCCCGCTCACAGCGGGCCTCATCTGCTCCGAGAGTCGCTTCGACTGGACGGACCAGGCGTGGATGGCGGCGCGCGCGGAAGCGGATTGGCAACACGCCCCCTTTTCGGTCTACGAGGTGCATTTGGGCTCGTGGCAACGCAGCGAGGAGGGCCACTTCCTCAACTATCGTGATTTGGCCAAGCGGCTTGCCGATTATGTCCTGGAACTGGGTTTCACTCATATCGAACTCTTGCCGATCACCGAACACCCGCTCGACGCCTCCTGGGGCTATCAGTGCACCGGCTACTTTGCGCCGTCCGCGCGCTTCGGCTCGCCCGATGATTTCCGCTTCTTCGTCAACTATCTTCACGAACGCGGGATCGGCATCCTCCTCGACTGGGTGCCGGCGCACTTCCCGAAAGATGCCTATGCGTTGGCGCGCTTCGACGGCACCGCGCTCTACGAACATGAGGATCCGCGCAAGGGTGAGCACAAGGATTGGGGCACCCTGATCTTCAACTTCGGACGCAATGAGGTGAAGAACTTCCTGCTGTCGAGCGCGCTCTACTGGCTCGACGAGTTCCACCTCGACGGACTCCGTGTCGACGCCGTGGCCTCCATGCTCTATCTCGATTACTCGCGCAACGCGGGGGAATGGATTCCGAACAAATACGGTGGCAACGAGAACCTCGAAGCCGTTGATTTCATTCGCCAGCTCAATATGGTGACCCACGAGCAGCACCCTGGCAGCTTGATGATTGCCGAGGAATCGACCGCCTGGCCCGCCGTCTCGCGACCAACCTATCTGGGCGGTCTCGGGTTTAGCATGAAATGGAATATGGGCTGGATGCACGACACCCTCTCATACATGCAGAAGGATCCGATCTATCGTCACTACCATCACGACCTCCTGACATTCGGTCTGCTCTACGCGTTCACCGAAAATTTCGTGTTGCCCTTCTCACATGACGAAGTGGTGCATGGCAAGCAGTCGATGCTCGACAAGATGCCGGGTGATGCCTGGCAAAAGTTCGCGAGTCTCCGCCTGCTCTACACCTTCATGTTCAGTTACCCGGGCAAGAAGCTGTTGTTCCAGGGCTGCGAATTCGCGCACGGGACGGAATGGGATTTCGATGCACAGATGGACTGGGATCTGCTCGAGCGGCCTCAGCACGAGGGGGTGCGGCGGATCGTCGCTGACCTCAATCGGCTCTACCGCGAGCAGCCGGCACTGCATGAGATCGACTTCAAACCGGACGGCTTCGAGTGGATCGATTGTCACGACAGTTCGCAATCCATCCTCAGCTATCTGCGCAAGGACCAGAGCGGTGAGCAGATCGTGGCCGCCGTTTTCAACTTCACGCCCGTGCCCCGCACGAGTTATCGGATCGGCGTCCCGGAGCCCGGTTTCTATCGCGAGGCGCTGAACTCGGATGCCGCGCTCTACGGCGGGAGCAATGTGGGCAATCAGGGTGGGGTCGAAGCGGAACCGGTGAGTTGGATGGGCCGTCCCTACTCGATTCGGCTCGCGGTTCCACCGCTTGCGGGCCTCGTCCTGGTGCGCGAGCCCGCGCGCGAGGCGACGACGGAGGATCTTGAGGAAGATGGCGTCGAGGTTGAGGAGGCGCTTCTGGCCGCCACGGACCAGACGCCCTTGAGCAGGACGACGGCAGCTTGAAAACGATACGCGACATGGACATCTGGGTCGATGCGGATGCCTGTCCCAACGTGGTGAAGGACATCCTGTTTCGCGCGTCCCAGCGCGCTGGCGTGCGGGTCACCTTGGTCGCGAATCGTCCGCTGCAGACGCCGCCCTCGCCGCTGATCCGCACCATCCAGGTCGCGGCTGGGTTCGATCGCGCGGACCAGATGATCCTTGAGCGATTGCAGCCCGGTGACCTGGTGATCACGGCGGACATCCCACTGGCGTCCGAAGCGCTCGAGTTGGGGGCGGAAGTGTTGAGCCCCCGTGGCGAGCGCTTCACGCGCGAGACGATCCGCGAACGTCTCACGATGCGCGATTTTCTCGATACACTGCGCGGGAGCGGAATCGACACCGGCGGCCCACCGCCCTACGGACAACGTGAACGACAAGCCTTCGCCAATGCCCTCGACGGACTCCTCGCCCGGGCGAAGGTGACGGCGTCCTGAGCGGATGCTCCGCGTGTCTCGAATCTTTCTTGGAGGAACCGCCGAATGCTGGTACTCATTCTCGGCCTGATCCTGTTTCTCGGGATGCACTCGATCTCGATCGTCAAGGTGTCGTTGCGTGACGATCTTGTGGCCCGTTTTGGAGAGTGGCCCTGGAAGGCCATCTATGGACTCGTGTCACTGCTGGGCTTCGCCCTGATCGTTTACGGCTACGGACTGGCCCGTGCGACGCCGATCCTGCTCTATGATCCGCCGGCCTGGTTACGTCACCTCAATCTTCTATTGATGCTGCCCGTGTTCACGCTCTTGCTGGCGACCTATCTACCGGGGCGGATTCAGTCCGCGGCGAAGCATCCCATGCTCCTAGCGGTGAAGCTGTGGGCAACGGCGCATTTGCTGGCGAATGGAACGCTGGCGGATGTCGTACTCTTTGGATCCTTTCTGGCCTGGGCGGTGGCTGATCGGATCTCGCTGAAACGACGCTCCGGACCCACTGTTCCGGGCGCGCCGGCGAGTCCCATCAACGACGCCATCGCGATCATTGGCGGACTCTTCCTCTACCTGCTGTTCATGTTCTGGCTGCATCGCGTTCTCATGGGGGTCCCACCCATCGGGTGATCAACCATCGAGGAGCGTGAAGCTCACGAAGGTTGCGATCAGACCGGCGGTGAGGAGGCAGCCTGGGCTGGGGCAGATGAGCATCAGGAGTGAGGCGCCCGCCCAGACATAGAGCGCACGCGTCCGTCGGGCGCGATGACTGGGGCTGGATCGGCGGTGCTTGAAGGCTTCATAGTCCGGTCGTCCCTGACAGAGCCAATCCAAGGCACGGCGAGGCCAGGTCAGCAAGATTCTGAGCCGCGTGCTCATGCGTCGGGGTCATGTAAGGGGCGCCCATGACGAGGGCTGCGCCATGGATCAGGAGCCGTCGTGCTGGGGATCGGGTGCTGGCATCGCATGGTCGGTCCAGTATCGTGACGGCGTGTGCCGAGGAGCAGGAACTCGTCGCTAGAGCCCCGCTCGGACGAGGCCCAGCGGGGACGTCTGGAAGGGTCGATCCGATCGGTCCGGGACATCCTTGGTCCCGCTCGCGAGGACCCGCGGATGCCACAACCCAGATGTCACAAGACGCATGCTGATGCGGCGAGCGGGACCCGCCGCGGGCACACCAGGTTCCCGCGGCGGCGAGACGGCTTAGGATTTCATCACAACGACATTGACGCCGTCCTCGGCGCCGAGATCGTAGGTATTGTCACTGACCTTGATGACCGTTCCGATCGTTTCCGTGACCTCGGCGGGTTCTGCCCCGGCATTGATGACCAAGCCGTTGCCAGAACCATCGTCCACCACAAGGGTTGCGGCGTCTGGGCGCGTGACGGAGATCCCCTCCGCCGGCGAGACGACTCGGAGGTCGGCGTTCAGATAACGCACGGAGAGTGCCGAGGGATCGCGGTTGGCCTCGACGAAGGCATCGGCGGCGTCGACCGCGCCGGTTCTGGCCTTCTCCACCAGCGCGGTCGCGGCTGACTTGGCCTTGCTGGCAATCTCCCGGGCCTTTTCACTGGAGGCCGCGTCTCGCACGGCGGCCACGGCTTTATCGAGTTGCTCTTTCCAATTCATGACTAGCTCCAATTTCATCAGTCGTCAGTTTCGGACTCCAACCCACCTGCGGTGTCCGTCGCGGCCACTCCGACTGTGGGCCTTGCCCGGATGCATCGATGGGGACCGATGGTGCCCGGATGGCGTGGGTGCAGAGCCCATCACCCAATCACAATGTTGGAAGCCTTGACCATGCAGCCCAACCTGCTCCCTCGTATCCGGGTCCAATCCGAACCATTTGACACCGCCCACGAGCAAGAGATCCTGTGGCGTGGCTACTCACACGTGGGGGCGGTCGTGACCTTTATCGGTTTGATGCGTGATATCAACGCAGGCCAGCGGGTAAGTGCGATGTGCTTGGAGCATTATCCCGGGATGACCGAGCAGGCGCTCATGAGCATCGCGCGCGAGGCGGCGAGCCGTTGGTCACTCGAGGGGATCAGTCTCCTGCATCGTGTCGGCGAACTCGCGCCTCAGGATCCGATCGTCTTCGTGGGGGTGAGCGCTCGGCATCGCGGCGACGCCTTTCGCGCGTGCGAGTTCTTGATCGACTATCTCAAGACGCGTGCGCCCTTCTGGAAGAAAGAACGCACCCTCTCCGGCGAACGTTGGGTTGAGGCCCGGGAGACGGATGAGCAAGCTGCCCAGCGCTGGAACACGGACCCTTGAGCCGGACACGACTAGGATGCCCCCGCGCACTGGGCGCCTGGCTGGTCGCCGGATGTCGCGGCATGGTCCCGGAAGACGCCTCGCATGGGGGCGTTGCGTCATCGGCCCGAGCGGGGCGGCGCTGGGGAGTGTCACGCACTCAGGTGTGCAGCATGCCGTGATGTTCGATGAAGTCGATGACCACGTCGAGCCCCTCGCCGGTACGCAGATTGGTGAAGACGAAAGGGCGCTCGCCGCGCATGCGTTTGGCATCGCGCTCCATCACCTCGAGCGAGGCCCCAACATGAGGGGCGAGATCGATCTTGTTGATCACCAATAGGTCGGAGCGGGTGATCCCCGGGCCGCCTTTGCGTGGGATCTTCTCGCCCTCGGCGACATCGATCACATAAATGGTCAGATCGGCCAATTCCGGGCTGAAGGTTGCCGCGAGATTATCTCCGCCACTTTCGATGAAGATCAGGTCCAAGTCCGGGAAGCGTTCCTGAAGATCCCCGATCGCGGCCAAATTCATCGAGGCGTCCTCGCGAATCGCGGTGTGCGGACACCCCCCCGTTTCGACGCCGAGGATGCGCTCGGCCGGCAGGGCGGCGGAGCGGATCAGGAATTCGGCATCTTCACGGGTATAGATGTCGTTGGTGACGACCGCGAGTTGGTAGCGATCACGCAATCGTTTGCAGAGTGCGTCCAACAATGCGGTCTTGCCTGATCCGACCGGGCCGCCGACGCCAAGTCGCAAGGGGGTCGCATCCACCATCAGTCTCCTCAAGAGCGGAATAAACGGGTGTACTGGGATTCATGGGCCGCACTCGCGATGGCGAGCGCGGGTGTCGAGGCGCCGATCGAGTGGTCTGGTAAAGCGGCTGCCGTGTCGAGCACCGCGGGAATCCGCTGCGCCAGTCGCACGAGGACCTGCTGGCCCTGAGTTTGTCCAAGCGGGAGCAGTTTCACGCCTGCCAGGACCAGATTTTCGAGCCAGGACCAGGCGTATCCGGCCGCCGCGGCACGCGGGGTGATCTCCCAGCGCGCCGCGGCGAAGGCGAACCCCGCGACTTGGCACCGTGCCAGGTGCGCGCGCGCCCGGTCGGCATCGGGCAACTCCCAAGCGACCAAGAGATCCGCAAGCGCTCGTCCGCGTAGGGATTCTTCGCGGCGCAATTCGGCGCTGTCGCGTCCCGCTAGGAGCCAATCGATCCAGTGCGTCAGACCCACCATGTCGTCTACCAGGATCGCGGCCTGCATCCGCAGGAGCAATGGCAGATCAAAATGGGCCAGGGTCTCCTGCAATTGATCGGTGATCCAATCCTCGAGATCGTCGGCCGCGCGGATCCAGGTCGCCTCAACCGCCCATTCGATGCCCTGCGAATAGGTGAATCCTCCCACGGGAAGTGACGGGCTCGCGAGGTGCAAGAGGCGGAGCAGTGCCGCGCTATCTTCATCCACCATGCTCATGCGCCGCGTGGTCCATGGCATGGCCGGAGTAGGCGCCGGCTTCTGGCTCGAACGGCGCGTCGATGAGGGTGACCGTGAGACCGAGTCCACGCAGCAAGTCGTCGAGGACTTGATCGTGGCGATAGCTCAGGCAGCCCGGCTCGATCTGCAGGGGGACGTGCCGGTTGCCGAGATGATAGGCGGCTCGTGCGAGGAGCTTCGCATCAGTCGTTGTGATCCGTGAGAGCGGCTCGGGTGCGGCGATGATGCGTGCGACCAGGCCGTCCTCCGCGATCAACTCGTCGCCGTGGCGCAGGACGCTGCCGCGCGGCAGGAAGAGACCCGCCTCGCGACCGTCGTCGAGCAGGACGCGAAGACGACAGCGCGTGCGTTGTTCCAGGGTGAGAGTCAGGGTGACATCCGCCGGGATGCTCGCGCGAGTCGCGCGGGTGAAGCGAATGAGTGGTTCGATGTGCGACACGGCTGCGATCCATTGAGTGGTCGAAACGATGATCAGGCTTGCTCCGGGGCAATGATCAGCCTGTTTCGGAACGCCACCGTTGAGGATGCGTCAAGTCCGGGTCGCCCGCAAGCCCGAGACCGGCCAATCTGCGCCCCACCATGCTGGAAGACGAGCCCGCACCCTGGCACGTCCCGGACGGTGGGGCGGCGCGCTCCGGCTTGATGGGCGCGCGAGCGGGAGTGGCTCAATCGGTTGTGTGCTCGGCGAGACGGTGCACGCTTGATGGCGGATTCGGCTGCGTGCCCGGTCCAATGCGCACCTCGATCCGTGGGAGGGGACCAGTCTCTTCATGGATGCGAATACTCCCCCGGACGATGTCGATCTCGACGCGCGTCCAGCTCGTGAAGAGGCCGATGGCGATGCGGGTGTCCTTCTCGGTGAAGAGGCCTTCATGGTGAACCTGGTAGGTCAGCATCTCGTCCTGGTGCGAGAGGCCCTGCCGGATCCGGCTCCATGGGAGTCCAAAACCACGTCCTTCGAGTCGCACGCGCGCGGGTGTCAGGTCGTCGCCCCCCGCAAAGAGGATGACATCGGCCTGATCGGCGATGATGCGCAAGACCCGCGCGGTCGGCTCGGTCTGATCTGACCCAATCTGGGTCGTCTGAATCGTCTTCAGCGGGGTAGCAAGCAGCAGGCCCACAACCATTGCGAGCGCGATGGCCTGATACGTGATGACGGCGAGCACTGGGTGGTTGCGTGCCGCGTGGGCCCAGGCATCCTCGGTGTAACGCGCGCCGTCACGCCGTGGAATCTTCAGGATGACATCATGCAAGAGCCAGCCCGTGCCATAGGTGAAGACCGCCGACCAGATCACATCCGATAGGAAATGATCACCCGCCGCCATGCGTCCGATGCCGAAGAGGGTTCCGAGCAGGAGTGATCCCGCGAGCGCACCCCAGGCGAGTGTTGGTCGCCGCTGTCGCCAGAGGAAGAAGAAGACGCCGAGTACGAAGCCGACGGAGCTGTGGCCACAAGGAAAGGATTTCCCGGCGCCCTGATCGGCCTGGGTGAGCACGAGCGGCGGTCGATAGTCGCGGGATCCTCCGAAGGCTTCGATCTGATGCGGACGCGGCCGTCCCCAATGGTCCTTGAATAGACCGTTGACGATCAGGCCGGGCCCAAGCAAGGTTGTTGCGATGACGAGCACGGCTGGCCACCGCCAGTGCCGCCGGGCGGGCCAGAGCAGTCCAGCGCCAACGGCGAGGAGACCACCGAGTAGCAAGAGCCCAGCCAGCAGGGGCGCGGCTGAGTAGAGAAACGACCACAGCGGCGCCTGAGCGGTGGGCCAGGGGTCGTCCAACCCGGGTCGATAGAACAGGGAGGCGACCTGTATATCGAGGTCGAACAGCCAAAAGGGTAGGGTCCCAAGCAGGGCCAGGATGAGCAGGACACGCCCGGGGCTGGGCCACCTCCGTTGCGGCCGGATTTGAGTGGTCACGGTGGCGCGCATCCGGTTAGGCGAGTGACTTGACCCAGAAGACCATGGGTTTGGGTGTCTCGACGTCCTCGTCGAGATCGCGCCAACTGAAAGTCGTTCGCAACTGTGGTTGTTTCACGAAGCCCTGTTTCGCCCAGAGTCCCTCGAGTGTGCGATGGTTCGCCGGACGGCGGGGATGATCGAGTGGTCGCTCGACGGCACAAAAGCAGACCTGATCGAAGCGTTCCAGAGACCGCGCATGCCGCTCGCGTGCTTCGAGGAAACGGCGTCCGATGCCACGGCCACGGTAGGGTGCGAGTAACACGGATTCACCATAGTAGAAGAGATGATCGAGCGAATCGCCGCGCGCTTGGAAGGGCGCGACGACATGGGGTGTTGCGCTCGCGAGTGGCAGTCCGGTCGCGGCGCCGACCACGCGGTTACCATCGCGCGCGGTCACGATGACGGCGTCCGCTGCCTTGGCGTAGGTTTCAAGATAGCTTGCCTCGTATTCGGCGTCACCGTCATAAAGATATGGGTATTCGCGGAAGACCTGGATGCGCAGTGCAGCCAGCTCGGCGAGCTCCTCCTGAAGCAGGCCGCCGGTGTGAGCCGTGATCAGCAGTTCGGACATAAAAACCTCTTTTTCTGGCGAGACGTTGAACAGAATCCGAACGAATCCTGATGTGACAGCCCGATCTTGTTCGAAACATGACACCATAGGCGGCTGACGCATCCAGCCATGGAACGGCTGATGCCGGTCTCGCCCTGAGCCGATGGTGACTCGACGGCGGCCACGCAAGCCCCCTTCAGTGTGCGAGAGCAGACCCGGTCGGGTGATCGCGAACACGCGTCCGCGGCCCGGATCAGCGGGGATCTCGACAGCAGTGATCGATGCGCGATCCTACCAGGACCGCAGCACCTCATCATGCGTGATTCGCCTGTCTCCAGAGACGGCAATGGATGCAGAGCCCCGTCCAAAATACGCACCCAACCCGCCAACAGTGTCGGACACCGGATCGTTCGGATCAGGATTCCGACAAGGGGCGTGATGCTGCACTGTCATGATCCCGACAGCCGGGTTGATGCCGCTGGAAAAAAGCAAGATTGTTCATGGTCTTGACGTATTGGATTGGCTTGGCCCGCTGCTTGCTTAATTGCCTCCAGAATTGGTTTTCGGGGCCGAAGCCCCCTGTTCTGGAGGCTGCCAGATGGAGTCGAAGTTATCCGTGAATGGTGTGGGGGCGAGCTGCCACGACACCCGTGCAGCGAGCGGCTGTGGCGGCGGCAGTGGCCTGGCAGGTTCCGAATTGCCCGCGGCAATCCGGGCCAAGATCGACAATCACCCCTGTTTCTCCGAGGACGCGCATCATCACTATGCACGCATGCATGTGGCCGTCGCGCCTGCTTGCAACATTCAGTGTCACTACTGCAATCGGAAATACGACTGTTCCAACGAGTCACGCCCCGGGGTGGTCTCGGAACTCTTGACTCCCGATCAGGCCGTCTCGAAGGTTCTCGCCGTTGCGGCGGCCATCCCCCAGATGACTGTGCTTGGGATCGCTGGTCCTGGTGATCCTCTGGCGAACCCACAGCGCACCCTTGAGACCTTTCGACAGCTCACCGAGAAGGCCCCGGACATCAAGCTTTGTGTGTCCACCAATGGATTGGCGTTGCCGGAATTGGTCGATGAGCTCTGTTTGCATAACATCGAGCATGTGACCATCACCATCAATTGTGTCGACCCGGACGTGGGCGCGCAGATCTACCCATGGATCTTCTGGAAGAACCGTCGGGTGACCGGTCGCAAGGCCGCTGAGATCTTGATCGCGCAGCAACAAAAGGGTCTGGAGATGTTGGTCGCGCGCGGGGTCCTCGTTAAGGTGAATTCGGTGTTGATTCCGGGAGTCAACGATGAGCACCTCAAGGAGGTCAGTCGGGTCGTCAAGGCAAAGGGGGCCTTCCTTCATAACGTCATGCCCTTGATCGCCGAACCGGAACACGGGACCTTCTATGGTCTCATGGGGCAGCGCGGGCCCACGGCGGGTGAACTCGGCGCGTTGCAGGAAGCCTGCGCCGGGGACATGAGGATGATGCGTCACTGCCGGCAGTGTCGTGCCGACGCGGTAGGCATGCTTGGCGAGGACCGTGGCGCGGAATTCACCCTCGAGAAGATCGCCGGTCAAGAGATCGACTATGCCGCTGCCATGGTGCGGCGTGCTGAGGTGCACGCCTCGATCGAGGCGCAACGCGCCACCAAGAACCAGACCCCATGCGCAACCCAGGTTCCGTCGCCACGCCCGCGGACCAGTGAAGCCTATGTCTCGCTGGCATCCCTAACGCGTCGCCGACCCACTCAGCCCGCCACCCGCCCTGTCCTCATGGCGGTCGCGACCACGGACGGGCAGCATGTCGACCAGCATTTCGCCCAGGCCCGGACGTTTGCGCTCTACGAGGCCAGTGCATCCGGAATCCGTTTCATCGGTGAGCGCAGGGTCGTTCACGAGCAGGGGGGCAGCACCTCCCGCGACGACACCACGCGCGCTCTGCAGCAGACCATCGAGATGCTTGCGGGTTGCGAGGTCGTGCTCTGTTCACGCATCGGGTATGAGCCCTGGGGACACCTGGAGGCAGCCGGGATCAGGCCGAACGGTGAGTATGCGATGGCCCCGATCGAAGCGGCCATCACCGCAGTCTATCGCGAGATGGTCGCGGCGGGACACGGGCTCTCCCCGGTGACCACGCCGGTCCTCATGACGGCTTGATCTGAGAGGAAAACCAGCCATGGCATTACAGATCATCGAAGGTTGCGTGAACTGCTGGGCCTGTTTGCCGCTCTGTCCGAGCGGTGCGATTCAGGACGCACGGCCGCATTTTCTGATCGACGCGGAACACTGCAGTGAGTGTGCGGGCGACTTTGCCGACCCCCAATGCGCGAGCATCTGTCCGGTCGAGGGTGTCATCCTCGATGGCTTGGGTGTCCCGCTGAATCCACCTGGATCGCTCACCGGTGTTCCGCCGGACCGTTGGGACGTGATCCGCACCGCGATCCAGGCGCGTTGATCATGCACCGGGTCCCCACGAGTCGTCCCGCCGCCTCGGTCGCGGGCGCGCATGCCGCGCCGTCGCGGTCTGCCCTGGGGGTCGATGAACCGCCACCACGGCGTGTCGCGGAAGAGCCTTGCGGCGCGGTGGCGGTCGCTCCGGGGGTGCACTGGGTCGGCGCGCTTGATCCCGGGCTGCGCTGTTTCGATCTGATCCTGAATACGGGCAGCGGGACGACCTACAACAGCTTCGTGGTCCGTGGCGAGTCGGGCGTTGCTGTGATCGACACCGTGAAGGCTGAGTTCGCCGACGATTTCTTCAGGCGTTTGGAAACGGTCGCGCGCTACGAGGAGATCCGGGTCATCGTACTCAACCATCTCGAACCCGACCATACCGGCGCCTTGCCCGAACTCATGCGACGCGCGCCACAGGCCGAGCTTTGCATCTCCAAGCGTGCCCCAGCGCTGCTGAACGCTCTGTTGAAGGTCTCCGGCGATCGCGTGCCCGCCATCAGAACCCTCGACACAGGTGATACGATCGACCTTGGAGGCCAGACACTGCAATGTCTGCATACGCCCTTCTTGCACTGGCCGGATACCCAGTGCACTTGGCTGGCCGAGGCGGGAGTGCTCTTCTCGGGAGACATCTTCGGATCCCACCACTGTGACGAACGACTCTTCGACGACGTCTGTGGGGAGTTCCACTGCGCCTTCGATGACTATTTCGCCCACATCATGCGCCCGTTCAAGCGTCATGTCCGGGCGGCGCTCGAGTTGATCGAGCCCCTGCCGATCGCGCTCATCGCGCCCACCCACGGCCCCATCCTGCGCGAACGTCCACAGGTTTACGTTCAGCGTTACCGAGAATTGGCGACGACGCGGCCAATCCCACCCCTCGACCCCGATCAGCCGGGGCTCGTGATCCTCTACGCGAGTGCGCATGGTGGGACCGCGCGCATGGCCGCGGCGATTCGCGATGGTCTCGAGGAGGGATCCGGCATCTCGGTCGTGCTCCATGAGTTGGGCTGCGGGGATCCGCGGGATGCCGTTGACCTCATCGAATGCGCCGATGTGCTGGTGATCGGGTCGCCCACCATCAATGGCGATGCCGCCAAGGCGATCTGGGATCTGCTCGCGTCACTTTCGCTGATCGACCTCAACGGCAAACTCGCGGCGGCATTTGGATCCTACGGCTGGTCTGGGGAAGCGGTGCGGCTGATCGAGGAGCGATTGCGGGGATTGAAGTTACGCGTGCCCGTCCCGGGTCTGCGCCAGAAGCTCATTCCGAACGAGGCTGAACTTGTCGAGTGTCGGGCCTTCGGTCGGGCACTTGCCAACGCGCTGAATGGCGCCGGGGCCGGCTCCGTCATCGACTTTGCCGACTTGCAATGATCCGTTGCGGGCGGCTCATGACTCAGCGACGGGTGCGCGTCCCATCGCGCTGTTGATTTCACCAATTCACAACCATGACGACCTAAGGAGTCAGACACTATGGCGAAAGCCAAGATCACCTTCACCGATATCGATCAAACCGTGAACGTTCCGGCTGGAACACGCGTGATCGAGGTCTCCGAACGCATCGGCGCCGGCATCATCTACGGCTGTCGCGAGGGCGACTGTGGCACCTGCATGATGCATGTGGAGGAGGGTTGGAACAATCTCACCGAGCCGTCCGTCCTGGAAGAAAAGGTGCTGCGCGAAAACATGGCGAGCCGTCACGATCGCCTCGCCTGTCAGGCGCAGATCCTCGGTGACTGCAAAGTGAAACCGGCCTGATACGGCCGTGTGACCGCGGACATGCGGGTACGAATCCGATGTCCTGATCAGACCCTGGCCCGAGCGGGCTTGGGAGAACAGCGGTGTCCGTGCCGCAACCCATTCGAAGAGAGCGTTCAGATGCCACTCGTGACCTTTTCAAACCCCGACTACAAGGACAAGACGATCTATGCCGTCGCTGGGAGTCATACCGAGACCATTCTCAAACTCGCCAAGGAATACAAGATTCCCTTGCATCATGACTGCCAGGATGGGGAATGCGGAAACTGCTTGGTGCGGGTGACCAGCGTGGCCCGCAAGGGTCGCATGAGCGGACATCTCACCGATAAGGAGCGCACGGTCCTGACGGATCTTGGAAAACTCAGCAAGGAGGACATCGAGCAGATCAGTGTTGATGACATGCCCAGTGAGTGGCGTCTCGCCTGTCAGATGATCGTGCGGGACGAAGACATTCTCGTGGAGTATTGACACCATGTCGGCCTTGGCCCTCGATCCTGAGCAGGATGCCGCCCGGATCTCTGCCCGTCTTATGGCGCGGGCTGCCGGGGTCGGCAATGACCAAGCCTTTGCGAGTATGATCGCGACCGCCGCCGTTGGCGGCGGCGCATTGCCGCCTTGGCTCGGATTGGACCCCGCGGCGTTTCGTTGTCTCCTGGAGCACCACTTTCCAGGGACGACGGCGCATGGTCTGTTCGACTGGGTGGGTGGTACGCGGATCGCGGATGAGCGCGTCGACGAGTGGAATGACCTGTTGCGATTGCTGCTCATGCACAAGGCGGGTGATTCCCCGTCCGAAGTTTGGATGGCGCATGTGGTTGCAACCGGTTGCCTGGCGAACAATCATTTGTGGCAGGACCTCGGCCTCTGGGACCGTGGCGAACTGACCGCGCTCATGCGGCGCAATTTCCCATCGCTTGCCGTGCGCAACGTGCATGATATGAAATGGAAGCGATTTCTCTATAAACAGCTTTGCGAGGCGGAAGGTATCTACACCTGCAGAGCGCCGTCGTGCGAGGTTTGCACCGACTATTATGCTTGTTTTGGACCTGAGTCCTGAGTTTATCAACATCCCCGCGACCTCGAAGGATCTGTGTGATCGCGCGGTTGGGGCCTATCTTGGTCTGGCCGTCGGCGATGCGCTCGGTGCCACCGTTGAGTTCATGACACCGAACGAGATCCGTGAGCGCTACGGCCAGCATCGCAACCTGATTGGCGGCGGTTGGCTCAATCTGCGCAAGGGGAAGGTGACCGACGATACCGAGATGAGTCTCGCGCTCGGTCGCAGCATCCTTGCCGTCGGCGCGGTGGAGGCCTGTGCCATCGCCGAGGCGTTCAGCGGGTGGATGCGGGGAAAGCCAATCGACATCGGTCACACCGTCCGCCGCGGGATCAGTCAGTATCGCCTGACCGGTCGTTGCGAGATGCCCGAGAGTGAGCATGACGCGGGCAATGGCGCCTGCATGCGCTGCCTGCCGATCGCACTCTTTACGCTCGGTGCCGAAGTGGAGCGTGTTGCCGCCGCCAATCGCATCCAGTCCCACGTCACGCATCACAATCCGCTGGCCGATGCCGGGACCCTGACCGTGATCCGCCTGGTGCAAGCGGCCCTCATGGGCGCACCGAAACGCGAGCTCAGACGTCTCGCCGATGCGCTCGCGCAGGATCAACCCCTGTATCGTTTCGATCGCGGCCGCATGGAGAATCCAAGCGGCTATCTGGTCGACACCTTGCGTGCCGTGTTGCAAGCACTCTTCGCGACCAATGATTTCGACAGTGCGCTCATTGATGTCGTCAATCGAGGTGGTGATGCCGACACCACGGGTGCCATTCTGGGAATGATCGTCGGCGCACTCTACGGGCGTGATGCCATTCCACGACGTTTGCTTGGGCCACTTGAAAAGGCGACGGTCGAAGCCTGCGAGGAGCAGGCCATCGCGTTGGTCAGTGCCTCGCCGCGCGGCCAGGCCTGCCGACAACGCTCGCGGGGATGAGTGCAGTTAGAGTGATCCGGGCTGCGTCGGCCCGGTGATCGCCGGTCATGTTCAGGGGCGTCACCATGCCATGAGACGGGGGTGATGCCGATCGAATCGAGACCAATCGCCAGCTTCGGGCTATCCTAGGAGACGATCGCGTGCGCGCAGGCCGCGACGGTGCACCGTCGAGCAGGCCGGGCGTGCATCTCAGAGACCGCTGAGCGACAGCGGCAGCGATCTCGTCAAGCGCGACCGCGCCGGAGATGGACCCTTGGATATCGCCGAATTACTCGCCTTCAGTGTCAAGAATAACGCGTCCGACCTGCATCTATCCGCTGGTTTGCCACCCATGATTCGCGTCGACGGCGACATGCGTCGAATCAATGTTCCACCGCTCGAACATCGATCCGTGCACTCGCTGGTCTACGACATCATGAATGACAAGCAGCGCAAGGACTACGAGGAGTTCCTCGAGACCGATTTCTCGTTCGAGATTCCGGGCCTGGCGCGCTTTCGTGTCAACGCTTTCAACCAGAAGCGTGGGGCGGGCGCGGTGTTCCGGACCATCCCCTCGAAGGTCTTGTCGCTGGAGGAATTGAGCGCGCCGGAGAGCTTCAAGGAGATCGTGAGTGTGCCGCGCGGCCTCATCCTGGTGACCGGCCCGACGGGGTCGGGTAAGTCCACGACCCTGGCCGCGATGATCGATTTCCTCAATGAGACCGAATACGCCCATATCCTCACGATCGAGGACCCGATCGAGTTTGTACACACCAGTAAGAAATGTCTGATCAATCAGCGTGAGGTGCATCGTGACACGCTGGGCTTCAGTGAGGCCCTGCGGTCGGCCTTGCGTCAGGACCCGGATATCATCCTGGTCGGCGAGATGCGCGATCTCGAAACCATCCGGCTGGCCCTGACCGCATCCGAGACCGGTCACCTCGTCTTTGGGACGTTGCACACCACCTCCGCGGCGAAGACCATCGACCGCATCATCGACGTCTTTCCAGCAGCCGAAAAGGAGATGGTGCGCTCCATGCTCTCGGAGTCGTTGCGCGCGGTCATCGCGCAGACCCTGCTGAAACGCATCGGGGGCGGGCGCGTCGCCGCGCATGAGATCATGATTGGAACCCCCGCGATTCGGAACCTGATCCGCGAGGCGAAGGTGGCGCAGATGTACTCGGCGATCCAGACGGGCCAGGCCAGCGGGATGCAGACTCTCGACCAAAACCTGAAGGATCTGGTCAAACAGGGATTGATCTCCAAGAGTGACGCCAAGGGCAAGGCGCAAAACAAGGACGGCTTCATGTGATGGTCGCTTGGCCTCTTCGGCGCGGGGCTGGAACTGCCGGAGCTGTTCCCTGAGCGCTCGCCGTCCCGACTGGTTTCGCCCAGACCATCCACCACGCGCGACCCGTGCCGATCGGATTCATGGGTCCGCTGTCGCCATGCCGTGTTGCGCGTTTCCTGTCCACATCATCGAACTGACGGAGGAGTGGGAGCGGACCGTCGGGCCAGTAAGGCCTGCATCGACCCATCCTGACGCAACGGGCAGGGCTCCCAGATCACATTCATGAAACAATCACCCGAACAGAATCACGCTGCGCTCCCGTCGGCACGCGAGGACGCCGAGCGTGCGGCCGACATCCGCTTGACCCCACAGACGCAATCCGCCGCCTATCGACTCGCCTATACGGATGTCGACTTCCTCCTGCGCGACGAGGCGCGTCCGGTCCGGCTGCAACTCGAACTCTTGAAGCCGGAATTGGAGTTGCAGGATCAACGGATCGAGTCAACGATCGTGGTGTTTGGCAGCGCGCGGATTCCAGATCCCGACAGCGCCGCGACGCAATTGGCCGCGGCGCAGGCGGCCCGAGCCAGTCATCCGGGCGACCCCGCGTGCGAGGCGGCCGTCTTGCGCTGTCAACGCGCTCACGAGCGCGCGCGCTACTATGAAGAGGCGCGACGTTTCGCCCGACTGGTGTCAGCACAGGAACAAAACGAACACTCGCGTTGCTTTGTGATCGTCACCGGCGGGGGGCCTGGGATCATGGAGGCGGCGAACCGTGGGGCCGCTGATGTGGATGCCCTCTCGATCGGCCTGAGTATCACCCTGCCGCACGAGCAGGCCCCGAATGCCTTTATCACCCCAGAACTCTCGTTCCAGTTCCACTATTTCGCCTTGCGCAAGATGCATTTTCTGATGCGTGCGAAAGCACTGGTCGTCTTCCCCGGCGGTTTTGGGACCTTTGATGAGCTCTTCGAAACCCTGTGTCTGATTCAGACGAAAAAGATCCGCCCGATGCCGGTCATGCTGTTCGGGCGCACCTTCTGGGAGCGGGTCGTCGATTTCGAGGCCATGGTCGAGGAAGGAGTCATCAGTCGCAGCGATCTGGAGCTGTTCGTCTACGTGGAGACCGCGGCGGAGGCTTGGGAGCGGATCTGCGCATACTATGAACAACAAGCCCCCGGCTGCTGAGGTCGTGATGCGTTTACCCTGAAAGGATATGATCAGGGTGATGCCCTGCGCGTTGAGAGTGCTCTCGTTCGATGTGCTCGACTCCAGTCAGTGCGCCGCACACGGCCTGACTCAGGCTTGTGCCATCCTCATGCGCGGACACAGCAGAGTCCCCGGTAGTGTTCGGTGACGTCCCTGTCGATGATTTATCTGGGATCACCCCTGCATTTGCTGGAGCTCCTCGCCGGGTTCTCCAGCCGTGCGATCCGATTGCTCCCAGGGAAAGTGCGGGAGTTGGAAGAAGGCCTGGCGCAGGCTCTCGTTCCAATATCGCGCCATGGTGTCCAGTTCGGGTGAGTGCTCCTCCAGCCGCAGCCGCTGCAAGGGGGCGAGGGCATCGGTGGGGCAGATCGCCACCTCGAAGGGTGGGCCAACGCTGAGGTTCGACCGCGTGGTGCCAACCAACGAGACCAGGCAGGCGCGGGCCCCATCATTGAGTGAGAGTGACGGTGTCACGATGTGGTCGAGGATGGGTTTGCCATATTTGCTCTCACCGATCTGGAGATAGGGTGTTTCCGGGGTGGCCGCGATGTGATTCCCCTGCGGATAGATGAGAAAGAGTCCATGGGGCTGGCCGGCGATCTGTCCACCCAGGATGAAACTCGCCTCAACGCTCGCCCCAACCGCGCGCAAGGCAGGGCCATGCTCGTTCTGCACCGCCAAATTGATCTGGCCGATATAGTTGGCGGCCTCGAACAGATAGGCAACGTTGGCCAAGGTGGTCGCGGGCGCAATGAGCGTGGGATCGGGATGCGCGGCCTGATCGAGGTCGCGTCGGATCCGATTGAGCACCTCTTGGGTGGTCGCGAGGTTCCCGGCCGCGAGCAGGATGAACATCCGATCCGGGGCGGGTTGGAAGAGATGGAGTTTGCTGTAGGACGAGATGTAGTCAACGCCCGCATTGGTGCGTGAGTCGGAGGCCATCACGAGCCCCTGATCGAGGCAGAGTCCGACGCAATAGGTCATGGGTGAGCACCTCGTTGGGATCGGTCCGGGTGGTTCGTCGGGCCAATCAGTCGATCGATGGGGAGCGCCTGGGATCTTGCCTGCATGCACGCGTCGCACGCGCATCAAGGGCTCGGTGGTGGCCTCATGACGCTCTTGTCGGAACGCCGGTCGATCAAGGACCAAGATCGGATGAAAGCGGCGTCTGGGTCGACATTGTGAGCCCAGCAGGGCAGGATACACAACGGTCATGATCATGCGATCGGAGCATGGCCTCATCGTGCAAGCGGCCTGATATCTGTTGTCCGCCCTGGCCACTGGCGTCGTGCGCGCAGACAACCAACGGCCATGTGCTTCGCGTCTCCTGTTAGGGCAACCGCGGTGTCGGGCAAAAGTTGCCTGTCGTGTCAGCTTGGTCTGGCGGGTCACGAGATTCGCTTATCCACTCACTTCAATCGGAGACATCCTATGCCAGAGCGCGCCGTCGACGTGGCCATCATTGGTTCGGGGACCGCGGGATTGAATGCCATGGGGCAGGTGCGCCGGGCGGGGAAGAGCTTTGTCCTGATCAATGGGGGTGAACCCGGAACGACCTGTGCGCGCGTGGGTTGCATGCCATCGAAGGCGATGATCCAGATCGCCGAGGACTATCATCGGCGCACGCATTTGGGGAAATTCGGGATCGACGGACACGAAGGCATGACGCTGAATGTGCCCGAGGCGCTGGAGCATGTTCAGGATCTACGTGATACGTTCGTGGACCGGGTGCTAGGGAGCAGCACCGACGATATGCCGCCCGACCTCTTCATCCAGGACTATGCGCGCTTTATCGAACCGACCTTGATCGAGGTTGCCGGTCAGCGCATTCGCGCCAAGGCGGTGGTCATTGCGACCGGGTCGCGACCGCTGGTGCCCGCGCCCTGGCGGGTCTTCGGCGAGCGTCTCATCACCACCGATGAGCTCTTCGAGCTCACGGATCTCCCGTCGACCATGGCGGTGATCGGACTGGGGACCATCGGCCTTGAGGTGGGACAAAGTCTTGCACGGATGGGGGTCGAGATGACGGGCTTTGATCAAGTCGAGCAGATCGCGGGCATTCGCGATCCCGAGGTCAATGCGGTCGCGATCGCGCTGTTGGGCAAGGAGTTTCCGCTCCATCTCGGAGCCGCCGCCGAGATCAGTGAGGAGGGCGAGCAGTTGCGCGTCACTGCCGGCGCGAAGAGTCTGCTGGTTGAGAAGGTTCTCTGTAGCATTGGGCGCGTGCCAAATGTCGAGGGCCTCGGTCTGCAGGCTCTCGGTGTGCCCTTGGGGCCGCGCGGCATCCCCGCATTCGATCCGCACAGCATGCAGGTCGGCTCCCTGCCGGTCTTCATCGCGGGCGATGTCACCGGCGATCGGCCGATCCTGCACGAGGCTGGAGCCGAGGGGAAAATCGCCGGCTTCAATGCCGCGCACTACGCCGATGGCGTTGATCCGTCGCGCTTTCGGCGCAAGACGCCACTCTTCATCAATTTCTGTGACCCCAACATCTGTGCCGTAGGGGCCCGCTGGACGGACCTCGATCCCGCGACGAGCGCGGTCGGCCAGATCCAGTTCGCCCCGGTGGGGCGCGCGCTCATCATGGGCCAGAATAAAGGGATCATTCGTGTCTACGCGGACAAGACAACGGGTCGGATCCTCGGCAGCGAGCTGATCGGCCCACGCGGGGAGAACCTCGCCCATCTCCTCTGTTGGGTCATCGAACAAGGTCTGACCGTGGGCCAGCTCTTGCGCATGCCCTTTTACCATCCGGTGATCGAAGAGGCACTGCAAGCCGCGCTCTACGACCTCTATGCCAAGGTCGACGTGAAGAACAGTGGCGGCATCACCGAACTCGAACCGCTGAGCGACTGAGATGGGACCGAGCGCCAAGGGGGGCTTGGGTACGCGTGACCCACGCGAACAGGTGTCGAACTTGGCGCGACTTTCCACGAGGCGACCGCGTACTCCAGCAGATTAGACCACCTCACTCGCGCGACACACTGAGACCTGTACAACGAGCGGCTCTCTAGCAGCCCATCGTCATTGGATCGACAAGATCTTGTGACTGCAGATCAAGTGCGTTGTGCGCAACCATACCCTCATTGGCGACGCTGTTGGTCTGGTTAAGGCGTTGCCGCATGGCCTGATGCACTGGCCCTCATCGACGCGCGGGCAAGACCCGCACGCTATATCCATTCAACGTTTGATGGGAGAGATTTTGGTCCCTTCGATGCTGAGGCTGGCCATCAGCCCCTGCTGATCAAAAATGAAGGCGTAGGCATCCTCCTGTAATGTTGTCGATGACAGATTCTTAGCCGCGCCGGCATCCATCGCGACCACGGTCGGCCCGACTCCGATTTCCCACCCCGCGGACGTGTCGAGATAATTTAATACTTTGTTATTCATGAGAAAGACGATGTAGCTGTATTCTTGGGCGCCGGCCTGCCAGCCCCAAGACGCGGACACGGAATTGTAGTAGCCGGCGACATCGGCGCCCTTCATCAGAACACCTTCGCCATAACTTCCGCCAAAGACGAGACCGGCCTTGACGACATTCGGGAACACCAGAATCCCCTTTGCCGTTTGTCCAATTGTGGCGGCACCCGGATTGGTTTGATACAAGATCTGCAAGGCCTCGAACGCGTCCTTATTCAGGTCTTCCGCCGTTGCAGCGAGCATTTGGCCGCCGAAAGCAGCCAGTGAAGATGAAGCAGCCGCAACGAGAAGCAGGTGTTTTATCGTGTTTTGAAGATTGCTCATGTACATATCCTCAGTCATTCGGTGATGGGTCGATGGATCGTCAAGCTTGATTGATGTCCATGACCGTCTTGCCGATCAGTCCAAACCAGATCCGATTGCCAGGCTAGGCGGCAGTTTGTACAAGTTCTGTATGCTAGCGAACAGAGCGATGTCGTTTTTGGTCAGCTTCGGTCCACACAGTGGAACCTCGACGGATGTTGGGCGGAATGATGATCAAGAGGATAACGTCTGCGAGCAGATCAAAGCGATCTAGCCTGTTTTTAGCCACCGGATGGGCAGCGGTGAGGGTGGTGCCTTCATCCTCGATGACTTGAATCCTGGGTGCGCGCTTTCAACGTACGTTACCGCACAGACAGCTCGCACTGTGACTGTAAAACTAACCATGTGGAAACAACCTGGCTGTCAAGAATCGACATGTCGTCGTATGGTCAAATAGTGTCCATTTCTTACAACACTGCTCAATCAGGTTACGATCAATGAACAACATCTTGACGAGTGCTTTTCTGATGACCATGACTTTGGTGCTGCTGCTCGCAGCGTGCAGTACTGCCTCAAAGCATGAACCGGCGCCGGCTGCCGCCGCACCGATGTATGAGCCAATACCAGATCGCAATTGAAGATCTGCCGGTTCCAATCCTATTTGCTGTCAACTTTGAAATTGATCGATTCAAGTTGATAGTGAAGATTGAGATTGGTGTCTCAGGTGATTCCTGAAGCCCTTCAGCTTCATGTTGGCGCAATCCCTTTTCCGCGATGATCCCGACGATGATGTTTTCCCGGCTCGCCGTGATCAGTTTCTTCACGATGCTCGTCAGCCATGCTGGTTTCGTTGGTGCCGCCTCGTCACCGATGATCTTTGATCAACCGCAGGAATCGTCGGTGACGAGGCCACTCCCACCAGAGTACGTGATCGACCCGGACGGGTCCGTGGTCCTGCGGATTTGCTTTAATTGGTCCTGTGCGCGCAGACAGACCATGACCTTCACTCCCGACGACATGGCTCTACTAAAACGGCATCTCGCACTTTGTCCGGGAACGAGTCTTCACGATCGGTTACAGCATGTGCGTATCGCCATCTGGCAAATGGAATTGCTGGCGCAAAAATATCAGCCGTTGTTGGCCAATGACCGTGCCATCAACGATTTTGAGGCGGGACTTGAGGGGCGGATGGATTGCGTCGATAACGCCAGCAACACCACCAATTTTCTGCATATCCTCCGGGATATCGGGGAACTAGCCGGCTGGACGGTCTCACCGCCGAAAGTGCGCAGTCGCTTAAATCTCACTACGGTTCACTGGACGGCCGTGATGATCGATACGGAGACTGGGCATCCCTGGAGCATTGACTCTTGGTTTCGCCCGAACGGTCACCTGCCGATGGTCATGCCCTTGCCGAGCTGGATCGCGAAGAAGAAGGGATGGGAAGCGCCTTTCGAACGTCTGAATTCTACCCCGCGCTCGATCAACGAGCTCTGCGACAGGCCGCCAAATGATCACGCTGGGCCAGTGGGATTGTCTTTACGATGATGATCCAAAACGCCTCTCTTCTGGCATGACATACACAACGCCGGATGTCCCGGAAAACACCTCAGAAACAACATCCTTGAAGAAGTCTACCGGAACATTGATGCAACCATAGGAAATGCGGTTATCGAGTGGCGACGGAGTGGCCAGGCGTTGCGCCCGGCGCTGTTCGGGTCTGCTGGTCATCACCGGATGCATGGAGATGGCATTGTTGTAGTCCACCCAGAGTATGTCCTTGCCACGGGAATTGCGTCCCATTGTCGCGATAAAACGACCCGCAGGCGTTGTGCGCTCCTCAGGGGGAATTTGTGATATCGGAATGTCGATAAGGCCGGGGGCGACCTCATCTCCCAGCGCCAGGCCCAGCAGCGCGGGTGCTGCTCCTTGCAGCTTTCCGTTAACGTCGAACACATAAACCTTCGCGTTGACTTTATCGACGATCGCGAACGGCATGTCGAGATGGTCTCGTGAACCCAGAACCCAATCTGCCAGACCCCGTGTCCTAGGCGATGCGCTCTCCGACGCAAAGTTGGCTTGCCTCGAACCATGTGCCATGGCCGTTTTCGGCTGCATCACGAACGGGACATCCGCGTCTTCGGAGGAGTATGCACTGAACATCGGGTTGGACTGATGAGCGGCAATGTCCGTCCCCGTTGCGAAATGTGTGCTGCAACCGGAAACCAACGCAACACAACAGAGGCTGAGTCCCGCTCGTCGCTCTATTGCCATCTCCAGTCCCGAATCTCCGGCAGATCCTCCCCGTACTCGGCGATATAGTGCGTGTGCTCAATCAGCTTGTCGCGAATCGCTTGCTTGGCGTAGGCGGCCTTGATCCCGAGTCGCGGCACCCGATCAATGACATCGGCGACCAGATCAAAGCGATCCAGCTCGTTTTTCACCACGGTATCGAAGGGCGTCGACGTCGTGCCTTCTTCCTTGTACCCGCGCACATGCAGGTTGTGGTGGTTGGTGCGGCGATAGGTGAGCCGATGAATCAGCCAGGGATAGCCGTGATAGGCGAAGATGATGGGTTTGTCGGTGGTGAAGAGCAGGTCGAAGTCCCGGTCGCTCAAGCCGTGCGGGTGTTCGCTCGGCGGCTGAAGCTTCATGAGGTCGACCACGTTGATGACCCGGATCTTGAGGTCGGGAACATGCGTGCGCAGCAGGCTGACGGCGGCCAGGGTTTCGAGTGTCGGCACGTCACCGGCGCAGGCCATCACGACCTCCGGCTCGCCGCCCTGGTCGTTGCTGGCCCAGGGCCAGATGCCGATGCCGGCGGTACAGTGCTTGATGGCGGCATCCATGTCGAGCCATTGGGGCGAGGGCTGCTTCCCGGCCACGATGACATTCACATAATTGCGGCTCCGCAGACAGTGATCGGTCACCGAGAGCAGGGTGTTGGCATCCGGCGGCAGATAGACCCGGATAACCTCCGCCTTCTTGTTGATGACGTGGTCGATGAAGCCGGGATCCTGATGGCTGAAACCGTTGTGATCCTGACGCCAGACATGGGAGGACAGCAGATAGTTGAGCGAGGCAATCGGCCGCCGCCAGGGGATGTGGTTGCACACCTTGAGCCACTTGGCGTGCTGATTGAACATGGAGCCGACGATGTGGATGAAGGCTTCATAGCAGGAAAAGAAGCCGTGACGGCCGGTGAGCAGATAGCCTTCAAGCCAGCCTTCGCACTGATGCTCGCTCAACATCTCCATCACCCGACCATTCGGTCCGACATGCTCGTCGTCAGCGGTGATCTGCGCGACCGAACAGCGGTCCGTCACCTCGAACACCGCATCCCAGCGGTTCGAGGACGTCTCATCCGGGCTGAAGACGCGGAAGTTGTCGGGATTGAGCCGCACCACGTCACGGATGAAACGGCCTTGGACGCGGGTCGCCTCGGCGTCCACGCCACCCGGTCGCGGCACGTCCACCGCCTGGTCGCGGAAATCCGGCATCCGCAGATCGCGCAGCAGCAGGCCGCCATTGGCGTGCGGACTGGCGCTCATGCGCCGTTCACCGTGCGGGGCTAGGGCCGCAAGTTCGGCGTTAAGCTTGCCGGTGACATCGAACAACTCCTCCGGGCGATAGCTTTTCAGCCAGCCTTCCAGAATCTCCAGATGCCCTGGGCGCGTCATGTTGGCCATCGGTACCTGATGGGACCGGGAGGTGCCTTCGGTCGCCTTCCCGTCCACGGTCTTCGGGCCGGTCCAGCCCTTGGGCGAGCGCAGGATGATCATGGGCCAGCGCGGACGGGTGTCGAAACCGAAGGCGCGGGCGTCGTTCTGGATGCGCTGGATCTCGGCGACCACGATATCGAGCGTGGCGGCCATGAGCTGGTGCATCGTCATGGGATCGTCACCATCGACGACGTAGGGAGCGTAACCATAGCCATGGAACAGCGCTTCCAGCTCATCGCGCGGGATGCGCGCCAGCACCGTGGGGCCGGCGATTTTGTAGCCGTTCAGGTGCAGGATGGGCAGCACGGCCCCATCGTGGATCGGGTTCAGAAACTTATTGGAGTGCCAACTCGTGGCGAGCGGGCCGGTCTCCGCCTCGCCGTCGCCGACCACGCAGGCCACGATCAGGTCGGGGTTGTCGAAGGCCGCACCATAGGCATGGGAGAGCGCATAACCCAACTCGCCGCCCTCGTTGATCGAACCCGGCGTCTCGGGCGCGACGTGGCTGGGGATCCCGCCGGGAAAGGAGAACTGCTTGAACAGCCGCCGCATCCCGTCCTCGTCCCGCGAGATGTTCGGATAGACCTCGCTGTAGGTACCCTCCAGATAGGCGTTCGCTACCATCGCCGGTCCACCATGCCCCGGCCCGGCGACATAGACCATGCTGAGGTCCTGTTCCTTGATGACACGGTTGAGATGCGCGTAGATGAAGCTCAGGCCCGGTGTCGTGCCCCAGTGGCCGAGCAGGCGCGGCTTGATGTGTGATAGTGCCAGCGGCTCTTTCAGCAGCGGATTGTCGTAGAGATAGATCTGTCCGACCGAGAGATAATTCGCCGCACGCCACCAGGCATCGAGCTTGCGCAGTTGTTCGGGGTCGAGGGGCTGGGTCGCCGTGGTCATACGCTGACTCCTGAATGGACATGTCTTGGTTGACGCGGGGGGAACACCACCTGGCCATGCGGTGGCCCATCTCAGGAAGTGGCGAGCGGACGCCGGAAACTGCATTCCCGCGAATCGAGATCGAGCAGAGACCGGCGGTGTTGAAAAAACGCATCGCGCACCTCGCGGGCGACGGGTTGTCACGAGCATAACATGCGGGTTTTACCGCATCGCTCACCCGGGCGATGCCGCGATTAGGTCGTAACCCAAATCCACGAAACGCCGCACAGCGGCCAATCGTGGCTGGCCGAATCGGTCATCTTGGCCCGTAGATCAAGTGCGCGCGCATTCATAGCCAGAGTGGTGATGCCGTGGTCAAGCGGGCATCGGCGCGCGGGCAAGACCCGCGCGCCATCCATTCAACGTTTGATGGGTGTAATTTTCGTTCCTTCGATGCTGAGGCTGGCCATCAACCCCTGCTGATCAAAAATGAAGGCATAGGCGTCATCCTTTAATGTTGTCGATGACAGATTCTTCGCCACACCTGCATCGACGGCCACCACGGTCGGCCCGACCCCGATTTCCCATCCTTCCGAGGTATCGAGATAACTCAATACCTTGTCATTCATAAGAAAGACAACGTAGCTGTATGACTGAACGCCAGCCTGCCAGCCCCAGGACGCAGACACTGAATTGTAGTAGCCGGCGACCTCGGAGCCCTTCATCAGAACACCCTCGCCATAACTTCCGCCGAAGACCAGTCCAGCCTTAACGACATTCGGAAACACCAGAACTGCCGTTGCCGTCTTGCCGATCGCGGCGGCATCCGGATTGGTTTGATACAAGAGCGCTAATGCAGTGGCCGCGTCTTTATTCAGGTCTTCCGCCGTTGCGGCCAACGCCTGGCCGCCGAAAGAAACGAGTGAAAATGCGGCAGCCGCAACGAGCAGCAGGGTTTTCATCATGGGTCGTCGATTGCTCATGTGCGTATCCTCGGTCGTTCTGTAATGGATGGAGGGAAAGTCAAGTCTGCTTGACGTCCATGACTGTCATGCGGATCTATCTCAATCGCGTCCAGGGCTGAAAAGCATCGGATTCGTCCGATTAACAGAAACCAGATTAGACTGATGTTTGCGCAAGTTCTGTTCGCTGGCGAACAAAGCGATTTTCGATTTGAGTCAGCATCGGTCGGCGGCGATCGCTAAACCGATGACGCTGAAGACTGCTGAAACGAAGGTGACACCTGAGACGACGGGGGATTTTCCAGGGACGTCCGGCCTATCAGCGCGGGCTTTACGTGTTCAGGGAGCAGCGGGCATGATCGAGCACGCCGTCGAGGCATTCATCACGCGCTGGGGCGGCGGGATCAGCCACGGCCGCAACGAGCGCGCCAACCTGCAGATGTTCATCACCGAGCTTTGCACCCTGCTCGATCTGCCTCAGCCCGACCCGTCCGGCTCCAAGATCGGCGACAACGCCTACGTCTTCGAGCGCAAGCTGACCGAACCCGCTGCCAACGGCGGCCAGACCGCGCGCTCGTCCGACCTCTACCGGCGCGGCTGTTTCATCCTCGAAGGCAAGGACACCGGCAAGCAGACTGGCAGCAGCGGCTGGGACGCGGCCATCGTCAAGGCGCTGAATCAATCCGAGAACTACGCCCGTCCGTCGCCGCGGTTTTCTCATGCGCTGTCTGTTCACCATGTTCGCCGAGGACGTGGGTCTGCTGCCGGAGCGCAGCTTTCTCGAGCTGCTGGAGCGTCCTAAAGGCCAAGCCGGAGTCCTTCTGCCCGCAACTGCACAGCCTCTGACGGCAAGGTCAACCTCACCCGAGCCGGTGCTGCGCGATTTCCACAACATCGAGAACCGCGACGCCCTGATCGACTACGACGCCGTGGAGTTGGTGCGCGACGCCAATGGCCAGCCGGTGACGCGCTGGGATGGCATCATCGACAAGATCAGCCCGATCACTGGGGAGAAGATCCCGGATGAGGCGGCGCAGGTCGAACAGCTCCGCTATCTCAACCCGCGAAAGGCCCAATGGCCGCAGGCGGAATACATCGCATGCATAGCAGGCACCGCAAGACGTTTGAGGCGATCTTCTTCGAGCCGGTCAACGGGAATCTGGAGTGGTCGCGCATCGAAGCGCTGCTGATCGCCGTCGGCTGCCTGGTGATCGAAGGCAGCGAATCGGCCGTCACCTTCGAGAAAGACGGCCGTAAAGCCAAGTTTCATCGGCCGCACCCGCGCAAAGATGCGCTGATATACCGCGTCAAGCAGGTGCGCGAATACCCCACACAACTCGGTATGACTCCATGAGCGTAACCAACGTGATGCACTATCGCGGTTATCAGGCCAGCATGACCTTTGACCCGGACGACAAGATCATCGTCGGGCGCGTACTGGATATTGACGACATCATTGGTTTTCATGGCGAATCGGTCAGCGAATTCGAGCAAGCCTTCAGCACCACACTGCCGACCGGGACGCCCAGATCGCCGGCAATGACCGAGCACTTCGCCTGGAGCAGAAAGAACACCGGCGCCAGGGTCTCGCTGAGCGTTTCGTAGTTCGCCTGACCCTTGGCCAGGATCAGGGGTGCTTGTGCGAATTGCTCGCGAAACGCCGCCGAGCAATGTTCGAGCAAGGTGCCGGGCGCATCCGAACCGTTATCGATGATGTGACTGACCGCATCCAGACCCGCGGCCAGGGCGTCTTCGCGGGTCGCGTCGTTGATGATCGGGCCAGCCTTGACCACATAGGTCACCGGCAGGGCGAGGTGCTCGATCAGCACCCGGTCAAAGACCGTTTCACCGGCGTTGTCGGCCAGGTAGAGGAGGCTGTCGGCGTCCTTCAGCGCCTCGCGCAGGCGCGCCAAGCCATCGATCGCGAAGGGTTGTTCGAGGACCCGCGCCAGGGTCGCATTCAGTTCGAAGGGTTCCGCCATGCCGTCGTCGATCATGTTGCCGGCGATGGCGATGCGCACGGCGGTCTCCAATGGATCCGGGGCGATACGCACGCGCTCGCGCAAGGCGGGCAGCAGCCTCATGGCCTGCGCCGTGGCGTCCCGCTTGCTCCGCGCATAGGGATCGGGCGTCTGCGTCTCGCGCCGGACCGTTCGGTGGATGATTTCCGCCATCACCGGCGGCGTCGATTGCACCGGGAGGGCGCGAAGTTGGTCCATGGTCTCCAGCAGGATGTGATGTTGCAGCTCCACCGAGGCTTCGGCCTGGCGGGCCGCGCTCAGGGCTTGCCGCAGGAAACAGGGATAGCAGTCGAGGTAGGTCTTCATGAAGCGAGTGTCCGAGTCATTGGTCTTTGCCGTGGCTGGATCGATGCTAGGCCATCGCACTGATGGTGCGACGAAAACGAGTCAGCGCGATGCCGAAGAACACGGCGCCGATCGCAGCGAGCGCGAGGAACGGCGGCCAGACCACGTCGAGGCCGGCGCCGCGATAGAGGATGGCCTGGGCGGCGGTGACGAAGTGCGTGGTCGGTGCGCCGAGCATCAGGGTCTGCACCAGCTCGGGCATGCTCTCGCGCGGGGTGGAGTTGCCCGAGAGCAGTTGCAGCGGCAGCAGGATGAGCACGGCGAGCATCCCGAACTGCGGCATGGAGCGCGCCAGGGTGGCCATGAAGATGCCGAGCGAGGTGGTGGCGAAGAGATGCAGCGTGGCGGCGACCAGAAAGAGCGCCAGCGAGCCCTCGATCGGGATGCGCAGCACGCCCTGTACGACGAGTACCAGGGCCACGCCGGCAGCCAGCAGCACCACCAGGCCCATCGACCAGATCTTGGCCAGCATGATCTCGGCCGGCGTGACCGGCATCGCCAGCAGGTGCTCGATGGTGCCGTGCTCGCGCTCGCGGATCAGCGCCGCGCCGGTCAGGATGATCGACAGCAGGGTGACGTTGTTGATGATCTCCATCAGCGCGCCGAACCAGGACTGCTCCAGGTTGGGATTAAAACGGGTGCGCAGGGCCAACTCGACCGGCAGGGGTGCGCTGCCACGGTAACGCTGCACGAATTCGCCAACCTCGCCCAGCACCATCTGCTGGACAAAGCGGCTGCCGGTGAAGGCCTGACTCATGCGTGTGGCGTCGACATTGTGCTGGATGGCGGGCGAGCGCCCGGCCAGCACGTCGCGTTGAAAGTCCGGCGGGATGTCCAGCACGAAGGTATAGGTCCCGGCATCCATGCCGGCATCGATCTCCGAGAGGCCGATCATCGCCGGGGGATCAAACCGCGGGGGATAGAAGGCGCTCGCGATGCGCATCGACAGCGGCGAGCCGTCCTCGTCGACGATGGCGATCGGCGCCTTGTGCAGCGTCTCCGGCATCGCCGTGGCGGCGACATAGATGGAGACTGTGAAGGTGTAGGCGATCAGGACGAGCATCATGGGGTCGCGCGCCAGGCTCCAGAGCTCCTTGATGCCCAGGCGGTAGATGTTGGCGAGATGCGCCATCCTCAGCGCTCCTGCTTCTTCAGCAGCAGGATCGACAGGGCCAAGATGACCGGCACCGCCAGGGCGAGCGGCCAGAAGGAGGCTTCGAGGCCGGCGAAACCGAGCGCCTTGTTGAAGACGCCGCGCGTGATGGTCAGAAAGTGTGCGGCTGGATAGAACTGGCCGATGACATGACCCACGCCTTCGAGTGAGGACACCGGGTTCAACATGCCGGAGAACTGAATCGCCGGGATGATGGTGCCGATGATGGTCACGAACATGGCCGCGATCTGGCTGCGCGTGAAGGTCGAGGCGAAGAGCCCGAAGCCGGTCGAGAAGGTGACGAAGAGCAGCGCCCCCGCCGTCAGCGCCAGCAGGCTGCCCTTCACCGGCACCCCGAAGACGGTCACCGCCAGCAGCGTCAGCAGGGCGAAGTTGAGCATCGCCAGCAGGATGTACGGCATCTGCTTGCCGAGCAGGAACTCGCTGCGAGTCACCGGGGTGACATAGAGATTGATGATCGAGCCCAGCTCCTTCTCGCGCACCACCGAGAGTGCGGTCAGCATCGCCGGGATCATCAGCAGCAGCATAGGGATGACCGCCGGCACCATCGCCGGCAGGCTGCGCACGTCGGGGTTGTAGCGAAAGCGGGTCTCGATGGTGGCCGGGCTGGTTGCGCCGTCTTGGCCGAGCCGCTCTTTTGCCTGCTCCAGCAGCCATCCCTGATGCATCCCCTGCACATAGCCCCGCACCGTCTCGGCGCGCACCGGCATGGCGCCATCGACCCAGGCACCGATCTGAACGCTGTGACCGCGAGCGATGTCGCGCGCGAAGCCGGTCGGGATCTCGATGGCCAGCGCGAGCTGACCGGCGCGCATGCGCCGGTCGAGATCCCGGTCATCGAGGATCGGCGGGCGCTCGACGAAGTGCGCGAGCCGGACAGGCTCAGTGCATAGTTCTGGCTCAAGCCGGTCCGGTCGCGGTCGAGCACGGCGTAGCTGAGATCCTCCACGTCCAGGCTGATGCCATAGCCGAAGACGAACATCAGCAGCGCCGTTCCCAACAGCGCCATGGTGGCGCGCATCGGGTCGCGTCGCAGCTCCAGTGTCTCGCGCAGCGCGTAGCTCCAGGCGCGCCCGAGGCTGAAGGGGATGCGGCGCGCACGCGGCGCGGTCGCTTGAATCGTTGAAACCGATGGGGCCGCGGTCACCGGCGGGGCTGCCACCTCGCCACGCGCGCCGGCGTCTTCCAGATAACCGATGAACGCCGCTTCCAGCGTCGCCGCCCCGCGTTGGCGCACCAGCTCGGCCGGCGTGTCGGTGACCAGCACGCGCCCGGCATGCATCAGCGAGATGCGGTCGCAGCGCCCGGCCTCGTTCATGAAATGGGTGGAGATGAAGATGGTGACCTGATCTCGGCGCGCCAGGTCGATCATCAGTTGCCAGAGGCTGTCGCGCGCGATGGGGTCCACGCCCGAGGTGGGCTCGTCCAGGATCAGTAGCTCGGGGCGATGCACCATCGCCACGGCCAGCGAGAGACGCTGACGGATGCCCAGCGGCAGCCTGTCGGGCAGCGCGTCGACCGACTCGGCCAGACCGAAGCGCTCGACCATCTCGTCCACCCGCGCCGGGATCTCGGTCTCCGGCACCTGGAAGAGACGCGCGTGCAGCACCAGATTCTGCCGCACCGTCAACTCCGAATAGAGCGAGAACGCCTGCGACATGTAGCCCACACGCCGGCGCGTGGCGATGTCCCTGGGGTCGACCGCCTGTCCGAACAGGGCCGCGTTGCCTTCGCTAGCCGGCAGCAGGCCGGTCAGCATCTTCATGGTGGTGGATTTGCCGCAGCCGTTGGAGCCGATGAAGCCGAAGATCTCGCCGCGACGGATGGAGAAGCTCACATGGTCGACGGCGACGAAATCGCCGAAACGCATGGTGAGGTCGTTCGCCTCGATGGCGATGTCCGTGTCGCCTCCGGACGCTATCGGCGGAATCGTCACCGCCCGATGACCGCGCCGCCGGTCTTCGGGTAGCAGCGCGATGAAGGCCGCGTCCAGCGAATCACTGCCGGTGCGCGCCAGCAGCTCGGCCGGCGTGCCGGTGGCCAAGACGCGACCGGCATCCATCGCCACCAGCCAGTCGAAGCCCTGCGCCTCGTCCATGTAGGCGGTGGCGACGATCACGCTCATGCCGGTCCGCTCGGGCCTGTCTTGAGCGGCGTCGAAGGATCGGATCCCTGTGATTAAATCCCAGAACTGTGAGCGGGCGAGCGGATCGACGCCGGTGGTCGGCTCGTCCAGAATCAACAGGTCCGGGTCGTGAATCAGCGCGCAGCACAGACCCAGCTTCTGCTTCATGCCGCCGGAGAGCTTGCCGGCCGGGCGCGACAGGAAGGGCGTCAGACCGGTGCTCGCGGTCAGTGCGTCGATGCGACGGCGACGCTCGGCGGCCGAGTGACCGAACAACCGGCCGAAGAACTGAAGATTCTCCTCAATCGACAGGGTTGGATAGAGGTTTTTGCCCAGACCCTGCGGCATGTAGGAGATGCGCGGACAGACGCGGCCACGATGGCGGGCGCTGGCCATGTCCCCGCCTAAGGCGCTCACCTGGCCCTGCTGAATGGCGCGGGCGCCGGCGAGCAGCGCCAGCAGGCTGGACTTGCCCACGCCGTCCGGGCCGAGCAGCCCGACCATACGCCCGGCCGGGAGGTCCAGGCTGATGTTGTCCAGCGCCACCACCTTGCCGTAGCGCAGACCAACGCCGACCAGGCTGGCGACCGGACCGGGGACCAGATGGGCGACTGGCCCCGGCGCGTCCCGCCCCCGTGAATCGACCAGGGGCGGCGGGGCCATGCCGGGGCTCAATCCGGCACCTTGATAACCAGGTTAGCCGGCCAGGCAGCCGCGGCATCGAGCTTGAGCCAGGCCATGCCGGGCAGGCCGGTCTTGACCAGCGCGCGGTGTTTCAGCAGCAGCTCCGGGTCGATCCGCGCCTTGACGCGGAACATCAGCTTCTGCCGCTCGCTGGCCGTCTCCACCGTCTTGGGCGTGAACTGCGCGGTGCTGGCGACATAGGACACCCGCGCCGGAATCACGTATTGCGGTGCCGCATCGAGCACGAGATGCACCTCGCTGCCCAGCGCGACCCGACCGGCTGCTGTCTCTGGCAAGAAAAAGGTCATGTAGACATCGCTGAGATCAACCAGGTTGAGCACCTTGCCGCCGGCGGCCAGGACCTCGCCGGGCTGCGCGATGCGGTATTGCACGCGTCCGGCGCGTGGGGACGTGAGGTGACTGTCCTCGATATCGGCCTCGACACGGGCGACCGTCGCCTCGCTGGCCTCCACACCCGAGTCGGCGCCGACGACCGCGGCGCGCGCGGCCGTGGTCGCCGCCTCGCTCGCGGTCACCTGGGCTTGGGCACCGGCCAACGTGGCCTCGGCGCCGTGCACGCGGGCGCGGTCATCGTCGAGGATCTGGCGGGTCGTCATGCCCTTCTCGGACAGGGTCTCGGAACGGGCGTAGCGCCGCTGCGCGGCGTCCAGCTCGCTCTCGCGCTGTCCCACCAGCGCCTGCGCGGCAGCCGTGTCGCTCTGGCTCACCGCGACCTGGGCCTTGGCGCTGGCGACGGCGGTGACGGCCTGGCGGGACTGCGCCAACGCCTCGTCGCGTTGGGCGTCGAGCGTCGCGACCCGCATCTGCGCCAGCGGCTGTCCGGCCTCCACGAAATCGCCCTCGTTGACCAGGATCTCTTCCACCCGTCCGGCGAGCTTGGTGGCGACGTCGATCTCGGTGGCCTCGATGCGGCCGTTGCCGCTGACGAAGCCGGCGCCCGGACCCGAGGGTTGCAGGGTGGTCCAGACCAGGACCGCGATGATGGCGATGGCCACTGCACTGATCAGCAGAACCATGTTCTTCTTGACTGCTGGCGTCATGATGGATCCTGTGTCCCTGAGCCTGAAGTGAAGGAGTCAACCGCGAGCGATGCGCCGCCAGCGACGGTGCTGGTCAATCATGCGCCCTGGATGACGACCTCGCCCCGATGCTCCCGCTGGTCGTTCACCAGCTGAATACTCGGCTCGTCCTGCGCGACACCCTCCATCCTGATCCGCGTCCCGCCTGCTGCATCCTCAATGGTGATCGGATCGCTTGGCGCTGAGTTCAGGCGCTTCTAACGACTCACTACGCAGCTGGTCTCTTGGTGGATCAACGCTGATAAGCTGGCCCGGTTCAGTGCGTGACTATCGAGATGCTCTCATTGGGTGCTCAATAGCGCCCGCCGGACTTTAATACGTAATGACGCAGCTCGGCATCCTCGAGGCGCAAGCGCGCCAACGTGACGTGAGTGATGAGAACGAATGCACGCATGATTTTATACAACAAGCGGGGATGCTCTTGATCCAGGGTATCTAAGGCGTCGGAGTCCAAGGTCAAAACAGTGCTGTCGCCGATAGAGCGCAGCCCAAATACATAGGCCGAACCGTCGACGAAGCTACGGGTTCCAACGCATTCACCGAGGTGCATCTGGTAGAGAATTTCTTCATCACCAGCGCAGTCCCGATAGAGTTGAATGGCTCCCGCAGCTTGCAGGAACAGCGTCTGGCACAGATCCCCTTCAGCAACCAAAACCTCACCATTGCACAGCGTCTTCACCCCCATTCGGTCCGCGAGTGCCTGAGTTTCATCCTCACTCAGTTCGGCCGTTAGGAGGGAGCTCCGTAATGCTTCCAAACCATGTATTGTATTCATCAATCTGCAACCTCTGGTGGCAATGGGACAAACAGGACGAACAACCCGCCTGTTCATCCGCGGCAAGATCAGGAGCCCAGCAGAAATTGCTTGGAATGTGGTCCTTGACTTCGAGTTCTGGATTAGCTGAGGCCTTGCAGGTGATTGCATTCAGCGTTTGGGTCGCGGCATTGGACACGACCCTGTCCGTTCTTGACTGATGCGTCTTACCGAACCATCGAACCCATCAATGATAGCGCGCGTGGAATGCCGTGGAAGACGACGTGGAAGACGATCGTCAGCCACTTGCTAGACATGATACGCATGGGAAAAAGGTGGTCGGTACGGTAACGCACATAACCATGGGGCTGGACCGCGGGCGAATCAGGGTGGGCATCATCGGGTCGCGGGCCAGGCTCCAGAGTTTATTGATGTCCAGCCGAGGGATGTTGGCGCGATGCGGCACCCTCGGGGCTCCGGTTGTTTCGACCGCGGGATCGACCGGGCTCGGGTGACCGGAACGGCCAGCGCGATTGGTTAGAAGGAGGCTTCAAGACTGGCGAAGCTCAGCGCTTTTTTGGAGACGCCGCGCGTGCTGGCGAGGACGTGCGTGGCCGGATAAAGCGGACCGATGACATGCCCCACGCCTTCGAGCGAGGACACCGGATGCAACATCTCGAAGCACTGGATGGCCGGGATGATGGTCACGAACGTTGCCTCCTCGACCACCCAGCCCGGATGCTCGGCGCTAGAGATCGCGCGGAATATAGACATAGGCCGGCGGCACATTGGCACCGACGACCTTGATGGCATTGCTACCGAAGAGTTGTCCGAGCGAGACGGTCTGGCCGGCCGGGAAGTCGCCGATCTTGACTTCGTTCCCGGTCACGGCGTAGCTCCCCGTGCCCGGCGGCATGACCAAGAAGACCTCGCAGGGGCTGGTGTCGCAGGTGCCGGTGTCTCCAGGTCGAACCGTGATTTGCATCGCGCCACTCACGTGCTCGCCACTCGAGGCGCAGGCTCCAAGTAAAACGGTTGCGACGGCGAGCAGGGCAAAACGCCCGGGACCTGGCCGCTGGCTGGTGTGTTCTTTCGATCGCTCGACGTTCATGGGGAAGCTTCCTCTGGGCTCGTGAATGCTCGATGGTGACCTGGCCGTGGTGACTTGGCCGGGTGGGTGACGGGATGGTCGCTGATGTCGCCTCTTCAGCCGTGCTCATCCTCAGGGCACCGGACGCGCCATCTGATCGACATCGAGACTCATCTGGCCGACCTTCTGGTTCAGTCCTCGGAAGCGCAGCGCCAGCTCCACGACACTCCGGTTGATGGTGCCGACACGCTGTTCCATGTCGACCACTGTGCTCGTCATGGTGCCGACGTCCTGGTTCATGGTTGCAATTTCATGAGCCAACGCGGTCATCTGTTCCTGTAGCACCGGCATCAGACGAATCTCTTGCTCCATGCGGGTCATATCGGCGCGAATGTCGGACATTCGTACCGAAACGGTCGCGAAGTGGCCATACATATCGTTCAGATTCGAGATAATGGAGCGCATCTCCAGCGTCAGTTGGCTGACGAAGTAGACATTGGCGAGCGCAAGCGCACCGATGAGCACGAAGAAGAGGCGCGGCGCGATGGCGGTGCGTTCGGCCTGTTCTTGATCCCGAATCCGCTTCGTGAGCGCCGTTTCCGTGCCGTCGAGAATCTCGATGATGCGATCGATTTGATGTGAGTCGGGCATCGTTCGGTCCGTGCTCAGGTCTCAGGCTGTCAGCGAAAGGGATTCATTTGGTTGAAGAAGCGCATGGGTTTCGACATGTGATTCACGTCCAGCATCATTCTCATCAGGATGTTGTCCAGCACGCCGAACGAGAGGCTCATATCCCCGACCTGATCGCTGACCTGCGTCAGGCTGCTGTTCATGTCCGTCACCCGTAGGGTCATGGTCCCGACGTGCTCGCGCATCTGGGCAACATCACCATGGATGCTGTCGACTTGCGCGATGATCTCGGACAAGCTGCCAACATCATCCGTGAGGCGCGTCATGCTGCCGCGAATGCTGTAAAGATCGTCCGACATGGTGGCGATATGCACATTCATGGTGGCAACCGCCTTGCGCAGATCGGGGGCCTGCAGCGACAGCACGATGACCAGGAGTGAAATCGACAGGACCACGGCGACGAGGTCGAAGAGTGCCAGCTTCGAGAGCATGGTCAGACGTCGATCGAGCGCGATCTGCTGCTCGCCGAGTCCTTGGAGCACCCGTTGCAGACGATCGATCGCCTCGTCGGTTCGGTCTTCAGTCGCCATCTCGACTCCTGGAATCGTCTTGATCCTGGTCTGAGCACCTGTCCGAGTGCGCGACCGGCACGCCCGGGAAAGCACCGTCCCAGTCCTCCGGCAACGTCCAGAACCCAGGCACGGCGACTTTCAACCAAGCGCAGCGTGCGATCATCAGTGCGCTCGCCTGGTCGCCCGGAATCAAGGTGCTGGCACGGGTCCAGGCCGCGATGGCTGCATCCCAGTGGCGCTCACGGTACTGCGAAAATCCGGTCTCGCACAAGTCGATAAAGGTCTGTTCGCGCTCGTCGGGGCGGTCGTTCAGGTCGCCGCGCAGTTCGTAGATGGGGGTCGCCTGGGGATCGCCCGGGAGCCGAATGGCGTCGAGCACGCGGCATCGGAAACGATCCTTGACCTCGCGCTGAACCGTGGCGCTGAGAATGATCGCCGTACCATAGGTGGAGTTGGCGTCACGCAGGCGGGCAGCGGTCTCGACGAGGCGTCCCATGGAGGAATAGCGCAGGCGACCGCCGACGCCGAGGTTGCCGACGAGTCCGCGGCCGAGATGGATGCCGCTGCACCGCATGATGGGTTCCTCGACACGATGGTCTAGCAGATCACGCTGACAAGAGCGCACGAAGGACAAGGCCGCGCGGCAGGCATGTCGCGCGGCAAGATCGGGGGCAGCGGGGGTGTCCCAGAAGGCATGGATGCGGTCACCACGAAAGGCCTCGAGCGTGCCATCCTCGCGCGTGACGATGAAGCGTCCATGTTCGATCTGGGCGCGCAGGAACGCGATCACCTGTTCGGGTTGGAGGTGATCGAACAGTGGATCGAGTGTGTTCAGGGCGGAGGTGAGCACCGTGATGGTCTTGAATTCGGCTTGCAGTTCGACCCGCGCCGCGCCGCTCGACAGTTGACGCACGACCTCGGTGGGTAACTGGCCCTCCACGAGAGTGATGGCATCACGCATGCTTTGCATGGCACGATCCAGCTCCTGGATCTCGCTGAAGACGGATCGGACGGGGATGACCTCGGCGGGGCGAAAATGCCGCAAAAGCCAGGTATTGTGAGTCAGTTGCGCGACCGATTCGGCGAAGGTCGCGCTTAGTGGATAGATCACGAACAACGCCAGGATGACGATGATTGCCGAGATGACGATCGATTCTTGCAGGATCCGCTGAGCCTCGCTCAGCAAATCCGCCTCGCTGACGACGATAACGAGGCGCCACGGCAGACTGAAGCCCTCGCCGAAGGTGACCAGATGCGTCAGGTAGCCCTGACCATCGGTGACGGAGCGCACGATGTTTGGAGTCGCACGGCCGCCACTTGTGCTGGTCTGGATGGCGGTCAAGGCGTTGCGAACCCAGTCCAGTTCGATCTCCGCGGCGGGTCGGAGTGCATCGGCGTCCAGGATCTCGAGCGCATGGGGCGCGGCGATGATACGGTCGCGATCATCGAGGAGAAAGGCCGCGCTGCGCGGTCCGATCGTCTGCTGTGACAGAAATGCCGAGAGACTCTCAAGGGTCGCGTCCACGCCGAGCACGGCCAGGATCCGGTTCTCGCTGTCGAGCAAGGGATAGGTCGCGGTGATGCCCAGACGTCCGGAATCGCTGAAGCGATAGGCGTCGGTCCACTGCAGACGACGTTCCGGTTGCGTGCCCATGAACCAGGGCCGGTCACGTGGATCGTAGGCGAGCGGTCGTTCAAGATGGGCAAGCGGTCGATAATCGCGATCCCGTACGATGATCCGGTCGGTGGGCGGTGAGGTCGTGCGGTCGATCACTCGGGTCGCGGGTTCTGGCAGGGTGCGCGCTTGGACGAAGTTGCCGTCGAGATCGGCGATATACATCCCGGCCAACTCCGGGCTGAAGGCCACTTGTTGCCAAAAGAGGTCGGCGAGGACGACCTGACCGGGGATGACTCGGGTGGCGCTAGCCACCGCCGTGTTCGCCAACAGATGCCCCTCGGCGACGCGCACGATACCCGTCGCGCGCGCGACGATTTTCGCACCGACCTCCTCGACGATTCGGCTCGAGAGCTGATAAACCACCATTTCAGCGCGTTCCGACATCTTGTAGACGATCGCCATGACCGTGGCCATCATCGGAATCAGGAACAGCATCAGGATCGCCACGCGAAAGGAGATCCGCGGACGCGGCAGCCGCCGCGCGAGGAACGATGGGGAGGGTTGCCGCGCCGACGTCATGGGTTGGCGCGCATCCGGCAGGCGAGAGTTCGGAGACGGATCGGATGTCCTCGACATGGACGCGCCGTGGCCTCGCACAAGGTCTATGAGGGATGAGCGAGCAGCATCAGGAAGGCGCGCGCATTAAAAATCCTGGGGATCCCGCATCAAAAGCGCCCGCTCAGGGTGATGCCGAGCATGGGGGCGGGATCCTGATCCTCCTCGATCAGCTTGCGGCCCCTGTGGTCCTCGACCCGCAAGCGGGTGGCGGTCGAGACGCCGGCATAGAGGTCGAGGCGGAGCCGCTCGGAGAGATCGCGCGCGAGCTGGATATACACGGGAATGAAGCGGTGCTCACCGATCCCGTTGGCCACGGGGCCGTTCTTGTCCAGGCGGAATCGATTGGAGCGGTAAGCGGCACCGACACCGGCGCTCCAGCCCGCGTCGAACGCATAGGAGAGTTGGAGTCCAGCCGGACCCGCGGGGCCAGCGGGAAAGGGATTGGTGAGGCGCACGCGTTCGGTGATGTTCCAGTCGACGACCACAAAGGGAAAGGCGCTGGTCTCCTCGATCTTGCTGAAGACGCCGACACCCAACCCGAGCGTCAGATCGGGCCGCAGACGCTTCGCTGCCGACACGGTGGCACCATACTCCAGCGCGTCCGAGAAGCGCGCGCCGGATTCGCCTGCATATTCAATCGTTGGAGTGAGGTTCAAACGCCAACCGTCCGCGCTCGTCACGGCATAGGGGAGTGAAACCCCGACCTGAGTGATGCGGTTCCATGGTGCGACACCCAGGAAGGCGACGGGATCGCGAAAGCGCCAGTCCTGCTCGTCGAGGCGGAGTTGCAGCCCGATCCTGGCGCCGCTGCCAAGCGTCCAGGACGCGCCCAAGGCCATCAGCAAGGCGCTGTATCCCGACTGTCCGCCGCGCTCCAGGTCGGAGTCGAATTGATACAGTGGGGACGCTGAAAAGCTGATGCTCGAAGGAGGCTGTGCGGCGACGCCCATACTCAGCCCGACACAACACAGGGTGATGATGGCCGCACGTGGCGTGACAGAAAAGAACATCGTGATCGAGGCTCCAGGGCGGTGTGATGATGACAATCGACGCCGTTGTTCCGGGGCGGGGACCGGAGCCTTTCGGGGGCGCGGCGCAAGCTGCCAGTGTACTGCAACTTCCATCGCTAAATGTTCCAAATTCAATGTCACGGGGCGAGGGTATGGGTGGGTGATCGCGGTGATCGCGGTTGCCCGAGCAGGCCGCTCGGATGATTCAGTTTGCGCTCCCCCGCTCTCTACCGATAACCTAGCGATGTCAAACCTCTGAAATTCTTCAGCGCGACGACGATCGTACGGGTGGAGACTGAACCAACGCGGGGAACCAGAGCCATGTCCCATTCGCTCGTTCGATATGCTCGAATTGCCGAGATCGTTGGCGATCTGCTGAAGGTCCAGGTTCCGGAATCCGCGCAGAGCCATGAGAACCCCGTCGCCTTCGGTGATCTTGGATTCGTCGAAGACCCGAATGGTTTCAAGTCCCTGGCGCGGGTGATCCGCATCGAGCGTGAGCTGGTGTCGCTGCAGGTCTTCGCCGGCACCAAGGGTCTCTCGACGCGTGCGTCGGTGCGTTTTCTCGGCCATCCGATGCGCGTGACCTATTCTCCGAACGTCCTCGGGCGGGTCTTTCGTGGCGACGGCACCCCATTTGATACCGGACCGTCGCTCTCTGCTGATCCGCGCATCGAAATCGACGGGCCTTCGGCGAATCCCGCACGACGCGTGCTTGCATCCAAGATGGTCCGCACCGACGTGCCGATGATCGATATCTTCAATTCGTTGGTGGAAAGCCAGAAGATTCCGATCTTCTCGGTCGCTGGCGAACCCTACAACGCACTCCTCGCGCGCATCGGGATCCAGGCCGACGCCGATATCGTCGTGTTCGGCGGTCTCGGTTTGATCTTCGACGACTACCATTTCTTCCTACGTCAGTTCGAGGACGCGGGCGTGTTCGCGCGCACGGTCATGTTCGTCAATCTCGCCTCTGATCCGGTCGTCGAGCGTCTCTTAGTCCCGGACATGGCGCTCGCGGTCGCCGAGCGCTTCGCGGTCGAGGAAGGCAAACGGGTGTTGGTCCTCCTCAGCGACATGACCGCCTACGCCGACGCCATGAAGGAGGTCGGGATCGCGATGGAGGCCGTTCCCTCCAACCGCGGCTATATGGGTGATCTCTACTCGCAACTGGCGCGCCGTTACGAGAAGGCCGCGGATTTCAAGGACGGTGGCTCACTCACCATCCTGACCGTGACCACCATGCCTGGAGGGGATGTCACGCATCCGGTCCCGGACAACACCGGCTACATCACGGAGGGGCAGTTCTACCTGCATGATCGAATGCTTGACCCCTTCGGTTCGCTCTCGCGCCTGAAACAGCATGTAGTCGGCAAGGTGACCCGCGAGGATCATCCGCAGATCATGAACACCATGATTCGCTTCTATTCGGGCGCGCGCGATGCCGAGCAGAAGCAGGCCATGGCGTTCGACCTGTCCGAGTTCGATCTGCGTCTGATCAAATTCGGCGCGCTCTTCCGTGAGCGGTTCATGGATATCGAGGTGCGTCTTTCGCTGGAGGCGGGGTTGGATCTCTGCTGGCAGACGCTCGCGGAATGCTTCGAACGCGATGAACTCCTGATGCGGGATCATCTCATCGACAAATACCTGCCGCGGCCTGATCCAGGTGACCCCATCGCGACCGCGGCTTGACGGGAGCGCATTGCCGCCATGTCACGGGTCAGTCTGAGTAAATCCTCACTCGCGAAACAAAATCGCAATCTTCGGACCTACGAGCGATATCTGCCCTCGCTCGATCTGAAGCGCAAGCAGATCATGGCCGAGCGTGCGAAGGAGGTCATGGCCTGTGAGGCGACGCGACGCGAGATCACGGTCCTGCGCGAGCGGGTCCAGGAACACCTCCCGATGATGGCCAACCACGAGATTGAGCTGTCGGACCTGGTCAGTGTGCGTGCTGTGCGAATCGGCGAGCAGAATCTACTCGGAACACGTCTGCCGGTGCTCGAGGAACTCGAGGTCGAACGACGGGATTATGGGTTGTTCAGCATGCCACACTGGGTCGATACATTGGTTGATGCCTTGATCGAGATGATGACGCTGGAGACGCGTCTGGCCCTGCATGAACGCCGCTTGATCCGCTTCGACGAGGCCGTGCGCAAGGTCACGCAGCGCGTTAACCTCTTCGATAAGGTGTTGATCCCGCGTGCACGTGCCAACATCAAAACGATCAAGGTCTACCTGTCCGACGCCGAGCGCGCGGCGATCGTCCGCTCCAAGATCGCGAAGAACAAACGCCAGCGGGAGACGACAATATGAGTATCGAGCGTCTGCAGCGGATTACCCTCGCCGGCCTGGTTGGTGAGAAAGGCGAGATGCTTGCCCGCTTGCAGGCGCTCGGCTGTTTGCATCTGATTCCGCTGCGTCCGGCCGCGCGCGAACCGGAGAAGGAGCCGCCAGCGCACGCCGTGGAGGCCATGCAGGCGCTACGTTATTTGCAGGGCGCCAAGGAGAAGCGCCGACAGGTTCGTGACGTGACGGATTTCGATCTGCCGCGGGTTATTCGTGCGGTGCTGGACAATCAACAACGTCGCCGCGACGTCACCGATGAGCGCGATGCCCTGCGCGAGCGCGTGCACGAGCTTGAGTCCTGGGGCGACTTCAGGCTCCCGAGCGCGCATCAACTCGCGGGCCAGAAGCTGTGGTTCTATCTGATCCCGCAGCGGCAGATGGTGGCCTTGGCTGAACTGGATCTGCCTTGGCAGGTCGTGCACCGGGATCATCGCCAGGCTTGGGTGGTGGTGATCCACCCTGATGAACCACCCCGCGACGCCCTGCCGGTGCGACGCGCTCATGTGGGATCCTTGGCGCTCAGTGAGGTGCGTCGTCGACTCGAGGCCGCCGAGCTGGCGCTTGAGGACGTTCACTCCGAGCATCAGTCCTTGACCCGCTGGATCTATCAGCTCACCGCCCATTTGGCGCAGGCGGAGGATCAGGCGCAATTGCGTTATGCCGAGGCTCAAACGCAGGACGACGAACATCTCTTCTTGATCCAAGGGTGGGCGCCGGTGAAGTCCGTCCCGGCCGTGACGCGCTTGGCCGCGGATCAGGATCTGGCGCTGCTGGTCGAAGAACCCGGTCCCGAGGATGCTCCACCGACCTTGCTGGAGACCGCGGCGCCGATCGCGGCTGGCAAGGATCTGGTTGCCTTCTACCAGATGCCGTCCTACCAGGGTTGGGATCCCTCGGGCGTCCTCTTCTTTTCCTTTACCGCCTTCTTCGCGATGATCCTGTCCGATGCCGGCTATGCGGCGTTGCTCGGGATTGTGCTCCTGGCCTACTGGAGACGGCTTGGGCGTGATGATCTCGGGCGCCGTCTGCGTCTGCTAGGCGCGTCGCTGGTTTCGGCGTCGATCGTCTGGGGGGTGGTGGTCGGCGGTTATTTCGGGGTCTCGCCACCCCCTGATAGTCTGCTCGGTCACCTGCATCTGCTCAACATCAATGACCTTGAGGTCATGATGCGTCTATCGGTCGGTGTCGGCGTGTTCCACATCGTGCTGGCCAATGTGCAGATGATGCGGGTGCAGGGTTGGCGACGTGCCCAAGGCCGTGTCGCCGCCGGCTGGGTCTTGGCCGTCCTCGGGGCATTCGGATACTGGCTGGCCCATACCCCGGAGGTGGCGTCCTGGATGCCGCTGACCGCGCAAGGGATGATGATCCTCGGGTTCGCGCTCATCTTCCTCCTCGGTAGCGAGCGTCCGATCACAGGAGTCACATCGATCCTCTTGCGGGTCTTGGACGGATTGAAGAATCTGCTGCGGGTGACGCAAGCCTTTGGAGACGTCCTGTCGTATCTGCGGCTGTTCGCCCTGGGGCTCGCCTCGGCATCACTGGCAATCACCTTCAACGGCCTCGCGCGCGACGCCGCCGCGGAGCTGGCTGGAGTCGGGATTTTGTTCGCGATCCTTATCCTCCTGGTTGGTCACACCCTGAACATCCTGCTCACCATCGTCAGTGGCGTGGTGCATGGATTACGCCTGAATTTCATCGAATTCTACAATTGGGCCTTGTCCGGTGAAGGCTATGCCTTCAGACCCTTCAAGAGAAAGGAGCTGCGCGAATGAACGAATTTGTGGTTGCGCTGGGTTGGCTCGGCGTCTTCAGTCCGATGGCGCTTGGGGCGGTCGGGAGCGTCATCGGATGCGCTATCGCGGGGCAGGCCGCAATCGGCGCGATGGTCGACACCGAATCGGGCTACGGTCGCTACATCGGTGTGTCGGTCATGCCGTCATCGAACGTAATCTATGGCATCGTGATCATGTTCAGTCTGCAGCGCGAGATCACCCCGGAGACCGCCCCCGGGCTGTTTGGGATCGGCGCGCTGGCTGGGGTGGCGCTGCTCCTCTCCGCCGTCTACCAAGGAGGCGTCTGCGCATCCGCGATTCATGCCAGCAAGACGAAGCCCGAGATCTTCGGTCTCTCGCTGGCACCCGCGGCGATCGTCGAAGGATTTTCCGTGTTCGCCTTCGTCTTCGCGCTGGTTCTGGCTGGCGGGATCCCCATCGCCGGAGTCGTCGGATGAGCGGCTGCGACACCGAGGAGGGCGATGCGAAATGAATCCATCAAGTCAAGACCCACTCAGTACCCAAGCGGCGGCTGGGATCGAGGCCCTGGTGGCACGCTTGCGTGACCAGGGCGTGCAGGCCGGGCAGGCACGGGCACAGCAGATCGAAGCAGAGGCCAAGCACGAGGCCGCACGGATCCTGCGCGACGCGGAGGCGCAGGCGAAGGCGATCCGCGAGGCCACGCAGCGTGAAGTCGATGCACTGCGCAAAGGCGGCGAGGAGGCGCTGAAACTCGCGATGCGCGATACGATTCTGCGCTTAAAGGCCGAACTCTCGGATCGCTTCAGCGACGAGGTGAAGCGATTGATCGCCACCAAGCTTGAGCAGGAACAATTTCTTGAACAGCTCATCCTGGAGGTCGCCGGCCAGGCGCGCGCATCGGCAGGGGTCGGGACTGGTCAGGCCGTGGAGATCCAACTCCCCAAGGCGCTGGTCGATCCTGAGGAACTGCGCCGCAATCCGCTGGAGTTGCGTGAAGGGAGTCTTTCACATTTTGTGCTCTCGCTGGCTGGTAATCTGCTCACCGCGGGCGTGACCTTCGGGGTCGCGGCCGGACCTGATGAGCATGGATTGCGGATTGCGCTGAAGGACAAGGACATCGTGATCGACCTGACGGATGAGACCATCGCCGCCATCCTGCTTGCACACCTGCAACCGCGCTTTCGCGCGATTCTCGAAGGCATGGTGACCTAGTCGGGGTGAATCGTGTTCGATGCAAACCGCTATGTCATGCTGCTCGGTTCATTGCCTTACCATGGGCCGTTGTTCGGCGCGAAACAGACCCCGGTGTCGCGTATTCAGCTCAATCAGCGTCTTGGCCTCCTGAGGCCAGACGAAGCAGGCTGTTTGCGAACCGCACGGGCGCTGATCGAGTGGTCGCAGCAAGAAACGCGGCGCAGTGACGCGGCATTTCTCGCGCACGCGCGGGCACGGATCGACGCGCTTCAACACCCGTTCGTCCGCGAGCTGGTCATCTGGCGTCTGGAATTGCGCACCCTAGTCGCGGCGCTGCGCCGCCGTCATCGCGGCGAGTCCGCTCCGCTCGATCAACACTGGGGCTACGGGCGCTGGGTCGAGCTGGTCCGCCGCCATTGGAACGAGCCGGCGTTCGGGTTGGATGTGGCCTTTCCCTGGCTGCCGCAAGCGCAGCGCCACCTCGATCGCGGCGAGTCGTTGGACCTGGAGCGGTTGCTCGGAACCGTGGCCTGGAATCATCTGGAGCGGGTCAGTGATGGCCATCATTTCGATTTCGAGGCCGTGGTTGTCTATGTGATGCGCTGGGACATGATCGCGAGCTGGACTGGCGACAAGGACGCGGCGGCGCTGGAGCGCTTCGATGCCCTGGTTGCCAACGCGATGCGCGCAGTCGAGCAGCAACTGATGCAGGCTGCCGACACTGCGCGGCCCTGACCCGAAACGTGATGCGCGTGGCCTCGTGTCAGCATCCCGACCTCAGGGCCCGTTCCCAATCCTGACCCGGCATGGGGTCACCAGCGACCGCGGCGCGGCACGTCGCCGGTCGTGCATTCAACGGATGCAGTCATGGCGAGACACACCAAGCGACGCACACAAGGTTCGAAGCCGCAGCCCACTGCTCAGCAGTCGGCGGCTCCCGTAACTCCGACAGTGATGGGCCGTGAAACCATGTCACGAGAGACCTCTGAAATCTTCCCGGACGATGGTGCGGGGACCACTGCGAAGGCAGACTCGCCCGCACGCGTGATCGCGGTTCAGGAGAGTCTCGTCACCATTGAGGCCGGCTGGGACCAAGGCGCGCGCTGCGCGCTGAAGAAAAACGAAGTGGTCTTGATCGTCCCGCGACGCAAGACGCCAGAAGGCCGTCAGGAGCGTCTCAAGGCCGAGGTGCTGAGGGTCCGTGGCGACACCGCCGATGTTCAGGTGTTCGAGGATACGCGTGGCATCACCATCGGTGATCCGGTGGAACAGACCGGCGAGATGCTCTCGGTGATCCTAGGCCCCGGTTTGCTCGGCCAAGTCTTCGACGGGCTCCAGAGTCCGCTCGATAAGATCGCCATCGCACATGGTGTGTTTCTGCCGCGCGGTGTTGACCTCGCCCCGCTGGATCTCGAACGCAAATGGTCCTTCGTCCCCTCGGTGCAACAGGGTGCGCGACTGCGTGCCGGAGGTCTGCTCGGGACGGTTGCTGAAGGGCGCTTCGAGCACAAGATCATGGTCCCCTTCGATCAAGCCGGCGAGGTCGAGGTGACCTGGATTCGTGAGGGCAGCGTCACGCTCGACACGCCGGTTGCGCGGATTCGCGATGCGCGCGGTGAGGAGCATTCGCTTGATCTGACCCAGCGTTGGCCGGTCCGGCGGCCATTGAACGAGCATCTGTTGCGCGAACGGACCAGCGAGCGGCTCTATCCGAACGAGCCCTTGACAACGACCATGCGCACCATCGATACCTTCTTCCCCGTTGCGCGTGGCGGAACAGCCTGTATCCCTGGTCCCTTTGGCGCGGGTAAGACCGTGTTGCAGCACTCCTTGGCGAAGCACTCTGCGGTCGACATCGTGGTCGTGGTCGCCTGTGGCGAGCGTGCTGGCGAAGTGGTCGAAACCATTCAGGAATTCCCCCGCATTAAGGATCCGCGCAGCGGCGGTTCACTGATGGATCGGACCATCATCATCTGTAACACCTCGTCGATGCCCGTCGCGGCGCGCGAGGCGTCCATCTACACCGGGATTACCATCGGTGAGTATTACCGCCAGATGGGCTATCACGTTCTACTGCTGGCCGATTCGACCTCGAGGTGGGCGCAGGCGATGCGCGAGACCTCTGGGCGCCTGGAGGAAATTCCTGGCGAGGAGGCCTTCCCCGCCTACCTGGAGTCGGCGATCCGCAGCGTCTATGAACGTGCTGGCCTGATTCGTGCCGCTGATGGTGCGCGTGGCAGTCTGACCATGATCGGAACCGTCTCGCCCGCGGGGGGCAACTTCGAGGAGCCAGTGACCCAGGGCACCCTGAGCACGGTGAAGAGCTTCCTCGGACTCTCGTACGATCGTGCCTACCGACGTTTCTATCCGGCGATCGACCCATTGATTTCCTGGTCGCGCTATCTCGAGCAACTCTCGGACTGGTACACCCATCACCTGGACCCGACTTGGACCGAACGGGTCGAGGCGTTGAAAGATTTATTGGTTCAGGGTGATAGCGTGCAGCAGATGATGCAGGTCACCGGCGAGGAAGGCATCACGACCGACGACTATGTCATCTATCAGAAGGCACTCTTCCTCGACATGGTCTTCCTCCAGCAGGATGCCTTCGATGAAGTCGACGGTTCGGTGCCGATGGATCGACAACGACTGACCCTGGACCGTGTGTGGGCGCTTGTCGAGCAGAAAACCGCCTTCGAGGATAAGGACGCGGTCCGTGGTTACTACAACAAGTTGATCGGACTGTTCAAAAATTTCCATTATGCAGCGCCGGAATCGCCTGACTACCAGCGTCTTCTTGGCGAGATCGATGCCTTGGCGTTCTAGCGCGCCGATCGGGGATGCCGGCCACATCACCGCGACCGGCACCCTCATCACCCTGATTCTGTCCGAGTTCGGGATCCCGGTTGGTCTGTTCACCAAGGATCAGGCGTTGGAAGGACTCTCGCTCCTGGAAGCTCCGCAAGCGTCCACCATCCATCGGGAACGGCCGCCCGACCTGGTGTGGAGCAGCCTGGCATGGATCCAAGCGTCGGGGGTTCCGCTCGTGTGCGATCAGGGCGCCGACGACCCGTCCTCTCTCTGTCATTGCGACAACAAGTTGGTTGGTTTCGATATGGAACTGATACACCGTTTTGCGCTGGCGCACGAGGCTGAATCGAAGTTGCTGAACGTCTTCAATGCCTGGTTGTTGAACACCCAGGGAGATGGCACGGTCGATGCCCTCTATCGTCATGGGATGCTCGGAGAGTTGGATTCTGGACGCGCTCCGCGCTGGTCCGTTGCCCGTGATCTGCTGGGTTGGTTTGACTGATGCTGTGTTCAGGGGGCCGGGCAACGTCCTGGCGACACGCCCGCGGGCCGTTGTGGACGCTGGTTGGACTCGGGATCCTAATGGCACCCCCTGTGCTCCGCGCGGACACCCTCATCATGGTCAATGGGGATCGCCTCAGTGGTCGTCTCCTCCAGCAGGGCGGCGATTACCTGGTGCTGGAGACGGCCTACGCGGGCATTCTGGAGATTGACCTGGATCAGGTTCGCGAGATCCAGCGGGATCACTCGCTCGACCTCAGGCCAACGCACGGGCGTGCGCTGGCCGTGTCGGAGTCGGCCGGCCAGGAGCCAGTGGGACAGCTTCAGTCAGCCCCCCCGACGACGCAGCCGCTGGACGCGGAGGTGGTGCACGAGGTGGCTGCGGGAGGACTGCTTGAGGGCGCGCTGGCTGGCGACCTGCGCCTCTTCACGGGCGCTCTGAATGTCGCCTTGGTCAGTGATCGTGGGAACTCCCACACCAACGAGCTCTATCTTGACTACCATTTCGAGACGACAAGAGGGCGCGGAAATCTCTCGAGCCGCGGTCAGTTCGAGTATGAAACCTCGCGTCGTCAGACGCTGACCGACCAGTGGTTGATTTTCAACAAATATACGTATGATCTACGCGATCCCTGGTACGCATCGGCTTGGTTGCAGTTGAATATGGACCGGTTTGCCGACCTGCGTCTGCGCACCGTGATCGGGCCGGCGATGGGTTACCGCCTGTTCGCCCAAGACGATCTGAACCTCAGCGTTGAGTTGGGTACTGTGTACATCGACGAGCGCTACAACGACAACCCGCGTCAGGAGCATTGGGGACTCGGACTCAGCCTTGAGTACGATCAGCTCGTCTGGCAGGAGCGTCTCCAGCTCTATCACCGCCAACGCACCTTCGTGTCGTGGGGTGGCACTGGTCAAGATCTCATCTACACCTGGACCGGCGTGCGCGTTCCGCTCATGGGTGGGTTCGTCGGGAGTCTGGAATTCCAAATCGAGTACGACAGCCGCCCTGTTGATGATGTGCTCACAACGGATACCACCTTGCTCCTCAAGCTCGGCTATCAGTGGTGAGATCGGTTAGGCCGCGATGCGCGATTCAACCGATCCCAGCTCATCCAGCGGCCATGGAACGCTGCGAATGCATCGTCCATGACCTGGATCGCCTGACCTCGGGGCGTGATTTAGCGGCGCACAAGATCGATCCGGAAGAGCGTCGTGGTGCCGCTGACCTCATTCGCAACGACGAGCAAGGGCACGCCGGGGAGCGGACTGTTCCACCCCTCGATGACGATCAACCCCTCAGGACCGAGGTCGCCGGCGGTACCGGACTCGGTATCGCCAAGGAAGTCCCGGTTGTTGAGGTATTGCACGACATTCGGCGCATGCGGGTTCGTGATGTCGTAGACCATGATGCCGCCAATGCGCTCCAAGCCAATGAAGGCATAGGTACGCCCCCAGAGTCGGGCGAGTGCGATCCCTTCCGGCTCCGGCCCTTTGTTGTCACTGCGGGTATCGAAGCTGTCGTTGCTCGTGTGATTGGCGTTGAAATACTCGGGTAGGAGTTCCGCTGTGATGCGCTCGAAATCGGCACCGCTGTCGTAGACCTGCTCCAGATTCTGATTCCAAATCGAGAAAGAACGTGCGCCAAAGGTGAAGATGGCGTCATAGCAACTGCCATCCTCGCGCAATCCGTCAACCTTGGTGACGGTCAAGCGCCCCAAGTTGGCGTTGTCACGCAGGTCGGCCAAGGTCTCGATTCCCATGCTGTTGTCCTGCAGAAAGGATTGGATGCGGGGTGCATCCGCGCAGACCGGTGGCGTGCCGCCGCTGAGCGCACGAAACCGTACTTCCTCCGAGAAGCCAGGGTAGTCGCGCGTATCGCCTTCATTGGCCGTCACGATATAGGTCTGCCCACGATAGCGGTAACTGGCGATGGCATCGGGTTGATAGATCCCGTAGACCGGCCAATTTTCGATGCGAATGGCGCCATCGCGATCACTGACATCCAGTTCGTTGCCGGGCAGCAGATGATCCTTGAAACCCAGGCCGCGCAAGTCGGTGAAGGCGCCGCTGGCGATGTCGAGCACGGCGATGGCGTTGTTTTCCTGCAAGGCGACCCAGGCGGTCCTGGAGTCCTGCGAGACGGTGATGTATTCGGGTTCCAGATCCTGAGCGACGGTTGCGTTGGGTCCGAAGATCCGGATCGACGGATCGAGCGGGGCATCGTTGAACTGGCGAAAATCCGCGGTCCGCACATGGTCCTGGGTCAGGCGACGCAGATCGAGTGGCAGATCGATGATGCTGACCGAGCCTTCAGGGTCGATGCTGTAGTCATCACTCGGTTCACCTTCGTTGGCGACCAAGACCCGCCGCCCATCGGGTGTGAAGGTGATCATGTCCGGCAGCGCACCAACCTGGACGGAGGCCAGGATCCGGCCATCGGCATCGAAGAAGACGGCCTGACCGGGATCGGTTTTGGGGTGAGCCTCGACTGCGGCGACCAGGAGTCCGCGATGCACATCCACGCTGTTCACGACCCCGCCGAGATCGATGCTCGAGAGGAGTCGTGGGTTCGATGGTTGCCGGATATCAAGCACGTCAATCTGGCCGCTCTGCGCATTCACGACGAAGAGTCGTTGGCTGCGCCGGTCATGCGCGACGATCTCGGCGGCTGATTGACCGAAGAGGCCGCTCTCGTAGGTTCCGATAGGTGAGAGACTGATGGCGAGGGGCCACTCGAACGATGGGGTGGCGGCCGTTGCGTTCGCGAGACCGAGTGCGATGCTGATGCCAATGGCGTAGCGTGACAAACGCATGCAGGACATGGAGGAGACTCCGCTGGTTCGAAAAGTCTCGTATGATGTCGATGGAGCGTGACGGTTGCGCGACGCTTGCATGACGATTCCTTGAACCGAGCGGGGATTCGACCATGACTAGGCTTCCATCATCAGCAGCCCTCTTTGGGATCGGGTGGTTGATGGTGCGATCTCGAGGTTGTTAGGGAGCCGGCCGGACGCCCCGGAGGGCTGCGAGATGGCTGGTGGTGAGCGGGGCAGGCATGAATCTTGACCGATCGGCGCGCACTGCCTACTCTAGCGTCCAGAGTGCTTGGGTCTGCGTCGAGCGATTCGACAGATTCCGTGCGATGCGGGTGAACCTATTGGTACCTGACCATCGTGTTCCGCTCATCCTCTCCCCATGACCCGCCGGCACGCGGCTGACTCAGCGCCGGATCAGTACAGTGTCTTCCCGGCCCCGACGCGGCCGGATGCGAGGGTGCATCATCGCAGCAATCAAGGGGGCCCAGGTGATCTCTCAGTCGTTGAAATCGCACCCGGGAGTCGTCCTGATGCGCGATTCCTGGCAACTCTGGTTGGAGCACAATGCCTTCAGCCATGCCGGCGCCCTGGCCTTCTTCGCCCTCTTCTCAATGGCTCCAACCCTAGTAATCGTCGTTGCGGTCCTTGGCTTAGTTCTGGGTGAGAGTGCGGCGCAGGGCGAAATCGTCGCTCGGCTGCAGGACGCCGTCGGCACGACGGCGGCCCAAGCGATTGAACAGGCGGTCCTGATGTCGCGGGTTTCACACACCGGTCTCATGCCGACCCTGGTGGGAATGGGCGCTTTGGTGATCGGGGCGACGACGGTGTTCACCCAGTTGCGGTTTTCGCTCAATACCATCTGGGGAGTTCGCCCCAGTCCCAATCGCAGTGGTCTGTGGCGGCTGGCGGTCACACGGTTGCTCGCCCTGGTCGTGGTCTTGCTGATCGGTTTGGCGTTGTTGCTCTATGTCGTGATCAGCGCGGCGTTGAACATGATTGCCCCGTACTTGGATTTGTCGATTCCTGGCATGGAATTGCTGTGGAGCGGCGGCCAGTCGGCGATCGCGATCTTGCTGAGCGCGGCCTTCGTCGCGATTCTCTTCAAGGTGCTTCCGGATGTGATTCTGTCTTGGCGCGATGTCATCGTGGGCGCGGTGGTTACCGCACTCATGCTTGCGATCGGGCGTTATGGGATCGCCCTGTATCTGAGTCATACCGCAATGGCATCCACGTTCGGTGCCGCGGCTTCATTGGTGATCGTCTTGTTTTGGGTCTATTATTCGGCGCTTATTTTATTATTGGGCGCGGCCTTTACTCGCATGTATTGCCACGCGCGTGGCCAATTCGTGAGACCACGACACTCGGCGGTGCAGGTGGTTCAGGAGTTGGTCGGGCAGGACGCCGATCGCCGTCAGGTTAGGAGTAGCGAACGGTGAGCACAGCGACAGGGATCAGGTGTTGGGTTGTCGCCATGGCGCAAGCGATGCCACCCAGCATCGCCGAGTGCGCCGCGCTGACGATTGGAATCGAGTTCGTGCTCGAGGATTTCTTATGATGGATCGGCCCAGTCAGAACGATCCGATGAGGTTGAGTCATGCAGCCTCGGTGCATGATTCAACCGCATCGTGCGATCCCGCGACGTGAAGCCGTGGCGATGGTCTCCTGTACGAGCCCCGAAATGATCCCCGCTGTAGACCCTTATCAACCTAGGAATCAACATGCTGCGTCCTTTGGTCCTATCTGTTCTCACGGTCGTGATCGGTCTCGTCGGTTGCGATCAAGGCGAGGTTGCGGCGCCCGTCGCGGCACCTCCGCCCGCGGTTGGTGTCGCGGAGGTCGGATTTCGCGAGATGACACCAGCAATGGAGTTCGTCGGGCGCGTCGAGGCCATCGATTCGGTGGATCTGATGGCGCGGGTCAACGGGTTCCTCTTGAGCCGCGAATTCGAAGAGGGCAGTACGGTTAAGGCCGGCGATCTCCTCTTTCGCATCGAGCGCGAACCCTTCGAGGCGTTGGTCGCCGCGCGCCAGGCTGATGTCGAGCGCAGTGAAGCCACCCTGCTGAACGCGCGCCTGCAACGCGAGCGGATCGAGCCCCTGGTCGCTCGCAATGCCGCGGCACAGTCCGAGCTCGATATTGCGGTCGCCGCGGAGCAAGAAGCCGCCGCGGCGCGCAGCGCGGCCCTGGCCGCCTTGCGGAGCGCCGAGATCGATCTTGGTTACACCGAGATCCGTGCCCCGTTTGACGGGCGCATCGGTCGCGCCAACTTCGCCGAAGGCGCGGTCGTCGGGCCGGCGGTTGGACCCTTGGCGCGGCTCGTGCGAATGGACCCCATCTTCGTCACCGTTCCCATCACTGACCGAGCCATGCTCGCGATGCGGCGTGCCCAGGACACCAGCGGTTTCGCTCCACATCTGCGGCTCGCCGATGGCGAGATGCTCGAGACGACCGGCATCTTCGAGTTCTTCGACCCCGAGGTCGACGCCACCACCGATACGGTTCGTGTTCGAGCTCGCTTCGAGAATGATGAGGCGATCTTGCTGCCGGGGCAGTTCGTGACCCTCGTCGCACGCGCGACCGAGTCCGAGCAGGCGCTGGTGGTTCCACAGATCGCGGTGCAACAGGATCAAGCTGGGCGGCTCGTTCTGACCCTCGACGACGAGAATCGCGTGCAGGTGACACGCGTCATGCTCGGCCAGCGACTGGATACCGATTGGGTCGTGCTTGGTGGTCTCGAGGCTGGCGAGTTCGTGGTCGTCGAGGGCATCCAGAAGGCGCGACCGGGCATGATCGTGCAGCCCTACTCCAGCACGCTCGACAGCGGGGATTGATCACATGTTCTCCGCCTTCTTCATCAACCGCGCACGTTTCGCGATGGTCGTCTCGCTGGTGATCATCATCGCGGGCGTGATCGCGATCCGCGTCTTGCCGGTCGCTCAGTTTCCCGACATCGTTCCACCGCAGGTCTCGGTGCAGGCCTTCTATCCGGGCGCAAGCGCCGAGATCGTGGCCGAGACGGTCGCGGCCCCGATCGAGGCCGAGGTCAATGGCGTCGACGACATGCTCTACATGACCTCGACGAGTGACAACTCGGGTCGCTATCGACTCGACGTCACCTTCGCGGTTGGCACCGACCCCGACATCGCCGCGGTGAATGTCCAGAATCGTGTCGGCCTCGCGCTCCCGACCCTCCCCAACGAGGTCACCCAACAGGGCGTGTCGGTGCGCAAGCAGTCGACGAACATGCTGCTCACCGTCAATCTGCTCTCGCCGAACGGGACCTTCGATCGGCTCTTCCTCTCCAATTACATGGAGATCAATATCCGTGATGCACTGGCGCGGCTGCCAGGCGTTGGCGAAGCCAGCCAGTTCGGTCCGCTCGACTATGCCATGCGGATCTGGCTCGATCCGCAGCTGATGACCGCCCTCGGCCTCAGTGAGGCCGAGGTCGTCGATGCGATTCGCCGGCAGAACCTCCAGGCTGCTGCCGGACGTCTCGGTGCACCGCCTGGTAACGAGGCACGCGCCTTTACCTACACACTGCAAGCACAGGGGCGCTTGGTCTCGCCCGAGGAATTCGAGCGGATCCTGGTGCGAACCAATCCGGACGGCTCAGTGGTTCGTCTCAGCGACGTCGCGCGGATCGAACTCGGGGCCCAGACCTATGATGCCGACGCCTGGATCGATGGGGTGCCCACCGCGGCGCTGGGTATCTATCTCTCGCCCGGTGCCAACGCCCTGGAGACGGCAGATCTGGTCTATGCGGCGCTCGACCAGATTGCCGAACGCTTCCCCGAAGATCTCACCTACGAGATCTATTACGACACCACTGATTTCGTGCGCATCAGTCTGCGCAACGTCGTCATCACCATGATGCAGGCCTTGTCGTTGGTGATTCTGGTGACGTACATCTTTCTCGGTGACTGGCGCTCGACGCTGGTGCCGGTGTTGGCGATTCCGGGTTCGATCATCGGGACCTTCGCGATCCTGTTAGCGGCGGGACTGTCGATCAATACTGTCTCCTTGTTCGCCATCATCTTGGCGATCGGGATCGTTGTGGACGACGCCATTGTGGTGGTCGAGAACACGCAGCGCCTGATCGACGAGGAGAAGCTCTCTGCCAAGGATGCGGCCAAACGGGCGATGCAGCAGGTCACGGGGCCGATCGTGGCAACCACCCTGGTGCTGTACGCAGTGTTCGTGCCGACCGCCTTCCTGCCTGGCATCACGGGACAGCTCTATCTGCAGTTCGCCGTGACGATCTCGGTGGCGGTGACCCTCTCATCCGTGATCGCCCTCACCCTCAGCCCCGCGCTCTGTGGTCTGCTGCTCAGACCCTCGCGCGAGCCCCGCGGCCCCTTGCGTTGGTTTGCGAATGGCCTGGATTGGACCCGCAATGGTTACACTCGGATCGTGTCCTCGCTTGGGCGGCGTTCGATCATCGCCGTGCTGGTGATCATTGCCTCCGGGGCCGGCGCGAGCTGGCTATTCCAAAAGGTCCCGACTGGCTTCATTCCAAGTGAGGATACGGGGTATTTCTTCATCGATGTCTCCCTGCCCGATGCCTCCTCCATCTCCCGCACCGGCGCGGTGCTCGAGGAGGTTCAGCAGCTCCTCGCCGAGGAGGAGGAGATCGAACACGTCCTCACGGTGGCGGGCTTCAGTCTCCTGGCCGGAGTGCGCTCGAGCGGGGGGCTTGCGATCGCCGTGCTCAAACACTGGGACGAACGGCCGGGGCCGCAAAGTACCGCCGCCGCCGTGCTTGCACGGGTTCAACCCAAGCTCCTCGCGTTGCCGCAGGCGACCGTGTTCGCCTTCGCCGCGCCGCCGATTCAAGGTCTCGGCACCGCCGGTGGCATCGAAATGGAACTCTTGGACCTGGCGGGACGCTCCCCCGACGAGTTGGCGCAAGCACTCCAGGGCTTCATCATCAACACCAATCAGGACCCCGCGATTGCGCGCGCCTTCTCAACCTTCAGTGCGCAGACGCCGCAGTTGTTCCTGGATATCGATCGCGAGAAGGCCGAGACCCTAGGGGTGCGTCTGTCCGATCTCTTTATCACCTTGCAAGCGAATCTCGGCTCCCTCTATGTCAATGACTTCAACCTCTTCGGGCGTACCTTCCGGGTCTTTCTCCAGGCCGACGCCCCGTTCCGCATGACGCCAGAGGATTTGAGTCGACTGCACGTGCGTAACAATCGCGGCGAGATGGTGCCGATCCAATCGTTGATCACGGTCGAGCCGGTCCTCGGACCCGAGAGCACGCGACGCTTCAACATGTTCCGTGCCGCGAGCGTCAACGTCACCCCGGTTGGCAGTACCGGTGAAGGCATCACCGCCCTGCGTGACATCGAACGCGAGACACTCCCCCCTGGCTTCGCGATCGACTGGAGTGGCACCACCTTTCAGGAGGTCCAAGCCGGTGGCGAGGCGGCGGTGGTGCTGATGCTCGCCTTGCTGTTCGTTTATCTTTTCCTGGTCGCCCAGTACGAGAGTTGGACGGTCCCAACGGTGGTGATCCTCTCGGTGGTCATCGCCGCGGTCGGTGGACTGGGCGCGACCTGGCTCATGGGGCTCGATAACAACGTCTACACTCAGATCGGTCTGGTCATGCTGATCGGACTCGCGAGTAAGAACGCAATCCTGATCGTCGAGTTCGCGAAGCAGTTACGTGAAGAGGGACGTTCCATCCAGCAGGCCGCGGCTGACGCCGCCCGGATCCGCTACCGCGCCGTGTTGATGACAGCCGTGAGCTTCATTCTGGGAATGGTGCCATTGGTCCTCGCCACGGGTGCTGGAGCCGCGAGTCAGCTCGCACTGGGCGTCGTGGTCCTGGGTGGGATGATCACGGCGACCGTGATCGGAATCATCGTGATTCCGCCCCTGTATGTCTTTGTCCAAGGTGTGCGGGAGCGGGTCAAGGGCGGTGGCGCGCAACCGCTCGATGAAACCAAGCCGCTGCCAAACCAGGTCGAACGCTGATTCACACCCGGTTGGTGTGGTCGCGATCGATCGCCCAGTCGTGCGCGTCGATCTTGCCCTGTAGGGGGGCGGCGCTCATGGTGCTTTCACCTGGGGTGTGCTCGACCGATTGCTGGAAGAGCCCTGGATCAGCATGAATGGCCTTGCCGGAACCTCTGCGGGCGCCATGAACGCGGCGGTCCTGAGCAGCGGCTTCGCCCGCGTCGGAACACCCCATGTCGCCACGCCGGTTCCATTCGTGCTGCCGAGGTGATTGGCAGGGCAGGGGCGATCCACGTTAAGATGGAGCGAAATGCCGACATCGGCGCGGATTGAAATGGTGTACGTTTGAGGTTTCGCTGCTTAGTCCACGACCTGCTCCCCGCTTTTCTCCTGCTTGCAGTTGTCACGCCCAGCTTGGCTCAAGACCCAAGCGCCCCGCCCGAA
>NZ_NRSD01000012.1 GCF_016583985.1 Thiocapsa imhoffii | reverse complement strand
TCCGCGACGATCCAATGTCCCGCCCGCGCCCCCACCTCGCCCGGCCGCGACCTCCCGCTCCAGCCCGAGCGTAACCGCTTCAAAGCGTCCAGCGAGTAACCAGCCCATGCAAGCGCCACCGAGCCTGAAGTCTTATCGTGACCCGGATCTCGATCGTAACGTGGTCGAGGTGACTCAGGGCGGAGCCGTCTATCGCATTCCGGCGCGACTCGGCCCGGATGGACGCTATGAAGTCACCAAAGTGCTGTCTGTCGGAGGCTTCGGAGTCATCTACGAGGGGCGGGACCGGCGTCTGTTCGACAAGCCGGTGCTGATCAAGGCCATCCGCTATAACCGTCGTCCTTTGCGTGTACCCAACAATCGGGCCGTACTCAAGGAGGTCGAGGCGCAGCGCCAGCGCTTCGATCACGAACGCAAGATGCTGCTGGCCGGCTACCGGCGCGGCATCGGCGGCATCCCGATCCTGCTCGATGTGGTGCAGGATCTGGGCTTGGATCTCTATGGCCCGCATACCGACGACCAGGGCGAGCGGCACGATTACAACCTGGACGATCAATGGCGCTCGGAACCCTATCTGATCCTCAGCTTCGTCACAGGGACACCGATAAGCAAGGTGTTGGACCAGGAGTTCTTTACCCGCAATCGTCTGGGCAACACCAAGCAGGTCATTCTGCAGGTCGGGCGCATGCTTGATGCTTTCCATGACGAGGAAGAGCGTCAAGGGCGGCGCATCAGCTTCATCTATCAGGATCTCAAGCCGGACAACATTATCTTCACCCGTGAAAAACAGCCGGTGCTGATCGACTTCGGCGGCTTTGCATTCCGTGTGGACGGGCAGACACAGACCCCGTTTGCGCGCACCGGCACGCCGGGTTATCAGCCGCCAGAGTTTCTTGACGGCACGACGGTCGACCGGCTCGACGCGCGCGCCGATGTCTTCTCGCTGGGCATGACGGTCTATCACCTACTCGGCAGTGTCGCCCCCAGGGCCGATGCTCAAGGCTATTCGGTCTGCGATCCCGCGATCCTGAGCCGGTTTCCGCCACCCTGGCGCGCCTGGATCGAACAGGCCACGCGCGCCGATCGCCATCAACGCTTCGCGAGCATGAAGCAGGCGATTGCGCAGGCGTATCCACTGCCATCGAAAGTGACGCCCTGAGGAGAACTACGCATGCATTTTCAAGCCGGCACCGTCATTCAGGATCATCGGAGCGAACGACGCTGGCAGGTCGTCGGGCCGCTCGAACAGTTACCGAACCTGAAACGCTGGGCCGTTCGCGACCAAGCCCCCGGCATGGAGCGCGACATCCAATTGCTGACGCTCGATTACAGCGAGCTGCCGACACGGGATCGCGATTTCGCCATTCAGCACTTGCGCGACGACTTAATGCGCGTCGCCCGAATACTCGGTGAAGGCGGTTACAACTTTCTCCCCGAGCCGATTGATCTGATCACATTCGACAATCAGCATGATCCCATGGAGGCAGAACTCAGGAGCACGGAGATCGGTCTGGTGCTTGCGCAGACGTCGGGCAAGAAGCTGTTGCCGTTGCGTACTGATCGTGATGGTCGAATCAATGTCGCCAATCTGCGTCAACTCATCGTACCGACGCTCAAAACCATGCGACTGCTCCATAACCGAAAAGTCGTCATGCAGGCGGTGGCCCGAACCCAGGTCACGATCAATCCCGTCACCCAACTGCCCTATTTCAAAGGCATTCAGACCCTGATGTTCATGGGCGACTTCAACGGCTTCAATCCCAATCGAGCCGGTCTGTTGCCTAGCCGGGTATTCGCCGCTCCCGAATGCTTCGATTCGAACGGCCGGCTCACGCCGGCCACCGACATCTATGCCGCAGGCAAGCTGGCGATGCAACTGCTGCTCGATCAGGATTACGTCCGGCATTTCACGCCGCAGAATCCCTGTCCGAGCGACGTGCAAACGCTCATCAATGCGCTGGGTCTGCCTGAACCCTGGCCACGCTTTCTGGCGATGTGTCTGCAACCTGATCCTAGACAACGCTTCCAGAATACGTTCGAAGCCGAGCAGTTTCTGTTGCCCCGCGACACGCAGGAGGCTATAAACAAGACATTCTGGACTTATCGTGAAAATTCCCAGCTTCCCGAAGCGATGCTGTTGATTTGGGGTGAGCGCCTGACCGCTAAAAACCAGATGTTCAATTATCGCAAGCTGTATGAGGATTTGGCGCTCAATTACAACCTCAAGCCGCGCCTGTTCTTTCAGACCCATCGCCAGGGATCAGTCTCGGACAATCCATTCTTTGTGATGCTCCAGAATCAATACGGCCTGGAAGTCATCCCGCTCGACGGCACTCAGGATCCCATCGGTGTGCTCAACCATGCGCTCGATCCGCATCTGGCCAACACCCGCCATCTGATCCTGGTCGGCGGCGCCGACGAGGCCGGCGTGCAGTGCCTGCTGCAACACCCGAATGCCGCCGACTGGCGCATCCACTGGATACGCGGTGCCGGCAACTGGAACCCGAGCCTCGCCGTCGAGCGCGTGACCGACGCGGCCAAATACATTCGGGACAAATAACCATGAGCGCGCTTCCGTTGCATCGGATCGTGCCGGGCTGGAACGAGGTACTGATCCCCTTTCGCGAACGCGACTATGGGCGCGCGCTTACTCTGGCGCTCGCCTTTCTCGACGAGATTGCGCGCGAACCGGCCCTGGCCGCGCGTCTGGGGCCGCAACACCTGGCCAACATCCACTACACCATCGCCGAAAGCGCCTTCGGCGTGCTGGATACCCAAACCCTGGCGGATATGGACGCGCACCCCGCCTGGACGCGCTTCTTTCAGGCCATCGACGACTATCTGCGGATCCTGGATCGCGCCCGCCTTGAGCAGCCCGACGAAGGCTGGTGGCAGATCGAGTCCTTTCCGATCACCCTGTTCGGCCACACCCTGCACCTCCTGCTGCGCGCCGGCGCGTCCTCAGCCGAAAACATCGAAGCGCGCACCCTGGGTTTCATGGCCATCTGGCCGGATCTCGCTCTGCGGCGCCTGCTCGAAGCCATCCAGGCCGAGCGGCTCGACGTGCTGCGCCCCGGCCATCTCGAACGCACCCAGACCCTGGCCGGGATCTATCTGCGCCTGAGCGCCGAACGCCCCGCCGACGCCTATCGTCAGGCACGCGCCCAGGTCATGGACATGCTCGCGGACCTGACCTATTTCACCGGCACCAACACGGCGGAAGATCAGGCGCTGGCCTGGCTCGAACAGGCACTGGCGACCCATCCGGAAGATCCGTTCGCACGCCAACGCATCAAGGACATCCGCGATCGCCGCACCGTCATGGAACAGATTCGTCGCTTCAATCACGACGCTAATACCGCGATTGCCGATCTATTGAGCAATCTCGATCGACTGGAATCATCAGCCCTTCCAGAGCAGGCTGGCGAGTTGGTCGAACGGATGCGGCGCGGCGTGCAGCGCATCCACGGCGTCCATCGTTTCGTTCAGCGTCAACAGGCTCAATTCACCTTTATCCCACTGCGCCGAACGATCGAACGACTAGTGCACGGCTATAATGACCTAGCAATCCAGATCAGTGGCGCCGATGACGAAGCGCGCCTGGAAACCGATCCCGATTATTTCCAGATCGTCCTCGATATTCTCATCCGGAACGCGATCGAAGCCTTCGAGCGACAGGGAATTGACCCCATCGAGCGCCGTCTGGAGATCGATTTCGATCCCATGCGACAGATCATTCAGGTGCGCGACAACGCTGGCGGCATCGACCCCCGGCTTCGGGAGCGGCTATTCGAGCCGTATGTCAGCAGCAAGGCCGTCAAGCAGACCACCGGTCTGGGACTGGCTAACGCCCGCGCCATCATGGCGCTGTTCGATGGACAACTGACGCTCGCCGACCCCCAACCATTAGGCGGTGCCGAGTTCTTACTGTATTTCTAGGGAGATCCCGATCATGTCCGAACCTACCCCAAGCATCCTGTTCATGGACGATGAACCCAACAGCGATATCGTCAGCCATGCCGTGGAACGCTTGCGGGCGAGTGGATTCTGTGTCGATGTCATCGAAACCCTGGGCGAAGCCGTCGTGGCTTGTTATCACCGTTATTACCAGGTCTTCATCCTCGACATCGACATGAGCCATCAGGTGGTCGATGAAGACGGTGACGGTGTGCAAGTGCTCAAGGGACTGATGGCACTGCACAACCAGACACGCGTGATCTTGTTCAGCGGTGCCGGCACCGTCGATCACTGGTTCCAGGCCGCTAATGCCCATTGCCACGCCTATATTCACAAACTTGATCAGGATCCAGACACTGGGGCCGAGAGCATCGAACGGTTACTGAGTGCCGTGCGTGGTGCCATCCATACGTGGACCGATCCCGGAACGCTAACGCCAGGTGTACCACCGGCACGGCTGCTACTGGTCGGAGACGATGTTGGCTTGAATGCCAGCGCACGCCAGGCCGTCGAAGATGCGCTCGGAGCCGACTGGGTGGTCGACGAGCAACCCTTGAGTCCTGATCTGGAGCTAGACCCTAGCACCTACGGTGGCATGCTCATCCTTCAACCTCAGTTCAAGATGCGCTCCCGTGTGCGCGAGGCACTCACCAGACTGCTGGCCTTAACCCCGACTCCACAGTGCATTGTTGGCTGTGAAGGACGTGAGGAATTTCGACCCTCGATTCTCGATCTCGCAAACCGGCATCCCTTCCGCCTTATCGACTTGCTTCATCCGAGCTGGGAGAAGCAATTGCGCGACGCACTTCAGTCCGCTTGTGAATGGTATGGACAGACCGAGATTCAGAACGCCGACCTCGCAGCACTGCGCCGCTACCAAGTGTTGCTTCCAGAAGATGTCGATCAAGATTTGCAAGATGAAATCGACACACTCGAATTCGATTCAGAACGCGAAGATGACTCTTCCATTCATAAAGATAACGGACAGCGTGAGCCTATTTTCTAACGGCCAGTGCTGCGAAATTTCCTCTCTCCTACGACTCGAATAGAGCCCGAACGCGTTTGTCCAGTTTCAGACCCAGCATTGTACGCAAGGCATCCAAATGCTCCCGTGCCACATGTTCCAGCCAGGGTTCAGCGCCGGTATACCAGCGTTGAAAAAAGCGCCCGCTCGCTTCCTTGGTGAGACGGCAACCGTTCTCCGGATCGGTCTTGAAATCCTCAAGACGAAAGCCATCATCAGCCCTCATCATCGTCAACACCCATTCATCCACCCAGGGGCGCAGGGGTTCGATGAGATCAAGCGCCAGACTCGGCCGCCCCGACGCCGGCGCATGTAGAAAGCCCAGTGCGGCCTCGAAGCCATCACGTGTAGCGATTCGGCCTACGGCATGACAGACGAGGGTATAGCCTAGCGACATCAACGAATTGACGGGGTCACGCGGCGGTCGGCGCGAGCGGCCCTGAAAGCCCCAGGCTGGATCGTGCAAATTGGCCCATTGGTTGAAATAGCGCGCGGTTGAGGCACCCTCCACTCCAAGTAGTCGGCCGATTTCCGTGGTTTTCTGGACGCTGGCAAGCACATCTTCGAGCGGCAGATGCACGCCATGTTGTCTTAAACACTCTGCCTGGGCCTTAATCTTGCTGACCACGAATGACTGCGCCACAGCGAGGCGCTGTGCTTCGTCCAGGTAAGCGGAATATTGTGCTAGACGCACCCAAAGCGCACCCTGTGCCTGAGGAAAAAGATGACGTGCCGGTTCACGTGGACGCCCTGGCAAGATCACAAGGCTGACACCGGCAGCTAGACAGGAATCGATCAAGCGGCTCGAAAGGTACAAATCCGCTGTGACCAGAATCTGTTTGATCGAGTCAATACCAACACGATGGCAGGCTCCGCCCGGTTGTTCAAGGATGATGACGCCCTGTTTGAATGACAAGCAGGCACCAGCCTGGTCAGCGATCATGGTGGCCTTTTGCATGGTGCATAACCTCTATTTAACGAACTCAGCCAACGGCGGCATGGCGCCACAAAGAAACCATAAATCATCTGGACTGGATAAAGCATAAGCCCTCAAGTCATCGACACCTTGCTCCAGTAGATCGCATACTTCATTCAGGAGTTCTATCAACTCGACGCCTAGCCCCTGAAACAAATAAAGAGAACGTTGTAGAAAAACAGTCTTGCGGCGCATCATCTGATGTAGTCGTCGCAATCTTCGAACCTCACGCACATCATAAGCCAGAATGTAGCAGCCATCATGGAGGTTTGGCGGCAGTACTGACATACGATGTGCAAAGAGAGAAGCTGGTCGAGCCGAGGACAAGGTATAGACGGGGCCATCTCCACGACGAGATAGACGGAAAACAACTAAGCTATCAGTCTCCTCATCAACCCATTCCATAAGTTCGCGGCTGATTGCTCCGGCTTCGGGTGGTGTCAGAATCACCTCATGCACAGACAACTGCCCGTCAAAGCGAAGTGGATAAAGGAGGCGGCGCACCTGGCGAGCTAGCCTTGGAGAACTGATGTCGTAGCTAAATACGAACATAGCTCGTTCAAAAGCTGAACGGCTGAAGCAAGTTGCATGTGGAAGTGCTCTCATAAAAGAATCCTCGCGCGCGCGGTAGGTAATCGCTTACCGAGAAAACGATAGCTTGAGCGGCTTTTGAGAACACATGTTTTTTCGCCGTTAAGTTCTAAACCCAACCGTGCAACGCTGTTGGCAGCAAATTCGAGAGCAGTATAAGCACCCTCTTCATCGCCAGCCATGACCATAAAATTGTCCGCATACCGAACAAATGGGATTCCTGCTTCTTCGAGATCCATATCGAGATCATGCAGATAGAGGTTACATAGTAATGGAGATACGACCAGACCTTGAGGTAAGCCGATACGATCGCCACGGTATCGATGGCGTAGCGGCAAAGTTTCAAACCATAAGGCAAAAAGATTGGTTAGTCGTGAGTCATCGCTGAGCAGATCCACCAAATTCAAAACAGGATCTTGCGGAATCGAGTCAAAGCAGGCAGTAATGTCGGTGTCTCCAAGCCAAATATAGCCTTGACGGACCCATTCTCTGACTCGTGAGAGTGCCATATCGATCGTACAGAGAGGACGGTAGCCAAAACTCGCCGGGTGAAAGAATTGCTCGGCGATCGGCTCGAGAACTAATATAACAGCGCGCTGAATCAATTTATCGCGGGCATAGGGAGCACAGACAAGACGTCTGCCGCCACACGACTTAGGCACATCGAAACAATTTAGGGAATAGGGACGATAATGTCCGGACTGAAGTTCACGGATAATGCTTTCGAAATGCCAGTCTAGTTCAGTTTCTACTTCTTGGATTGACAGTTTCGGAGTCCACTGACCTTTGTTTTTACGGATCGACTGCCAAGCCAGATTCAAGACATCAAAAGTACAAACCTTATCAAAAAGATAAGCCATGATATCGGCTACCCGGTTTTCGCTGGTATAAACAGTCAACGCAGCAAGTTGGCAGGTTTTGAAATCTTAGCCGGAATCGAGTAAATAGATAGGGATAACCCTGTAGTTGAGCATCTAGCTATGGTATGAATCAGTCGATGTCAGAATCTAGCCTGATGAAAAAATCAGGCTTAAGATAAAATGTTGCTTGGCATGCATTTACTTGACAAAACATAGTCTTGTGACATAATCGATATGTCGTCAGATGCGATAGACTCCTATGTCTGCCAGAAACAATCACCCAACCCGTGTCCGCTCAGAAGCCTGCACAGGGCAAATTATCCACAGATGGGTCTGGCGAATAGAGCCGATTTAGAGGCGATGAAACGGTCATAGGATCGCCGTGCGAACACGGCGATGATGTCTGGCGAATAGAGCCGATTTAGAGGCGATGAAACGTGCGAGGTGCGGTCATGTCTTTCTCCTTGTGGTTGTCTGGCGAATAGAGCCGATTTAGAGGCGATGAAACTTTCGCGCTCTGTGAGCAACGAGCTCTTCGGTTTGTCTGGCGAATAGAGCCGATTTAGAGGCGATGAAACTCCGGCGGAGGTTTTCCTTGTTAATATTGCTCGTCTGGCGAATAGAGCCGATTTAGAGGCGATGAAACGACCATCTTCCGTGATGAATGCTCCGTCGGATTCGTCTGGCGAATAGAGCCGATTTAGAGGCGATGAAACTCACCAGCCCCGTTGCGGGAGCAATAGTGATGGAGTCTGGCGAATAGAGCCGATTTAGAGGCGATGAAACCGGGTTAATGAGAAAATCAGAAGGGACAATCGTGTCTGGCGAATAGAGCCGATTTAGAGGCGATGAAACGCCCTGCAGGCGCTTCTAGTAGCGCCCCCATCTGTCTGGCGAATAGAGCCGATTTAGAGGCGATGAAACTTTACCGAAAAAGATGGACGTCATCGGCTTAAAGTCTGGCGAATAGAGCCGATTTAGAGGCGATGAAACCTCAAAACTGCGTTCATACTCCCTCCAGAGGGAAGTCTGGCGAATAGAGCCGATTTAGAGGCGATGAAACGGCAATATCGCGCGCAGGAACTCCGGTAGGTAAAGTCTGGCGAATAGAGCCGATTTAGAGGCGATGAAACGAAAGGGGTCGATCCCAACAGCGGCGCACAACTGTCTGGCGAATAGAGCCGATTTAGAGGCGATGAAACGCTGGCCCAAGCGCTGGTGCGCGCCGGCTTAGTGTCTGGCGAATAGAGCCGATTTAGAGGCGATGAAACGGGACATTTGCCCCGGTACTTCAGCCTATCGGAGTCTGGCGAATAGAGCCGATTTAGAGGCGATGAAACAATTCCTTCTGGCATATTTTCGGTAAACCGGATGTCTGGCGAATAGAGCCGATTTAGAGGCGATGAAACGTTTTGTCGCCCACCAGATGATTAGTGCCCATCGTCTGGCGAATAGAGCCGATTTAGAGGCGATGAAACCTCAGAGACTATATTCATAGTCTTCTCCTGGATGGTCTGGCGAATAGAGCCGATTTAGAGGCGATGAAACTTATAACCGTGTTTTTCCATCCGGCGGCAAAACGTCTGGCGAATAGAGCCGATTTAGAGGCGATGAAACCTTTGAGGCATAACCGACAGTCATCGTATAGGCGTCTGGCGAATAGAGCCGATTTAGAGGCGATGAAACAAAGAAAGGTAATCAACTGAAGAAAGGGTTTAAGGTCTGGCGAATAGAGCCGATTTAGAGGCGATGAAACCAGTGCTCACCCGCACTGGCATTCGCGTCCATCTCGTCTGGCGAATAGAGCCGATTTAGAGGCGATGAAACTCTTCGTCGATCTTGAGATCGACGTAAGGAAAGTGTCTGGCGAATAGAGCCGATTTAGAGGCGATGAAACCTTGCGCGCACTCAGTAAGCCAACGGCTTCTGAGAGTCTGGCGAATAGAGCCGATTTAGAGGCGATGAAACACACCAGGACTGGACAGCCCTTTCCTCGTAAGAGGTCTGGCGAATAGAGCCGATTTAGAGGCGATGAAACCTGCCCACCTTAGTAAACAACGCGTACTCGGGCTGGTCTGGCGAATAGAGCCGATTTAGAGGCGATGAAACTCAACTCTTTTAAAACTAACGGGTGGCCGTCTAAGTCTGGCGAATAGAGCCGATTTAGAGGCGATGAAACGGGTTAGCTGTTGGCGGCTGCCAGCAGCTTTGCGTCTGGCGAATAGAGCCGATTTAGAGGCGATGAAACGGTGTTGGGTGCGATATACGTCAGGCGCGCTAGTCTGGCGAATAGAGCCGATTTAGAGGCGATGAAACATGATCATGATCGTTGGGACAATTGAGATGGCGGTCTGGCGAATAGAGCCGATTTAGAGGCGATGAAACGGTGGCAAACAGTCTCTGCCATTGACTTGTCTTTTGTCTGGCGAATAGAGCCGATTTAGAGGCGATGAAACATAGACCACGCCAACGAGTACTTCTACCGGAATGGTCTGGCGAATAGAGCCGATTTAGAGGCGATGAAACGCGACGATTTCAAACACATCCCACGCGGCAATGGTCTGGCGAATAGAGCCGATTTAGAGGCGATGAAACAGCAGCAGCTTGTCAGTCAAAATCGAAAACGGCGGTCTGGCGAATAGAGCCGATTTAGAGGCGATGAAACAGTCCTTTTGGCATTACTTCGACAAAGCGGATAGTCTGGCGAATAGAGCCGATTTAGAGGCGATGAAACCAAGAAGGGGAATACCAATCCCCTATAAAAAGTCTGGCGAATAGAGCCGATTTAGAGGCGATGAAACAGTATCCGTTTTACTGAAGAAGATCGACGTCATGTCTGGCGAATAGAGCCGATTTAGAGGCGATGAAACCATGAAATGTAGTACGGTTTTCAATGCCGCCCAGTCTGGCGAATAGAGCCGATTTAGAGGCGATGAAACTTACCACCCCTTACCGAAAATAATCTTGGGGTGGGGTCTGGCGAATAGAGCCGATTTAGAGGCGATGAAACGACAGGGGAATCCCCTGCCGGTCTTGAAATACGAGTCTGGCGAATAGAGCCGATTTAGAGGCGATGAAACCGTCGGCGGGAGGTTAAAGCGCTTTTGCGAATCGGTCTGGCGAATAGAGCCGATTTAGAGGCGATGAAACTAGTCTGGTCCCCACCCCCTAACAGAAATTCCGTGTCTGGCGAATAGAGCCGATTTAGAGGCGATGAAACAGCAGATCTGTGCAAAATCGATGATCACTTCGGTCTGGCGAATAGAGCCGATTTAGAGGCGATGAAACAATAGATCTTGTCCATCGCTTTAAAATATGGGGGTCTGGCGAATAGAGCCGATTTAGAGGCGATGAAACCGATGTAAATGGTCTTGTACTTATGTTTTTCCATGTCTGGCGAATAGAGCCGATTTAGAGGCGATGAAACTATCGATCACCAGCCACAAGGTTTTCTGCACCCAGTCTGGCGAATAGAGCCGATTTAGAGGCGATGAAACGATCCACAACCACCATCCCCATAGGGGGATGGTGTCTGGCGAATAGAGCCGATTTAGAGGCGATGAAACCATTGGACGTTGCCGCCACAACGACGGGTGCCAGTCTGGCGAATAGAGCCGATTTAGAGGCGATGAAACGGTTCGAAATTGCCGCGTTCATAATCCCCTCCCAGTCTGGCGAATAGAGCCGATTTAGAGGCGATGAAACTCCATCATGCTTGTCAAATGACATGATGTTCAAGGTCTGGCGAATAGAGCCGATTTAGAGGCGATGAAACTGCCCGATACTTACTTTTTTCCCTCGGGCGGGGGGTCTGGCGAATAGAGCCGATTTAGAGGCGATGAAACCTTACTTTTTTTTCCCTCGGGCGAGGGTGGGGCGTCTGGCGAATAGAGCCGATTTAGAGGCGATGAAACTGCTCATTAGCACTGTCTACAATGTGAACAAGTCTGGCGAATAGAGCCGATTTAGAGGCGATGAAACGCGGCGGCACATGCCGCCTTAGCCTCGCGAGCCGCGTCTGGCGAATAGAGCCGATTTAGAGGCGATGAAACACGCATGCGGTGTTGCGCCCGGGGCTAGTGCCAGTCTGGCGAATAGAGCCGATTTAGAGGCGATGAAACTATTAAGTCCGCCCATCGACCGAATATTTGTAACGTCTGGCGAATAGAGCCGATTTAGAGGCGATGAAACCCTTCTTCACTTTTTCGAACTCTCTCTGGAAATGAGTCTGGCGAATAGAGCCGATTTAGAGGCGATGAAACCAGGCGCGCCGACTAAGGATTCTTTTAGGATAATGTCTGGCGAATAGAGCCGATTTAGAGGCGATGAAACACGGTTCATAGCGGCAGAAATTTGTCGCCTATGGGTCTGGCGAATAGAGCCGATTTAGAGGCGATGAAACACTTTCGGCGACGCAGACTTTTTTACAACGACTGTCTGGCGAATAGAGCCGATTTAGAGGCGATGAAACTGTACCGAAGGCTCCCAACCATCTCACATACTTGTCTGGCGAATAGAGCCGATTTAGAGGCGATGAAACGCGCTGATAGCAGATCTGTGCAAAATCGATGATGTCTGGCGAATAGAGCCGATTTAGAGGCGATGAAACCAGTCCAATTGGATGAGAATGGAAAAAGAGTAACGTCTGGCGAATAGAGCCGATTTAGAGGCGATGAAACACTCAAACATGATCTGCTCCCCGTTTACTGCGCGTCTGGCGAATAGAGCCGATTTAGAGGCGATGAAACTGAAGGCTGCAGCAAAATATCGGCATTCGCATCCGTCTGGCGAATAGAGCCGATTTAGAGGCGATGAAACCATATTTCGAAGTCTTATAACTTCACCGCCTAATGTCTGGCGAATAGAGCCGATTTAGAGGCGATGAAACTGTCCCGATCATGGGACTCCCCTCCTTTTTGTTGTCTGGCGAATAGAGCCGATTTAGAGGCGATGAAACGCGCTTGGAATTACCATAGCCATAATATCCTCCTGTCTGGCGAATAGAGCCGATTTAGAGGCGATGAAACCAGTTCTTTGATGTTGGAATTACCATAGCCATAATGTCTGGCGAATAGAGCCGATTTAGAGGCGATGAAACTGCCGCGAAAAATTCGCTCCTAGCTCTCGAACAGTCTGGCGAATAGAGCCGATTTAGAGGCGATGAAACTTTTTGCCGAAAAATATGGACGTCATTTGTTTAAAGTCTGGCGAATAGAGCCGATTTAGAGGCGATGAAACCTCTTGACGTTACACTTTCTGAGTAATCCTCAAGTCTGGCGAATAGAGCCGATTTAGAGGCGATGAAACATTGAGATGGCGATTATTGCTGTGATTGTGCCCCGTCTGGCGAATAGAGCCGATTTAGAGGCGATGAAACCCTTCAATCCTTTGCAAAAGTGTTTTGTTCCAGGTCTGGCGAATAGAGCCGATTTAGAGGCGATGAAACTTCCCGGGTTGGTATCTCTGGATGGCCCCGGAACCGTCTGGCGAATAGAGCCGATTTAGAGGCGATGAAACACCGCTCGTAATACCTCCTCAGCTTTCTCGCCTTGTCTGGCGAATAGAGCCGATTTAGAGGCGATGAAACGTTTCGGCTTAGTTCGTTATGCAGACGAGTCACGTCTGGCGAATAGAGCCGATTTAGAGGCGATGAAACGTTGATTATTAGTTTGGATTGGGTGGTATTACCAGTCTGGCGAATAGAGCCGATTTAGAGGCGATGAAACAAAAAGTTGTTCGTACCGCACGCCAATTTCTCGTCTGGCGAATAGAGCCGAGTAACAATCCCCCGGCAAAGCCGGGGGCTTTGAATTCGTGAGCCGCTCAAAGCGGCAAGGGGTCGCTCACGCGGCCCCACGGTTCTTGGGCCGCCTAAAGGCGGCAGATCAGCGCCACAGTCTGAGCTGATCCAGGTGCTGGTCTTCGCGCTCCTGGTGCTGGATGTATTCTCGGATCGTCGCTTCATCCCGACCGACAGTCGAGACAAAGTATCCACGGGCCCAAAAGTGCTGCCCCGCAAAGTTGCGCTGGCGCTCGCCGTAGACGCGCGCCAGATGGATCGCGCTTTTGCCCTTGATGAAGCCGATCACCTGGCTCACGGCATACTTCGGCGGAATCGAAATGAGCATGTGAACATGATCCGACATCAGATGCCCCTCTTCGATCCGGCTTTCCTTTTGCCGGGCCAACCGGTGAAAGACTTCCCCGAGGTGCGCCCGCAGTTGGCCGTAGAGCACGCGGCGGCGATACTTCGGGATGAAAACAACATGATATTTGCACTCCCATTTGGAGTGACTTAGGCTCTCGAAATCGTCCATCGGGACTCTCCACAAGCGTGTGCTTGGCGGCTCACGCTGCGGAGTGTCCCCGATGGACTCCCGGAAATGTCAAACTGCTACGGTCACCCCGGCAGAGCCGGGGGATTACCCGTTTTATTTAGAGGCGATGAAACGAAGTTCGTTATGCAGACGAGTCACTAAGTCTGCGTCTGGCGAATAGAGCCGATTTAGAGGCGATGAAACATTTGCATTTTTGTTCTCCTAAATAGGTTAATGGGTCTGGCGAATAGAGCCGATTTAGAGGCGATGAAACGGATAGACCACCCCTACAAGGACTTCAATTGGGGTCTGGCGAATAGAGCCGATTTAGAGGCGATGAAACGGATGAACTCTTTACTTAAATTACTCCAATACGGTCTGGCGAATAGAGCCGATTTAGAGGCGATGAAACAGGTAGTAACGTGCCCCTGGATACCGCAGCATGAGTCTGGCGAATAGAGCCGATTTAGAGGCGATGAAACCCTGGGGGTCGGGTCGTCTGTTACTGCTGCCAATTCGTCTGGCGAATAGAGCCGATTTAGAGGCGATGAAACGCAATTGCAGTCACGATACTGGCAACCATTGCACGTCTGGCGAATAGAGCCGATTTAGAGGCGATGAAACTGCCCAGTTCTTAAGCCAACGTTCTGCAGATTGGTCTGGCGAATAGAGCCGATTTAGAGGCGATGAAACGATTATCCCTTCACGAATCGGGTAGACGAACGGTCTGGCGAATAGAGCCGATTTAGAGGCGATGAAACAAAGCGGATTGAGTCCACTTTGCCAAAATGAATGTCTGGCGAATAGAGCCGATTTAGAGGCGATGAAACGGTTACAGTCATCGTTTCATCTCCTGGTTGGTTGAGTCTGGCGAATAGAGCCGATTTAGAGGCGATGAAACTACTCCGCATGGTATTCCCGCCCTCTTCTCCATGTCTGGCGAATAGAGCCGATTTAGAGGCGATGAAACCGGATGATTCCGATTGATCGCATCTACCAACCCGTCTGGCGAATAGAGCCGATTTAGAGGCGATGAAACAGTATCTCCCTTAAACGCGAGACTTTGCTTCGAGTCTGGCGAATAGAGCCGATTTAGAGGCGATGAAACCATCTCAGCACCATCAATATGTCGCAGAGAATGGGTCTGGCGAATAGAGCCGATTTAGAGGCGATGAAACAAAACTCTTCCATGAGCATGACCAGAAATAGTTGTCTGGCGAATAGAGCCGATTTAGAGGCGATGAAACTTTACGATGACTTTCATTGTATTCTCCTCGATAAGTCTGGCGAATAGAGCCGATTTAGAGGCGATGAAACCGTCCATCGCGTCCTGGTAGGTCTTGTAGACCAAGTCTGGCGAATAGAGCCGATTTAGAGGCGATGAAACTACTTCCAAAAATTGTGGGGCGGTCCGTACATGAGTCTGGCGAATAGAGCCGATTTAGAGGCGATGAAACCTTAAAATAAGAATATGCTCTAAGACAGTGCCCGTCTGGCGAATAGAGCCGATTTAGAGGCGATGAAACCTCCTACGGGATATCCGTAGATGGGTTCACGGTAGTCTGGCGAATAGAGCCGATTTAGAGGCGATGAAACGCTCCTCGCCTTTCAACACTTCAGTTCCTGCAATGTCTGGCGAATAGAGCCGATTTAGAGGCGATGAAACCACTTTAACTTTCGCGGCTCTTTCTCTTAACTCGTCTGGCGAATAGAGCCGATTTAGAGGCGATGAAACTAAAATCATTCAGCTCTTAACATAGAGAGTATAGGTCTGGCGAATAGAGCCGATTTAGAGGCGATGAAACTGTAAAATAATTTTGTACCGTTTTCTTTCCATCCGTCTGGCGAATAGAGCCGATTTAGAGGCGATGAAACACTACCATGCCGGTGTGTCTCCAGTGGTTGATGGGTCTGGCGAATAGAGCCGATTTAGAGGCGATGAAACTCATCTTCGGTGTGCGAACGAGGCATGCAAACGCGTCTGGCGAATAGAGCCGATTTAGAGGCGATGAAACTTTGATTAGGCGTAATATTCCTTTTTTAGGTTAAGTCTGGCGAATAGAGCCGATTTAGAGGCGATGAAACTCTACAAACCTGATCGAGTCAGATTTACCGAAAAGTCTGGCGAATAGAGCCGATTTAGAGGCGATGAAACGTTTCAACTTTTGGGCGTTTATCACTGACTTTCGGTCTGGCGAATAGAGCCGATTTAGAGGCGATGAAACAAAAGTTGAAACTAATGTACCAACACATTTTGATGTCTGGCGAATAGAGCCGATTTAGAGGCGATGAAACGGCTCACCCTCGCCCGAGGGAAAAAAAAAGTCTGGCGAATAGAGCCGATTTAGAGGCGATGAAACGACACTCCTCCACGCAATCTCGCTCGTCAACTAGTCTGGCGAATAGAGCCGATTTAGAGGCGATGAAACGACGTGACCGCCAAGGCTATCCCAGTGACAAGCGTCTGGCGAATAGAGCCGATTTAGAGGCGATGAAACGACGTGACCGCCAAGGCTATCCCAGTGACAAGCGTCTGGCGAATAGAGCCGATTTAGAGGCGATGAAACCGTAATGTAAATGTCTGTTCTTTCTGCTTCCGTGTCTGGCGAATAGAGCCGATTTAGAGGCGATGAAACCAGAACGGCCCGCGCTTTTGGCGCGGATCATTGCGTCTGGCGAATAGAGCCGATTTAGAGGCGATGAAACAATCGCACCATTACCGGCAACGACTCCGAAAAGGGTCTGGCGAATAGAGCCGATTTAGAGGCGATGAAACTTTTCCCTCGGGCGAGGGAGAAGCCAGTGGACTCGTCTGGCGAATAGAGCCGATTTAGAGGCGATGAAACTAACCCCACTAGAAACCACACAGGGGATCAACGGTCTGGCGAATAGAGCCGATTTAGAGGCGATGAAACTGATCATCCAAAACCCTTTCAGCACCCAGTTGGGTCTGGCGAATAGAGCCGATTTAGAGGCGATGAAACAACATTGAGCCAATTCTTATTTGAATTGGCATAAGTCTGGCGAATAGAGCCGATTTAGAGGCGATGAAACATTCGTATTTTTAGCATTTTTTTCTCTTTTATTAGTCTGGCGAATAGAGCCGATTTAGAGGCGATGAAACGATGTCCAGGTCCCACAGGTACCCGGTTTCCACGTCTGGCGAATAGAGCCGATTTAGAGGCGATGAAACCGGAGGGTGATTCCATCCCGGTGCATGATTATCTGTCTGGCGAATAGAGCCGATTTAGAGGCGATGAAACGTCCGCGGTACTCCCACACCGCGAATGCGGCATCGTCTGGCGAATAGAGCCGATTTAGAGGCGATGAAACCGCCGCCCCAGACGTCAGCCGACCACAGCACCTCGTCTGGCGAATAGAGCCGATTTAGAGGCGATGAAACCGGGATTTCTTGCCATTGCAAGAGTACAGAGGGTCTGGCGAATAGAGCCGATTTAGAGGCGATGAAACGAAATTGTCATTTCGTAGAACTCTCAAGTGGTTGAGTCTGGCGAATAGAGCCGATTTAGAGGCGATGAAACTCATCGATCGCGTCCTGGCGGGTCCGATAGACCAGGTCTGGCGAATAGAGCCGATTTAGAGGCGATGAAACGATGGTTACCCAAAGACTTTTACGCACCTATGCGGTCTGACGAATCTTAGCGCTACTAGTTATGGTTACACTCTTGGATCGTCGCTACATTCCGAACGACGCTTGAGACAACCTATCCCCAGGCATAAAAGTGCTGCAATCAGATGCCACTTTTCGACCCGGCTTTCCTTTTTTTCCGTTTCAGCCATTGAAAGTCTTCCCTGAGCTGCAACCAAAGTTGCTCGTAGAGCGCGTTGAGGCGATCTTTCGGGATGAACACATAATGGATATTAGCACTCCCATTTGGAGTGGCTTAGGCTCTCAAAATTGTCCATCTGTACTCTTCAAAAGCGTGAGCTTAGCGGCTCACGGGTTGTGAGTATCTCCGATCTGCTCTCGGGAAGACCCTACTGCTACTGTTACTTCAGTAGAGTCAGGAGATTATGACTGTTCATAAACACACCTCTCGCTCCCTGCTACTCACCCTGAACTTTTCTGTTTAAAAATACTTCAATCGTTTGCGTTGACTACAGAGGTGTACTTTTCGTTATGGTAGATCTGTTGTAAGCATCTTCGAGAACATGATCAACGCGCACTTTTTCAAGAAGCTCAACAGCCCACAGGCACTATTTTTTAAAATGTTGATATCCGCTGCGTTAAGACACTGAGGGGGAGGGAAAGGATACGTTCACCGTGGACAGAGCCCCCTTAACTATATGATTTATATAGCCTATCGGTTTCAGCAATCCTTGGAGTCAGTGCGATGGCGAAGATCCCTCATGCCAATCAATTCCGTCGGTCCCAAGCACTGTATTCGGTCTCTCCTTCCTCACGGAAACAGGGAGTCAAACCGGATCACTATGTGCAGCACTTCTGGATTCTGACCAGCCTTGCTCTTGGGCTGAGCGCCTTGATTGCAGCACTCATGAATCACCTTTGGCTAGGATTAGTCGCGGCTTGGTTTAGCGGTGCCTCTTTGAGGCAAGCGTTCTCTTCATGGCGGCTAACCGTTGGGCAGCATTGAACACCGCTCCTTAGATATAGGACGAATCAAGGCATCGGTTACTGTTCACTAACACCATCACAGGAGATAGAGATGGCTATCATCAACGGCAGACGGATCGACCCCAAGAACATCCGCAATGGTGTCCCCGGACGCGACCTAGTACGCCAGGCACAGGCGGGAAACGGTCGGCGCCCGATCCTTGAATGCGGAGGCAAGGTGCAGCAGATCGACCCCAACCGGCATTACAGCCCGTTTGAACTGGTTGACAAGCACGGACGTGGCGCTAAGGTGACCTCCATGCCGGATCGCTCGAAAGGGCATAGCTTCGGCGGCCAACGTTCTGCCCATTCGAAGCGTCTTATCACCGAACAGGTGGTCGACGTGGCCGAGCATCTGTTCAAAAAAGGCCTGGAGTTCGATGAGGAGGAGGCACACTGGATGGTCGTGCCGAACTATTATCTACCGAAGCGTTGGCATTCGATCGCGCGAGAAACACCGTTGCTCGTTGCTTTTCCGAACGAATACCCGGCTTTGCCACCGATTGGCTTCTACATGATGGCCGATATCCCGATTTCTCCGGATGGGCATTTTTTTCAAGGCGTCGCACACAATGCTTGGGATGAGCCGATCGCGCGCGGTTGGAAGTGGTACTGTGCTTATATCCATGACGGCGCTTGGCAGCCGGCCCGTAGCTGGCGCGAGGGTGACAATCTCTACACCTACTTCCATCTCATCAATGAAGTGCTGGGGAATTGAGACTATGGACGCCATTCGTCTGCGCTTTCCCCAGGGGCTGTTTGCAGCCCTCCGTGAGCAGCTTCTAGCCGATACCGAGCGCGAAAGCTTCGCCTTACTTTTCGGACAACGGCATCGTATTAATACCCGTACGATGGTCAAGATCGTCGACGTTTGCCATCCGCGCCCAGAGGACTATGAGAGCCGTGGCCTGGCGCATCTACACCTACGGCGCGAGTACGTCTATGATAGGTTGGTGGAGATGCAGCGGCGTGGCGATGTCGATACCCTGATCGATGTGCATACGCATCCCTTCTCGGAGCGTGGCGCGGCCTTTTCAGTCGTTGATGACCGAGACGAGGTGCTCTTTCATCAATGGCTCAACGACACCCTCGACGGGATTCATTACGCTAGCATCGTGCTCTCGCGCGGGGACTACTCAGCGCGTCTGTGGGAATACGAGGACGGACGGCCACGCGCGCGCTCAGCCCGCATCAAGACCCAGACCATCCTCGAACGCTGGCCCTGTCTAGAGGATTTGGACGATCCCGCGTTACTGCCAGCGGCGCTGGAGCCAGAACAAGGGTTTTTGGCGCGCAGCACCCTGGCATTGGGGCTGGATGTCCTGCGCCACATCGTACGTGATCAGTGCGTGGCCGTGGTGGGCGTGGGCGGACTGGGCTCGGCGATCGCCGAGAACCTGGTCCACAGCGGTTTTCATCATCTACACCTGATCGACCACGACCATGTCGAGATGACCAATCTCAATCGTATTGTCGGCGCTTATGCAAGCGATGCCAAGCAGTGTCGGCTCAAGGTCGAGGTTGTCGCCGAGCATTTACGTCGTATCAACCCCGAAGCGCGGATCGAGACTCACCCCGTCATGATTGAGGATGAACGCCTTCTGCCGGCCCTAGTTGAGTCGGACTGGATTCTGCTGTCCACCGATAGCCATTCCAGCCGCTATGCGACCCAGACCTTGGCCCTGCGCTTCGGGATTCCGCTGATCGCCGCCGGAAGCAACATCAGCGTCGAGGAAGGCCGGATGACCGACATGAGTGGTGAGGTGATTCTGGCACGCCAGGGTGATCGGCTGTGCCTGAACTGTCTCGGGCGCGTGGCACCGACTCAGATCGCAGCCGAAACCGTCGGTGGTCTTGGCGAGGTGCTGGAACGGCGAGGTTATGTCAGCGGGCGCGCAGTCAAGGAACCGGCGGTCAAAACACTCAACGCACTAATCGCCGCGCTCGCGGTCGAGACGCTGATCAATCAGTATACTGGACGCCCAACGGTGCCGATCCTGGTCTATGAGGGCCATGCCCTGCCCCGCCTCTATCCCGATACCGATAGCGTGACGCAGCGACGGAAGGATTGCTTTCATTGCGCTTGAGGTCCACTTGGCCGGATCATGCCACGAAGTCAGAGACCGTCCGGCTTCAAGGATTTCTTGCGCTAAACACCTATTAACATTGAATAGCCTATGTGAGCATAGGATTTGCATGCAACTTCAAGAACACTAATGACTTCTTTCAATTCAATGATTTGAGGCCGATGAACCTCCTGATCTCAACCCTGGGTACCTCTTGGGCTATCATCCCGGAACTCTATGGCTTCACCAATCCGAAGCAGCTTGATCTGTATGCCGCCCATGGCAATGTAGTCCAGATCGCCGCTCAACGGGTCGATTATGCGATCCTTCCGGTGGATGCAATCTGGATTGTAACTACCGAGAAGATGCGCACTGAGCGTCTCCAGAGGTGGGCTTCGCTTCTTGGTATTCCAATCCGAATCTGGCATCCGCGAGGCGTTGATGAGTTGGCAAGCGTCAGCGAGAACCGAGCGATGGCCGACCTCATTTATCGGCTCGTACTGCTTGGGCGCGAGGCCACCCGAGATGGGCGGCTATATCTGTCGCTGGCGGGCGGACGCAAAACGATGAGCGCCGAGATGCAGCAGGCCGGTATATTTTTTGGCTGCGATGCATTACTCCATGTGGTTGATCGACAGCTTCCATCTAGTGTCCCTCGTCTTTCCGATCAGGATGTCGGCGTCTTTATAGCGCCACTACCGGCGCCCTATACGGATCTCTACCAGCCCCTTGTCACGATGGGCCGCTGCCCCCCCCATGCTGCGTTGGAGGTAAACCCTGGTATCCGCACCAAGGATTATCCGTTGTCGTCTGAAGGCGGTGCCGTCGAGCCTGGATCGTATCTTTACGACGAGGTGCGTCGTCGACTCAGACAGGCCGACAGCCTGATTTATAACTTCAGTCGTCAGGTTAGCGATGCAGAGACTCAGAGCAACTTCCATGGTCTCTATATGCTGCCGCCGGATCGAATCCAGGCATTGCGCGAGATGCGCATCGGCGCGGATCCAGCACAAGCGGAGACGGATCGGCGCTGGCTCGCGCGATTGCCCAAGAGCGACCTACACTGTCATTTCGGCGGGATTCTGGACGCCGAGAGCCTGATCGAGGTCGCCGCAGCCAGTGATGCGAAGGTACGGGAGCGCGAGGCGGACAATCCCGATCTGGCGAAGCGACTGGCGCAGGTGCGTGACCGTGTGGCAGCGGACGATCTCGACGGTCTGCGCATCCTGCTCAGCGGCACCAAGGGTCGTGCCATAAATATGCGCCAGATCCGGCAATGGGATACTCAGGAACCCTGGGGCGTCTGCGGTTTCCTGAATGCCTTCGCCGGCCGCCCGCTGCTGCTTGATGCCCTGATTTTCGACGACCTGTGCGATCCGCGCCGCTACCAAGCCATCGGCATCGCTCGTTACGAACCGCTGGGTGATCTCCAGGGTTCCGGTTTGTTGCAGTGCGAGGCCAGTCTGAGAACTGCCTGTGCAGTGCTACTGCGCGCCGCCCGACGCGACCGGCTGAGGTATCTGGAGCTACGCTGTTCGCCCCACAACTACAAACGCGGCGGCCTGACCGCGCAGCGGGTGGTCGAAATCCTGCTCGAAGCTCTGGCTGATGAGGCTGATTGCGATGTGCGCTTGCTGTTTATTGCCAGCCGTCACCGGCGCATGAGCGAGACCGTCCAGCATATCGAACTCGCACAGGATCAGCGTGTGGCATCGGCCGATTTCCGTCGGCGGTTCGTCGGCTTCGATCTGGCCGGGAACGAGCAGGAACGCACGCCCTCGGAGATGCGCGGTGCTTTTCGCCCCCTGCTAGAGGCCTGTATCCCGATCAGCATCCACGCCGGCGAGGATCAACCGGTGAGCAACATCTGGGAAGCGGCTTACGAACTCAGCGCAGAGCGCATCGGCCATGGCTTGACCTTGCGAGACAATTCGGAACTCCTGCGGCGCTGCGTCGAGCGGCGCATCGCGGTGGAGATGTGCCCCAGCAGCAATTACCAGATCGTTGGATTTCGGGATTTTGCGCTCCAGGCTGGTCCGGATACCCGCTATCCCCTGAAAGAGTACCTGTCGGCTGGGATGCGGGTGACGGTCAACACCGACAACCCGGGCATATCGCGCACCGATGCGAGCGGCGAACTCTACAAGGCTGCTGCCATGACGCCTGGGGGGCTAACCCAGTGGGAGATATTGCAATTAGTACGCAATGGCTTTCAGGCAGCCTTCTGCGAACGCCAGGACCGCCGCACTCTGTTGGGGCGAGTCGAGGGCGAACTGATGGGCTGGCTGACGCAGACGGGGGAGCGCAATGACTGATCACTGTGTGCTCGCTTTTCCCCGCGCGGACTTACCACCTCACTGGTTGCCCATCTGCGGCGGGTTGGTGCTGGAGAGCGTGCAATTGGTCGAAACACTAGCGCGAATCGTACCGGTCTGGCTGCCGCGTGCGCAGGCCGAAGAGCAGCCAAGCCACAAGCAACTGATCACCTACACCCTGGCATTCCATAGGGGCCAGCTCGCCTGTTACTGGCGTCAGGGGACCGAGCGTCGATTGCATGGCCTGGGATCGGTGGGAATCGGCGGACACATCGAGATCGGAGACGCGCAGGAGAACACCCTTGAGACCCTGCTGGCCGCCGCCCGGCGCGAACTGGCCGAAGAACTTCCCAGCCTGACGCCGCTGCCGCCTCTGACCGTTTTGGGTCTGATCAATGAAGAAAAAACGGCTGTTGGGCGTGTCCACCTGGGGTTCGTACTGCTGGCAGAGATCGATGGTGAGCGACCGCCCTCTGGTGGGCGAGAGCTGGGTGATGTCGACTGGCTGGATCCTTCCGTCGCACGGCAACGTCCACTGGAATGCTGGAGCCGACTTGCGCTCGATCTGCTGGATGCCAGGTGTCCGTCTATATCAGAATCCCCTTTTTACCTGGAACGCCTCTTCAGCAAGCCGCACGCCGATTTAGGGCACGATGAGGTGTGAAACTTCGATGCCGAGCGAGAACAGACCACAACAATTCGGAACCCAGCTGCACCCATGGTGGAGAGCCTGGGAAACCTTCGCTCCACGCTGTCTGATGGTTGCCGTGGGACGCTTGCCGATTGACCCGCACGTGTTCGATACGCTGGAGCAGATGGGATTTGATACGAAACGCTTGCGCGCTTGGCAACCCAACCACAATGATGGCGTGCGCGTACAGAATGCGATCCATATCGTGAATCGGGCGCTGAGGGAGCATCCGCCCAGGCTTGAGGAACGCAAGATCCATCTCGGCCAGCAACTGGCTGGTACCGGTCATTGGGAAGATGTGCGCCGTTTGGCCGGGGTCTATCTGGATGGATGGATCGGTCGAACGGAAGCGACGGCCATGTCCGTTACCCCAGGACCGCTGGACATTCTACCAAAAAACTTCAACAAAAAACGGCTATTTTCCAATCAGATACGTCGCCAGCAAAACCATAAGTTACTTGCTGATCTGAGCCTGCGCACCGCACTCGAAACCACCTCGAACGCGCTGGAAAATTTTCTTGATGGCATCTCAGAACTGACGCTTTATATCGATGAGGCTTGGCCGGTTGAGAGAGGCTCGATCGATCGCAACGAAGGCGTGATCGGCGGTCTGCTCTGTCAGGGACCACCCGAGTATCTATTCAAAACTCTGCCCGCGATCGCGACCCATGTCTATCAAAGACCCCTTCAAGCTCGGCAGGCCTTGGAGCACCTTTGGTCTTGCTCCCAGTGTTTGCCGCTGATCTTCCCGTTACGGCTGCCGCGCGAAGATGAGCACGCCGGCATCCATTACGACCTGCTGCTACAGCAGGCCCTGCGTCTGCTCTGTGGCTGGCTGCTGCCCCGCATGCCGCAGACGATCCGCCTGCATGTCTGCGCCGAGGCCATTGCACCGGCACATCCCGAGGGTGACGAGGCCACCGAGTTCCATCGCGGCCTGCTCGCGGGCGATTCTGGGGAGCGTTTCGCGCATTGGGATCTGGCCACCTTCGCCTGGCGTGACAAAAACTTTGGCTACATCCCCTATGCCGATCTACTTGCGCATTTAACGCTGGAGCATACCGAAGTCAATCGCGCCCTGGGGAACTGGTCGAATTTCAAGAAACTGCCCGGCTATGTGCCTCTATCCCTGGAGCTGGTACCCCGCTTGGAGCGGCTGGAACACCTGGAGCACTCGGCGAATTTGGCCGATGTGATCGAGTTTGCGCTGGAGACCGGCGACAGCCGCTTCGGTCGGCTGGTGATGACCGACATCGCCCGTCGGCTGGCGGTGCGACCCGAGTTGCAGACCGCCCTGCTGGAACAGCTGGAGGAGGACTATCGCGACAAAGTGCGCGATTTATGCCGCTTGCGCCGTGCCTTCGGTGCCGTGCGCGGCCTGCTGCCAACCCTGCCTGAGAACGCCGGCCCGCGCATGCGTCTGCTGTGGTATTTGCTCGCCCTGCAGGATGCCAATCACGATGGCGATCCGACGCGCAGCCATGCCGTGGCGTGCGAGTATCGGCGCGAACGCGACCGGCTCCGGGAGAACGCGCGCGAACTGTGCGCTGATGCCGATCTCAATCTGGCCGTGCATGACGCCGACCGCTTTGCTTTCGGCCATGCCGAGCTGACGGTGTTGGAATGGGTCGAGGATCCGCTGTTTCACGCCCTGTCGCTCCGCCAGCAGGCACGACTCCAAAGTGCGCTCGGCCAGTATCGGGCGATGCGCGGCGCGGCAAATGAGGCCGAGGCCTGTTTCGTCCGGGCGCTGAAGCTGTTCGAGCGTGCGGACCTGAGCGACCGTGAACGTGCGGGTGAAGGAGAGCAGACTCGCATCTATCGCGCAATCAATGCGCTGGATGCCGGTTGGCCTGAAACGCCGCGCGCCCTGGCCGAGGTGTTCGGGCGTCTCGATGCCGCTACGGCGGTCGCACTAGCCCACGATGGCTCGCCGGCCAGTCAATATCGGCACCATCTATTCGTGCGCGCCCTGGTGCTGCGCCCGGAACTAACCGAGGCGCGTGACGCCTATCTGGCGGCACGCGCCGAATGGTCTGATGGCTCTCCGCAGCATCCCTGGCCTGGCATTCAGGGTCATCGCGGTTTTCTGTTATGGAATCGGGAGCAACTCGACGCGGACATGAGCGCGGCGGCACAGACCTATTTCACGCACGCCATCGAAGTGAGTGCGCTCGAATGCCACGGACCGACCATGCGACTCATTGGTGCCTTCTGGGCGACAGTGGCGGCCTGCTGTTTCGAGAATTGCGGATACGAGGACCAGGGCCGCGCCCTGCTCGATCAGGCGCGGGTGTTGCCGGATGCCGCGCCGATCATCGAGATGCTCGACGCGGCCTTGCGGGCGCCCGACACCGATCGGCTCGGCGAAGTTTTCAGTACTCTTCCTTTCAACTATCGGTGAGACTCAGAGCAGAATCGCGACCTGTCGGGGGCCCCTCTAGCGGAAGTTGAACGGCAACACCTCCCGCAACAAATCGAGCGGCGCCAAGGGTTTACAAAGGGCGGCGCGAATGTGCGCGATCCGCGCGTGGGCGAGTGGCAAATCGGACTCTAACCGACGTAGGACGGTCTCGTTCCCCTCCCAGGGTTCGCCCCAGCCGACGGCGACCGCGCGGATGCAGGCGCCGATCAGATGGACTACCGGACCATTGGCACCATCCTCGGCCAGCCGCGCGCCATCGACGGCCCGCTCGCGTGCCGCCGCTGGGTCATCGGGGTGAAGCAGCAATGCCCGATAGAGCTGAATCAAGGGCCAGGGATGTCCCTCTGCCTCGCTCCAGTCATCGCGACGATCCAGATAATGACGCGCCAGGTCCGCGTCCGGTCGATGGACCAGCCAGCGCAGTGCCAGGTGATGGGCATATTTGTCGTCATGGTCAATCGATGCGGCCAACCGCTCCAGCGCTTGGGGCATAGGGCCGGTCACTGCCTCGACCGCTGCGCGGACCCGTGCTCCGTCACAGGCCATGTCGTCCATTAAGGCGATGGCGCGATAAGTTTGGGTCTGACGGCTCTCACGCCGTGCCGATTCGGGATCGGACAGGGCACCGAAGCTCTCCAGCGCCTCGTCGAAGAAGGCCACGGCTCCGGCTGGATCGCCCATGAAGGCACGATGCTGACCGAGACTGGACCTGACCTGCCCCCAGTAGCGCAGTCCGGCCGTGGATTTGGGTGAAGCCGTCTCCTCCGCGTCGGAGTCACCGAGCAGTTTGCGCAGCAATCCACGCATCTTACCGCCACTCGAGGCGGCTGTTGGATTCCAGCGACGCAGTGCCTCCCCGGCTTGCTCGAAGTCATAGCGATTGGTTGCAGTGACGGCCAGATTGAGCTCAGCTCGACAGACTAGGCGTGCATCCTCTTCCATCAAGCGGTTTGCCAGTTGTCGCATCTCCTCGACCCAGGGCTGTTCGGTCTGCCCAAGATGGTTCGCACGCGCTAGATTCGAGGTAAGCCACAGCAAACGCAAGGTCGGCGGCAGCTTCTGATCAACCGGCATCCAGCGCTCCAACCAGACGACCTGCCGCCCGAGTAGCTTCAGATCCAGGTTGCGACTGTCGAAATGTCCGGTGACATGATCGAGATAGCGTCGCCAAAGTGCCGTATCATGGCAGGCCGTCGCCCCAAGGCGTTCAAGCAAGGTATTGACCAGACTGCTCGGCTGCTCGGCGTCGGGTTGAGCCAGCAGCGTTGTCCAGTCGCGTCCATCCAGGGTGCGCCCGCGATCCATCCACTCCAGGGCGCGCGCGATGGTCTCGGCGTCGCCGTCGATCAGACAGGTACCGGGCAGCCCGGAGGCATTCAAACAGGCACGCGAATGCTCAGAAGCCCCGGAGGCGATGTAGGCCAGGGCATCGACATAGCCGTTGTAGGGAGAATCGTGCTTGGTGATGATGCGAATGCGCAGTTCGATGGCGCGCGCGCGATCGGGATACGCATCGGCCAGACGCAGACGCGCCTGCTCGGCCACCGCCGGCCACTGGGCTTGGCCCTTGAAGCTGCCGCGATTCTCGATCAATACCTCAAGTGCGGTTGGTCCATCGAGCGGCATCAAACGCAGCACCAGGTCGATCAGGCGGATCACACCAAAGACCCAGCGCTCGCCTGGCGCCTCCGGAAGCTGAAGCATGGTGATGCCCAGCACGCCGACTGGGGCATCCAAGACCGCCTGAATGACGCGATCGATTTCATCGATTTCGCCCTGTTCGACGGCGTGCCAGCCTTTGGGCAATGGCTGCAGTCCGGCTTGAGGTTGTGGGATCAGCAATCCGACGAAGCGGCCCAGTTGCCGATCATCGACATGCAGACCGGATGCTTCCGGTCCGAAGCTGGAACCGGTTTCGTCGATCATCAGTTGCCAATGGGCGCTCGCTGCCTGGGCGCGCAGGTCACGTGGATGCAGGGTAGCGGTGTCGGTTTTCTCGGCGGTGAGGTTCTGGCGGCTTGGTTCGGGCAGAGCCGTGGCGGAATGGTTAGGCTGGACGGGGGCGGGCATCCGTACCTTTGAGACGGGTTGGCCGGCATCTTTGCGCTTTTGTGCTGCTAAATATTTCTTCTTTGCCAGCATGCCTTTGTTGACGTTCTGTTCAGCCCGCTTGACGAGCGATGGATGATCGCGATTTAAGTCGGCGAGCGCCTGACGATAGTCGGAGCGCTTGAGGCAGTCCTTGCCAAATTTCGAGCCAAATCTGTAGAAGCGCGTCAGCAGTTCCCCGTCCGCCTGCCCCTGAACCCTAGCCTGATCGATGCGTTCCTGACAGTCCGGATCGAGTTCGAGGCACTGGCGGCTGTAGTTGGCGATCTCAGTCGCACCCGAATGATTACTCCAGGAGGCGTAATAACGAATTCTATCAATTAATTCAGTTAGTTGTGTTTTGATGTCGTCGGTTAGGGGCGACTGTATGGCATCAGACATGCGTAGAGACCCTCGCTCTGAGGCTATGAGTGATTCAGCTGATTAGAGTGGCCCTGCTTCTAGGGCGGCTTTGACGGTCGAAGCTTGAGTCGGTGATTCCGGCAGTGTCTCGAGCGCCTCCCAGCGCTGCTGACGATAGCGGTCCAAGTCGATGAAGCCGGATCCCTTGAGCATGACCTCGCGCGCTGCATTATGACCCGGAAACCCGGCGATCTCGACACGAATGCCGCGCCGGCGCAGCTCCAGGATAGCTGGAACGAAATCCTTGTCGCCCGAGAGCAGAACAATGATGTCTGGCTTGACGATTTCGGCCGTGCGCATCATCTCCAGCGTCAGTTCGACATCGAAATCGCAGCGATAGCTATCCCCGGCGATCGTGCCGATTTTGCTGTGAACCAGGTACCCGATATTCCATAGATCCTCGACTAGCGCATCGCGTCCACTTGGATCTCGTGGATCGATTGGAACGAAAGTATGCGCTTCAACCAGGAAGCGTCCTTCGGCCAGATATTCAAGGAGATCGCCTTGATCAAGCGGATAGCCGAGTTGTTGAAAGGCAGCGGCAATGTTGGCGTGATCATTGAAAACGACGATTCGTTCCATGTTCGTGCTCCGTTTAGAGGTGGATTGATCGGTGGTTTTCACCATCCCTGGCAGACCATCCTTGGTCGAGATTCCTCCCTCCATCCTGGACTAGGCATCCGAATCAAGGGGTCTATCAGTCCAACGCCAAGCGGGTGTATGTTTTTAAAAAATGAGCGCTTAACATGAAAAAATTGCACGCCGATAGCCCGAAGGAACCCGGCAGTGATGCACGGCATGTCGGCGCTCTAGGCCGGATGGCAGGGAGGGAAGAGAATGAACTTGGTCTTCACAACGCTGACAGCCGAGATCACTGGGCAACAGCGACAATCTTCAGGTGAGTTGCCAGTCCGGTTAAACTGACCCCGTCTTCTCTGACTGAATCACAGGGAGTCTGTCATGCATCTCTATCAACGGCGGCCGAAGCCGCACTCCTTCGCCCCGTCACCGAACGCCGACTTCGCACTTGGCAAGTGCTATCTCGCCCGCCAGTCGGACCTGACCTTCGGGCGTCATCGGCATGTACCTGTCGAGTGGCGTCCGGTTGTCTCCTGGGCTGTGCTGGGCGATATCACTTACGTACTGCCGGCAACCAACCAGCCGGACGCGCTCTTTTTTCATCTCGACCACCAACGCTGTCTCTTCAAAAACGTTCACCATGAGGCTCAGGACAGCTATCTCTGCGCTCGCGTTGAGGCGATACCAAGCGCCGCCCTGATTGAAATCGGCATCCTCGATCACTCCACCCGCATCGAGATCGCCCAATGGGCGCGCCAACTAGGGAGTGCTCAGTGACGATGACACAGGTGCATCGAATCGAGGAGGAGCGGTTGCTCGATCTGTGGCGTCGCCGCGCCACTCTGTCGGAACCCGAGTGGTACGAACTCTACGCCTTGGTCAACTCGACTCTGTCAAACAGGGGCCTGGATCTGATTGCCCGCTTAGGGGGGACGCATGAGGAGTACATTCAAGACTTTTTCGAAGATAAGGTACTGATGCTCAGCCAGCATAACCAGGAGCTCTATCACCGTGGGGCGCTGATTTTCTACTATGAACGTTATCTGATCAGTCGGCTGCGAGACCCTTATCTCAAGCACGGTCTGGCACCTATGGAGGATAATGAAGAGCAGTCCGCCGTGGATCGAGGAGACAGTCACGAGGATGAAGCAGCCATGCGCCAACAGTTGAGCGACTGGCTTGCAATCGAACTGGGGCCATCTCTGGGCACTGAAACGGGATCGGACATACGGGAATTGATCACGGATTTTTTTGGCGTCGATCTGGAGCACGTTCTCACAGCCGCTCGGGACTTTTTGCATGGCCGTGGAGCCTGGTCGCACCTGGCCGCCGACAGCGGTTGGATTCAGCTCTACCTTGGCTGCCATTTCTGCCTTGATGGCGAGATGAGCAGATCGATCTCGCTGAATACCCTAGCCCGCCGTCATGGGATTCCCTCCTATCATTCGCGCGCGGTCAAATTAGGCATCACCGTGCCCAAGCAGCAAGATGCTGCGCTGGTTGCCTTCCGCAAGAGCTATCGCGGTCAGTGGCTACTGAGTCTGGGAATCGAGGTCGATCCTGAGCATCAGCTTGAAATGGCGCTAGCCTTGAAAATCCTCTGTCTGGTAGCGTTAAAAGAACAGGAGCCATGCTGATGCGGGTCGCCATTCTCATCAAGGTCGCGCCACCGACGTCCGATGTGTCGGGCCTGTGCACTTTTACAAACCCTTCATTGCCGTCGCCACCAGCCCTCGGTGCTCATGGCGAGGAGCGTCGACCATGCTGAAACTCACCCCACCCTTGACAGTGATTGAAGCCAACCTGTTCGACCCCTCCCTGTCCATGCTGCGCCGCTGGTCAGAGTCGGGTTCGTGTCTGTCACCAGCCGATCCCCTGATTTTGGTCGAAGATCCAGAGTGTGTGGAACTGCTCAATGCCTGGAAGCGGGTCGAGGCCGACATCCCAGATCCGCCGATAACTACACCGCCCCGCCCGATGCGCGCATCGCTGGCGACTAAGGTCCGCCAGCGATGCGCCACCCAGGATCACGCACCGCCGCTGCAACCGCAGCCAGGTCTGATTGTGCGTCTCGACCGGGTTATGGATGCACGAGGTCCGCTCGGTTGGGATCTGCCGCAACCCTTGGCGGTGTTGCTGTCAGAACCGACCGAGGAACGCAACCTCTGGTATGGCTGGCTGATGGCATCGGAGACAGACTACGCTAGTCATTGGGATCTGGTCCTTGACGATCGGGATGAACCCCGTGATCCACTGGCCGCCATGGTGCAGATCTGGAATCCGGTGCATCTGTATTGGCCGGCGGCGAGCGCCGTGCTTGGCCAACTTCAGCCAGCGCGTCTGGCGGCCGTGCGCGATCTGGCCGTGGATCTTGGTAACACACCGCCGCCATTAGGCAACACGCGAGCCGGGACCTTGGTCCAGCGCACCACGTCCGGCGGACATCTGGTGATCACGGGCACGCCGCTCGGTGATAGCGAGGATCCGCGCCAGCGGTATCGTGAGCTCTATTTCGCAGCAGCGGACCTGGTCCGTGATATGGCACGACAGAGTATTACCCAAGAGGACTGGGTGGTGATCCCGCCCAACCCGAACCTGGAGCAAGCACATCAGAGCATCATTGGCGCTTCGTCCCGCCCTTGGTGGCAAAGCCTGCTCGAAACCTTTAAAGAGGGCGCGCGCGCCGCTGGCTTGCCGCACACCCCGGAGCCGATCGCTGCCCTCGGGCCAGCGGAACCGGAGGCGGAGATTGTGACCTCCTGGCAATTGGCGGATTGGATCTCTTACCAGGTGATTCCAGGCGCGATCGGTGACTCGGTACGCTTGCGGGTGAGATTGCTTCAATGCGAACCGCTGCTGGTCGGGCTGGAGCGCGGTAAGCATGTACGCCAGCAGACTCTACTGACCGCGGAGATGCCCGAGACGGATCTCATTGCTGGCGCCAATCAGGAACTAACGTTCTTTATCCGAGATGCGACCGGGACAACGCTCTACGCGCTTTCGCTGAAAAATGGCCAAGACTAGTCACGGGTCCTGGCATCGAGATCTCTGGGTCTGGCCGGAAGCCCAAGGAGTGCGCTGGTGGACGGCACAACATTGTGGCACCCTGCCTCTCACAACACCCTGGGCGAGCGATCGTCAGCCGTCAACCCCGGCATTGCGTGACCGGGGGCAACACCTGAGTCTGGGCGCAGTCCTAGCTAAACCGCTCGCGGCACGTCTGACAGACCTGCTGGATAGCGGCGACTGCTTGCGTCTACATCTGAGCTTGGACCTACCGATCCCATGGTTGGATTGTCCGTTTGAGTGGCTGACGCTCGATGGACAGTCTCTATTCGGGCGGTTGTTCGTGGAACGCCATTCCCCGGCGCTGTTTGATCCCTGCCTTCCTCTCATCCCGGAACGTGAAATCGCGGTGCTAAATCTGCTCGCATCGAATGAGCCGATTCAGCCCGCCGATGCGCTCGCCAATGGATCGGTCCGCATCTACGATGGACTGGCTGCGGTCGAACAATGGCTAGCCGAAACTGATCTGTCACAGGTCGGTGTATTGGTGGTGGTCGCCCATGGCACCGAGCGCGATGGCGAACGTCCCTTTCGGCTACCCGATGGACGGCCTTGGAGTCTTCCGCTGACGTACGGTCTGCCGCCGCTCGTCATCCTCGTGGCCTGTGGCAACGATGCAGGAAACCTTCTGTTCGATGGACAACGACTCCTCTCGGCTGGGGCTACTAGTGTGCTCGCACCGCTCGGGCGACCTTGCCCTGCAGCGGCCGGTGAGTTTCTCGCGACCTTTGCCCAAGCCTGGCGCACTGGACGCCGGCTCGATGCGATCCTAACCGATGCGCAACGTCCTGCGAGTGCGGCACGGGGCGCACGGCTGTTGCGCGTGTTGGGACGCGGCGATCTGCGCACGAGCGATTTGCCGGAACTGACTGAGTTCAGCGACACGGCATTGGTCGCCGCTGTCCGTTGCGGAGAGGACGCGGCGCTCACTGTGTTGATCGACCGGCTGACGCTGCGCACCCTGCAACAGGACTTCAAACTGGACCAAACCGAACGGCGCTTGCGAGACTGGTTAGAGATCGGTCGCGGCGACGAGACCGGTGAACGGTGGCTAGGCGAGCGTTTGGACTCAGTGAGCGAAACCCTCTGGCCACTTTCGCGAGCCTGGATCGTGCCCTTGGAAATGCAGTTGGCCGAAGCGCATGATCATCACCGTCTACCCCGGCTGGAGGCCACTTGCTCCAAACTCGGGTACGGCGAACTCCAGATGCCGCCGACATTCCACCACTATTGGTCGAAACTCTACTATCGATCAGGCCGCTATGCGCTGGCGTTACATGAAGTCGCCCAAGGCCTAAGCCGACTTGGAGTTGATAAGCCGTGCGAACAGGGCGCCGGACTGCTCGGGCAACTGTTAGCGCTACTGATTGATATGGATCTGCCCGCACCGGCAGCGGTGCTTCACCAGTGGCTCGATGAGGCTCTGGCGCGACGTACTGACGTGGATGTTGCTTGGGAGCGCCACAAGCTGCGCGATCGCGCTGCTCGCATTGCGCTACGACAGGGACAGATCGAGCGGGCCGTAACCCTTTATCGGCTCAAACGTACCGAGAGTGCGCGCTTCAAGGGCAATGGGTATCGGGAGTTAGCCTGGCTGCTCTATATCGAGTCCTGGCGTGATCCGCATGGTGCAGCTATCCCTCTGGCTCATGAGGTCGAGTCATGGTTGGACGGGATCGAAGTACTCAATCCAGAGCCTGGAAATGCTGACGCACTCTATCTGCTGCGTGCCTATGCCGCCTGGGCCTGGTGTAGCCAGCAATCGGCTGCCATCGAGCGCCTAGAACGCTTTATACCAATGTTGGAGGCACGACTGTTCTCAGGCGACGCGGGCCCTCCGGGGTTTGTATTTGCCTATCTGCATCTATGTCGGCGCGACGGCATGCCCGGCACTCAGCCGCCACCCTGGGACGCGATCGCAACCGTATTGGAGGAACAGCGCTACTTTCTGGAGTTAGCCGCCTTCACGGCACTGTTGGGAGAGCGGGGCATGGCGATTCGTCTACTTGATCGGGTTGTTGCCCAGCGAGTCTGGCACCGACCATTCGCCTTTCCCAAGTGGCTCGAGGATGCCGGGTTGCTGGACTGGGAGGCTCTGGTCGCGGAGCGTGTCCGCGTGGAGAGGCAGGCGCTTGGGGGCGAGTCTGTATCACCAGAGACCCTCCTGGTCTCTGGCTTGCTCCCTTTGTGAAACGCGTTATGTCTCACCTCAATCTCTGGGTTTAGAGCGCCGGAACGACGGGGCGCATTCCACGAGGTGGCGTCGCACTTCCCGCTTGAGGTCGGCGCGGGTCGGACCTGATCGGTGTGCCCCGCTGGGTAGGCCGCGCATGAATTTTGCGACCAAATTGCGGCGATTGACGGCAGGCATGTTAAATCTCCAGCGATGGTGATAGTCATGCTTGATCAACGCGCCGAATCGAACGATTTTTAATCTTGATCAGTGCGCTATCTCGGCGTGGTGGCCTGGAGCGTGGCCAGTCTCCATCGGCGGCCGCACGTACGGCATAGCGTCCCAGTCCGATCGTGGTCGAAGAGCCAAGATGCAGCCATTGCCCAAGCCAGAGCCAGGTCCAGATACGCGCAAGCACCGGCCCGCCGAGCCATAGCCGGCCGGTCAGGCCGCCGAGCTTGAGCGCCTCGCGCTGTCGATTGGAATAATGATGGGTGTCCAGCCAGGCGAGTTCACGCCCTTCGATCAGGGTTTCACAATCATGGAACCATTGATCCGGTTCGGGTGTGAGCGGCAGAGTGTCGAGGACGTTCGCACAGGCTTCCATGCGTCGCGCTAGAGCGATCAGTAACTCGCGACCACTGAGCGCGTCGGGCTGAATCCGGACACCACGGGATTTAAGCTTCAGGGGCGTGATGAGATCCAAGCGCGCGCGCGACGGCGCGGGTGGGATGCAGAACGGCTGCAGTGCCTGCACATCCGATTCGTCGGGATCGGACAGCGGGACCGAGATCCAGTGTTCACGGTTTGGATCGATCTGGCATTGGAAGTCTACCAGTCTCAGATGAGCGGGTTCGCGCTGACCCAATCCGCGCTCGCCTAAACGCTGCATGGCGGCGGCGAGCAGCGGCAACCAGTTGTTCAGCCAGCCCAGGAGGACCAGATCCAGAGACAGAATCGCGCCCGGCGGAAAATAACCGCTAAATGCTTGGGGTTCAAAAATATAGGGACGCAGGGGGTCGCCACTGTCGATGGATTCGAATAGAGGCGGATAGGGGCATTGGGAGTTGTCAGGGCATCCCTGACAACTCAGCCCGGGATAGGTACAAGCGACCTCCTTAAGCGCATGGCCAAAAGCCCCACGCCAAGTCGAGCCTGGGTAATCGAGAAGACGAACCGTCTCCAGCGTCTCGAACAGGACGCGGTAACGGGCCATAGGGAGGAAGATGGCGTCGGTCATTGGCAATCCAGTCCTTCAGAGTGAAGCCAATCCTATGACGCCAAGCATCGAGGTATAAGTCAAGCAGACAGTTCTGCTCCAAGCAGGTTAGGAATTGCCCCGCAGGATATTCGCTGTCACGTTTCGCCAGCGCCACCGCCGAGAAGCACGACCGGCGCCGCCCGCTGGATCTGCTGCGGAAATGGCGTGTCGGTCTGGAGGGATGGATTCTCGATCAGGCCGGGCTCGTGCAACCTGCGGACGACCGAGCCGGGGCGCCGTTGCGCCGGGTGAAGTGACGCTGCGGTCACGGTGCGCCCGCGGCATAACAAACGCGGGCGAAGAATGTCATATTTTGGTATACCACACCCACGAACACGGTGACCTGGCGACCGAAAGCCCTGAAGCAGTTGAAGAAGCTGGGCGACAAGGTCGTAGAGGGCCGCATCCTGGCCGTGACAGCCGCATTGAGCGCCTTCCCGGACATGGCAAACGTCAAGGCGCTCACCGGACATGAGTACGGGTATCGCCTGCGGGTCGGCAACTACCGGGTCTTCTTCAACGCGCTGGCGGCGATCTCGATCGTCCGCATCGAGGAGGTCGAGAAACGCGATGAACGCACGTACTGATTACCAGACCATCGTCCACAACGGGGAGCCCGCGTTCGTGCTGGTGCCGGTCGCCGACTGGGAGCGCGTCCGGCCGCTGCTCGAGCAGGTCGCCGCGGGGGATGGTATCCCGCAGGCCGTGGTCGAGGCCCATGTCCTGCACGATGTACCCCTCGTGCGGGCCTGGCGCGAGCATCTGGGGCTGACTCAAGACGCCGTTGCCGAGCGCGCCGGCATGCAACAGTCTTCCTTGGCGCGGCTGGAGCGCGGCGAGATCAAACCGCGCACCGCAACGCTGGCCCGCCTCGCCGCCGCCATGGGGCTCGGCTTGGAGCAACTGCGCGGTTGACCGTCGCCAGACCCGCAAAACAGCAGGCCCCGGAGCGGCACCACCCGCTTCGAGGCCCTGACCATCACCGCCTGGACGGAGGTCGGCAATGGCTGAGCAGCAGGATAGCGCAGCGTCTCGCCCTGCACGAGATTGGGCGCTGCACGAGAAGCCAACGTATACGGTCGCTGAGATCATTCGGCACTGGTGCGAGATCCCCGATCACCATGCATTGAGCCTCGACCGTGCGACACGGCTACCACTGCCCGACCCGGGCTATCCATTCGTTGCCGTTCGCACCGCGTTGTTGAGGGACGCCATCGATCGTGAGCTATGCTCGATTGAAGCTCGAGAAGGACCGCGAGGCCCTGCTTGCCTTCTTCGCCTTCCCGGCCGAGCACTGGAGGCACCGACGCACCACCAACCCGATCGAGTCGACCTTCGCCACCGTGCGCCATCGCACCAGCCGCACCAAGAACGGCGTCACCCGCGCGACCTTCCTCGGCCTGACCTTCAAGATGAGACCTTCAAGATGAGCGAAGAGGCGGCCAAGACCTGGCGACGCATTCGTGCTCCCGAGTAAAGTGGCCGAGCTACTCAGGGGGACACGCTACGAAGACGGGATTTCGGTGTCTGACGACCCGCCGGATACCCAAGAAGAGCAACGGGACGCCGCCTGAGAAAAAACTCTGACCCCATGGTCATACACCAGATTTGACAATAGCTCGTCATCTCGCACTGCACAACGCAAGCTTTCAAAACAGCCTCACAAGATACAGGTTTGCAGCGATCAAGGCTAGGGCAAACCCACCCCTCGTACGTACTGCACTGTAGCACCTGCCAAACCCACCCCACACCTATACCACCCCGTGTAACACCGTATAGCCGTAACACAGGGTCCCGGCAAAGAGCATTGCCACAACATGCAGACGTGGCGCCTCCTCCCATACCATCAAGGCCATAACCGTTTTTCCCATCCAAAACACCCACATGCCAAGAGTAATCGCTAAAACAGCAGCCACGGCGCCAAACCGTGGAATATACCAATACGCCACACTTAAACTCACCAGCAACGCAACGAACATAGCGATAAAACTCAAGTAGGTTCGCCGCTTCACTTCAATTCCGATTGCACTCACGCGTTGAAGTGGGCAAAACAGCATAGCTACACCCGCCATCGGTAGCAGTGGCTGTGCGACACCATAGAATTCTGGAAGCAACACGGGAACAGCTCGGGCGAACAGCATTAACACGAGAGTCCACAACACGAGGCTGAGGCTTCCCCATAACAGTACTAATCGCAACAAGCGTTGCTCCCGACCTGCCGCTAAACGACGGTAAAAACTTGGCTGCCACAACAAATTAAATAGTTGCCCGACAACCGAGCTCACCGCCGCCAAGCTAAAGGTCACTGAAACAATGGCGACGGCCGCGACTCCATGAGCGCTCTCCAGAATAAAAACACTGCCGCTGCGAATAAAGAAGTACAACAAGGCAGCAAGAAGTAATGGTAGAGAGAACTTAAACGCCGTAGTCAGCCACAATACACGGGTAGCTCGGTCAATGGTAATTGCTGATTCAGCGCCCGGAATTGAAGCTATCTTGGGTATCATGGCGACTGTACAGAAAAACTGCCCAAGCAACATGGAGAGCAGCAACCAAGAGAGAATCATCGTTGAGCTAAATCCATGCTCCTGACCATGCACATGTAACCCCAAAACGACAACACAAAGCAACCAGACGATTCGCGGAGCCACCTTGAGGAACAGGAAGGCCTTCGGCCATTGCACGAGCCGGGTGTACTGAACAGTCAAATCATTCACTAATACAAAAGCGGACAAGAGCACTACCAATAACAGATGACTCGGTCGATGAGGAATAAACCACAACACAAGCACAACAACGCCGAGCGTAACCAGTTGTGCAGCAAGAAGTGTACTAAGAAATGGAATCCTAGAATGCTCCGCAAGCTCATAGAACTCACGGTTTACAAAGAATGAAAACCCTAACCCTGAGCCCACCACAAGAAACTGCGACCACAGCAATATAAGAGCGAGTGCGTCGACAATGGCTGGCAGAAAAAACCAACTCACGACCGGCAAACTCACTGCGCCCAACGCTGCCGCGGCGAGACTCGCCAGAACCATGATTGACTTGTCGCTGTGTTTTTCTAAAAACGTCCGCATAGTAAAAGTTGTCATATTTAGTTGGGGCTAAATACCCTTTTACTCTAAACTAGCTAAAGTTCAAACTCAGTAAACAGCGAATACAAGTGACCATCACTAATTTTAATAAATACCCGAGTCGAGTCCTTATTCTAGCGGCTGGAACTGGCTCACGGTTTCGTGCGTCTTCTGGTCAGCAAAAACACAAGGCGTTACATCCAATTTGGGACAACCGAGGCAGCCTCGAGCTCCTGTTAACGCATCTTCACAGTTTGGGTCAGCCCAGTGACGCCATTACCATCGCTTTGGGTTATCAAAGTGTTGCTGTTGAACGCCAAATCCAACTGTTCGTAGCACAACAGCGCTGGACCTTACCCACTTTAATCCCCGCTGCCGAAAATTACGAGCACCATACAATGATGCAAACCTTGCAGCGCGCACTGACCTTCCTGCCTCGCCGCAATACATGGGTACTTTTCGCAGATACGCTCTATACTCGTTCGGCTCTAAAGGACATCCTGAATTACCGATCCAAAACCCCTGCAATTGCGGCGATGCCCTGGGCCTGTCCTGAGGCTAAATCAAAAGAGGTGGGAGTTGATATCGCACAGGGTTTAGTGACAAGGTTTTTGCCAAAAGCTGGCACCGGAACCCATCAAATGGCACACGCGGTTTATTGGCCTGAGTCGTTACTATCCTTAATTTCATCTGCCCCTGCAGACGTTAAACAATGGCAGCTCCTGCAACAACGCGATGACGTTAACGGCCTTGTGCTTCCTCGGTTTGCGGCGCAAGACATCGACACCATTACCGATATTGAACAGCTCAACGCGAATATTACTCCAACGGTTCTTCGCTATTTCATCGCTAATCTCAACAAAGATCGGCGTACCGCCAATCAAAAACCGGATCATATTCAGCAGCTCGCAGACCACAGCGCTTACGTCAAATATTGTGAGTCGGAGCTCGCTGCAGAACAAGAAGCCCAGGTCCTCAAGCTAATCAACACACATTTACCCGCTCATGCTCCACGCCTCATTGAGCAAAATAGAAAGCAACTGCTACTGGAAGCTAAACGAGGTATTCGGCTCTATGACTTGCTTCGCCAACTGAGCAATAGCACTGATCACCTTGCCATTCGCGACGTGTTAATGGCTCGCTGCAATCAGCGACTCGATGACCTGCAACAGCTGCTGCATAAGCACAAGTCCAGCATTTCTCAACAGCCATATCCTTTTAACGAACAGATAACCGATTTACTCAACGCTATCTGCGAAATGACACATATTGCCAAACCACCGCCACATGAACTAAATACCCTAGCCAAGCGATGGAAGCAGCAATGTTTGAAGGCAGACAGTGTTCCGTTTAGAGACGCTACCCCCAAAAACATTATTCTTGTCGACAAGCGGCTGTGTCCCTCATTATCCCTAGAACAACGGCAAAGTGTACTTTCACAGTTGCTCAAAGCACCTTTGAGCTTTTGGGATCACATTCCAATTGTTGATTTAGACTTTACCAGTACCCTACACCTCACCACGCCAGCAGACGATCGGCTCAGCTTAAATGGACATATGGTGCATGGTCCACACACCACGTTGGCACCCGCAGACGACTTAACCCTTTTGGTTCGCTACCTACGGTTCGGCGGTCGCAAGTTTGTCTACAAATTAGTGAATCCAGCCGGGTTTAACACTCGTTTTCAATTTGACGAACCCTGCGACTATTTCTCGTCTCTGGTGAAGGGCTTGAGCAAATCCTTTCGTGAGGAGTTCCCAGGGGTATACGAGTCTTTGCAATGCATTGCCGAGAAGGCAGAGCGATGGCGAGGTATTGCACCGAATCCTAGCAGTAAGGATTACTTTATTGAAAGTCAGTTAGGGCAGCCGGTAAGCCCCTGCTTGCCCCTGTATTGGCAGGAAAATCCTATTGAGCTGAACCATATACAACGGTTGCAAAACCTCGTGCTGCGTCGGCCGTTTCGCCGAAGCAGTGCTGACATCAAAACCAAACTCGACATTCAGCGCAAACTCAACTTCGCATTGCGCTACCAACAGCCGATCAAGTTCAGCGTACCTTTTGGGGGCTACAAGCACCCTAAAATACCCGACAGTCCAGCCCTCAATTTAGCCGAAACCTTCTGGCTTGAATACTTGCGTGAATACGTCGAACCCATCGCTCGCTATCACGCGCCCGGTGTGGAAATTGCGCTGTCCTATATGAGCGGAGTGCTAGATTTTATTAATGGAATCCCGGCTGCGCACCAGCGCCCCTACATCACCGAGCTTAAAGAACACATCCAACATTTTTGTTGTGCACGCATTCACTTCCAGCTGGTGGATATCGCAGACTATCTCGGCGGTACTGACCAAGCGCGGCAAACTCTCGAATTACACTACCAAGCCATGAAATTAGCCGGTAAACGGCCTTCAGACAAGGCTATCGCGAGTGCTGCGCGAAATGTCCAGTTCGACCTTGTTGTGCCAGAGGAAGGCTCCAATTATCCGTTAGATATTGAAGACGCGGCCCTTCGTTGTGAAGCAATGGAAAGCTTTCCAGAGCGTCGAAGGTTCAACAAATTTGGGGAGCATATTCAGCTTTCCCACCAACGTGGCGACCGTTCGGTGCATATTGGCTCTTGTCGAACATCAACGGTACAACCCTGGGTCGGCATTGGCGTCTACGATCAAGAAAAGCCGCGTATTCTCTCGCTCCGTCAGTGGCTAAATTTTAATCAGTTGCAGCAAAATCGACAGTAATTCCAAGCTTACGCTCAGACTTTGGCGGCGGCTCCACATAGTTGCCGTACAAGTTTTTCAGAACCTCGTGGTAATTGTGTGGCAAAGGAAACTCGTGCTCCCCAAGCTTACCCAGCACGGTATGTTGTAAGGAGTGCAGCGGACGAATGCGCGGCAAGCGCGCTGACGATTTACGCGGAAGGGAAACTAAGCAGGCAACAAAACCGGTCGGCTGTTGCTTCCTACTGTAATAGGTGACCAGCCAGCGGTAGCTCGCCATAATGTGTCGCTTAGGGAACAAGCGTAACGGCTGATAGCAAAGCCAAGCTATGGCTCTAAACCAAAGCGGCTTATTTGCGCCCATGATCAATTTCGCATCACCGACGCTTCGAAGTATTAACAAAGGTTTTAGGTTCGCACAGAGCCACATGTGCAAGCGGCCAGCAGCTGTATTGGGTTGCACAGCGTCAAAGGGAAATATGTCCACCGCTATGCCTTCGTGCATTTTATGTCCCTCAGAACGAGTGTTCGAGGTCTCGCGTCGACCTGCGAATACACGTCTCGTGCCCCGCAGTCGAAGTTTGGTCACTAAAGAAAACATTGAGGATTCGCTGCCTTGATGCTGCAAGAAATACTTCTCGGGCAGCTGGCTCTCGGCAGCAGGCATGAAACGTTCAAACTCAGCACGAAGCATGCAAATATCGGCATCTTTGTCCCAGCCGATAATACGTTGCTCGCGAACCGCACCTAATAACGTCCCTGCAGCCAATTGGTAATTTAGATTGTTGGCTCGGCAAAGTTGATCTAAGTCCACCAGCATCATCAAAATGGCGTCATGAAATGCCGGATTCTGAGACTCTGTATTCACCACCTCGTTCATGATCGCTCCCGCGCATGTTGCCGCATCGAACATCGTACGTGCTGCACTGCAGCACGTACCAAACCCTGCAGCACGTATCATGCCCGGTACCTAGCCGAGCAGATCCTTCGCACCCCAATGCGGGAAATGCTTACGGATCAGCTGATTCAGCTCCACTTCAAACTCACTAAACTCGTGCGCTGGCTTTTCTTCACCGTCGGAGCCCTTAAACGCTTGATCAATCTCAATTGCTCCGATCCGTGAAGGCGTCCTTCGGGGTCTGCTCCCCGAGCATCCGGCAGAGGTCGATGAAGTGCTGGTGTAAGCAAATTTCGGCAACGCGGAGACGCGGCCGAAACGTGTCGGGTGGTCGATCGCAAGGAGGAATACCCATGTCCCCGGATGACTTCATCGCTAAGTGGCAGGGCGTCACCCTCACCGAGCGCGCCTCGGCTCAAGAGCACTTACATGATTCGCGAGCAACAAAAAAGGGCTTACGGTAATTAACCGTAAGCCCTTTTTTTATATGGTAGCGGGGGCAGGATTTGAACCTACGACCTTCGGGTTATGAGCCCGACGAGCTGCCTGACTGCTCCACCCCGCAACTGTCCGAGCATCATAAAAACTTATCCCCTGGGATGCAAGTCTTTTTTTACTTCGCCTCGATCCGCTCACACCGAACTCATTCGCCTGCAGTCCCAAATCCTGAGCCGCGCGTTGTTCACAGGGTCTTGAGGTACTCGATCAAGGCCTGCCGCTCGGCCGTTGACAACTCATCGCCGAAGGAATGTCCCTGATTGCCGTAGCCCGGTCGGCTGGTGTCGTAGATGCGGTTTCGTTCGTCCCAACTCATGGCCCCCGCCTTCCCGGTCTCTCGTACCCGATAGGTCCAGCCCACGTTAACCGGATCGAACGCCGGCTGCTCATCGCCTTCACGGTCGAACTCCCAGTAGGTCGGGCGGGTCCCGCTCTCGAGGAGGGCGGCGAGGGTTGGGACCGAGCCGTTGTGCAGATAAGGGGCGGTGGCCCACACCCCATCGAGAGGTGGAGCAATATAACCCAGCGCTGGCGCGGCTTGCGAGAGCTCGCCGTAGAAGGAGCGGCCGAACCAATCGAGGAACCGATTGGCATCACTGAACCCTTTGCGGGCCAGTTCGGGATCGGTCTTCACCTTTCCCAGCGCGATCACTCGATTTGGATAGCTCGGCGTGGCGCCGTAGGTTCCATGACATTCGCGACAGGTGTTCTCGAAAACGGTCGCGCCCTCTTGCGCGAGGAGCGGATCGATTGGGAAGGGATAGCGAGGCGGGCTCAGACTCGCTAGATAGGCGCGCACGTCGACGAACCAGGCGTCGATCTCCGCGGCCTCCGCGACCGAATCGGTACAGGTGGTCGAGGCGAGGATCATGTAGCGGACATGATCACCCCGTCCCTCGGCGTTGTAGAACATCGCATGCTTTTTAGCCATGTTCCACCAAGGCGGCACACTGACCGGCAGTGGCGTGCGGGGTGGCGGTTCGATCAGAGGCGTCTCGGACCAGGCCAGCGTCTCGGGGTCACGATGGGCCATCAGCGCGAGCGTCAGATTGTTCGCCGAATTCACGCCCACGGTGTCGGTCATCATGTAGTCGGCAATCACGCCGATCCGATCCGCCCAGCGGCGCCACTCCTGGGCCTCGGGACCCTGACGCACGAATGCGCCCGCCGCCTCGATGCCAATCAAGGGATCCTGCGTCAGATCGAGGAATTCGTTGCCGAGTCCCATCACCAACTCACCATTGATGGTCGCGGCGTGACAGGCAAGGCAATTGGAGGTCACGATCTCGACGCCCGCGCTGGTGGTGTGCGCGGTGAGCATGTAGGGGAGTTCGGCATTGCGCCCCGTGCGCCCGGCGAACTGTGGCCCCACTTCCGGATCGGTGCCACGCATCCTCGCATAGGCCGAATAGGGGAGACCACAGGTGACGACCGCACGATTCAATAAGGCGTCATACCCCTGTTCTGGGTCGCCGGGGCGCTGGTCCGCCGCCGGGACCCGTCCGACCTCGGCCTTGAAGACACCGTTTTGTTCCGAGACACCGGGCTCACAGCCGCTGATCAACACAGCAATCAGGAAGACGGCGACGGACCAGATCAACATCAGGACAGGGACACGCGGCATACGAAACCTAACGAGGTTGGGGTTGAGGCCATCGGGTCCTGGCCAGAATCACGCTGAATATCCCCGATTCGAGAGCGGTTGGTGCGAGCAGCGTCTGCCCGCGCGCATCGCACCGACCGCTCGGGGCACTGGAACTCGGTCCATTGGCCGCATGGCCAGGATTCAATCAGGCTCCGTGACGGATTCCGCCGAGACCTCGACCCAGCCGCGTCCTTGAATCGGCACGCCCTGCTGTCGCCCCGCCACCCGCACGGCGCCACTCCAGAGTGGCAGCGGGCCGGCGGACTCTTGATCCTTGACCAGCGGGTCCAGTGTCAGTTCCAGTTCCAGGAGCGGAATCGCAAGCCGCCAGGCGACCGGAAACTGGAATCCAGACCCGGCACTGCGCCAGCGCCCGCGCGGTTCCAGCAGGATCTCACGACGCTGGAAGCGCTGTACGCCCCCATCCTCCCGAATCAGGGCGCAGGATGGGATCGGGGTCCCAGTGCCGTCGAGACGTCGCAGCTGCAGACAGATCAATTCTTGATCAGGTGTCAGTTGCAAGGCGATACGATCGAGGCCGACGGGGCCCGTCCCGCCGATTAGATTCCCCCAGCCGTGCTCCAGCCAGGCCTGTCCCTGGACGGGGACCGTCTCGCTGTCGCGCGTGAGCCGGCCCTGCAAGGACAATCGGGGCAGCAGATAGCCTTGGAATCCAGCGCCCCCTTCACGTCCGAATAACCCCAGTTCTCCCAAAGCGATCGGCGCAATGGAGCCAGAGAGCTCTAGGGCGAGACCAAGATCCTCGCCCGCGGCGTTCAGGGTCAGATGCGTTCCGGTCGCCTCGGATGAGGCGAGCGTCAGTGACCAGTCGGCAACCCACACCCGGGCGGGTACGCTCTCGCCACCGGCCAATCCCAAGGCATCCCGTTCGAGACGTTCCGCGGTGCGTACACGGATGCGCGAGCGATCAGGCTCATACAGCCGCAGGCCCGACAGCATCACGGCGGTTGTTGCCCAACTGGAGGTGCGCTCGGCCGCACCAGGCCGCAGTGCGAATCGCAGCAGGCTGAACTGAAACGGGTAGGCATGCCCATCCTCATCCACCAACTGACCCACCAGGTTCCAGATTTCACTGCGCACACCCAGATGCGGGGCATGGTCACGTGGGAACAGGAGTGGATCGCTCGTGATGGGAGCCTCGAACGCGTCGGGATCGACTTCGAGAAGCGCTTGCAACAAGGGATCAAACCCGGGAGAGGGTGCGGTCACCGGGTCGGACTGTAACCAGAGCAGGAAGCCTCCTGCGATGAACAGGAGGCCAAACAGCAAAGCGACGAGACCCTTCACGGCTGATTCGCGCGGGCTGCGACCGTCATGCGCGGTGCCATCAACGCCGGAAACGCTCGTACTCGGCCATGGCTTGCGGCATCAGGCCCTGGAGCTGCTCGATGCGGCTGCGATCGACCGGATGGGTGCTGAGGAATTCCGGTGTGCGCCCCCCTCCCCGGCTGCGGTTGTAGTCCTGAAAACGCTCCCAAAAGCCAGTCGCTTCGCGCGGATCAAAACCAGCGCGCGCCATGTAGAGGAGTCCGATACGGTCGGCTTCGTATTCCTGCATCCGGGAGTAAGGCAACATCACCCCCAGCTGACTGCCGATACCATACGCCTGCATCACCACATCGCGGGTTGCCGCCGCTTGCCCGCCGAGCGCGCCCGACAGGGCGGTCCCGCCGAGTTGCACCAACATCCCGTGCGAGAGACGTTCCGCGCCGTGGCGCGCGGTCACATGGGCGATCTCGTGCGCCAGCACGGTGGCCAGCCCCGCCTCGTTCTTGGTGATGGGCAAGATGCCCGTGTTGACGCCAATCTTTCCGCCTGGCAGGGCAAAGGCATTGGGTTCGTCTGCTTCGAAGAGAACGAACTCCCAACTCGCGTTGGGCATGTTGACGACACTGGCAATCCGTTTGCCGACTGCTTGTAACTGGGCATTCGCCCGTTGGTTCTTGGATATCGTCTGTTGCTGCTTGATCTGTTGAAAGGCCTGGAGGCCCATCCGCGCCTCCTCGGCCGTGTCGATCAGCAACACTTGCCGGCGCCCGGTCTCGGGCGCCGTCGCGCAACCGATGAGGATGGCCAGGAGGAGTGACAGAACCAGCATGGCCCGTGGCAGACTCCACAGGCCGGAGCGCACGCACCAGGACCCCGCGGTCCGATTGCAGCGAGTGCGAGAACATTGACTGGTTGAATCCGGCTTGATCTGCGCGCGCATCTTGCCTCGTCCTTGCTGAATTGATCGGATCGCAGACATGGGTCGGTTTACAGCGCGCGCAGGCCCAGGACATCCTGCATATCGTAGAGTCCCGCGCCCTGCCCCGCGATCCAACCCGCGGCACGCACCGCCCCGCGGGCGAAGGTCATGCGACTGGAGGCCTTATGCACGATCTCCACCCGCTCGCCTTCGGCCGCGAACCAAACGCTGTGTTCTCCGACGACATCACCGGCTCGAATCGTCTCGAAACCGATGGTTCGGCGCGCGCGCGGACCCGTGTGTCCCTCCCGCCCGTAGACCGCGACCTCAGCGAGGTCTCGGTCCAAGGCCTCGGCGACGATTTCGCCCATCCGCAGTGCGGTCCCGGATGGGGCGTCGACCTTGTGACGGTGGTGCGCCTCGACGATCTCAATATCGACCTCGTCACCGAGTACCCGGGCGGCCAAGTCGAGAAGCTTGAAGCAGAGGTTGACGCCGACGCTCATGTTGGGGGCGAAGACGATCCCGAGTTCGCGTGCCGCGGCGGCGATGTGCTCGCGCTGCGCCTGCTCGAATCCAGTCGTGCCGATCACCATGGGGCGACCGGCGGCGCGACAGATCTCCAGATGGCGCAGCGTGGCCGCGGGCGTGGTGAAATCGATCGCGACATCGAACTGATCAAGACACTCCCGCAGATCAGCCCGGATGGCCACGCCGAGCGGACCAACCCCAGCCAGTTCGCCCGCGTCCAGGCCGATCACACTGGACTCAGGCCGCTCGGTCGCGGCGCCAAGCTGAAGCCCCTCGCTGTCTCGCACGGCCTGGATCAGGGTCCGACCCATGCGCCCACTGGCACCGACGATGGCGATTCTGGTGTGTTGCATCACTACTCATCTCCGCGTTGCGGCCTGGTGGCGGGACGCGTGCGCGCCCGCACAGGCGCGGGTGGACACACCCGGTTGCGCTGGCCGAGCGTGGGCGCGCAGCGCCCGTCGCATGCGCCCCTCAGAGTCCAATCTTATCCAGGAAGCTCTTCACGCTATCAAGCCAGGAGTGTGACTGCGGGCTATGCCGGGAGCCACCTTCTTGCATACTGGTCTCGAACTCACGTAAGAGTTCTTTCTGGCGCTCGGTCAAATTCACCGGTGTCTCCACCGCCACCCGACAGATGAGATCACCGGTCGCCGTGCCCCGGACCGGCTTCACGCCCTTACCCCGCACCCGGAACATCTTTCCGGTCTGCGTCCCGGCGGGAATCTTCAGCACGACCTTACCGTCGAGGGTTGGCACCTCGATTTCGCCCCCGAGCGCCGCCGCCACGAAGCCGATGGGGACCTCGCAATAAAGGTCGCTGTCCTCGCGCGTGAAGATGGGGTGTTTCGTGACCTGGATCTGCACATAGAGATCGCCCGGTGGCCCCCCGAAGTCACCACGTTCGCCCTCTCCGGCGAGTCTAATGCGATCCCCCGTATCCACCCCCGCGGGAACGCGCACCGAGAGCGTTTTCTCCTCTTGGAGGCGGCCGCGACCGCGACAATGGCTACAGGCCTCTTCGATGACTGTCCCGGTCCCACGACAGGTTGGACAGGTCTGCTGGATCGAGAAAAAGCCCTGCTGCATCCGTACCTGACCTTTCCCACCGCAGGTGGTACAGGTCTTGGGCTGGGTGCCCGGTTTTGCACCCGTGCCGCCACAAAATTGACAGTCGACCAACACCGGAAGACGGATCTTCACTTCCGTGCCGGAGACCGCGTCTTCAAGACTGAGCGAGAGGTCGTAGCGCAGATCGACACCACGCTGCGTCCGCCGTCCACCGGCGCGTCCGCCGAAGATGTCGCCGAAGACGTCGCCGAAGATATCGGAGAAGCCGCCCGGATCGCCGGCGCCGCCGAAGCCTCCTGGACCACCGGCATCGACCCCCGCATGACCAAACTGATCGTATGCGGAACGTTTACGAGGGTCACTCAGGACGTCATAGGCCAGTTTGGCTTCCTTGAACTTTGCCTCGGTATCCAGATCACCGCTGTTGCGGTCTGGGTGATACTTCATCGCCAAACGGCGAAAAGCCTTCTTCAGATCGGCCTCGCTCGCGTTGCGGGGAACGCCGAGAACCTCGTAATAATCACGTTTTGCCATTGGATTCGTCCAGACACCGAGCTTAACCCACGCCCCGGACGACGGTGGCGCTCGTTGACCGCGCTCGTGCGGATGCCGAGCCGGGTTGATCGGACGGCGACATCGAGGCGTCAATCACGAGTGCCACACGCTGCCAGGTCGCACGGAGGGGAACCCGATCACGACCATCCGCTCGTCGATCTTGCGTTGGAAATCGGGATCACACCGCGCGGCAAGAACCTAATCGTGCGGTGATCCCACCTTGACGCCACCGATCGCCTGAGACGTTCCGGGGCTGACGCGCCATGCCTGGCACCGAACTCACGGGGCCGACGCCCTGGAGGCCAGGTATGACGCGCTTAGAATCGCTCCTGCGTTCAGCTCATTTCTTCTCGTCCTTGACTTCTTCGAACTCGGCGTCGACGACATCGTCACGCTGAGTACCCGCGGATGCCCCCTCGGACGTCCCCGTAGCGGATGACGCCGCATCGCCGCCCGGCGCACTCTGGGCATAGACCCGTTCGGCCATCTTCGCCGAGGTGTCGGCAAGGGCTTGGGTCAGGGTTTCGATCCGCTCCTTGTCCTCACCCGCCATCACCTCTTCGAGTTCCTTGATGGCCGCCTCGATCGCCGTCTTCTCGTTCGGGTCGATCTTCTCGCCGAGCTGCTCCATGGACTTGCGCGTCGCATGGATCATGGTGTCGGCATGATTGCGTGCGGCCACCAGCGCATGGAACTGGCGGTCTTCCTCGGCATGCGCCTCGGCATCCTTGACCATCTTCGCGATCTCATCATCGGAAAGTCCCGAGGACGCCTTGATGACGATCGACTGTTCCTTCCCGGTCGCCTTGTCCTTCGCCGAGACATGCAGGATGCCATTGGCATCGATATCGAATTTCACCTCGATCTGCGGGACCCCGCGCGGCGCTAAGGGAATATCACTGAGGTCGAAGCGGCCGAGCGACTTGTTGTGGACGGCCCGCTCACGCTCGCCCTGGAGCACATGCACGGTGACGGCGGTCTGATTGTCGTCCGCGGTCGAGAACACCTGCTGCGCCGAGGTCGGAATCGTGGTGTTCTTCTCGATCAGCTTGGTCATGACACCACCGAGCGTCTCGATACCGAGCGACAAGGGCGTGACGTCGAGCAAGAGGACGTCCTTCACCTCACCGCCGAGCACGCCGCCCTGGATCGCCGCCCCGATGGCCACGGCCTCGTCGGGGTTAACATCCCGCCGCGGTGTCTTGCCAAAGAACTCCTCGACCTTCGCCTGCACCTTCGGCATCCGGGTTTGGCCACCGACCAGGATCACCTCGTCGACCTCACCCGCCGTCAGTCCGGCATCCTTGAGCGCGATCCGACAGGGCTCGATGGTGCGATCGACGAGTTCCTCGACTAAGGACTCGAGCTTCGCACGCGTCAGCTTGACGTTGAGATGCTTTGCCCCGGACTGGTCGGCCGTGATGTAGGGCAGATTGATGTCGGTCTGCTGACTCGAGGACAGTTCGATTTTCGCCTTCTCCGCGGCCTCTTTCAGACGCTGCAGCGCGAGCGGATCATTACGCAGATCGATGCCCTGGCTCTTTTTGAAATCCGCCACCAGGAAGTCGATCACGCGCAGATCGAAGTCCTCGCCACCGAGAAAGGTATCCCCATTGGTCGAGAGCACCTCGAACTGGTGCTCGCCCTCGATTTCCGCGATCTCGATGATGGAGACGTCGAAGGTGCCGCCACCGAGGTCGTAGACGGCGATCTTCTGATCACCGCGCTTCTTGTCCATCCCGTAGGCGAGCGCCGCCGCGGTCGGCTCGTTGATGATGCGCTTGACCTCGAGTCCGGCGATGCGGCCCGCATCCTTGGTGGCTTGGCGCTGCGAGTCGTTGAAATAGGCGGGAACCGTGATCACGGCTTCGGTCACCTGGGTACCGAGATAGTCCTCGGCGGTCTTCTTCATCTTCTGTAAGACCTTGGCCGAAATCTCGGGCGGGGCCATCTTCTTGCCGTTGATCTCCACCCAGGCATCGCCATTGTCGGCCTTGACGATTTTGTAGGGGACCATGTCCTTGTCCTTGCTGACCACGCTGTCCTCGAAGCGCCGCCCGATCAGGCGCTTAATGGCAAAGAGCGTGTTGGCTGGATTGGTGACCGCCTGACGCTTCGCGGACTGACCGACAAGCACTTCACCCTCACCCGTGTAGGCAACGATGGACGGCGTCGTCCGATCGCCCTCGGCGTTCTCGATCACACGAACCGAGTCGCCTTCCATGACCGCGACGCATGAATTTGTCGTCCCGAGGTCGATACCAATGATTTTACCCATAATGATTCTCCAAAAAATGTGTTGTTCGGACCTGGACCGGTGTTGAATTGCCCCAGACGTTTGGGTGGAACTCAAGTGGCTTCAAGTGGCTTCAAGCGGCACTCAGGCACCTTGTTGCGAAACCATGACGAGGGCCGGGCGCACCAACCGACCGTTGAGGGTGTAGCCCTTTTGAATGACCGTCACGACGGTGTTGGGCGGCACATCATCGCGTGGCTGAAGCGACATCGCCTGGTGATACTCCGGGTCGAACGGCTCGTCGAGCGGGTCGACGCAGTTCACACCAAAACGCGTCATCACATCGCTCATGAGCTTAAGTGTCAGCTCCTGACCCTCGCGGATCTTCTCGACGTCAGCGTTCGCCGCCAGAGCCGCCGCCTGTCCGAGTTCCAGGCTGTCACGGACCTGCAACAGCTCGCGCACAAAACTGTCGAGCGCGTACTTGTGCGCCTTCTCCAACTCAAGGGTGTGGCGGCGGCGGAGATTCTCCATCTCGGCGCGGACCCGCAGGCCCTGGTCGCGCAGACCCTCGAGTTCGGCCTGCGCCGCGGCGAGGTCGGCCTGGACCTGCTCGAACGTCGGCACCGGCGCGTCCGCGTGCTCGGCCGCCGCCCGCGCGGGGTCTTCCAGTATGGCTTCTTCCTGTGGCGTATCCTCTAGCGGCGACTGTTCGGTTGCGTCAGTCTGCTTCGCTGAATCCGTTTTCATTCACGCTCTCCTAATTCGAAACGACCCTCGCCGCGTGCCGCAACTGGCTTCGGCGACGGGCCTAAATCACCTTAACGTTATTGTCTGAGGGCGGCCGCGAGCAGCCGCGCGGTTACATCCACGATCGGGATGACCCGCTGGTAATCCATCCGCGTCGGACCGATGACGCCCAGCACCCCAACGACCTGATCATCGACCCGGTAGGTTTGCGTCACGACGCTGCAATCATCGAGGAGCGCGTAACCGGATTCCTCGCCGATGAAGATCTGGACCCCATCGGCCGCGATGCAGCGATCGAGGATGTGCAAGATCTCGCGTTTTTCGTTGAAGGCATCAAAGAGTTGCCGCAGGCGCTCCAAACTCGCCAATTCGCCGAACCCCATTAAGTTGGTTTGGCCGGCGATGAAACAGTCGTCCTTCTGCTCCGCGGACTCGACCACCTCGTGAGCCAACAGGATCGCACGCGTCATCAATTGGTCCATGTTCTGATGCGTATGCTTGAGATCTTCCACCAGCCGTTTGCGGACATCGCGCAGATCCTGGCCCGTGAAGATCTCATTGAGATAATTCGCGGTCTGCTCGAGTTGCGCGGGGCTAAACTGGCGTTCGGTTGCGATGATGCGGTTGTGCACTTCACCGTCGCTCGTGACCAGAATGGCCAGCACCCGCGTCCCCGCCAAAGGCAGTAACTCGATTTGACGAAACACGTGTCGTTCGTGGCGCGGCATCATGACCACCCCAGCCAGATGCGTGATGCCAGACAAGAGCATCGAGGCGGTCTCGATGAGTTGTTTCGCATCGGCTGGCCCCTCGAACCGGGTGCGCAGATTGGCAATGTCGTCATCCGAGGGGGGGCGCACCGTGAGCAACGAATCGACAAACAAACGATAACCGGCAACGGTTGGGATCCGCCCCGCGGAGGTGTGCGGCGAGATAACAAGTCCCATGTCCTCGAGATCGGACATCACATTGCGCACGGTCGCCGGGCTCAAATCGAGGCCGGTATCCTTCGCCAGGGTGCGCGAACCCACGGGTTGTCCCTCGCGGATATAGCGCTCCACAAGCACTTTCAGGAAATGCAATGCGCGGTCGCTGACGCGGTTTTCGTTCTGATGGATCTCGCTGGTCAAGGTCGTCTGCCGTGCAATCCGACGTTCATCCGCACCGCGCTGGCGACGAACCTGGTCGCCAGCGTGGAGTCCCAACCTGCTGTGTCACGATTTAGCACTCACCAACTGAGAGTGCTAACACCGCAATTTAGGGTTTCGCCATGAAGCTGTCAAGGCTCGCAGCATGCCTATTGGCGCGTGGCAACGCGCATGCTAGCTTAAAGGTGCTGTCCATACTCCCTTGACGATGGGCGCCACTCTCGGTGGATCATCAGGGCCATCGCGCGCGGCGAGCGCCCTCACTCGGTGATGCGAGGTGGCGTATGGGTGAGCACGAGATGAGCGATCGCCGTTGCCTGCGCGCGACGGCCACCGTCACGAGGTCTCATGGCCGCGACATTTCATGGCCCAAGACGAGCCCCGCACCGACTGGGCCTTGGTTAAGGAATCCATGCCGCAATTCAACTGCGTCGGCATCATCGCCAAGCAAGGTGACCCCGAGCGGGTCAGGGGAACCCTACGGCGTCTCTGGTCACATCTGCGCGCGCGCCAACTGCAGGTGCTGCTCGATGCCGAGAGCGCCCACCTCCTCGGCACCGCTGTTGGCACGGCGCTGCCCCTTTTGGAATTATGCACCCGCTGCGACCTCATGGTCGTCGTCGGCGGCGACGGGACCCTCCTGCACGCCGCCCGGGCCACGGCCGAGCATGGCGTGCCGCTGGTGGGGATCAACCTGGGTCGCCTCGGTTTCCTGGTTGATGTCTCGCCACGGGATATCGAGTCGGCGCTCGATCCGATCCTGGCCGGTGAATACCAAACCGACCGGCGCGCCATGCTCAGCGTCCGCGTGATTGCGGATGATGGTCTAAATCGCAGTTATTCGGCCCTGAACGATGTCGTCGTGCACAAGTGGAACACGGCACGCATGATCGAGGTCGAGGTCGAGGTCGACGGGGTCTTCGTCGCCGCACAGCGTTCCGATGGTCTCATCATTGCGACGCCGACGGGCTCGACCGCCTATGCCCTGTCAGGTGGTGGCCCGCTGGTGGATCCGGCGCTCGACGCCCTCTTGTTGGTTCCCATCTGCCCGCATGATCTCAGCAACCGACCGCTCGTGGTGCCTGGCGATCGCTGCATCCGCCTGCGGGTCCGCGATCTCGACCAGGGCCATGTGCAGGTGACCTGCGACGGTCAAACCGACGTGCAGTTGCCACCGCGTGGCTGGATCGAGATCCAGCGCCATCATCATTGGGCCCATCTGCTCCATCCGCGAGGGCACGATCATTACCACCTGCTGCGCGCCAAGCTTGGGTGGGGCGGCCACCACCGGTCGACCCCGAGCTGAACCCGTGCCGGATCCCCCGCGATGCTGATCCAGTTACTCGTCAAAGACCTCGCCATCGTGAGCACACTCGAACTGGAGTGCGCGGCCGGTCTGACCGCGCTCACCGGCGAGACCGGCGCGGGCAAATCCATCATGATCGACGCACTCGGCCTCGCGCTGGGTGATAAGGCGGATGCCAGCATGATCCGAGCTGGGTGTGAGCGCGCCGAGATCGTGGCAAATTTCGATCTCGGCGCGGTTCCCGCTGCCGCGGCCTGGTTGCGCGACCAGGCGCTCGAGGATGACGACACGCACCCGACGAGCTGCTTGGTGCGACGTTTGATCGTGCGCGACGGCCGCTCGCGTGCCTATGTCAACGGCCATCCCGCGACCAGCTCGCAACTGCGCGAACTCGGCGATCGACTCGTCGACGTCCATGGTCAACACGCGCATCAGTCGCTCCTGCGCGCCCAGGCTCAGCGCGAATTACTCGATGCCTACGCCGGTCACCACGCCCTCGTCGCGGCGGTCGCGACAGCCTTTCGTGACTATCGGCACCAGGCGCAGCAGTGCGACGCGCTCGAGGTGGCGCGCCAGGACCGTGCCGATCGGCTCGAGCTGCTGCGCTTCGAGGTCGAAGAACTGAGTGCGCTGGCCCTGAGCGCGGACGAGTTGACGGAACTCGATCAGGAACAACGCCGGCTGAGTCATCTTGGCCATCTGCAGGAGAAGACCTCAGGCATCCTGCAGCTGCTCTCCGAGGCCGAGCCCGCGCTCGTCGATCAGTTGCGTGCCGCCGGCGCGGACCTCGTCGAACTCGCCGAGATCGACACGCTGCTCGCCGAACCGCGGGACCTGCTCGAGACCGCGGCCATTCACCTCGGCGAGGCGGCGAGCAGCCTCCGGCACTATCTCGACGGGCTCGAGATCGATCAGGCGGCCCGTGACGCCGTCGAGACCCGGTTGCTGCAGATCCACGATCTCGCGCGCAAGTATCGCGTCCTACCGACCTTGTTGCCGGAGGCGCTCGAGACCCGACGCGATGAACTCGCGGACCTCGAACAGGTCGATCTGCAGCTCGGGGAGGTGCGCGCGGCACGCGATGCCGCGCTCGCGACCTTTCTCGAGCAGGCCCAGCAACTGAGCCGCGCACGCATCGCGGCGGGCGAGCGACTGAGCCAGACCGTGAGTGACACCATGCAGCAACTCGGCATGGTGGGCGGGCGGTTCACCATCGAGATCAGCGCCCTCGACCCCGCGCGGGCGAGCGCCGCAGGGCTCGAGCGCATCGCCTTCCTGGTCAGTGCCAATCCCGGCCAACCCCTGCAGCCGCTGGCCAAGGTGGCCTCGGGCGGTGAACTCTCGCGCATCAGCCTGGCGATTCAGGTCGCCACGGCCGAGTGCGGCAGTGTCCCCACCCTGGTCTTCGACGAGGTCGATGTCGGCATCGGCGGCGGTGTGGCCGAGATCGTCGGGCGCTTGCTGCGGCGCTTGGGCGACGCGCGCCAAATCCTCTGCGTCACTCATCTGCCGCAGGTCGCCGCCCAGGCGCACCACCAGTTGCGCGTGCGCAAGGAAACTTTCGACGGCCAGACCCACACCCGGATCGAACCACTCGATGCCCCAGCACGCATCGATGAAATCGCCCGCATGCTGGGCGGGACCAAGATCACCGAACGCACCCGTGCCCATGCCACCGAGATGCTCGGCTGGGCATCTTGAGGTGCACCACCCGGAGGAGCGCAGATGAAAGTCATGGTGACCGGCAGTGCCGGTTTTATCGGCTCGGCCCTATCCTTGCGGCTCCTCGCGCGTGGGGACGAGGTCATCGGCATCGACAATCTCAACGATTATTATGACGTCGCCCTCAAGGAGGCACGACTCGCGCGCACGCGCTCGATGGCGGGATTCGTCGACGAGCGGGTCGATATCGAGGACGGCGAGCGCCTGCGCGAGCTCTTCGCCTTGCACCGCCCAGCGCGGGTCGTGCACCTCGCGGCCCAGGCCGGGGTGCGCTACTCGATCGAGAATCCGATGGCCTATGTCAACACCAACCTCACGGGCTTCGCGCACATCCTCGAAGGGTGTCGGCACAACGCGGTCGAGCACCTGGTCTATGCCTCAAGCAGCTCGGTCTATGGCGCCAACACCGTCATGCCCTTCTCGGTTCATCACAACGTCGATCATCCCGTCAGCCTTTATGCCGCGAGCAAGAAGGCGAATGAATTGATGGCCCACACCTACAGCCATCTCTACCGACTGCCAACCACCGGTTTGCGCTTCTTCACCGTCTACGGACCCTGGGGACGCCCGGACATGGCCCTATTCAAGTTCACCCGGGCCATCCTCGCTGGCGAGCCGATCGAGGTCTTCAACTATGGCAAGCACCGACGCGATTTCACCTTCATCGATGACATCGTCGAGGGCGTGATCCGCGTGCTCGATCGTGTGCCCAACGGCGACCCGGACTGGTCCAGTGCGCAACCCGACCCGGCAACCAGTCGCGCGCCCTACAAGATCTACAACATCGGCAACAACACGCCCGTCGAATTGATGGAGTACATCCGTCTGCTTGAGGTGGCGCTGGGCCGCAAGGCCGAGATGAACCTCCTCCCCCTGCAACCAGGCGATGTCCCCGACACCTATGCCGATGTCGCCGATCTGGTCCGTGATACGGGATATTGCCCCGCCACGCCGGTTGCCGAAGGGGTCGCCCGCTTCGTCGAATGGTATCGTGGCTTCTACCGGGTATGAGTCCGAAACCGCCGGTGGACTTCGCCGAGGTCACACGCCTCACCCGCTTGGGCCGGCTGCGCGAGGCCATGGCGCTCCTGCGCGGCGAGCCTGCCGCAGACCAGACCGACAGCGCGGCGGAGGACCGCCCCCCGCGGACGGACAGCCGGGGTGCCGCGCCATCCACCCCCGCTGTTGAACCCTTCGAAGAGCCGGATCGATCCCGTGGCGACAGCGTCCCCCTGCTCGGGATGCTCCAACGGATCCGGCGCGGTGTCGGTGCGCAACGACGGCATCCAGGGTCGCCGTTCGCGCCCGTGCCACCGCCACCGGTTCCGCCGGGCGCCCACTTCGAGCGGCGGCTCTATCGCGGTGCCGCGGGCACCCTTCCCTATCGACTCTATCGCCCGAGTGGGACCCACGGCGAGCCGCTGCCGCTGGTGCTGATGCTGCACGGCTGCAGCCAATCAGCCGATGACTTTGCCGCCGGGACCGGGATGAATTCCCTCGCCGAGGAGCAGTTGGCCTTCATCGCCTATCCGGAACAATCCGAATCCGCGAACGCCACGCACTGCTGGAATTGGTTTCGTCCCGAACACCAGGAACGCGACCATGGCGAACCGGCCCTGCTCGCCGGGATCACACGAGAATTGATCGAGGAACTGAACGTCGATCCCGAGCGCGTTTATGTTGCCGGGCTCTCGGCGGGGGCCGCCACCGCGCTGATCCTCGGCCTCGCCTATCCCGATCTCTACGCGGCAATCGGCATTCACTCCGGTATGCCCCATGGGGTCGCGCAAGACCTGCCCAGCGCCATGCGGGCGATGCGCGAGGGTGTCGACGCCACCACCGCCCATGGCATCACACCGGACAGACTGCCCGCCGCCGACCCGATCCCGCGGGATCGGCCGCGCCCGTGCATCGTCTTTCATGGCGACCACGACGCCCTGGTGAATCCGCTCAATGCCGAGCACATCATCGCCCAAGTCACAGGCGGGGTCGGGTTGCGTGAAACCCTCGAGCATGGCGTGAGTGCCGCGGGAATCCGCTACCGCCGCCGACGCTTTCGTGATCCGCAGGGGCGCGTGTGGCTCGAGCACTGGCTGCTGCACGGGCTCGGACACGCCTGGTCCGGTGGCAGTCCCACCGGTTCCTATACGGATGCGCGTGGCCCTGATGCCAGTCGTGAGATGTTGCGTTTCTTCCTGCAACATCGCCGCACCACGGATGCCGCGGGGTCGAGCGATCGTTCGAGGATGCCAGCGGATTGACCGACCGCGATCCCGCTTCCGGCCACGATCGGCACGTCTCGTGCCGGGTTGCGGGATCCTGACGGAGCCCGACGCTTGCGGCCATGCGCGATTGCTAAACCCGCGCCGACCCGGGTTCAGTCTTCCCAGGGGGGCGTTTCGCCACCCGCACGAGGCGCTTGCGGGGTGGCCTCCAGGTCCTGGGGTGCTGGTGCGGGTGCGGGTGTCTTGGCGTCCGCTGCTGTTGCGGCCACCTCCCCATCGGCAACGAGCCCGAACAGGGCATCCAAGCGCGCGATCAGTTCGCGGAGTTGGAGTGCGAGGATCGCCAACTCGGCATCCAGGCGCGCGGCCGGCTCGAGATCCCCATCGTCCAGGTCCGCGAGCAGGGCGTCCGTGATGCGCAAACGTTTCAAGGAAAGGTCTTCGGCCAACACGAAATCGAGCCGGTCGTCCCAGTTCACGGCGAGCTTCAAGACCTGCTTGCCGGCGCGCAGATGCGCGAGGATCTCGTCGCTCGCCAGATCTTGACCACGACAGCGGATCAAGCTCGCGGTGTCGTTCGCATCGCGGAGCTCACAGGCATCACCGATCACGACGTCCGGTGGCGCATCGCCGTTCAAGAGCCACGCCGTCAGCACGCGCGGTGGCTCACGACGCGGCGCCGGTGGACGTGCCGGCAGCGTCTCGATGGTCTCGCGCAGCAGCGAGATCACATCCTCCGCTTGTCGGTCGCTCGCCGCATCGACCACCAGCCAGCCCGCCTGGGTGTCGACATAGAGCAGGGTCCGCCGCGAGCGGGTGAAGGCGCGCGGCAACATCTCACTCATGACCTGTTCGCGCAGACGCCTTCGTTCGGCACGCCCAACATCGCGAGCCTCGGCGTTCTCGAGGTCGGCGACGCGCTCCTCAAGCGCCTCGGTGATGGCGGCGGCCGGCAACAGGCGCTCCTGTTTGCGCGCACACATCAAGAAACAACCCGATACCGCATGGACCAGTGCCGTAGAACTGTCGCCGAGCGGTGGTGACCAACCGATGGTGGCGGTCTCGATCGGACCACAGGGACGGAAGCGAGCGGCGGTAAGGGCCGTCTCCAGTTCGTCGGCGGCGAGGCCAAATGGGCTCCCCAAGCGGTAGAAACGGACATTCTTGAACATCTCGGCCCCCCATCAAAAAGGCGCCGATTATGCCCGAGCCACCACCAAGCGCAAGCCTTGAGTGGATCCACCACGGCCGTGTGGAGGCAACGGCCCAAGCGCACGCGACGCAAGCACCGCCTTCTCGCCGGCGGGTCGCGTATACTGACCAGACGCCCCAGCCATCGCGAGCCTTCGAGAACACGGTGGACGATCTTTCGCTAACCGCCCTCTTCCTTGCACTCATCTGCTTGATTGCCCTGTCGGCCTTCTTCTCCGGTTCGGAGACGGCCTTGTTGACGCTCAATCGCTATCGGCTGCGCCACCTCGCCGATCAGGGCCACCAGGGTGCGCGCCGCGCCCGCACCCTACTCGAGCGACCCGACCGATTGATCGGACTCATCCTGCTCGGGAACAACTTCGTCAATATCATGGCCTCGTCGTTGGCGACCATCATTGCCTTGCGGCTCGGCGGCGAGGCGGCGATCGGGATCGCCGCCGGTCTCCTGACGCTCGTGATCCTGATCTTCGCCGAGGTCACGCCTAAAACGTATGCGACCCTCCATCCTGAGCGGCTTGCGTTTCCGGCGTCCTTGATCTACGGACCCTTACTCAAGCTGCTTTACCCGATCGTCTGGTTCGTCAATCTCTTCACCAACGGGCTCCTGAAACTGATGGGCATCAGCCCTAACGACAGCCAGGGAACCGCCCTGAGCCGGGAGGAACTGCGGACCGTGGTGAACGAGGCCGGCGCCATGATCCCGGAGCGCAGTCGCTCCATGCTCTTGGGGATTCTCGATCTGGAACACGCCACGGTTCAGGACATCATGATCCCCCGCAACGAGGTGGAGGGGATCGACCTACAGGATAGCGAGGAGGAGATCCTGCACGCCATTCGCAATGCGAGCTACACGCGCATGCCCCTGTTCGATGGGGGCATCGATAACGTGATCGGGGTCTTTCACGCCAAGCACGCACTGCACGTGATGTTGCGCCAGGGGCTTGAGAAAGAACAACTCAAGGCACAGCTTCGCGCCATCGCACGCGCGCCCTACTATGTCCCCGAAGGCACCCGTCTGTATCAACAACTGCTGAACTTCCAGCGGGGCAAACGACGAGTCGGGTTGGTCGTGGATGAGTATGGTGACTTCCTGGGGCTGATCACCTTGACGGACTTGCTCGAGGAGATCGTGGGTGAATTCACCACGGATCCCGCTGACAGCATCCCGGAGATCCATCGCACCGAGGACGGCAGCCTGCTGATCGATGGCAGTATCACGGTGCGTGATCTCAATCGGGCATTACGCTGGGATCTCCCAACCGGTGGACCCAAGACCTTAAATGGCCTGATCCTGGAGTATCTTGAGGCGATCCCGGAACCGGGGACGAGTCTCAAGCTCAACGAACGTCCGATCGAGATCCTGCAGACGGCCGACAATGGGGTTAAAACCGTGAAGGTCGTTGCCCGCGCCGCACGCAAGGCGCGCGCACTCGGAACCGAGCGTGGCGCCGTGGATTGAAGGCTATGCAGGCAACCCATGCGCCGCTGCGCTGATCTGGACCAACCCCTGGTGTTTCACCCGTACCTGAGGCGGAGCAGGTCACGAACCGACATCACAGGGCAGCAAGAAGAACGCCCGGTGCGCGGCCTCAACGCCCGTCTTCAGCGAGCGCATCCAGGGCCTCACCGAGCGTGCGCACAGCGGTGATCGTCAACCCTTCGACCCCTTCCTTGGGAACGTTCCCAGCCGGCACGATCGCACGGCGCATCCCATGCTTCACCGCCTCGCGCAGCCGGTCGGGACCATTCGGAACCGGCCGCACCTCGCCGGATAAGCCGACCTCGCCAAACACCGCGAGGTCGAGCGGCAGGGGGCGATCCCGGTAGCTCGAGAGGACTGCCAAGATGAGCGGCAAATCGACCGCGGTCTCCGTGATGCGGACCCCTCCAACGACATTGACGAAAACGTCTTGATTGAACATGGCCACCCCACCGTGACGATGCAGCACGGCGAGCAGCATCGCGAGACGATTCGCATCCAGCCCCAGGGCAACCCGCCGGGGATTCGCCAACGGACTCTCGTCGACCAGTGCCTGAACCTCAACCAACAGGGGGCGAGTCCCTTCGCGCGTGACCATCACAAGGCTTCCCGGGACGGGCTGGTCGTGACGTGAGAGAAAGATGGCCGATGGGTTTTTGACCTCGCGCAGACCGCGGTCACCCATGGCGAAGACCCCCAGTTCGTGCACCGCGCCGAACCGGTTTTTGATCGAGCGGATCAACCGGAACGTCCCTCCGGATTCACCCTCGAAGTAAAGCACCGTATCCACCATATGCTCCAAGACGCGCGGACCGGCTAGCGCACCATCCTTAGTCACGTGGCCAACCAAGAAGACGACCGTGTCCTCTTGCTTGGCAAACCGCACCAGCCGAGCCGCTGATTCGCGCACCTGTGACACCGAACCGGGTGCCGCATGGAGCGTGTCGGTGAAGAGGGTTTGGATGGAATCGACGATGAGCACGCGCGGTCGCTCCCGCGCGGCGGTAGCGAGGATCACCTCGACCTGGGTCTCGGCGAGCAAGCGAATGTCGTTCTCAGCCACGCCCAGTCGCTGCGCCCGCAGACCAATCTGCTGGGGCGACTCTTCGCCACTAACGTAGAGCACCGGGAGCGTCCGCGACAGTGCGGCGCTGGCTTGGAGCAACAAGGTGGATTTTCCGATGCCGGGATCGCCGCCGATCAGGATCACCGATCCGAGGACCAGCCCCCCACCGAGGACCCGGTCAAGTTCCGCGATCCCGCTGGCGATCCGTACCTGCTGCTCGGGGCAGACAGTGGCCAAACATTCCACGCGCGCGGCCCCGGCCGACCCCGCATAGCCGCCTCGCGCGCTTGGGCGTACATCCAGGGTGGTCTCCACCAGACTGTTCCAGGCCCCACAGTCCGGGCATTGCCCCGCCCATTTCGGTTGACTGGAACCACAGGCGTGACAGACATAACTCGAGCGGGGTTTCCGGCTACTCATCGCGAGGCATCCAGGCACACTGAATGGACGCCATTCTAACGCCAGGAGGCGCACCTCATCGCCGCTGGTTCTAGCGGCCGTTGGAGCGGCAGATCGTTGTAAAATGCAACGATCCGCGGCGCCATGACGTGCGAGCTTGACCGGAGATCCTCGATTGGTGACGAGAACAACTGCGGCTAACGATCATGTCATCACCCCTGACCCCGTTCAGCGACCGGATGTCTGTCGCGCCATCGGCGGCGAGGAAACCTCCCCTTACGTCGCCGAATGGCTCCCGCTGGATGACGGACCTGGGGCCTCCTACATTGGTGAGCAACTCGCCTTACCCTCTTGCGCGGGCGAGCAGCAGTTGGCGTTCGCGCCGATTGCGGAAGGACTCGGCCTGTTCGCACATCAGGGCATTTGGTACCGCCCGGGCGTGATCTCAGGCTACCTCTCGCTGCCGGAGCCTTACATCGAACTGCGTCTACCACTCGCCGGCACCACCCGCATCCTCACGGCCTCTGGCACGACTGTCATCGAAACGCCCCGGCAAGGGTTGTTGAGTATCGAGCATTCAGGCGAACCGTGTGAGCATCACAACCCCGTCGGAGAATTCAACAGCCGACTGGCGGTGTTGGTGACGGCCTCGCAGTTACGCATGCTCTTCGTCGATCAGCCGCTCGGCGATCGCCTGGCCTTCATCAAGACCCCAGACGCCTGGCCAACGATTCATGATTCGATCGCGATGAACGCGACCCTGCAACGCATCTGCATGGAGATCATGCATCATCACCTGCCGAACACGCTCTCGCGCCTCTTCCTCACGGCCAAGACCTTGGAACTCATATCCTATGTTCTCGCTGCCTGGCATCAGCCGGCGATCCCCGGGCACCCGATCAGAGGATCGAGCGCGCGCGACCGTCAGCGCGCGCAACAAGCACGTGACATCCTCAGAGCCAACCTTGGACACCCACCACTCGTTCATGAGCTAGCCCGCTCGCTCGGGCTTTCGCAGCGCAAACTCAATCATCTGTTTCGTGAGTGTTATGGCGGGAGTGTGATCCAGTGTTTAGGGCAATGGCGCATGGAGTATGCGCGTGCCCTGCTCCGGGCCGACACACACTCACTCAAGGAGATCGCCTTCCAACTCGGCTATGACCACTGCCAAAATTTCATTTCCGCCTTCCAACGCCAAGTCGGCATGCCACCCGGTGAGTTTCGCGCCCGTGCGCGACCCCAGCGTCTGCATCAGCCTCCGGTTCCAGTAGACGTGCCCGCGTAGACGTGCCCGCGTAGACGTGCCCGCGTGGTCCTGAATCGGCTCCCGGTCACCCCGCGACGAGTGATCAGCACAAGGTCACACCAAGACACCAAGGTGCAGAGCACATTCGACCCATCAGCAGAGCACCCAGTGCTGGCTGGCGTCGAACCCTTGGCGCTAGGATCTGTACTCGCAGCCATGCGGTTCCATCGATCCTGTCCATTGACCGGATGAGGGCGTCTGATCCCCACGAGCCGCGTGGAACCAAAAGGTGGTCGATCCAGTCGCGTCGTCAGCGCGCCCCACTGCATTCGGGTCGACCAGATGTCGGCGCCAGTTCAGACCGGGAGTCCATCAATGAACGACGTTCTTTCAACGTCCTGCCGTCTTTCGATCGGAGCCATGGCCTTGGCTCTCAGCTCAGCACCCTCGCTGGCGCTGAACATCGCCCCGGAGCAGCTCTCTCTCATTAACCTCCATCCTGAGGGAGCCGATCACTCTCGTGCGCTCGGGGTCTCCAATGGGCGGCAAGTCGGGGTTGTGATCAAGATTGGCGAGGGCTATGACCAGAACCCGACCGCGGCACTCTGGCACGGATCGGCAGACAGTTTGATCCGCTTGTCACCCTTTCTCTCGACCGCCTACGCGATCGATCACGATCAGCAGGGGGGCTTTATCGGTATGGCCGCATCCCTCTGGGAAGGGAGTCCGGAGTCACAACTGACCCTATTGACCGATACCTCGCTGAGCTATCAAGGCGGGGTTGTCCGCGCGCTCGACAACGGCTGGCAAGCTGGTGAAGTGCGCTTTCCCTGCCGTACGGAAGATCCGACCGTACCAGGGGTCTATCATGCCGCCATCTGGAATGCCGCGGCTGTCCCGGATGGGCTACCGACGATTTTGCATTTTGGGGAGGAATGCCGAGAGTCGATCGTTTGGGGCATCGATGGTGCCACCGCGACCGATCCTGGCCAACAAGTCGGTTCCTATGCGTTAGATGGGCGACATCAGGCGATGTTATGGTCTGGAAGCGCCGACAGTGTCGTGAATCTCAACCCGACCGGATCACTGGAATCCGTTGCCTATGGCATCAACAACGGACGCCAGGTGGGTTACTACAGCCCGGAATATCTGGTCGATCACGCGGTCGTTTGGCACGGAACGGCCGAGGGTGCGATCGATCTTCATCCGCGGGACATGGACGCCTCCTACGCCTTTGCGATCGACGGCCCCTGGGTCGTGGGGACCATGTATCCGGATGAGAGCGATGACTCCAAGCGCGCGGTCCTCTGGAATCTCGCCGACCACGCCAATCCGATCGACCTCTCCGCGCTGCTGCCCGAGCCGTACAATTTTGCCGAAGCGATGGCGCTCGAAGCCGATCGGGCCGGTAACCTTGTCATCGTGGGTTCGGTATTCAATCCAACGGCGGGGACGCAGGAGGCAGTGCTTTGGACCTATCGTCCCGTGCTCTTTGCCGCGGTGCTGCCTGCCGCTAGGGCCGTCGCGGTCGGCCAACCAGCAAGTGCGTTTGCTAACCTGATCAACACCGGTTCCGCAACCGCCGAGGGCTGCTCGATCGGTTTACCAGAGGAGATCGCGGCGACCTTCATCTATCAGGCGACTGACGCGGAGAATCGGCCTGTTGGCATCCCGAATACACCCGTCGATCTCCCACCCGATGCCAGCCAAGGCTTCGTCTTCTCGATCACCCCGACCGGTCCGCTTGCAACCACGGACATCCCACTGCTGTTCAAGTGTGAGAATGCCGGATGGGCACCGAGCCAAAGTTTTGTCAATACCTTGACGCTCACGGCAATGGACAGCGCCCCGCCGGATCTGCTCGCCATCGGCGTGACACCGAGTGGCGACGGTGTGGTGCGTCTCAACGGCGCGGCAGGCATTGGCGTCTTCGCGACGGCGGCGATCAATCTCGGCCCGATGGGAGAGCTCCGGGTCAGCGCCGACACCCGGGGGCTTGATCTGCCACTGAACCTGACCGTCTGCGAAACCGATGCAGCGGGGAATTGGCTCTCCTGTGACAGCAGCGCACTGAACCGAATCGTGGCCGCTGGGGAGACGCTCTTCTACAGCGTGTTCGCAACAGGGAAAGGTGAGCCAATCGACTTCGACCCGGCGGCGCATCGCATCCTGCTGCGCTTCGAATCGGACGGGATGACGGTCGGCGCGACGAGCGCGGCGGTGATGACGCACTGAGGCTTTGACGTCCGACGCACGGAGCTGTCCGTGCGTCGGCAGGCATTCCCCGCGATCAGGAGAGCGCAATCGGCTGCATGGCCAGGACGCCATGACCCTGGGCGGAGCGTCCGCTCAGCCGCCCGTCTCACCATAGTAGTTGCCGATGTAGTTCTCGAACTTGGTGTATTTCCCGAGAAAGGTCAGCCGGGTCGTCCCGATCGGTCCATTGCGCTGTTTTGCGATGATGATCTCGGCGACCCCTTTATCCTTGGTGTCCTCATGATAGACCTCGTCACGATAGATGAAGACGATGAGGTCCGCGTCCTGTTCGATGGCACCCGATTCCCTGAGATCAGACATCACCGGGCGTTTGTTCGGCCGCTGCTCGAGACTGCGATTGAGCTGCGAGAGCGCGACCACGGGGACATTCAGTTCCTTGGCCAGCGCCTTGAGCGAACGGGAGATGGCGGAGATTTCCGTCGCGCGGTTCTCGCCGACGCCAGGTGCTTGCATGAGCTGAATATAGTCCAGCACGATCAGTCCGAGATCATCCTGATCCCGTTTGAGCCGACGCGCCCGCGCCCGGACTTCGGTGGGCGAGAGCGCGGGAGTGTCGTCGATGAACATGGAGGCACCGGCCAGAATATTCACCGCGGAGGTCAGGCGCGGCCACTCATCATCCTCGAGCCGCCCGGTGCGGACGCGGTGCTGGTCGATCCGACCGAGCGAGGACATCATGCGCATCGCCAAGGAATCCCCGGGCATTTCCATGCTGAAGACCGCAACCGGGCGCTTCGACTGAATGGCCACATGCTCGGCCATGTTCATCGCGAATGAGGTCTTCCCCATGGATGGCCGACCCGCGACGATGATCAGGTCCGCCGGCTGCAAGCCGGAGGTCATGGCGTCGAAATCGGTGAACCCAGTCGCCAAACCCGTAATGGGTTCATCGCGTTGATAGAGCGCGTCGATCCGCTCCACCGCACGCCCGAGCAAGGTCTTGATGGGCTGAAATCCACCACCGCCGCGCGCTTCCTGCTCGGCGATCTCGAACACGCGCCGCTCCGCGGCATCGAGCAATTCCGCGGCATCCCGTCCAAGTGGATTGTAGGCACTGTCGGCGATGTCGGTCCCGGCCGCGATCAATTGACGCAACACCGAGGTCTGGCGAACGATCTTGGCGTAGGCCTGGATATTCGCCGCGGTGGGCGTTTCGTTCGCGATGGTCCCGAGATAGGGGAGTCCGCCGGCGTCGACCAATTGCTCGGAGCGTTCGAGCGTCTCGGCGAGCGTGACCAGATCGAAGGGTTGATCCTCCGCGGCCAGTTTGGCGATGGCGCGGAAGATCAGGCGATGCTCACGCCGATACAAGTCACGCTCCGTGACCATGTCGGCAATTCGGTCCCAGGTGCTGTTGTCCAGCATGAGACCGCCGAGTAAGGATTGCTCGGCGTGCAGATTATGCGGTGGGATGCGCATCCCATCGAAATCGGCGCCTTGGACATCCGCGTCGAGCATGGCGTTCCTCGGGACGGCGGTGTTCTGGACACAGGGGTGGTGTGGGCCATCGAGGCAGCTGCCTCGAATGCTGAGACCCAATGATCCGTGAGGCGGCGAGCGCATTTGGCGCCGAGCAGGCCGCGAACGCCTCGGGCGGTGCAGGAAAGGTCCCGGCGGCGCGGCGGTCGGTGCCGTCACGGATGACCAAACGCCAAATCTGGGCCGCTCGCGAGCGGCCCAGGTGAGGGGGGATCAGTCCTCTGGAACCACATCCACCTTGATGGTGGTGTTCACTTCGGGATGCAGATGGAGCGTCACCTCATATTCGCCCGCCGCCCGGATGGGACCACTCGGCAGGCGCACCTCTTGCTTAGTGAGAGCGAACCCTGCCGCGGTGACGGCTTCAGCGATATCACCGGCGCCTACTGAGCCAAAGAGACGACCTTGCTCCCCAGCCTTGCGCGCAATGGTGAAGCTCATTCCCTCGATCCGCTCAGCGCGGGTTCGTGCCGCGTCGAGATGCTCGGCCGCTTCGGCCTCAAGCTCCGCCCGCCGGGCCTCGAATGCCTCGAGGTTGGCCGCGGTTGCCGGCACGGCGTAACCATAGGGGATGAGATAATTGCGGCCGTAGCCCGCGCGCACGGCGACCTTCTCGCCCAGCGAACCCAGCCGCCCAACATTCTTCAGCAGGATGATTTCCACGTCAGTAATCCTCTCATTACGATTCGATGTGATCCGCGGCTCGTGCTCACCAGCGCCATCCACAGGGCGCTCCAGTCGACCTGCAGCCGAAGGCGAGACAGCCGAAATCCGTGTTCAGTCCGCCGTGCCACCGCCGCCCGGACCCTGCGACGCACGCGCCGCGATCCGCGCCCGGATGTCAGCCCAGAGATCGACCAGGCCAACCGAGGCAACCAGCAGGAGGCTCTGTGGCATGAACAACACCAGCAAGCCGTAGAAGCCCACCAACCAGAGCGGTCGACCTTGTTTCAGGGCGCGGATCTGATGCACCACCGCGATCCCCTGCATCAACATCAACAGACCCAGGACGAGCAATAGATTCGCGGCCAGGCCAACCCCATCGATGAAAGGCAGCACGGCCAGGAGCAAGAGTGTCACGACGCCCAGCAGCGAACTCAGACGTAAGGCCCTAAATTCCTCGCCGAACCCGCCAGGGTTGTAGAGGAGCGCCTGCCACCAGCGGGCGATGAACAAGCCAAACAGGAGCTGTGCGACGAGCGCGGCGGCAAAGGCCCCGGTCATCCAGCGCGCCAACTCACCGAACAGAGCCGCACTCGCCTCCTCGCTAATGGCGCCATCCCGCACCAACACCTCGCGGAAGGGTTCGAGGAGTCCTGCCCACGCCACGGCGGGGTCGCCCAGCCCGAGGGTGACACCGAGCAGAACAAGCACACCCAGCATGCCAGCAGTCTGAACCGCGAGGGCAAGTGATCGGGTCATGCGCAGGAGCGTCGCCAGTCCCAGGATCGGCACCCAGAGCATCATGAGGACACCGATGGCGGGTAAGGGTGAGCCGAGCGCCAACCAGGACAACACGGCCATACCGACGGCGGCCATCCCACACACGATCAAGCCCTGTCGCGGGCCTGCACGCAATGTCACCAAACCGACCGAGGCCGCGCTCAGAAGCCCCAAGGGGGGAATCAGGATCGACAATAAGGCGGTGACCGCAGCGATCAAGGCCGCCTGGGACGGACCCCGCATCACGAAGGTCGCAATGGCCCTCACCGGGGTCGACCCACTGCAGCCATGCGCACCAGGTCACCTCCGCGCAACCGCGTCGACCCGCCGCCACGCCTCGCCATGGCCCGGATCAATGCCCGTCGGTATAGGGCAACAACGCCAGATAGCGCGCGCGCTTGACCGCTTGAGCGAGTTGGCGCTGGTACTTGGCCGAGGTTCCGGTGATCCGACTGGGGACGATCTTACCGGACTCGCTGACATAGGCCTTGAGCAGATTCAGGTCCTTGTAGTCGATCTCCGTAATGCCTTCGGCGGTGAATCGGCAGTAGCGCTTACGGCGAAAGAAACGTGAGGTATTCGATTCCATGGTTCGTTCCTGGCATCAATCGTTGTCGGAGTCGCTGTCGCTGTCGTTGTCGCTGCGTCGACCACGCTCACCGCGTTCGGAGTCATCACGGCGAGCGCCGCCCTCACTCCCTTCCGGGCGCTCGCGCTCCTCACCGCTGCGCATCAAGGGCGAGGGGTCGGTCACGGCTTCGTCGCGGCGAATGATCAGGTTACGCAACACGGCATCATTGAAGCGGAACGCGCTCTCAAGCTCGTCGATGGCCGCTTGATCGCACTCGATGTTCATGAGCACATAATGTGCTTTATGCACCTTATTGATCGGGTAGGCCAGCGGGCGCCGCCCCCAGTCCTCGAAACGATGGACCACGCCGCCGCGCTTTTCGAGATTGGCCTGGTAGCGTTCAACCATGCTCGCGACTTGCTCGCTTTGGCTGGGGTGAACCATGAAAACGACTTCATAATGGCGCATGAATGCTCCTTCCGGTTTAATAGCCTCCCACGACGATGCGGTTGCACCCTGGTGAGGCAAGGAGTTCCCCGTTTTGCAGGGAATCGCGCATTATACGGAGTTGGTTTGCGAGGTCAAAATTTTAGCAGGGGGACCGGCACTAGCGTGACCTGTCCGCCCCTGCGGCGCCCGGGCCTTGGAGCGAGCGTCGGTTGCACGGGATGCCTCCTGACAGCAGACCAGGGGTGATGGGGTGTCCGGGTCGCGTTACCAGTGCGCCGTCCCAGGATCCCCCTTGAAGGGCCCAACGATCTCGGAGGTGATCCAGCCGCCGTAGAAGCCGCCGGCCTGCGCCCGCACCCGCTCACCGCCGAGGCGACAATCCAGGAGGGCTGGATAGAAGGCAAACCAACCGGCGAGGGACTCGGCGCCCGCGAGGGGGTTGGGATAAGACCAGACTGCATCGGCGATGAGTCCCTTGTCCGACTCGACATGGAAATAGTGTGCCTGCCCTTTCCACTCACACAGGCTGCGCCGTGCGGATGGTCTGAGCCGTGACCGCTCGACCGCCTCCGGTGGCAGGTACAGGCTCGGTGGACTGCCGGTCTCCAGCACGCGAAGACTGGTCTCGCTGTAAGCGAGACGACTGGCGCCAGCCTTGATCTCGACCCGACGGGCATCCGGGACATAGGCCGGTGGACGGGGATAATCCCAGACCGACTCCTGACCCGCCGCCGGGGCGAGTGCAAAGTCAGGGCGCTGCTGTCCGCGATAGCGCCAAGCCGCGCGCGCGCGGCTCAGGGCGTCAGGGTCGGTTGGCATGATCGGTTGTCCGAGTTGATGGGTGGATCGGGGCATCAGGCGCCGCTTCAGCCGTCTGTGCGGCCTTGCGCGCGGCATCCTCGCGCTTCATCCGGCGGAGCACATGAAGCTGCCAGAGCAGAAACCCCATGATGGCCCCCGCCGTCAGGAGTGCTTTGCCGAGCATCAAGGTTCCGGTGCTGATCATTGTCTCATTCCCATTGCGAGCAGGTGGCGGATCACGCCGCGGGAGAGTCCGGGTTGTCCCGACGCATGCAGAAAATGGTGAGGGCCAGGGGCACATCCTCCAAGCCTCGATCCGATGATCCTCCCCAGCGCGGCCTAGGCGCGCGACTGCATCGCCGCCTTGAGCGCGCTCAGGCGTGCCTCGCGCACCCGCGTGGGGATCTGCGCTGGCACGGGCGTTGCGCGGGCGACCGCGCCGGCATCGACGGCAAGCACCGCCGCGTGCAACCGCCGCAACCGCTGGCCTTGTGGATAGGCGCGCTCCGCATAGCCCGTGCGTCCCCTGAAATCCGCCTCACAGGCGATCAACATCTGGTTGAACCTCAGTGGTCGACGCAGGGCGTCCGAGCCCTCCATCATGTTGAGGACCGTCGTTGCCCGCAGCTCGTCGACCTTGTGGACAAGACCGTGATAGCGGGCCGTGATGCGGGCGAGGTCACAGCAGCGTAGTGGGACGGGGTAACGCGCGCAGAGCGCGTCTAACAGCGCCACCCCCCGCTCCTCGTGCCCCTTGTGACGGGGCAGGATCGCCGCTGGGGTCGTGCCCTTTCCCAGATCATGACAGAGCGCGGCGAAACGCACCTCGAGGGCTGGCGAGAGTCGTGCCGCCATGTCCGTGACCATCATCACATGCACGCCGGTATCGATTTCGGGATGCCATTGGGGGGGTTGCGGCACCCCCCAGAGACGATCGAGCTCTGGGAACAGTCGCGCCAAGGCACCGCAGGCACGCAGCTCCTCGAAGAACCGCGAAGGTCGGTCTTCGCCGAGCGCCCGGGCCAATTCCTGCCACACGCGATCAGGCACCAGCGCATCGACTTCGCCCGCCGCGACCATGGACCGCATCAGTGCCATCGTCTCCGGGGCGATCGTGAACCCGAGGTCGGCATAGCGCGCGGCGAATCGCGCCACGCGCAGGATTCGAACCGGGTCCTCGGCAAATGCGGGCGAGACATGCCGCAGGACCCGGGCACGCAAATCGGCAAGCCCGCCGAAGGGATCGATCAGAACCCCGCTGGGATCCTCGGCCAAGGCATTAATGGTCAGATCACGCCGCTGCAGATCCTCCTCGAGCGTGACGGACGGATCGGCATGCACCTGAAAACCACGATAGCCGGGCGCGGTTTTACGCTCGGTCCGCGCCAGGGCATATTCATCCTTGGTCCGCGGATGGAGAAAGACCGGAAAGTCCTTGCCGACCTGACGAAAACCGCGCGCAAGCAGGTCGTCGACAGAGGACCCCACGACCACGAAGTCACGCTCGGCGACCGCACGGCCCAGGAGGCGATCACGCACCGCGCCGCCCACAAGATAGGTCCGCAGCCCCTCATTGACCGTCATGGTTCCGCCGCTCGCCAGGCGTTGTCAGGACCGCGCGCCATGCACGCCGCCACGGCCCTCCCGCGCGCCCCTTGCCGCCGCTTCGACACTGCTGACCTCCTCGAGGTTGGGAATACAGTCACCCACTCTATGCATGATTATAACGACCCCGGACAGACCGGCTAGAATCAGCGCATCCACTCGACCAATTCGGGACTCAAGGATCATGCGCTTGTTCGGTTATCTGCTCCTGTTCATGTTACTCGGCTATGGCATCTGGCCCTATTTCACCGTCTTTCGCCTCGACGAGGCGATCAACCAGGAGGGCACGGCACACCTGGCAACCATGGTCGACTTGACGGCGATCCGCGCCAACTACAAGGCCCGTGTCAACGCCGGAATCGATGGCGTCTTCCCCGACAGCAGCCCCGACAGCGTGATGGGATGGATCCGTCAAAATGTCGATCGGCTTGGTGATTCCGCCCTGGACCAGGCGATCACCCTACCTTGGGTACGCGACACCTTGCGCGAGTCGGTGACCAAAGCCACGGGCCAGAGCCCGCCCTATCTGCTCGCCGCGATCGATTTCGCCTTCTTCGAGTCCTTCAATCAGTTCGTGATTCGCATCGGTGAACTCGGTCACGGCCCAACGCACGTGCGCTTGCAACGACAGGGGACGGATTGGATGATCACGGACCTGATTCAATGAAGGCGCGGCCCCCCCCGGGCTTTGGGATCTCCGCGGGAGCCGAAACCCTGATACCAGAGTGCCGAGGACCAGATCTCAACCGGGCCCGGTGGCGCGCGCCGCGCGCCGCCGCGCCACCAGCCGACTGTGATCGATCAGCAGGAGCTCACAGTGCTCGCAACGCCAGGCCAGATTGGTCGCCGGCCGCCACGACATGCTGATCGTGTTGGGCATGGCGTTGCCGATGTGGACAAAGGGACTCAGCGGGCGCTGATCGCGCTCTGCCCAGATGGCCCCCTTCCCCATCAGAACCCAACCCTGACGCAAGGGTCGCGCGCACGCTGGGCACGCATAATCGCGACCCACCCAGAGCGTTGGCGTGTCCGCAATCTCGCGTGATGAGCGTTGTATGGTTCGCACGATGAACCACAGGAGCCCGAGCGCGGCGATCGCCGCCAAGACGGCGCCCCAGAGTTCGACAAATGGATTCATGGTGGTGATCCCCACAACTTGAAAAGCAACGAACGACACGCCGGCGAGACGCATCAATTCGCAATCCCTCACCATCAGGATACGGCGAGGCCTGGTAACAGTTAGAATTGACAATGATCCTAGACTAGATGCGGAGAACCTGCTCATGGCAGCACCTGGACCACGCCATGCGAAGACCGGCAAACCAATCGACACCGCAAAACTCGACCGCGTCGTCGCCGATGCCCGCAAGGCAAGCGAAGAGCGCGCCGCCGGTTATCGGGAACAGGCGCTGAAACTGTTTCCCTGGGTCTGCGGTCGGTGTGCCCGCGGCTTTACCCGCGAGAATCTGCGCGAACTCACGGTTCATCATAAGGATATGAACCACGACAATAACCCACCCGACGGCCACAACTGGGAACTCTTGTGCGTCTATTGCCACGATAACGAGCACCAGAAGTACGAGGAACACCTCGCGGCACGTGCTGGAGTGCGCACCACGCCTGGTGGCGCCCCGGCGAAGCAGACCACCCACAACCCATTCGATGGCCTCGCCGAACTGTTGAAGAAGAACCGCTGAGGATTGCATGAAACGCCGTCGCATCCTGATCGGCTTGGGTGCCCTGCCCCTCCTGACGGGCACGATCAGTTGCGATCTTCAACCGACACTAACGATCGCGAGCCATATCTGGCCGGGTTATGAGTTCCTCTTTCTCGCCCGTGCGCGGGGCTGGCTCCCGGAGCGCGTCGAACTGCGCGAAACCGCATCGGCGACGGACTCACTCGACCGACTGGTCGCCGGCGAGGTCATGGGGGCGGGATTGACACTCGATGAGGTCCTCAGCGCGCGGGCGCAGGGTGTCCCCTTAACCATCGTGCTGGTCTTCAACATCTCCGCTGGCGCCGACATGCTGATCGCGCAACCCGATATCGCCTCCCTCGCTGACCTGCGTGGTCGCCGGGTGGGTGTCGAGACCACGGCGGTCGGGGCATTGATGCTGTCGAAGCTGATGGCGACAGCCGGTTTGCGCGAGCACGAGATCGAGGTGGTCCACCTCGTGGTGGACCCGCGCACTAACCCGTTCACAGATGGGGCGCTCGCAGATGGGCCGCTCGCGGCCGTGATCACCTACCATCCCCAGGCCACGCGTCTGTTGGCACAGGGCTATCGGCGTTTATTCGACAGTCGCTCGATTCCCGAAGCCATCTACGATGTCCTGGCCGTGCGGACGGATCTTCCGAGGCCGTTGCGAACCCCGTTGCGTGAGCTCATCGCGGCCCATTTCCGTGCGCTGGCTTTCAAGCATCGGAACCCGCAAACCGCAGCCTTCAGCATGGCCGAACGGCTCGGCGTGACCGGACAACAGGCGGCGGAGATCTTTTCCGATCTGACGCTTCCAGGCCTCGACAGCAATCGGGCGCTGCTCGGTCCTGATGGTCGGGTGCACAGCGTCGCCGAGCGCATCGGGGCCTTCATGATCGCCAGCGGGCTGCTCGATCACCCAGATCCCCTGCTCGATCTGACCAGCGCTGCCTTTTTGCCACGCCGGGACATCGCACCATGAAGAGGATGCGGATCAGGACACTCTCCGCAGTCGCGGTTGCGCTCGCTTGTGTGACCTCTTCGGCCATGGCACAAACCATGCCGCGCGACGAGACGCTGACGATCGGGATCTCCGCCTATCGCTCCGAGCCCCTGCTGATCGAACAGTGGCGACCACTCGCCGATTATCTTGAGTCCAAACTGCCCGCGCACCGCATCGCCCTGCGCATCCTCGACGCCGAGTCCTTGGAACAGGCCGTGCAACGCAGCGAGCTGGATTTTGTCTTCACGAACCCCGCAAACTACATCGCTATCCGCACGCATAGCGTCTTGAGCGGTGCGATCGCCACCCTGGTCCGCTCCGAGACGGGACATGCACTCGCAGTTCTCGGCGGCGTGATCTTCACCCGAGCTGATCGCGATGATCTCGACAGTCTCGCTGCATTGCGCGGGAAACGCATTGCGATCGGGAGTCAACGGCTGCTCGGCGGCTTCGCGGCACCGCTCGCTGAATTGCTCAATCAGGGTGTCCATCCCAATCACCTCCGGTTCGAGATCCTCGGCGAACCGCATGACCGTGTCGTCGAGGCCGTGCTCTCCGGAGCCGTCGATGCGGGGTTCGTTCGCACCGGCATCATCGAGTACATGGATCGCGAGGGGCGACTTGACTCACCCGTGAAGATCCTCGCGGCCCGGGCACTGCCCGGTTTCCCCTTCGCGCTCTCCACCGACCTGTATCCGGAATGGCCGTTCGTCGCCCTGCCCTCCGCTGGCGAGGAGACCGCACGGCGGGTCGCCGCCGCCTTGCTCGCGCTCGAACCGAGCGATCCCGCGGCGCAGGCGGCCGAGATCATCGGCTTCACGGTTCCAGCCGACTACAGCTCCGTGGAAACGCTGCTGCGGCAAAACCGCATGCCACCCTTCGAACATTTGCCGCCCATCGCGCTGCTGGATCTGTGGGAACAGCATCGGGTCGCCTTCATCGTCACCCCTTTGTTCTTTCTTGCCATCCTCGCCCTCCTGGTCTGGCTGACCCTAGCCAACCGCAAACTCTCGGTCGCCCGTCGCCGCGCCATTGCGCTGGGTCAACGCGTGGAAACAGAGCATCGCTATCTGGAGGCACTGGTCCAGACCCTTCCGGATCTCGTCTGGTTGAAGGATCCCGCCGGTCGGTATCTCACCTGCAATCCGCGGGTCGAAGCCTTCATCGGGGCCGCGCGCCATGACATCCTCGGTCAGTCTGATGCAGACCTACTCAAGCCGGAGATGGCCTCGGAGGTCCAAGCGCTCGATCGGGCCGCCCTGACGCAGGGCAAACCCGTCACCAGCGTCTCCTGGATGACCTTTGCTCGGGACGGGCACCGCGAGCTGATCGAAGCGACCCGGGTTGCCATCTTCGATGCCGAGGGTCAGCCCTTCGCCCTGCTGGGAATCGGTCACGACATCACCGAACAGAAGCGGGTTGAGCACGATCTGCGCGCCATCACCGACGGCGCGGCGGAGGGGATCTGGACGAGCCACCATGAGGGACGGTTTCTCTACGCCAATCCCGCCGCGCTGGCCATGACCGGGCACAGTTTGGACGAACTGATGGGGCTGAGTGTCAACGACCTCGTTTTTCCCGAGGATCAAGAGCGCCTCCGAGCACATCTCTCTTGGATGCGTGAGCACCCAGCCCCAGCGCGGGGACTCTGGCGGCTGCGACGTAAGGATGGGACCCGCTGCGAGGTCGATCTCACCACGCAACGACTCCCAGATGCGCGCATTCTCGCGATTGGCCGTGACTTGAGTCACTTGCGCGATCACGAGGAGGCCCTGTTTCGCGCCATCTATTACGACAGTCTGACGGGGCTGCCCAATCGCACCCTGCTGCTCGAGCGTTTGAATCAGTCGCTGCCGCGGGCGCGCCGAACGCACGCCGAACTCGCACTGATCTTCCTGGATCTCGATTATTTTGGCCAGATCAACGCTGGCGTGGGAAGTTCGGTCGGTGATCAGCTCTTAGCGGAGATCGCGGTGCGGTTGCGTGCACAACTGCGTCCCGAGGACACCTTGGCCCGGATCGGCGGCGACGAATTCGCCATCCTGCTCGATGAGTTCGAAAAAACCGACACCGTCGCCTTGGTCATCGAACGACTGCCAAAAACCTTCGCCCAACCCATTGCGATCAGCGGCCAATCGATCTCGGTTTCAGCCAGTTTCGGGGTGACTGTCTTTCCGGAGGACGATACCGACGCCGAGACCCTGCTGCGACATGCCATGCAAGCCATGTATGCCTCAAAGGATCTCGGTCGCGGCCGGCTCTCGCATTTCAATGTCGAGAAGCAACGCGCGCTCGTCACCCGCATCACCGAGCTGCAACGGCTGCGGGAGGCAGTCGAGCGCGACGAACTGCTCCTCTACTATCAGCCGAAGGTGGATCTCACCACGGGTGGGCTGGTGGGCAGCGAGGCCCTGATCCGCTGGTTTCACCCCGATGAAGGACTCTTGGCCCCGGCGGCCTTCCTCTCTCTCGCGGATGGGACCGAGCTCGAGTTGCGGATCAGTGAGTGGGTCATCGAGCACGCCCTCGCACAGATGACCGCCTGGCAGGCGGCAGGACTGCGGATCCCCGTGAGCATCAATCTTCCCGCGGCACACCTGCTGATGCCGAATTTTCACCACTGGCTCGCCGCGGCGCTGAACCTTCACCCCAATCTCGATCCACGCGATTTCCAAATCGAAATTCTCGAGTCAACCGCCATTGCAGACATGGATGCCGCCGTCTCATCCCTGCGGCATGTCAAGGATTTGGGTGTCAGCATTGCGCTCGACGACTTCGGCACTGGGTTTTCATCGTTGGCTTACTTTCGTCGCCTGCCGGTCGACACCCTCAAGATCGACCGGAGTTTCGTCAACGAAATGCTAGAGGACCCACACGCGCTCGGCGTCGTCCAGTACGTTATCCGACTCGCCAAGACCTTCGATCGCGACGTGATCGCGGAGGGTTTGGAAACGGACGACGATTGGGTGGCGCTGCGTCAGCTCGATTGTGATCAGGCACAGGGGTATGGGATTGCCCGACCAATGCCGCCCCATGAGCTGCCATCCTGGCTCGAGGACTGGAACCGCGAGGGTCCCCTGCAGCACATCGCCCCCCTTCAGTACCCCGACAGCGACGCGACTCTGGTCATCTCGGGAATCATGCATCGCCGGTGGGTCACGGCACTCGCCGCGGCGATCGAGAGCGGGGAGATCGTCCAGGCCGATCGCTTCGAGATCACGCACTGTCCGTTCCAAAAATGGTATGGCGGAATTGGTCGGCGCCGATTCGGTACCCTTCCTGATTTCCGCGCGATCGACAGCGCGCATCAGCGCGTCCACCAGCTCGCCGGACAGATCGCTACCAAGGTGGATTCGGGCGAGAGCGATCGGGCACGTGAACTCCTCCAGACCCTCGTGGCGGTTTCCAACGAATTACTCGGGTCTATCGAGCGTCTCGCCGAACACAGCAGCCAACTCTACGAGAATGCGCTTGAACCGAGATCCGGTCGGTGAGCCTCTGGTCTACACTTCTGAATGAACGAGAGCGGTGTGGCGCCGACCGCGGGGTCGCCGTGCACGCTACTGAACAGGCGCTGGATGAGAATCCATCGGGCTGCGAGCAGGCGGCCGATCTCAGATCATGGCACTGTCTGAGCTCCCGTTTCGAGTGCTGACTGACTGCTCATCACCGACCCAGTGAGGTGTCCGATGGAAACCCAAGACTATCAACGCCTGTTGCTCGCGGTGGACTTCGAGAGGGAAAGCGAGCCGGTCATCGCCCGCGCCCAACGTCTGCGCGACCTGATGAATGCACGACTCTTTCTGCTGCATGTGGTCGAACACATCCCCCCAAGCATGGATTATGTCCCGGTGGGTTACGCCGGTGGCGTGGCTGCGCCGGACACCCTCGAACTCGAGGAGGAACTGCTTACGATGGCGCAGCGCGAACTCGACTTGCTCGGCGCACGCCTGGATGTGCCGAGCCGCGATCGCTTCGTGCGTGTCGGTCCGACCGCACGCACCATCGATGAGGCGACGACCGATCTCAATATCGACCTGGTCGTCATCGGCAGTCGCGGCCGCCACGGCTTTCTCGGACTCTTCGGGTCCAGCGCCCGCGCGGTCTTGCGCAACAGCACCTGTGATGTGCTGTGCGTGAAAATCGACGAACCCGATTAACGGCACGCCAGAACCAGGCCGGAGCGCACGCCACCCGGCGTGCGCGGGGCGTCACCCTGCCGCCGAACAGGTCCGGCAGGGAATGGGATGCGGCTGGACGCCACGCGCTACTCTGAAACCGCCACAACCGTCTCGCAATGAGAGCAGGACGTTGCCCGTCCTGGGCGTCATCCGCTCAGCCTACCAGCCACCAGGCTGCGATCGCGAGCACGAGCGCGGCCATCGCGCCTGCGATGAGGTCATCAAGCATGATGCCGAGCCCGCCGTGGACACGACGGTCGACCAGGCCAATCGGCCAAGGTTTCCAGATATCGAACAGCCGAAAAATCAGAAAGCCGGCGATCACCCAGGGCCAACCGGACGGCGCGGCCACCATGGTGAGGAGAAATCCGACCCACTCGTCCCAGACGATCGCCGAGGGGTCCGCATCGTCTAGATCCCGCGCGGTGCGATCACATGCCCAAATCCCGAGTACCACCAGGCCAAGCAGCACGCCCAGATAGAGCGGCCATGCCAAGGGGGCCAAAGCCAGATAGAGCGGCACGGCGGCGAGGGTACCAACGGTCCCGGGCGCACGCGGCGCGAGACCGGAGCCAAAACCAAAGGCAATCCAGTGATGGAGCCGCCGGGGGTCGAAGCCGCCGCGAGGACGTGGAACCGCCCCGACAGGGGTGTCACGGTTCGGTGGTGAAGTGGTCATAACCGACGCTCGCAAGATTGACTGTGGTGCCGTCCGCATCCCGCAGTTGCAGGCCGGGCTCAGGCCGCACCCGCCCGATGACCCGCAGCGGACATCCGCACCCCGCGCCGAGCGCCCGGATGGCGTCGGCGTGCCGAGCGGGTGCGCTGAAGCACAATTCATAGTCGTCCCCGCCGGCTACCGGCAGGGTCCAGTTGGCCGTCGCGCGCACCTGCGCACGAACCGCCGGCGACAGCGGTAGGGCGGACACATCGATCAGGGCGCCCACGCCCGATGCCGCGAGGATGTGTCCCAGATCGCCCGCGAGGCCGTCCGAGAGATCGATCATGGCGCTCGCCAAACCGCGCAAGGCGACGCCAAGCGTGACCCGAGGGGTTGGTCGCTCAAGGCGCGCCCGCAGCGCGGGGTCGGGTGATTTCCCCGCGCGCAGCCGGTCCAATGCCAGTGCGGCGTCACCCAAGGTTCCGCTCACCCAGATGAGATCCTCCACGCAGGCGCCGCTGCGACGCACCGCAGTCCCGCTCGCAACCAGTCCGTGAACCTGAACCGTCACGCTCAAGGGGCCGCGCGTGGTATCGCCACCGACCAACCGCACCCCATGCGCCTCGGCCAGTTCGCGGAACCCTCGCGCAAAATCACCAACCCAGGCATCGTCGCGCCGCGGTAGGGTCAGCGCAAGCGTCGCCCACGCCGGCGTTGCGCCCATCGCGGCCAGATCACTGAGGCCCACGGCGAGACTCTTGTGACCCACCGCGTGCGGAGCGCAATCCGGGAAGAAATGCACACCGGCGCAGAGGGTGTCGAGACTGACGGCAAGGTCAGTCTGCGCCGGGACCGTCAAGAGGGCACAATCATCCCCGACACCCAGCCGAACATCGGAGCGCACGGGCCCGAGATCGGTGAAGAAGCGGTCGATCAGGGTGAATTCACCCCGTCGCGGGGTCTGGCGAGGCGGCCCCGCGCTAGTTGCGGTGTCAGTCACGGCAGGACCCGGCCCATCCCGTCAAACTGGGGTTCCAAGGGTCGCGGCGTGTGCGCGCGCGACCTGATCCAGCACACCGTTGACATACTTATGCCCCTCATGGGCACCGAGCAGCTTGGTCAGTTCGACCGCCTCATTGATGGCGACCCGGTCTGGGATGGAGGCGGAGAAGAGGATCTCGAATGCGCCGAGCCGCAGGATCGCCAGCTCGACCGGGTCGACCTGACTGATGGGGCGATCGAGGACACGATCGAGCTGTGCATCGATCTCCTTCACATGCTGTGGCACGCCGGTCAGCAACTGATCGAGCAGGCTCATATCCCAATCGAAGCGCGGCGCGGGTTCCGCCGAGGTGTCAGCGTCGGGATCCTGCAGCGCCCCAGCCACGGCCTCGAGCCACTTGGGATCATCAAGCAATTGTCGCTTGATCTGCATGGGATCATCACCGGTCAAGCGCCACTGATAGAGCACCAAGGCCGCATAGCGACGCGATTGACTGCGTGGACTCACCATCTCAGTCGAGCTGCCGTAGGAGATCGACCATCTCGAGCGCGGACAGCGCCGCCTCCGAGCCCTTGTTGCCGGCCTTGGTTCCCGCGCGCTCGATCGCCTGTTCGATGGTGTCGACAGTCAAGACGCCAAAGGCGACCGGGATGGCGTACTTGAGGCTGACCTGCGCCATCCCCTTGACACACTCACCAGCGACATATTCAAAGTGAGGGGTTCCGCCACGGATCACCGCGCCGAGCGCCACGATGGCATCAAAATTGCCTTTCGCCGCGATCCGCTCGATCGTCACCGGCATCTCGAAGGCCCCGGGTACCCGCACGATGGACAAATTCGCGTCCGTCGCACCGTGGCGCCTGAGGGTATCGATCGCGCCCTTCTCAAGGGCCTCGACGATGAAGCTGTTCCAACGCGACACCACCAGGCAAAAACGCGCATTCTCGGCGCGCATGACACCTTCGATGATCTTGATACTCACGGTTGCTCCTGATTAGACCACTCGGTTGGCGCGTGGCCAGTGGGTCGGGTACACCCAGGCCTGCTGCCTGGATCCTCGTCGCCGCGCGCCTGCCCACCAGTGTATTCCACGACCTCGAGATCGAAGCCGGAAATCGCGTGCATGGCCTTCGGCGCACTCATGACCCGCATCTTACGCACCCCGATATCGGCGAGGATCTGTGCGCCGATCCCATAGGTGCGCAGGGCATTGCGGTCCTGGCGGCGGGCCGGGACCACGTCATCCTCGTCGTGCAGTTGGAAATCCTTCAAACGGGACAAGACATCCGCCGCGCTGTCGCGATTGCGCAGAACCACGATGACGCCTTCCCCCGCATCGGCGATCTGGCGCATCACATCCTGCAGCGGCCAACCACAGGCGTTATGACGCGTGGCGAAGAGATCGCACAGGGTGTTCTGTAGATGTACCCGGACCAGGGTCGGACGTTCCGGGCTGATCTCGCCACGCACCAGCGCGAGGTGGATCTCCTCCTCGATGCTGTCGCGGTAGGCCAGGAGTCTAAAGGTGCCATGATCCGTCGAGAGTTCGCACTCGCACTCGCGCAGCACGGCCTTCTCATGACGAACTCGATAGTGAATCAGATCGGCGATGGTTCCGATTTTCAGCCCGTGGAGCGCGGCAAAGGTCTCAAGATCGGGACGTCGCGCCATCGATCCGTCCTCGTTGAGAATCTCGACAATCACCGCCGCCGGACTGAAGCCGGCCAGCCGCGCCAAGTCACAACCCGCCTCGGTATGACCGGCGCGCACCAGCACCCCGCCGGGCTGCGCCATCAGCGGAAACACATGCCCAGGTTGGACCAGATCCTTCGGCTGCGCATCCGCGGCGACCGCGGCCTGAATGGTGCGCGCTCGATCCGCGGCGGAGATCCCGGTCGTGACGCCCCGCGCCGCTTCGATCGAGACCGTGAAGGCGGTCGCGTGGGCCGCCTGATTCTCATTGACCATCAAGGGCAACCGCAAGCGCTGACAGTGGTCTTTCGTCAAGGTGAGACAAATGAGCCCACGGCCGAACCGCGCCATGAAGTTCACCGCCTCCGGGGTGACGCAGTCAGCCGCCATCAGCAGATCGCCCTCGTTCTCGCGATCCTCGTCGTCCATGATGACCACCATCCGTCCTTGACGGAGTTCCTCGATGATCTCTTCGGTAGAATGCAGACCCGTTTGACTCATGGGAAAGCGGTGTCGTCCGGCGGATGGAGGCCACGATTCGGTGCTGGGCAAGCCGCGCGAGACCCAATCCCGTTCGTGTCACAGATGTGGCCGTATGGTAACAAATTCTGCTGATCACCGTAGGTGTGACCGCAGCATGACAGAGCCCGCACGCCCGCTCTCGCAGCTCGCGCGCAGGCTCCGGCCACACCGCGCCTCGGCTCAGGATGTGGCACCGGAACCAGGCCGCGCAAAGCCATGTGCGGCGAGGAAATCCAGCGTCAAGCTCGGAGCAGTCGCCGCAGGCAGGGCGGCCGCGTCCCCTAATAGGAGGCGCTCGAGATAGCGGGCGATCAGATCGACCTCGAGATTCACGCGGGTGCCGCCGCGGTACGTTCCGATGATGGTCTCGCTTAGGGTGTGCGGGACGATGTTCAGATCGAACCGGGCGCCGTCGACCTGATTGACCGTGAGACTGGTCCCGTCCACGCTGATCGAGCCCTTCGGCGCGATATAGCGGGCCAATGCGCTCGGAGCCTCGATCCGCAACCGCCATGAACGGCCATCCTGCTGATGCGTGATCACCTGCCCGATCCCATCCACGTGGCCACTCACCAGATGCCCTCCCAGCGGGGTCGCCAGGGTGAGTGCCGGCTCCAGATTGACCGGACTGCCGGGCGTGAGGTGGCCCAGCGTCGTCAACGCGAGGGTCTCGCGCGACACATCCGCGGCGAAGCCAGCCGCGCCCAGGGTGACCGCCGTGAGGCAGACACCATTGACGGCAATGCTATCGCCGAGTTTGGCCCCAGTGAGGTCGAGCTGACCGGCGGCAACCGTCAAGCGCACGTCGCCGCCCCGCGGTTCCAGCCGCTCGATGCGACCGATGGCTTGAATGATTCCAGTAAACATGATGACTTGACTCCAGGAGACGAGCGCACCGGCTCGGCTGAATCACGGCAGGGGCGCTCGGGCCGCACGGCCTTCCGGCAGCAGCGTGATACGCAAATCCTCGCCAACCGCCCGCACATCGTGGATCGCGAGGGGGAGACGTTGTCCGATCCGCGTGATCCCAGGCAGATGGAAGAGTCCGCGCCCCGAATCCCCCATGAGGTGCGGGGCCAGATACAGGATGATCTCATCGACGAGACCGGCCGCGACCGCGGCCCCGGCCAAGGTCGGCCCCGCCTCCAGGAGCACTTCGTTGATCTCGCGCCGTGCCAGTTCGTGTAGCAACGCTCGCAGATCGACCCGTCCATCTTGCGCCGCGCAACGATAGACGTCAGCTCCGGCCGCCCGCAAGCCCGCCATGCGCGACGGGGCATCAAGGGTTCCGACGATCAAGCAATCGCCGGGTAGTGCGAGCATGCGCGCCCGCGCCGGGGTGCGCCAGTGACTGTCCAGGACCACACGCAAGGGTTGGCGCACGGCCTCGTCGGGATTCATGCCCGGGAGCTCCGCTGCGCTCAAGCGGACATTCAGACTGGGATCATCCTGCAAGAGGGTCCCGATCCCCGTGAGGATCGCGGAACTGCCCGCGCGCAGACGCTGCACATCCCGGCGCGCGGCCGCGCCGGTGATCCAGCGGCTCTCTCCATTGGCCATCGCCGTCCGGCCGTCGAGACTCGCGGCCAATTTGCAGCGGACATAGGGGCGGCCCTGCTCCATCCGCGTGATGAAGCCCGGGTTGAGCGCCCGTGCCGCAGCATCGAGCAAGCCGGTCTCGACCCGCACGCCGGCCGCGTCGAGGAGACGCAGACCACGGCCGGAAACCAGCGGGTGCGGGTCCACCATGGCACAGACCACGCGGCTGACCCCAGCCTCCAGCAAGCCATCGGTGCAGGGTGGCGTACGCCCCTGATGACAGCAGGGTTCAAGCGTGACGTAAGCGGTCGCGCCCCGTGCCCGTTCGCCCGCCGCACTCAAGGCATAACGTTCGGCGTGTGGTTCGCCGGCTCGCACATGCCAGCCCTCACCGACGATGTGACCCTGGCGCACCAGCACGCAGCCGACCCGAGGATTCGGATCGGTCGTGTAGCGACCGCGCTCGGCCAGGGTGATGGCACGCGCCATGAAGCGACGGTCGGCCACCGCCGCACGGGTCCCGTCGGGCTCGAGTGCGACCTCGGCACTCAAGATTTCGGCTCCAGTGGTGGTAACAGATCCAATTGCTGGCGCGTCGCCTCGGGACTCGGTTGTCGCTCCAACCGCTCGATTTCCTCGCGAAAGGCGGCGACATCCTCGAACTTGCGGTAAACCGAGGCGAAACGGACATAGGCGACCTGATCGAGCAGCCGCAACTCCTCCATGACCAGCTCACCGATGCGGCGCGCCGCCACCTCATTCTCGCCACTCGCGAGCAGCCGGCGCTGGATCCGCCCCACGGCATCGTCGATTTGATCGGTACTCACCGGACGCTTTTCGAGTGCCCGCATCATGCCGGAGCGCAACTTATGTCCATCGAAGGGCGCGCGGGTGCCGTCGCGCTTCACGACCCGCGGCAGCGTCAGTTCCGCCGTTTCGAAGGTCGTGAAACGCTCGTGGCAGACGACACATTTGCGCCGTCGCCGCACTTGGTCCCCCTCACTGGAGAGGCGTGAGTCCACGACCTTGGTGTCCTGCGCGCCGCAGAAAGGGCAACGCATTCAACGCTCGTAAACAGGATGGCGCTGGCACAGCTCCAGCACCTTAGCCTTGACCGCGGCGCTGACCGCCGGCTCGCCTCGGGCATCGATCAGATCGCACATCCAACCGGCCAGTGCGCGGGCGTCATCGGTGTCGAAACCACGGGTGGTGATGGCCGGGGTGCCGATGCGAATGCCACTGGTGACAAAGGGCGATTGCGGATCATTGGGCACGGCGTTCTTGTTGACGGTAATGTTGGCGGCACCCAACCAGGCATCGACCTCCTTGCCGGTCAGGCCCTGCGAGATGAAGCTGACCAGGAAGAGATGATCGTTGGTTCCGCCGGAGACCACCTCATAACCGCGGGCCAGAAAGACCTCGGCCATCGTCTGCGCATTGAGCAGGACCTGTTGTTGATACGTTGTGAAGCTCGGCTCCAGCGCCTCCTTGAAGGCCACCGCCTTGGCGGCGATCACATGCATGAGCGGCCCACCCTGGGTTCCGGGGAAGACCAGCGAATTGAGTTTTTTCTCGATCGCCGGGTTCGACTTCGCAAGAATGAGCCCTCCACGCGGCCCCCGGAGGGTCTTGTGCGTGGTCGTCGTGGTCACGTCGGCGATCCGCACCGGACTGGGGTAGACGCCGGCGGCTACCAGCCCGGCCACATGCGCCATGTCGACTAATAAATAGGCCCCAACGGCATCGGCGATGGCGCGGAACCGGGCCCAGTCGACGATCCGGGAGTAGGCCGAGAAGCCGGCGATCACCAAGCGCGGACGGTGTTCGCGCGCCAGCCGCTCGACCTCATCGTAGTCGATTTCACCGGTCGCCGGATCGAGTCCGTACTGCACCGCGTTGTAGAGTTTTCCCGAGAAGTTCGGCTTGGCTCCATGCGTCAGATGACCACCATGGGCCAGGCTCATCCCAAGCACCGTGTCGCCGGGTTCGCACAGGGCCATGAAAACCGCCGCATTGGCTTGCGAACCCGAGTGTGGCTGCACATTGGCGTAATCGGCACCAAACAATTGCTTGGCGCGTGCGATCGCGAGTTCCTCGGCCACATCGACATGCTCGCAGCCGCCGTAATAGCGCTTGCCGGGGTATCCCTCGGCGTATTTATTGGTCAGCACGCTGCCTTGCGCGGCCATCACGCGCGGACTGGCATAATTCTCCGAGGCAATGAGCTCGACGTGTTCCTCCTGGCGGCGCTCCTCGGCCTGGATCGCATCCCACAGCTCGGGATCATAGTCACTCATGAGCATCGTCTTCTCAAACATCGTTGCGTACCCCAAGCAGCGCAAAGCCGCATAGTTTATCGATTTTTCCGCCCCGCGTCGCCATCACCACGAGCCGCTCGCGGGAGATGGTGGCGACTCCTCCGCCGGAGGCAAGTCAACAGCCGCCCGACAGGAGGGGATGCGGCCCTCTCGCCGCGCTGGTCACGACCGTTCCGAACCGCGCGACAGTGTAGAATTGCGGCCCACTCAGACCGACATGAGTCGGTAGGACGGTGGACTCACACCACCAGGAAACCAACTTCGCGGGGCCACAGACGATGACCGAAACCCTCCACAACGTGGATCAGGCTGAGATCTCCAAGTTCGAGGAACTCTCCTCGCGCTGGTGGGATCCGCACAGTGAGTTCAAGGCGCTGCACGACATCAATCCGCTGCGTCTGGACTATATCGCGCGCGCCGTTGGGGGCTTGAGCGGCAAGACCGTGCTGGATGTCGGCTGCGGCGGCGGCATTCTCTCCGAGGCGATGGCCTTGCAAGGCGCCGCGGTGACCGGCATCGACATGGGCGAAATGCCGCTGCGGATCGCCGAACTGCACACCCTGGAAAGTGGCGCCGAGGTCAGCTACCGGCTCGTCCCGGTCGAGGTCCTAGCCGCCGAGCAGCCCGGGTCCTTTGATTTGGTCACCTGCATGGAGATGCTCGAGCACGTCCCCAGTCCTGCCTCCATCGTCGATGCCTGCGCACGGCTCGTGCGTCCAGGTGGCACGGTGGTGTTCTCAACGCTGAATCGCAATCCTAAGGCCTATCTGTTCGCGATCCTGGGCGCGGAATACCTCTTGAATATGCTGCCAAAAGGCACGCACGATTATGCGCGCTTCATTCGCCCCGCCGAACTCCATGCCTGGATTCGCCCGACCGATCTCTGTGTCACCGACATGAGCGGCATGACCTACAATCCCCTGACCCAGACCTATCATCTGGACCCCAATGACCTCAGCGTCAACTATCTCGTGACGTGCAAACGCGATCCAGACGCCTAGGCGTGGACCAACCCACGACGTCCTGGGGGTTCCCGAACCCGGCAACCCCGCCCGGATCGTCGACCTACTACGCGATCCGCTTCGCCGATGTGGCGCAACGGGATGCGTTGGCGGCGCTCTGCGGCTGGCGGCATCTGGTGCGATCGGTGCTCGAACAGGTCAGCGATCCGGGAGTTGCGGCACGCAAGCTGGCCTGGTGGCAAGGGGAGCTCGAACGCATCTTCGCGCGTCAGGGACAGCATCCGCTCGCCCCGGCCCTGAGCCGCGCGATGACCCGCGCGGACTTGCCGCGGCAGCCCTTCCTCGACATCCTATGGGCCGTCGAGGCGCTTTTGGCCAACCGCCAATCGCGCGATCAGGCGGAGGTGCTGGCTCGCGCTGAATTGGATTGCGGTTCGCTCGCCGAGTTGATGCTCCACCAGACCCCTGGGCATGTGGCGGCGCAGCGCTCGGCGGCGCGGCGCGCGGGCGCCTATTGGGGACTGGTCGCCTTGATCCGTGACAGTGGCTGGTTGCTGCGCCGTGGTCGTCTGGGAGTTCTGCCAGCAGACGCCCTCGCGCGCCAGGGCATCGCGCAATGGAGTCCATCCGGGCCGCTCCCGGGTGCCGCGCTCGCGTCCGTCCTCGCTGAGCTGCTGCCACTCTGTCACCGGGAGCGGGAGCGCCTGGACCCCGACCTAGCGAGCCTGCCGAGCGCGTTGCGCATCCGGGTGCGGCTCGCCGACACACTGCTGGCCGAGTTGATGGCGAGTGGACTCGCGGTGGCCGATCAGCGCATCGCGCTGACCCCGCTGCGCAAGCTCTGGATCGCCTGGCGCGAGAGCCGGGCCCGCGTGCCCCAACCGATCGCATGAACTCAGGAGAGACCGGTGGGGCGCGCACCGACTGATCCGCGGCTTTCAGGATCACGAACTCAACCGAATCAACGCAGAGGCGGAAACGAACATGGAGACAGCTCAACCAGGCCAGGACACGCTAGAGGGACGCGTGATCCTGATCACGGGCGCGGCGGAGGGGGTCGGGCGCGCCGTGGCCTCAGCCTGCGCACGCGCGGGCGCGAGCGTGGTGCTCTCCGAGCCCAGCGAGACCGACGTCGGCGATCTCTACGACGAGATCAAGGCTAGCGGTGGCCCCGAGCCCGCCATTCTGCCCTTGAGTTTGGAGCATGCGAGCGAGGCGGATTTTCAGGGCGCGGCCGCCGTGCTCGGCGAGACCTTCGGACGACTCGACGGGCTGGCACACTGCGCCGCCTTCGCCCCCTTTCTCAGCCGCATCGACGATTACGACGCCAGCGAATGGGAGCGTGTCATCCGCATCAACCTGACCGCACCCTTCATGCTCACCCAGGCCTGTCTGCCGCTCTTGCGCGCCGCGCCCGACGCCTCCGTCGTCTTCACCTCCGATCGCGTCGGCCGTCAGGGCCTCGCTTATTGGGGGGCCTTCGCCGCGGCGAAATTTGGCATCGAAGGGTTGATGCAGGTGCTGGCGGCCGAAACCCGGGAGTCGGGATCGATCCGGGTCAATAGTCTGGACCCGGGGATTCTCAACACACGCTTGCGCATGCGCCTGTATCCGGGCGAGAACCCACGCACGCACCCCGACCCCGCAACGGTCACCGGGGCCTATCTGCGCCTGCTCGGCCCGGCAGGACGCGGTACGACGGGAGCGTCCCTGGATGCCGGCAAAGCCACGCATCGCTGAGCTCGAGGCCGCGCTCGCGCGGCTGCGGCGACGGCACGCCGAACGCCGTCGACGGGTCCTGGAGACGCCGCAACAGCCGTGCGTGCGCCTCGACGGGCGCGCGCTCCTGAGCTTTTGCAGCAACGATTACCTCGGTCTCGCCAACCACCCCGAGGTGGTCGCGGCCTTACGCGACGGGGCGACCCGCTGGGGCGTCGGCAGCGGCGCGGCGCATCTGGTCACCGGTCACAGTGCCGCCCACGCCGCACTCGAGGAGGAACTGGCAGGGTTCACTGGGCGGGACCGGGCGCTGCTCTTCTCTACCGGCTACATGGCCAATCTGGGGGTTATCGCGACCCTGTGCGGCCGCGATGACACGATTTGGCAGGACCGTCTCAATCATGCCTCGCTACTCGATGCCGCCGTCCTCGCGCGCGGGAGGCTGCGCCGTTATCCGCATGCCGACGCGGGTGCACTCGCCCGCCAGCTCGCAGACCAGACCGCGACCCTGATCGCCACCGACGGGGTGTTCAGCATGGATGGCGATCTCGCACCACTTCCCGAGCTCGCCGCACTCGCCGAGCGCGCGGGAGCTTGGCTGTTGGTGGATGACGCTCATGGACTGGGAGTGCTTGGTGAAGAGGGTCGGGGCACCCTCGCGCACTATGGTCTCGACGCCGAGCGGGTTCCCCTGCTGATGGGCACTCTCGGCAAGGCATTCGGGACCTGTGGTGCCTTCGTCGCGGGCTCCGAGACGCTGATCGAGACCCTGATCCAACGCGCCCGCAGTTACATCTACACCACGGCCATGCCACCAGCCCTAGCCGAGGCCACGCGCGTGAGTCTTGCGATCGCGCGGCGAGAGGGCTGGCGCCGGACCCATCTGCAGATCCTGATCAAGCGCTTACGCAGCGGGGCGAACCAGCTCGGGTTGCCGTTGTCCGATTCCCCGACTGCGATTCAACCCCTGATCGCGGGCAGCAGCGAACAGGCCCTGCGATGGGCCGCGGAACTGGAAACGCGAGGGATCCTGGTCACCGCGATCCGTCCTCCGACGGTCCCCGCGGGCAAGGCTCGGTTGCGCATCTGCTTGTCGGCGGCGCATACCGAGGCCATGGTCGATCGCTTGCTGGAGGCGCTCTCTGAGTTGCCCCTCGAGCCGTCACCACCGGCCCCCTCCAGCACGACAGACTCAGCCGCCATGGCCGCACATCCATGACCTCCATGCCCCCGCACGATGCCGCCATGCCGCCGCGATCCGCGCCGGCCGGCGACCCACTCGACCTCGTCCTCTTGCATGGTTGGGGCATGAATGCGGCGGTCTGGGATCCGCTCGCCGCGTTGCTTGCCCCCCATGCGCGCATCCATTCGCTCGATTTACCTGGACACGGTACCCACCCCTTCGCCCCCCAGCATCGGGATCTGACGGCCTGGGCCGATGCCTGTCTCGATGCGGCGCCCGCGACCGCGCTCTGGCTGGGTTGGTCGCTCGGCGGACTGGTCGCCTTGTGTGCCGCGCTGCGTGCCCCGGCCCGTCTCGAGGGACTCATCCTGCTCGGCGCGACCCCGCGCTTCACCCGTGCCGTCGACTGGACACCCGCGATGCCGAGTGAGACGCTCGCCCACTTCCACACCAGCCTGCGCACGGATCCCACCACGACCATCGCCCGCTTCCTCGCCCTGCAGTTGCGTGGCGGCGCGGCCGAGCGCGAGACGCTGCGAGCCCTGCGCCGTGAGGTGGCCGCGTGGCCCCAGCCCGACGAACGCGCCCTCTCGCTGGGTTTGGATCTGCTGCGCGAGGAGGATCTGCGCGGTCGTCTTCCCGACATCCGCTGCCCGTCCCTCTGGTTGTTCGGCACCCATGACACCCTGGTTCCGTCCGTCGTGGCCGAACGCGTCGCATCGCTGATGCCAGGAACGACCAGCGCCCTCATCCCCGGCGCGGCTCATGCGCCCCATCTCTCGCATCCCGAGGAGACGGCACGGCAACTCGGCACCTTTATGAGTCGGATCGCACATCAGACCAAACCCATGCCAACGCAGCAAACCGGCGAATGAACACCATCGACAAACGGCATGCTCGGCGCAATTTCGAGCGCTCGGCCGAACGCTACGACAGTGTCGCGGTACTCCAACGCGAGATGGCCGACCGCCTGCTCGCGCGGCTCGATTATGTGCGCCTGTCACCGCGACGGATATTGGATCTGGGGGCCGGCACCGGCTATGCGATCGCGGCCCTGCAACAGCGTTACCCGAAGTCGAACATCATTGCGCTGGACTTCGCGCACGCCATGCTGCGGCAGGCCAGACGCCGCGGTCGCTGGTGGCGGCGCCCATCGTGCGTGTGCGCCGATGCGGAATCACTCCCCCTGGCCGACGGTGCGGTGGATCTCATCGTGTCCAATGCCACCTTGCAGTGGTGTAATGAGCTCGACCGCACCTTCAGCGAGTGTCTCCGGGTGCTGCGCCCCGGGGGACTGCTGATGTTCACCACCTTCGGACCAGATACGCTCAAGGAGTTGCGCCAGGCCTGGGCGAGCGTCGACACGGCCACGCATGTGCTCTCGTTCCTCGACATGCATGACATCGGTGACGCCTTGGTGCGCGCGCGCTTTGCCGATCCGGTCATGGACGCCGAACATCTCACCCTGACCTACGCAGGGCTGCGCGACCTGATGGGGGACCTGAAGGTCTTGGGCGCCGCTAATGCCGCCGCGGATCGACCGCGCGGACTCACGGGGCGGGCTCGCCTCGCAGCGCTCAGTCACGCCTACGAGCGATATCGCCAGGAGGGTCGCCTGCCGGCGCGTTATGAAATCCTCTACGGCCATGCCTGGGCGCCTGAGCAGAAACCCGCTCTCGGTGGCATCGCTGTACCCATCGCCAGCATTCAACGCCGTGCGCGAGCGGACTCGCATGACACGGCCACCCGTTCAAACTGACACTATGAGCACGACCGCAATGCAGGGTATGTTCATCACGGGTACCGATACCGGTTGTGGCAAGACCGCGATCACCCTCGGCCTCATGGCGGCCTGGCGGACGCGTGTCGAGCGGGTCCTGGGCATGAAACCCGTTGCCTCTGGCTGCACCCCTGGACCCGCTGGCCTGCGCAATGACGATGCCCTGGCGCTGCAGGCACAGGGCAGTTCCCAAGCACCCTACGGCATCGTGAATCCCTACGCCTTCGAACCACCGATCGCACCACACCTGGCCGCGGGTCAGGTCGGGGTCATCATCAGTTTGCCCGTCATCGAGCAGGCGTTCCGCACGCTCGCGGCCGCGGCCGACCAGGTGCTCGTCGAGGGTGTCGGGGGCTGGCGGGTCCCGCTCGGCCCCGAGCTCTTTCTGAGCGACGTCCCCAAGGCACTGGGTCTGCCCGTGGTGCTGGTGGTTGGCCTGAAACTCGGGTGTCTGAATCACGCCTTGCTCACCGTCGAGAGCATTCGCGCCTCTGACGGGGTGCTCGCGGGGTGGATCGCCAATCAGGTCGATCCGAACATGCTCGAGCAAGAGGCGAATCTCGCGACCCTGGCCGCCTTGATCGAGGCGCCGTGCCTGGGTGTGGTGCCTTGGCTCGAGCGCCCCGAACCGCGGGAAGTGGCCGGCTACCTCCATCCCGAATTGATCGACCTGCATCCCCGTCATAGTGTCCGCCTGGCCTCGACGCAGGCACGGTCGCGAACCCGCGACGCGTAGCGCGGAATTCTCGGCTATGCTTAGCCGCCACGAGCCCGCCCGCGCTGGTGACAGGATCGGGCGCGTCGCGCGCGCGCTCACGGCCCATCAACCCTCAAACCCATTCAGTCTCGGGATTCCGCATGATCCGCTATTGGCTTCTGTTCGCATCGGCCCCTCCCGCGCCCCGTGCGCGAGGCCTTTCAGCTCGTCCAGCATCCGCCAGCCCGGGCGCGCACCCGGGCTGGCGGCGCTTGCGGATCGGCGCGCTGGTGGGGATGTTCCTATGCGGTGTCCCAGTGGCGTTCGCCAACCCGGTAACGCAGGCGCAAGGGCTGGCCCAGTCAAGCCTGTTGGTGCAGGAGCAGGGGCGTGACCTGATCGCGACGCGTCCCGATACGCTCCGCATCCCCGCCTCGACCATGAAGATCCTCACCGCCTATGCCGCGCTCGAAACCTGGGGTCGTCATCATCGCTTCGAGACCGAGTTCTACACCGACGATGCGGGCTGGCTCTGGGTGAAGGGGTATGCCGACCCCTATCTGGTTTCGGAAGAACTCGACACGGTGGTGCGCGCCCTGCGCGCGCAGGGATTGAAGCGCGTCAATGGCATCGGACTCGACGACACTTTCTTCAGTCCCGATGTGGAGATCGCCGGGCGCTCAGCGAGCGACAACCCCTATGACGCGCCGGTCACCGCCCTGGCGGTCAACTTCAACACCGTCAATCTGGTCCGCACGGGCGATCGCATCACGAGTGCCGAACCCCAGACGCCCCTGACCGCCTCGGCCCGGCGCCTCGGACTAGCGGGTGCCGCCGGCAAGCAGCGAGTCAATCTTCGCGAACGCGAGCTGGCGGTGGGATACGTCGGCGAGTTGCTCGCCGCCAAGCTGGCCGAGGGCGGCATCCCGGTGACGGATCAACAGCGAATCGCCGCGGTTCCGCGCAATGCCAAGCTGGTGCTGCGCCATGCCAACAGCCGCACGCTCGCCGAGATGACGGCCCCGATGCTCGAGTATTCAAACAATTTCATCGCCAACGCCTTCTTCCTCCACCTCGCGAGTCCGCGCGGGACGGGGCAGGTCAGCATGGCCTCGGCGCGGCGCGCCATGACGGATTTCGCCCGGGCGCGCTTCGGCTGGCGTGATGCCGTGATCGATGATGGCGCGGGCTTGTCGCGGGCCAATCGCCTCAGCGCCCGGCAACTGGTGCAACTGCTCGATGCCTTTACGCCTTATCGCGATCTGATGCCGGAACAGAAGAACGACCCGGCGGTCCGCGCCAAGACAGGCACCCTGCGGGGGGTGAGCACCTACGCCGGTTATGTGCGGCGCGACGGCTCCTGGGCTCCCTTCGCCCTGCTGATCAACGAACCGATCGACCCTGGTCTCCGTCAGCGGGTCGCCAGTCACCTGGCGCGTTGAACGAAGGCGCCGCTCATGATGGCTCTGCCCACCGCGACCACCGCCGGCCAACCGCATGCACTGACGCGGGTCCTGGAGGCGTGTCGGCGCCGACACGGCGCCGCGGTGGCGAGGAGGTCGAGCCGCGGTGGGACGCGCAACGGGTGGTGGTGGGCACTCCTGATCGCCACGCTCGGCGGGACCACCGGATGTGCGCTCGAACCCGCCGGGGCGCCCATGGCCACAGTGCGTCCGAGCGCGGGCGGCACGCTCCTGCCCGAGCAACTGATGTCAGGCGGCTATCCCTCGCTCGCTCCACTGATGCGTTGGGTGACACCCGCGGTGGTCAATATCTCGGTGAAGTCAGCCGTCCCGATCGACCCGCACCCCTTCCTGCGTGATCCCGAATTCCGCCGCTTTCTCGATCGATTCGGTCTCCCCGAACCCACGGAGGAAGGACTTGCGGAACGACAAAGTGTCGGTTCCGGGGTCATCGTGAATGCCGCGCGCGGCTATGTGATGACGAATGATCACCTGCTGCAAAACGCCACCGAAATCCAAGTCACACTGAAGGATCAGCGTCGTTTTCGCGCGCAACGAATTGCCTCGGACGCCCGCTCGGATGTCGCCATCCTGAAGATCCCGCCAGTCGATGTCCGACCGCTTGCGCTGGGTGACTCCGAACGACTCGAGGTCGGCGACTTCGTCATCGCCATCGGAAACCCGTTCGGCCTAGGCCAAACCGTGACCTCTGGGATCGTCAGCGCCGTCGGGCGCAGTGGTGTCGGCGGCAATCGCATTGGTGAATTGATCCAGACGGATGCCTCCATCAATCCCGGCAACTCGGGGGGCCCGCTGATCAACCTCGCGGGTGAGGTGGTCGGGATCAACACCGCCCTGATCGGACCGAGTGGCGGCAATGTCGGGATCGGTTTCGCGGTTCCCAGCAATCGGGCGCGCGCGGCGCTCGAGCGCGTGCCGCGCTGAGCGGGGGCGGATACGCGAGACTGATGCCTCGTGAGGGATCCGGGCGGGACGCACCGGCTTAATGCGTTGCAAGTCGCCAGGCGCCGAAGGTTGGCGTGCCCTCCACCCGGCAGCCCAAGGCCTCGAGCCAGACCGCCACCTCGTGGTTCGAGTTCCGCGACCAGTGATAGGGCGCCGGGTCGGGGACGAAGACCAGCCCCGTCTCCGGTCGTTCGATCCAACCACGGTCCAATCCAGCGGCGAAGCGCTGCTCCTGACGAGACTGGAGCTGATCGACCCGCACGGCTTCGACGGGAATCACGATGATCGCGCGGATGGGCATCGGAACCTGCCGCTGAATCCAGGCCAGGTCATCCCCCCCTCCACTGGGACCGATCGCCTGACGCCCCAGCGTACCCGAGGTGGATCGCAACAGCACGGGCAGGACGCGCCGGACCCGGCGATCGCCCTCGGCATACCAACTCCAGTCACCGTACGCCCAGCGCACCAATTGTTGATCAGAGGTGCGCAGCACCAGACTGGTATGAAAGCCATGGTCCAAGAGATAGACGGTTCGCATCTGCTGCAATATGGGGGGCGGCACAATGTGTGCCGTGCAACCGGCGATGAAGGAGCCCGACACCGCCAGCAGCGTGACGAGGATCGCCATGTGACGCCCTCGGGAACAGGCTGTGGTCAGCAGCTGTCGGGCGGCAACGGGGAACGGAGCGAGGCACCAGGACATCGTTCTCGATCATCATCCGAACCGCAGAGGCGCGGGCAGGCCCTGCGTTCGATAGCGCACATAATCCTGCAAGACCTGGGCATGATCGAAGGCCAGAACCGGCGGCAGCGCACTGACTGGGTAGATCCCGACCGCCCGCGCATCGTCCATCGCCCGTGGCGTGCCAACGGCCTCGCCGACATAGACCGCGGTCACCGTGTGGCCGCGTGGATCACGGCGCGGATCCGAATAGAGTCCCAAGAGGCCCCGCAAGGTCACGGCTAAGCCGGTCTCCTCGCGCGCTTCGCGAACCGCCGCGGCTTCCACCTGTTCCCCGACCTCGACGAAACCGCCTGGGATCGCCCACCCCGGCGGTGGATTCAGCCGCTCGATCAGCACGATCGGCCGCCCTGGATGGTCCGTGAGGACAATGATGACATCGGCGGCCAACAAGGGTGTCACAGGCGTTGACATCGACGAGGAGCTCCATTTCGGCTGACGAACGACGCAGCGGTCGCGGGGCCGCACCCCGAACGGACCGGGCGCGGCGCGCTGCGCTCAGCGTGGGCGCACGCGGACCAGATGATCATGCCACGGCAGTTTACCCCACGCCGATATGACAGGGATCAATGTCTCAATCCCACAAAATGACTAGGGTCACGATCCGCGATCCGATCTGGAGACCTCGATGTCACACCCCTTCGACCTCACTGACGAGCGGGCCTATCAGGCCTGGCGCGCCCGCAAGCTCGCCCAGGCACCAACCGCGGTGGCGGATCTCATCGTCGAGGTCGGCGATCCGCGCCGGCTCAGCGCGGCCGAACACGCAGCCATCCAACAACGCTGTGACCGCGCGAATATGGCGATCTATGTCGGGACCACCGGCACGGATCCGGACAAGGCCATCCCACTGGCTCTGGGTGCGCAATTCGGCCTGTACCAGCTCGATCACAATCCTGGCGCCGACGACGACGCCGTGACCGCGTTGACCGTTCAGACCGATGCGGCACACCGCGACTTCATCCCCTATACGAATCGCCCGATCGCCTGGCATACCGATGGCTATTACAACGCGCGGAACCGGCAGATCCAGGGGCTTTTGCTGCACTGTGTGCGACCCGCCGCGCAGGGTGGCGCCAACGCCCTGCTCGATCATGAGATCGCCTATCTCCTGGTGCGCGACCAGCATCCCGACCATATCGCGGCCCTCATGCATCCGCACTGCCTGTGCATTCCAGCGCATCATCGCGATGGCGTACAACAGCGTCCGGCCCGCAGCGGGCCTGTCTTCAGCGTCACCGCTGCGGGCCATCTCCACATGCGCTACACGGATCGCGCCCGCAATATTCAGTGGCGGGACGATCCCGCGACCACCGCGGCCGTGGCCTGTTTGAAGGAGGTGCTGCGCACGCCTTCCCCCTGGCATCTCGAAGCCCGTCTCGAGGCCGGCTGGGGCCTGATCTCGAACAACGTGCTGCACACACGAAGTGGTTTCAACGATGGCCCAAAACCTCGTCTGCTCTATCGCGCCCGGTACTCTGATCGGATCGCCAGGATGGATCGCACGCCTCCTGGAGCACGGGTCGCGGAACTGGAATGCTGATCGATTGCCACGGCGCCGGCGTCCAGGCGCTCGACACCCAATACCACCTGGGTGTCTCCGTCCTCATCACCGTTGTCTTGTCTGGGAGCAGCAGGACAAGACCCTCACCGGAACCACAGTGAGACCGTCCGCGTCCGAGATGTCACGGACGCGGATCCTTCGCGCTTAGGCCGCGCGATCGTGCCGCCCCGATACGCGCGCGCGGTGCGAATGGGGATTTCCTCAAAAACCTATTCAGGGTATGGTTATAGACGCGTGACCCGATCACGCGGATGGCGACTCGATGGCGGACCTGTCCGCCCAGCGTCACATCGAATCGAGTCGATTTCAAACTCACTGCCAAGAGGTGACCCAGATGGAATTGACCAAGAACATGGGTGAACAGGATCGGAAGATCCGTCTGATCGCGGGCGTGGTCATTCTGCTGTGGGCGGTTGTCGCCCAGAGCTGGCTCGGCATCATCGGACTCATCCTGCTGGGGACCGCCTATGTCCGCTCGTGCCCGGCCTACACCCTGATGAAGATGGATACACTCGAGAAAACGGACTAGATCGAACCTGTTGATGGGGCTGGCGCGCGGGGCAAGGACGCGCTGCCGGATATCCGCAGCGCCAGGCCCCGGCTGCCGACGCGGTGCGTGCACCAAGGGGTGTGACGCACGCTTCCAATCACTGCCCCGGTGCGCGGGCGCGGTGACCGACTCAAGTGCCGATCAATCCCAGCCAACTCAAAATCGTTGGCAAGAGCGCCGCGGTGAGGAATGCAGACAAGGCCATCGCGAGCCCCGAGAAGGCCCCCATGGTCTGGCTGACCTGGAAGGCGCGTGCCGTTCCAATCCCGTGCGCACTCACGCCCATGGCCACGCCCTTGACCGCATCATCACGGATGCGCAGCAGTCGTAAGAGGGTCGTGCCAAAGACCGCACCCACGATCCCGGTCGTCACCACTAGGACCGCCGTGAGCGAGGGGATGCCCCCGAGTTTTTCCGAGATACCCATGGCCACGGGGGCTGTTACCGACTTTGGCGCGAGCGAAATCTGGGTTGCGATGTCCGCGCCCAACCAGGCCGCGAGTGCCACGGCGCTGACGCTCGCGGTCAGTACCCCAGCGAACAAGGCCAGACCAATCGGCACTGCGAGCGCCGCCAGGCGGGCACGCTGACGGTAGAGAGGGATCGCGAGCGAGACCGTCGCGGGGCCGAGGAGAAAATGCACGAACTGCGCCCCGTCGAAGTAGACGCCATAGGGCGTGTCCGTGATCACCAGGATCAGGATCAGCAACCCGACCGCAATCGCCACCGGGTTGAGCAGGGGGTTACCCCCACCAAGGCGATAGAGTCGGTCAGCCACCAGATAACAGATCAAGGTCATCGCCAGCCACAGCAGCGGAGATGCCGCGAGATAGACCCAAATGTCGTTGAGGCCCACCTCACTCATGAGGACCACCCCGGCCACGCAGGATCTTGATGGCACCCTGCACGCCCACCATCGTCAGGGCCGTGACCGCGAGCGTGATCAAGGTCCCCAGCACCAGGGCTACGGCGAGCGCGAGCCACTGCCCTTGGATCCGCTCCCAGTGCAACATCACCCCGACCCCGGCCGGCACGAACAAGAGCGAGAAATGCGCGAGCAGACTGTCGGCGGTGCGCCCGAGTGACTCGGAGATCCCACCGCGCAGAAACAGCCAGACCAGCAGCAGCAACATTCCGAGCACCGGCCCGGGGATCGGCAAACCGGTGAGCAAAACCAGCGTCTCGCCGATGAGCTGACAGACCAGGATCAGGGTCAAGGCTTCCAGCACGATCAGGCCCCTATGGACACCTACGGGAACGGGCAGACACCCGGGGCACCATCTCAACCGGGTTGGATCGGGAAGCCCGCACGCGGACCCATCTCGAAGCGGTCGCGGCTGAACAGCGGCGGCGCCTGCATATAGACGCTCACCAACTGCGCCAGCGACTCGAGTGCATCAAAGTGAATCCGCTCATAACCGTGCGAGGCATCGATCCCAAAGGTAATGAGCGCGGTGCGCACATCATTGCCGGCGGTCAAGGCCGCCGCGCTGTCGGAGCGGTAATACTTGAAGACATCGCGCTGGTGTGGGATGGCGAACTCTTGGCAGAGCTGGATCATCCGGTGGGTCAGGTGATAATCGAAGGGTCCGACCTCGTCGGCCATGGCGATGGTCACACCGAACTCACTGGAGTTCTGCCCGGGCGCGGTCGTCCCATTGTCGATCGTCAGCATCTCGGCGACATCTTGCTGCAAGGCCGCCGAGGCGCCAAAGCCGACCTCCTCGGAGATGGTGAAGAGCGGATGGCAGTCGACCGGTAGCGCCAGACCCTCGCGCCGCACGGCCTCCATCGCCGCCAGCAGCACCGCGGTGCCTGCCTTGTCGTCGAGATGTCGCGCGTTGATGAAGCCCGTATCGGTGATCTCCGGTGCACTGTCGATCGCGATGAAATCTCCGACATGCACACCGAAGCGCAAAAGGTCCGGGATCGTCTGAACCTTCGCATCGATGCGAAACTCCACGTAATCCCAACCCCCGGGCTGATTGTCGATCTCGGGGGCGAAGGTGTGCCCCGAGGCCTTCAGCGGGAGAATGGTCCCACGACATTGGCCCGTGTCGGTGAAGAGCGTACCCCGTGCACCCTCGGCGAAGCGTGCGTTCCAGTGTCCGACCGGGACCAGTTGCAACCGGCCATTGTCCTTGAGCGCCTTCACCATGGCACCGAGCGTGTCAACGTGTGCCACGATCGCCCGATCTGGCTGCGACACTTCCCCCGTGAGGGTCGCGCGAATGGCGCCGCGTCGCGTCAGCTCGAAGGGAACCTCCAAGCGCTCCAATTCCTCGCACACCAGATGCACCACCCGGTCGGTGTAGCCGGATGGGCTGGGTGTGTGCAGCAACTTGAGCAGGGTTCGGGCCAGATAGGCGGTATTGATCGTTGGCAACTTCAAGGTGTGTCTACTCCCGCGCGGCAGTCTGGGGAAACAGCAGGTCGACGAAGCGTTGCGCGGTTGGCTGGGGTTCGTGATTGGCCAAACCAGGGCGTTCATTCGCCTCGATGATGACATAGTCGGGGCCTTGCACCGACGGTACAAGGAAGTCGAGACCCGTCACCGGAATCGCCAAGGCGCGCGCGGCCGTGACCGCCGCGGCCGCGAGCTCCGGGTGCAGTTGCGCGGTCACGTCATGGATGGTTCCGCCAGTGTGGAGGTTCGCGGTTTTGCGGACCTGTAACACCGTGCCCGCTGGCAATACACTCTGCATCTCGTAGCCACTGCCGATCACGCAACGACGGGTTTCCTCATCCATCGGGATGGCACTCTCGCCGCCGGTCGCCGCCCGGCGCCGCCGGCTCTGCGCCTGAATGAGTTCGCGAATCTGGTGCTGGCCGGTGCCGATGATCTGCGCTGGCCGCCGGATCGCCGCGGCCACCACGCGATCGGCGATCACCAGGATCCGCAGGTCGTCGCCGGCGACGAATTCCTCGAGGATCACCTGGTCACAGACGCGCCGGGCCGTGGCAATCGCCCGCTCGAGTGTGTCGGGATCACGCACGTCGACACTGATGCCAGCCCCTTGCTCACCGCGCGCCGGTTTCACGACCACGCGGCCCACTTTCGAGAGAAAGGCCTCGGCCTGATCAAGTGCCTCGTAGCGCGTCTGCGCTGGAACCCGGAGTCCGGCGCGACGCAGCAACCGATGCGTCACCGCCTTGTCATCACAGCGGCTCATGGCCACCGCGCTGGTGAGTTCGCTCAGGCTCTCGCGGCAGACGATCCGCCGCCCACCGAGCACCAGTGCAAAATAACCGGCCTCGGCGTCCAACACCTCGACCCCGATCCCGCGCCGGCGCGCCTCGTTGATGATGATGGTGGCGTACGGGTTGAGGCCCGATTCCGGTTGCTGTCCCATGAACAGGGGTTCGTTATAGGCGTTTTTATTCTTCAGGGCGAATGCCGGGATACGCTCGAAGCCGAGCTTACGATAGAGTTTAATGGCGCGGTTGTTGTCATGAATGACCGAGAGATCGAGAAACCCCCGCCCGCGTGCCTGATAATACTCGATGACCTGGCGCACCAGCGCATCTCCAATCCCCGGATAGGGGGCTTGGGCATCCACGGCCAACGCCCACAGACTCGCGCCGTTCTCGGGATCATCGAAGGCGGCGACATGGTCGACCCCATTCACCGCGCCGATGATGCGTCCATCCTGCTCGTCCTCGGCGATCCAATAGGTCAAGACCTTCGAGGTACGATGCGCCCAGATGAAATCCGCGCTCGGCGGGACCATGCGACGTGTCACATAGAGCCGATGGATCGCCTCGGCGTCCTGGCGGCTGTGTGCGAGGCGCACGTAGAAGCCCTTCGGTCGTCGTGGCGCGCAATGATAGCGTTCCAGCCACAGCCGGAAGGTGTGGGACGGATCGAGGAAGAGATCTTGCGGGGCATAGGAGAGCACCACGTGCGGATCGCTCAGGTAGAGCGCGACATCACGCGCACCGTGCCGCTCCTCCTGCAAGGCCTCGGCGATCGCCTGAGGATCGGTAAAGGTCTGCCCGAACAGCAGCCGACCCCAGCCGCAATCAACGATCGCGGCCTCTCCGAACGGCTGGTCCGGGCGTGCGCGACGATCCCAGTTGTTCAACGAGGGGGCCCGGCTGCGTTCGAGACGATGGCGCATCTGATCGCGACTCATGGCATCAGACCCCGTGCTCTTGCAGCCACATCTCCAGCAAGGCGACCTGCCACAGCTTCGATCCGCGCAGGGGGGTGAGGTGCTCGTCCGGCGCGGCGAGGAGTTCATCGACATAGGCGCGCTGAAAGAGGCCACGGGTGCGCGCACGCTCGCCATGCAGCAGCTCGCGCACCTGTGCCAGCACCTCCCCGCGGAGATATTTCAAGGCCGGCACCGGGAAGTAACCCTTAGGACGATCGATCACGGCGGGTGGGATCAGCCGCCGGCCAATCGCCTTGAGCACGCCCTTCCCCTCATCGCAAACCTTATACCGATCCGGCATGCGCGCGGCCAGTTCCACCAATTCATGATCGAGGAAGGGCACGCGAGCCTCAAGCCCCCAAGCCATCGTCATGTTATCAACACGCTTGACCGGATCATCGACCAGCATGATCTGCTGGTCGAGGCGCAGCGCCTGGTCGACCGCGGCCGTGGCGCCGGGGCGCGCGAAATGCCGCGCGATGAAGTCACGACTGGCATCCGCGCCGTGAAACCGCGGATCGACGACGCGGCGATACTCCGCCTCGGTGCGATCGCAGAAGGCCTGAGCGTAATCCCGCACCGGGTCGGTGCTGCCGATCATCGGCGGGTACCAGTGATAGCCGGCAAAGACCTCATCGGCACCCTGCCCGCTCTGTACGACCTTCACATGCTTGGCAACCTCCTGCGAGAGGAGATAGAAGCCGATCACGTCATGGCTCACCATCGGCTCGGCCATCGCGCGCACGCAGTTGGGCAGTTCCGGCAACAGGCGCGTGGCCGAATCGACGCGGATCTTGTGGTGCCGAGTGCCGAAGGTCTCGGCGATGATGTCGGAGTATTGGAACTCGTCACCGACCTCGGCGCCAACCGTTTCGAATCCGACCGAGAAGGTGTTGATGCCACGTTGACCCTGCTCGGCCAAGAGGGCCACGATCAGACTCGAATCCAAGCCCCCCGACAGCAGCACACCGACGTCGACGTCAGCCACGAGACGGCGTGCCACGGCGGTGCGCAAGGCCGCGAGGGTTCGCTCCTGCCAGTCCTCGAAGCTCAACTCCGTCTCCGCCGGCGTGCGTTCGAAGTTCAGATCCCAGTAACAGCGGTCATGCTGGCGACCATCGGGTTCGATCGTGCGAATGGTCGCGGGTGGGAGTTTGCGCACGCCACTGAGGATCGTGTGGGGTGCCGGCACCACTGCGTGAAAGTGCATGTAGTAGTGGAGTGCCACCGGGTCGATCTCGGTCGCAATGCCACCGCCGGCGAGCAGCGCCGGCAGGGTCGAGGCGAAGCGCACGCCACCGGCGATCTCGGCGTAATAGAGCGGTTTGATCCCGAGGCGGTCACGGACCAGGGTCAGGCGTCCCGTCTCGCGCTCGGCCACGGCAAAGACGAACATGCCATGGAAGCGCTCGACGCAATCAGCGCCCCAGGCATGAAAGGCCTTGAGCACCACCTCGGTATCGCCGTGCGAGAAAAACCGATAGCCTCGACCTTCGAGCTCGTTGCGCAAGGACTGATAGTTATAAATACAGCCGTTGAAGGCGATGGTCAGACCCAAGTCACTGTCCACCATCGGCTGCGCGGCATGGGTGCTGAGGTCGATGATCGAGAGACGCCGATGGGCCAGCCCGATCCGGCCCTGCTGCCAGATGCCATCGCCGTCCGGTCCACGCGGGACGATGACGGCACTCATGGCGGCGAGGGCCGCAACATCAATCGGTCTGTCATCGAAACGGATCTCACCGCACAAGCCACACATGCTTCAATCTCCTGGTCGGGGGCTGGCGGCTTCCGCCAGCTCGATATGGACGTCTAGACGGGCACGGATCGCACTCATCGCGCCGCGCCACATGCAGCCATTCGGATTATGGGAAGGTCTCGAGGGGAGACACAGCAGGACGCATGGTCAGGATGCACCATGCCGGCAGAGGATGCGCAAGGAATGCGCTCATCGGTTGATACGGAATCGACACTCGATCCATGTTAGCGAAACTCCCGCGGTCTCGCCAGTGACGAGATGTGTTTCACCCGCCCGCGGTTCCAATTCCGATGCAAGCCTCCATAATGTCCGATGACCCGGCCGATCGGCGCTCATCCAGCCCGATCCCGGTCGAATCCCGACATCATCACCCTAGAGCGACATCATGGCGGATCAATCCAAGCTCAGCACCATCCTTGCGCACAGCCATTATGCAACGAGCTTCGAGGCCGAGTCGGATGACGAGGTCTACGATGAGCGCAAGGAGTCCCTGGTCAGGAGCATGCTGCAAGAGATCGGCGAGGATCCCAATCGCCAGGGGTTGCAACGGACCCCGCTGCGCGTGGCCAAAGCCATCGACTTCCTCACCAGCGGCTATGAGCTGTCCGCCGAGGAGATCATCAAGAAGGCCCTCTTCGAGGAAGACGTGCGGGAGATGGTGATCGTGCGCGACATCGAGTTCTATTCGATGTGCGAGCATCACATGTTGCCCTTCTTCGGCCATGCCCACGTGGGCTATCTGCCGCAAGGCAAGGTCGTCGGCCTCAGCAAGATCGCGCGTGTTGTCGATGTCTTCGCCCGCCGTCTCCAGGTGCAAGAGCGCTTGACCAGTCAAGTCGCTGATGCACTGATGGAGCATCTTGGGGCCCACGGAGTCGCCGTGGTGATGGAGGCGAGCCACACCTGCATGATGATGCGTGGCGTGCAAAAACAGCGCAGCTCGACGGTCTCCAGCGCCATGCGCGGGACCTTCCAGGACGATCCGCGGACCCGCGCCGAATTCATGTCCTTCATCAAGGCTTGAACCTTGCCTGATCGCGGTCCCGCGCGCTCGAGGTCTTGCTCGAGGTCTTGCCCATGATGGCTGTCCCCAGCCCAAGGGCGACCTGGACCTTACGCACGGATACTGTCGTGCGAGCCATCCCTTCGCTGCTAGGCCTCGCCATCGGTCTCTCGCTAGCGCTCTGGCTCCTGGTGTCGAGCGCCGATTTCGAAACGCCTCCCGAAGCGAGTCTCAGTCGTGAGGACGTCCTGGACGCCATTGCGGCACTCGAAATCGCGACCGACCTCTCCAATGAGCAGCGGGAACGTCTGGTCGAGCAGTACGACGGCGTGCTCGCTGATCTTGCCGCCAGCGCCAGCGCCTGGGCTGAATGGACCGATCTGCGTGCCTCCTTGAGCGAAGTGCCAGGCCAGATTGCCGCCATCCGCGCGCGCTTGAGCACGTTGGATACGGCCCAACCACCCGTGATCGAGTGGCCGGAGGTGCTTGACCTGAGCACGATCCTGCCGCTGCTGGATCAAGAGCAAGCCGCGGTGGCGGCCCAAGAGGAACGCGTCAGGACCTTGGCTCAGGGACTCGACGAGGAGTCGAACGCGCGCCCCCAGCAACGTCGCGAACTGGCCGAACTGCAACAACGCATCCGCGATCTGGATGATGAGCTCAGCGGTTTACGCGCCGCCGCCACGACGGGACCGGAGGCCCAAGCGCGGCTCTGGAGATTGACGAGTCAGCGTGCGCTCCTCAGTGCCAGGGTACAGGTCCTCGAGCAACGCCTCGCCGGGGCCGAGCTACGTCGTGAACTGGCGATGGTGCAGCAGGAAGAGGCTGAATTCACCCTCGACCAGGCCGTCCTGCGCTTGACATCCTTGCAGGGCGAGGCGGAGCGGCTGCGACGGCTGGAAGCGGAACGGGTCTTACTGGCGGCCGAAGCGGCAACCGTCGCCGTCGCCGATGCCCACCCCCTGATCCGGTCACTGGCAGTGGACAATACCGCCCTGGCCGAGGTCATCAACGCGATCAACGAACAGACCACCGAGCTGGAGGGCGCACGCGTCGAAACCCTCGAGCGGCTCGCGGTCCTAGAACAGGATTTCGATACCAGTCGACAACGCATCCTGGCGGCCGGTTTGACGCGAGCCCTGGGGCGTGTCCTCCTCGATCAACGTGAGCAACTTCCGAATCTGCGCCTCTTACGTCAAGAGGCTGCGGAACGGGCCAATGCAACCGCTGATTCGACCCTCGCGATGCTGGGTTGGCGCGAAGAGTTGCTGGGCTTGGAGAGTGCGGTCGCCGCACGCGCCCTGGAGGATGAACTGGGCTCGCTCACGCCCGCCGAGGCCACCATCCTCGAGACCCAGTGGAGCGCACAACGCGACGCGCGAATGCAGCTGTTGGAGCATGCCATCGCGGCAGAGGAACGACAGCTCCGCGCCTTGGTCGAGCTCGACCTCGCAGCGGAAAGGCTGCAAGCCCTCACTGCCGAGTATCAGGTCTTTCTCGCCGAGCATCTGCTCTGGATCCGCAGCCATGTCCCCATCACGCAGCAAAGCTTCAGTGCGTTCCCTGAGGTCATCGGCGAGGTGCTGCGGCCTGCCAATTGGCTGGCCGTGATCCAAGTCTTGCGCACCGGCTTGGCCGGTGCCTGGACCTGGTGGAGCGGGTTACTGGTCACTGTGCTACTCCTGAGCTTCGATCGCACCCTGCGCCGACGTATCCGCGGCACAGCGATCCCACTGCGCACGCTCAGGACCGACCGCTTCGGTTATACCCTCTTGGCGATCGCGCTGACCCTGTTGCTGGCCGCTCCCATTCCCTTGCTGCTCGCCATCCTAGGGCTCCTACTGACCAGTGCCGCAACCTCGGCCCCCTTCCCCTATGCCGTTGGGGATGCATTGCTACGCGTCGCACCAGGGCTCTTCTATCTGCTGACGTTTCGGCTCGTCTGCATGAATGGTGGCCTCGCCGAGGAGCATTTCCAGTGGCGTCGTAACACCCTGATCAAAACCCGTCGCGCGCTGAATTTGGCGATCTGGATCCTGGTTCCCCTGGGTTTTCTCGCCTTCCTCGTGAATCCGCTCGGCGAGGTTCAAGCGGCAACGGTTGGGCGCCTCGCCTTGACCGCTGTCACGCTGATGAGTGCGATTTTGTTAGCGCTTCATCTACACCCGCGGCACGGCTTGGTGCGCGATGCGCTCGCCAGCGCACCCGACAGCCTGGCCAGTCGACTGCGCCATCTCTGGTACCCGCTCGCTATTGCGGTCCCACTTGGCCTGATGGTGCTCACGCTCGCGGGTTTCCAATACACGGCCGGCACGCTCTTCAATCTGTGGTTCGAGCAATTCTGGCTCCTGCTCGGCCTCGTGCTCCTGCACCAATCGATCCTCCGATGGCTCCTGGTGACCCGCCGTCGGCTCGCTCTCAGACAAGCCATCACCAGCCGGTTGCGGCGCGACACGCAACAACGCCCGGCGAGCGATCCTGGCGGTCAGGACCCGGCGCCCGAGACCACGACGCCCCCGCATGTCGTCGACGCGCCACTCGATCTGGTGGCACTCGACGGGCAGACCCGCCAGCTTCTCAATGCCCTCCTCACGCTGGGCGCGGCCGTTGCTGTCTGGATCCTTTGGTCAGATATGCTGCCAGCGTTGAACGTGCTGGAGCGGGTGACCCTCTGGAGCACGAGTGCCTCGGTCGATGGGGTCACGGTGACACGCCCGATCACCCTGGCAGACCTTGCGAGCATCGTCGTCATCATTGCCGTGGCGGTCATCGCGGTGCGCCACCTCCCGGCCCTGCTCGAGATCCTGCTATTACAGAACACGCGCATCAGTTCCGGAGGGCGTTACACCATCATCGCCCTCACCGGCTATCTCACCATCGCGGTCGCGATGCTGCTGGTTTTCGGCCAACTGGGGCTCACCTGGCAACAGGTGCAATGGTTGGTCGCGGCACTTGGCGTGGGAATCGGCTTCGGTTTGCAGGAAATCGTGGCCAACTTCATTAGCGGTCTCATCATCCTGTTCGAGCGACCGGTCCGGGTCGGTGACACTGTCACCATCGGTGAGCAAAGCGGCGTGGTCACACGCATCGAGATGCGCGCCACCACCATTCGCACCTGGGATCATCGCGAGTTGCTGGTGCCCAACAAACAGTTGATCACCGGGGAGGTGGTTAACTGGACCCTCTCCGACCAGACCAATCGTGGCGAGATCCTTGTGAGCATCGACTATGGGAACGACACCGAGCAGGCGTTACGCATCCTTCATGAGGTAGTCCATGACGACCCACGAGTCATGACCGACCCAGCACCAGTCATCACCGTCGCGGAGTTCGGCGAGCGGGGGTTGGATCTGATGGTGCGTTTTTTCCTGCCGGGACTCTCGAATCGCATGCTGATCCGCGGTGAACTCATCACCGCTATCGATTCCCGGCTGCGTGCCGCGGGGATTGCGATCGGACGACCACAACGCGATATTTGGATGCGTGAGGAGGGGGGAGGTCATGCCACACGTTCCAACAGCCCAGAGCCAGGAACCCTGGGGCAGGGTATGCCGATGCCGACATGAAGACGATCGGGGGACCGTCCCAGGGTGAGGGGGAACGTCCGCCCACTGGCGGACGTTCCCCGTGCAGAGCACTAGTTGCGTGACTTGTCGACCAGTTTCCGCTCGCGGATCCAGGGCATCATGTCACGCAGCCGCTCGCCGACGGCCTCGATCTGATGCTCCTCACCGAGCCGGCGCATCGCCTTCATGGCGGGCGCGCCCGCTTGATTCTCGAGGATAAACTCCTTGGCGAAGTGACCGCTCTGAATTTCGCCGAGGATGCGCTTCATCTCCGCCTTGGTTTCATCGGTGATGATGCGCGGTCCCCGCGTGAGATCACCGTACTCGGCGGTGTTGGAGATGGAGTAGCGCATGTTGGCGATACCCCCCTCATAGATTAGGTCGACAATCAGCTTGACCTCGTGCAGACATTCGAAATACGCCATCTCAGGGGCGTAACCGGCCTCCACGAGGGTTTCGAAACCGGCTTTGATCAGGGAGGTCAGACCGCCACAGAGCACCACCTGCTCGCCGAATAAATCGGTCTCGCACTCCTCACGGAAATTGGTTTCGATGATGCCCGCGCGCCCGCCGCCGTTTGCCGAGGCGTAGGCCATGGCAATCTCGCGTGCGTGACCAGTCGCATTCTGATGGACCGCGATCAAGCTCGGCACGCCCCCGCCCTGGGTGTAGGTCGAACGCACCAGGTGACCCGGCCCCTTGGGCGCGACCATGATGACGTCGAGATCCTCACGCGGCGTGATCTGACCGAAATGGATATTGAAACCGTGCGCGAAGGCTAAGGCCGCGCCCTGTTTGATATGGGGAGCGATCTGGTCACGATAGAGTGCGGCTTGGTGCTCGTCGGGCGCTAGGATCATGACCACGTCGGCGCCCTGTACGGCTTCATCGATCGCCCGTACCTCAAGCCCGGCATGGGCCGCCTTGGTCGCGGAGGCGGAGCCAGGGCGCAAGCCCACCACGACCGCCACACCTGAGTCCTTCAAGTTGTTGGCATGGGCATGTCCTTGCGAGCCATAACCGATGATGGCGACCTTTTTCCCCTTGATCAGGGACAGATCGGCGTCTTTGTCGTAATACACATTGATGCTCATGAACAGGGATCCTTGCGAGTGATAGAAATTGGAGGGGAACCGCACGTCTAACGGCACCAGACGCAACATGGCGCAACATGGCGCAACCTGGGCTCGGCATCAAAGCACCTGGTGACCTGTGACGGCGTCCCCGCTGGGGACGGCATCACCGCGCGGGCATCGGCGCGGGCGGGAACCGTGCGAGGCGACTCCGTTGGAGACCGCGGGGCGCCGGCTTTAGACCGATGCCCCGCGGATTTGCGATGAAACCTTCAGACCGAGAGGCCTTTCTCGCCGCGGGCAATGCCCGTCGGGCCCGAGCGCACCACCTCGACGATGAGTCCCTCTGGTACGGCATCGATGAAGGCATCGAGCTTTTTGGAAGCGCCGGTCAATTCGATGACGTAACTGGTATCGGTCACATCAATGATCTTGGCCCGAAAGATCTCGGTCAAGCGCTTCAGTTCCTCTCGATCGGCCCGTTCCGCGCGCACCTTGATCAGCATCATTTCGCGCTCGATGTGGGGCCCTTCGGACAGATCGAGGAGCTTCACGGTGTCGATCAACTTGTTCAATTGTTTCTTGATCTGCTCGACGACGTCGTCGTGACCGGTCGTGACCAGAGTCATCCGCGATAGGGTCGGGTCATCCGTGGGGGCGACGGTCAGGGATTCGATGTTGTAACCCCGGGCCGAGAAGAGCCCCGCGACCCGCGAGAGCGCGCCAGCCTCATTCTCAAGCAACACGGCGATGATATGTCTCATGTCTCTGCGATACCTTCGAATGGAACCGGCTCAAGCGAGCTCGCGATCCGCGTGGCTCGGGGCCAGGTGCATCTCGTGCTGGCCCTTGCCCGCGGCGATCATCGGATAGACATTCTCCGTGGGATCCACGATGACGTCCATGAAGACAAGCCGATCACGCATCGCGAAGGCCTCGTTCATCGCGGCTTCGAGATCAGCGGGTCGATCCACCCGCATCCCGACGTGACCGAAGCTCTCGGCGAGCTTGACGAAATCGGGCAAGGCGTCGACGTAGGAATGCGAATACCGGCTTTCGTAGAAGAATTCCTGCCACTGCCGCACCATGCCCATGTAGCCATTGTTCAGCAGGATGATCTTCAGTGGCAGTCCGTATTGCAAACAGGTCGCAAGCTCCTGGATGCACATGAGGATGCTCGCCTCGCCCGAGATGCAGGCCACCTGGGCGTCAGGAAAGGCCAGCTGCACGCCCATCGCCGCCGGAAGACCGAATCCCATGGTGCCCAGGCCACCCGAGTTAATCCAGCGCCGCGGTTTGTCGAACGGATAGAATTGCGCCGCGAACATCTGATGCTGGCCGACATCGGAGGTCAGATACAGATCTCCACTGGTCACCTTATAGAGCGTCTCGACCGCGAACTGGGGCTTGATCGCGGCACTGTTGCGGTCATAGGCCAGACAGTCCCGGGCACGCCACTCGGCGATCTGTGCCCACCAGTCGGTCAGCGGTGTGCCGGTCCCGGCGGGGACCTGCTGGCGATAGAGTTTCAGCATCTCGGCGAGGACGTTGCCGACCTGCCCGACGATCGGCACATGGACCTTGACGGTCTTGGAGATCGACGAGGGATCAACATCGACATGGATGATCTGGGCATGCGGGCAGAAGTGCTCGATCTTGCCTGTCACCCGATCATCGAAGCGCGCGCCGATCGCGATCAAGACATCGGTCTCGTGCATGGCCATGTTCGCCTCGTAGGTCCCATGCATGCCGAGCATCCCGATGAATTGGGGGTCGGTCATGGGAAAGGCGCCCAGCCCCATCAGGGTACTGGTGATCGGAAATCCGGTCGCTCGCACCAACTCGGTCAGTTGCTCCGAGGCATCTCCCAACACCACCCCGCCACCGGTGTAGAAGATCGGTCGCTTCGCCTGCCGCAGCAAGTCCACCGCACGCCGGATCTGCCCGGGGTGTCCCTTGATCACGGGATGGTAGGAGCGCAGGGTGATCTCGCCCGGCTCGTCATAGGGGATCTTGATATTGGGGTCGGTCACATCCTTGGGGATATCGACCACCACGGGCCCTGGGCGACCGGTGGTGGCGATGTAGAATGCCTTGCGAATGGTCGTCGCCAGGTCGCGGACGTCCTTCACCAGAAAATTGTGTTTGACGCAGGGCCGGGTGATGCCGACGGTATCGACTTCTTGGAAGGCGTCGCTGCCGATCACCGGGGTTGGAACCTGTCCGGTCAGGATCACCATCGGGATCGAGTCCATGAAGGCGGTGGCAATACCCGTGACGGCATTGGTCGCGCCGGGACCCGAGGTGACCAGGCAGACACCACACTTGCCGGTCGCCCGGGCGTAGCCGTCGGCCGCGTGGGTCGCGCCCTGTTCGTGCCGCACGAGGATGTGTTTGACGGTTTCTTCCCTGAAGAGTGCGTCATAGATATGCAGCACCGCCCCTCCGGGATAACCGAAGACGAACTCCACCCCCTCATCGACGAGCGCCTGGACGACGATCTCAGCCCCACTGAGTTCGACACCCCGCCGGTCTGGCCGTCTTGGAGCGACCGTTTCTGTTTGCGCGCCAGTCACTGTCACCTCGGTGACCTCCGATTGAGACCACCATCTCCGCCTCGGACGTCGCGACTGACGCACTTCGAATCGATCCACCGTGTCGGATGATCACGGTGCTCGAACCCGGAGCTGGGACGCGGTCTGGAGCGAAAGACAGTGGACAACAGAATAAGGTTGAAAAGGGTCCGAAAGTACCTCGATCGCGCGCCGGGGTCAAGTAAGCGACGCCGAGCGCCGTGCCGCGTCGTTTACCGTACTGGTGACCTGGTCGTGATGATCGAGTGGTTCGGATCCACCCGGTTTAGGCCCTGTTCGGACCCCTCACGGGAAGGAGATGGGATCGACCCAGTGGTTTCCATAGCCACCCGGAACGCTCGGACGCGCCCGACCGTTCACCGGCACCGCGTTGGCCGCAAGGGGCTCTCGCGCCCATGCGGAAGCCCGTAGGCCAGATCGTGAACATCCTGGAGGAAGCCCAGTTCATCCCAGGCCTCATCGGGCCAGCCGCCTGGTTCAGCGGAATCCCCTAGGGTGAGATCGCGAAATCGCAGATCGAAGCTCTCCGGATCACCCCAGACAACCTGCAACTCGTTCAGCGCGCGCGGAAACCGTGCTTCCAGCACACACACCTCATCGGGGTCGGCAACCCGCACGCCCGCCTCGACCACCCGCGCAAGATGAATCGCCCGCAGCCAATCGGGGGCATCGGCAAATTGTGATTGCGCGTCATCCCAAACCGGTGGGAGCTGCTCGATCAGTGTATCCACGAACTCCTTGATTGCCGCCGGGGGATGTTCGAACGAGAGACTCAAGCGATAGAGTTGCGCACGCTCCAATGCCGGCATCGCGAGGGTCTCGACCTCGCGTACCCGCGCCCGCAGACGCAGTCCCGGCATATCCTCGGTGCGCCGCACGGACAGCCGAATGCTCTGCCCGACGGCGAAGGCGTCGAACACGGTCACGATCAGATGCCCCGTGGCGATTTGTTCGAGAATGTCACGCAGCGAACCCACATCGTCGATGGCGAGCTCGAGCTCGCGGACCATGCAATCGGCGTCATCGTCCGTGTCCGGGGTGGCGGCGCGCAGCATTCTGAGCAACTTCTCGAGGCGCGCCTGACTGCGTGCCGAGAGCATCTCGAAGCGGACCGCCACCTGGTAGCGCCCCCCCTCGAGACGCTGCGCCCGGACGATCTCGGCCATCACCGTGATCTTCTCCTGAGCACGCCAGGGAAACACCAACCGAACCCGCTTCGGGAGCGTGGAGACGGGCAAGGCCGCGATGAACTGCGCCCCGCCCCAGGAGATGTCTTGATTCATGGCGGTGATCGCATGATCTACGCCCGGCAGCTGGACCTCGATCGGGATCTGGGCCCCAACGCGACATTGCGTTCTGCGGTTGATCCGCGGCGGCGTCGGCTGTGGACTCGGATCGGCTGATTGATTCGTCATCGTCGCGCTCGGCTCGTTCAAACAGGGTTCCGGCACATCGGATGCCGGGGGCTCACGACTCATCCGCGCGGTCACCTCGCGGCGGGTCGAAGCGAAGCGTCACGCGCGTGGCACCAGTCAAGCGAGCCCGCCTGGAGCGTCCATCTCCCGATCACGCAGTTGTCTCGCCTCGACTTGAACAATACACTTCAGCCCTTTCAGTCGTCGACTGCCAAACTCATGCGCACTTCCCAGTTTCCGATTCAGACCCTCAAAGAGGTCCCGGCCGACGCGGAGATCGTCAGTCACCGACTGATGCTGCGTGCCGGCATGATCCGCAAATTGGCCGCTGGGCTCTACACCTGGCTGCCAATGGGGCTGCGCACCCTGCGTAAAGTCGAGGCCATCGTGCGGGAGGAGATGGACCGCGCCGGTGCCCTCGAGGTCTTGATGCCCGCGGTGCAACCTGCTGAACTGTGGCAGGAATCCGGACGTTGGGAGCACTACGGCCCGGAATTGTTGCGTCTGCGAGATCGCCATCAGCGCGATTTTTGTTTCGGGCCGACACACGAGGAGATCATCACGGATCTCGCGCGCGCCGAGTTGAAAAGTTACAAGCAATTGCCGGTCATCTTCTACCAGATCCAGACCAAGTTCCGCGATGAGATCCGCCCCCGTTTCGGGGTCATGCGCGCGCGCGAATTCCTGATGAAGGACGCCTACTCCTTCCATCTCGACTCCGCCTCGCTCACCGCGACCTATCAGCGGATGCACGAGGCCTACAGTCACATCTTCACTCGCTGCGGTCTCGCCTTCCGGCCGGTGCGGGCCGATACCGGTAGCATCGGCGGAAACACCTCGCATGAGTTCCATGTGCTCGCCGACTCGGGCGAGGACGCCATTGCCTTCTGCGACGCCAGTGACTACGCCGCCAACGTCGAGCTGGCCGAGGCCATCCCCGCGACCGCTCAGGCACCCTCGCCCACGGAGTCGGCGCGTCTGCTCGACACCCCCGGGGTGCGCACCATCGATGACCTGGTGCACGGCTTCGCGCAGCCGATCGAGCGCACGGTGAAGACTCTGGTCGTGGCCGCCGCACCCGAGAGTGGCAGCGCATTGGTCGCCCTGTTGGTGCGGGGTGATCACGAACTCAATCTCACGAAAGCCGAAAAGCTACCCGAAGTCGCCGCGCCATTGCGCATGGCCACCGAGGAGGAGATCCGCGCGGCCATCGGCGCCGGTCCCGGTTCGCTCGGCCCGAAGGATCTGCCCATCCCCTGCATCGCTGATGCGAGCGTCGCCGTCACAAGCGACTTCAGCGCCGGTGCCAATCAGGATGGCAAACACTGGTTCGGTCTGAATTGGGAGCGCGATCTGCCCCGGCCGCGGGTGGCCGATCTGCGCACTGTGCGCGACGGCGATCCGAGTCCCGATGGCGCAGGCCGGCTACGGATCGCCCGCGGGATCGAGGTCGGACACATCTTCCAACTCGGCTGCAAGTACAGCGAGGCACTCAAGGCGACGGTGCTCGGCGAGGATGGACGCGCGACCACGCTCACGATGGGCTGTTATGGCATTGGCGTCTCGCGCGTGGTCGCGGCGGCGATTGAACAGCACCACGACGAACAGGGCATCCGCTGGCCCACGGCGATCGCGCCCTTCGAGGTTGCCCTGCTCCCGATGAAGCTCGGAAAATCGTTTCGTGTGCGCGAAGCCACCGAGCAACTCTACGACGATCTCAGCGCAGCGGGCATCGAGGTGTTGCTCGATGATCGAGACGCCCGTGCGGGTGTCATGTTCGCCGACATGGAGTTGATCGGCATCCCCCATCGGATCGTGGTTGGTGACCGGGCGCTCGACGCCGGCCACGTCGAATACAAGGGGCGCGGCGACAACGAGACGCAATTGATCCCCATCGAAGAGGTCGTCGGCTGGCTGGTCGCGCGCCTCCGCGCAGTCCCTTGATCTTGCGCATCGAGGGATCGCCTGGCCGAGACACAGGCTGTTTCACCGACCCAGTTCACCGCTCGACGTAGATGGTCTTGGCGGTGCCCATCCAGGGGCGCCGCCGGACCCAGCAGCGCTCGCACCCGCCGCGCCTCATCCACGCCCGGAAGCCATCACCGCGACGATTCGTCGGGGCACCCACCGGACGCAACCGCCTCAAGGAACCAACACGACATGAATCAAGAAGCCTCATTCGATCGCAATGCACTCCTCGCCTGCGGGCATGGCGAGATGTTTGGCCCGGGAAATGCGCAATTACCGATCCCCAACATGCTGATGATGGACCGGATCCTGAGGATCGCCAATTTTGGCGGGGCCAATGGCAAGGGTGAGATCCTCGCCGAGCTGGACATTAAACCCGAACTCTGGTTCTTCCACTGTCACTTCCCGGGAGACCCCGTGATGCCCGGCTGTCTCGGTTTGGACGCCCTCTGGCAGCTCGTCGGCTTCTACCTGGCGTGGATCGGCAACCCGGGCCACGGCCGCGCCCTGGGTGTCGGGGAAGTCAAGTTCACCGGTCAAGTCCTGCCGAACGCACACCAGGTGACCTATCACATTGACATGAAACGGGTGATCTCGCGCAAATTGGTCCTCGGCATCGGTGACGGTGTCGTCCAGGTGGACGGGCGGACGATCTATACCGCAAAGGATCTGCGCGTCGGGCTCTTCACCTCCACCGAAGGGTTCTGAGGAGGGGTAGTGGAAACATGAGCGGGGCGCGGCCGGATCCGTCCGTATGCGTGCGGGATGCGCGCGCACGACGACATTCGCCATCGGGCTGGAGCCAAAACACCCGCCCGGACCTGAACGTCGGCACGGATCGCTCGGGCCGACGTCACCCTAGGGGCCTTCAACGCATGAGACCGAAGTCCCGGATGGCATCCCGAATCTCATCGAAGCTGTTCATCACGAAGGGACCGTATTGATGAATCGGCTCGTGTAGCGGGCGCCCAGCGAGCAGCAGCACCCGCGCGACCGTCGGTGCCTCGATCACCACCCCATCGGCCTGCGCGCGATTCTCCAGAATGCCCAGCTGTTGCGCGGCAACGTCTTGCCCTGCAACCCGCACCGCGCCGCGATAACAGTAGAGAAACGCGTTGTGGTCCGCGGGCAGCGCCTGTTCGAATCCCGCTCCGGCAGGCAACTCGAGATCGAGAAAGAGGGGCGCCGTGGCCTCGCGGGTGACCGCGCCGGTGACACCATGGCTTGTGCCCGCGATTAGGGTCACGGCGACCCCTTCGTCCGTCACGAACCGCGGCAGTTCGGCGGCTGTGTAGTTGCGGTACCAGGGGTCGATGAACTTCTCCCGTGCCGGTAGATTCAGCCAGAGTTGGAAGCCTTCCATGCGACCGTCGGTCTGCTGTGGGATCTCCGAGTGGATCAGACCCCGTCCCGCGGTCATCCACTGCACGCCGCCGGTTTCAATCAACCCTTCATGACCGGCGTTATCGCGATGCAGCATGCGCCCCGCGATCATGTAGGTCACGGTCTCGAAGCCGCGATGCGGATGGTCGGGAAACCCAGCAAGATAGTCATCCGGATCGTCACTGCCAAACGCGTCGAGCATCAGGAAGGGATCGAGCCGCCGCTGCAATGGTGTGGACACCACGCGGGTCAGGTTCACCCCGGCACCATCGCTGGTGGCCTGTCCCACCATGACGCGCTCGATTCGGCGCGAATGGCGGAGGGATTCGACAGCGGTGGTGACGGTGTTTGCCTTGATGTTGCTCATCGCTCATCCTGCCATGCGATTGCAGTGGGTGCGGGTTCGACATGAGACCAGCGGATCATGCGAAGGCCGCCGCGAGATCGGCCTCGGCCTCGGCGAGACCGCGGGCGCATGAGTCCTCGCCCAGATTCAGCCCTTCGGCATAGCAGAAGTGGATCTCCGTGATCCCTAGGAAGCCGAACAGGGTCTTGAGATAGGGAACTTGCGTGTCGGCCGGCGAATCACGATAGCGCCCACCACGAGCCAGCGCGACATAGACCTTGCGACCGCTGAGCAATCCAACCGGACCCTGTTCGGTGTAGCGAAAGGTGACACCGGCACGCGCGATCGCGTCGATCCAGTTCTTCAGTTGCGCGGGAATGGTGAAGTTGTACATTGGCACCCCCAAGACGAGGATATCGGCCGCCTGCACCTCCGCGATCAAGGCATCATCGTGGGCAACACGAGCCGCCTGTGCTGGCGTGCGCTGCTCGGCGGGCGTACTGAGCGCCACGAGTGCCGCGTCATCCATCATCGGATGGGGATGCGCCCCGAGGTCGCGCTGAATCACGCGGGCATCCGCGTACTGTTCACGCAGACGCGTGACGATTCGCTCGGCGAGGCGGGTCGAGTGTGATGCCGCGGCACGCGCGCTGGTGTTGATCTGAAGGATCTGCATGGTTTCGGTTCCAGGGTTGAGAGTGGTGCTTGCCCATCAGGTGGTGCTTGCCCATCAGATGGTGCCGCCCACTCAGCGCCAGTAGAACGCGAATTTGGATTATAGTGTTCCACTCATGGAACGCATCGACCCTAACGACCTCTTGTTTTTCGCTCAAGTCGCTGACTCCGGGAGCTTTCGTGGTGCCGCTGAACGCCTGAATCTGCCCAAGTCGACCCTCTCGCGGCGCATCAGTCAGCTTGAGGAACGGCTCGGCGAGCGTCTGCTCTTGCGCACCACGCGACGTCTGACCTTGACCGAACTCGGTGAATCCGTCCTGGCGCATGCACGCCAACTCGGCGAAGAGGTCGATGCCGTGCGCGCCCTCGCGGAACAACGCCAGGCCGAACCGAGCGGGCGACTCCGCGTCTCGATGCCCGGAGATTTCGCCACGCAATTGCTCGCTAACATGCTGTGCGAATTCGTTGCACGCCACCCGGGCGTGTGGCTTGAGTTGGATCTCTCACCTCGCAGGGTCGACCTGCTCGCCGAGGGGTTCGATCTTGCCGTGCGAACCGGGGTGCTCGAGGACGACGCCTTATTGGTTGCACGCCCCCTCGCGGTGTTCGAGATCGGGCTCTATGCGGCGCCTGGTTATCTGACGCGCGCCGGACGTCCGCAACACCCGGATGAGTTGTCGCGACATCACCTCCTGTGTCTGCTCAGCCGTGGTGGAGAGAGCAGTCAGTGGCACTTGAGTACGGCCGGTAGGACCTGGACCGGACAGCACGGCTGCCGTGCCTCGGCTAATTCACCTGACATCCTGATCGCCCTCGCCATCGCTGAGTCGGGGATCGCCGCGATCCCAGCGTGTTATGCGGCAGCGCCGCTCGCACGGGGGCAGCTGCAGCGCGTTCTCCCCGACTGGACACTGCCGCGACAAACGGCTTGGGCGGTCTTCCCCGGACGCCGACTGATGCCGATCAAGACACGCCGGTTCATCGACATGCTTGAGGCGGCGCTGCGCCAAGCGCCTGGGATTCGCCAGAAGGACCCGCGCGAGGCCACGCATCCGTGACGTTCGCTGTGCGCCACGCCGGGTCGAGACCGATGGTGTCTTGCTAAAGGGAAGCCGGCCTCGCGCCGATGGGATGACTGAGTCATGAGTAAACGTCCTCGCGCCAAGCGCACACTGACCCGCTGGCGTCGGCTGAGACGCTGGCTGGTGATCGGCCTCGCGACCATCCTGGTCTGCACGGTCGTGCCGGTCGCGGCACTGCGTTGGCTCGACCCACCGACCTCCTCGTTCATGCTCCAGCGGTGGGTCGCTGGACTGTTCGACCCTGCGCTCCAGGTCCATATCCATCACGAGTGGACGGATTGGGATCGCATCCCGGATGCGGTCAAACTCGCCGTCCTCGCCGCCGAGGATCAGCGCTTTCCCAGCCACCGTGGTTTCGATCGCATCGAGATCGAGCGCGCCATCGCGCGCCACCGCGCGGGTGGACGGCTGCGGGGGGCCAGTACCATCAGTCAACAGACGGCAAAGAATCTCTTCCTCTGGTCCGGTCGCGATCCTGTGCGCAAGGGGCTCGAGGTCTGGTTCACGCTGCTGATCGAAACCTTTTGGTCGAAGCAGCGTATCCTTGAGATCTATCTCAACATTGCCCAGTTCGGTCCTGAGACCTACGGTGTCGGCGCCGCAAGCTGGCGCTATTTCCATCGACCACCGGCTACCCTTACGGCCGCGGATGCCGCCTTGATGGCCGCTGTCCTGCCGAATCCTCAGATCTATCGGTTGGAGGCACCCTCAGCCACTGTCCGGCGTCGCGCCGAGCACATTCGCTTGCAGATGCGACGACTCGGCGGCGTCGCCTATCTGCAGCGGCTCTAGGGCGCGACCACCGCGGCCGCGACGCCCGGATCAAGCGGGGCGGTTCAGATAGTCGAGCCGATCGATCCCAAAGGGTGTTGGCACCAGCCCCAGGCGCGCGAAGCTGTCATTTTCTGTACAGACGTTGCCTTCCATCAGCATCTCGATCTGATCGCGGGAAATGGGGAACCAGGCATAGCGGTCGAAGAGACTCGCGGTCGCCTTCACCGCGATGGCCGGCGCGGGAAGCATCAGCTTCGTCTTCCCCACGGCGGCCGCGATGGTGGTGAGGATCTCCTTCCAACTGAGACGTTGTGGGCCGCACAGGCTGTACGTCTGTGACTCGGTTCGCGACTCGCTCAGAGCCAACACGAAGGCCGCGGCCACGTCATCGATGAAGACGGGAGCCAGCTCGAACCCTCCTGCATTCCTCGGGATGAGTCCGCTGTAAAAGAGTGGTGCCGGGACGGGACTGTCGATGATGTCTTTCTTCAGTTGCGAACAGAATTCCATGCGCCCTTCCGGATCACCGAAGATGACGGAGGGACGAAAGATAGTCCAGCGTAATCCTGATTCCTTCAACGCCTCCTCCGCGAGAAATTTACTGCGCTGATAGGGAGTCCCGTCGGCGCGAATCCCGTTTGCGCTCATCAGAACGAACCGCTCGACCCCCTGCCGCTTCGCGGCGGCGATGGTGTCTTCAACCCCAACCCGCTGCAAGCCATCGAACGTGATCCCGCGCTGCGGAAACTCGCGCAGGATCCCGATGAGGTAGATCACGGCCTCGGTGCCTGCGAGACAGCGCTCCAGTGCCGCCGGATCGCTCACCTCGCCCGCCACCACCTCACACCGATCCGGATCCTGGATCCGATGCTCGCGCCCGGGACGCACCAACAACCGCGGCTGATGCCCCGCGGCGAGTAACTGACGACAAATCGCAGAGCCGACAAAACCAGTCCCACCGATGATGGAAACCTTCATAAGATCCTCCCTCCTGAACCTGTACCGAAAGAAGTCCGCAGTCACGTCGCGAGGCGACGGTGTCGGACCAGGTGCTGCGGACACGATCTGACATCCACCTTCAGCATGCCCATGCACGCATGCGAACGCAGCGCCCGCACAGAATCGAACATGCGCGCCCCGAACGGGATCGCAAGTCCGGGACGTCCAGGTCTTGTAAAAGGAGGGGATGGACTGAACTCTTGCGGGTTAGATTAATCACTCATGCAGGGTGCTGGAATGTCGAAAACGACTCTGATCATCGGTGGCACGTCTGGAATCGGCGCAGCCGTTCTGGACGCGCTTCTCGCGCGCGACCATCAGGTCTTGCAGCTCTCACGTCATCCGGAGAGCGGGATCGAGCATCCCCAGGTCCGCCACGAACGATGGGATGCCCGCACCGAACCCTTCCCGAGTGCCGCGCTCCCCGAGCGACTCGACGCCTTGGTTTACTGTCCAGGAACCATCCGGTTACGTCCCTTCGAACGCCTGACTGAAGCGGAGTGGATGGAAGACCTCGAAGTCAATCTTCTCGGTGCGGTTCGTGCGCTCCAGGGTGCACGCAAGGCGCTCAATGCCGCCGACACCGCCAGTGTCGTTCTCTTCAGCACGGTGGCCGTGCAAACGGGCTTGCCCTTCCATACCTCAATCGCGAGCGCAAAGGGAGCGGTCGAGGGACTGACGCGCGCCCTCGCCGCGGAGTGGGCGCCACGCATTCGTGTCAACGCTGTCGCGCCCACCCTGACAGACACCCGTCTCGCGGAACGCTTACTAAGTCACGAGGCCAAACGCACTGCCGCGATCGAACGCCATCCCCTACGCCGCATCGGCACGCCGGCGGATGTGGCCAAGGCCGTGGTCTGGCTGATCGAGGAGGCCCAACTGACCACTGGACAAATCATCGCCCTCGACGCGGGGCTGGCCACACTACGAACGACGTGACGGTCTTCAACCACCGACGGCCGTGGCGCCGAACGTGGCTGATTTGGAGGTGGCGGGATGGACGACTGAGCGGCGCGCGCGGCGTAGGTTGCGACGCGCCAGATTGAAAACCTCGTTGATGGCTTCGGAGGCCGTCTTGTGAGCTCCACGGACGATGACAGGTCGCCCGTGTGTCAACTTCGCCGCCAGCTCGCAGCGCACGCGATGACCGTGAAGGGGGTCAAACTCTTCCTGAATGGTCGCGTTTGCTTCCAGCTCATCTCCCGGGAAGCGCGCTGCCAACTTGGCCGCCTCCGCTTCGATCAGGCGACGGATGTCGCGATCCAAGGCGAGGGTGTCCCCGCCGATCTTGATTGGCATACTCGTTCGATCTCCGCAGACCCGCACGCGCACGCAGGCTCAATGGCGGTCGCGATACATGTACTGGGTCGGTTCGTGGGGGTAAGCCGTGCGAGTCACGACGCGTGGCTGAGACAACCGGAACGGAATGGAAACTGGACGTAACTCGGCTTACACGCAGATCATGGCGCCCACTGCGCCGAAAAGCAAGACAACCGGCTCATGTGACCGGATTTTGTCGGACTGCCGCACCTCGGCCCCGAACACGCGAGCCTGAACGCGTGGTGGCTGGATCATGGAAACAACAAGGACTTCAGGGGATTCGAGCATTTTGTGTCGAACTTTTATTATGTTGACGATTCTAAGCATGCGAGTCTCCGCAGAGGCTTTCAGACTCCTTGTCGTGTTCCCCGCTTCGGCGGGGTTTTTTCGCATCCGTGTCAAGACGCATGCCCGAAGGCGATACAGTCCATAAGGTCGCGGCCTTTCTCGCCGAGGCCTTGAGCGGTCAACCACTCACGCGACTGCTGGTATCCGGCCGACCCATGACCCTGGGTGCGGGCCTGCTGGTCGGTCGCGTCACCAGTCACGGCAAACATCTCTTCATCGAACTGGGCACGCAGCCGGACTCGGAGCCGGCATCCGGACTTGACGTCCCGAACGCGATCCATGAGACCCCGCGGCGCACCATCCCCCCCCACCCGAGGATCTCCATTCGCGTCCATCTCGGTCTCTATGGTGCTTGGCACTGGTATCCAATCGGGCAACCCTGGCAGAAACCAATCGCGCGCGCCAGCCTGATCCTCACCGTCGCGGCGCGCGACTTCATCTGCTTCAACGCCAAGGAGGTCGCGGTCTTCAATGGCCTCGATCCCCGACGACATGACCGTACCGCCCCGCTCGGACCGGATCTCACCCGCGTCTCCCCTCCGCCCGGGATGCTGCTCGAGCGTGCCCGAGGGTTGCTCGTGCCGACCACGCCCGTGACCGATCTTTTGCTCGACCAGCGCATCGCCTGCGGGATCGGGAACGTCTATACCTCTGAGGTCTTGTTCCTTGAACATTGCCATCCCGAGACCAGGTTTGGAGCCCTCTCACTCGCCCGCTTCAGCGCGCTCTACCTCACCGCCGAGCGACTCCTCAAGGCTAATCTCGGCGGGGGGCCACGCGTCACCCGCCGCAACCGCGATGGCCGTGGTCACCTCTGGGTCTACGGGCGGGCACGGCAACCCTGCTTGGCGTGCGGTACAGCGATCCAACAGGCGCGACTGGGTCGTCACCAGCGCTCGACCTACTGGTGTCCGGAGTGTCAACGCCATGGCACATCCCCTGCCGGCGCGACCACGGCGGGTGCGTCACCTCCCACTCCCGACATCACTTGAGCCGACCGCCCACAACCGGCGTGGGGCTCTGACACAACCTGGAGCCCTGACGCCGCCGAGGGCAGCCATGGCATCGTGCCTGACTCGTCAACCGGGATCACGTGCCGATGGCGCCCACCCGGACCATGGCAACCGTCAGGGCATCCACTCGCCCGGGGCCAACGCCAGCTCCAAGGTCGCCCGATCACCTAAGACCGCGGCGATCTCATCAAGGGTAGGGGCACGCGCATCGGGCATGATCGCAACCCATCCCAGACAGGTGAGCCGCATGGGATTCTCATGGCGATCCGTATCGAACCAGAAGTGGTAGCCCTGACGGATCATCGGCGTCCCACCGCCATCGCTGTGACTGGCCAGTTGGAATCGGATCGCGTGATCTGGCCCCGGCTGCCACGGATCCGTGGAGACCAAGGACACCACATTTTGGACCTGCCGAATCCGTAGCGTGCCAGCCGGCACGACCTGCTCCTGCTCCGGATCGATCCGCCGGACCTCCAGCAAACAACTGCTAGCGGTCGCACGGCTGCGCGGGCTCGCCGAGACCATCGGTGCCCGTGCCCGGCCTGGTGCAATCCGTACCGGCTGATGGAGGGTCAGGGTGCTCCCCGGTTGCACCTCGACCCATGGACTCTCCATGGTCTCGCGCACCAGGGTCGTACAGGCCCCAAGCACAAGACTTGCCAGCAGGAAGGCAGCGATCGGTCGCCAAGGACTCAATGACATCGGTAGATCTCCCGCAGAAATTCGCACACCCGGCCCCGACTTGACACGCGCCCTGACCATCCTCCGACACAGCAACCGCGATGGCAATTGGGACAGGCTGCCAACATGGAGTGATTTGATCTGGCAACAAACACGATTAGAGTACATAATCGAACACGAAATGAATTCGTTGCGGGCTGCCTGACGTCGCGTGGCACACACCACGCCCACGTGTCCGCTCGCGGTGAGACTCGCTCGACCGGGTCAAACGCCGGAGAGCCGCCGAGGCAGGAGCTCGGTTGAATGGTTTTATCCTTAAGATGGTGCCCGAATGAGCGACATTCCAACCGGACAGGGCTATGACCGCACATTATCCCGGGGTGGCATCCAACGCGCCGCGCATCCGCCTTGCCGGCGCCAGTCCGTGACAGGGCCCCGGCGCGATCCGATCGCCACTCGCACGTCCAGCCCCCCTCCCCCTGTCAAGCCGGCGATCACGTCGGCATTCAAACCGGCGTTCACCCTCTCCGTCATGGGTGCCTTTACCTTGGTCGAACTCATGGTGACGCTCACGATTCTCAGCATCCTGCTCGGTCTCGGCGTCCCTGCCATGCACGACATGCTCGCTCGCAACCGCCTCAAGACGGCCGCACAGGCCTTGGTCGCGGATCTGCAATGGCTGCGGGGTGAGTCGATCATGCGTCATCACGCGCTCTATCTCACGATCGATCCCGAGGCCTGGTGCTATGGGATCTCGCTCGTACCCAATTGTGACTGCCGCCTCCTCGACCCCACTGTGGAGCGTGCCTGCACTCTGCCTATCTTCGGCGAATCGACCATTCAACGTGTGAGCGGGGACGATTTCCGGGGGATTGACATCACCAGCCGCTTCCCAGGATCCCCTTCACAAACGCGCTTCGATCCCAGACGCGGCACCGCCGGCCCAGGTCGGCTCACCTTCCGCTCAGAGCGTGGCGAGGAACTCGATGTCGTCCTCAGTATGCTGGGGCGCGTGCGCCTGTGCTCGCCATCGCGTCCTCCGGTGCCGGGCGTTCCGGCATGTTGAACCGGCGCCGCCACGCACCTCCCGGCGCGGTTCAGGCCGGCGTGACCCTGATCGAACTCCTCGTCGGCTTGAGCGTGGGCATCATCGTGCTCTCCGGTCTGTCGGCGGTCTATTTGCTGACGGTGCGCGGCGCGGCCGAGAACCTGCGCATCGTGCGGCTGAGCCAGGAGCTGCGTGCGGTCTTCGAGCTGATGCAGATGGATCTGCGCCGGGCGGGTTATTGGGCCGCGCCGGCGGGCGCCGACCCAACCGAAAACCCCTTCCAGCAACGGATCGGCGGCATTCTCAATGACCTCGCCACGGGTCAGGTCCAGGGCGAGCCATCACAGAGCTGCGTGACCTACAGCTATGACCTGAACGATGACGGCCTGATCGGTCTCTGTCGTGATTGCACACCCGGCGGCGCCCCCTTCGATGCCCCACCCTATGGGCGCGGAAATGTCGAAATGTTCGGCTTTCGGCTGCGTCATGGCACGGTACAAATGCGTGAACGACTCAGCTCTCCCAATGAGCTGGCCTTCGACTGTCAGAGCGGCCACTGGCAGGGGATCACCAGCGATCTGGTGCAGGTCACGGCACTCTCATTCCAGATCCATGAGCGGGCGATCAATCTCAACCCCGAGCGAGACACGGCCGATCCCTGCAGCGTGGGCGATCGCTGCCAGCGCGTACGGACGGTCACCCTCGGCATCACCGGACAGCTCGCACGCGATGCAAGCGTTCAGCAAACCCTGTCCTCTCAAGTTGCAATCCGCAACGATCGCGAGCAGATCGAGTGAGCGAGGCCATCCATGCCGATCCGCCAGACCCATATGAACCACACCGCCCAAAACGGCGCCATCACGCTCCTAGTCGGACTCATGCTCTTGATGGCATCGAGCATTCTGACCCTCGGCGTGGTCCGTCTCGGCATCATGGAGCAGCGCATGGCCAACAACGAATTGCGGGCCAAGGAGGCCCACCAGGCCGCGCAGGCAGGGTTGGAGTTCGCGCGGTCCCAACCGCTCCCACGAGCAGGAGAAGAGACGAACACCTTTCCCCAACCCAGCCTGATCGAAGCGAGTGGGGACTATCGCTACCAGGTCCTGGTCCGGCATGACCACATCGAATCCTGCACGCGTGTCAGGGCCCACGCCCAAGCCCTTGACCAGGATGGAATCGCTCACCCAAACATCAGTGCCGTCGTGAGTGAATGCCAGGAGCCGGCCTCCCTGTTGCGAACCGGATTCGCCGGAGGCGCGCCGCCCTTGGTCGTCAACGGTTGTCTCGGTCGCATCACCGGTAACCCACGCATCCATCCGAACCGCTGCGATGAAGAACAGACGCACGAGGCGAATCCGGTGTGCCAGCCCATCGCCTTGGTGTCCTCGCAAGGGATGACCTGCCTTGAGACCGGCCATCTGGACCTGAACGAGGGCGTCGTCGTCGCCGAGGGCTTTTCCGGATCGGCCTGGGATTACCTGTTCGCGCTTGATCAAGCCAGCATGCGCGCGCTCGCGGACATCCCAGACTCAGGAGTGCACTGGATCACCGCTCGAACCTCCTGGAGGGGGGCAACGGGGAGCCCCGAACAACCGGTGATTCTGATTTTCGATCAAGCGGCAGGATGTCCAAAGTTCCTTGGCAATACCACCCTGTATGGGATCATCTATTATGCCGAACCGTCCGAATGCGACAACCAAGGCTGGGGCGCGGTCACCGTCCATGGTTCGGTGATCTTGGAGGGATCGTTGGGCGCGCTCAATGCCAACACCGAATTGCGCCATTGGAGCCTTCTCAGCCATGCCGGTCCCTTGGCCCGCGCCGGATCGCGGCTCAGTCGCCCCGGAAGTTGGCGCGATTGGGACTGAGCAATGCCAGGTCATCCCTCCAGTGCACCAACCCAGAGACCGCCGAGAGCCCGTCACGGCAGGCTGGCAGAGACGATCGAGCGCGTTGGGATTCAGCCTGGTCGAGGCCATGATCGCGCTCCTGGTACTCTCGGTTGGGCTCCTTGGTCTGGCCCAGATCCAGGTCCGCGTCTTGAACAGCATGGGCCTGGCCAAGGCGCAAACGACCGCGGTGAATCTCACCCAAGAGAAGATCGAGTCCCTGCGAGCGAGCCCCTTCGCTGAGATCCAAACGGGGATGGACGAGCCAAGCGAACGCGCGGGTGATCACAGTCGCTATGCGCGCCGCTGGGTGGTCACGCCCACCACTCCAGGCGCAGGCACGGTGAAACACATCTCCGTGACCACGCAATGGACCACGCCGGATGGGGACACCCGTGAGGTCACATTAACCACCATGGTCGCACCTAGACCGCTGGCCGACTAAAGGCGCCCCGGCGCGGCGAGCGGTCTGGGGGTCCGATCGGTGGCGCTTTGCGTGACGCAACCGCCCGACTCCGCTTGCCGCAGCACGCTCAGTCCGCTGTGTCGAGCCCGCACTCGCCTTCGCCGATCAATCGAGCGCCTGCTCAGGCCAGGTCGAGAAGCCCCGCAGCAGATCCGCCTTGAGATCCTCGATCTGCTCGAGCCCAACCGCAATGCGCACCAGTCCCTCGCTGATACCCACCTCCTCACGCTCCGCTGCAGTGAGTCGACCGTGGGTCGTCGTGGCGGGATGGGTGATGGTTGTCTTCACATCCCCGAGGTTGGCTGTAATCGACATGAGACGCGTGGAATCGAGCAGATGCCAGGCCCCCAGACGCCCACCTCGCACATGGAAAGACACGATTCCGCCGCCCGTACGCTGCTGTGATCCCACCAGATGGTGCTGTGGGTGATCGGGCAGACCTGGGTAATCGACCCGCGGGACCATGGCCTGTTGCTGCAACCATGCCGCCAAGTGCGCGGCGGCGCGAGCGTGCGCGAGCATGCGGAGCTCAAGCGTCTCAAGACCCTTCAGGAAAACCCAGGCATTGAATGGGCTCATGGTCGGGCCAGCCGTGCGCAACACCCCGAACACTGCCTCGCCGACCTGTTGGCGGTCGCCGACCACCGCCCCGCCGACACAACGTCCTTGGCCGTCCAGATACTTGGTCGCGGAGTGGATCACAAGATCCGCGCCCAATTCGAGCGGCCGCTGCAGTGCCGGGGTACAGAAACAATTGTCGACCACCAGCAGACAGTCGTGACGATGAGCGATCGCCGCCAAGGCGCGAATATCCACCATCTCGGTGAGCGGATTCGAGGGCGTCTCACAGAAGAGGAGACGCGTCTTGGAATCGATCGCTGCCTCCCAGGCCGCCAGATCACTCAGCGGGACATAGTGGGTCGTGATCCCGAAGCGGGTCAGATAGCGGTTGAAGAGTAAGGTGGTGCTGCCGAACAGGCTGCGTGAGGCCAGAATGCGATCGCCGGCCTGCAGCAGCCCCATGCACACGGCGAGGATTGCCGACATCCCCGAGGCAGTCGCCACGCAACGCTCGCCACCCTCCAGCGCAGCGAGACGCTCCTCGAACGCGCGCACCGTGGGGTTGGTGAAACGGGAGTAGATGTTTCCAGCTTGTTCGCCCGCGAACCGGGCGGCGGCCTCGGCCGCGGTTGCGAAGACGAAGCTCGAGGTCGTGAAAATGGGTTCACCGTGCTCGCCCTCGAAGGTGCGCTGATGTCCGACCCGGATCGCACGGGTTGCAAACTGCGCGGACGGGATCAGCGGCTCCGGGGACGGGATCTCGACCGGTTCGTCCGCGGACGGGTCAGGCGGAATTGTAGAGGTCAATGACATTCTCACTGAACGATCCCGATGCACGCTTGGCGACATCGTTGCGATTTGCCTCGAGCGCGTCGAGGTATGCTGGCGTGACATCACCGGTGATGTAGACACCGTCGAAGACCGAGGTATCGAACCGATCAACGTGGCTCTTGCCCTTCTTCTGCACGGCGTCGATCAGGTCATCGAGATTTTGGAAGATCAACCGATCGGCGCCGAGCTCCTGCGCGATCTCGGCCTCCGTGCGGCCATGCGCGACCAACTCGCTGGCCGCCGGCATATCGATGCCATACACGTTAGGAAAACGCACGGGCGGCGCGGCCGAGGCGAAAAACACCTTGTGCGCCCCCGCCTCGCGCGCCATCTGAATGATCTGCCGCGAGGTGGTCCCGCGCACGATGGAATCATCGACCAGCAAGACATTCTTCCGGCGGAACTCCAGATCGATGGCATTGAGTTTCTGGCGAACCGATTTCTTCCGCACCGTCTGTCCCGGCATGATGAAGGTTCGCCCGATGTAGCGATTCTTGATGAATCCCTCTGAGTAGGGCACGCCCAGTTGATTGGCGAGCTGCAGCGCGGCAGTGCGACTGGTGTCGGGAATCGGAATCACCACATCGATCCCATGGTTCGACCACTCACGCTTGATCTTCACCGCCAGCTTCTTACCCATCCGCGAACGCGCCTTGTGCACCGAGATGTTGTCGATGATGGAATCCGGCCGCGCGAAGTAGACGAACTCGAAGATGCAGGGCGAGAGGATCGGTTGCGCCGCGCACTGATGGGTATGGATTCGCCCGTCGACACTGATGAAAACCGCCTCACCCGGCGCCACGTCGTCGATCAGAGTGAAGCCGATGGTATCGAGTGCGACACTCTCCGAGGCGATCATGTACTCGGTCCCGGTCTCGGTGTCGCGACGCCCATACACTAGCGGGCGGATGCCGTGTGGATCGCGAAACCCGAAGACGCCGAACCCTGGAATCATGGCCACGGCGGCGTAGCCCCCACGGCAACGTTGATGCACTCCGGCGACCGCGCGGAAGATGTCCCCTTCATCGATTCGCAGTTTGCCCTGAATCTGTAATTCGTGGGCGAAGACGTTGAGCAGGATCTCGGAGTCGGACTCGGTGTTGAGGTGCCGCAGATCATCGACGAAGAGATCCCGCTTGAGATCCTCGGCGTTCGTCAGGTTCCCGTTGTGCGCCAGCACGATCCCGTAAGGCGAGTTGACATAAAACGGCTGGGCTTCGGCCGAACTGGAGGCACCCGCGGTCGGATAGCGCACGTGACCGACCCCCATGTTGCCCCGCAACTGCAGCATGTGGCGCATGCGGAAGACATCGCGCGTCAATCCATTGTCTTTACGCAGATGCAGTTTTTCGCCCTGACAGGTCACGATCCCAGCGGCATCCTGGCCACGGTGTTGAAGCACGAGCAGTGCATCGTAGAGGGCTTGATTGACCGGATGATGACCGACGATTCCGACGATTCCGCACATGAGTTTCCCGCCCGCTGCCGATCCAGATGGATGAGGCTGCATGCCGCTGATTGCCAGCGCGCGACTATAGCGCGCCGCCCCACTCCCAAACAACGCACTGACGTCACATCAAGGCGGAACCGGCAAGGGGAGTGAGCGCCGCGCCTCTGCCCTCCTAGGATCGCGATCCTAGAGATTTCGGATCTTCGCCTGGATCTCTGGCGGGACCAGCTCGATCAGCCAGGCGGCAACGTGCTCGAATTGGCTGACCAGTTGTGATTCTTGCCACCAAGCGTCCTGCGTGATGGGTGTGTAATTCATCAGGAACACCGCCATCGCGACGATGATGACACCGCGCGCCGCGCCGAACCCCAGCCCTAGTAACCGATCAAGTCCACTCAAGCCGGTCTTTTCAATCACCACCGAGAGCATGGCACCGAGGATCGCCCCGAGCACTAGAGTGGCCAGGATCAGGACGATGAAGGCGATGGCCAATCGCACCGATCCCTGAGAAAGATAGGGCACCAGCAGTTCCGCAACCTGCGCATGGAAGAGCCAGGCAACAACGATCGCCGCGATCCAGACCCCGACGGAGACAACCTCGCGAATCAGCCCGCGAGCCAGGCCCACCAACGCCGATAGGATCACCACCCCGATGATGACGAAATCAAGCCAATTCAACGACACTCAGATGCTCCTCGCCGGGAAGGGGATCGACAGCAGCGGCCTCCGGTGTCCGGCGCGCGACACATGCCGGACACCCTGACCGATGCGCTCGGGGATGATGACGTGCCGCACGCTGAGCGAGACCGAGCGCACCGGTCTGATGGGCGGACGCCATCGATTCAGAGCCGATTCATCCGCCAGCGCATCAGGGATAACGTGAGACAAAGGGCCGATCCCGAAACTGATCAGCGAGTCGCCGCGCAATCCGATCGGCGTTCGCACGATCGAGTTCCGGTCCCACGCGGACACGGTAGAAGAGCCGACCACTGACCCGAGCCGGCTCGACGAAGGCCGAGTAACCCTGGCCGCGCAGTTGCTGTGCCATCTCCTCCGCACTCTCCGATGACCCCAGGCTCGCGACCTGAACCACCCAGGATGGCATCCCATCGTCAGGCGCTAGCGGGGGGGGGGCGGACGGCGCAGGCACGGCTGGGGCTGCCTCGGCCACGGGATCGCTCACCGGCGCCGCGGGCTCATCAAACGCGATCTCATAGCCGCGATCATCCTCTTCGCGCGCGCCGGCCGGCGTGCCCAGGGAGCCAGGCCCATTCACCGGCGCGGGATCCGTGAGGGGTTCATCCTGGATCTCACCCAAGATCGCCTCATCCGGAGTCAGAAAGGTTTCCGAGTTGAACTGCGGCTCGAACGGAGGTTCATCCGGGATCCGATTCAGGACCTTCGCGTCCACCTCGCCCTCTTGCGAATCCGGATCCGGAAACAGCAGGGGAACGAAGATCACGGCCAACACGACCACGACGACGGCCCCGACCAAACGCTTCTTTGCGCCTTCTTGCATAAGTCCTGTCCTACCACGACGAGAGACCGGGCACGCCTGGATCGGCCAGTCCACCACCACCCTGGACGCCAAGTGACAGCGTGAGGGGAAGCAGGTCATCTGCCGTCATCGCGTCGCTTCGCTTCAGTCTCAGTTTAACACGACTGCCGAGCACGCCCGCGGTCCACTCCAACAAGTTTGAACATCATCTCGATGTCGATTCGATCCAACGCAGACCGGCCGCCACCGTCACAAACGAACCGGTCACGAGCACGACATCACCCGGCGACGATGCAGCCGTCACCTCCCGCAGGGCCATATCCAGGGTCGCGCAGTGACGGCTCACCGCGATGCCACCCTGTTCGGCAACAGCCGCGTCGAGACGTTCGCACGGCATCGCGCGGGCGTCGTCGCTCGCCGCCAGGAACCATTCGGCCACCAAGGGCGTCAGCGGTTCGATGAATTTCGCGGGCGACTTGTCTTCGAGCATGGCCAGCACCGCACGGCAACGCCCGGGCTTCGTGAAGGTTCTAAGATTGGCCGCAAGTGCTTGCGCTGCTTCACCATTATGGGCCACATCGAGAATCCAGGTCACCGGCCCCGGGACCACCTGGAAACGCCCCGGCAGCCGCGCCTGCTGTAACCCTATGCGCAGGGCGGCGATAGGCGCTGGCACCGACTCACGCAGGAGCCGCATGGCCGCAATCGCCGCCGCGGCATTCGCATACTGCACCGTACCCCGCATCGCCGGTTCCGGTAGGGCCAAACGCTCACCGTCCGGCCCGACCCAAATCCAGCCTGCGTCGCTGCGCTCCACGCGCATCTCCCGCCCGAGTTGGACCGGTCGACTGCCGATCCGCTCGGCCTGCTCGCGCAAGGATGCCGGCGCGTCCGCTTGCGCGATCACCGCTGGGCGATGCGCGCGAAAGATCCCCGCCTTCTCCACCGCGATCTGATCGAGCGACGTCCCCAACCAGGCGGTATGATCCAGGCCGATCGAGGTCACGATCGCGACGTCGGCATCCCACAGATTCACGGCATCCAGCCGGCCACCGAGCCCTACTTCGAGGATCATGAGCTCGGGCTCGGCGCGCACAAACAGATCCATCGCCGCCAGGGTGCCAAACTCGAAATAGGTTAGCGCCGTCGCGCCCCGCGCCGCCTCCACCCGCGCGAACGCCTCACACAGCGGCTCATCCCCGATCTCCTGACCGCCAAGGCGGATCCGCTCGTTGTAACGCAGCAGATGCGGAGAACTGTAGACCGCGGTGCGATACCCGGCCGCCCGGGCCATGGCCTCGAGCATCGCCACGCACGACCCCTTGCCATTGGTACCGCCAACCGTGATCAGCGGACAAGGCAGACGCGCCGGACCGAGCCGCGCCCAGACCGCCGCGACACGCTCTAGCCCCAGTGCGATGGACTGCGGATGCAACCGCAGTTGCCACTGCAACCAGGCGTCCAGATCAGGGAAGCGGTTCATCTGCTCGTACGCGCGCGTTAGAGCGGCACCACCGTGCGGATATAGCGCGAACGATGGGTCAGGATCGCCAGCAGATCAGCGATGCGCTCACGCAGATCACGGCGATCGATGATCATGTCGAGCCCACCTTTTTCCATCAAGAACTCACTGCGCTGAAACCCCTCGGGGAGTTTCTCATGGACGGTCTGCTCGATCACCCGTGGGCCAGCAAAGCCAATCAGGGCATTGGGCTCGGCGATGTTGAGATCACCAAGCATCGCGAGACTTGCCGACACGCCGCCCATCGTCGGATCGGTCATGACGGAGATGAAAGGCAGCGACTCTTCACGCATCCGCCCGAGCACGGCGCTCGTCTTCGCCATCTGCATCAGCGAGAAGAGGCTCTCTTGCATGCGTGCCCCGCCGCTCGCGGCGAAACAGACATAGGGCGAATCCCGCTCTAAAGCGGCCTCGGCGCCGCGCACGAACCGCTCGCCCACCACTGAGCCCATCGAACCGCCCATGAAGCTGAACTCGAAGGCCGCGGCCACGATGGGCTGCCCCTTCAACCGGCCCCGCATCACGATCAGCGCCTCTTTCTCGCCCGATTGCTTCTGCGCCTGAATGATCCGATCCTTGTACTTTTTCAGGTCCTTGAATTTCAGTGGATCGAGCGATTCCAGTTCAACCCCGATCTCCTCGCGGTCGTCCACGTCGAGAAAGGTTTCGAGCCGACGGCGGGCACGCAGGCGCATGTGGTGGCCGCACTTCGGGCAAACCTCCAGATTCCGCTCCAATTCGGCGCGATACAGGATTGCCTGACAACCGGGACATTTGGCCCAAACCCCTTCAGGGACTGCTCGTTTGTTGCGCGCCGTCGTGCGGATCCGGCTCGGGATCAGCTTCTCGAACCAACTCATGCTCTTATCCATCGCATGCTTGAGCGTGGCTCCGCGCTCGCCTTTTGGATCCTCAAGCGAATCGGATCCGCTACGCGGTTGCGGATCATCGAGTTGCGGCAAGGCCTGCTGGATACGGGTCGGCGGCTTAGGTGACATGGGCATCGACCTCATCGATGGCGTGGCGCAAACTCCCTAGGAAGGTGGCAATCGCGCCTGGAATGTGCTCGGGTGTCGCGGCCATGGCCTCGATCCGGCGCACGATCGCACTGCCCACGATCACGGCATCGGCAACCTTGGCAACCTGCGCGGCGGCCTCCGGACTGCCGATCCCGAACCCGACACCCACCGGCAACGACACGAGTGATTTGATGATCGCAACCTGCTCGGCCACGGCAGCGGTATCGAGCTGCCCCGAACCCGTGACGCCCTTGACCGAGACATAGTAGACAAACCCCGTCGCCACCGCGCCGATGCGGCTGATGCGCGCCGCGGTCGAGGTGGGCGCCAGGAGGTAGACGAGATCAAGCCCTTGGGATTTCAGGGCCGCGACCAGGTCGTGTCCCTCCTCCGGAGGCACATCGACAATGAGTGCGCCGTCGAGACCAACCGCGTGCGCGGCGTGCGCGAAATCCGTGTAGCCCATCACCTCGATCGGGTTGAGATAGCCCATCAGGATCACCGGCGTTGCCTGATCCTCGAGGCGGAAACGGCGCACCATCTCCAGCACATCGTCGAGCGAGACGCCCAGGGCGAGCGCACGCTCGGTGGCTCGCTGGATCACCGGACCATCGGCAATCGGATCCGAGAAGGGCACCCCGAGTTCGATCAGATCCGCGCCCGCGGCGACCATCGCATGCATCAGTGGCACCGTCACCTCGGGCGCAGGGTCACCGGCCGTGACGAAGGGGATAAGCGCGGTACGTCCCTGCTCGCGCAGCGTTTCGAAACGCGCGGCGATCCGACTCATTGCTGCTGCCCGTCGTGGCTGGCAACCGTGTGCATGTCTTTGTCTCCGCGTCCTGACAGGTTCACGATGATGGTTTGATCCCGACCCATGGTGGGCGCGAGCTGGTTCACGAAGGCCAGCGCATGACTGGTCTCAAGCGCTGGAATGATCCCTTCGGTGCGGGTGAGATGATGAAAGGCGCGCAAGGCCTCGTCATCGGTCACCGCATGATAGTGAGCACGCCCGCTGTCCTTCAACCAAGCATGTTCCGGTCCGACCCCGGGATAGTCCAACCCGGCTGAGATCGAGTGCGTCTCGATGATCTGTCCGTGATGATCCTCCATGAGGTAGGTGCGGTTGCCATGCAGCACGCCCGGCCGCCCGGCGCACAAGGGGGCGGCATGCCGCCCGGTGTGCAAACCGGCGCCCGCTGCCTCCACCCCATGAATGGCCACCTGCGCGTCGGCGATGAAGGGATGGAAGAGACCGATCGCGTTCGAGCCCCCGCCGACACAGGCCACCAGCGCATCCGGAAGCCGGCCGGTGCGCTCGAGCATCTGGACGCGCGCCTCGCGCCCGATCACCGCCTGGAAATCGCGCACCATCGTCGGGTAAGGATGCGGGCCCGCGACGGTGCCGATGATATAGAAGGTGTCATCAACGTTCGTCACCCAATCGCGCATCGCTTCGTTCAGAGCATCCTTGAGGGTGCGCGAACCGGAGGACACCGCGACGACGTCCGCCCCCAGCAATCGCATGCGGTAGACATTCGACTTCTGGCGCGCCACATCGACCTCGCCCATGTAGACAACGCACTGCAGACCCAGTCGCGCCGCCACCGTCGCACTCGCCACCCCATGCTGACCCGCACCGGTCTCGGCGATGATGCGGGTCTTGCCCATGCGGCGCGCCAGCAGGGCCTGTCCGATGGTGTTGTTGACCTTGTGCGCACCGGTGTGATTCAGATCCTCGCGCTTGAGATAGATCTGTGCCCCCCCGAGTTCGCGACTCCAGCGCTCGGCGTGATAGAGCGGCGATGGACGCCCCACATAGTCGCGCAGATCGGCATCCAACTCAGCGAGAAACCGTGGGTCGGCCATATGCTGCATGTAGGCGAGACGCAGTTCCTCGAGTGGATGCATCAGGGTCTCGGGGACGAACATCCCACCGTAGGGGCCAAAGTGCCCGCCCGCATCCGGCCAATCATAGGGCACGCCCGTTGAGGAGTCGCGCATCACGCCGCGCTCGCGATCATCGGCAGTTGTCGACATCCGTCACCCTCTGCATGAATGTATGAATCTGATCGTGGTCCTTGACCCCTTTCGCCGCCTCGACACCTCCGCTGACATCCACCCCGAAGGGGCGCACCTGGCGAATCGCATCGCCGACCGAGGTGGCGTCGAGACCGCCGGCCAGGATGATCGACGACGCCATCTCGGCGGGGATACGATCCCAATCGAAACGGCGCCCGGTGCCGCCCGCGCGCGCCGGGTCATAGGTGTCGAGGAGCAACCCTGCCGCGTCCCGATACCGGAGGCGCTCGGCACGCGGATCCGTCTGTGGGCGCATCCGCACGGCCTTGATCCAGCGACGCGCGAAGGCGGCACAGAAGTCCGGTGCTTCATCGCCGTGAAACTGCAACAGCTCAAGCGGCACGCGCTCAAGAATATGGCGGATACGCGCGGCATCGGCATCGACGAAGAGGCCGACCGCGGTGACGAACGGCGGTACAACGTCGCAGAGCGCGCGCGCCTGCTCGGGTGTCACCGCGCGTGGGCTTGGCTCATGAAAGACGAAACCAATCGCATCGACACCGGCGGCGACCGCGGCGGCGACATCCTCGTGGCGCGTGAGCCCGCAGATCTTAACGCGGGTTCTCATGGTTGGCGACTCCAGCGGACCTTACTCATGACACCACCCTGCTCTCCGAACCGTCTGGGGCCGTTGTCCCCGGGAGCTCCATCGCCCCGTCACGCGGTAATGGGTACTCGACGGGATAATCCACACGGGCAAAATACAGACCTTGTGGTGGCGCAGTCACCCCAGCGCGTCGCCGATCACGCGCCGCGAGCAGCTCGCGCGTCCATTCGACCGGCGCCTCACCACGCCCGATTGCCATCAGTACACCCACGATATTGCGAACCATATGGTGCAAAAAACCGTTCGCCCCAACCCGAATCTCGATCACGTCACCCAGCTCCTCGACCGCGAGATAATAGAGATGCCGCCGTGGGCTCTTGGCCTGGCAGGCCACCGCGCGGAAACTCGAGAAGTCGTGGAGCCCGACCAGGGCCCGCCCCGCCTCCGCCATCCGGGCCGCATCCAAAGGGCGATGGGTCCAGAGTGCCCGGTGTCGATCCAGTGCCGAGCGCGTCGCGCGCACCAGGATGCGATACCGATAGTGTCGGGACAAGGCGCTGAAGCGGGCATGAAAGGCCGGCGCGGTCTCGCAGGCCCAGCGGACGGACACATCGGGCGGCAGCGTCACGTTGGTCCCCAGGACCCAGGAGCGCGCGGTGCGGCACGCCGAGGTATCGAAATGCACCACCTGTTCGAGTGCGTGGACGCCCGCATCGGTGCGCCCGGCACACTGTACCCGTACCGGGTGATCGGCCACGCGCGCGATCGACGCCTCCAAGGTCTCCTGCACGCTGCGCACACCGTGGCGTTGGGCCTGCCAACCCAGGAAGTCGGTCCCGTCGTATTCGACGCCCAGCGCGATGCGCCGCGGCGAGGCAGCACCGTCCTTCAGCACAGCGGCCGCCGCAACCGGCGAAGGGTCCTGAGTGGGGTGTGATGCGCGCTTCAGCTGAGCGTCCTCAAAAGTTCATCGGCCAGTGCGCGCTGCTCCTCGCGTCCATCCGCGATGACCTCGGCAAGCACCTCACGTGCCGCCTCGGGATCATCCATCTCAATGTAGGCGCGGGCCAAGTCGATCTTGGTGGCGTTCTCGTCCCATAACTCGCCGTCGAGCGACCACCGCGCCTCTGAGCTGATGGCGTCGAGGGCCGCCAGATCACGGGCGGCCTGTTCGGCATCGACGGGCTCCGTATCCGCAAGTAGCAAGTCGACCTCTGCCGCCTGCCGCATGCGATCCGCCCGCGGTCCCACCGCAGGCTCTGGCTCGGGCGGTGGTTCATCGGTTCCCGTGCGCGCCTCGTCACGCGGTTCGGCGTCGGACACATCCCCCGAAAACTCCCAACCCTCCGGCAGTTCCACGCTCTCGGAAAGGTCCGGCGCGGGGGGCACGTCGAGTTCCTCAAGCGATAACCCCCCGAGTTGTTCCAACATCTCGATCTGCTCGTCCAGACTGTCTCTCGGCGAGGACACCGGAGACGACGCGCGCTCGGATGAGCGCGGCGGATCGATTGGAGCGGCGCGGGTCTCTGCGTGCTGGGTGGATGGGTCAGTGGACCATTCCGAGCGCGGGTCAGGCAGCACGTCCGGAACATCCGGCAAGGCTGGCAGTTCGAGATCGAGCGAAGCCGGTAACCTCATCGCCTCGGTTTGCGCCTGCTCCGGTCGCGGCGTCATGCCATCGTCTTGATCCTGCCGCGGAGTTGACATCGGCTCATTCAGCCATTCGGACAGCTCCAGATCCCCACCCAAGTCGTCCAGCGTAAGGACACCGACCGAGTTGGACTCATCCAGCCCGTGCGCCGCCGCCCCAGACAAGGTCCCAGGCAGCACATCCTCGGCGGTGGCTGGATCCGAGTCAGCGAACAACGCGGAGAGATCAAGGCCCTCGGCGAGGTCATTCAGAGCGTCCGGTCCGGTCTGGCTCGCTCCGCCCCGGTTCCTCTCACCACCCGACACCGGCCGCTCGGGGTCGGACTGCGACACCTCATCCAAGGCCGATTCCCCCAAGAGGAGCGGCAGGCTTGGCTCATCGGACGTCACAGCGGAACTCGGGTCAGGCACGGCCTGTTTGGGTTCATCGGCATCCACCGGCCAAGCGAGTTCCTCCTCCTCGGCATCCGGCGACCACGGCGCCTGCGCCTCGAGCGGGTCCGCCAATAATGCGTCCTCGTTCCCCCACAAGGCATCGAGATCGAGGGTCTCCTCGGCCTGGTCACGCGGCAGTGCCTCACTCGGCTCGGTGACCGGGGTGCTCGAGACCGGGTCCCAGTTGCCGCCGCGCTCAAGCACCTCCAGCATTTCGTTTAGATTCAGCCAAGCCTCGGGGTCCGCTTGCTCGGCACCGGCCGCACGCAACTGTTCACGGGTCTGCTTGACGCCTTCGAGATCCTTCGCCCCGGCGAACACCTCGGCGAGCTTGAATTGCGCGTCGAGACGATCGGGCGCACGCTTGATCTCGCGCTGAAGCAGCTGTTCGGCCTCCTTGTAGCGACCATAGGCGAGATAGATGTCAGCCTCCGCCAGCACATCGGCATCGTCGGTCTCCGCATCGAAATGGGCCAGCGAGCTGAACTCAGAGGCATCCCCCAACAGCTCGGATTCAGGATGCTCATCGGGTAGATCATGATCGATTCCAAAGCCGCTAAACGACGACACCTCATCAGCCGCGGCCCCGCCCGCGCCCGCTGCCACCA
>NZ_NRSD01000011.1 GCF_016583985.1 Thiocapsa imhoffii | reverse complement strand
CCCCGGCGCCGGCGCTGGAGCTCGAGAAGAGTGCCAGTCCGAGCACCTATCGTGCGGCGGGTGATGAGATCACCTACACCTTTACGGTGACCAACACCGGGAATGTGGCGCTCAGTGACGTGCGCATCCGTGATGCCAAGCTCGGGATCAGCGACCTAGCGGTCAGTCCGTCGACCTTGCAACCGGGTGCGACCGGCACCGCGACGGCGACCTATGTGATCACCGCAGCGGATGTCACGGCGGGGACTGTGGCGAACACCGCTACCGCGAGCGGCCGTCACGACGGTCAGACCGTCAGTGACACCGACACGGCGACGATTACCGTGACGGGTCCGGTGCCGGCGCCAGCGCTGGAGCTCGAGAAGAGTGCCAGTCCGAGCACCTACGGTGCGGCGGGTGATGAGATCACCTACACCTTCACGGTGACCAACACCGGGAATGTGGCGCTCAGTGACGTGCGCATTCGTGATGCCAAGCTCGGGATCAGTGACCTGGCGGTCAGTCCGTCGACCTTGCAGCCGGGTGCGACCGGCACCGCGACGGCAACTTATGTGATCACCGAGGCGGATGTCACGGCGGGGACTGTGGCGAACACCGCTACCGCGAGCGGCCGTCACAATGGGGCGACGGTGCGCGACACCGACACGGCGACGATCACCGTGACCGGTCCGCCGCCGGCGCCGGCGCTAGAGCTCGAGAAGAGCGCCAGTCCGAGCACCTACCGTGCGGCGGGTGAGCAGATCACCTACACCTTCACGGTGACCAACACCGGCAACGTGCCGCTGACGAATGTGGTGATCGAGGATGCCAAGCTCGGGATCAGTGACCTGGCGGTCAGTCCGTCGACCTTGCAGCCGGGTGCGACCGGCACCGCGACGGCGACCTATGTGATCACCGCAGCGGATGTCACGGCGGGGACTGTGGCGAACACCGCTACCGCGAGTGGTCGTCACGACGGTCAGACCGTCAGTGACACCGACACGGCGACGATCACCGTGAGCGCTGGTCCTGGCGCCTCGGTCCAGCTCGAGAAGTCCACCAATCATGAGGATGCGGATGTGGCGCCGGGACCGACGAAGGCGATCGGTGGTCCGGTGCACTGGCGTTATGTGGTGACCAACAGTGGTGCCCTGGCGCTGGTGGACCTGGTGGTGAACGACGATCAGGAGGGTGAGATCTGTCGGATACCGCGCCTGGAGACGGGGGCGAGTGTGACCTGTCGTCGCAATGGCATCGCGGTGGCGGGTCAGTACCGCAACCTGGGCACGGTGACGGCACAGCCGGTTGATGCAGCTGGTGTTGCGCTCGGAGAGCGCGTGAGCGACAGCGATCCGAGTCACTACTTTGGCGAGGAGCCGGGATTGGCGCTGGAGAAGCGCGCGCTGGAGTCCGGCTTCACGGCGGTGGGCGATCGGATTCACTACACCTACCAGGTGACCAACATCGGACGTCTGAACGTGCACACCTTGGCCGTTGAAGACGACAAGACGGCGGTGAGCTGTCCGGTGGCCAGCTTGGCAGTGGGCGGGAGTACGACTTGCACGGCCGTCTATGAGGTCACGCAGGCCGACCTGGCCGCCGGTCAGGTCACCAATGTGGCGAAGGCGACGGCGCTGAGTCTGGGTGCGGTGGTCGAGTCCGCGATCGATCGTGTGACGGTTCCTGGTCCGCAGGGTGCGGCTCACACCGTGACGTTGGAAACACTCACCAACGGCGAGGATGCGGATGTGGCGCCGGGACCGACGAAGGCGGTCGGTGGCCCCGTTCACTGGAGTTATGTGGTGACCAACAGTGGTGCCCTGGCGCTGGTGGACCTGGTAGTGAACGACGATCAGGAGGGTGAGATCTGTCGGATACCGCGCCTGGAGACGGGGGCGAGTGTGACCTGTCGTCGCAATGGCATCGCGGTGGCGGGTCAGTACCGCAACCTGGGCACGGTGACGGCACAGCCGGTTGATGCAGCTGGTGTTGCGCTCGGAGAGCGCGTGAGCGACAGCGATCCGAGTCACTACTTTGGCGAGGAGCCGGGGTTGGCGTTGGAGAAGCGCGCGCTGGAGTCCGGCTTCACGGCGGTGGGCGATCGGATTCACTACACCTACCAGGTGACCAACATCGGACGTCTGAACGTGCACACCTTGGCTGTGGTGGACGACAAGACGCCGGTGAGCTGTCCGGTGGCCAGCTTGGCAGTGGGTGGGAGTACGACCTGCACGGCCGTCTATGAGGTCACGCAGGCCGACCTGGCCGCCGGTCAGGTTACCAATGTGGCGAAGGCGACGGCGCTGAGTCTGGGCGCGGTGGTCGAGTCCGCGATCGATCGTGTGACGGTTCCTGGTCCGCAGGGTGCGGGCACCACCCAACTCCATGCAGCGGTCTTACCCTCGGCACGGGCGGTGGCGGTGTATCAGCCGGCGACGGCCTTCGCGAGTGTCATCAATGACGGTATCGAGACGGCGCGGGGCTGTACGTTGGCGTTGCCTGGGGTGAATGCGGACTTCTTGTATCAGACCACCAACGCGGCGAACGAATTGGTGGGGGCGGTGAACACGCCGGTGAACATCGCGCCGGGGGCGACTCAGGGATTCTACTTCGCTGTGACTCCGCGCACGCCCATTGCGGACCAGGATCTGGCGTTGGTGTTTGAGTGTGTCAACACGGCGCCGGCCGTGACGCAACGGGGGCTGAATACCCTGTTGCTGACGGCGACGACCGAGGAGCCGCTGGACATGTTGGCGATTGGGGTGGCGTCGAGTGGCGATGGGGTGGTGCACCTGTCGACACCGACCGACACGCATGCCTTTGCCGCGGCGGCGATCAACATCGGGCGTGCGGGGACGGTTCAGATCACCGCGGATGATGGCGGTGTTGGCTTGCCGCTGCAGCTGCAGGTCTGCGAGACCGATGCGGGTGGGCGCTTCCTCGAGTGCGGCACGACCCTGAGGCGGACGGTGGCGTCGCGTCAGATCCAGACCTATACCGTGGTGGTGACAGGCATGGGTTCTGAGGTGCCCTTTGATCCGGCGCGCCACCGACTGTTCCTGCGCTTCCGTGCGGACGGGATGACGGTCGGGGCGACCAGCGTGGCGGTGCGCACGCACTGATTGCGCGGTGTGGGTGGTGACTCGGCGGCATGCTGCGGGCGGATTGCCCGCCGCCCGCGCACACCCTCCACATCAGCATCCCAGTCCGGGTGATGTCCAGGCTGTTTCGACCCGAGCAAGCCTGCGAGCCGGCCGCAGCCTCTGTCCTGAGACGTTCTCCCCCGATACCGGCTTGGCCCTTTGATGGCATCGCCGCGTCAGCGCAGGTGGGGCTGGCGGCACTTTCGATCCTGATCGCGGTCCCTGGTATCCTGAGTCATCTTGTCAGTGTGAGGTTGATCAATCTGAGGTTTCATGATGTCGATGCGTACAGGTTCTGTGGTTGCGATTGCTGTTCTCATCGTTGTGGTGGCGGTCGCTGGCGGGTATTGGTGGTGGACGCAGGGCGGTGCGTTGCCGGACGGGTCCGCCCTGAGTGAGCGCAGTGCCGAGCACGACGGTTCTCGCCCCGCGGCCGATGATCCCTCCGGTGTGGCTGCTCTGGCCGTGGGGGATTCGTCAGTGGATGCCGGTGCCGCCGATTCTGACCCGATGGCGGGGGATGCGACGGGACGAGCGGCGACCCTGGACCCCAGTGGGGCTGAGATCGGATCAATGGCGGAGCAGGATGCGGCACCGGACTCTGGTGACGCGCCAGCAGCCGAGGGTGCGGTGGTGCGCGACGCGGGCTCCGGCACAGCCGGTGCGTTCAGCGTCGAACCGGCCGGTGTGCGCGATAACGACTCGGGTGGTTCCGCCGCTCGGGGAATGAATCAGAGCGCCGCGCAGGGCACTCCAGACGGCGATGACGAGCGGGTGACCGGGCAGGAGCGCATTCAGGGTCAAGTGATGCTGACCGACGGCACCCCGGTGGTGGGTGCGGCCGTGACGGCGACTTCGGTGAGACTGTTTGATGCCGATCCCTTTGGCGCGCCCTCGACCTCGATCGCTCGCTCGGACGGGCGCGCGCGGTCTGGCAGCAATGGTCGGTTTGTCATCACGGGGTTGGCTGCGGGCGACTATCAATTAACCGCTCAGGGCCCCGCGTCCGTGCCCACTGAAACGGTTGTGGTGGTGCGCTCGGGCTCACAGGACGTTCGATTGGTTCTGGGGCAGGAGGTTGCTCTATGGGTCGACGGCTATGTGGCCACCCGGGAGGGGGTGCCGCTAGGCGGTGTGGCGGTGTCGATTTCCGGTCAAGACGTTGAGGCCATGAGCGCTGCCGATGGCACCTTCGCGTTCTCGACGCAGGTGCACAATCATCGGCCATTGAGCCTGAAGTTGACACGGGAAGGCTACGAAGAGACGCGGGTGAGCGTCGATCCGGCACTGCGCACCGATCACGACATGGTGGCGGTGACGGTCCAAATGGACAGCGCGACCGGTTCGATCCGGGTTGCCGGGATGGTGCGTGACGAGACCGGACGAGGGTTACGAGGTAAAACCGTCTATCTGAGTCAAGGCAACACCAAGTATCGCGCGACCACCGGGGCTGATGGTCGCTTTGTCATCGACGAGATTCGCCAGGAAGGGTCCTATGTGTTGTCGGTGCCTGCCGATGGGGTCCATTCGGGCTATCAGGATCTGAGATTCCGTATCACCTCCGCGGGGGTCAGCGATCAGGACATCGTCCTCACCCAGGTTGGCGCGGGCGTGGTCCATGGTCAGATGCTCGATAGTGACGGCCAACCGGTGACGAATTTCACCTTGCTGGTCAATAGTGATGGGGCGCCCGGGGAGACGCTGACGGTGACCAGCGACGACCAGGGTCTTTTTGTGGTCCCCGCGGTTCCGGAAGGGAAGTTGCGGATCCAGAGTCAGTCCTTCCCACGCTTCGTGACCAGTGGGCTCACCATCACGAATGGGGAGATTCTGGATGTGCGGACGGTGTTAGATCTTGGGGGTGCGGATCTGCGCGGGAGGGTCGTGGATGAAGCTGGCGCTCCGGTTTCCGGTGCGGATGTGACCATGTCTTGGGTGCGGCGAGATGGCGGTGTGGTTCATGAGTCGCTGCGGCGCACGACGACTGACCGCGCGGGCCAGTTTGTCTTCTCCGAGCTGGGTGCCGAAGCACGTGACCTGATTGTGCGGGCGCCGAATTTCGAGGCCGCGCGATTGGGTCCGGTGTTCCCCTCCGGCGGCGAGAGCGTTGACATCCAACTGCAGCGGGCAACGAATTAAGTGTGATTGGGGTTGTCCACCACGCCGAACGCCGCGCATGGTGCGCCGGCGGCTGACGCCTCGCACCATGCCTGCGGCGCACTCTCGGACCTGCACTACAGATGGCCTCTGGTGCCGAGACCAGTGTGAGGATGCCAAAACAGACCGCGTCCTGATCTGGCGTCGCGGGAGCCGGCTCCTGTAGACTGGTCTGCTTTTTCAGCAGGGGATGGGCATGGGCTTCAAATGCGGGATCGTGGGGTTGCCGAACGTCGGAAAATCAACTCTGTTCAATGCGTTGACCAAAGCGGGGAGCGCGGCTGAGAATTATCCCTTCTGTACCATCGACCCCAATGTGGGGGTCGTCCCGCTACCGGATGAGCGTCTCGATGTGATTGCGGGGATCGTGAGACCCCAGAAGGTCATCCCGACGATGATGCAATTCGTCGATATCGCCGGTCTGGTGGCTGGGGCCTCGCAGGGCGAGGGGCTCGGAAACAAGTTCCTCGCCAACATTCGGGAAACGGATGCCATCGCACACGTCGTGCGCTGTTTCGAGGATGATGACGTGGTCCATGTCGCCGGTCGCGTCGATCCGCTCAGCGATATCGAGGTCATCAATACCGAACTGGCCTTGGCCGATCTCGACTCGGTGACCAAGGCGCTCGATCGCGCCGAGCGGATGGCGAAGACCGGCGACAAGAAGATCCTGGCACGCAAGGATCTGCTCGAGCAGGTCCGCGCGCACCTGAATCTCGGCCAGCCGGTGCGCGCGATGGGACTCAGCGAGGAGGCATTGCGAGAGTTGCGTGATCTCTTTCTCTTGACCGCGAAACCGACGCTCTATATCGCGAATGTCGCCGACGATGGGTTCGCGGACAACGCCCTTTTGAACCGTGTCAGCGATTTCGCCGCGGCGGAAGGCGCCGAGGTGATCTCGGTCTGCGCGGCGATCGAGGCCGAGATCGTCAATCTCGATGAGGCGGACCGCGATGAGTTTCTCGCCGAACTGGGGCTGAGCGAGCCGGGGCTGAATCGGGTCGTGCGCGCGGGCTACCGTTTGCTCGGACTCGAAACCTATTTCACGGCCGGACCGAAGGAGGTGCGCGCCTGGACCATTCCGGCCGGTGTTCGCGCCCCGCAAGCGGCGGCGGTGATTCATACGGACTTCGAGCGTGGTTTCATCCGTGCAGAGGTGATCGCTTACGATGATTTCGTGGCCTTCAAGGGTGAGCAAGGCGCGAAAGAAGCCGGCAAGCTCCGCTCCGAGGGTAAGGACTATCAGGTTCGGGACGGTGACGTCATCCACTTTCGCTTCAATGTCTAAGCCAGCCTCCAACTCCGCTGCTGGCGCTTCATGACGGCTTGATCGATCCACTGATGCAGAGGCCGTTCATGGATCCGTCAGGCTGCAACGACTAAGTCGATTCTCAGGCTCTGTCATGCCCGCGGGGCTGCGGCGGGAGGGGAAAGGGCGTGACGGTCCCGGTCTCGCCCTTTCCCAGGATGCGGTTCTGGCCCTCTTTCGCAACCTCGTCGATGCGCATCACGGCATGCATCGGGATAAAGGTTCGCTTCACGTCCCCAAATTCGGCCTTGAGTTTTTCTTCCGAGGGGTCAACGAGAATCTCCGAGCGTTCGCCGAAGATGATGTCGGCAACCTCGACGAATCCGAACAGACTGCTCGCATCGATCTGTCGTGCGTAGAGTTCGTAGATCTGCCCGCGGCTGGCAAAGGTGATGCGGTAGATCCGTTCGGGTTTCATGCTCAAGGCCTCGACAAGGTGCGCGTTGTGGTGGGGCATGAGCACGACCGTTGCAGACCGAGCCATGTCGGCGGACCCATCAGCAGGCGACGCGACCACATCCCTGAAAGCCGATTAGGTCAGCCCACATGGTAGCGGTTTCTGGGGGAACTCGCGATGACTTCGGCTTGGGATCCTGCTTTCAGCGCGGCTTGATGCCAATCAGGTTCCGAACCCGTTTCCAGGGCTGGACGTTGATTGCGGAGCGACCGGAACCGGGATCGAAATAGAATCCGCTCGAGGAGCCGCCGTCGAGATTGATGGCCCGATCGATGGGCCAGGGAACGAGGGCCTCGGGTGATGCGAGGAGCTGCGCCAAGTCCGCGAGTGTCAGGGGATTGACCGTGACTCCGAGGGCCCAGTGGCCCCGCCAATCGGTGGCGACGAAGGTCCGTCGGGCTGGGTTGCTCGTGGAGAGCCCCCGCACGGCTTGCCCGGCCTCGACCAAATAGGGACCGGTCTGGAGCAGGGCGGTGATCCCGGGATGATCCCGGAAGCGTGCGCGGCGAACGAGATGGTTGCCTTCGGCATCGCTGTAGAGCACGCCGCTCAAGAGTTTCGCGGTCTCGAGTCGGTTGATGCGTCTGCCATCCGCGATCATGAGGCCAGCCGGGCGCCAATTCGGATGAAAGAAACCGCCGTTCACGCCGGCGACGAGTCCCGCGGACCGAAAGGCATCCGGAAGTGTCGCGTACCTTGGCTGTGGGCCATCGCCGAGGTCGATGACTGCCAGGCGATAGGAGCGCGAGTGGAAGAGCAGCAGGTGTAGGCTGACCTGCCGACCATCCGTGGTCTTGACCGCGGTGCGGTTGGCATAGACGAGATCCGCATCCTCCAGGGGCGCGGTCCAGGGTGTGGGGGACGTCCAACCCTGCGCATGGCTCTGGGTCGCGAGCAGGAATGCGGCCCAGATCATCGTGAACGCCCACCACCTGGTGTGCTGGGGAGCGCGCGCGCGTGCCGATTCAGTTCGCCAGCACGCCCTCATAGCAAGCCTGAGTCTTTCGGCCAGGGTGGAATCCGCCAGTCGAGCGCCAACGCGAGGAGCCGCAAGCCGGTTGCCGTGGCGGCACCGCCCGTGAGCACGATCCAGGGCTCAAGGGCCAAGGCATGGAGTCCGATGAAGACGGCGCTGCCGAATGCCGCGCAGAGCGCGTAGGGGCGATGGTCATGAAAGACCAGCGGGATCTCGTTGCACAGGACGTCGCGCAACACCCCACCGAAGACGCCGGTGATCACGCCCATCATGGCGACGACGATGATCGGCATTTCGGCGGCCATGGCGAAGGAGGCGCCTGAGACGGTGAAGAGCCCCAGACCGAGCGCATCGGTGACGGTCATGGTGCGATCGACCAAGCGGTGCTGGAGCACCCGCAGCAGCAGCGGGCCAATCAGGGCAAGTGCCAGCACGAGCCAGACGTATTCCTGATGTTGCACCCAGAAAAAGGGTCTGCGATCGAGCAGGAGATCCCGCAAGGTTCCGCCTCCGAACGCGGTGACGAAGGCGACGGTGAAGATCCCAACGATATCCATGCGTTTGCGCACCGACTCGATGAGTCCGGAGACGGCGAACGCGATGATCGCTGCGACCTCGAAGATGATCAACATGGCTTCGTTGCCTCCAGCTCACAGCCTGGGCCAGCGCCCTCAAGCGCCACGCTGTTCGAGTTGTGAGAGATCGCGCACGGCGCCATGGGCGGCGCTGGTGGTGAGCAGGGCATAGGCCCGCAGCGCCGTTGAGACCTGACGCTGACGCGCGCGCGGCGTCCAGGCGGCCGCTCCGCGCGCGTGCATGGCCGCGCGCCGCTCGGCGAGGACCGCCTCGGGCACTGCGAGGTGGATGCGGCGTGAGCTGATCTCGATCTCGATCAGGTCGCCGTCTTCGACCAGGGCGATCAACCCCCCCTCGGCGGCCTCCGGTGAGACATGGCCGATGGAAAGACCGGAGGTGCCCCCCGAGAAGCGGCCATCGGTGATGAGGGCGCAGTCTTTCCCGAGTCCTTTTGATTTTAGATAGCTAGTGGGATAGAGCATCTCCTGCATTCCGGGACCTCCTTTGGGTCCCTCGTAGCGAATGACGACGACATCCCCGGACTTGACTTGATCGGTCAGGATCGCGGTCACGGCGTCCTCTTGGCTTTCAAACACCCGTGCCGGGCCGCGGAAGGCGCGGATGACCGAGGTCGGAACGCTGGTGGTATAGCGCAGTGCCTCGGCCTCGAACATGCTGACGTCGATGCCCGCGGTCTTGACGATGCAACCCTCCTCGGCCAGATTGCCGAACAGGATGGCGAGACCGCCGTCGTGACTGTAGGCGTGCTCGAGATCACGAATGCAACCCGTGGCACGATCGAGATCCAAATCGGGCCAGTGGCAATCCTGGCTGAAGGCGACCTGGGTGGGGATCCCTCCGGGTCCCGCCAGATAGCGGCGATGCGCCGTCTCGTCGCTGCTCGTGCGCACATCCCAGCGCTGCAGCGCCGCGGCTAGGGTTTGGCTGTGCACGGTCGGGACGTCACGATGCAGGAGACCGGCACGGTCCAACTCGGCAAGGATCCCGATCACGCCGCCAGCGCGATGCACGTCCTCCATGTGGTAGGTCTGGGTCGAGGGCGCGACCTTGCAGAGGTTGGGCACACGCCGGCTCAACCGATCGATGTCCGCCATCTTAAAGGGAACCCCGGCCTCGTGGGCCGCCGCGAGCAGATGCAGCACGGTGTTGGTCGAGCCGCCCATTGCGATGTCGAGACTCATGGCATTCTCGAACGCCTCGAAACTGGCGATCGCGCGCGGGAGCACGCTGGCATCGTCCTGCTCGTAATAGCGTTTCGCCAAGGAGACGATCAGACGGCCCGCCTCCAGGAAGAGATCCTTGCGCCCGGCATGGGTCGCCAGCAACGAGCCATTGCCGGGCAGGCTCAGGCCGAGTGCCTCGGTCAAGCAATTCATCGAGTTGGCCGTAAACATCCCCGAGCAGGAACCGCAGGTCGGGCATGCCGAGCGCTCGATCGCCGCCACGTCTTCGTCGGTTTCATGCGGATCGGCCGCCGCAACCATGGCATCGACGAGATCGAGTTTGACGTCGCCCTTGACCGCGAGTCGCACCTTACCCGCCTCCATTGGCCCGCCGGAGACGAAGATCGCGGGGATATTGAGTCGCAGCGCGGCCATCAACATGCCGGGCGTGATCTTGTCGCAGTTGGAGATACAGACGAGCGCGTCCGCGCAGTGCGCATTGGCCATGTATTCGACCGAGTCGGCGATCAACTCGCGCGAGGGCAGGGAGTAGAGCATGCCGCCGTGTCCCATCGCGATGCCATCATCGACGGCAATGGTGTTGAATTCCTTGGCGACCCCGCCCGCGGCTTCGATCTCGCGCGCCACCAATTGGCCGAGATCCTGCAGGTGCACATGGCCCGGGACGAATTGGGTAAAGGAGTTCACGACTGCGATGATGGGTTTCTCGAAGTCACCGTCCGTCATGCCGGTGGCACGCCAGAGCGCGCGCGCGCCGGCCATGTTGCGTCCGTGGGTCGTGGTGCGAGAGCGGTACTGAGGCATGGCTGGATCCTGGGGGAGTGACAAGGATGCGCGCAAGTATAGCGAGCGCCAAGCGAGTTTTCGCTGCCACGGCGATGCGCGCGGGACTCAGCGCAAGCCTCTCCCGCGTGCTCGCGGTCAGTTTGCAGGAGTCGAAGAGGGGACGCGGTGTCGGATCAGCAGCACTCGGTTTCTAGGACATCGAGCTCGGCGCTCAATTGCGGTTCGTCGAGACGGTCGAGCAGGTCGCGAATGTCGTTGAGATGACAATGGATGTGGTAAAGCGGATCGTGTGTCGGTCCCGATTCGCCGTCGAGCTTGGCCACCAGATAGGACCAGAAGGGGTCATCATGATCGGCGTCGTGCATGAAGACGCGCAGTGCCTTGACGAAACGCTCGGCGCGTCCGGCGCAGTCGAGGCCAAGAAAGGAGCGATAGCGGTCGAGATCAGTCGGTTGGGGTTGCGGGTTCATGGTGTCAGTTGTGAAATCGATCAGCATGAGGGTGTGTGGAGACCTGCTGATGCAGACCAGTGGGGATGGAGTTGGGTGCCATTGGACAGGCACGAAAATCTCATGCAAGATCGAGGCCGGATGTCCTTGAACGGCTCACCTGGGTCTGCGTGGGTCTGCGACCCTGGCTGATATGACGTGAAACGACTTGCTCAAGCCGGACACGCGGCTCATCCTTAGTTGGTGTGTTCAGTGGTTCTGGTCGAAACACAAGCGATCGATAGCGATCGATGAAATGAGGAGATGTCCATGACGACGCCCGATCTCGATGCGACGCTCGGGGAGCCCAGTGATGAACCCCGGCGCAGCCGATCGTCACGCGATGCCAGGATGCTGACGCAGGCCGTCACCAGCGGTTCCGCCGACGCGTCCGGATTGCTGGGTGAGGCGATGGATGCGCCCCGCGAAGAGTTCCTGAACGACGAGGGTTGGCGGGTTGCCTACTATGCCGACACCGCTGCGCCAGGGCGACCGCTGGTGCTCGTGCACAGTGTGAATGCGGCACCGAGCAGCTTCGAGGTCAAGCCGCTGTTCGAACAGTATCGTGGTAGCCGCCCCGTCTACAGTCTGGATTTGCCAGGATTTGGCCATTCGGAGCGTCGCGCGCAGGGCTACACACCCGAATTCTATGCGCGGACCCTGGTCGCCTTTCTCGAGCGGGTCGTCGGAGCGCCAGCGGATCTCATCGCGCTCTCGCTCGGATGCGAATTCGTCGCGCGCGCGCTGTCCACCCGGCCCATGCTGGCGAACTCCCTGGTGTGCATCGCCCCAACCGGTTTCAGTGCGCGCACGCCATTCGGTCCGCCAGTCGGGCGCGTCGTCCACAGGATTTTGACGATCCCGGGACTCAGCCAGGGACTGTTCAATCTCGTTGCCTCGCGGCGCAGTATCCGCTATTACCTAGGGCAGTCGTTCGTAGGTGACCCTGTCCCTGAGACACTCGCCTATGCCTATGCGACAGCACATCAGCCCGGTGCCCGGCATGCCCCATTGGTCTTTCTGTCGATGCAGTTGTTCACACCCCAGGCCCGGTCGGAACTCTATGGCACGTTGACTGACTTGCCGGTACTCGCGATTGCGGATCAGGATCCTTACATCGATTTTGCGCATCTCGACGACTTTGTGGCCAGCCACCCGAATTGGTCGCGCGAACGCCTTGAACCGAACATGGGCCTGCCGCATTGGGAGCGTTTGTCCGAGACGGTTGGCGTGCTGGATGCCTTTTGGGCCTCGCACCAGCCTGACGCCTGATCTCGTGCGGCGAACGCGCCGCGCGAGTTCGTTCACCCGGTCCAGCGCCCTTGCGCGCCTGGACCACACCGACCATTGGCCTCTCATCACGGCTCATCCTTCAGTGACCATGTTTTATCCTATCAAGGTCTTCTTTTCGATCTCCGCGGGCCTCCTGCTGCTGCCCCTCGTCGTCGGTTGTGGGCAGGACACGGCCGCACCCAACATGCCCCGTTTCGAGGATGACCGCCTGGCGGTCGGTCGCACGCTGTGGATGGGGACCTGCCGCAATTGCCATCTCCTTGGCGCGGCGGGAGCGCCAGCGGTCACCGAGTCCGCCGAGTGGGACCGACGTCTGCGCCGGGGGGTTGAATCGCTCTATGAGAGTGTGTTGAAGGGCATCCAGAATGCCGATGGCAGTGATCGGATGCCAGCGCGTGGCGGGAATTCGCGGCTCACCGATGAGCAGGTGAGGATGGCCGTCGACTTCAAATTGGCCGCCGTGGACAGCTTGCGCGCCGAGGTCAAGGCCGCGTCCGACCAGTAAGCATTTGCAGACGATTGGGATTCTGGTTCCAGCCAAGCTTGCATCGGACCAGTGCACTGGTGTTCAATCGGGCCATGATGACGACGCAACGTGCATTGCGCTCTGACGTCGGTGAGCAAGCCACGAACATCGGTCGCGTCCATCGGACGACGGAATCCCTCTTCTTTGTTCCAGACGACAGCGATTGAGTCCAGTCCACTCAGCGCACCGGCCGGTGCCAGACCAACACCAGTCCCCCCTGGGCAAGACGAGGATGTCGTGAGTCCTGATCCAAAAGATCCATCCGGCCACGCGACGAGTTCGCCGGCCCGTCGTGCGCAACGACGGCTGCGCGTGCAGATTCCGATCAAGGTCATCACGTCTGGTGGCAAGACGGAGATCGAGGCGGTGAGTCAGGATATTTCCTGGGGGGGCGTGCAGTTCACTGCCTTCGTCCCCGTGTCACAGATGGCGGGTCGGTTGCGCTTGGTGTTTCCCTGGACAGGGGGGAAGAGCATCACCTTCATTGCCGATGTCGTGCGCGCCCAGCAACTGGACGACGGCCATGCGCAGGTCGGCGTCCGCTTCGTCAGTCTGTCTCCGAGCAGCCATGTGCGGCTCGAGAAGCTACTGAGGATGCTTGACGACTCCAAGGGCCCGGGCGCCGCAGCGGATGCGGTGGACAAAGAAGAACTGTCACGTGGGCTTGACCTGGTCGTCGATGAGCCCGGTGAATTGCATCGGGTGTTCGAGCAGGTCGCACAGGGACGTTTGCAAGTCAGCACGCGTGATGCTTGGCCCATCAACCAAAGTCTGCGCCTGATGATTCGTGGCGCCTCGCAGGATCTGCCCAGCATTCAATTGCGGGCTCGGGTTCTCACCGTTGAATGGCGTCACCTCGATAGTTTGCGGGAGGGTCCATTGTGCGTGCTGACCCTGGGTTTCGAGCACCCGCGCGCCATGCTCAAACAAGCGTCCGAGGTTCTGTCCGCGCGCTTGCCGCCGGTCGAGGTCAAGTCGGAAGCGAGCCCGGACGCCCATTTCGAGGACCCGATCATCCCGTGGGAATCGGCGCACATTCCTCTTGCCGAGCCGAGTCACGGTCTCACCGACGGGCCATTGACCGACCCCTCGCCGCGTTCCGTTCTCGAGAAACGCTACACGAGCCGTCTGCGTTTGCTCTGTCTGGCATGGGGTGATCCCGAAACCTTCGATTCACAGTTCAAGGAACTCACGCTCGGAGCACTCGCGGTCCCGGGTGGTTGGCCACCCGATGCCTGGGAGGAACTCGGATTCCTCCAAGACGTCCACGACACGGCCTATGGTCTGTCTGAGTTCAGAAAGAGTCCGCTTCGTCCACCGCGACCGCGCTGAATCGGCTGCGCGACTTCCCTGGATGCCTCCAATCGGGTGTCAGCCTGTACCGGAATTCAACGCCAGCAACCGGCTGGACCCCGCGTCTCGCCGGTCGGAGCGACGATGAGTTGGATCGGGTTGCAGGCTGTGTCACGCGCTTGAGCGTCCCGGGGGGTTGCGGTCCCGGTGAACCCGGTCGCCGTGGCGTTCGTGATGGCGAGGGCGTAATGACCCTCGGCTGAGATGGCGGGGATGCCAAGTCCCGCGGGCGGTTGCGCGCTGAGGTTCGTGGTATAGGCGACGCGGTTGGCGCGCCATTTCTCTTGGGCGAGATGAATCCGTAGCAGTGATTCGTGGGCATCCGCGCGCTGGGCGCGTAGGACATGGTTTTGATAGCTGGGATAGGCAATCGCGGCCAAAATGCCGATGATCGCCACCGTGATCATCAGCTCCAGCAGGGTGAAGCCAAGCCTGTTCGTGGTGTCAGGGTGCATGCTTCGAGGCTCCGTAACGACCTGTCTGTTGAGAATCCTCGCCCGGGATGCGGGCTGGTCCGCTCACCCGCGACCCGGTAGCGGGTCCGAGATGGCAATCTGACGAAGGGTGGCGCGCGCCATCGCTCCACGCTGGCGTTGCAACATGGGCTGGCGCTCCGCGTCCCGTGTTGCTCAAGTCTAGAACAGGTCATTCGGCCTGATGTGTTAACCGAATCACGGTGTTCCGCTCCCCCCAGACCTAGACTGAGGATCAAGCCAGGAGTGCGTCGCAGCGCATGCGGGATCGAAACGAACGGATATGACCGTCTCCTTGTGAGGGAACCTGGCGACTGGTGTGCTTGCACGCCCGGTTCCATGGTGATTCTGTTCGAGGTCGGCCGATGTTCAGTCAACAGCGAGCGTCTGGTTTCACGCTGATCGAACTCATGATCGTGATTGCGATCCTGGGGATCCTGGCCTCATTGGCCACGCCGACCTTCGATGTGCTCGATCGGCGTCGCATGGTTGGTGCGACCGATGCGCTCCACAGTCAGATCCAGCTCGCGCGCACAGAGGCGATCAAACGCGCGCGCGAGGTCATCGTTCGACTGAGCCTTGACGAGGCGGCGACGTGGCGTGCCGACGTTCTCATGGTCGATGGGAACAACGAGCAGCTGCTCGATCGGCTGAATGGGGCGCAATTCGAGTCGATCCGGGTGCTTGAGAACTTGCCCCTCGAGTTTCGCTTCGACCCCGTCCGCGGCACCTTGCGCACCCTTGACGACATCACGATCAACTTGGCCTCCGCGCGGGAACACCATACCCGAATTCGCGTTCGGTTTACCGGGCGAACGGCCATCTGTTCCGAACTGGGCAGCGGCTATATCGGGGTCTATCAGCCGTGCGAAGTCGCTGTCAATCATGATGAAACTCAACCGGAATAGCAGCTGGTCGCGACCCGGCCATCAAGGCGGCGTCAATCTCGTCGAGTTGATGATCGGCATGGTCGTCGGCTTGATCGCGCTCGTTGGGTTGATGTCGCTCTATATCGCGGTGCTCGCCGGCCACAGCGACCTGGTTCGCCAGGCGCGCTTGAATCAGGATGTGCGCGTGGCGCTGGATTTCATCACGAATGACATTCGCCGTGCCGGTTATTGGCGCGATGCGGTGAGCATCCCCGCCGGCGCGATTCGGCCGCGCAATTGCTTCATGAGCCGAACGGCTGGTTGTTCGACCGATCCGGCGCTCCCCACGCTCGGCGACATCCATCTCCTCGAGGGCGGCTCCTGTCTCTTGCTCAGCTATGACGCGACCTATACCGGCGCGAGCGATCAGTTGGTCTTCGGCTATCGTCGTGCCGTCCTCCAGGATGTGGGCGTGATCGAGATGCTCGTGGACCCGACGGGTGCTGCTCGCAATACCAACCCCGGGGGGTGCGGTGCCGATGACACGCCCGCGGACACGCGGTGGGTGGCCCTAACGGATCCCAATGAAACCAACGTGACCAATTTGCAATTTTCAACCGTTGGTTCACGTTGTGTCAACGTTTCGACCGGAGTGGCGGCTTGGACGGTCAGCACTGAAGCGAGCGTGACGCCCGCCTGTATCGAGTACCAAGCCCAGCCGGGTGCGGTCGCATCAGGACAGAGTTTGGTGGAGAGCCGGACGATCCGGGTTCGGGTCCAGGCGGTACACCGGACGGACCCCGTGATTCAACTCGGGGCTGGAAATGGGATCGAACGGGCGGTGAGGGTCCAGAACAATCGCATGATCGACGTCCTGTGAATGAGTCGGCACGGCCCTGTGACCTGACTCGGCTGCTGAGCTGGGGAGGCGGATAATGGCCAGGTGTTTCAGAATGATGACGCGGCGCGGATGGCCCGACAGGATCGGCTGGCGTCAGCGGGGGATCGCAACGCTGGTCGTCGCCATCATTCTGCTGGTGGGCGTCTCGATGGCCGTGATCTTTGGCTCGCGCGTCGCCTTGATGGAACAACGACTGGCGGCCAATTCACTGCGCTCGGCTCAGGCCGCCAGCGCTGCTCAGGCCGGACTCGAGCGCGCGCTCGCGCACATCCGTGGCGGTGGCGTTCCCGGGACCTGTCAGTTCATGGGGACACTCCCAGAGTCGGCGGCCGAGAATGCCTCCGCGACACTCTATTGGGCGCGTTTCCAAAATCCTGACTTGGGGTTCGCCGAACCCATATGTCCCGCTGTGCCGCCCGCGAACATCGACCTCACGGACTGCGCGAACCGAACCGGTGGCGCGACCCGGCGACTCACCATCGTCTCCTGCGGTTGGAGTGATGATCGGGCTGGGCTGCAATATGCCGTCGCCGATGTCCGCGCGGGGCCATCACTGGGCGGTCCTGGCCCGACCAACCCCATGATCTCGGGGACTGGGGTTGTGTTCAATGGCGCCGCACGGGTGTTCAACCTCTTCAATAATCTGACGATTTGGTCCGCTGGGGCCTTCTCGGTCTCGGGCAATCCCGGGAACACCTTCATTCGCAATCCAGCCAATCCAAGCCTGAGCCAGGATCCCCTGGTGTTGCAGAGCAGCATCGCCGATTTGCCGAGCAGTTGTGGCACGCACAACACCACGGACACCTATATCTGTACGACCGATGCCAGTGTGATCGGCCCCGATGTGATTGATCACGACTATGCGTTGGCGAATCTCTCGCAAGCGGCCTTTTTCGAGGCCTTCATGGGCGTTCCTCGCGAGGAATACAAACGGGCCATCGCGAGTCAGATCCTCAGCGGTGCCCAGCTCAACGCGATCAGCGGTCCAGTCGGCGGACAAGTGATCTGGGTCGAGGGTGATCTCTCGACTGGAAAAGATCTGGGTTCCCCGACACGACCGCTGGTGCTGATCGTTGACGGTAATGCGACCTTCACGGGGAATCCCAACTTTTATGGGGTGCTTTATGTCGACGGTGATCTGAGTGTGAATGGCATCCCGCGTTTCTTCGGCTCGGCGATCATTCGTGGGCAGGGTAAAGGGGGAGGGACGCCGAGATTTATCTATGATCCCCAAGCGGTTCGCAATGCAGCGCAACTCGGAGCACGCGCGGTGCTGTCTGGAAGCTGGCGCGATTGGGTTGTGACACCATGACACTGGGGGATAAGACCATGCCCAGAACAGGCGTCGGCAAAACCGCTGGTTCGATTCTGATCGAGGCCATCATTGCCCTGGTGATCCTTTCAGGTGGGCTGCTCGCGATCGCCAAATTGCAGGGCGCGCTGGTCGGCAGTTCGGGTGATTCGAAGGCGCGCTCAGAGGCCGCGCAGTTCGCCGGGAGCCGCCTCGATGCCTTACGGGCCAATTTTCAGACCAGCACTGATCGCTGCGCGGCCTTATTGGCGAATCACGGCACCACCACGGGGACCTGGACCGGCCTCAACACGACCTTTACTTGGACGGAGACGCGGACCCTGGTGGGCACCCGCCTGCGGGTGAGGCAAGTCGTGACTTGGCAGGATGCCCGCGCTCAGGCGCAGACCGTGACCCTAGTGAGTGAGATGAGCTGCGAGGATCCCTTCAGCGCGCTCAATGCCAGTCGCGGCGGATTGGCCGGGCCGGGTCTCATCAAGACTCCGACCGGGCGGGCGAGTCTGCCGCCGAATGTGAGTCCGCTGATCGCAGCGGAGGAGGGGGTGTCAGTCATCCAACACGCTGACGGCAGCGAGACGCGCATTCGCGGCACCAGGGTGCAACTGGTTGCCAACGAGACGGTGGTCTTGCAGATGGAGAGTTCAACCGCCGGCCAGGGCTTCAGCCGGGTCTCGGGTGAGGTCTTCATCGACAAGAGTTACAGTGTCAGCGGGAATAACCCAGACATCGATCTACAGTCACTGAAGGTGATCTCCTCGGATTCATCGCTCTGTGTGCGGATCTTTAAAGACAACAAGAGCGATTTTAATACCCAGTGGTCAGCTCAGCTCAAGCCCGAGGCGATCGATCGTGGTCCTTATTGGTCGCTCCAATACAGCTGCTATGTCGGAGAGGGTTGGTATGGGAACATCGGCATCGTGCGTCTCGAGCGTGCCGCGAACAAGGACCGCATCTGTGTCGGCGATCCCGCGGTTGCCCCGACGACATTTTGGAGTAGTCGCCACCGTGCCTTAAGCACGATTCGGAAATATCGCGGCTATCAGGCACGCGCTGTCGGGACCGGCTACACCGCGGTCGGAATCGGTGTCAACGCGAGCTACGATCCCGCGAACGAGACGAGTCAAGCCTACACCGCGACGCACCTCGCAAATCAACATTTCCTGCTGACACCGATCACGGGACAGCCGACCGACAGTGCCTGCGCCGCCCCCATGTCTCGTGATGGGACGTCACTCTTCAGTGGCAATCTGGGGATGAATGTCTGCATCTCTGGCGTGGGAACTTGTCCGGGTGAGCCCAATGCGGAACAGACCTTTCTCACCGTCGAGGGTTTGATCTATCTGACACCGAAACAGGCCAATGCGCCGACTCTGCTCAACATCGATACGGGTGAGTGCCCGCTCACGAGCCTCAAGCAGAAGGATGATGGCAACTATTCGTTCGAATGCTGGGTGAGCCGCGCCGGTTGGACGGGCGAATCGGGTTCGGGCGAGATCGAGGTTGTGCTCGCTGATCAAACCGCGCTGTGTGATTGGCATAGTGCGCGCACCTCAAGTTATGCGCGTCTTGATCTCGGCGTTGATCCACCTTCAACTCCGAAGATCTTGCTCGAGAATGTGCCCAGTACGGAGGATCTGGTCACCGTCGATATTCAGGTTCGGTCGCAGTCGGTCTCCTGTGCCGCTAACCCATAAGCCACTTGACATTCATGGTCTTGAGGGTTCCATGGGCGGTTTGTCAGGCATCAGGGTGATGGCTTGAATCTTTCTGTCTGGGTTGTTTGCTCGGGGATGAGAAGAGAGTCTCGCAAGACGAGATCATGGGTCGCGCAACCCGGGCGCGGGCGTTGGCGCCTTCGCCAAGCGCCGCGCCTGGCGCCGTTCCTGCCATTCGGTCAGGAGATCCCAGATGACGGGTACGATGAAGAGGGTCAGCAGGGTCGCGGTGGCCAGTCCAGTGACGAAGGTGGATGCCATCGAGCCCCAGATCACCGAATAATTCGGAAACCCGATGGCCATCGGTAAGAGCCCAAGCGTGGTGGTCAGGGTGGTCAAGAGGATTGGGCGCAGTCGCAGATCGACTCCGGCGCGGATGGCCTCATGACGGGTCATGCCGTCACGGTAGCGACGGTTGATGAATTCGATTAAGAGCAATGCGTCGTTGACGACGACGCCGGTGACCCCAACGACGGCAATGAAGCTGTTCACGGTGAAAAGTGATTGCGTGATCACCTTGCCGAAGACCACTCCGATGATCGAGAAGACGACGGCCGAAATGATGATCAGGGGCTGGGAATAGGATTTGAACTGGGTCGCCAGGATGAGATAGATGAGCAGGACGGCGAGCCCAAAGGCGCGCAACAGACTGTCGAATGAACGCTGCGTTTCCTCGAAGGCGCCGCCGAAAACCAAGTTGGCACCGGGATACTCTGCCTGGAGATCCTGGTATTGGGAGCGGAACCAAGCCACCACCTGAGCACTTGAGATCGGCGCGCCCGGCGCGATGTCCGCCGCGATCGCCTGGCTGCGTTGCCGTTGGTAGCGAGCGAGTTCACCCGGCTGGATCTCGGCGCTAGGACGCAAGACGTCGCCTAGGAGGATCGAGCCGTCCGCGCGCTCCAAGACCGGGATGTCGAGTGCGGCCTCCGGCGTCCGGAGATAGCTCGGATCGACGCGCAATTTCAGGTCGACCTCTTCGTCATGGAGTCGATAGTAGCCAATGTAGCGGCCGTCGAGCACGGAGGCCGCCAGCCGCGCCGCATCGCCGGCCGTCAGGCCGAATTCCTGCGCGCGTGCCGCATCGACCGCCAACCGGAACACCCGTGCCGGGCGGGCGCGCTCGGCGGAGAGATCACGCAGGTGCGGGCTGAAGTCAGGATGGTTGCGCAGCCGTTCCAACAGGATGCTCGCGAGTCCCTGAACCGCTTGCTCGTCGGTTCCCACGACCTCGACATTGATGTCCTTGCCGGTCGGCGGGCCGTCTTTCTGTGGCCGCACCGTCACCCGGAAATCGGGTTGAGCGAATTCCGCGACCAGCCGCTGTCGCATCCATTCGAGATGCTCAAGCGGCTCGTCGAAACCCTGCTCCCCCTTGAGCGGGAGGGCGACCATGACCATGCCGAGGTGCTGACCGATGTCCTCCTCGTAATCCTCATTGAACTGGAACCCCGCGTAACCCGCCGCCGAGCGTGCGAAGCTCGGGCCGTCGTCCATGATGAAGCGGGCGACCGCCTTCACGCGCTCATGGGTGTCCGCGATGGGTGTTTCGGGTGGGCCCTCGATGAAGGCGTAGTAGGTGGTGTAGTCATCTGGAAAGAATTGGATCCGCACGAAACTCGCGCTGCCCGTGATGGAGAGGCTGAACATGGTCACGGCGGTGATGAAAGCGACCAGGACGACGCCGAGGCTGAGCATCCGAAAGCGCAAGCTGATTCCAACGAGGCGTTGCGTGAGTGCCCGCAGGGCCGGCATCAGGCGTCCCTCACCGCCCCCCCGCCCCCGACCGATGCCCAGTGTCGCGGCGACGGCTGGGCCGCGTGGACCGAAGTCGAGGTAATGGATGGGGAGGATGAGCAGACACTCGAAGAGCGAGGCAATGATGGCAAAGGTGACGGCCTTCGGGATGAGCGCGAAGAATTCGCCCGTGGAGCCCGTCATGATGAGCATGGGAAGAAAGGCGGCGATCGTGGTGAGAGAGGAGGAGATCACCGGCCAGGCCACCTCCGCCGTGCCGTCGATGATCGCTTGCTCGAGCGCCTGGCCCGATTGCACGCGGCGGTAGATGTTCTCGACAACGACGATGGCGTCGTCGACGATGATTCCCGAGACCAGGACGAAACTGAATAGGGTGATTTCGTTCAGCGAATTCCCGGTCAGTTGCATCAGGACCATGGTCACCATGTAGGCGAAGGGGATTCCGATCGTGACCAAGCCCGCGTTGCGCACACCGAGGACGAGCCAGAGGATCAGGCTCACCAAGAGGATCCCGACGATAAGATTCCAGCCGAGTGTTTGGAGCGATTCCTTGATGTAGGTGGTGGAATCCTGTGTGAAGGTGACGGCGATGCCTTCTTGCGCGAGCTGGGGTGCGAACTCCGCGACGATGGCCTGCGCGGCGGCATAAATGCTGATGGCACTGCCTTGCGGCGATTTGAGCAGCCGCAACGCCACCGCGTCGATGCCGTTCGCGGAGGTCATAACGATCGGGGTGCGGTAGTCCAGGCGCGCGTCCGCGATCACGTCCTCCAGGGTCAGGAAGGAACCGTCGGCGTCCCGTCTGAGCTTGGTTTGCACCACCTGCTCACGACTGCGAAAGCGTTCATCGACCCGGACCAGATAGTCTCCACTCTCATCGCTGAACTGACCGGCGGGGAGGGTGACATTGGCATCCTGGAGTGCCGCGGCAACGTGATCGAAGCTGATGCCGTTCGCCTTGAGCTTCCAGGGATCGAGCATGATGTGAAATTCGCGCCGCTGCTCCCCATCGAGTCTGACCTCGGCGACTCCGGGAATCTGCGCCAACCGCAGCTGCAACTCCTGACCGATCAGCGCCAGTGCCCGGTTGGACCGCTCACCCATGAGGTTGACCGTCACGACCGGCAACCAGAAAGAGGTGCGCACCAGATCGAAGCGCGGCGGATCGATCCCGCTTGGCAGGCGCTCGAGGGCGCTCAAGACCCGAAAGCGCAGCTCGTTGTAGAGCAACTCATAGTCGCTGTCGTCACGAAACTTCACCGTCAGGCTCGAGCGCTCGCGCTGAGATTTGGCGCGGATGAATTCGACGTCCTCGAGGCCATCGAGCGCGCGTTCGATCTCACGGGTGACCAGGGCCTCGACGTCGCTCGGTGAGGCACCTGGATAGATGGTCGAGATCACCACCTTCCCGAAATTGACCTCGGGATAACGCTCGGTCGGCAGCGCATCGAGCGCGAAGATGCCCGCGACGAAGATCAACACGAACAGCACATTAAAGAGCACGCGCTGACGAAGGGTGAAGCGGACGATGGACGTCATGGTCTCTGTGGGAAGCGGTAGCTGCGGCCGTGGCACGATTCAGTGACTGAGATGGTGACGTTCGCCGCGGGGTTGAAGGGGCGCGCGTCCTGGCCGTCAGTCTGGGGCGGAGAGACGAATCCGGTCACCCTCCGCTAGACCGGGTGCGCTCACGCGCATGCGAGATGCGTCGCGGGCATCGGGGCCGAGTGGCAACACCGGGATCCGCTCGCCGCTGTCGCGGATCACCCAGACCTCATCGTAACTCGATGCGAGCGCGGAGCGGGGAACACTGAGGGCTCCAGTCGCCTCGGCTAGGGGCAGCCCGAGCCGCAGTCGCAGGCCACCGCGTGGATCTGGTACCGGGTCGATGAGGGCGAGTTCAACAGCGATCTTGCGTGTCTCGGGGTCGAATGAGGGATTGACGCGATGAATGCGCGCGGCCAGTGTTTCGGTTGGCGCGGCCGCGCGCGGTTGGCCGCGGGTGGCGTCGAGGGGTTGCAGGCCTAGCTGATCGGCCGTTGCCGAGAGCGCGGCGAACTGCTCTGGAGTTAAGGCGAAGGGCACGAGCAGTGTGGAAAAATCGGCCGCGCTGCCGAGTGTCTCGCCGGTGCTGACCCACTGACCCGGCTCGATCCGCCGGGCCGTGATGCGGTGTCCGGGTGGGGCGAGAATCGTGGCGCGCGCAATGCGTTCCTCAAGGATCCGCTGGCGCACATCCAGCGCGCGCAGTTGATGGCGATTGTCGCGCACGGACTGCTCCAGTGCGTCGAGCTGTGACGCCGAAGCACTGTTCTGACGCACCAACTCGCGGATCCGTTCGACCTCGCGCTCGTCGAACGCGATTTGATCGCGCATCCGCTCCTGCTGAACCCGTAGGTCCTCGAGGTCGAGACGCAGGAAGGTGGTGTCGAGTTGCGCGAAGCGGCCGCTCTCGTCGACCTGCTCGCCGATGTCGAGAAAGACCTGCCGCACCCGCCCCTCGGTTTCCGCGACCAGGGGGGTCTGTGCCGCGGCGCGGGTGAAGCCAATGAGTTCGACCTCGCGCGTCGCGGCGACCACCGAGGTGGTGTCAGGGGACGGCTCGAGAGGCTGCGCGACCCTAGAGCGGTCATCGCCTTGCGCCGCGGTCGTGATGCTCTGCATCAGAGCGACGGCGAACACGATCGGGATGGGACCGTTCAACACCATGATCGAAATCCTCAACGACGCGGATGGGCAGTCACGACCCCGCCGCCGAGGATCTGCTCGGCACAACAGGGCGTTAGTGTACAATTCAATTCGGTCACCATGCATGACATCGAGCAACGTGCCTAAGCCGCGGTGCAGGCGCCCGTTTGGCCAGGTCCACAGCGGCTAGAGTTGCGGGAGAGACGCTTGAATCAAGACTCGGACAGACGATCGGCCGGTTCCGGTATCCAGGAGCCGCGCGCGGCATCGCCCCCCGACCCTGGTCCGCGTGGGGACACACACCACCCGGGCACCTTGCCGCCCGGTGCGCGACGCTCCGCGCGGGTGCTCCGCGCACGGCGGCCACGTTCCCCCTTCACTTGGTTCTTCGGGTTCTTGAGCATCCTCGGCCCCCCCTTGCAGATCACCGCTCTGGGGCTGACGGGCGCGGCGCTCTTCATCGCCGTTCATGACCCACAGTTGCCGAGCATCGAGAGTCTACTCCAGGCCCAATATGAGACCCCGTTGCAGGTTTACAGCCGCGACGGTGCCCTGATGGCTGAATTTGGCATCGAACGGCGTCAACCGGTTGCCTTCAGTGAGATCCCTCCGCTCGTCATCAACGCCTTTCTCGCCACCGAGGACAGCCGCTTCTTCGAGCACGCGGGTGTCGACTTCGTGGGTCTGGGACGCGCCTTGTTGAGCTTTGCCGAGACTGGGGCCAAGACGCAGGGGGGCAGCACCATCACCATGCAGGTGACGAGAAATGTCCTGCTGAGCGCGGAGAAGACCTTCGAGCGGAAACTCGCCGAGATCCTGCTGACCCTGCAAGTCGAGCGTGAGTTGACGAAGGACCAAATCCTCGACCTCTATCTCAATCAGATCTTCTTCGGTCATCGTGCCTACGGCATTTCGGCCGCCGCCGCCCTCTACTACAACAAGGATCTCGATGCCCTCACGCCGGCCGAGGCCGCGATGTTGGCAGGCATCCCCAAGGCCCCGACGACCAACAACCCCGTCACCAATCCGGCGCGCGCGCTTGCACGACGCAACTACATTCTCGGGCGGATGTTGGAGCTGGGGTATATCGATCAGGCCGAGTATGAGATTGCGGTTCTGACGCCTGATCTGGCACGCCTGCATCGACGCGCCCCCGAGCTGGAAGCCGGGTATGTCGCGGAAATGGCCCGCCAAGCGATCGCTGACTATTATGGAGAGGCCGCCCTCAGTCAGGGGCTGCGCGTGACCACGACGATCGAGTCGCGGCTTCAAGAGGCCGCGCAGCACGCGGTGCGTCGCGCATTGCGCGACTACGATCGGCGCCATGGCTATTACGGTGCCGAGGCGAGAGTCGATCTCGACGGGGCCCGTGATGCCGACCTCGATACCTACCTCGCTGAGGTGGTACGCGTGCCCGACCTGACAGCGGGCTTGGTGTTGAATGCCTCCGCGGATGCTGCGGAGGTCTATCTCGCCGGTGGTGAGCGAGTCACCTTGGCACTGAAGCACGTGGCCTGGGCGCAGGAGTTTCGCAATGAGAATTGGCGGGGGCCGAAGCCACGGCGCGTCACCGACGTCCTGGCGGCTGGTGATCTCGTGCGCTTACAGCAAGGCACCGATGGTCAGTGGGAACTGGGGCAGAAACCGCGTGTCTCGGGCGCATTGGTCACGATTGCCCCGCGTGACGGGGCGGTGCGCGCCCTCGTTGGCGGTTACTCCTTCAACGAGAGTAAATTCAATCGTGCGGTCGACATGCGCCGTCAACCGGGTTCCAGTTTCAAACCATTCGTTTACGCTGCCGCACTGCACCGCGGTTGGACCCCCGCGAGTTTGCTCCGGGACGAAGCCGTCAAGAATGCCGGTCAAGAGGGTTGGAATCCGCGCAACGCGGACCGCAAGGAGCTGGGTCCGATCCGCATGCGGCGGGCCTTGGCCTTGTCTCGCAATCTGGCCTCGATCAATCTTCTGCAGGATCTCGGTCTGGAGGATGCGCAGGATTATATTCAACAATTCGGGTTCGATCTCGAGGCGTTACCACTCGGTTTGTCGATGGCCCTCGGCACTGGCGAGATGTCCCCGGTGAAGTTGGCCGAAGGGTTTGCCGTGTTCGCCAACGGTGGCTATCACGTCGTGCCCTATTTCATCGAACGTGTCGAGACCCGCGAAGGCCAGGTCCTCTTCGAGGCGCGCGCACCTCAGGCGTGCGCCGATTGCTGGTATCGCTCGGGGGACGCCTCCGCGATGGTTCTGCCGACCAGCCCGCTCCCGCAGGCGCCACAGGTCATCGATCCACGGATCGCCTATCAGATGACCTCGCTGATGCGTGAGGTTATCGAGACCGGCACAGGCACGCGGGCGAAGGCGCTGGGGCGGAGCGACGTCGTGGGCAAGACCGGAACCACCAACGACATCCGTGACTCATGGTTCGCCGGCTATCAGGCCAACTTCGTGACCGTGGCCTGGATGGGGTTTGATGATTTCGAGAAACTCGGGCGCGGCGAGGAGGGCGGCCGGGCGGCGCTGGGGATGTGGGTCGATTTCATGGCCGAGGCGCTCGATGGTCTTCCAGTGGCGTCACTGGAACCACCTCCGGGGATGGTTCAGGTGCGAGTCGATCCCAACCGGGGAACCCCAACGCGGGCGCGTGGTGGTCTCCTCGAGATGGTCAGCGAGGAGTTCAAGGACGCGTTACAGGGCCCCGAGGCCTTCCGCGTCGCGGGGCCGGCCCGCGCGGCCGACACCTCGGTGCGGCGCTCAGCACCGCGTGTGATGGACGATCTCTTCTAGCTTGGCGACGGCTGGCCCGCTGGTTCGGCGCCTGGGCGACGGCGTGCGGATCCTGTTCTCTCGATCGGAATGGCCAATTGGCGCCGTGCCCGGTTGCGCTCACGCCGTTCAGCAGGCCAGCGGTGCCATGCGCGGCTGACGCTGCAGTTTCAGCAGGTCATCGCGGATCCCACGCAGGCGTGTTTCGAGCCGCTGGCGTTGGGTCGGATCAAGACTGGCGCCGAGCCGGATGACGAGTTCACTGATGCGCTCGGTGATCTGCTCACCGCTTTGTTCGAGCTCTTGCGGCAGGTCGCTGAAGGTGACGAGCCAGGCGGAGAGAAAGGCGTGGATCTCAGGTTCGGACGCGTTCGCTCGCAGCATGGCGATCAACTGCTTGCGCTTGTGCGTGCGGTAGTCGAGCAGACGCTCCTGACTGTTCGGCATGCGATCGGTGATGTCGGCGAGGATGAACTGTTGCTCGGCATTGAGCGGTCCGGTCCAGTCTTCGATCGACTTGACATAGCGGCGGGTCCGCGCAAGCCGTTCGTTTTCCCGAGTGCGCTCGGCCTGCTTCGCGCGATCCTCCTCCGCCTGTTTAGCGAAGCGCTGCTCGAGTTGCTGCACCTGGGACGCCGAGAGGTCGGTAAGGAGTGGGGCGGCGAGGTTGACCGCGATGCGGGCCTGACGTTGGTAGAGCGCTCGCAACTCAGCGGTCAGGCATGCCGTGTTGTGTTGGTCGAACCCCTGTTCACTGGCCTTCAGTAGATGGTCGAAGTAGGCGGCGAGATAGGGCAATTCCTCGCTGCGATGGCGCGCAAGCTCTGCCTCAAGGACCGGTTCCCAGCGCCTGACTTGGGCGCGATCGAGACTCAAATAGTCGCGCGCATAGTTTTTCACCAGGAATGGGCCGGTATTGTAGGCCACGCCGATGCGGCTACAGCCGCTGCTCAATGGCAGGAGCACCACCGAGGTGACGAGCAGAAGCAGGGTGAGGCGTGAGAGTCCAAACATGACAGCGATGATGAGTGAGGATCAGGATGCGAGGTTGGCGGGAGTACCGATCAGAGTGATCGCGGATCATACCCTGTCCGCGAATCAGGCTCGGGACCGGCGGCCTTAATGAGCCCGTCAGGGTCTTCGAGGTTCAAGATTCATTTCTGGTCGCCTCGGGCTGAAACAATAGCTCATGTCGATCGTCGACACGGTCGCTTGTGCACCTGACGCCGCGCCCGCCCTCTCGGGGTCTTGTTCGCGAGTGCGCGCGTCCCGATTCTCTAGGCCCGTTTCGCATGGATTAATCAGCGCCCACACTGACGTAACCCGTTGTGCGAAGGTCGGCCGGATGTCTCGGGGGAACCCTGCCGTGACCTCGATGGTCAGTCTGAGCATCGCCGTCTCCTGAAATGCCACATCACCCGAGAGCACGGTCGTGACTCCGATGTTCCGGATCGCCACCGTGCCTCATCAGCAACTTCGTCACCCGTGATGACGAACACGGGATCGCGCCATGCGCTCGGATCAACCGACGAGGAATTCGACCATGAAATGTCCCTTTTGCGCCCCCCTGACCAAGAACATGGCACGCTGCCGCCACGCGCAAGAGGTGGTCCGGCGCGGCGGATCCGAATTCGACTGCCTTTCGCCGAACGATCATCAACGCTGTAGCTGGGTCCATGGGGCGCTCAAGTCCCATGCGCTCTCCGCCTTCGAGGTCGCGGACGATCTCAATACCATGCCCCACAGCGTGCAGGTGAAGATTCAGTCTGGCGGCTTGTTGGGTTTGCAACGGTTGCTCGGCGAGGACGGCTTGGCTGGCTCCATCGAGGATATCCACACCCTGATCGAGCGTGCCGCCGCCCACTTCGGGGGGGTCGAACAGATTCCCTACAGCCGCCTGGAGGCCGATATGGTCGGGTTTCGATTGGAGCGTCGCACCGCTCGGCGGCGGGTCTGATGTCTGGTTGCATGCGCACACTCCTGCGATGCTCGCACGGCCGACTGCTCGCCTTCTTGTTACTGTTGGCGTGGCCGTGGTTCGGCCACGCCAATCCAGTGACCACCGATCATGTCACCCTGCGTCTGGTTGCCGAGCGCACGCAGGTTGCCCCTGGGTCTCAGGTGACCTTGGCGTTGGTGTTCGAGATCGCACCTGGGTGGCACACCTATTGGCGCAATCCTGGCGACTCGGGCGAGCCACCGCGTGTGACTTGGACCCTGCCCGAGGGCGTCAGCATCGGACCCATGCAGTGGCCACGCCCTGAACTGATCCCGGTTGGTCCCCTCGCGAATTACGGCTACTCCGATCAGGCGGTTCATCTGTTCGACTTGACGCTCGCGGAGGATTGGCCCGTTGGGGATCCGGTGCGGCTGCGGGCGGATGCCGACTGGCTCGTCTGCGAAGAGTATTGCGTGCCCGAGTCGGCGACCCTGGCCCTGACGTTGGCGAGTGGCGATCTGCCGGGACCGCTTGATCAGACCGAGGCCGATGTCGTGGCCGCCACCCGCGCGGCCTTGCCGCGAGCGACCATCGACCAGGCCGTGCTGGTCGCCGCGCCCGCTGGCCTGCGACTCGAGGTACCGCGCCAATCGCTCCCCCTGGAGATCACGGGTGCCTGGTTCTTCGCTGGGGAATGGGGACTGATCGATCATGCCGCGATGCAACCCTGGCGTCTCACCACGGAGGCGTTGCAGTTGGAGCTGTCACCTGGGGTGCGCGCCGAGCAGGCCGCGCCGGAGGGGGTGTTGGTCGTCGCGGACACGGCGGGCAATCTGTCCTCATTCGATCTGCAGGTGACACGCACCGCCGCCCTGACAAGTGGCTCGACCGCTCCACCCATCAGCCTGCCGCTCGCGTTGCTCTTCGCCCTCATCGGCGGATTGATCCTGAACTTGATGCCGTGCGTCTTCCCAGTGCTGGCGATGAAGGCCTTGAGTCTCGTTAACAGCCTCACCGCCGAGGGCCCCGCGGGGGCGCGGGTGCGCCGTCTCGATGGCCTGGCCTATACCGCTGGTGTCCTCGTCTTCTTTTTGGCTCTCGCCGTCATTCTGCTGAGTTTGCGAGCCGCTGGCCTAGCCGTGGGGTGGGGCTTTCAATTGCAGTATGCGCCCTTCGTCGCGGTGATGGTGTATGTCTTCTTTGTCTTTGGTCTGAGTCTCGCCGGTGCCTTCACGCTCGGTGCGCGCTTGATGGCGATTGGAGGCCAGCAGGTCGGTTATGCCGGCGCCTTTGGCACCGGTGCGCTGGCTGCCTTGGTCGCGGCCCCATGCACCGCGCCCTTCATGGGGGTCGCACTCGGGTATGCGGTCACCTTGAGCTGGCCGCTGGCCTTAGCCATCATGCTGACGCTTGGTTTTGGTTTGGCTTTGCCGTTTCTGGTCCTGTCCTGGATGCCTCGCTTGGCGCGCGTGTTGCCGAAACCGGGCGCCTGGATGGAGACGCTCAAGCAGGTGTTGGCCTTTCCGATGTTTGGCGCCGCCGCCTGGTTGCTCTGGGTCTTGAGTGTGCAGACTGGACCGGCGGGAATCGCCTTGGTTCTCACGGGCCTGATGATTCTGGCGTTCGGACTCTGGTTACGGGAGCGCACACAGGTGTCAGGGCCTGCGCCACGGCGACTGGGGGGGCTCGCGGCGGGGCTGGCGGTGGTGAGCGCGCTCTATCTCGCGGTGGCGACGGATGCCGTCGAGACCGCGGGATCCTCGTCGGCGGCGACGTCCGGTTCACACCTGCCCAGTGAGGACTATTCCCCCGCACGGCTGGCCGCCGCCCGCGCGGCGGGGCAGCCCGTCTTAGTGAACATGACGGCGGCTTGGTGCATCACCTGTCTGGTCAATGAGCGGGTGGCCTTGAGTTCGCCTGCGCTCGCGCAGCGGTTTGCCGCCTCCGGGGTGCTGTATTTGAAGGGTGATTGGACGAATCGCGACCCTGCAATCACGTCTTATCTCGCCGAATATGGGCGCAATGGCGTTCCACTCTATGTCTACTATCCACCAAACGGATCACCCGAGGTGCTCCCACAGATCCTGACCGAGGAGATGGTGAGTCGGGTCTTGCCCTGACACGAATCGGGATGCAGTCGGGCCTACTGGTGGTCAACCCCCGTTGCGTTGGGGGATGTCGAGGACTCGATGACGCGGATGTGGCGCGCTGGTCGTTCACATTCAATCGATGGTCATCGGGTCGAGTGTGCAACCGAGAAGAGGACGAATGATGAAGACATCACGCGTGAGCAGAGGACTGGTGGGCCTGACGACGCTGGTTGCGACCCTGAGTCTTGGAACGGTTTGGGCGGCGCCGCAGGTCGGTCAGCCAGCCCCCGACTTTCAGGTCGTCGATACCGCGGGTCAGACTTGGACACTGGCTGAGCTGACTGGTAAGAAGACGATCCTGGAGTGGACGAATCACGACTGTCCCTTTGTGATCAAGCACTATGATTCCGGGGCCATGCAGGCGCTGCAACGCGATGCCACGGATGCCGGTTACGTCTGGCTGTCGGTAATCTCCTCCGCGCCGGGTCAACAGGGCCATGTCAGTCCAGCCATGGCCGATGACTTGACCGAGCGCCGTGATGCCCATCCGACCGCCGTGCTGCTGGATGAGTCAGGCGCCATGGGGCGCGCCTATGACGCCAAAACCACCCCGCACATGTACCTGATCGACGAGTCCGGTGTGCTGGTGTACATGGGCGGCATCGATGACAAGCCAACGACCAATCAAGCAGACCTGGAGGGTGCGAACAACTTCGTGCGGGCGGCCATGGCGGATTTGGCCGCCGGGCAGCCGATCGCCGTACCGGTGACACGCCCCTATGGCTGCTCCGTGAAGTACTGAGTTCACCTGCCGGCCGCGGCGGCGAGTCGGCAGGCGCCGACACGGTCGTCTCGCGGTCAAGGCCGGTTTGCGACCCTGGTGCCGCGCGCCTGGCCGCGCGGCTGGCTTTGCATCTGACGGGTGGGGCGGTAGACTTCCCCGCTTGACCCGAATCGAACCGACAAGAGGCCGTCCAGTGGTAGCGCCCGAGCCCGATTTCCACCGTATCAAGCGGTTGCCGCCGTATGTCTTCAATATCGTCAATGAGTTGAAGGCCGAGGCGCGTGCGCGTGGCGAAGACATCATCGACTTCGGAATGGGCAACCCCGATCAGCCGACGCCCCAACACATCGTCGATAAGCTGGTCGAGGCCTCGGTCCGCAAGGATACCCATCGTTACTCCGTCTCGCGCGGCATCCCCCGTTTGCGGCGGGCGATCTGTCATTGGTATCGCGATCGGTTCGACGTTCATCTCGATCCCGACAGCGAGGCGATCGTGACCATCGGGTCGAAGGAGGGGCTTGCCCATCTCGCGCTCGCGACCATGGGCGCCGGCGATTCCGTCTTGGTGCCCAACCCCGCCTATCCGATTCATCCCTATGGGTTCATCATCGCGGGGGCCGATGTCCGTCACGTGCGGCTGACTCCCGAGGTTGATTTTTTCGAGGAATTACAGCGCGCGATTCAAGACTCTTGGCCCAAGCCGAAGATGCTGGTCCTCAACTTTCCCGGCAACCCCACGACGCAGTGTGTCGATCTCAACTTCTTTCAAAAGGTGATCGAGATCGCCGCCGAGCACGGCATTTGGGTCGTGCATGACATCGCCTATGCCGATATTGTGTTCGATGGCTACCGTGCCCCATCGATTCTTCAGATCCCCGGGGCGAAGGACATCGCCGTGGAATTCTTCTCGATGTCGAAGAGCTACAACATGCCGGGTTGGCGGATTGGTTTCATGTGCGGCAACAAGACCCTCGTCGCCGCCTTGGCGCGCATCAAGTCCTATCTCGACTATGGCACCTTCACGCCGCTCCAGGTGGCCGCGATCGCGGCCCTCGAGGGTCCGCAATCCTGTGTGCGCGAGATCAGCAAGACCTATGAGAATCGGCGGGACGTCCTGTGCGGCGGTCTGAATACCTCGGGTTGGCCCGTCGAGCCGCCACAGGCAACCATGTTCGTCTGGGCACCCATTCCCGAGCCCTACCGCGCGCTTGGATCGCTGGAATTTTCGAAGAAACTGCTGCGCGAGGCCAAGGTCGCGGTTTCGCCGGGGATCGGTTTTGGCGAGTACGGTGATGGACATGTCCGCTTTGGTCTGATCGAGAACGAACACCGGACCCGGCAAGCGATTCGGGGGATCAAGGAGATGTTTCGCCGCGAATCACGGGCCGGGAGCTGAGCGGGGCGAGTCCCTGAATCCTGCTGGGCGCGGGTACCGCGTGACGGATTGGCTGCTAGGTTTGCGAATAGGTAACAGGCATGAAACCAGTGAAGGTCGGGCTTCTGGGGCTCGGTACGGTGGGGGGAGGCACGGTAACGGTCCTGGCGCGCAATGCGGTCGAGATCAGCCGTCGCGCGGGGCGCGGGATCGAGATTTCGCATGCCGCGGCGCGTGCCTATGACCCCGATCGGATCCAGGGTTTGGACAGGATCGGACGGATCGGGGACGATGCCTTTGCGATCGTGAATGATCCCGACGTGCAGATCGTGGTGGAGTTGATCGGTGGCTATTCGCCAGCGCGTGAATTGGTCCTGCAAGCGATTGCCAACGGGAAGCATGTGGTCACCGCGAACAAGGCGCTGATCGCAACGCATGGCAACGAGATCTTCGCCGCGGCGCGGGATCGGGGTGTCATGGTTGGGTTCGAGGCCGCCGTGGCGGGTGGGATCCCGATCATCAAGGCGCTGCGCGAGGGGCTTGCCGCCAACCATATCGAGTGGATCGCTGGGATCATCAATGGCACCGGCAACTTCATCCTGACCGAAATGCGCGACAAGCAGCGTGATTTCGCCGACGTCCTGGCCGAGGCGCAAGCACTCGGCTATGCCGAAGCGGATCCCACCTTCGACATCGAGGGCATCGACGCCGCGCACAAGCTCACGATCCTCAGTTCGCTGGCGTTCGGGGTTCCGCTGCGCTTCGAGCACTGCTTTACGGAGGGGATCGCGAAGGTCGGGGCGCTGGATGTCGCCTATGCCGCGGAGTTGGGTTACCGCATCAAACATCTCGGGATCACACGTCGGAGCGCTGGTGGGATCGAGTTGCGGGTGCACCCAACCTTGATCCCCGAGCGGCGTCTGATCGCGAATGTCGACGGGGTGATGAATGCCGTCCTGGTCAAGGGCGATGCCGTCGGGCCGACGCTCTATTACGGGGCCGGGGCCGGGGCCCTGCCAACCGCCTCCGCGGTGGTGGCTGATCTGGTCGACGTCGTTCGGACCTTGACAACGGACCCAAGCAACCGAGTTCCACACCTGGCGTTCCAGCCCGATGAGCTTGCCGATATCCCGTCGCTGCCGATGGAAGCCGTGCAGACGGCCTATTATTTGCGTCTCTCGGCGCTCGATCAGCCAGGGGTCATGGCGCGGATTGCGAGCATCTTGGCCGATCAGGGGATCAGTATTGAGGCCATCAAGCAGAAAGAGCCCGCCGAGGGTGAGACCCATGTGCCACTGGTCATGCTCACCCATCGCGTGATCGAGCGACAGATGAATACCGCGATCGCACAGATCGAGGCGCTGGACTCGGTCCAGGGCGAGGTGACGCGCATCCGGATGGAGACCCTGTCCGGCTAACGCACGCGGACCTCGTCGCCGCCCGCTGATCGTGAAGAGACAGTAGGCGGCCCGCCGCCCATCACGGATGCGTGGGCACCGTCATCGCATCCTCTCCGTCGGGCTCGTTCCCTACAGGAGCGGGCTCGAGTGTGGCCGCGGGCGATGCCGGCTCCGCACTGCTCGGATCCTCGTCGAACTCGGTGGGTTCGACCAAGTCCTCGAGGCTTGTTTCCAAGAGTTCGCCGAGATCGATCGTGGAGACCTTGAAGTACCAGGGACGGGTGGTGTCTTTCAGGACAAAATCCGGACTCTCGACGGCTTGGGAGATGCGGTAGTGGCGTGCTGAACCGTCAGCGAGCTCGATGTTAATGCTCAACACGGGCGACGCTTGGCCAAACGCGGCCTCCTCCTCAATGCCGAGGACACCGCGATAGCTCAGGTTGGCCAGGCGTTGAATCAGCGCCTGAACCGCCTCTTGATCAACCGCCTGATCGAACTCGCTGAGTGACCACTGCCCATCGTCGGCACGCACGAGCCGCATCTCATCAATCGACACCGCACTGATCTCGCCAGCCTCGAGACGCAAGAGCCCGAGTTCGATCCAATCATCCCGGCGTGGTGACAGGCTCGATGATGCGAGCTGCAGATCATAGACACCTGGGTCACCCGGCGGGCGGGCAAAGACGCGTCGAAAGCCGGGTGAATCGCCCACGATCAACTCAGCGAGCGGTCCTGTTTTGCCCTCGATCGAGAGGCGCCGATCGAACGAAGTGTCAGCGACCTTGAAGCGTTTCCGTGCGTCTTCGCTCCCGGCGATGGGGGGCGGTTTGCGCAGCGCGAGCACGTCCTCGATCAACTGATCAACCTTGGCGGCCTGAATGGGGAACTCGGCGAGGTTCGCGAGCACCCAGGTGTCATGGGTGCGGCTGAGCGTGAGTTGTTCGGCTCCGTCGCCGCTGGTGAGGATCACGCGTTCGACCTCCAGTGGTCTGAATTCGAACAGGGGCGTGTCGATTGCCATCGGGGCGAGGCTGCGGCTTCCGGTGAGGCTCAGACCCAGTGCGATCAGCAGTTGGAGGATGAGCAACACCCCCAAACCCAGCACGATGGGCGTGCGAAGATCCTGATGCCAACTGAGTTCGGCAACGGATGGATTGCTCGTTGGTGTCTCGCTCATCCTTCAACGCCCTCCCGTGCCCTTGAGATCAATGAGAAGCTTGGCATTGGCTTGATCATGGCGGCGGCGCATCTGTCGATAGATCCAGAAGACCAGTGCCAGACCGGCGAACGCAAGGAGATAATTCAGGGCCTCCCAGAGAATGCGCCCCTCACGCCCAAGCGGTTCGAGCAGACGGCTAAACTGACCCCGGCCGCGCAGTGTGAGCAGCCCCTGGTCCTCAAGCGCGGTCTCGACCGCGTTCTGAATCAGCTCGAGCGGTTTGAGATAGCGGTTTTGGGTGGCCTCCGTGGCGAGGCTGATCGCGGTGTCGGAGAGAAAGGTCGAGGAGCCGATCAGGATCAAGCGTGCCGAGGATGGAGAATTCTCGATCACCGTCGAGAGCACCGGGGCCGTCGGCGCGTCCGGCTCCTCGTCGAGGTCGGAAGCCCTCTCCCGAACGGGCTCGAGGAGTGGCGAGGGACGCCCGGCAAAGGCGGATTGAAAGCGTCCCTCCAGAGCGACCCCCAGCAGTTGTCGGCCGCGCTCCGCGCCCCGCGGGAAACCCAATCCACCGTAAGTCTGGAAGTCGGGTTGCACATTCTCGGACGCGCTGCTCCAGGCCTCTGGTGAACTCCTGATGAGCTCGATCACGCGCCGCTCCGCGTTGGCCTGGGGGTCCACCTGGATCGGCGAGACCCAGTTCATGGTGATCTGCCCGAGGGTGGCTGTGATCGGCGAGTCCGTGGCCAGACCATCCGTACGGACATCCGGAAAATACAGATAATCAAGGGTCTGGATCTCCTCGACGAGAAAGCCGCCGAGATCCCGCTGGACTGGGATGGGGAAGGGGGTGTTCTTAGGATCGAGCACCAGGGTCGGTGCGAGCGTCAGGCCCTGATGGCTGAGCCAATCCTCGAGTCCGGTCGGCGCGGCGCGGGCCTCGATGGCATTGGCATTCAGGTTGAGATCGAAGCTGCTCGCGGCCAGGATGACGGTGCCGCCCTGCATCAGGAACTGATCGATCGCGAATTGTTGACGCTCATCGAAGCCGCGGGGATCGACGACCAGCAGGAGATCAGCCTCCTCGGGGACCTGGCCCGATGTCAGATCCGTCTCCAGGAGACGAAAGCCATCGCGCAGACTTTCTTGCAACAGACTGTATCCGGCACTGGAGCTGACGTCGCCGAAAACGGGCGGGATCGAGGGCGGCGCATGCAATGCAATGGTCCTCAAAACCCCTGGCGTCAAGCGTTTGATCGCGGCCTCAAGGGCGCGGGTCAGACCCGCGCGATCCAGTGCCTCGGGGAGCGGTACCGGCACGACCTGTTCACCCGACTCGAGCAACATGTAGAAGTAAAAGGGCGTGGGATCCAACAGACTGATCACGAGCGGCTCGAAGCCGTACTGTTCGGCAATGGTTTGCGCCAGGCTGCCGTCCCCCTCGGCGGGATCCTCGAGCTGGAAACCGAACCGACCATCCGCGTCCGCCGCGAGGTCGCTCAAGACCGCTTCGAGCTCGGCACGCAGTTCTTGCAGCGGTTCAGGGAGATGACGCGCGGCGGAGATGTAGCCACGGAAGGACACCGGATCATTCAGATTGCCAAAGAGATCGCCGCCGCCCTGGTAGCCCTGGAGCACTTTGCGAATGGTGCGCGTGATGTCGTACTCCGGATTGCGCAAGCGAACATCGAGATCGGTTTCGCCCCGGGCCTTCACGTCGATCAAGTCCTGGAAACCGAGCGTTTCGTACTCATCACCGTATTGGATGAGCAGATCGAAGTAGGAGTTGACCACCGAGGCCTGGTACTTCGACGCGGTCTGGAAGGCGACCGGGCGAATGCCATACTGCTCGCCGGCTTCGCGTTCAAGCTCCGGTGAACGCAGTGGATCGACGAACTCGACCCGCACCCGTCCGTCGCCCGCGAGCTGATACTCCCGCAGTAGGTCCCGGAGCTGTGGCACCAATGGGGCTAGGAGCGGGTGGGTTTCCGCGCTGAAATAGCCGCGAATCAGGAGCGGTTCCTGGAGTTGCCCGAGATAGTGCCGGGTCGGATCGGAAATCGAGTAGATGCGTCCCTCGGTCAGATCCATGCGTGCCTGTCCGGCCGCATGCAGCCAGAGGTTGGCCGCCAACAGATTGGCGGCGGCCAGGGCCGTGATCAGCGTCCAACGCCGGTGCCGCCGTGGGTTTGCGGTCGGCTCGGCCCAGCGCAGTCGTTCGAGACTGTAGAGCGTCAGGGCTAGAAACACCCCGACGATGCTCAGGTAGTAGTAGAGATCACGCAGATCGATAACACCGCGGGTGATGGACTCAAAACGCGCGCCACTGCCGATCAGGCGCAGCACCTCGCCCCCGCCATGACCCACCAGGTTGGTCAAGGCGGGGGTGCCGATCAGATAGAGCGTGGCGCCGAGCAGGGTCGTCCCGATTAAGGCGACGATGGGGTTGTCGGTACGCGCGGAGACGAACAGACCAATCGCCACGTAGGCGGCGGCGAGCAACAGGGTCGCAAGGTAGGCACCAAACACCGGGCCCCAGTCGATCGGGCCCAGCAGCGACACCGTGAGCGGTAAGGGCAGGGTCAAGGCCAGTGCGATGGCGACCAGCGCCAAGGCGGCAAGAAATTTCCCGATGACCAGGTGCAGGGTCGGGACCGGCAGGGTCAGCAGTGTCTCCAGAGTCCCCGAACGTCGCTCTTCGCTCCAGAGCCGCATCGTCAGGGCCGCGGACAAAAAGATCAGCAGCAGCGGCATCCAGTCGAAGAGGGGGCGAACATCGGCGATGTTGCGGGCGAAGAAGGCATCGACCCAGAAGAAGACGAATAGGGAGGCCGCTAGAAAGGCGCCGATGAAGAGATAGGCGACCGGGGAGCCGAAGAAGGCCCCAAGTTCACGACCGGTCACGCGCAGGATCTCACGCATGATGTGTCTCCATGGTCTCCAGTGTCACGGCCCCAAACAGATCTTCGAGATCGCGTCGCTCGGGGCTGAGGCGGTGGAGGCTCCAAGCGTGCTCGGCGGCCGTGCTCGCCACCACGGGTGCGAGCGCATGGGGATCCTCGGCACTCAGGGCTAGGTCGCACAGGTTGCCATCGCCCGCCAGCACCTCGATGTGGGTGACGGTTGGTAATGCGCCCAGCACCGAGCGGGCGGCCTCGGTGTCCGCCGCCAGGGTCACCAACAGTCGTCGGGGGCGGCCGATCGCATTCAAGGCACTGTCCAAGGCCAATTCGCCACCACGCATGATCAGCACCCGGGTGCAGACGGCCTCGACCTCTTGCAGCACATGGGTCGAGATGATGAGGGTCGCCTCCTTGGCGAGTTCACGCACCAGCGCACGCATCTGCTGGATCTGTCCTGGATCGAGCCCGTTGGTGGGTTCGTCGAGGATCAGGAAGGCGGGTTCGTGAAGGATCGCCTGGGCAACGCCGACGCGTTGGCGATAGCCGCGTGACAGGGTCCCGATGAGGGCGGTCGCCTTGGGGCGGAGATCCGTCCGCTCGATGGCGCGGCGGATGGCCGCCGCGCGCCGCGCCGGCGCGAGGCCATGCAGGGTGGCCTGATAGTTCAGATAGTCCACGACCTGCATCTCCGGGTAGAGCGGGCAGTTCTCGGGCAGGTAGCCAATGCGCCGTTGTGCCTCACGACGCCGCTCGGCGATGTCAAGCCCATCGATGCGAATCTCGCCGCTGCTCGGTTCTAAGTAACCCGTGAGCATCTTCATGATGGTGGTTTTGCCGGCACCATTGTGCCCGAGCAAGCCGACGATCTCCCCGCGTGCAATGTTGAAGGAGACCGCCTGCACCGCTTTGAGGTCGCCGTAGCAGCGACTCAGTTCACGTACTTCGATCATACGAATTCCTCACCCGCCTTCGTCAGGTCCGCCCGCCGCAGGGTCACCGGGCCTCCTGGCGGGACGGATCATGACCAGCGCGGGATCACAGTGCCAGCTCGAGTCAAGCCGCGGAGAAACCGCGCCGATAGCGTGATGGAGGTCAAGTATTGGAGCGGCAGGAGACCTGACCCGGGATCCCATCAGACGTCGTGGCTGCGGGGTCACGTCCTCACGCGCATTGAGTTAGACCACGCCCCTGTTCGGAGTCGCATTTCACCCAAGCTGAGCTGAAGATGCAAGACCGGGTGTCGCTCAGGGCGGGGTTGGAATAGGCGATGGCGGCGGCCGGTCTGGCGTCGACTTGGCTCCGGCGTGTTCCTGACGCGCAGAGCGGTCCGTGGCAGTGCGCCCGGCGCTCGACATGGATGCCGCGCGTGTCAGTCGCCCTCGCGGATTAAGGTCACGCCATACTCAGGGTCCAGGGTGACCTGGACGACAATGGGGGCACAACAGACGTGGCAGTCCTCGACATAGGTCTGCGCGCCGGCACTCAAATCGATCGCGAGCGCGATGGGAGCATGACACCAAGGACAGAGGTCGTCGTGGTCTTCTAAACCGTTCATGAGGTCATCCGCGGCGGTCGTTTCATCCACGTCAGCAGGGCTCGATCGCCCTTGCCCGGATGGCGAGCAGGCCTGTTCAGCTCGTCTCGGACGAGCGGATCCGTCGCCAATGGCGCCCGTCGTTCTTGAGCAGGTCGTCGGCACCCGGGGGGCCCCAACTGCCGGCGGCATAGTTGGGAAAATCGCGCGCCGGTAGGGCCGACCACACGTCTTGCACGGATTCGACGATCTCCCAGCCCTTCTCCACGGTTTCGGCATGCTTGAATAGGGTCGCATCGCCGTTCATGCAGTCATAGATGAGGGTTTCGTATCCGGTGGCGGGTGCATTGCCGAAATAGTCGGCATAGCAGAAGTCCATATTGACGGTGCCCACCCGCATTCGCGGTCCGGGGATCTTTGCCCCAAAGCTCATCTGAATGCCCTCGTTGGGCTGAATCCGCAAGACCAACATGTCCGGGCTCATCTGGGCGGTATCGGCATCCTTGAACATGATCGTTGGGGCACGCTTGAACTGGATGACAACCTCGGTGTATTGGCCATGCAATCGTTTGCCCGTGCGCAGATAAAAGGGCACGCCAGCCCAGCGCCAGTTGTCCAGGGTCAGCTTCAGTGCCGCATAGGTTTCGGTGCGCGATCCGGCCGCGACGCCCGGAGACAGCCGGTAGGCGGAGACCTGCTCTCCGTTGGTCATGACCCCGTCGCCGTACTGGCCGCGCACGGCATTCGTCAGAACCTGCTCCGGGGTCAGCGGGTGGACCGCGTCGAGCACCTTGTTGATCTCATCGCGCACGGCATCGGATTCGAACGAATTGGGCGGCTCCATCCCCAGAAAGCCGAGCAGCACCAGCAGATGATTCGGGATCATGTCGCGCAGTGCACCGGCGGTGTCGTAGTAGGCTCCCCGGTGCTCGACTCCGACCGATTCGGCCACCGTGATTTGTACATGGTCGATGTGTTGGCGATTCCAGAGCGGCTCGATGAAGCCGTTGGAGAAGCGAAAGACCATGATGTTCTGCACCGTCTCCTTCCCGAGATAGTGGTCAATGCGATAGATCTGACCCTCGTCAAGGGTCTCGTGAAGCATGCCGTTGAGGGCCTTGGCGCTATCGAGATCGCTGCCGAATGGCTTTTCGATGATGACCCGCCGCCAATCGCTCGCGCCCTCCGAGGTCAGGCCAACGGCTCCCAGTAGGCGCGTAATGTCGGCAAATAACATTGGTGGAACAGCGAGATAGAACAGATAATTCCCGTCGGTTCCGCGTTCGGCGTCGATCTGGCTCAGACGTTCGCACAGCGTCTGATAGGCGCCCTGGTCCTTGATGTCGCCTTGCATGTAGTGCAACCGCTCACGCAGCCGTGCCCAGGTTGCGGGATCCCAGGCTGCCCCGAGGTTGCCTTGTACATCGCTTTCCATCATGTCCCGAAAGGCGTGATCGTCCATCTCAAGACGGTCAACGCCAACGACCGCGAAGCTCTCGGGGAGCAGCTTCCCATGACAGAGATGAAAGAGTGCCGGAATCAGCTTGCGTTTCGTCAGATCGCCCCCCGCGCCGAAGATGATCATGACACACGGCGGTGCCGGTGGGGTCGTCTCGGCAGTGAGGCGCTGAGTGGGCACGGCATCGGTCCTCTGGTCGCGGTTGGATGGGGGTATGCGTTGGTGATTGTAACGTGAAACCGGCCCCGGCTTCCGGCCAAGGCGGCCGCTGCCGGATGCCTGGTCGTCATCGCGGGCGCCGCGGTGGCGGCGCGGCCAGCCCGTGACATCAAGCGCTGGCCATGGGGTGTCGGTCAGGCTTACGCCTCGCAACCCTCAAGGACGACGACCGAGCGCGCGCTGACCTCAAGCGGCTGATCCGGCGGCAGGCGAGGCGCACTCGGCGCGATGATCGCGGGCTCCCGAGCGGTATCGATGGCGCACCGCCAAGACCATCCGGGCAGCTGCGGAAGCGCGAACCTCAGGGGCGTCGCATCCATGTTGAAGAGGATGTGGAGCGGGGGTTCCGCCGGCGTCAATCCGGCCAGGGTGAACGCCAGGGTGCGCGCATTCGCATCATCCCAGTCGGGGCGGTCGAGTCCGACCCCATGCCAAGAGATATCGGGGAGTGGTTGCGTTCGGGTCGGGGCGCCGGTGAGGAAACGACTGCGATGCAGCGTCGGGTGGTCTTGGCGAAACGTGATCATGTCGCGCACGAAATCGTGCATCTCCCGGTTGGCCTCGAGCTGCGTCCAATCGAACCAGGATAAGGCATTGTTCTGGCAGTAGCTGTTGTTGTTGCCTTGCTTGCTTTGCAGCACCTCGTCACCCGCTCGGAGCATGGGGACCCCTTGGCTGAGCATCAGGATGGCGACGAAGTTGCGGGCCTGGCGACGGCGTTGGGCGAGGATGGCTGGATCATCGGTGGGCCCTTCGACGCCGCAGTTCCAGCTCAGATTGTGGTCGTGGCCGTCACGGTTGTCTTCACCGTTGGCCTGATTGTGTTTGCTGTTGTAACTCACCAGATCCCAGAGGGTGAAACCGTCGTGGCAGGTGATGAAGTTGATCGAGTTCGCCGGCAGCCGACCCCGGCTTTCGTACATGTCGCTCGATCCGGCCACGCGGGTCGCGACTTCGGCAATCAGCCCGGGATCACCTCGGACAAAACCGCGGATCACATCGCGATAGCGACCGTTCCACTCGGCCCAACGGAAACCGGGAAAATCCCCGACCTGGTAGAGACCCGCCGCATCCCAAGCCTCGGCGATCAGGTGCGTACGGCCGAGGGCGGGCGAAAGTTCAGTGGCCCAGAGGATCGGCGCATGATACTCGGGGTTGCCGTCCTCGCCGCGCGCGAGGGCGCTGGCGAGATCGAAACGGAAGCCGTCGACATGCATTTGTCGCACCCAGTAGAGCAGGGCATCGATGAGGAAACGGGTCACGATCGGATGATTGCAGTTCACCGTGTTGCCGCAGCCGGTGTAGTCGCGATAGATCCGGCGATCGGCGAAGTCGAGATGGTAGAAAACCTCGTTACCGATTCCTCTGAATCCGATCGTCGGTCCTCCCACACCACCCTCGGCGGTGTGGTTGAAGACCACATCGAGAATCACTCCGATGCCCGCTCGATGGAGCATCTTGACGAGATCACGGAACTCATCGCGCGCCCGGTTAGGGTCGCGCGCATAGCCCGGATGGGGTGCGAAGAAGCTGTAGGTACTGTAGCCCCAATAGTTCTCGAGCCCCATCGCGGCCGTTTGTGCTGGGACATCCTGGGCATCGAAGGCCATGACGGGCATCAGCTCGACATGGGTGATCCCGAGTTCTTGCAGGTAAGGGATTTTCTCGATCAAGGCGCCGAAGGTGCCTGGAGCGGCGGTCCCGGACGTTGCGGAGCGGGTGAAACCGCCAACATGCAGCTCATAGATAACCGCGGCGTTCAGAGGGAAAAACAGCGGGGTATCGCCTTCCCAATCATAGTCGTCGCGCACGACCTGCGCTCGGATGGCGCTGCTCACGTTGTCGCCCGGACGACTGGCGCGCTCACGCTGCCACAAACGGTCGGAAACGGTCGTTGCCCAGGGGTCCAGGAGGGCCTTCTCGCCGTCCATGCGACAGCCGATCGTCTTGGTGTCGCAGGTGCCGCCAAGACGCCAGTTGTAGTAGACCCCGTCGCGCAGGTCCTCGACAAAGATATGCCAGAAGAAAAACGTCCGATTCACCAGTGGGTCGAGCGGGATGACGGCAGTGGGTGCGGTTTGCTCGGCGGTGTCGAAGAGCAGGAGCTCGACCTGCTCCGCGTAGCGGGAGAAAACACAGAAATTGACGCCGTCTTCGCTCGCGCGCGCGCCGCCCTGATCGCGATTGCCGGGGCGGGTCTGATATCTGGCATGACTCATGGGGTGAAGCCTGGCCGCGATGCTGTCCTGATCCAAGTCTGTTCCGCTCGGCTGAACCGACTCGGTTTCGACTCCTCTGGCGAGGTCGCTGGCACACGGCAGCCGCCAATGCCCGGCGGCCTGATGCTGGTGACCCTCCCTCGCACTAGTGTAGAGGAGGTCCGCGGGTTTTGCTCACCCGATGACCCTGGGGTGTGAACGACGGTTTGGTCCTGCTACCGTCCCCGCGGCGGATCGATCGGAGCGCAGGTTGGCCAGGGGCGGAACATCAGCGCGCGCTCATGCGAACGTGCTCGCAGGCTCGGTCGGACTGGTTAGGGCGTGAATTGAATCCCGGACTGTGGGATATTTCGTTTCTAGCCATGACGAGGTGTTGAAGGCGAAATCCGACCGATCCAGTTCGGATCCTTGCAATGCGCAGTCTGCACGCCACACTCTCGGGTTCGTCTCGTGTCCATCGCACTCATCAGGGTTTGAGAGGGCGCGACCTGCATTCGATCTATCTCCCGGAGGCCCATGGATCTTCGCTACCATTCGACCGAACCCCAGCCTGGAGATGCGACATCGGTGACGGCACGCCGCTGGAGCGTCGCCGATCTGATCGACCTCGAGTACTATCTCGATCAAGACGAGCAACGACTGCGCGAAAATCCGACGTTTCGCAAGACGCTCACTGAACGTGACCGCTCGCTGTATCTCGAGACGATTGCCCCCGCGCTCGGTCAGGCGGAACCCCACACGCCAGCGCACCGCCGCCGTGGCCTGCGCCGCTGGCTGGAGGAACGCCGCCGCAGCGAGGCGCCCGAGATGCGTGCCCTGCTGCCGGGGGCTGCCTTTCATGGCGCCCAGCGAGTCGTCAATTGGCTGGTCGCCATCCTCGGATGGGGTGCGGGCATTGCGGTTGCGTCGGCGCTGCTGAGCTACGATGGGACGCGCCCAATCAGTGTGTCCTGGTATCTGTTTCTTCTGGTTTTTCTGCAGGTCGCCTTGGTGTTCATGCTGCTGGGGACCTGGGCCTATCGCCGTGTGCGCGGCCGCGGTGCGGTGACGCCTCCCGCGCTGCTCGTCGGCATCCTGCGCCCTGTGTTGGCGAAGACAACGAACTGGCTGCAAGGGCATCGCATCGGGCATGCCACGGGCGAATTCCAAGAGCGGGCGCGGGCCAGCCAGGGGTGGCTGAAATCACAGCATGCGCTCTATGGCCCCTTGTCCTATCTCCCCTTATTGATCTCGGCGCAGGTCTTTGGTGTTGCCTTCAACCTCGGCGTGATCCTCACCACGATGTCGTTGGAATGGTTCACGGACATTGCCTTCGGTTGGGGTTCCACCCTGAACGTCCATCCGCAAACCATTTTCGACCTGTCGCGGTTGATCGCACTCCCTTGGGGCTGGTTGCTCGGCGAGGGTGTCGGTTATCCAAGCCTGGAACAGGTCGCTGGTTCGCGCATCATCCTCGAACACTGGGCCAGCGCGACGCCCGTAGATAAACCCGACCCGCTTCACTTGCGCTCTTGGGGTTCGTTCCTGATGCTCGCCGTGCTGACCTATGGACTGCTGCCGCGGCTGCTGCTCCTAGGTGGTTCCTTGTTGGTTCAGAGGATGATCCTCGCGCGGCTGCCGATGACGCACAGTCGCACGCAAGCTCTGTACGCCCGGATGCTCTCGCCTCGCATCGAGACGACGCCGAGCAGTGCGCGACAAGGCGCGGAGATGCCGATTCCCGCTGCCTCGGAGAACCGCTCGCAGCGCGTTGTGGGCGATGCGGCTGCAGCCACCAGCGCACGCCCCTGGCGCAATGCCCTTGTGCGGCGTCCTGCTCCGGGGCGTCCTCCCATCGTTGCCGATGCATCAACGGGTCAGGCGGCGCCGACCGCCCCGTCGACCGCGAATCGAGCCACGCCCGTGGCGGAGCCAGTCGGCGCGGGCAGGCCGTTCACGGTCGCACGCGAGACGGCGGAGCCGACTGCGCCGAGTCGCTCGTCTCCCCCGCATGCGACCGATGCGCAGGCGTCGGCGTCCACGCCACGTCCCGCGGGGACGGGGACCGTCACCGCCGAGCAACCCATCCGGCCATCCGTGCCGGCGGTGACCGACCCGGATGCCGAGCGCTCCGTGACGTCCGCGGCTGCGGTTGCGTCCGCGCGGTCGCCGGTACCACCGTCTGGACCGGCGACCGCGCCGCAACAGGAGGAGACCTCACCTGCGACCAAGCCCCGGATACCGGAGCCGGATCCGCCCTCCCAAACCACGGCAAAGGCCAAGACTAAGGCCAAGACCAAGGCGAAAGCGCCGAGTAAGACGGCACGGGTGGAGGTGGCACCCCGTGCCGCGCCCCCTGAGACGAGCACGCCGTCAGGAGTGGACGCGCCCGCCCGGGAGCGGGCTGTCGCCCCGCCGCGGCTGTTGTTGTCCCCACGGTCGCGCTCCGCCCCGGCGCATCCGGCGCATCCGGCGGCGCCGGTGGCCCCGGCGAGTGTCCCTGAAACACCCATCGAACCGACTGACGCGGGCGTCGCGGCGGCGGCGGATCAAGCGGTGTCACGCCCCGGCCCGGGGCGCGCATCACGGGGCGGCGAGCGGTTCGCGCCCGATGCCTGTCTGTTGCTGCTGCATGTGGATATCGACGACATCCTGGAGGATGAGGATCATCCTCGCTTGCAGCAGATGCTCTTGTTACACACCGGCTGGCGCGTGGGTGCGACGGCGACCTTCGGGGCAGGCAGCGCCATGAACGAGGAGGCGCTGGCCGTCTTGGAACAAGGTGTCTGGCAGGCGCCACCGCCGCGTATCGCGGTGATCGAGGACGGCTCGCAACCACCCATCACCGAGAATCTGCGGTTCCTGCGTGATTTGCGCGCCGCGGCCGGCCCGCGCGCCCAGATCACTCTGGCCTTGGTCGGTGACCCGAACGATGAGGATCGGCTACCGCCCATGCGGTCCTTTGACTTCATCGACTGGCAGCGCAAGGTCGATCAAATGGCCGATCCCTATCTGCGCTTGGAGATGTTGGCACACGCCGACGAGCATGGAGAGGAGTGATGTCAGCGAAGATTCCAAGACTGGCGATCATGGGTCACCCCAACGCGGGGAAATCCTCAGTCGTTGCGACCTTGACGGAGAATGACCTGATCGCGATCGACAAGCGTGCCGGTACAACGACCGAATCGAACGTCTATCCGGTCGTTATCGATGGCCGCGCGGTGATCGAGTTCATCGACACCCCAGGGTTTCAGAACCCGAATGCCATCCTCGAATGGTTCCATGCGCAAAGCGACAAGCTCGAGTTGCCCAGGGCCTTTGTGGCGGCGCATTGCGACGATCCACTCTTCGCGCATGATTGCGCGTTGCTCCAGCCGGTTGCCGAAGGGGCGGCGATCATCCTCGTGGTCGATGGCTCGAAACGGATCAAGGAAAAGGATCGCGTCGAAATCGAACTCCTGCGTCTGACCGGTCGCCCGCGCATGGCGATCCTGAACAACCTGACCCAATACGATCGCTATACATCACAGTGGCACGATGCCTTGTGCAAGGCGTTCAACTCGGTACGTGAATTCAACGCCCATCGCGCGACCTACGCGGAACGGATGAAGCTGCTCCAAGCCCTTAAGAGCATCGACCAGCGTTGGGAGCCCCTGGTGGGGGAAGCGATCCAAGCCTTCGCGCACGACTGGAACCGGCGCACCGACCTGGCGGTTGAGACCATCCTCGATCTGTTGCGCGATGCCTTGACCTTCAAGGTCTCGCGCACGGTTCGCAACGGCCGCTTGGTGTTCGAGAGTGGCCGCGAACGGATTAAGCAGGAGGTGATGACGGCCTTCGAGGATGGCCTGCGTGATCTCGAGGTGCAGGCGCAAGAGCAGATTCGCGCCAACTTCCGACACCATGTTTGGCACATGCCGCCGGACTCGATCCTCGGCAAGGATTTGCTCTCAGAGGAGGTCAACCAGGCCCTGGGACTCTCAAAACGTCAGTTGGCGCTCGTGGGCATGGCCGCGGGCGCGGCCTCCGGCGTCACCATCGACCTCTCCCTGGCGGGTCATACCTTCGGAGCCGGCGCGCTGTTTGGGGCGGCGACAGGTGGCCTGATCGGGCTCGTGGGTGGTAAGGCCTTGGCGAAATTGAATATCGAACGTGCCCCGGGGACACAGCGCTTCACGGTCGGTCCCGTGCACCATCCACGCTTTCCCTTCGTGCTGCTCGATCGCATCGTGCTCTATAGCGCACGGGCCATGAACTGGTCGCACGGGCGCCAAGCCGCGGAGGAAGATGCGCCCGATAAAGTGCCCGACAAACCTATTCCGCGTGGCGGCTTCACCGAGGCCTTAACGACTCAGCAGCAGCGTGATCTCGCACGCTTTTTTAACGGAGCGCGCAAGGGTAAACCGGAACGGGAAGAGGAGTGTCGCATCCTCATCAAGGAGATCCTGCATGGGCTAGCCTTGAGTGAGATCGACAGTCGGGCCGATCTATGAGCCGCCACTTCGGGGTGGCGCCGCTCACTGAAGCCGAGGTGCTCGCAAACGATCGCGCGCACGCCTGGCATCCCTACACCTCAACCATCGACCGTGACCCCGTCTACCCCGTCGCCTCGGCGCACGGGTGCCGCATCACCTTGATGGACGGTCGTGAGTTGATCGATGGCATGTCCTCCTGGTGGTGTGCCATCCATGGTTACAACCACCCGGTCCTGAATGCGGCCGCCGGCGCGCAGCTCGAGCGCATGGCCCACGTCATGTTCGGCGGTCTAACGCACGAACCGGCGGCGCGCTTGGTCCGCACCCTCGTCGAACTGACGCCCGAGCCCCTGCAACAAGTCTTTCTCTGTGATTCGGGATCGGTCTCGGTGGACGTGGCGCTGAAGATGGCGATTCAGTTTCAGCAGGCCCAGGGGCACCCTGAGCGACAGGGGTTCATGACGATCCGACAGGGTTATCATGGCGATACCTTTGGGGCCATGTCGGTCTGTGATCCGGTGACCGGGATGCATCATCTCTTCGCGGGGATCCTGCCGCGGCAGGTCTTCGCTCCCGCGCCGCAAAGTCCCTTTGGCGGTCCCTGTCGCGCCGAGGAGATTGACGCCTTTGCCGATCTGCTCGAGCGCCACCACGGCGAGCTGGCGGCGGTGATTCTCGAACCCATCGTCCAGGGCGCCGGCGGCATGCGTTTCTACAGCGCCGACTATCTCGCCGCGGTGCGCGCGCTCTGTGATCGCTTCGAGGTGCTCTTGATCGCCGATGAGATCGCCACGGGTTTCGGTCGCACGGGCAAGCTGTTCGCCTGCGAACACGCGGGGATCGCACCCGATATCATGACGTTGGGCAAGGCGCTGACGGGCGGCTATCTGACCTTGGCGGCAACGCTGGCGAGCGATCGGGTGGCGCGGACCATCTCCGCGGGCCACCCGGGTGTCTTCATGCATGGTCCGACCTTCATGGGGAATCCACTGGCCTGTGCGATCGCCAACGCCAGCATCGAACTGCTGCTCGCGCAAGACTGGTGCTCCACCATCGCGCGGATCGAGCGTGCCCTGACGCTGGGACTCGCGCCCTGTCGGGTCTTGCCAGAGGTCGCCGAGGTGCGCGTCCTCGGCGCGATCGGTGTGGTCGAGATGACACAACCGGTGCGGATGCGGGAACTGCAGCAGCGTCTCGTCGAGCAGGGGATCTGGGTGCGCCCCTTTGGTCGGCTTGTTTATCTGATGCCGCCCTACATCATGAGCGATGAGGATCTCGCGACGCTGTGCCAGGGTGTGGTGGCTGTCCTCAGCACACCAGGCGACACGGCCCGTTGAGCGGGGTCAGGGCATCGTCCATTTCCGGACCACCGATTGGTCACGAATCATCGAGTATGCGAGGACGCGATCATGCAAGATCAGCCCATCATCAAGACCGCCATTCCCCGGCGTCGTTATCAGGTCGGGACCCATCTCGCGACCTTGCTCGGTGAGATCGATAGTGGGGACGCTCGCCAGTTTCGCCATTTGCTCGCCTTCGTACCCCAGGGCCAATCGGAGCCAACCTTGTATGTGTGCGCGCAAGTCAGTGCGCCGGCTGAACGTGCCGAGGGGGCTTACAGTTTGGTTGTGGTCGGGGAAGTCATCTCCGAGGTGGTCGATCGAGACGATTGCTGGGGGGATCTCGAGACCTTCACCACGCAAGCCTTGAAGCTCGGTCAGCAGGCGCTCGGTCTGCGGCAGGTGCAGATCAACCGTCTGCTTTAGCGCGATCCTCCAGACCCAGGATCAAGGTCCACTGCGCTGGAGAGACGGGCATGATGGAGAGACGATTGCCCGGTCGTACCAAGGGGAACCCGGCGAGTTCGCGCTCGGCGTAGGTCTTCAGTTCGGCCAGTGAAATGACGCGGCGCAGATGACGAACATAGCGAACCTCGACCAGATACCATCGTGGTTTTGCGGGATCGCTCTTCGGATCGAAGTATTGCGCACGAGGATCGAATGCGGTGGGGTCGGGGTAGGCCGCGCTTGCGACCTCCGCGATCCCGACGATCCCCGGCACGGCGCAATTGGAGTGGTAGAAGAAGATCGGATCGCCGGGTCGCATCGCATCACGCATCATGTTGCGCGCCTGATAGTTGCGCACGCCATCCCAGGGTTCGGTGCGCGCCGGGCGCGCGGCGAGGTCATTGATGCCGAAGGTCTCGGGTTCGGATTTCATGAGCCAGTGGTTCATCGGGTGCTGGTCCTGGGTCGATCGTTGCGTGCTAGTTGCGTGACTGTTCGGACTCGGCCAAGAGGTGGCGGAAATTGTTCAGGCGTTGCGGTGTGATCAGTCCCGCGGCGAGTGCGGCTTGAACGCCGCAATCGGGTTCCTGGTCGTGCCGGCAATCCGTGAACCGACAGCGCTCGAGATGGGGACGCAGCTCACGAAATCCCTGTTGCAGGTTCTCCCGCGAGATGATGCCGAGACGAAAGCTGCGCACCCCGGGGGAGTCGATCAGGGCGCCGCCAGTCTCGGCGCCGGGACCGAGGCGGTAGAGCGTGGCCGCGGAGGTGGTGTGCCGTCCCAGCCCAGTGGCCTGCGAGAGTCGGCCGATCTGAATCCCACGATCGGGCAAGAGCACGTCGATCAACGAGGATTTCCCGACTCCTGATTGACCGACCAGGATGCTGGTATGGCCAGCAAACTGACCGAGCAGGCGCTGCGGTGCGCCCGCCGCCCGCAGGCTGATCCACGTCAGGGGGTATCCGATCTCGGCGTAGTGAGCGAATCGCGCCTGGAAGAGGTGTTGTTCGTCCGCACTGAGCAGATCCATCTTGGTGCCGAGGATGATGGCACGCACCCCCATCATTTCGGCCGCGACCAAATACTGATCGACCAGATAATCGCTGGGCTCGGGACGCGGAGCGATGACGATGGCAAGTTGCGTGAGGTTGGCCGCGAGCGGCTTGTCACGGCCGCTGAAGTCCGGTCGACTCAATAGGCTGTCACGGGGCAGGATCGCGGTGACGATGCCGCGCTGATCCGCGGTGTGATGCCAGACCACGTGGTCGCCGCAGACGGGGTGACCCAGATTCTGGCGCGCGCGACAGTGGATGATCTGTCCCGCCTCATCCTCCACGGCCAAATGTCCCCCGTGCCGAACCACGATCCGTCCCCGTGCCGGCGGGAGGGACTCGGTGTCGAGATCGGATGCCGCCGCGTCGAGCCGTGTTGCGAGGCGTTGGCGGCGGCGATCCTGAATCGTTTGAATGCGCTCGATTTGGCGTCCGGAGAGCCGCCGTTTCGGCATCGGCTCAGCGCTCGAATTGATAGAAATGGTGATTGAGGTAGGCCGTCACCGCGTTGATGTCCTCATCGAACCAACGCAATCCAATCATGGCATCGCAGCGCTGGACTTGACGCTCCAGGCCATCATAGGACGTCACCATGCGATCCGCGCGGGTGTAGACTTCGCTGCCATGACAACTGAGACAGTTCTCCTCATGAAGGGCTTGGGCGCGCTCATCGTCCGAGGACGCCGCGCTGAGGGTGGGGAGGGTGAGCAGGGCGGTCAGGGTGGTGATGCGCAAGGTCTGGATGTGGGTCATGGTTGTGGTCTCCTTCAGGGTGAAAGCAAGCGTCGAACAGGCGCCGAACCGTTCCGTGCGGAGCGCGCCCACCGGCCGTGTCATGGACGTGGATGACCCCCGTCGCGACCCGCTGCAAGGTATCCGCTCCGCCGGTCGCACGCCGGGTGGTGACCGGCGCCGCGAGCGATGCATGCATCATGCGATGACACGGATCAGAAGCTCAGGGTAGCGGATCCTGCTGTTCTTGTCCTGCGTGTGCGGCGCTGGCGTGTTCCGGGTCGGGGCTCGCCAAGTGGGGAGCGATCACCGATACTCAGGTGGACCGGGTCGGGATCGTGACCCAGGATCAGGATGAAGACCCCGGGGCGTTGCCCCTGTTGCGAATCAAGAGGAGCGCACGGCTTTGAGCAGGAGCGAGAACAATCTGATCTGGCTGGATCTTGAGATGACTGGTCTTGAGCCCGCGCGGGATCGCATCCTTGAGATTGCGACCATGATCACGGATAGCGAGTTGCGGATTCTGGCCGAGGGTCCGGTGATGGCCATTCATCAGCCCGAGGAGATCCTCGCCGAGATGGACGAGTGGAATCGCGACCATCATGGTCGATCGGGCCTCCTCGATCGGGTGCGGGTCAGCGATCAGGGTGTGGCCGAGGCCGAGGCCGCGACCCTGGCCTTTCTGGCCAACTATGTTCCGGCGGGGGCCTCTCCGTTGTGCGGCAACAGCATCTGTCAGGATCGGCGTTTCCTGGCCCTGTGGATGCCCAGGCTCGAGGGCTACTGCCATTATCGCAATCTGGACGTCAGCACCTTAAAGATCCTGGCGCAGCGTTGGGCACCGGATGTGGCGAGCGACTTCAAAAAGGAGTCCCGACATCTCGCCTTGGAGGATATCCGCGAGTCGATCGCGGAATTGCGCCATTATCGCGAACATCTCTTGCGAGAATTCTGACCCGCTGGGCATCGACCCCCATGCGGATGCACGAGCGGGTGACTGTCGCGGCCTCAGCCCCGCCGGCTGGCCTGCTCCCGCAAGGCCCAGCCGACATGCTCGCGGATCAGCTCGTCGGGATGGTGCGCGCGCGCCGCTAACGCGGACGTGATCCCGGGGGACGCCGGGGCGTTGCCCAGAGCGATACTCAGGTTGCGCAGCCAGCGCAGATGGCCGATACGGCGGATGGCCGAACCCTGCGTGCGCGCGAGAAAGGTCGGCTCGTCCCAACTGAAGAGGTCGATCAGGGTAGCCTGATCCAGGCCATATCGGGCCTGAAAATCGTCCTCGACGCTGAGGCGTGCAAACCGGTTCCAGGGACACACCAGCTGGCAGTCATCGCAACCATAGACGCGGTTGCCGATCGCGCGTCGAAAGGCTTCGGGGATGGGGCCGGGATGCTCGATCGTCAGATAGGCGATACAGCGCCGTGCGTCGAGTTCGTAGGGTGCCACGATGGCGCGGGTCGGGCAGATCGCGATGCAGGCGGTACAGCGTCCACAGTGATTCGCAATGGGGCGATCGGGGGGAAGCGCGAGATCCGTGTAGAGTTCGCCGAGGAAGAACCAGCTTCCCGCTCGTGGATGCAACAGGTTCGTGTGTTTGCCGATCCAGCCCAGGCCCGCCTTCGCGGCGAGCGGTTTCTCCATGACCGGGGCCGAATCGACGCAGACCCGGTGACCGAAGGGGCCGATAGCCGTGCGAATACGCTCGGCGAGTCGCCGCAGGCGGTTGCGCAAGACCTTGTGATAATCGCGTCCCAAGGCGTAGCGCGAGATGAAAGCCCGGGCGGGATCCTCAAGGCAGGTCGCGATGCCCTGCTGTGATTGAGGGAGATAGTCCAGCCGCACCGAGATCACGGAGCGGGTGCCGGGCAGGAGTTGCGCCGGTCGTGAACGCATTGTCCCATGCCGGGCCATGTAGGTCATGGCGCCGTGGCGGCCCTGCTCCAGCCATGCGTGCAGGTGCCCCTCGGCCTCTGTCAAATCGGTGTCGGCGATCCCGACTTGCTGGAACCCCAGCGCCCGTCCCCAGGCCTTGATGTCTGCCGCTAGCCGTGCGTTCGCGGCGTCCTGGTGAGGGTCCGCGAGGTTGGAGTGCCTGGTCTCGGCGTGACCGCTGTTGGGGTTCATGGTCTCGATGCGCCCCCGATGTCTGGTGAGTGGCCCACTCTACCCCAACGCGCACGACATGCGAATCAGGCCGGAGTGGCGCCGCGCGACCTGGGGGCAGGCGGCAGCAGCGGCTCGTCCACCAGGCGCGGGACCTAAAACGGCGCCACGACGTCGATCTGTCCGTGCTCTTGCCAATCGGTTACACTGCGGCGCAACCCACACCGATCAGAGCTGCCGATGCGGCGGCTCGACCATTCTGATTGTTTGCCCGAGCGGTGAACCGCGATGCCGACCGGACCCGAGAGTCCGTCCCCCACGCGCCATCGTCCCATGCCCGAGCGGGACCGGCTGCCCCATGCGCTCTATCGTGCCGAGCAGGTGCGGCATCTCGATCGCCGCGCGATCGATCACCACGGGCTCCCCGGTTTGACCCTCATGGAACGTGCGGGGACCGAGGCCTACCGCCTCCTGCGCACGCGCTGGCCGCATGCGCGCAGACTGGTGGTCCTGGTGGGAACGGGCAATAATGGTGGCGATGGCCTGGTGATCGCGCGTTTGGCTCAGGCCGACGGTTTGAACGTACGGGTGCTGCGGTTCGGCGACCCGGCCCGCATGCGTGGCGATGCCGCGACAAATCATCAGCGCTGGCTTGACAGTGCGGGCCGTAGTGAACCCTTCACGAGCACGCCGCGACACGCGGATGTCTTGGTCGACGCGGTCCTCGGAACCGGCCTGGAGCGCCCGCTCACGGGACACTGGGTCACGGCTTTCGCAGCCATCAACGCCGGCTCCACGCCGGTGATGGCCGTCGATATGCCCTCCGGGCTCGATGCTGACACCGGGCGGGTCATGGGTGCGGCCCTGCGCGCCGCGGTCACGGTGAGTTTCATTGGGTTGAAGCAGGGGCTTTTCATCGGCGCTGGTCCCGAGTACGCGGGTGACATCCACTTTCGTGCGCTGGGGATTCCCGCCGTCGTCTACGCCAGTGAGGTCGCCTCCGCGCGGCGCATCGATTGGCACCAGCAGGGCAGTCGATTGGGCCGGCGTCCACGCACCGCGCATAAAGGCGACTTCGGACAGGTACTCGTGATCGGTGGGGCGCCTGGGATGTCGGGGGCCGTCCTGTTGGCCGGCACAGCGGCCTTGCGTGCCGGGGCGGGGCGGGTGACGCTCGCAACGCATCCGGCCCATGCGGCGTACTTGAATGTCGCGCGCCCGGAATTGATGGTCGCCGGGGTAGCAGGAGTGGCGGATCTCGAGCCACTTCTTGCGCGTTGCGATGTGGTGGCGATTGGTCCCGGGTTGGGCCAGACTGATTGGGCGCGCGAACTATGGCAGCGGGTGAATCGGCTCGACCAGCCGCTGGTCGTCGATGCCGATGCCCTGAACTTGCTCGCTCAGGCGCCCTTGGCGCGGGCCGATTGGGTGCTGACACCGCACCCGGGCGAAGCGGCGCGCTTGCTCGGCAGCGCGACGGCACGGATCGAGCAGGATCGACCTGCTGCGGTGCGGGCACTGCAAGCGCGCTACGGTGGGGTGGTTTGTCTCAAAGGAGCCGGAACCCTGGTTCAGGGTGAGTCGCCCCGCCCATTCGCGGTCTGTAGCGATGGCAATCCGGGGATGGCCACCGCCGGCACCGGCGATCTTCTCACCGGGATCATCGCGGCCCTGCGTGCGCAGGGTCTCGATGCCGAGGAGGCGGCCGCGGCGGGGGTGTGCTTGCATGCCGCGGCGGGTGATTGGGCTGCGCGGGCGGGTGAGCGGGGACTGATCGCGGGCGATCTGCTGGCCGCGATCCGGTGGGTTGCCAATCATGACGCTAGAGCGAGTGCGCCGAGCGCCGGCCACTCGTCTCCGGATGGGATCTGAGCGGCCCTCAGCGGCGGCGGATCGCGTCAGATCGAACGAGTCGGTGAATGGGACGTGGACGTGCGGATCGAAACAACCTGTTACGCATCTCAAGGCGTGATCCTGGTGTCCTGGCATGACTAGGATCACGCTGCCAAATCCAACCGCGCAGATCGCCTTCGGCCAGCGTCTGGCCAGGCTGATTCCAGCACATTTCGTGATTAATCTCGAAGGTGATCTCGGGACCGGTAAGACCACCTTGACCCGTGGGGTGTTACGCGGGTTGGGCTATCAGGGGACCGCACGCAGCCCGACGTACACCCTACTCGAACCCTATGAGCTCACCACCCGAACTCTGTATCATCTCGACCTCTATCGTCTCGGCGATCCCCGCGAACTCGACGATCTGGGACTGCGGGATCTGATGGCGGAGCCCGCGATCTGGATGGTCGAATGGCCGGAGCGCGGGCGCGGAATGCTCCCGCCCTGTGATCTCACCCTCGCGATCGACTATTGTGGTCAGGGGCGCGCGATGCTGCCGCACGCACACACGGCGCGGGCGCGGGAGGTCCTCGCCGCTTTGCTTGAGCGGTCCCCTGCGCAGCCGTGAACGAGGTCCCGCGATGAGACCTGACCGTTAGACCTGAATATCACGACTGGATCTGGAACGATGTTGAGCACTGTCCGCGTTGCGCCCTTGCAACGGGTGAGTCATGGCGGGTCCGGCCCTCACCGGAGGTCTCGATCGACCGCGCCGTGGTTGAGGGTTCTCTGCTGGTTGCTGCTGTGCGTGACCACGACCGCTTGGGCTGAGCAATCCTTGGTCCAAGGAGCGCGGGTCTGGACGGATCCCGATAAGACGCGGCTGGTGTTCGAGACCTCCGCCCCGATCGGGCATCGACTCTTTCCCATCGATGAACCGCATCGTCTCGTCGTTGATCTCGACGATGCACGCCTGATGACGGAACTCCCCAAGGTCGATCTCAGCGATGCCTTGCTGGTCGGACTGCGCAGTGGGCCGCGTGGCGACCATCACCTCCGGGTCGTCCTGGATCTGAAGCAGCCGGTGCGCGCGAAGAGTTTCGTGCTCAGTCCAAATGAACGCTACGCGCATCGGCTGATCATCGATCTGACCCCTCGGGAGGGCGCGGTGGGGCGGCGAGTTGCATTGCCGACCTTCCCGGGTGCCATGCCCGGGCGAGTCGGCTCCCGCGGGGATGCTCCACCGGCCTTCGTGGTCGCCATCGACGCTGGTCACGGTGGTGAGGATCCCGGTGCCATCGGTGCCGCGGGCACCAAGGAAAAAGATGTGACGCTCGCGATCGCACGTGAACTTGCGCGCCTGATCGATCAGGAGCCCGGGATGCGCGCCGTGATGATCCGCGATGGTGATTACTATGTTGGCCTGCGCGAACGCATCGAGATCGCGCATGGACATCAGGCCGACCTCTTCATTTCGATCCATGCCGATGCCTTCAGCAATCCGCGCGCGCGCGGGTCATCGGTGTACACCCTGTCACATAGCGGGGCGAGCAGTGCCTCGGCGAAGTGGCTTGCGAAGCGGGAGAATCGCTCGGACCGCTTCGGTGGTGTCGAGGCCTCGAACACGTCGGACTTGCTCGAAACCGTCTTGATGGACATGACCCGCAACGCGACCCTCGAGTCGAGTGTCGATGCCGCGGCCTTGGTTCTCACCCACCTGGGCCGCGTGAACGAGTTGCATCGCAGTGATGTACAACGGGCTGGCTTTGTCGTTCTCGAGTCACCGGATATCCCCTCGATCCTGGTCGAAACGGCTTTTATCAGCAACCCCGAGGAGGAGCGGCGGCTGCGTGATCGGGCTCATCAACGGAAGCTGGCGCAGGCCATCATGGCCGGGGTCAGGGTCTACGCACGCAACTACCCAGCGCGCGGCGTGATGGTCGATACCAGTCCTCGTGGTCTGCGTGAGGTCGTCATTCATGCCGGTGATACCCTCTCTGGTATCGCGCAGCGCTATCAGGTCAGTCTGCGCGCGTTGCGCGAGCATAACGGCCTGAAGAACGATGTCATCCGGGTCGGGCAGGTCCTGTCCATTCCAGAGGATTCCTGAACGGACTGAAGCCGCCGGAGTGTGCCAGGGCCACTCAAGCGTATCGGGCCCCATCACGCACCCCCACCGAGATGCGATGGATGGGCGGTGGCGCCATGATGGACCTGCTTGCGCCCGGGACCGGGTTTTGTTTCTATCGTTCTCATGTCCCAACCCATCCGCATCCTGCCCAATCATCTCGTCAATCAGATTGCCGCGGGCGAAGTGGTCGAGCGGCCAGCCTCCATCGTGAAGGAATTGATCGAGAACAGTCTCGATGCCGGGGCACGACGGATCGAGCTTGACATCGAGCAGGGCGGGATCAAACGCGTGCGGGTCCGTGATGATGGCCGCGGGATCCCGCCGGACCAACTCGCGCTCGCGCTTGCACGCCATGCGACCAGCAAGGTTGCCGAACTCCAGGATCTCGAGGCGGTTGCGACCCTCGGGTTTCGCGGCGAGGCCCTCCCGAGCATCGCCTCGGTCAGTCGCTTGCGGCTGATCTCGCGCACACACGAGGAAAGCCGGGCATGGGAAGTCGCGGTTGGCGTCGATGGGACGCTCGAGGCACCGCGCCCGGCCGCCCACCCACCCGGCACCAGCGTCGAGGTGCGGGATCTCTTCTTCAATGTGCCGGCGCGACGTAAGTTTCTGCGCACCGAGAAGACCGAGTTCAGCCATCTCGAACAGGTGGTCCGCCGCATCGCGCTGGTTTCCCCGGAGGTCGCCTTCCACCTGCGTCACAATGGCCGCACGCAGTTCGATCTCCCGCCTGCCACGGACGCGCACGGGCATCTCGACCGATTGGCGCGTCTGCTCGGTGAGACCTTTGCGGAGCAGGCGCTCGACCTCGACGCGGTTGCGGTGCAATTGCGTCTCTGGGGGTGGGTGGTGCGCCCCGCTTTTTCACGCAGCCAGGCCGACCAGCAGTTCTTTTATGTCAACGGGCGGATGGTGCGCGATAAATTGGTCAGTCACGCGGTGCGCCAGGCCTTCAACGACGTTCTGCATCATGGCCGACAGCCGGCCTATGTGCTCTTTCTCGAGCTGCCTGCTCGCCTGGTCGATTGCAACGTTCATCCAGCCAAGCACGAAGTGCGCTTTCGCGAGGGTCGGCAGGTACATGATTTTATCTTTCGTACCTTACATCGCCGGCTGACCGACGGTGTGCTCGGTCGTGCCCCGCTCGATCTCACGAGTCCCGCCGCGGGCGGGGCCGGTCAGTGGGAGGAGGACGCGGTGCCGGGAGTCGAGCAGGGGGGCGTGCATGGTCAGGAGGCTCCAAGCCGGCGGGGGTTCGGTTTCACCCAGCGGGTCGGCGATGCCCGGCCGGTCTATCGTGACCGGTTGCGTGCCGATCTGAGCCTTCAATGTCCGCTGGGGTCGGGACCCTCCGGCACGACCGAGCCGGGCGATTCCGCGCGCACCCTCGCGGACGCCATGCCACCGCTCGGTTATGCTCTCGCCCAGCTCAATGGGGTCTATGTGCTGGCACAGAGCGCGGCGGGGCTCATTCTCGTGGACATCCATGCCGCTCATGAGCGCATCGGTTATGAACGACTCAAGGCGCGTTGGCGTGAGGGCGCCTTGGTCCGGCAACCCTTGCTGATCCCGGTGAGTGTCGCGGTCGCGCCCCACGAGGCCGAATTGATCGAGATACACGCCGAGGGGCTCTGCGCGCTCGGGATGCTCATCGATCGCATCGATGCCGGCACCCTGGTGGTGCGCGAGGTACCAGCGTTGCTGCGGGAGGTCGATCACGCGGCCTTGGTCCGCGATCTGCTCGCCGACCTCACGGTACATGGCCGCAGTCGGCGTCTCGAAGACACCATGGAAGCGGTGCTCTCGACCATCGCCTGTCATGGCGCCGTGCGCGCGAATCGCCGTTTGAGCCTTGATGAGATGAATGCCTTGCTGCGCGAGATGGAGCAGGCGGAGCGCATCGATCAATGCAATCACGGACGGCCGACCTGGATCACCATCGGCTATGACGAACTCGACCGATGGTTTGCGCGCGGTCGCTGATGCAAACCCCGGGTCAGGTGCAACGCCGCGGCGCGGTCGTTCGGCGCGGTGACTTGACGTGAGCGAGGTGGCCACCAGCCCAGAGCGGCGCCCGCTGGCGATCGCACTCATGGGCCCGACCGCATCCGGGAAGACGGACCTCGCCGTGGCTTTGGCCCAGCGCCTGCCATGCGAGATCATCAGCGTGGATTCGGCGATGGTCTACCGCGGTCTCGATATCGGTACGGCCAAGCCGAGCCCGGAGGTCTTGGCGCGGGCGCCCCATCGCCTGATCGACCTCCTGGAGCCAACCGAGGCGTACTCGACGGCGCGATTTCGCGAAGACGCCTTGGCCGCGATGCAAGACATTACCGCGCAGGGGCGCATTCCGCTCCTGGTTGGCGGCACCATGCTCTATTTCAGGGCGTTGCAGCAGGGTCTGGCGCCGCTTCCGAGCGCGTACCCCGACCTGCGGCAGACGTTGGCGGAGGAAGGAGCACGGATTGGCTGGGAGGCCATGCACCAGCGTCTCGAGCGGCTCGATCCCCGTTCCGCGCATCGTATCCATCCGCATGACCCCCAGCGGATCCAGCGCGCCTTGGAGGTCGCGCTCATCACCGGGCGACCCATGAGCGAACTCATCGCCGAGCATGCCGAGCACGCGGGTTTACCCTTTCGGCTCCTCAAGCTGGCCCGCGCCCCCGCGCAGCGTTGCGTGCTGCACGAGCGGATCGCGCAACGGTTCCAGGGCATGATCGCCGCGGGCTTGGTCGAGGAGGTCGCGGCCTTGCGAGCGCGGGGCGATCTGCATGCTGATCTTCCGTCCATGCGCGCGGTGGGGTATCGGCAGGTCTGGTGCTATCTCGATGGCGTCTGGAGCCATACAGAGATGTGCGAACGCGGCATCGTTGCCTCCAGACAACTTGCCAAACGTCAACTGACCTGGCTGCGGGCCGAGCGCGCGACGCATTGGATCGAGGATCAACAGGACCCGCTAGCCGCGGCCTGTACGCTGATCGAGGAGGCGCACGCCGCTCGGTCCGGTGAGTGAGCCGAAGGCCCGGCGCCTGACTCAAAGGGCCGTGCCCGCCGGCTGGAGTGGCGGTTTGCTTGCGCGCCGTCGTGTCCCCCTACACCGAGCTGGGGTGTCGCTCATCATCTGGAAATCCCGATGTCTTGGAGGCCAGTGGCAGGAACTGGCGTGTGATTTGCTGTCTGATTGGGCGGGGATCACGCGAGGTAGCGGTCGGATGTCGTTTCAGCCACACTAGTGGCGTGTCAGACGCGTTTTTGGCGGGTGTGCCTGTCCCGGCTGCAGTCCCGCCAGCATGGTTCCCGGCTTGACCGATTTCGATCAATGCCTTTTTGCCGGGCAATTCTCGGTCACAATGAAAACAATAAGGAGTTTACTCAATGTCCAAGGGCCAAAGCCTCCAAGACCCCTTTCTCAATGCCCTCCGGAAGGAACGCGTGCCCGTGTCCATCTTTCTGGTCAATGGGATCAAGTTACAGGGCCAGATCGAATCCTTTGATCAATTCGTCGTGTTGCTCAAAAACAACGTGAGCCAGATGATCTTCAAACATGCGATCTCAACGGTCGTGCCCGCCCGCAATGTGAAGCTGCCACCGCCTGAAGGGGCCGTGCCTGAGCCGGGTAATGTCTGAAGCGGCCGCGCATCGTATGCAACGGCTTGTAACTGAGTGTGCCAGCGGCCGAGGCCGATGTGTTTGAGCGCCCGACCGGCGGGGAACGCGCGGTCCTGGTCCACTTGGACATCGGCGGGGTCAGTGAGCCGGATGAGCGCGAGGAGTTCCGCCGCTTAGCGCTCGCGGCGGGAGCCGAGATCGTCGGGGCGCTCGGCGGTTCGCGGGTCACGCCCGATCCACGGCTGTACCTCGGCACCGGCAAGGCCGACGAGCTTGCGGCCCTGGTTGTTGCAACCCGCGCTGAACTCGTGATCGTCAATCATGCGCTCTCCCCGGCACAGGAGCGCAATCTCGAACGCCTGCTCCAGTGTCGGGTGGTCGATCGCTCGGGTCTGATCCTCGACATCTTCGCGCGGCGCGCACGTTCCTTCGAGGGCCAGTTACAGGTCGAACTCGCTCAGTTGAAACATCTCTCAACCCGGCTGGTGCGGGGATGGACGCATCTTGAACGCCAAAAAGGGGGCATTGGGTTGCGTGGTCCCGGCGAGACGCAGCTCGAAACCGACCGCCGGCTGCTTGCCCAGCGCATGACCCTGCTCGACCGGCGTCTCGACCGCATCCAGCAACAACGTGCCCAGGGGCGTAAGGCGCGCGCGAAGGCCGAATTGCCCGTGATCTCCCTGGTCGGTTACACCAACGCCGGCAAATCAACGCTCTTTAACCGCTTGACCGATGCGGGCGTCCTGCAGGCCGACCAACTCTTCGCAACCTTGGATCCAACCCTGCGGCGGCTGATCCTGCCCGACGGCGGTCGGGTGCTGGTCGCCGATACAGTCGGTTTTATCAGTCATTTACCACACGAATTGGTCGCGGCCTTTCGCTCGACGCTTGAAGAGACACGTCACGCCGCGCTCTTGTTGCACGTCATCGAGGCCTCGGCGCCTCATCGAGCCCGGCTCGTCAGCGATGTCGAGGAGGTGCTCACGCAGATCGGGAGCCAGGCAATTCCCCGGCTGGAAGTCTACAACAAGATCGACCTGCTGCCCGATGAGTCAGCGCGCATCGAGCGCGACCCGAGCGGTCTGCCCCGGCGGGTCTGGCTCTCTGCCGCGACGGGGGCGGGGATCGGGCTGCTTCAGCAGGCCATCTCGGACTGGCTCAGTCGTGACCGCGTTCGCGTCACCCTGCGTCTGGAACCGGGCGATGGGCGCCTGCGGGCTTGGTTGTTCGAGACGGCGCAGGTGCTCGCCGATGACGTCCTGCCAGCCGGCGGCTGGAGGATGGTGGTCAATCTGGCTGCCCCGGACTGGGAGCGCCTGCGGGCGCGTCATGGCGACCTCCTCGCGGCGCGCCGGCGGCACTGAACCGATGCCCACGCGAACTCCACGCGTGCGGGGCGGTCGGTTTGCCCTGGCGGTTCGGCTTCTCTAGAATCCACCATCATGTCGATTCAACCAGGGTGACCCTTTGCTTGATATCGGGTCGCCTTGCCGGCACGTTCACTGGTGGGGTCGGTGGATGATGCGTCCTCATGAATCGTACGCGCCATTAGGTTGGCGCCTCTCGTGGTCTCACGGTTGACAGCCTGGGATCATGCCCGATCCAACACTCAACAGTCGTTTTCGACAGACGGAGATGCTATGGCCTGGAATGAGCCAGGTGGCGGTAACAAAGACCCTTGGAGTGGCAAGGGCGGCGGCGATCAGGGACCACCCGATCTCGACGAAGTCGTACGGAAACTCCAGGAGCGGCTCGGTGGGCTGTTCGGAGGCAATAAACCCACCGGTGGCGGCGGGACGGGCGGTGGCGCCGGTGGCGGATTCAACCTGCCCGGTGGCGACCTCAGCTCGAAAGCCTTCGGGATCATCGCCGGTGTCGTTCTGGTGGTCTGGCTGGCGACCGGTATCTATATCATCGAACCCGCCGAGCGCGGCGTGGTAACTCGCTTCGGCGAGTACGTCGATACGACCGGCCCCGGCCCTCACTGGCACATTCCTTGGCCAATCGAAGCCGTGAGAAAGGTCAATGTCGATGAGATCTCGACCTTCAGTCACTCGGCCTCGATGCTGACGCAGGACGAAAATATCGTCGATGTCGAACTCACGGTCCAATCACGGATTCAAGACGCGGCGGATTTTCTGTTCCAAGTCGCCGACCCCGAGCAGACCTTGCGTGATGCCACGGTGACGGTCGTGCGGGTCACGGTCGGTGGCAGCAAGTTGGACTTCGTCATGACCGAAGGGCGTGGCGCGGTGGCGGTCATGATTCGTGAACGCATCCAAGAGTTGATGGACGAATACCGCACGGGATTACTCGTGACCGCGGTGAACATGCAGCCGGCGAAGCCGCCGGAACAGGTCAAAGCGGCGTTCGATGATGCCATCAAGGCCCGCGAGGATAAGGAGCGGCTCGAGAATCAGGCCGAGGCCTACGCGAACGAGGTGCTGCCGCAGGCTCGTGGTGAGGCGGCTCGAATCATCGCCGATGCGCGCGCCTACCGTGATCAGGTCATCGCACGCTCTGAAGGTGAGACCGCGCGCTTCACGGCGATCCTCAATGAGTATCTGATGGCTCCCGAGGTGACACGTCAACGTCTCTATATGGAAACCATGGAACAAGTCCTCGGCGAGGCCAACAAGGTCATCATCGATGTGGAGGATGGAACCAACAGCCTCCTCTATCTGCCCATTGATCAACTCATGAAGCAACGTCCGGCCGAAACCACGCTGACACGCCCTGAGTCCGGCGCGCCTACGGTTGCCGCGGATGCCTCGTCGGATCGCCCACAACGGTCGGTGGACCGTGACCGGAGGGTCCGTCAATGAGTAAATTCAAAACCTATCTGCCGATTGGCATCGGTGCCCTCGCACTCCTGATCTATGGCTTCACCTTCGTCGTTCAGGAATATGAAGTGGCGATCAAGCTCCGATTGGGTCAGATCGTTGGAGACGACTATCGAGCCGGGCTGCATTTCAAGGTGCCGGTTCTGAACAACGTGAAGATCTTCGATCGCCGCATTCAGACCATGGATTCGCGTCCCGAGCGTTTTCTGACGGTCGAGAAGAAAGACGTGATCGTTGACTCCTACACCAAGTGGCGAATTTCCAATGCCGCGCAGTTCTTTCGTTCGACCGGCGGCAATATCCCAAGAACCTCGCGGCTCTTGTCGGAGCGGGTCAATACCAGCCTGCGCGATGAGTTTGGTAAACGAACCATTCAGGAAGTGGTCTCCGATGACCGGCTCGCGATCATGGCCCTGCTGACCAAGGACGTGAACGAAAACGCTCAAGACCTAGGGATCGAGGTCGTGGACGTGCGGGTGAAGAAGATCGACCTTCCACCGGAGGTGAGCGAATCGGTTTATCAACGGATGCGGGCCGAACGTGATCGGGTCGCACGAGACCTTCGGGCACAGGGTGGTGAAGCCGCCGAGCGCATCCGCGCGGATGCCGATCGTCAGCGCACCGTCATCGTCGCCGAAGCCTTTCGCGAGTCAGAAGAAACCCGCGGTGAGGGTGACGCACGGGCCTCGCAGATCTTTGCCAGCGCCTTCAACCAGGATCGCGAGTTCTATTCCTTCTTCCGCAGCCTGAGTGCTTACCGCCAATCGCTCGGACAGGATGATGTCATGGTGCTCCAACCAGACTCCGACTTCTTCCGGTTCTTCCGCGATCCAGCCGGGCAGTAGCACGCCTCGTCGTTGAGGCCCCGGCTGGTGCGCACCGCCGGGGCTAACCCCTTCCTTCCCGCAAGCTCACGCCCCACGCCGCCGCACTGGTGGTGTGGGGCGTGAGCTGCGCGTTGATCCACGATCGAGCCCCACGCCAGGCGAGTCCAGACAAGCGTTGGACAAACGCCCCAACCTTTGAAAAGATGATGATTCCCGGGCAAGGCGGATGTGCGGTGTCCGATCCTTGACATGAACCACCGAACCGACGGGGTCACTCGCTCGTGCAGAGTCTCTGGATTGCGCTTGCGCTGGTGTTGATCATCGAGGGAATCTGGCCATTCCTGAACCCCCAGGGATTCCGCCGCGCGTTGTTGCTGATCGCTGCCGAGGATGCCCGCGCGCTGCGCTGGGCTGGGCTGGCCAGCATGGTGGTGGGTGTCGGGTTGCTCTACCTGATCAATTGAGACCGGGGTCGGATAACCGAGCATTCGATGCGGAGCGATTGAACGCATGAACGAAGAGCGCTGGCTGTTGCCGGCCGGGATCGAGGAGATCTTGCCACCGCAGGCGCGGGTGATCGAAACCTTGCGGCGCGAGCTGCTCGATCTCTATTCCAGTTGGGGGTACGAACTCGTCATCCCCCCATTCATTGATTACCTGGAATCGCTCCTGACCGGCACCGGTCAGGATCTTGATCTCCAGACCTTCAAACTCACCGATCAACTCAGTGGTCGGTTGCTCGGGGTCCGTGCCGACATGACGCCACAGGTCGCGCGCATCGACGCGCACCATCTCCGGCGTGAGACTCCAACGCGCTTGTGCTATCTCGGGACGGTTCTTCACACTCGCAGCGATGACTTCGCGGGGACACGCAGTCCACTGCAAATTGGCGCCGAGATCTACGGACATTCGGGCATCGAGAGCGATGTCGAGATCCTGCGACTGATCATGCTGACCCTGCGCACGGCGGGGATCCGGGAAACCTATTTGGACCTGGGCCACGTCGGGATCTACCGAGGGCTTGCGCGCCAGGCCGGACTGTCTCCGGTGCAGGAGCATGACCTCTTCGATGCTTTGCAGCGCAAAGCCATCTCCGAGATCGAGACCCTCATCGCCACGAGTGGGGTCGTTGGGGCCCAGGCGCGGATGTTGACAGCCTTGGCTGAGCTGAACGGGAGTGATGCGCTCGAGCGCGCGACCCGCTTGCTGCGCGAGGCGGACCCTCGGGTTCGCGCCGCGGTCGATGAGCTGCGCCAACTCGCCGCGGAACTCCAACGCTGGTTACCGGACGTCTCGATCCATTACGATCTGGCGGAATTGCGTGGTTATCGGTATAAGACGGGTGCCGTTTTTGCGGCATTCGTTCCGGGGTGGGGCTTGGAGATCGCGCGCGGCGGGCGTTATGACGACATCGGCCGCGTCTTTGGCCGAGCGCGACCCGCGGTTGGCTTCAGCACCGACTTGAAGGAACTGCTGCGCCATGGGGCGCGCCAGGACGCTGTCGATGCGGCCGTCTATGCGCCCTGGTCGGCGGATGCGGCCCTGCAAGAGTGCATCATGCGGTTGCGCGCGGCCGGGCGGCGTGTCATTCAGGCCTTGCCCGAGGGCGCGTCCGGACCACATCCAAGCGCGCTCGGTTGTCGGCAGCAGTTGGTCGAACGGGGCGGGCGCTGGGAACTCGAGGATCTCCTCGCGAATCAGGGTTAGGGCTACAGATGGGCAATAACGTCGTTGTGATCGGCACCCAATGGGGTGATGAAGGGAAAGGCAAGGTGGTCGACCTCTTGACGGATCGCGCCGCGGTGGTGGTGCGTTTCCAGGGCGGTCACAATGCGGGGCACACGCTGGTGATTGATGGCGTGAAGACGGTCCTGCACCTGGTGCCTTCGGGAATCTTGCGCGCCGGCGTGCAGTGCTTGATCGGCAATGGCGTGGTGCTCTCGCCTGCGGCCTTGCGTGAAGAGCTGACCATGCTTGAAGGCTCTGGGGTGCCCGCCACGCAACGCCTGGGCATCAGTGCCGCCTGTCCCTTGATCCTGCCCTACCATATTGCGCTCGATCAGGCGCGAGAGCGCGCGCGGGGCGCCAAGGCGATCGGCACGACCGGACGCGGCATTGGCCCTGCTTACGAGGACAAGACCTCGCGGCGCGGGATTCGGCTCGGCGAACTGCTCGATCCCGTGCATTTCACGGAGCGTCTGAAGGAGGTGCTCGAATATCACAACTTTATGCTGCAACGCTATTATGAAGCCGATCCGGTCGATCTCACGGCGGTTCTCGACGAATTTCTCGACCATGCCGAGGTCCTGCGCCCCCTGATCACTGATGTGCCTGGAGTCCTGCATCGCTGTCGCGCCGAGGGCCGTGATGTCTTGTTCGAGGGTGCTCAGGGCGCCCTGCTCGACATCGATCATGGCACCTATCCCTATGTGACCTCCTCGACCACGACGGCGGGCGGCGCGGCCAGCGGGAGCGGGGTGGGGCCGCGGGATCTCGACTATGTGCTCGGGATCGTCAAGGCCTACACCACGCGTGTCGGTGCCGGCCCCTTCCCGACCGAACTCTTCGATGCGACCGGAGAGCGGCTCGGTGAGCGCGGGAACGAGTTCGGCGCCACCACCGGGCGCAAGCGGCGGTGTGGTTGGCTCGATATGGTTTCCCTCAAGCGCTCGCTCGAGATCAACAGTGTCACCGGACTCTGCATCACCAAACTGGACGTGCTCGATGGGTTGGAGACCATCAAGATCTGTACCAGTTATCGTCTCGACGGCGAAGAGACCCAGGTGCCGCCAGTCGGGGCGGATGCCCTAGCGCGTTGCGAGCCGGTCTATATGGAACTGCCCGGTTGGTCGACCTCGACGGTCGGCGTGAAGGATGATCGGAACTTGCCGCCCGCGGCCCGTGCCTATCTGGAGACGATCGAGAACCTGAGCGGGTGCCCGATCGACCTGGTCTCGACCGGTCCGGATCGGGCCGAGACCTTGGTGCGTCGCCACCCCTTCGACGTCTGAACAGCGAGGGCTCGGGTGGTGGATACACCAGTTGGCGATCTCCTTCTCGACGGACTCTGGCTGATGGGAATTGGCCTGGGGGTCGTGTTCTCCTTTCTGCTGATTCTGGTCGCAATCCTGGTCCTGATGTCACGGGCCGTGGCGCGTTGGGGACCCGCCGAGCCGCTCGCGCAGTCGCTGACCGCAACGGCTCCAGTGCCGGGTGCGGATCCAGTGCCGGGCGCGGGTCATGCGCGGGTCATCGCGGCGATCACGGCTGCCATTCATGCGTACCGCCGTCGCCATGCGGCATGATCCGCCACGCCAGCCGATGCGATCGCAGGTGGCCCTGTGGCGTATCGCGGAATTCGGGTGCCGCCCCCCAGTTCCGACTCCTTGCGCTCTGTTGATCGCCAACCACGAAGCGAGCTCCGTATGAAGCAATCCAATCCGCTTGCCATCACGGATGTCGTCCTACGCGACGCCCATCAATCCCTGCTTGCGACGCGACTGCGTATCGAAGACATGCTCCCGATCGCCCCGCAACTGGACGAGGTGGGCTATTGGTCGGTGGAGACCTGGGGTGGGGCGACCTTCGATGCCTGTATCCGTTACCTCGGCGAGGATCCCTGGGAGCGTTTGCGGCGCATCAAGGCGGTCATGCCCAAAACACGCCAACAGATGCTGTTACGCGGTCAAAACCTCCTCGGCTACCGTCACTATGCCGACGATGTGGTTGAGGCCTTTGTCGAGCGCGCGGCGATCAACGGCATCGATGTCTTCCGCATTTTCGACGCCATGAATGACGTGCGCAATCTGCAGACGTCGATCAAGGCGACCTTGGCGACCGGCAAGCATGCCCAGGGCACCATGTCCTACACGGTCAGTCCGGTCCATGATCTCGAATACTGGGTTGAGATGGGGCAGCGGCTCGAGGACATGGGCTGCCACTCCATCTGCATCAAGGATATGGCCGGCCTGCTCAAGCCCTATGTCGCCGAGGCGTTGGTGACACGGCTGAAGGAGGTGTGCCACATCCCCATTGCGATACACAGCCATGCAACGACCGGCATGAGCACCTGCACCATCCTCAAGGCGGTGGAGGCCGGGGTCGATATGGTCGATACCGCGATTTCCTCCATGAGCATGACCTACGGCCACTCGCCGACCGAGTCAGTTGTGGCCATCCTCGCTGACACCGAGCGCGCGACCGGCCTCGACATCCGTCGACTCGAGGAGATCGCGGCCTATTTTCGGGATGTCCGCAAAAAGTACGCGACATTCGAAGGCGCGCTGAAGGGCGTGGATTCGCGCATCCTGGTCGCACAAGTCCCGGGTGGCATGCTGACCAATATGGAGAATCAGTTACGGGAACAGGGCGCGACCGATCGACTCGACGCCGTATTGGACGAGATCCCGAAGGTGCGCGAGGAGCTTGGTTTCATTCCGCTGGTGACCCCGACCTCGCAGATCGTCGGCAGCCAAGCGGTGCTCAATGTGCTGATGGGGGAGCGCTATAAAACCATCACCAATGAAACAGCCGGTGTCCTCAAGGGAGAGTATGGTACCACCCCAGCGCCAGTGAACGAGGCCTTGCGCCAACGCGTCCTGGCCGCGGGTGAGCGTCCCATCGACTGTCGTCCCGCGGATCGGCTCGCACCCGAACTCGAGACACTGACCGCGGAGTTGACGCGCCTCGCCGCTGAGCGTTCCTTGCGTCTGGCCACGGATCGCATCGATGATGTCCTCACTTTTGCGCTGTTTCCGCAAGTCGGACTGAAGTTTCTGGAACATCGCGATCACCCGGAGGCATTCGAGCCGGCGCCTTGGTTGGAAGCCGCCGCGCCGCCGTCCATCGCACCGGCTCAGCCATTGCAGCCCATGGGGGAGGTGGCGCCGGCACCGAGCGAGGCTGAGCGTTACCGTGTTGAGGTCGATGGCCAGGCCTTCCAGGTCGTGGTCGCGCCCGACGGTGGCGTTGAGCAGGTGGTGGCCGCGCCGGCCTTGACCCTGAATCCGGTCGGACGAACCATTCCCGCGCCCTTGGCCGGGACGGTCCTGGCCGTAAAGGTTAAAGAAGGGCAGCAGATCGTAGCGGGTGAGGTCGTACTGTTGCTCGAGGCGATGAAGATGGAAACCGAGGTGCGCGCGCCGGAGGGGGGGGCGGTGCTCGGCATCGCCGTGCGCGAAGGCGAGAGTCTGCAGGTCGGCCAGACCTTGATCACCCTGGGTTGACCGATGGAGTCCGCCCTCACCCTTTGGCAATCGACTGGCATCGCCAACCTCACATGGCGTGAGTTGTTGATGCTGCTAGTCGGCTGCGGTCTCATCTATCTGGCCATCGCCAAACGCTTCGAGCCGTTGTTGCTGCTGCCGATCGGCTTCGGGGCGATCTTGTGCAATATCCCCCTGGCGGGAATCGGTGGCCCGGACGGGATGCTCGGGATGATTTACGCGGTTGGGATCGAAACCGGCATCTTCCCCTTGCTGATCTTCCTGGGAGTTGGCGCCCTGACCGACTTCAGTGCGCTGATCGCGCGTCCGAGCACCCTGGTCCTGGGCGCGGCGGCCCAGTTTGGGATCTTCGCGACACTCCTCGGCGCGCTCGCGCTGAATCTGGTTCCAGGCTTCGACTTCAGCCTCTCCGATGCGGCCGCGATTGCCATCATTGGCGGCGCGGATGGCCCGACCGCGATCTTCCTCGCGTCTCGTCTGGCTCCTGATCTCCTCGGGGCGATTGCCGTGGCCGCCTATTCCTACATGGCCCTGGTACCCATTATCCAGCCCCCCATCATGCGTGCCCTCACGACCAAGGCCGAGCGGGGGATCGTGATGGAGCAACTCCGTCCGGTTTCACGTCTCGAGCGGATCCTCTTCCCGCTGATGCTGCTCCTGCTGTGCGCCATGTTGCTCCCCGCCGCGGCGCCCTTGATCGGGATGCTGACGCTCGGCAATCTGCTGCGCGAGAGTGGGGTGGTCGATCGACTCAGCCGCTCGGCTCAGAATGAGATCATCAATGTCGTGACCATTCTGCTCGGGCTTGCGATCGGATCCAAACTATCCGGTGAACTCTTTCTCACCACCCAGACCCTCGGCATCCTGATCCTGGGTGCCTTTGCCTTCGCGATTGGAACGGGAGCGGGTGTGCTGATGGGCAAGATCATGTCACGCTTGACTGGCCGCAAGGTCAATCCGCTCATCGGCGCGGCAGGGGTTTCGGCCGTGCCGATGGCCGCACGGGTCGTGAATAAAGTCGGCCTGGAAGAAAATCATCACAACTTTCTCCTGATGCACGCCATGGGGCCCAATGTCGCCGGGGTGATTGGTTCAGCGGTTGCCGCGGGGGTTTTGATCGCACTCGTGACCCCGTGATTGGGCGGGCGCGGTGATCGAGACGAGTGAGCGAGGGTCACGGATGAGGACCAAGCAGCGGTTGGTGGTGCGTTTTGGTTGACGTCAAGAGACCGAATGCGCTACTTTTGCGCGCTTATGTCGGGGCCACATCACGCTCAATTGGATCCATGGCGAGCTTGTCGCCGCGCCTACACCCTGGTCGGCACGCTGACCTTGAGTGAGATGCCGCGACTGGCGGCGAGTGTCGTGGACCTCGGGAGGTGGCTGGGTGACGGCGCAACAGTTGACGGGGGAACGGATCCATCGTCCCGGGATCACCAGGGTCCGCCCTTGATCGGCGACCAGTCCGTTGGGTCATCGACGGGGGGATTGGACTGCTCGGCTGAGTGGATCCCGAGTGACGAGGAGCGAGGCGCTGATGAGAGCGTCGGTCCCGATGAGCAGGCATTCGCAACTGCCGCTAGGGTCGCCTGTTACGAACTGCGCTTCGCTCGCGATGCGCGGGCGCGCGCGACGGTTACGGGCTGCGTGCGTGCCGTTCTGCGGTTGCGCTGTCAGCGTTGCCTCGGTGTCGTCGAGTACGCCGTTGCGGCGCCGATTGCGATTGCGCTGATTCGCAGCGATGAGGAAGCGCGCGAGCTGCCAGCGGAGCTCGATCCGCACCTTGTGATCGAGGATCAGATGAATCCGCTCGAACTCGTCGAGGACGAATTGCTCCTCGCGATCCCGACGGTTCCGCGTCACGCCGATGGTGCGTGCGACGCAGCCGCGGTTGCCGTGCCGGACCCGGTGGCGGTGCGGGAGCGGGCCGAGGAGGATCGGCCGCGACCGTTCGCCGCGCTGGCCGCGTTGAAGAACCGATCGGAGCCATGACTCGGCGAATGGATGCTTGATGCAATCCGCTCAGGCGACATGCGGCCTGACCCCAATGGGCAGTGAACAAAACCTGGAACAGGCTGAGTTGCCCCGACGACAACAAACCGAATCACGATTGCCCGCGTATCCGTTCTCTCAACGGCCGCGCTAGACCAGGAGACTTAAAATGGCCGTTCAGCAAAATCGTAAGACCCCGTCCAAGCGTGGCATGCGCCGCTCGCACGATGCCCTGTCCAAACCGACCCTGTCGGTCGATCCGACCAGCGGTGAGGTGCATCGCCGTCATCATGTGACCGCGGATGGGTACTACCGGGGTCGCAAGGTCCTGGACCGCTCTGAGTGACCACCCGCGGTTCCTTGGAACCCCTCGCGTTGGCGACGCGACAGCGACCTGAGATCACGGCCTTGAGTTCCAGCGTGCCCGGAAACACAACCATCGCGCTTGATGCAATGGGTGGTGATCACGGTCCCGCGGTCGTGGTCCCGGCAGCATTGCGCTTCCTCGCCAATACGCCGGCGGTGGATCTGATTCTCGTCGGTGACGAGGACAAGATCCGTGCCTCGCTCGGCGGCCCCGTGCCGCCGCGGGTTCGCATTCGCGCGACCTCCCAGGAGGTTGGGATGGATGAGTCCCCGTCGAAGGCGCTGCGTGGTAAGAAGGACTCATCCATGCGCGTCGCCATCGATCTGGTCAAGGATGGCGCGGCGCACGCTTGCGTGAGCGCGGGAAACACCGGTGCACTCATGGCAACGGCGCGGTTCGTGCTGAAAACGCTTCCGCGTGTCGATCGCCCGGCGATCATGACCGCCGTGCCGTCCTTGCACGGCCACACGCACATGCTCGACCTGGGTGCCAATGTCGATTGCACCGCGGAACATCTTGTTCAGTTTGCCGTGATGGGCAGCGAATTGGTCACGGCGGTTGAAGGAAAGGCCGCACCGCGCGTTGCCCTCCTCAATATCGGACAGGAAGAGATCAAGGGTAACGAGCAGGTCAAGCTCGCGCATCAGCGTCTCGCCGTCAGTCGCCTGAATTACATCGGCTATGTCGAGGGCGATGACATCTTTCTCGGCGACGTCGATGTGGTCGTGGCCGATGGGTTCGTCGGCAACGTTGCGCTCAAATGCAGCGAGGGCGTCGCGAAGTTCATCGGCTCGTCCCTCAAGGCCCAGTTCCGGCGCACCTGGTGGTCTCGCCTGGCAGGGTTGGGCGCTCTGCCGATTCTCAATCAGTTTCGTCAGACCATCGATCCGCGTCGCTACAATGGAGCCAGCCTCCTGGGGCTGCGCGGCATCGTCATCAAAAGCCACGGCGGCGCTGATGAAGTCGCCTTTGAGAACGCGATCCGGATTGCGCGGAAAGAGATTCGTGCCGACATTCCCCGTCGGATCGGCGAGCAGGTCGGACAGCAACTCGACAGCGCACACTATAAGGCGACCGCTTGATGACTTATTCGCGCATCCTGGGTACGGGCAGCTTTCTCCCGGCTCGGACGATGACGAACGCCGATCTCGAGTCGCTTGTCGACACGACGGCGACCTGGATTCTCGAGCGAACCGGGATCGAGAAACGTCATCTCGTCTCCGATGGTGAAACCTGCTGTGACCTGGCCGAGGCCGCTGCCCGTAATGCCCTCGACGCTGCCGGGCTGGCGCCGACCGACCTCGATCTCATCATTGTTGCGACCACGACGCCCGATCAATTCTTCCCCAGTACCGCCTGTTTGCTGCAGCAACGTCTCGGCGTGCGTGGCTGCGCCGCCTTCGATCTGCAAGCGGTTTGCACCGGGTTCGTTTATGCCCTTGGGGTTGCCGATCAGTTCATCCGCACCGGTTCGGCTCAGCGGGCACTCGTCGTCGGCGCGGAAACCCTCTCGCGGATCACCGATTGGACCGATCGCGGAACCTGTGTCCTGTTCGGGGATGGTGCGGGCGCCGTGGTCCTGGAGGCGGCGACAGAGCCTGGAATCATCTCGACCCATCTGCATGCCGATGGCGCCTATAAGGACCTGCTCCAGGTTCCGGGCGGACTCGGCAATGGACATCCCGAGTTGCAGTTCATGCAGATGAAAGGCAATGAAGTCTTCCGGGTTGCCGTCACGACCCTGGGTCGCATCGTGGATGAAACGCTCGAGGCAAATGGCTTGAGCAAATCCGACATCGACTGGCTGATTCCGCACCAGGCCAATATTCGCATCATTCAAGCCACCGCACGTAAGCTCGACCTGCCCATGGAGCGTGTGGTGGTGACGGTGGCCGATCACGGGAATACCTCGGCGGCATCGATCCCGCTCGCCTTCGATCGCGCGGTGCGTGATGGGCGGATCCGTCGCGGCGAGCTGCTGCTGATGGAAGCCTTTGGAGGTGGTTTTACCTGGGGATCGGTTTTGGTTCGTTACTGAGCGATGGGACGATGACAGAAGCGATTGCAGTTTTTTTTCCCGGCCAAGGTTCACAATCCGTTGGCATGCTCGATGCCCTGGCCGAGTCCTACCCGAGCGTCAAGGCGACCTTTGCGGAGGCATCAGAAGCCTGCGGGATCGATGTGTGGCGGCTGGCGAGCGCAGGGCCAAAGGCGGAACTAGACGCGACCACGAACACCCAACCCGTGATGTTGGCCGCCGATGTCGCGATCTGGCGTGTCTGGCGCGCGGCCGGCGGTCCCGAACCGGTCGTCATGGCGGGCCATAGTCTCGGAGAGTACAGTGCGCTGGTTGCGTCCGGGGCCGTCTCGTTCGCCGATGGCGTTCGCCTTGCTGCTGAGCGCGCGCGCTACATGCAGGATGCCGTTCCACCGGGAGCGGGCGCGATGGCCGCGGTGCTCGGTCTTGAGGATGAGGCGGTGATTGCACTCTGCCAAGCACAGGCGGGGGGTGAGGTGCTCGAGGCGGTGAATTTCAATGCGCCCGGTCAGGTCGTCATCGCCGGGGCCGCGACTGCGGTGCAACGTGCGATTGGGGCGGCAAAATCCGTCGGTGCGAAACGCGCCATCATCTTGCCCGTCAGCGTCCCCTCGCATTGCACGCTGATGCAGCCAGCAGCCGAGCGCTTGGCCGAGCGTCTGGAGGGCATCAGGTTACGCCTGCCCCAGGTGCCACTCCTTCACAATGCGAGCGTCAGCAGCGCGCAGGATGAGGCGGAACTGCGTCAGTTGCTGGTGCGACAACTGGTTGAGCCGGTCCGTTGGGTGGCGACCATCAAGGCGGTGGCGGCTGCCGGCGTTTCATTCGCGATCGAATGCGGCCCGGGTCAGGTTTTGACTGGCCTGAATAAACGAATCCACGATCAACTCACGACACTGCCGATCAACGATCCCGCCTCGTTGGAGTCGGCATTGGAGGCACTCCATCATGCTCAAGGGTGATATCGCGCTCGTCACCGGCGCATCACGCGGGATTGGGCGATCCATTGCCCTGTCATTGGCCGAGCAGGGTGCGCTCGTGGCCGGCACAGCGACATCGCAGGCAGGTGCTCAGGCGATCGAGCAGGCCTTGAATGAGGCCGGTCATTCGGGTCTGGGCGTGGTCCTTGATGTGGCCGACGCCGCATCGGTCCAAGCCGCCGTCGAGCAGGTGACTGCGCGGCTCGGGGCCCCGAGCATCCTGGTCAATAATGCAGGCATCACACGCGACAATCTTCTGATGCGCATGAAAGACGAGGAGTGGGACGCGGTCATCGAAACCAATCTCAGTTCCCTCTACCGGGTCTCGAAGGCCTGTCTGCGCGCCATGACCAAGGCACGCTATGGACGGATCATCAATATCGCCTCCGTGGTGGGCGTGATGGGCAATGCAGGGCAGACCAATTATGCGGCGGCGAAGGCCGGGATGATGGGATTCACTAAGGCCTTGGCACGGGAGGTCGGTTCGCGTTCCATCACCGTGAACTGTGTCGCGCCCGGATTCATCGACACCGACATGACCCGGGCATTACCCGATGCCCAGCGCGAGGCTCTGATCAAGAACATCCCCCTAGCACGGCTCGGGGATCCAGACGACATCGCGAGTGCCGTGGTCTTCCTGGCCTCTGCGGCCGCAGCCTACATCACGGGTGAGACCTTGCATGTGAACGGAGGAATGCACATGGCATGAACGGTCGAGCTTCGGGATGATTAGATGTTTTAAATCAGACGCTTGAATTTTTAATACCTATGGCGAGCGCGGCTTTCATCGGCCGTGAATTGTCTCTAGAATACGGCTTGGTCCAGCGAGGGCCAACTTTATTTACCCGGAGGAATCAGTCCCATGAGCAGCGTTGAAGATCGAGTCCGCAAAATCGTTGTCGAGCAACTCGGCGTCAAAGAGGAAGAAGTGACCGCAGAGGCGTCTTTCGTCGACGATCTGGGCGCTGACTCGCTGGATACGGTGGAGTTGGTCATGGCCCTCGAGGAAGAGTTCGAAACGGAGATTCCGGACGAAGACGCGGAAAAGATCACGACGGTTCAGCAGGCCATCAACTACATCAACGAGCATCAAGCCTAGCGGCATGTCTCTGGCACTCTGCATGGGTGCTCCGAGATGACAACGCCGTCGGCCGCGCTTGGATGACGGCGCGACGGCTCGCTTCGATGGTCGGGTTTCGAACGATAGGGGTCACCAATGTCAGGCAGAAGGGTAGTGGTCACCGGGTTGGGGCTGGTCGCTCCGGTCGGGTTGGACGTCAAATCATCCTGGGACAACATTCTAGCCGGCAGAAGCGGAATCAAGCGGATTACCCACTTTGACGTCGAGCCCTTCAGTACACGTTTCGGAGGGCCCATCTACGGCTTTGAGATCGGCGAGTACATCTCCGAAAAAGAAGCGAAGAAGATGGATAAGTTTATCCATTACGGGCTAGCCGCTGGCTGTCAGGCGATCGAGGATGCTGGTCTCGAAATTGACGACTCCAATCGTCGGCGCATCGGTGTCGCGATTGGCTCGGGCATCGGCGGGATTACGGGTATTGAAAACAACTACGAGGCGTATCGATCCAAAGGACCGCGCCGCATCTCACCCTTTTTCGTCCCGGCCAATATCATTAACATGGTGGCTGGGAATCTCTCGATCAAGTTCGGTTTGAAGGGACCCAACTACTCCATCGTCTCTGCCTGCAGTACCGCGACCCACAACATTGGCGAGGCCGCGATCATGATCCGACACGGCTATGTCGATGTGATGATCGCGGGCGGAGCGGAGATGGCGACTTCACCCGTTGGCCTCGGTGGTTTCGCCGCGGCCCGCGCCCTCTCGACCCGCAACGATGCCCCCGAGGCGGCGAGCCGCCCCTTTGACCGAGATCGCGATGGCTTCGTGCTGAGCGACGGTGCCGGGGTCGTCGTGCTTGAGGAGTACGAGCGTGCGAAGGCGCGTGGCGCCACCATCTATGCCGAGTTGATCGGCGTCGGGATGAATTCCGATGCCTATCACATGACCGCCCCGTCGGAAAATGGCGAGGGGGCCTGCGACTGCATGTTGCTCGCACTGGCCGACGCCAAGCTCGATCCGGCAGCGGTTCATTACATCAATGCGCATGGCACCTCCACTCCCGCGGGTGACGTAGCCGAAACGATGGCGATCAAACGCGCCTTCGGTGAGCGTGCGTATCAGATTCCAGTGAGTTCCACCAAGTCGATGACGGGTCACATGCTGGGCGCGGCGGGCGGCGCCGAGGCCATCTTCACGATCCTCGCCGTTCGTGATCAGGTTGCCCCGCCCACCATCAACTACGAGACGCCTGATCCCGACTGTGACCTCGATTATGTGCCGAACACAGCGCGTCCGATGCGAATCGATGTTGCCTTGACCAACTCCTTCGGGTTTGGTGGAACCAACGGAACGCTGGCTTTCCGACGCCTGTAAGGCGCCCCGGCAACCCTTGCCTCGGTCATTGCCGCCCTGGCCCGGCGCGCCGGGATGCGAGGCGGCATCCACGGTTCGCGCTCTGTTCAATGGTGAACCGGGCGAGTCCATCCCCTTGATGGATCGCGGTTTGGCGTATGGCGATGGGCTGTTCGAGACGATTCTGATCCGCGAGGGGCAGCCCTGTCATTGGGGCCGCCATCTGCGACGTTTGAACTTGGGCACGTCGCGGCTGGCAATGCCGCCCCCCGCGGAGCACATCCTCCGCACGGAGGCGACCTTGCTCTGTGAGGGGATGCGCTGGGGCATTCTCAAACTCATCCTCACTCGTGGTTGTGGAGGGCGCGGTTATGGCCCCCCGGTTCCGTCGCGGCCGAACCGGATCCTCATGGCCTCGGCCATCAGCCGCGCCGAGGTGGAGCCGGCTGACTCTGGTGTCATGGTGCGTTGGTGCGAGACCCCGGCATCGTTCAATCCACGGCTCGCCGGGCTCAAACATCTCAATCGTTTGGATGCCGTGTTGGCGCGAAGCGAATGGGACGATCCCGAGATCGCCGAAGGCCTGATGTGTGACCCCATGGGAGGGGTGGTGGGGGGGACCATGACCAATCTCTTCCTCTGGGATGGCCGCGCCCTGACGACTCCCACCATCACTGCGGCTGGGATTGCCGGCACGGTGCGGGCACTCGTGATCGAGCGGGCTAGGGCGCGAGGCCTGGACTGTCTCGAGCGCGGATTGACCGTGGCGGATGTCGCGGCGGCTGTTGGTCTCTTCTTAACGAATGCCCGAATCGGCGCCTGGCCGGTCGCGCGACTGGGGTCGCGCCGGTTCGACCTCGAACGGCTGCCGCTGGATCTGATCGCAGAGATCCGCGAGCTGGCCCAACAGCCTGGGTGGGATGATCCATGATCAAACGGTTGTTGTTCGTTGTTTTCTTCATCCTGATTCTGTTGGGTTCCTCACTGTGGCTCGACTACGCGACATTTCGCGACGAGCCGGTGATGCTGCCCGAGCCCTCCATGATCTTCGAGATCCCTCGTGGAACCTCGTTGCGCACAGTGGCGCGTCGGCTGAGCGAGGAGGGGATTCTGAAACACCCCTATTACTTCATCGCCTTGGCCTACGAACGTGGAGAGCAATCCCGGATCAAGGCCGGCGAATTCGAGTTGGTCGCCGGGATGACGCCGGCAGATGTCCTCGCTCGGATCACCTCGGGTCAGGTCGTCCAGTATGGGGTGACCCTAGTGGAAGGATGGACCTTCCGTCAGGCACTCGCGGCGATCGAGGAGCAACCGCGTTTTGTCGGGTCGCTCGTCGATCGCTCCGATGCGGATTTGATGGCCGAACTGGGACACCCGGGTGAACACCCCGAGGGCCGTCTCTTTCCCGACACCTATGTCTTTCCGCGCCAGACCCCACGATTTCAGGTATTGCGGCGAGCCTTTGAGCGCATGGAGCAGGTCCTAGCGGAGGAATGGGCAGGGCGACAGGATGATCTGCCGATCAAGACGCCCTATGAGGCCTTGATTCTGGCGTCTATCATCGAGAAAGAGACCGGCGCCCCGCATGAGCGCGCCGAGATCGCCGGCGTGTTCGTCCGACGCCTGCGACAGGGGATGCGCCTGCAGACCGATCCGACCGTGATCTACGGTATGGGAGATCGCTACGAGGGTCGCATCAGGCGTGCTGATTTGCGCGAGGCAACGCCCTATAATACTTATGTTATCAGTGGCTTGCCTCCAACACCGATCGCCTTGCCGGGACGCGCGGCCATTCATGCCGCGCTCAACCCGGAGGACGGAACGACCCTGTATTTCGTCTCGCGCGGTGACGGAACCCACGTCTTCTCCGAGACGCTCGCGGAGCATAATCGCGCCGTGCGTCGCTATATCCTGGGGCAAGAATGAGCAGGCGTCGCCTCCCAGGACAGGCCGATCGGCCCGGCTATCTGATCACCCTCGAAGGGGTCGAGGGGGCGGGTAAGTCCACGCAGCTTGCTGGTCTGGCACGCTTCCTCGAATCCCAGTCGGTTCCCGTCATCACGACCCGCGAGCCAGGTGGCTCGCCCATCGCGGAGCGGATCCGTGCCCTGCTGCTCGATCCCGCCAACACGGGGATGGATGAGACGGCAGAACTGCTGCTGATGTTCGCCGCCCGGGCCGAGCATCTCGCCAAGCGCATTCGCCCTGCCTTGGCGTCGGGGGCTTGGGTGCTCTGTGACCGCTTCACCGACGCCACCTATGCCTATCAAGGCGGGGGGCGGGGCATCGATCTGGGGCGCATTGGTCAGCTTGAGACACTGGTGCAGGGGGCGCTTCGGCCCGACCTGGTGCTGCTGTTGGATCTTCCCGTGGAGATCGGACTTGCGCGGGCCCGCGGTCGTGCGGCGGCGGATCGATTCGAGGCCGAGACGCTTGGCTTCTTTACCGCGGTGCGGGACGGCTATCGCGCACGCGCTCAGGCCGACCCAGCCCGTTATCGGGTGGTCGATGCGTCGCATCCGCCCGCGGTCGTCGGTGAGGCCTTGCGGGGCCACATCGCTGATTTGCTCGTGGCCGCGCCCGGAGAGAGCCGATGACGAGCGATGGCTGCGAGGGTCTGCCTCGCGATCGCGCCTTGCCCTGGATGACCGCGCAGTGGCAACGCCTGCTGGCTAGCCGCCAGGCTGGGCGACTGGCCCATGGACTCCTGGTCAGTGGCCTGCCGGGTCTCGGCAAGCGCCATCTCGTCGACCTCTTCGCGCGCTCGCTCTTGTGTCACACCCCAACAGCAGCGGGATTCGCCTGCCAGCGCTGCCCTGACTGTGTGCTGGTCGCGGCCCACAATCACCCTGATCTGTTACGGATCGGCCCTGATTCCGAGGCCAAATCGAGCGACATTTCGATCGATACCGTGCGGGCCCTCGTTGATCGCGGGGCCTTGACGCCGAGTCGTGGCGCCTGGAAGGTCACCATCCTGGATCCGGCGGATCATCTGACCGCGGCGGCATCCAACGCCCTGCTCAAGACGCTCGAAGAGCCTCCTGGCGTCGCCTTGATCGTGCTGGTGACCGAGTATCCCAGCCGCTTACCCGCAACCATTCGCAGCCGCTGTTTGCAACTGAAAATCCCATTACCGCCCTCCGAACTGGCGCTGCAGTGGTTGGTCGAACAGGTGGAGGATGGCTCGGCGCCGCTGCGTTTGGCCCTCGCGCATGGTGCTCCGCTGCGGGCCCTGGCCTCCTTCGATGCCAACCTCTTGCAAGCACGTCGCGAGCGCCTGGACGGCTTTTTCGCGCTGCTACGTGGGACCCGCGACCCACTCGGTGAGGCGGCTGCCTGGCAGGCGCTGGGACCGCCGCTTGCGTTGGAGTGGTTAGCCGGTTGGTTCACGGATCTGCTCAGACTTAAGGCGAGCGAGTGTGCACCGCACCTCGATAATCCGGATCAACGCGCCAGCTTCGCGGCGCTCGCGCGCACCCTTGATGCCAACGCGGCGCACCGCGTACTCCAACGAACCCTGCGTGGCCGTGCGTTGGTCGAGACGCGCGTGAATCCGCAACTCACGCTGGAGGCGTTGGCGATCGCGTGCCGGGGGCTCGGCGCCGCGCCTCATGCCTAGCCCCACAATGGAGGCCGCGAGCACGACAGCGGCCAAAACAGGTCGCAACCGCGTGATGCATCCGGGGTTGATCGACGCACCCTAAGCAGATGATGGGGAGACCGCACGTCATGACCACACCGAATACAGCGAGCGCGCCAGGTGGATCCTTTGCCGGCCAACAGCGGATCCTGAGCTTCGCGATCAAAGAGAAGGCGAGCCTGTATGCTTCCTTCATGCCCTTCATCAAGAACGGTGGTCTCTTTATTCCGACGACCAAACGCTATCAACTGGGCGATGAGATCTTTCTGTTACTCCAAGTGATGGATGAGCCGGATCGGATCCCGGTGGCGGGCAAGGTCGTCTGGATCACCCCAGCCGGCGCCGAAGGCAGTCGTGCCACGGGCGTCGGGATCCAATTCAGCGATCAAGACAAGGGCATGGCACGGCGTAAGATCGAAGGCTATTTAGCTGGTTCGATGCAATCCGATCGCCCCACGCACACCCTCTAGGAGACCTCATGCTCGTTGATTCGCACTGTCATCTCGATCGGGTTGACCTCAGCCACCATGGTGGCAACTTCTCCCGCATGATGGCGGCGAGCGCCGATGCTGGGGTCGGTCACATGCTCTGTGTGTCCATCGATCTGGAGTCCTATCCGAGTATGCGCCGCCTGGTGGACCCCTATCCCCAGGTGGATGTCTCGGTCGGGGTTCATCCCAATCAGGCCGAGGGGGACGAACCAAGCGTCGCGCATCTCGTGGCGCTGGCCGATGATCCGCGTGTCGTCGCCATCGGCGAGACCGGTTTGGATTATTATCGTCGTGCCGGCAGCAGCCCGGAGGATGGCGATGAGGCGGAGGATTGGGCTTGGCAGCGTGAACGCTTTCGGTGTCACGTCCAGGCGGCGCGGCATTGTGGCAAGCCGCTGATCATCCACACGCGGGCGGCGCGCGAAGACACCGTGCGGGTGCTCAGGGAAGAGGGGGCCGATGCGGTCGGTGGTGTGCTCCACTGTTTCACGGAAACCTGGGAGATGGCCAAGGCGGGCTTGGATCTCGGCTTCTATGTCTCCTTCTCCGGCATCATCACCTTCAAGAATGCGGCTGATCTGCGCGCCGTCGCTCGCCGCGTTCCCGACGATCGTCTCCTGATCGAGACTGACTCACCCTATCTCGCACCGGTCCCGCATCGTGGGAAACCGAATGAACCGAGACGACTCACGCATGTGGCCGAGTGCCTCGCCGAGCTGCGCGGAAGGTCGGTTCCAGACCTTGCGGCCCTGACCGGCGAGAACTATCAGCGGCTGTTTCGCCGGCGTTTGTCCAGTCCTAGCGACACCAATCTCGTGGCACCCGCTCCCGGGTTGCGGTCGATGTGACCAGGGTCTGAGCCGGTTGCGGAATGCCGACCCCTACCATCGGAAGAGCAGGCAGTGTTGGCTCCAGCGGTAAGCGCCAGTCAATATTGTGAGTTTCCACCAGTGCGATCAGGCGGGCGGGTTCTTTGCCTGAAGCGTTATCAGCGGATCAGTCATGGACTCCGCATTCATCAACGATGAGCGTCACCGGTTGTCGGGGCACGGAATCGCCGACAGCGGCAGAAACATCGGTGTCGGTTCCGGTCGATCGAGCAGGACGCCCTCGACCGCAGACACCGACTCGAAACCATAGCGAAGATAGAACGTCTGTGCATCGGGCTTCGCGTCCACGACGACGCCAACACAGCCGATCTCGTCGGCCATCCGGCGGGCGAGGGTCAAGGCGAACCGCAGCAGAGTTTGGCCGATCCCGCGGCCCTGCGCGCTCTGGGCGACGGCTAGCCGTGCCAACCGCAGCGTCGGCAATGGGTAGCGCGGTAACCGACGACGGCGGTCGGCGGGGAGTGCGTCGATCTCGATTTCGGACGGTGAGACGGTGACAAAGCCGAGAATCGCATCATCCTCGACCGCGATGTAGGTGACGCCAACATGGTGGCGAAATTGGTTTTGGTCTGCAAAGCGATGGAAAAACCGGTCGAGATCCGGGTGGCCACTGCAAAACCGGTCGCGATCGTCGCCCGGCTCCAGCCGCCGAATCCCCACACTCATCAGGCGTCGCGGCTAGCGGGCTCCGGGCCCTCGCCGAAGAGCTCGCGCATGGCCCGATTGGGGGCTTCCTGAGACTCAATCCGATCCAGCAGCTGCTCGCCCGAAGCGGACGTGACTACAAGGCGAGGGGGTATGACGACCTCCTCGGGGATCTCGTTGATCGCCTGGAGATGGTGCAGGAGCGCCTGTTCGATCACGAACCCTTTCTTCAAGCCCCGGGCGCGGACGTACCGTTCGAGGCGATCACGGGTTTCGGGAGAGATGTTCGCGGAAATCTGGGTCACGTCCAGCTTGCTCGTTCTGCCGTCTACAAAACTGTAGAGAAGTCTAGCACGATACGGACGAGCGTATCGAACCCAGCGGTCCGACAGGGTGAATGCCAGGCCGCGTATCGAGTAATGTCGGCGTCGGCGGCCGGGACGATGGCAGCGCTGGGCACCCAGGTTCGGGCCAAGTCCGGCCTGAACAAAGCCATTCTCGACCAGGGTTGGTTCGAGTTCCGCCGGCAACTGGACGACAAGACTGCCTGGAGCGGTGGGCACCTGGTCGCGGTGCCCCCACAGAACACCAGCCGGACCTGTCCGTGCTGCGGGCATATCGCCAAGGAGAACCGGCAGACGCAAGCCAATGTTTTAAGGGCGGGGCACGCCCGGTTAGCCTGCGGAGAGACTTCGCTCATTGGAGCGTCGGCCCAGGAACCCGCCGAAGCGACGATTCGCAAGCTTGCTTGCGCGTAGCGCCGTAGGAATCGCCGTCCTTCAGGTCGGTGAGGATGTCAAGGCTGCTCTTGCGTTGGACGTTTGTCCCCACAGGGCAGATAGCCTGCGGTGGGTTCGGGATCGCGTTTGAGGGCGTCACGAACCCGGTCGCAGACGGTCCTCAGGACCTTCACGCGTGCGTAGGGCTTGTCGTCTCCCTCCACCAGGGTCCAGGCCGCATGCTTGGTACTGGTTCGCACCACCATCTCGTTGACCGCATCCTTGTATTGCGGCCATTTCTCGCGATTGCGCCAATCGTCATCCGTGATCTTGTACTGTTTGTAGGGCACGCTCTCGCGGTCCTTGAAACGTTTCAACTGTTCATCCTGGCTGATCTGGATCCAGAACTTCAATAGGATGACGCCGCTGTCGACCAACTGCTCCTCGAAGCGGTTGATTTCGGAGTAGGCGCGCTGCCACTCGGCATCGTTTGCGAATCCCTCAACCCGCTCAACCAGGACCCGGCCGTACCAAGAGCGATCGTAGAGCGTGATGTAGCCGGCACGCGGAATATGACGCCAGAAGCGCCAGAGATAGTGGTGTGATTTTTCCTCGTCGGTCGGAGCCGCCACCGGAATCGAGCGATAGAGCCGGGCATCAATGGCGGTGGTGATCCGCCGAATGGCGCCGCCCTTGCCGCCCGCGTCGACACCCTCGAAGACCAGGACCGTTGAGCGTTTTTGGTTGTGTGCCAGCCAGGCGAGTTCATTGATCTCGACCTGCAGCCGCTTCATCTCCGATTTGTACTCATCCTTGGCCAAGGACTGTGATAGATCCAGTTGATCCAGAAGGGTGATCTGGGCGCTGGCTCCGCTCGGAAGTTCCGGGCTGCCGGCGCTGGTCTTCACGGTGGCGATCGGTGGCTCGGCTAAGCGCGAGCGAATCGCATGCAGGAGCGTCTTGCCAACCGTCAGATCGCGATAGCGGCGGTCTTCGGCCTCGATCAGGTACCAGGGACAGCCACCACGGTCGGTTTGGCGGATGACGCGTTCGGCAACCTGCTCGAACGCGGCATATTGCTCGGAGAACTTACTCTTGTCCGGGAGCATCTTCCAGCGACTCTTGTCATCGCGCGAGAGTTCTTTCAGACGCGCCTTTTGGTCCGCCTCGGACATGTGAAACCAAAACTTGAGGATGAGTGCGCCATCCTGAATGAGCATGCGCTCGAAATCCACGATGCGGTTCAATTCACCGTCGAGTTCGGCGTCGCTGCAATGACCCTTGAAGCGATATTCGATCGGGGTCTGATACCAACCGCCGAAGAGGATGGCGATCTCACCGCGTGGCGGCATGGAGCGCCAAAATCGCCAATAGCGAGGTCGTGCGCGTTCCTCGTCCGTCTCATCCCAGAAGGCAAAGGTTTGCACTCCGCGGGTATCGAGCCACTCGTTGAGCCGGTTCACCACCTCGCCCTTGCCGGCCGCCTCGACCCCAGAGATCAGGACGATCACGGCGATGTTGGATTGCTTCAGCTCCCGTTGCACCTCAAGTAACTCGGTGCGCAACGCCTCTTGCTGTTCCTTGAAATCGTCCTTGCTGACAGAGCGTCCCACCTTCGTTGATTCGAACATGCGTCTGTGCCCTCGGTACGGCGTACGGAGTTCTGGTGATTGGTCTCGGACGAATCCAGACCGGGTTCTGGTCGTCTCTGGACTTCTGATCGACTCAGGCGAGCGAGCCAGGGGTTCGTGGTCGCCCTGGTCATGGAATCGTCAAGATCGCCGGTTACAGTGCCAGGTTGAATGAATCTACCATCATGTCAGAGGAGACGCCCTTCATGTCCATGACACAGTCGTTGGTTCAGCAACAGTGTATGACACTGAGGTCCGGCATGCTGGGACTCGGCGAGCGTGTCCGCGAAGCCCTCCAGCGTTCACTCGACGCCTTGCGCAATACCGATCTGCCATTGGCTCAGGCCATCGTCCTGGGGGATCGGGAGATCAATCGCGAGCGGCGCATGTTGGAGCAGCAAGCGCTCGTTGTCTTGGCGGCATTCCGGCCGGCCGGTTCCGATCTGCGTCTCGTGGGTGGTTCACTGGAGATGATCTCCGAGATGGAACGGATGGGTGATTATGCCGCGGACATCGCCCGTGCGCTGCTGCGTCTTGCCCCCGACCGTCTTCCCGGCGAGCCTTTGCAGCAGTGTCTCGAACTTGGCGAGGCGGCGATCGCCATGTTCGAATCCGCCCTTGATGCCTATGCCCAGGATGCGGACGCATCCGGCGCACGTCTGGTGGGGGCGGCGGATCCGGCCGTCGATCGTGCTGAGCAGGAACTGATCGGCGCGGTTCTGTCGTGGCTGCGTGACCATCCCGAACAGGCACGCGCGGGGGTGACGCTGCTGTCGATCGCCCACGGCTATGAACGGGTCGCTGATCGCGCGACCAACCTGGCCGAGCGCATCATCTATATTGCGACCGGGGAGACGCCTGACCTCGATGACGCCTCGATCGTACACGCCTCAAGCAGCGTGCAGGCTTGATCCGAGCCACCGAGCGATCGTCCCATGACGCCAGAGCAGGTTTGGGCAGGGGGGCGCTGAGGGTCGGTGCTCTGGACCATGCCGCTTAAGTCTAGACCATCGCGTCGATCAATCTTCGATCCCCTGATACAGGGGCAGGGTTCAGTGCTAGAGTTGCCAACGGTGTTGGTCGCGGATGCACAGAATGGCCGGAGCCCTCGTCATGATCGACTGGACCTTTACCCCTGCCTCGCTCTGGACGCTCGTCGGCGTCCTTTTGATCCTATCTGAACTCGCCTTGCCGGGTGTCATCGCGGTGTTCTTCGGCTTGGCCGCCTTGATTGTTGCCTTGCTCCTCTTCTTCAATCTGCCGCTCGATCCCCCGGCACAAATCCTTCTGTTCGGTGTGCTGGGTGCCGCACTCCTACTCTTGGCACGCAACCGACTCAAGCCGTGGTTTCGTGGTCAGGTTGAGACGGGCGGGGTTGGCAGCGAGGTGTTACCCGACGGGACGCGGGCGACGGCACAAGCCGACTTCGAGCGTGGGGTTGGTGTTGTCTTGCTCAATGGGGTCCGTTGGAATGCGGAGTCGAGCGATCCGATTCGCGCCGGGGATCCCGTGTGGTTGAGCGGCCGCCGTGGACTGGTGCTGCTGGTTCGGGCAACGCCGCCAACGGATTCGAAGACGTGATCACGGCTCATGGAGCCGAAAGTCTGTTGTTCACGAGGGCCGGCGTGACCCGGTCAGGCGCCCTCTCCAAAACCGTTCTTGCCCCTTTTCTTGCAAGGAGATCCCTTCCGCATGAATGAGTTGTACTTGAGTGTCAGTACCATCATCTCGCTCGTGGCACTGGCTGCCATCGTCGTGACACTGGCGAAGACCGCGCAAATCGTGCCCCAGCGGTCCGCCTTCATCGTCGAACGGCTCGGCCGGTATTCCCGAACGCTCGATGCAGGATTTCATATCCTGATTCCCTTCGTCGATAAGGTCGCCTACCGCCATACCCTGAAGGAAGAGGCGCTGGATGTTCCCAAGCAGCAGTGCATCACCAAGGATAACATCGCCGTCAGTGTCGACGGCGTGCTCTATCTCCAGGTGATCGATCCGCAATCAGCCAGCTACGGGATTTCGGATTATCGGTTCGCCTCGATGAGTCTCGCGCAGACGACGCTGCGTTCGATCATCGGCCAGATCGAACTCGACAAGACCTTCGAGGAGCGCAGTCGTCTCAATGAAGAGGTTGTCAAGGCGCTCGACGATGCCGCGCAACCCTGGGGCGTGAAGGTGTTGCGTTACGAGATCGCGGACATCGTCATGCCCAGCACCATCACCGATGCGCTCGAACAACAGATGCGTGCCGAGCGTGAGCGTCGCGCGGTGGTCGCGCGTTCCGAGGGTGAGCGTCAGGAGAAGATCAATATCTCAGAGGGTGAAAAGACCCAGATCATCAATCTCTCGGTTGCCGAGAAAGAAAAACAGATCAACGAAGCCGAGGGAAAGGCGCGTGAGATCGAGATGCTTGCCGAAGCGACGGCGATCGGGATCGAGCGCATTGCCAGTGCGATCGAGAAACCAGGCGGGCGCGATGCCGTGAGCCTGCGCATCGCCGAGCAGTACGTGCGTGAGTTCGGTCGCTTGGCGCAAAGTGGAACGACCCTCATCCTGCCCGCGGAGCTCAGCAACATCGGTGGTGCGGTGGCGGGGCTCTCGCAGACCCTGGAGCGTGTCAGCAGCGCACGGCGTGAACAGGGTGTCACGCGCTGATCACGGCGAGGGTCCGGTTGCGACCTGACGGTCATCCAGACAGCATGCGACCGGGACACGAACCGGCTTCGCGGTCGCGTCCCTGGCGATTGACAGGATGCGGACGGGGTTCCCCCGTTCGCGGCCATCAGCTGCGCATGAGGTCTCGGCCCAACCGGAGGAATGGGGTTTAGTAGGCGTTTTCGGTATTCAGGAGCGCGAACGGCGTTCTGAACATGATGTAGAGATCGAACAGGATCGACCAGTTTTCGATGTAGTAGATGTCGTATTCGACGCGCTTGTGAATTTTGTATACCGAATCGACCTCGCCGCGCCAGCCATTGACCTGCGCCCATCCGGTGATGCCAGGCTTGACCTTGTGACGGGCGAAATAGCCCTCCACCACCTGCTCCCACAGCCGATCCTCGGTATGGGCATTGATGGCGTGGGGACGGGGCCCGACGAGAGAGAGCTCGCCCGTGAGCACGTTGAACAACTGTGGCAATTCATCGATCGAGGTCTTACGAATGAAGCGACCGACTCGGGTGACCCGCGAATCACCCTTGGTCACGACCTGTTTCGCGAGTGGGTCGGCCTGATCGTGGTACATGGAGCGAAACTTCAGGACCTCGATGACTTCGTTGTTGAAGCCGTAGCGCTTTTGCCGAAAGAAGACCGGGCCGGGGCTGTCGAGGCGAATCGCGATCGCGGTGAGCAGCATCACCGGGAACAGCAGCAGCAGGGCGATGCTGGTGAAGAGCAGATCGATGCCGCGTTTGGCGATGGCATCCCAGTCGGCAAGGGGTTTTTCAACAACATCGACGAAGGGGAGTGATCCCGTGTAGGACGAGGCGCGATCGCGGAAATCCAGCGTGTCGGTATGCGCGGCCAAGCGGATATCGACCGGCAAGACCCACAGTTTTTTCAGGATCCGTAGCAGCCGATCTTCAGCATTGATGGGGATGGTGACGACGACCATGTCCACATGCGCAATGCGTGCGAACTCGATCAGATCGGAGACGCTGCCCAGCGTGGGATAGCCGGCGACCATGGTCGGAGTCCGCTCGGGTCCGCGGTCATCAAAGATTCCACAGATCCGAATCGGCGAGCCGGGCTGACGTTCGATGTTTCGTATCACCTCCTCAATGGAGGCATGACCGGCGACAACCACGGCACGGTGGCCAAGGCGTCCCGTCTCGGTCCAGTGTTTGGCGAGGAGCGCGGCGCTGGTGCGGAAGAGCAGCAACAGGAGCGTCGCGGTCCCGAACCACAGGCTCAACCAGTGGCGCGGGAGGCCGGTGCCGAAGGATCCGAGCAACTGCACGGCGGTCAAACCACCGAAAATCATCGCGAGCGCGAGGGTCACGCGCAGCAGTTGGTTCCCAAAGCTACGGATGATGGGAACTTGGTAGCAATCCGCTGCCTGGAAGGTCACGGTGACCAGCACCACGCCGACGAGGATCGTCAGCATCGCCCAGGGCGTCATGAAGACCGGCCCGGCACTGATCAGGAGACTGAGCGCCCCCGTTGCCGCAACGATGACCGCATCAAGCAGGCGCGTCGTTCCAGAGAAGAGTGACGCTGAGATTGTCGGCGTGCGTGAACGCTCCGCCACAGCGAGCGCTTGCGGTGAAAGATGATGAATCCCGGCTGCGATGTTCGGATCCTCGGCGATGTCCGGTTTCGTGGCACCAGGCTCCATCATTGCAATGCGACGGAATAATCGTGCTGACAACTCGTTCGGGTCCATAGCCATCCTGAAGTGGAGCGGCGAGGGGCGCAGCCAACGTCCAGATGGCCCGCGGCTGAAGCGGAGCGCATGGGGTTCGTTACGTCATGCTCGACCATTTTGTCTTCGATATCTGCAGGGGTCCGTCACAGAAACGCTCATCAACCAGGCAGCGCCTGTCATGACCTCATGTCGCCCCAGGGTGAGGACGTGCGATAGCGAAGAGTCGGTCGACTTCTGTTGTCACGCCAGTCATGCCGTCTTCGATCAATACTGAATCACCGAGACGTGCGGTACGCTCGAGTGTCGCCACCGCGGCGTCGAGCGCGGGGACCCCGCAGTAACGCGTTGCACCACGAATTTGGTGAGCATATTCCGCTAAACCAACCCAATCGGATTCGTGATGGCACACGGCAAGTTGTGCGAGCTCGTCGGGCAGACCATCAAGGAGCGCGCTGAACAATTCTTCGGCAAGCGCCGCATCCCCGCCTGTCTGCTCCAAGGCCAGTGCTGCATCTCGGACCGGCAAGGGGCCAGTCTGGAGGTTGGGGTCGTCCATCGGGTGCTTGCCGCCCACAAGGATGGTAATGTTCGGCGCATACTCTAATGCGGACTCGATGTCACGTCTAGGGCGTTGTGAAATAAAGACGTTGTATTTTTATCGTGACCTGGTCCAGATTCCGGCCCTTTCGGTGTGGGCAAAGCCAGCCCGCGCCGCCAATGCGAGCGCTGCCATGACTTATCAGACGATCGAGACTGTGATCGGCCACACCCCACTCGTCAGGCTTGCACACCTGCCAGGGTCCACTGAGAACATCGTGCTCGCGAAGCTCGAGGGCAACAATCCGGCGGGTTCGGTCAAGGATCGTCCCGCGCTGAACATGATCCGTCGCGCGCAAGAGCGCGGCACCATTCAACCAGGTGACACCCTGATTGAGGCGACCAGCGGCAATACCGGAATCGCCTTGGCGATGGCCGCTGCGATCAGGGGCTTTCGGCTGCGGCTCATCATGCCCGAGCACATGAGCGCGGAGCGGCGGGGGGTGATGCGCGGTTTTGGTGCCGAGATCCAGTTGACACCCGAGGCCGGCGGGATGGAGGCGGCGATCGATCTTGCGCGGACGATGGAGGAGCGGGGGGAGGGGATTCGCCTCGATCAGTTCTCCAACCCAGACAACCCGGCGGCGCACTATGAGACGACCGGTCCGGAGATTTGGCGGGAAACCCAGGGGCAGGTGACGCATTTTGTCAGCGCGATGGGGACGACGGGCACGATCATGGGGACGGGACGTTATCTGAAGGAGCGCAATCCCGCGATTCAGATCGTCGGCGTCCAGCCCGAGGCGGGATCCAGTATTCCAGGCATTCGTCGGTGGCCGAAGGCGTATCTCCCGAAGATTTTCGACCCGCGCGGGGTCGATCGCATCATCGACGTCTCGCAATCACTCGCCGAGCAGACAACCCGAGCGCTCGCCGCGCGTGAAGGGATTTTCGCGGGTGTGTCCTCGGGCGGGAGTCTGGCCGCGGCCATGCAGTTATGTCGTGAGGTCCGCGGGGCCGTCATCGTCGCCATTGTTTGCGATCGGGGCGATCGCTACCTGTCAACCGGACTCTTTCCAGCGGCCTGAGCACGAGTCCATGCTGGCTGGGCTCGTGGAGCCTCGTTGGATCAGGATTGGTTGGTTGGTGGACAAGACCCGCGATCGGGCGGGTCAGCGAAGCGTCTGATCAAAACTTCAGTTACATTGACGATGCCGTCCGTCATCGCTGTGACGGACGACATATCGGAGCGATCTCGATGAAGTGCGCACCAGGTCGAGCGAACACAGGTGATCAGGCGTCCGACGAATGTTGATTCCGCCGTGCCGCTTTCGCCCGTGCCGCACCCGCCAGACCGAGCAGGGCCGAGCCGAAGAGTAAGGCGGCACCTGGGATTGGGACCGCGGTGACCCCGCTCGACATGGAGCCGAACAGCTGACCATCCAGTTTGTTCAGGGTGAGGACGAGGGTGATGGGGGTGTCATCGTAGGCCTTACTTGTACTTGAAATGAAGCCTCTGCCGTCCATTTTCAGGCTGGTTGCTGTCTGCTCAATCACGGATTCGGTCAGATTGAACGTCAACCCTCCGAGGCGTGAGGTCGTCCAGATGGTCGTGCCACCTGGTTGTTGAACGTCTGTGAACAGGAAGTTGTGCATCACCAGATCACCTGCTGCTGTCGATGCGCCGTCGAGAGCCGCGAGATCTCCCGAACCACCATCCGCCATACCAAAGGCAAAGCTGACGCCGGTCGCGTTGGGTAAGCTGCCGACCGGGTTGGCGAGACCGAAGATATTCGTCGTGCCAGTGATGAGGGCGGCTTGGGCCGTGCCGATCGATCCTAACAGGAGCAAACCTGCCACTGCGAACCGTTGCAATCGTTTCTTCATCGTTCCTTCCTGATCGAAATCTGTCTGTGAAGATACTGGGTGTCGTTGGTGAAGATCGTTCGTGGAGACTGAACGGGCGGAACGGATCGCGATCTCGTCCGCACACCGACGGCACAATCTAAAATCTTGTTCGGAATAACTTAAGCATATTTCATGCCATTTTTCTTGGGTACTGTGCCTTAGGACCGCCGAAGCGGCCCAGCGGCTCAGCCTTCGCCTCGCCGGGTCCGAGACGTTCCAGGCAATCCTCATCTCAGCCTCTGGTTAGACTGGATCTCGATCCAGGTGTTGCCGTTCAGTGATGACGGCGAGTCGAACTGAAGTCCGACTCACAGGGCCGTTGGTGAAGATGTCTCCCGGAATGACCTTTCGTGTCGTGATATCGGAGCGGCCAAGAGAGTATCGAAGGGCATCGGGGATGCAGTGTAAAGTTTCCTGACACCTCTGCCCTGAGGCGACCGCCGATCACGGGGCACTCGTATCGGGCGAACCTGTTGCGAGACGCCGTGATTGGCCTAGCCCGTGGGGTCTGGCCGGATGGGAAGCTGATCATGGCGGGCGTATTGGCTGTCAGGATTTTTTACACTTTGGGTTCGTCTGGACCCGGATTCTATTGCTCGCCGGCCGCGTGGTCGCGGGGGGCGATTCCAGCCGCTCGGCGTGGTTGGCTTTGATGCGAAAAAGTGATGTGAAACAGTCAGTCAGATCCTATGTAGACGAGGTCTCATGGGTCGCGCGGCAATGCTGCTCCCGACGTTCTTGCATGGGTGAAGTGTCAGGATTTTTAACAGTCCGCTCAATCCCCTGGTTGTTCGTGGCGGTGTGGTTGCCGTACCGGGTCATAGCGGTTGCGGCGACTCATCTCGACGCGGTTGGGCGCGGGACGACGGGCTTCGCGACAGATCCCCTGACAGCTCGCGCATTCCATCCCTGAATTGGGGCGGTGCCGTGATGGCTGAGGGTTCGGTCGGATCCGATCGCTGTGCGGTGACAGCGGCTCAGAATCGGTCAACTTAGAGGGTGGCGTGGAAATTGCTTAATTGCCTGATGAAGTCCTGCTTGAGTTCTGCTTTAAGTCCTGTTTGGGATTAGGCATGTGTAAGCCCAATCGGCCCTCACGCACCACTCGGCCAACAGGTTGTTCACTTAACCAATGTCCCAGATGAGACGAAACCAGGTGACATCACTGATGAAGACAAACACCGCGATGGGAAAGAGTGCATCAACGACTCACGTCAAAGCGCAATGCATTGCCGCGGTGATCGGTGTCGCCGCTCTCCTCACCAGTTCAGTGGTTTCCGCCGGCCTCGTCGATGCCACCCAGGCATCCTTCCAATACGGGCTCGGTCAAGCCGGAATCGGGACCACCAACAATCGCCACGTCGATGCCAATGCGCTCGATGGTGACACTGGAACTTTTCGGAGTTTGGGTCTGAATGGAAGCGCGGTATTTGGCTTTGGGACGGCCTTCACGGGCGAGATCAAGATCTGGGAGGCTACCTTCGGTTCATGCACCTCGACGGCAGCTGGGACTTGTTCGCATTGGCCCGAGAAGGTGTCGGTGTTTGGCGGCAATGATTGGGATTTCGATGCGCCCAACTTCAATCTCGACTTCAGCCAGTGGACCCAGATCGGTGAACTCGGGAACGCCCAAGCCCAAGGTGGAGGAATCCTCTCTACTGATAGTGTATTCCAGTATCTCTTGCTGGTGGATCAGGGGCTGCCCACCAGCGCTCCACGTGACGGGTTCGACGTGGCTCGTGTCGCGGTCAATCCGGTGCCGATCCCGGCGGCGGGATGGCTTTTCGGGAGTGTGTTGATTGGCTTAGCGGCCGTGGCGCGGCGACGCAACGCCGCGAAGGGACGTGACCTGGTCTAGGTTTGAAATCGCTTGAGCGGCCTCTGCCTTGAGGAAGAAACTCAGATGGAAGCAGTACTCTTTCTGAATGATTAGATCGATCGGAGAATCGGAATGTATGTCAAATCAATGAAGGCCGCTTGTCTTGTGGCTCTCTGTGTTGGGCTTGGTGGAACCAGCTCTGCGTTCGCGGCCGCGGTCACGGATGTCACCTGGGATGATGCGAGTTCTTCTCGCGCCCAACTCTTCTCGGGCAATGATTCGAATTTTCGTGGGGAGATCTTTGGTCTGACCATCGGCTCGGGGGATGGTCAGTGGAACGAGATTGCGAAGGTCAATATCCCTGAATCATGGGGTGGAAGCTTCACCGTGGATGGCCTGACGGTCACATCGGATAATCTACAATGGGGTGACTGGAGTTTCAACGGCTCGCTCGACTTCGAGCGAGTGATGCTGGTCGTGAAGGCGGGTAACAACTTTGCCGCGTACGAGTTTGGTGGTGATGCTCCAGTGCCGACTTCTGGCAGCTGGTTGTCTAGTATTACAAATCAAGGGGGGGCAAACCTCCGATCTCTCCCACCTGTCGCTCTACAGTGCTGGCCCGGCTGTTGCCCCGGTTCCGCTGCCGGCCGCCGCTTGGCTGTTTGGATCGGCCCTGCTCGGGTTCTTCGGGATCGGCTACCGTCGCAACCGTGCCAAGCATTCGACCCGCGCGTAGCGCTTAGAGTCATCAACTGCTATGACCGGCACGGATGATCGCCGGCTCCTGATGTGCCACGGATGGCGCAACGGTCGACTGTATCAACCTCAGCCTCATTACACGCCAGTGATCCAATCGGCCACGAACCCGATTGCATCGGTTTGAGATGCCTTCTCAGTTGCACCCAACTCACGCTTGCCCCTGCGCGGTGGCGGGCAGCGGGTTCCCCCTAGGAGCATGTTGACATTCCCGGAGATGGGTGCGATCGGCTATGGCCTGGTCGCCCTGCTCTCGACCCTGCTCGCCGCGCTCTTGGTCCTCAATTGGCGTGGTCGAATGCAGGGTACGGTGCTGCTGATCGCGGCTGGACTCAATGCCCTTTGGGCCGCGGCATGCGCCATTCAGGCGCTCTGGAAGACCCTCCCCGTTGAAGCGATCTGGGTGCTCGAGTCACTGCGAGCACTGGCCTGGATCCTCTTTCTTGCACGCCTCCTCGCGCTGCAACTGCAGGGTCGCACGCAGGCGCTAAGGCACCTCCGTGCGGCCCTGTGGACCAGCGCGGCCATCGTCCTGCTCCTCCTTGTCCCGTTCGAGTCGCTGGTCGCCCAGGTCGTTCCGAGCGCCTATGCGGTGTCACTCCAAGCGCGGTTGCTGGCGCACGTGCTGCTCGCTGTCGTTGGGTTGGTGTTGGTGGAGCAGATCTACCGCAACACCCTGTGGCAGTATCGGCAGGATATCCGCTTTCTCTGTTTTGGCCTCGGGTTGCTGTTCGGCATCGACTTTTTCGTCTACGCCGAGGCCATGTTGACGATGCGGATCGATGCGAACCTGTGGCTGGCACGCGGACCACTCAATCTATTTGTCATCCCGCTGATCGCGATCTCGGCGGGGCGCAATCCCCAGTGGTCGACAGGTCTGTTCATCTCGCGGACCATCGTCTTCAACACCACGGTTCTGATGACCGCTGGGGTCTATCTGATCCTGATGTCGCTCGCCGGCTACTGGCTCAATGCACACAAGGAGCAGTGGGGCGGCCCGCTGCAACTCGTCCTCTTTGCTGGTTCAAGTACGCTCTTGATCTTTCTCTTCCTGTCGGGGACGATTCGTGCGCGCTTGAAGGTTTTCATCGCCAAGCATTTTTATCGCTCGCGATATGAGTACCGCGAGGAATGGATTCGCGTGACGCGGCGGTTGTCCGGCGAAGACTTGCACGCAACCTTGCCGGCACGCATCTTGTTAACCATGTCTGAATTGGTCGATCGCCCCGGTGGTGCGATCTGGACCCGTGATGCTCAGGATGGGTTTCTGCTCGCGTTCAGCGATCAGATCGAGGGGCACCTGCTCAACCGATCCTGGGATGCTCAAGACTTTGCGCGTGGTCTTGAACGCATCAACTGGATCTTGGATCTGTCGGAATACGAGCGTAACCCGAGCCGGTATCCGGGGCTCGACGTTCCGCCCTGGATGCGCGATCTAAAACACTTCTCGTTGGTCGTGCCGATCTTGCATGAGCGACGGATCTTGGCGTTCGTGCTGTTGGTGAGGCCCTCGGTGCCGCACCCATTGAACTGGGAGACGATCGATCTGCTGAAAACAGCAGCGCAGCAGGCAGCGAGTTATCTGGCGTTGGAGAACACCCTCTCGGCACTGGCGGAAGTCCGTCAATTCGAGGGTTTCAATCGGGTCTCGGCCTTCGTCGTGCACGATCTAAAAAACTTGGTTGCGCAACTCAGTCTGGTGGTGCGCAATGCAGAGCGCCATAAAGACAATCCAGCCTTTGTCGATGATGCCTTCGCCACGGTCGCCAGCGCGGTTGCGAAGATGAGCCGACTCCTGTTGCAACTGCGCGGCGTGACGCCTGCCGCGACCCTGGAAAAGGTCGCGCTGACGCCGATGCTCGAGGCGTTGGTCAGCGAGTCAGGACAACGTCTGCCGCAACCCGTGCTCGAGGTCGCGACCGGCTTAGAACTGATCGTCGAGGCCAACGCGGACCGTCTCAAATCCGTGATCGACAATCTCATCCGCAATGCCCAGGAAGCGACCGATCGCACGGGCGCAATCAGGGTGCGTCTGGAGGAACAGAATGGGCAGGCGATCCTCGAAGTGGAGGACACTGGGATCGGCATGAGCGCGGAGTTCATCGAACAGCGTCTCTTCCGGCCCTTCGACTCGACCAAAGGGCTGGCGGGCATGGGGATCGGTGCCTACGAGTGCCGAGAGTTCATCCTGGCCCTTGGGGGACAGGTGAAGGTGATGAGTACGCCGGGGGTCGGGACCTGTTTTCGGATCGCCATCCCTTTGGCGCAAGCACCCGTTGCAAGCCTGTCCCAAGTGCCGGACCCTATATCGTGAGCGAGGATCGGATGAGGATCGCAAATGGATGGGAAACATCCGAAGAGGCTGTTGATCGTCGAGGATGATCCAGGGCTGTTGCGTCAATTGAGCTGGAGCTTCGAAGGGTTTGAGATTGCCGTGGCGGCGGATCGAGAGACGGCACTGAATGAGGTTCGCCGCTTTGAACCGGACGTGGTGACGCTGGATCTTGGTTTGCCGCCAGATCCGGGTGGAACCCGTGAGGGTTTCCTCGCCCTGCAAGAGATCCTGACCCTCGCGCCGCAAACCAAGGTCATCGTCCTGACCGGACATAATGATCGTCACAACGCGGTCCGGGCGGTTGGACTCGGGGCTCACGATTTCTGTGAGAAACCCGTCGACCCCGAGGTCTTGACGCTGATCGTGGAGCGCGCGGCGCACGTCCAGCGCCTTGAGGAAGAGAATCGTCGGCTCGCCGAGCGGACGCTCTCGGAGCACTCCTTCGCTGGTTTGATCGCGGCAAGCCCGCAGATGATGCAGGTCCGTCGCATGATCGAGAAGCTCGCCCCGATCGACGTGACCACCCTGATCCTCGGTGAAAGCGGGACCGGCAAGGAGGTCCTGGTGAAGATGCTGCATGCGCTGAGCGGACGCGCCAAACAGCGCTTGGTCGCGATCAACTGCGCGGCCATCCCCGAGAATCTGCTCGAAAGTGAGCTGTTCGGGTATGAGAAGGGGGCCTTTACCGGCGCCGCTAAGTCCTCGCCCGGAAAGATCGAATCGGCCAACGGTGGCATCCTGTTCCTCGATGAGATCGGTGATCTGCCGCAATCCCTTCAGGCCAAACTTTTACGGTTTCTGCAGGAACGTGTCGTTGAGCGCATCGGCGGTCGTCAAGAGATCGCGGTCGACGTCCGCGTTGTCTGCGCCACCCACCAAAATCTTGTGGAACTGATCAGCGAGGGCCAATTCCGAGAGGATCTCTATTATCGCATCAATGGAGCAACCATTCAGGTTCCGCCACTGCGCGAACGTCAAGGTGACGCCCTACTGCTGGCGCAAAGTTTCTTGCGCCGCTACGCCGAAAGTTATCAGCGTCCGATTAAGGATCTCACGCCCGATGCGAAAGTCGTGATCGAGCGCTATCCCTGGCCTGGGAATGTCCGTGAATTGGAAAATCGCGTCAAGCGCGCGGTGATCATGGCAGACGGTCAATATGTGACCCCTGAGGATCTGGAGCTGGCGAACAACGCGACGCTGCCGGAATCCTTTGATCTGCGCACGCTGCGCGAGCGAACGGAACGCGACGCGATCCAGCGGGCGCTGCAGCACGGAGAGAACAATGTCTCGCGTGCGGCGGAGTTGCTGGGTATTACACGGCCGACGCTCTACACCTTGCTCAAGAAGTACGACATTTCAACCTGAGTGATGTGATGGGATCCGTCTGGAGGAGCTCCAGCAACCAGGATGAGAGTGGGTCTGGGCCGAGCGAGTGGGCGTCTACGATGTCCTGTGGCGGGTGCACTCCCGCTTGAGGCGAGCAGGTTGCGCGTGGATCGGCATGTCGGTGAAGGGGCGCGGGGTGAGTCGATACGCCTTGCTACGCCTAGCCGAATCCGAATCCGGAGTCACGAGGACTCCGGACATCGAATTTAGGCGGATCTTGCACGCTTTCGACGGTAACCAACACCGACTAGCCCAAGAAGGGCGGAGCCAAAGAGCCAAGCAGCCGCGGGCAGCGGAACCGGAGCGACTTCGTTCCCGTATTCAGTAAAATGGCTCCATGAATTGGGGCCGAAATCGATAGTAATTTCACCACCAGAAGTGTTTTTAAAATATGCCGTCCAGGTTTGCTGTTTAATCGAGAAATACTCCCGGTTTGTTGTGAAGGAGTTTCCTGCGACATCGGTCTTCTGGACAAAGGTCACGGGTGGCTGGCTCAACGAGGACGTTGCTAGCAGATTGTTTAGGAACGACAATTCATTTGCTTCGCTGGCAGGCCCGATGTTGAAGCCTGTCACGGACTCAGAGCTGAAGATGGGTGCTGATTGAGTTCCGTGAATTCCTTGCATGCAGTTGTCACCTTGGCATGATGCCCAGTACTGAGTCGCATTAGGGCCTCCCCCCGCTTTGATTGGCGCTCCAGATGAATTAAAAACAAGCAGACTACTGGCTTGAGAGACGCTTCCAAAAGCAGACGCGGCAATGAGAGCTAATCCGTAAAAAATCGTTTTAGTCACCGTATCATTCCTATTCTAGGGCAATGAATACCATTGTCTTAGGTTAGTGGACAAATTAATATAAGGCCTGATTACAAAGCTTTAATACAACGGCATTTGATGATGCATGACACGCGTTCTGCCGTGTCACCCTGGGCTCCAGGGGTATCCAGGCAGTCAAGTGACACTCCTGACTGATGTGGCACCCTGATCAATATTGACACCCGGTGAAGGAAGCGATTCCGCTCCGCAACATCAAACGGACTCCAGCATCACGATCCTCTGATCATCTTTACTGTAAGCAAATTCTGAGCCAAAATATCAAATCCGGCGGTGATCTGAACCAACGCCGTCGCGCCGTCGCATCTCTTCGATCACGACACCGATCGTTTTCTGGCGGCAAGAGGGGGGAATCCGGGTTCGGAAAACAAGCCGATCCTCTTGCTTGGGCCGATCAGCAGGTTTCCGAGAAAGAGGTCTGGGTGTCGAGGCGGAAACACCTCTGTCCCGCTCCGCAGGATTGGTTGCGACCCGCCTGAGTGAATCGGCTGAACGGACCCCGGCCTGGGCTCGCGGCTTTGCCCCGAGGCGGCGAGTGAGTGCCATCATTGTCACATCGCATGGCTTTCCGCGACCGCTCTTGCATGCTGAACTCAGCCCATGCGAATTCAGTGTAAAAAACCTCGACAGTCACGCCGAGAATACTGTAAGTCTGATTTTACAGCCGCCAAGACAAGACTGTCAGAAGCCATTTTTTCATTTAAAATACAGTGCTTTGTTGAAGATTCTTGGTGTCGAGAAATTTTACAGTCCAGCGAGCTTTACGCCATCGAGTGCTCGAAAAGTGTAAATCAGGTGCGATTCCCCCGGTTAAATCCGCTGTTAGCCTTGATGCGCAGGGGGCCGCCGCGTGCGAGATGACGCAGGCGCTATGCGTCTCAGTCACCCGCATCGGGCAGATCCACAAAGGCCTTCAGAACGTCAAGATGTGACAATCCTTGCGCGAGTTTTGGTCAGCGAAATGCGCGAGGCTCGCCCGTTGACCGGATCAAACCACCAGGTTGATATACTTGATACTCGCGATCGACTCGACACCATCGCAATGGTGACAAGGTAGGAGCCGGTGCGGGTGCACTGGACATGACGGTTGCAACTTTTCGCCATCAACAGCATGACGGCCCGGATCCGTCAACGAACTCGAAAGATTGACTCAAGCTTCAACCTGAACCTTCACTGCGTCTCATATTTCTAAAACGTGACGCAGATACCCCGAGCCAAGGCCCGCCCAGGATCCAGACGAAAATGATGTATCGTCAGAAGGGTGTTGCAGCCAGCATCGTGATCGACCGGGCGCCGCTCCGGTCGATGCGCGATGTGCTGCCCATCGGTCTGCTGATCCTTGGGTTGGCCGTGGGGCAGGTGGCCGCGGGGCAGGTTGAACCGCCCAGGATCGAGCTCCCCCGCCAAGCCCTGGGTCCGGAGGATCTGGCTGTCATCATCAACGATCTCGATCCCACCAGTCAGCAGATCGCCGACTACTTTGTAAAACGGCGGAACATTCCAAGTCAAAATCTGATTCACATCCGTTTCAAACCGGGTGATCCGGTGATGGATTTGAAGACATTCGAGCGGATTGATCGAAGCGTGCGGGCGGCAACTCCAGCAGGGGTCCAGGCTTATGTATTGACCTGGACCCTTCCTTATCGGGTCGGTTGTATGTCGATGACCTCTGCCTTTGCAGCGGGCTACGATGAGGCCTTTTGTGCGACCGGGTGTCGACCGACCCGTGCCAGCGCTTATTTTGCCTCGGGTAGCGATCGGCCCTATACCGATTTCGGGATTCGACCGACCATTGCCCTGGCTGGGGAGACCCTCGCGGACGTTCAGGCGTTGATCGATCGTGGGGTCGCGGCGGACAACACCCTGCCGTCCGGCACCGGGTATCTCGTCAACACCACAGATTCGGCACGGACGGTTCGTGCGACGACCTTCGCGCGTACGATCGAGCGGCTTGGCGGTGCCGTCCAACTTGCGCGGATCGACGCCGATGCGATCGAGAACAAGGACGATGTGCTCTTTTACCTCACCGGGCTGGTGTCCGTACCCAAGCTCGACACCAATCGTTTTCTTCCGGGCGCGCTGGCCGACCACTTGACCTCAACCGGCGGACAGTTGATCGGAAGCGGCCAGATGAGCAGTTTGCGCTGGCTCGAAGCAGGTGCGACGGGAAGCTATGGTACCGTGGTTGAACCCTGCAATCTGTTGGACAAATTTCCGCATCCAACCGTGCTGATCGGGGCCTACGTAACCGGTTCGACCTTGATCGAGGCGTACTGGAAGAGCGTGCGGATGCCCGGACAGGGCATGTTCATCGGCGAGCCGCTGGCGCGACCTTTTGGCGGCTATCGGTTGGTTCGCGACGGAGCGAATTGGCACCTGACGGTGTTTGCGCTGCGGCCGGGACGCTATGCGTTGCAAGCAGCGGAGGATCCGATCGGGCCTTATCGTGACATGGCACAATTCGAGAAGGTTGGATTTCAGCCAGTCCAGTTGACCCTGCCAGCGGGTGGCTTGCTCCAGGTTCGCATCCAGCCGATCACCCCAAAGTGACCGACGAGGCCGGGGCGGTACGATCAGACTCCCACGTCGGGTCGCGATGTCCTGTCTGATACGGCGCCTATACTCCCATTCGAGGCACGCGATGGGGGCGAGTCTGAGCACAGCGTCCATTCGGAGCCGGATTGCCGGATCATCCTGGATTGCGGATCTCATGCCCCGATGTCTTCGGATGCGTTAAAATCATAGTTGAAACTCGAGGATGGCTTTGAGCACGGCAACCAACCATGCCTCCTGTTGTCTGTGACGCCGGGTCAATCGCGGAACGCGTCAATTGGCGAGGCTTTGAGGGATGGCAACGAAACGACTCACGCAAGCACAATGGGCGGCCTTGATTGCAGGCTGGTCGGGCAGCGGACTCAGTCAGGAGGACTACTGCAGACAACAGGGTGTGACGCTCGCGAATTTTCGGCGCTGGCGTGACCGTCTCGCGCAAGAGCGGGCGATTGCGTCGCGTCAGAAAGCCCTAACACAGACGCATCAAGCGGCTGCGGAGGCGCCGACCCACCCAGCGTCTCCCGTCGCTTCGCCACCGTCACGGGAGTCGGTCACGGATCAGACTTCGGCTCCGACTCAGCGGGTGACGTCGTCCTCCTTGCCGTCACGCCCGACCCTGGTCGATTTGCCCCCGGCGCCCGTCATGCATCGCACGACGTACAGTGCGGCGCCACAGTTGCGGGTTCTGTCGAGCCACACGGCGGCCTTGGCGACCGTGCCGCACGTCTTGCCCTTGGAAGAGGAAAGCCTGACGATCTCGCTCGAGACCCTCCCTGACGTCGTGACCCAGCCGGCCGGGTTGCGCGGCGAACCCGAGCAGGCGGATCCGGACCTCAAGCCATCACAAGAGACAGCGGTACCCGCGAGACCCGACAGGATAGACTTACCGACGTCGCCGAATCACGCGGTCCAACTCGTTTTGGTGCCGTCCGGTCTTCCAACATCGGCTCTCCCGCCAACACCGGTCATCCCGGTGGAGGCGAGCGCCGTTGCGAGCAGCTTGACCATCAGTCTTGACCCCGACCTCCCGCAAGATCTCGCGCGCAACGCGACGACCTCCTTGAGCATCCGCGAGCATTGGCGTGGCCTCGTTGCAGGCTGGGCCGATAGCGGTCTCACACTCAAGGCCTACTGCGATCTTCATGGCGTTTCCCTTGAGCATTTTCGCGACTGGCGGGATCGGTTCGCGAGAGAACGCGCCTCAAACTTTGAGTCGACCCAGACGAGTCATCCTCAGCCGCCACCGGATGTTCCGGCGGTGACGAGTTCAAACGCCCCGGCTGTGGAGCAGGTGACCAGCGGGCTAAGCACCGCCGAGGTCTCTTCCGCATCTGATCCTCCGGCGAGCGCGCAGCGAAAGGAGCCAAAGCAATCGTCTCCCAAGGTTGCAACAGACCTCGCGGTGGACATCCCAGCGCGTCCGGTGGCGATCAAGGAGACCAGTTCGACCTCCAAGCTCACGCCCGAGGTGCTGCCGTCCGGCACTGGCATGCCTGTTCAACCATCACCGACGACCTCCGCTCAAATCGATTGGCCCCAGAATAGGGGTCGATCCGGGCGCAGGGTTGAGAGGGCATCATCGACTAGCAGCGTGGCACCACCCGAGCGCATGGGTCGTCCCGCGGCACGATCGCCGTCGACGCAACCGCCATCCTCCGGCAAGAGGGTCAAAGCGTCTTCAAGATCACCCACAGCCTCATCCCAAGCCGGAGTGGGGAGGAGTGTGACCGCGGCCGCGTCGGTTCCAGCCGCGGCTCCGGCCGCCGAGGCATCGCTCCGCCAACCACGTACCCCAGCGCTGCCGACGCCAGCCTTCGCGCCCGAGCCAGCCGCCAGTCGCTCCGGAAGTCATCGCATGAATGGTGCGCGGCGGGTTCTTCTTCCAGCGCAAGGCCAACTGCGGGTTCAATCAGACAGCCCTGTGCTGACGTCACGAGGTAGCGAGGAGCAGGCGTCATCGGTCGACGCGCCAACGACCACGATCGCGGCCGCGAGTTCGGGTGCAACGCGACCTCAACTGCCTAGTGAAATGGTGGTCCAGGTTTCTCGTAACGTGCCGCAACGATCTGGGAAAGTGCCAATCGAAGCCCCTGACGGTGCACCCGTATCCGCTGCTATGCCATCACCGAGGGCCGCGACCGCAGCGCTGCCTGCCGCGCCAGACCCACGCCAGACGTCTGCCGCGCCGCCCGTTCCGCCAGCGACAAGCGACTCGCGACCGAGACGCTGCGCGCCCGATCGGTCGACCGGCCAGCCGATGCGTCCATCGCAGATGCAGGGGCGCCCGTGGCGGCATGCGCGACGGGTACCGCCGTCTTACGCGCCACTGGCACAAGCTGCTCACAGCGGTTCGTTTCAGCACTCCTCGGAGGAGGTGTCCGCACCCCATCCGAGCGAGTTAGATGACCCATACGATGGCAATCCATTCGCATTGACCCCGAATGCCCCGCAGACGTTACCGGGATGGCAAGGACCCTCGTCTGATGGTGAGTCCGATTTGGAGATGCTGTATCGCGATTCCGCAACGCAGTCGCTGGCGATAGGAAACCCCCGATCTGGCGATCAGCCGTCCGCAACCCTTGGCGCACCCGCAGCGGGCGGCGTCATGCCAGGGCCAGAGCGGACAGCGCCTGTTGAGGTGGAGTGGGAGTCGCGCAGACCCGCATCGCGGTGGCAACAACGCTTGGCCCGCACTCTCGCGCAACGTCGCGATGACCTATTAGGGGTGAAGCACTGGTTCGAGGTGCAATGGTCTCGTTTAGGCCGCGAGAAATCAGCGAGCCGATCGCAGCCCGGTCGCGCTGAGCTGAGGGCACGTCCTAGTGCGACGGTCGCGTCGGACGAAAGATCCGAGGCGAAGCAAGGGTTTGCCTCGGAGGATGGCGTGAGGACGGACGCTGTGAACGAGCGACCGATCGACTCGCAAGCAGTCGAGTCAAACGAATCGAAGAACGCACGAGCCCGGGCAACGGAACACGAGGTCAAGCCGAACTATACTCAAACACGCACCATTGAACTTGATCCGGAGTATTTAGCTGCGCATCGCGTGATCACGGATTTATCAGCAAGTCCGGCCGGCGCGGCCTATAAGATCTTACGGACACAAATCTTGCAGCGGCTGCGCACGAACGGATGGCGCACGCTCGGGATTACCGCGACTCGCCAAAACCACGGCAAGACCCTGACGGCATTGAATCTAGGGATCAGCCTGGCGATGGAGGTCAATCAGACCGTGTTGGTGGCCGATCTGGATCTTCGCCATCCATCGCTCGCCAACTATCTTTCACCAGCACATCTGAATGGCATCAGTGATTATCTGCTCGGGTATCTTGATATCTCTGAAATCATGGTTCACCCTGGAATCGCTCGACTCGTAATCCTTCCCGGGCGGGAGTCGATGGTGAACTCCTCCGAGCAGCTCTCTAGCCCGCGGATGGTCCAACTGGTTGAAGAGCTCAAGACACGATATCCAGATCGCATCGTCCTATTCGATCTGCCGCCCCTGTTCGTGGGGGATGACGTCATGGCCTTCGCTCCCAATGTCGATGCCATTCTCCTGGTTTTGGAGGAAGGCAAAACGACACGCGAGGAACTGCGGCGCGCTTATGAACTGCTCGACGGTCAGCGGATTCTCGGAACCATCCTCAATAAATCCATCCACAATTTGAAATCGACCTTTTAGATCGACGTGACACGATGTTGGCCGTCGCTGTAAGAGGCTGCCAAACCTCGGCAGCCTGCTACTTGATGCACTCAGCGCTCCTCGACGCTGACCGCGACCGCGGCAAGGGCAGCCTGCGCATCCTCAATGCCGGGGAAGATCGTGCCAGACTCGATGGCACGTTGGAGTAGTTTCACCCCCTCCGCTTCCCGGCCGGTCTTCAGATAGGCCATTCCTAAGTGGTATTCGAGTTCGGCAAAGGGTTCGCCGGCCGCCATGGCGCGCGCGAGGGTCGTAGCGGCTTGTTCGTAGCGTCCGAGACGATATTGAGCCCAGCCCAGCGTGTCCAGGAATGCGGGTTGTGTGCTGTTGGTGAAACGAGATGCAAGATCCAGTGCCCGTTCGAGTTGGTCTCGAGACGCATCGGGGCTTGCGGTCAAGAGCATCGCGAGATTGTTGGCGACGACGTCAGCCCCTGGGCTGCTGGCGAGGATCTCCTCGTAGAGTGCGGCGGCATCGTCATCCTGTCCCGATTGTTGCAGGAGCACGGCTAGGTTGAAGAGCAGGAAGTCATTCCGCTCGGTCGCATCCGCGCCCCGGCGAAGGGTTGCAATCGCACCCTCAATGTCATCGCTGCGCTGTTGAATTTGCGCTAGGCCGAGATAGCCGGCCGGCGCTTGGCCACTGAAGCGGATGACTTCTTGATAGATCTCACGTGCCTCCTCGGGTCGTTCATCGGCGACGAGAATTTCCGCAAGCAGGGTGGATGCAGTGATGTTATTGGGGCTTGAGGCGAGCAGTTGGCGGATCGTGCGTTCTGCTGCATTGAATCGTCCAAGGCTCGCGTAGACACGTGTGAGAGCGAGTACAGGCTCGATGGTATCGGGTGCGCGTTCGATCGACGCCTCAAATGCGGCAATGGCGTTTTCGTTATCACCCTGACGCTCGAGGAGCAGGCCGCGCAAGTAATAGCCGAGTGGGTGCTCGGGATTGTCTTCGAGAATTCGATTGGACGAGGACTCCAAAGCCGTCCAGTCTTGCTGTCCCAATTGGATCTGCGCAATGGCATTTTGCGCCTCCACGCTCCCAGGCACCTGTCTTAAGAGTTCATCCAATACGGATAAGGCGCCATTGAGATCACCGGAGAGGACGCGGACCCGTGCCAGATCGAGATAACTGGTTGGTTCCGTTGGGGCGAGCGTGATCGCGTTTTGCAGAACATCTTGTGCGAGTGCAAAATCTTCTTTCTGCAAATGGGCTTGGGCGAGGAGCCGGATTGCATCGAGGGAGGTGGGGTCGAGACGCATCACGGTTCGCGTATCCGCGATCACTTGATCGGGCTGTTCTCGCTGCAAGGCTAGCGAGGCACGAATCAAAAGCGCCTGCTCATTGTTCGAATCCTCGTTTAGAACCGTTTCGGCTAGAGTCCAAGCTTCGTCCGGATTGCCTTGCGCCAGCTCAAGGATCGCTAAACGCCAGTGGGCTTCCAAGCCGGCTGCGGTGAGGCCCGCTTGATCCATAACGGTTCGATAGTTCGCGCGCGCGGCTGAAACATCCCCCTGACTCGCTTGGATCTCAGCACGCGCGAACCGCACCTGATGCGCTTGCGGATTGACGGCGAGTAACGCTTCGGCCTCGAGACCGGCCTGCTCAAGTGATTGATTCTGAGCGATGAACCGCACGAGCGCGAGCTTTAACTCGGTTTCTTGGGGGTTTGCATTAATGGCGTCCCGATAAACCCCGATAGCCTCATCCAAGGACCCTTGTTGTGCTAGAAATCCAGCCAGACGCTGCCGGTGTGAAATGATGCCAGGCTCGATCTCGATGATCTGTCGCAAGGTTGCCAAGGCGTCTTGTGTTCGGCCGAGTGTTTCGTAGATCCCACCTAGAATCAGGAGAAGTTCGGTGTCATTCGGGTTGCTGTCGATGGCCTCGCGCGTCGCGGCGATTGCGCCCGCAACATCATCCTGACTGAGTCGGATTTGGCCGAGCAATACCAGCCCTTCACGATGATTCGGGACGAGCGCAAGTGCATGCTCGATGTCGGCTAATGCGGTGTCGATATCGCCCGATCTGCGCTCAATGGCCCCGCGCAACACCAGTGCATCAGGATTCTCAGGCTCGAGTTCGAGCGCAAGACCGGCATCTAGGCGGGCCTCTTCGACCTGATTGGCAGCCAACAGAAGACGTCCGCGTCGCACCAGCGCTTCGATCAGATTCGGATCCAATTCGATCGAACGCGTATAGGCACCAAAGGCTTGTGCCCAATTCTGCTCATCCTCTTCGATCTGACCCAACATCATCCAGGCCGTGGCGTCTTTGTCGTCAATCTGCAGTGCGTTTCTGAACTCCAGGCGTGCCTTGATCAGGTCGCCTGCTTCGAATAACTCGATGCCTCGATTGAGGTAGCGATCCTTGCGATCCTCAGCGCCGCAACCGGCGAGCAGAAAGATCACGCAAGCGAGCAAAAAGGTCCTTGTTCGATTCGTCATGGAGACTCCCATTTATCAACTCATGAATTGTTGAAGCAGAACGGCGCTGCCACAGCGGATCAGCAGTGCCCACGTCCAAACGAAGTAGGGTTCCCTACAGCCATCTCGTCATCATCCGTCAATCGGGTAAGAACGGGGTCAACTGCGGATTGACTAGATCAGCAAACTCGGTCAGGCGGGCGTCCGCATCACTCCAGTCCTCGCCAGGCTGGACGACGGTCGTGAGTCGAATCAGTGCCCCATCCGTCCGGTTCTGGGTGAGGGCATCCCAGAAGAGGTACCACTTGACCGCATATTCATTGGTCAGGAGACGACCGCGCTGATCAAACCAATAGTAAACGAGTTGTTTATCATCGCCGCGTTGAATCTTCAAGCGATTCACCGTGAGGGGTTCGCCGCGGACGAGCACCTCATCTAGCACCTGGGTCCGGAGGTCCGTGATTTTCCAGCCACCGCCAGGAATACAAGAGCGTGGTGAGTGTGCCGCGGCGCCTGCTTGCTGGGATCCGTAATAGGCTACGTAGAAGTTCACCCGCTGGCGGTTTTGAGACAGGAAATCACCGATGAAATAGTCATCAACATCCAGTTCTTCTAGAATTGCTGCCTCGAGTGTATCCGGGCGACCATCCCAGGCACCAATCCGATCAGGGAATACGATGAAACTTGTTCGTTGATGTTCGGGTATCGGGCGAGAACTCAGAGCCTCTGAAGCAAATGCCGCGACCACGATGAGCGCAACCGCGACGAGAAACGAGCGGGGCAGCGTGCGCGTGTGGACGGCTTGACTCGCAGGAGGAGACTCTGGCAGATCAAGATTGAAGGCGTCCCAAAAAGACGGTGGACGTGATTTGGAAAAGCGCCAGAAGATCCATGCCTCGATCACTAGGATGACTGTGCATGCCATAAAGATGGCCCAGCCTTCGAAGTCGTGCAGGAAACCCTCCGCCATTGCAATCCCGAAATATTCAACCAAGACTCCGATCACGCCAATTCTGAAGCTATTCATCAGCACAGTGATGGGAATCGTCGAGAGAAACAAGACGATCCGTTGCCAGAGTGGGCCTCGGAAGAGATAGGCCATTAAGAAGCCAAAGCTCATCAGTGGGAAGAGATAGCGTAGGCCACTACAGGCGTCGACAACCTGCAATTTATAGTCGCCGAGATCGATGACGTTTCCTTCAAGGAAGACAGAGATTCCAAACCAGCGGATGACAGCGACGCCAATCTCAGACGAGATTAATTGAAGAGCGAAGGACAGCTGCGTGTACAAAAATGGAGGGAATGGGATCATGAAGGCCAGGTAGACGAGCGCGGGCCAGATGAAACGCATCGGTGGCCAACCAGTCATCGATAACACGAGGCCAAACAAGACTAAAATGAAAGAATAGTGAACGATCAAGAAGATCGTGCTAAGGGTTCCGACAAAATAAAAAAAGAGTCCACCGGCAAGAACAAGGAGCCCGATCCAGCTCGCTTTGAACGGCATTTGGGAAAGCGTATGTTTCTGTTGCCAAACCATCAACAGGCTGACAATGGGGATAAAGTATCCGTAGCTATACTCTGCGGACTCCCCCCAGATCTTGAGCAGTTCGGTTGCGCCCGGTGCGTACATGAATCCCAGTGCGATGGCGGCAACCGAGACAAGAATCCAAACAACGCGCCCACTAATCCAGCGAAAGTCTTCCAAGTCATCCATCGTATTCATGGGAACTCCAGATTCAAATCATCCATGCTTGATCGAGATAATCTCTATGCAGTACTCTCAATCACAGTGATCAAATTTAAGTCTGTGATTTTTGAGCTCGCTGAGTGATTAGATCCTTGAATACATAGAACAGGAAGAAGCTATTGCTAAGTGCGTAGCGTCTCCAGAGACGTTTTGGTTCTTGAGTCAGTCGGTGGAGCCATTCCAATCCAGCACGTCGCATCCAGTCGGGAGCGCGTGTTGAGGTCCCTGCGTGGAAATCGAATGCTGCTCCGACACCGAACAGGATGGCGGGCTTGAGCTGGTTGGCATGCTCCGACATCCAAAGTTCCTGTTTTGGAGCGCCAAGCCCGATCCAGATGATGTCGGCTTGCGCGCCCTGAATGCGGCGCAACGCTGCTTCTTGTTCCTCGGATGAGAGGGGGCGAAATGGGGGCGACTCCTGACCAACGATGATCGCATTTGGGTGCGACTGTTTGATTCGAGCGATCAACAAGGAGAGTGTTTCTTGGGTACTGCCATAGAAAAAATGGCGCAGTGCGGGTTCGAAAGGTTGGGTGAGAAGTTTGCCCATCACATCGGGGCCTGCAAGTTGTTCGAGTCGTTTCCGATAGCGAAGACGCCCGACGAGATAGACCGAACGACCATCAGGAAGGATCCTGTATGCTTTCGTGAGTGCGTTGGCATAGACCGGATCGCGTCGAGCCATCACTGTGGTGTGGGAATTGGCGAAGGTGACATAGCCTCCTCTGCCGGACTTCAACTGTCGCTGGATATCCTGTGAGAATTCTTGAAAGGTAGTCGCGGCAACGGATGTTCCAATCGCATCAAAAACCTCAGGGTGTTTCATTTTTATGGTTGTCATGTCATTCCACCGAAGAGTGGTGACATCTCGGGCGGACCGTCGCCTCGTTACAGAGCACCGGTCATCACCTTGAGTCTTGATTCGCGTGAAGAGATGATTTTGGTGACCGAAGAGACGATTTCGCGTCACAATATGACACCTAGTGTTCATTCGATTCTCGTGCTGTCAGACCGTTGTTCATGATATTGAGTCCGCGCGATCTGTCTCGATTGGCGCGGGCTGCGTCCTGCACGCTTATTGATCTCCTAGGTGCTTGATTTGAAAAACTAAATCAAGAGATTAGACACGTCCGTCACACTGGATTATGAGCGCGTTGGACTGTGATTCCGATGTCGTAATTTAAGCGCAGACAGTGATCAACTTTATGCAATCATTGTGCCATTTAATGACTTTGGCATGCCAAATATGATGTTATGATCGATGCCTTAAAAGATTGCATCACCCATTTTTTGAATGATGACTTTCGTTGACAGACAGCCCGTATCCAGGCCCTGTGGACTGACGTCGTGCAAGCGCATCACGATAGATGCTCATCAGTAATGTATAGTTGCGCCCCGGACTATAAATATCAACATAACGTTTTCGAGCTTCTAGACCCATTTTCGACATGGCATCGAGATGTGTTTGTGCCCAACGAATTTTTGCCGCGAGTTCAACATGGTCACCCGGAGTCACCAAGAGCCCCGTCACACCATCCTCAACGATTTCAGGAATGCCGCCAATACGAGAGGCAATGACCGGAAGACCGGATGCATAGGCTTCAGCAATCACAATAGGGAAGCCCTCGTAGCATGTCGAGGGAAATAAGAGTGCGGTTGCTTGTCCCATCAGTCCCCGGACTTGCTGTCCAGACTGGCGTCCCTTAGCGATTAGTGTGGTGCGATCCGAAGTGAGTTCCACGGGGCCGTCGCCAACCACGACAACTGGGCTGTTACACTGCTCGACTGCTGCCAGCAAGGTGTTGATCCCTTTCTCCGGGCTTAAGCGTCCAACGAATAGGAAGCCGCTGGGCGGCGATCTGCGTGGACTGAGGGGCTGATCCGCAACAAAGTTGGGCTTAACCACGATTTGTTCCTCGGGTATCCCAGCTTGCGCAAAAAGCTTCCTTGCGAATTGAGTCAGCACAATATAGCGATCGACCTGTGTTGACCAGGTTCCGAGCAAGCGGTGTGTCAAGCTTGTCGCTCCGACCGTTGCCGTCGCGAGGCGGTTTCCGCGATAACATCCAAACCAGATACCCGGTAGCGGGAGCAACCGTTTCGCGCAAAGATCACACGGATTGCCCAACCTGAAAAGCATCCCATTAGGGCACAAAAATCGATAATTATGAAAGGTTTGAACGACAGCGGCACCCTGTGACCGAGCAGCCCAGTACGCTGCAGGAGAAATCAGAGGTAAGGTATTGTGAAAATGAACGAGTTCGATTCGTTCTTGCTTGACCACATGGGCGACCGCTCGGTACGCATCACGATTCCATATCGTTCCCAACGCAGTCGAAATGCGGTTTCCATTCGGGACATCTCGATTGTGTCGCTCGAATGTGAAGACTTCATGTCCGTGCGCACGTAACAGGTTCACTTCAGTACGGAAGACACTATCCTCGCCTCCTGGATGGCGATACGTGTTGTGAGCGATAAGAATGCGCATGATTTCAGGACCGTTTAGAATATGTACACATATGTTGCGTGCGAATCGTTCCATCTAACAAGAATTTCTCGCTCCTGAATGGAATTATCATTAGAGTTGTTACAAATGTCTAGATGTTAAAATCTATGATGTTTTGTATTTCCAAAGGGCTCTCACGGATGTCAGGGAATGTGAAATCAATTTAAAAACAATCTTTTACCGCTAGATTTTAAATACACATTAAGTGCGATAAGTCGCTAAACACGAAATCTCTAAAGGAATGATTTATAGTGGTTACACGCCGAAGCGAGCATATCCGTTGAGATTCAAGCACAGAGTTATTGTTAAATCTGGTATACAGCCGCTGAGGCGGCGACCCGATCTTCCTGATCGACGACTTGCTCTCCGTTGCGGAACTGGACGTTGTAGACGACCAGTTCGAGCTAAGGTGGTCTAATGGCAGCGGACACTTAGTTAAGAGACCATTCCTGAAACTGAGCTGAGAGATAGCAACACGTAAGAAATACACGAGAGAGTTCAATGAGGAGGCGGTGAGACCGGTCACCGAGCAGGGGTACAACAAGACCGAGGCAGCCAAGAGACTGGGCCTCGACCGTAATGTGCTGGCGCGGTGGGTTAAAGAATTTCAGGACGACGAGAGCGATGCGTTTCGCGGCCATGGAAAGCTGACATCCGAGGGAGAGGAGCTGCGGCGTCTGCGTGAGGAGAATCGTCGCCTGAAGATGGGGAGGGATATCTTAAAAAAAGGGACGGCCTTCTTCGCGAAAGAGTCGAGCTGAGATTTCAGTTCATCGCCCAAGAGAAGAACGCCTATCCGGTGACAATGCTGTGCCGATTGATGGGCGTGAACCGCAGAGGGTTCGACGATGACCTGTGGCGTCAGGACCGGGATCCAGACCCGGAGCATGAGGAGAAACTGGAATGGTTCAATGACCTGGATGAGACTTCGGGCAACACCTACGGTTCCCGGCGCATGCCCAAGGCGTTGAGGGCCGTATGAGCCGTAAGGGAGATTGCTGGGCCACGCGGTGGTTAAGAGAGTCTTCGGTTCCTTGAAGTCCGAGCGGGTCCACTGGCGCAGCGACCAGAGCCGAAAGGAAGTCAGTGCAGACATCGTCGACGACATCACGATGTTCCACAACAGTCGGCGATTGCACTCGTACCTGGGCGACCAGAGTCCAGATGCGTTCGAGAGAACCGGCCAACTGGCCGATGCGGCTTTACGGGGAGTCCGTTTTCGGTTCACCACCTCAGCCGATCACGGTGGCCGCTTCGCGTTCGCTTCGACCGGCGGCGCGCACCCTGCCCGCCGCGGTGAGCGACTGCGCCCGCTCCAGAGACGCGTCGCGGGCTTCATCGCTGAGCCTGTGGCGAAGCCGCTTTGACTGGGCTAAAGTCATCAGTGGCAGCGACTTCGAACATCGCTCTCGACCCTCGGTGAGATTGCACTTCCAAGGATAAGAGATTTCAGGGTTTCTGCCATCCCCCTTCATGCCCATCTCGCAGCGCTGTTCTGGGTCTTAGACGGAGTTGTGATCACGGCCGCAATGACTAACCCCCGCAAAAGGCTTCAAAGATAAATTAGACATCCTGAAGACGGTTGTTTTAACCGTTCTTCGGACAATAAAGAGGTTCCCGTTCATGCACTATCATAGATTCGCCGCAGTTGACTTTGGCACAGAAGATAAAGAATCATAACATGTTGATAAATAAGAACATTATCTGTCAAAAATAATATAAAAAGGAATACTGGCAAAAGAGATAATTCGATTCTCTTTTGTGCAAACAAGGTGATGACAAAGAGCATGGCTAAAATCAATCCATATTCGATATAAATCAAAAAAATATCGCTATGAAGAAGAACTCTTGATCCATAAATATCCTGTAAAATTATAATAGATTTTGAATTTCCTAGGCCAATAAATAAAAAATTCAAAAAATCAAAATTTGAGTAATCAAGCAGGTTACGCCAAAGCAACTGCCGACCTTGGCTGAGGTGATTAGCAGTAATACCAAAATAATTTAATATATATTGATCATATATACCATATGAAAACGAAACTACGAAAATTAAATATACAAAACTTACTATAACCATGCTTAATTTACTAACCAACAGCAACTGAATCTTTTTAGGTGCTAGAATTAGAATAAAAATGACAAAGACGCCCAGCAAAGCTATTCGCTTTAGTCCAAGAAGCGCAAATAATCCGAAGAAAATTCCTTTTATATACTGCCGCTGTATCAAATAATAAGATGATATTAATCCGAACGGGAATGCAAGAGTACTTTCAAATGATGATTTTGAATCTAATACAGAAAACTCAACAGCATCGCCTGCGCTACCGCCTATGAATGCATGCAAAATGAAGATAAGAATCAAAACTAAGCCAATTCTATCGATTCGTATAGAAATTTTGGAAAAATCGAAGAGAGTAAAAGTAATAATATATACACCCATGAAAATGGAAGTTTTAATGCCCTCAACTCCGCCAGCGTGAATAGTAAGAAGTGAAAATATGAATATTATGTAGAACGGTATTAAGTCAGGATTAAATTTTATCCGTAATCCCGGAGTTGTTAGCCAGATAAAAAAAATAACGACAGGTGCAGTGTATATCAAATAGCGAGCATATGAGGCGCCTATTAAAGAGATCGCAAGCATAAAAACCAAAGCAAATAGCGCGATTCGCTCTTTTTCGATACTCATCATCGCTCCTGGTGACTAGATTTGCGATTCGTGTATAAATAGTTATTTCAATAGAGTTGTTACGAACGTCTAGATGTTGAAATTTATGATATTTTGTAGTTCCAAAGACCACTGGCAAGGCCGAAAAATTGATCTATGAATGCGGATGACTGGTTCCGAATCCGGTGCGTGAGGCAATGAAACGATTTGATTCCAGCGATCGCATGCTCGATAAGGACACGGATACTTGAGTGATGACGATTCGCTCTTTGTTGAATTTTGGTTAAGCGTGGATGTCGATTCACTTTTGATCGCTTTGGCCTTTTATGAGGTAAACGAATGTCGGCTCCACGTCCATAATCAGTTACTGCGCCAAGAAAGCCAAGGTCGGCCCTCAGGGTCATGCCTTCAAACCAAGAAATGTGTGGAGGCAAGCATTTTTTCATGATCATATAGTCATGTGCTGAGCCACTAAAAACTGGACTCATATAAAGTATTTTCAGGTCATTATTGGTGAGCGTTAGAATTTTGACGGTATGTCTTTTTTTTACCACTTTATCGTTTATTTTGATGGTCATCATCCGATGGTCGGATGCAGGCGACTTCTTTTCCATCAACGATCATATTGCTATATTTTTCAAAAATATTCTTGAACTCGTCGCGTGAGTGAACCGTTCGCTTCGGTGCGACGTTCAAGGACTCAAGAGCGCGGTTGAGCATTTCGGAGTACAACACAACGAAATCGTGTGCATGGCCTGCGCTGAGTTTCAAATGAAATCCAAGGACATCGAAAGTGGGATAGGTTTTAAGGTAGTACAGGACGAAAAAAAGGCGCTTTTCGTGGGTATCGAGAACACCCGAGGGACCTCCTTACGGTAGGCATTAGATTTTCTTGTTACGGAGTTTTTCCTGCAACATTTGGTCATATGCATCAGCGAAGGCCGTAACGAAGGCGTCAAATTTCTCTCGGCTCATGCCAATCGTTGCTTTATGGTTCGATCGCGTTTGAGTTCGGTCAATAGATCAAAACTGTCAACGTTTAAGGCCTTTAATAGCAGATCTCGCTAAACTTTATGATAAACGCGATTGGGATTTATGCACAAAGTACAACTCTAGCGATATAAACGCATAAATTGATCTAAAAAGCTCGCATTTTTTACTCACTAAGCGAAAAGAGAGCCGATGATGCCGATTCCAAAACTATCTGTTATCATGCCATCTTATAACTCTGAAGCTACCATAGAATTAGCAATTGAAAGCGTAATAAACCAATCTTTCAAAGATTGGGAACTTATTGTCGTAGACGATGGAAGTACAGACATGACACGAGATAAGCTGCACCACCATGCGTCTCTGGATAAACGAATTAAAGTACATCATCACAAGCATCAAGGGCGCGGCTACGCAAGAAATAAATGCCTAGCACATGTTCGAGGTGAGCTGGTTGGGATTTGCGATAGTGACGACCTGTCATGTCCAAGTCGGTTCCAAAAACAAATTGAATACTTAGAACGACACCCATATGTTGGCGTTCTCGGCGGGCAAGCCTGTGGCTTCACCGGAAATTCTGTTCCAGACCAAGGTAGACTGATCAGTTGGCCACCCAACTCCAATGATATACATAAAGCATTTAACAGAAGAAGAATGGGGATTGCGAATTGCACTGCAGTGATACGTACAAAACTTTTCAAGGAGCATGGAGGTTATTGCGAAGAGTTACATCGCGCGCAAGATTATGAGTTTTTTGCCCGATTAAACTCTAAGGGAGTTGAGATGTCGAGCCTAACTGAGGTATTAGTATTTTATAAATCTAACCACCCCATCCCAGCTTACAATTATTTTAGAGAAAATTACCTATATACAGAATATGCTAATTATGTCTTGTCGGGCGGTACCTTGAGCTTTAAAAGATTTTCTCAAACTGCACGAGCTAGATGGGGTCGAAGCTTTCTCCTAGTATCGTATGTTAAGTTTTTCTTGTTGATGACAAAAAGACAGTTTAGCACTGGTTTATGTCAATGCTGAAAAGCGGAATGGCAGTCGATAAGTTAGTCGCCGAACAAGCTCGACGCGTTTCAACTTGAGTCAGGCATTAAAGTAGGGCGATAGGGTGTATACTGAGTGCTGTTGATCTGACGTCCTAATTGCTATCAATGTCGCTCCTGTGAAGGGCACCCAAAGACAAGTCAAACCCCTGTCATGGTATACACCACGCGCATCAGTCACGAAAACTTTCGAGCAACACATGCTTTTGAAATTTATTAACAGTACGGTTTTGCGCACGGTGAACGAACGCGCCACCGGTAGGTGTTCCTTCCCCGGCCTGCGGCAGGGGCATGGCCAACAAGGCTTCATTGCTAAGGTACCGAGGCCCCGATGAAACCGCTACATTCCGTGTAGCGTCCGACGGGAGGACACGCCAGAGGCATCCCGCCAGCACCGCGCGTCCTGCCTACGCTGCAAGCCTGGACAGCAGGTAATGTTCGCTATTGGGAACCGTGGTCTCTGGCAGGAGGATCAATTCGCCTTCTGCCGGTCGCCGCACACCTGTATCGTGGCGACATTCCGCTAGAAACACGCCCCACACCTGCTTCATGATCTTCTGTGTGCGCAAACAAACGCATGTCGTCGGCGAGCTGCAGGAAGCCGCCACGCCCCTCGTCACCGCGTGCTCGGATCGACACCAGCGCCGCATCACGCGGTCCAATGGGTTAAGGCACACTTTCAGCAGCAGCCCGGAGATGACCAGTCCGGTCGGCAACCCGGGATGACCGGCCCCGTCTCCGCGTGGCAGCGTCTGTGTGACGTGGCTGGGGATCCAGGCGTCGCCGGGCGCACCGTCAGCGTCATACCGCACGTGTTGAAGGAGATCGCAGAGCCCTTCAGCGAGTCCGAGACGCAACGCCTGATCTTCCAGTGCTTCTTGGATATCGAAGGGGTAATCAAGCTCCAGACATCGGCCAGATGCATTGACGCTCGGGTCCACAACGCCCGTTTCTATGGGGTCGCCGGTTGTCGTGTTCGCGACGTCCAATGCGCAACCCGCCAGAACAGGCCATGCGCACGGCGGTACGGCTGGTAGCACTGACGATCTTCAAGGGTGAAGGGTCGGTTTTCCCAGACGGCTCGCGCACCGGATCCAAGCCGATGTTGATCAACCCCTCGGTACCACTGATACCCAAAAGAGAAATTCGGCATGTACGCTATCCAGATAGGGCGCCAAAAGCACCCCATAAGCCGCACAAACCACTTGAGTTGCGATGGCCGGGCGACAATAGTGCCGTACCGTTCCACCCTTCTTCGGATAGGGTCTTAGGTATAAGACTAGATGAGTATGCGACCCGGCTCGCATCGTTTCGCCCAGCCTCTGCAACTGCTCATTAGGGTTCGTCTGCCATTCTGCAAACTCGGGCTCCGGCGGCGTATCACCGTACCGATACCACTCCCGCACACGCTCCCAAGCACTTGACAGAACGAGCGGGTGGGTCAGTAGTTGAATCGCAGAATCAGTCACCCGGGACCAATCGAAAGCTTGTGCTTACCGGCTTGGCGGCGCGCTAAACGGGGACAGATTTATCTCCTCCTTGCGGACACACCACTCACCCCATCCTTGGCATGCCGCTCTTCATGAATCACCGATCCAGCCTTGCCACGGGAATCAAACCTGTCTGCGTCTTCGTGCAGATGGGGCTACCTGACTCTCATTTTGTTTGGTAGACAAAAAACCGGTGATACGGATTTTCTGAAACGCGGTAGGTTCGCACCAACTGCACTGGCGCAACATGTTGCAAGTCATGCAGAATCCGCGACAGACAGTAACCGACCTTGTTAATCTCCCAGTAATGCTGCCCATCAAAGCGGTGCTCTAAAGGGCGCAGCCGTGGCTTCGGCACGGAGAACCATTTCATCCCAACGCGCGGGATATGAAAGCCCATCGGCCACCGCTTAGCTGCATCAGGTAACGAGATCACGACGCCTTTGGCCGCCACCCGAACCATTTCGCGAAAGATCTCCATGCTTTTTTCGTAAGGTACGTGTTCCAGCATCTGGAAAGCACAAACCACGTCGTATGCACGATCGTCGAACGGCATGGCGTCGGCCGAAGCGATATGATCCGGGGACAACTCAGGATCGAGATCCAGCGTTTCGACATGCGGCCCGAACCGGCTGAGAACCGCCTTGAACACACCCGGCCCAGGGCCGATCTCCAGTACGGTTTCCGGGTCGAATGCCAGCACCTCGTCGGCTTGGTGCCAAAAGCTCGCCCAGCGGCACTTGGTCACGTAGGTGCCGAATTCGTAGATCGACTTGTCAACTTGTTTGTGGTTCATGCTCTAATCTCCCACAAGGTAAGCGACTTGGACAACCCGGTTACGAACCAGATCGGGAACGGCACCACCGCAGGGTTTGAAGAATTCGTTTGCCTCTTCCGCCGTCAGGATCCCGTTCATTAAGACCCGTACGCCCTCCAATTGCGATTCAGAAAGGGCCTCCGAAAGGTCGTCTCTGTACACGTCATGCTCGTTGCTCCATGCCCCTTGATTTATCGGCATGCGCCCACGCATTCTAGCCGACACACTGGTCGCTCTATCGCCGAGGGCTCGGGAAATGACCGTACCGAGTTGGACCCAATGCCCCACGTAACCGCCAAGTCTCGGTATGCGCCCCGAACTTGTCAGCAGCCATCCTGCTTTCCCCATAGGCGACGCGAAAGCAGCACGGAAGGCCTTTCTATCAACGCGGAACTCATCTGGCATTCTCGCGGCTAATTCGTACACTTGGGGAGCCAAAAAAGGTTCCACAACTTCCGGACAGGCCAAGCGAATAGCTAGGTAATGAGCATAGGCAACACGCTGACTACCCAGTGGCCACAGCGTGTGCCAGTTTCCAGCCGATTTCGGTCTAAATTCCTGAATGCGTTCATGATGCGCCAACCGGCGCGCGTCCACGGCTGCGGAGACACCAGGGTCCAGCCAATCCTGTGCTGATGCGATTTTGATACCGGTCGGCTGACCCATGCCTATCGGATTCAGTCTTTCGGGGCCGATTTTCTTGATGTTTTTTTCGACATTGCCCATCCATGCGCTTTTGAATAGCGTATCGGCCGCATATCCTCCGAAAACCACCCCTGCATCTTTTAATGGCTCTGCCAATCGCCCCCAGACATGCGTATGGCGGATATCAAAGCCACCTCCGATAGCGCGGACCCGACTCCGAACATTTTCGCGATAAAATCCATGGGGACGTTGGATAAAAGAAATGTGTCGGTCCAAGGCCCGAGCAGCATGCGATGCGAGACGGACTTCCCGATTGTAGCTGTCGGCAAAGGTGACCAATTCGCACTCAAGCCCCTTGGGCAGAAGGCTCACAATAGCACGGGAGTCCTCGCCCCCAGAGAAGAGCACTTTAATGTTCGTTTTTCCTTCCAGACCAGCTAGAAGTGCCTGCTGTACCCGAGCGCGCAGTTGCGCACCCCAATACGCGAGCGGTTCGTTGCTCTCCTGTTCTTTAGGGCGATAGTACGTAGTGGATTTCACCTCCAATGGAGTGACATCGGTCACCGCACCAGGAGGTGCCACATAGATGCCCTTGAATAGGGTATAGGGGTAGCAAACGGTGCCGTTCAGGAGAAAATCCGCAACTGATACGGTATCCAATGTTCCCTGGGGCATCTGTTGAAAGACTTCAAGTGGCGTCTTTCCAGCCAGAACCTGGTTATGTTCTTGCGCATAATACAAGGGCACACTACCGGCATGATCGGTAACAAACCGTACCGAATCACTGCTCAACCGCTCGAACCAGCCAAAAGGCAGCATGCGTTCGCGGAGGCGCTCACCGAGGATCACTAGGTCACGCTCCATGCCCGCGGAACTAACGTTATCTCTACCCATGTAATCTCCCGTTCTCAAGGCCATATACTGTCCGTAACACCCATGCAATCAAGAACAAATTGAGAACGACGCCGACCACAGCGAACAGAGTCACGGCGACAACGTCACTTTGGAAAAGTAAGACACCCAGAACAATCGCCGAAACCCGCACAATGACGCTAGCCAATTCATATAACAGGAAACCGCGCTGAAGCGAAAGGACCGGAATCGTGGCCACACTCGGGCGATTGATAAAGCCGGCCAAAAGCCATAACGCTAACCACCGCGCGTATTCGCCGGCCATCGCCCAATCGCTGCCGAAGACAAAGCTGAACAGCATGGGCCCGAAAACAACAACAAGACCGAAAGGGACGACCCCTATGGCAAACATGGCGCCCGTGGCTCTCACGATGTGGCGGGTCAGGTTCTCACCGTTGTGGGCCGCTTCGGTGATACGGGGATAGAACACATCGTTGACTGCCTTGCCCACGAGGGTACTGGGCATTCCCATAACCATTGTTCCCAACGTGTAGAACCCCGCTGCCGCTGGCCCAAAGAATGCCGCTAGCATCAACACCGGCAGGCTTTGCGATGCGGCGTTAATGAAGATCTGCGGCGCCCGGTAGAGGGGGAAGTCGCGGTGACGATACGCGAGTTCACGAAGCGGGGTGCGCGGGTCATGGCGCTCGAGGTCGTCGCTGCGCTGGTAACGCCGACGGGCACCGAAGAATAACAGCCCGGCATAAAGGGCTTGGCCCAGTGTGGAAAGCACGATGAGCACAGCACCCACGGGGTGCAACCACCCAATACCGCTCTTCGCGCTGTTCAGAATCAGCGATTGCGCAATGGCGGCGCGGGCAATGACGCCGAACTCTTTCTTGCGGATCAACCATTGCGTAACGATCTGCTGCCAGGCGGCGAACAACATTGCCACGGGGATGAGGAGCAGGTATCTGGAAACCGATTCGGCACCGAGCGTGACGGTCAGCCAGTCCCCGCTGATAACAAGTAGAGCAGCGGCAAACAGGGCAATCGCCACCGATAAGATGGCAGACAGACGGACCAGTCCGATGGCGTCCCGATCGTCCTTGGGTAGAACGATGGCTATGGGGTAGGCAAGCGCGGCAAGCGGGACGGCGACGGCCACGATGGCCATGAAAGTGCCTAACAGGCCAAAGGCCTCCGGACCATAAATACGCGTAATGATCGGCGCAAAGGCCATCGTGATGGCCTGCGCTCCGGCCGTGCCGGATGCGACCATCGCGACGTTGCGCGCGAAGCGGCTGCGCCATATTCGCCCCGTTTCCCGACGCAGCGTTGTAGTTATCGCGGGTCTGTTCACTTGTCTCCTCGGAAAAACGGGGCCGGATGTATCTTCGCTGGCAGCGTCTCGCCGGCCAAGTCGAATGCACATCTTAGCGTGGGAGAGTGCCTCGCACGCGGATCGGCGTCTAACGCGGCACCGAACTCAGCCGCGCTTGCGGTGCGTTCACGATCAGTGCTTGCTACAAAGGGGCGGATGAGCAGCTCGAAGGCGAAGCGCGAGGGACGCTCGGCCATCGCTGGATCTAGGCGGAGCGGCTCGACCGGGATGCGCGCATCTGGCAACACACCCTGAGTGACGAACCGCTTCGCGACGTTGAGGGCCTGGAAGACAGTCGTCTTGCCGGATGCATTGCCGCCATCAATGGCCGCGATCGGCAGAATCTTCGTGCGGTATTGCTCCACACGCGGGACGCGTTCGGTGTGCTGCCGTTCGGCTGTACCCACCATGGAGAACGTGACCGGGTCGCGGAACGACATCCAGGGAACCGTAGGGACCACGGCATCGCAGCTTCAAGACCGGCGTGCAGGTTGAATTGCGGGCCATAAGCACGCTACCGCCCTACCTTGTCAGCCGGTATTAGCTGTGGTGGCGAATTGTCTGGTCGTCGTTGGTTCATGGATTCAACCTGAGGGGCGGTATCTCACCATCTGTCCGTGGTTGGGTCAACGACGGCAGGGTGGGGTTGGGCGGAGGTTGGCGGGTTGTTCAGTGACCTTGAGCCATGGAAGCGGGTTTGCCACGGATGGGCCCGGATAAACACGGATGATTGATGGGTGATGCTGGAGGGCGTGGAACTGTAGCTTGGTAGACTGGTGAATGACGGTGGGGCGTGAATTCGCATCGCCAGCATAAGGGCGACATTGGGTCAGCAGGAATCAGACGTGACGACTCTGAACGCCGGTCGGGTCGCCGCGCAAGTCGGCTCCTGATATGGATTGACCTGTCAAGCTTTGTTGTGGTGCTCGATTGAAACCTCCTGCAATCAGCGTCTTCGGGTCAGGGCATGACAAGCGAGCTGCGACGGTGGATCACTCTGATAGACGTGGGTTGGTGACCGACCGGACGTCACTTCGTCACGGAGCTGCCCTTCTCTACGCTCGAGGGTCAGCCCTTCCAAGGAAGGGCGCCTCATAGGAGCCTCCGGGGTTCTCCTCGCGGTGCGCCAGCGCCTCGAGGTTCCGCCCGATCTGCCGCTGCCGCCCGCGACCGTGCATCGACTGCTCGCCCGCAATGGCCTGATGGACGCGGCCAAGACGGCCGGTCAGACGCAGGACCGGCGCCGCTTTACCTTTGAGCAGGTCGGGGAACTGTGGATGAGCGATGTGATGCATGGCCCCGCCGTGGTGGTCGGGGATCGGGTCAAACGCAAGACCGATCTGATCGCCTTCATCGACGATGCGAACCGGGTGATCCCCTATGCGAGCTTTGCCTTCTCGGAGAACACCCGGACCTTTCTGCCGGTGCTCGCGCAGGCGATCCTGCGCCGCGGCCTTGTCCAGAAGCTCTACGTCGACAACGGTGCGAACGACCGCTCCAAGCAGTTGGCCCTGGTCTGCGCCAATCTCGGCATCGCGCTGATCCATGCCAGACCCTACCAGCCACAAGGCAAGGGCAGGCAGACAGGGTGGGTTACGACACCCCTGTTTCCCGGTGCACATCGGTCACCGCGCGGGCACTGGGCGGCATCATCTGATCGACCACCTTGGCTTTGAACTCTTCTCGGTACCGTGGCATTCCATCTAATCTCTCCGGTCCCTCGAGGGTTCACTTGACTGCGTCAAATCCAGCGGACTTCTATGCTAACAGAGGGGGTGGGAGGGCTGACGGGCGCAATCCTGTCAGCCCGACCCCATCCCCTATGATCTGTTTTATTTAAAAAGGCCTGAATCGTGTCCTTATCGAAAGGCATCATAAAAAGCGCTCGAATGAGATTTTAGCGGAGAAAAGAAATCAAGCAACTGATTTATATAATAAAATAACCTCATGAAATCCAGGAGGCTAAAAATAAGTCAGCGAAAAAGGTCGTTGACATGGGAGTCACTTCACCCTGAAGGGCCCACCGCACTCACACCACCTCGAAAGGGCACTAGATGCCCCTCGTCATCGAGTGTCCAGCGGGTTCCATCGGTTGCGACAATCCCCATTTCCAGCCGCCAGCGCTCGGGTAGAGGGCGTGGTAGTGCAAGCATGCCACCAGTCGCCGTATCGAGCAGGGTAAAATCCAAGCGGCCTTGAACGGGAGCGGTGATGTCGACGCGGACACGCCAGCAGCCGTTCCATTCACGGTGGAAATCAAATGCCAGTTCCACGGGACCGACCAGTTCAGTCAAGACCTCTCGAATGAGGTTCCGGGCAACCGTGACGCGGCGGCGTAGATCGGTCAATGGTGTTGGTGTTGCAATCGTTGTCATGATGCTGGCACTTGGTTAGGACGGACCGCGTCTCGGCACCAGGTATCCTGTGGCTTTCCGCTGACAGCGCCCACGTTCCCGCTGCGAGCGACAAGCACTTCGCCGTGATCCGAGTGCCACTCGGATAACACATGACGCCATACCACGCGCCCATCGATCGTCAGGCGATGATCGCCTGGGCGATGGGTGTGCCCGTGGATCAAGCGGTTTGCGTGGTGGCGGCGTAAAACATCGATGACAGTCGCTGGATTGACATCCATGATGGCTGCGGGTTTCTCGGCCGTTGCGGCGCCACTCTGTTGACGATAGCGATCTGCAAGTGTGCGCCGCCAGCGCAGCGAGCGCCATAGGAAAAGGCGTTTCACGATGGGGTTGCGAATGCGGCGGCGAAAGCGCTGATAGGCGATGTCATCACTACAGAGCAGGTCGCCGTGCATTAAGAGGATGCGTTCGCCCTGGAGATGGATCAACGTCGGATCGCTCAGCAGTTGACAGCCGGTTTCGCGAACAAATTGGCGTCCAATCAGGAAATCGCGATTCCCATGCATGAGATGGCAGCGGACTCCGGAATGGGTCAGTGCTTTGAGCGCGGCCTGGACCTCAAGGTTGGGGGAGCGGGCGTCGTCGTCCCCGATCCAGGTCTCGAAGATGTCGCCGAGTAAGTAGAGGTCTGCCGCGTCGCGCGCGCGACCAGCAAGGAACGCGAGGAAAAGATTGATCGTCGCCGGGCGGTCCGGCGACAGGTGCAGATCGGAGAGGAAGAGACTCGGACCGTTCGGATGCACGATGACCGAGACAGATGTCGCAGCGATTCTTCGTTCAGTACCAAGCGGTTGGCTTGCAATCACTCCATGATGATCGCGCGCTCGATGATGACATCCTCCACGGGCACGTCTTGATGACCATGGCGGTGACTCGTTGGCACGCCCCGAATGGCATCGACCACCGTCATGCCGTCGACCACCTGACCGAAGACACAGTAGCCCCAGCCGTCCTGACCCGGGTAGTCGAGGAAGCCGTTGTCGGAGACATTGATGAAGAATTGCGAGGTCGCCGAGTGTGGGTCCATGGTCCGTGCCATGGCGAGGGTGCCGACCAGGTTCTTGAGGCCGTTTTTGGCTTCATTAGTGATCGGCTCACGGGTCGGCTTGGGATTGAAGTCCGGTGTCAGCCCCCCGCCTTGAATCATGAAACCATCGATCACCCGATGGAAGAGGGTACCGTCGTAGTGACCATCCCGCACATATTGCTCGAAGTTGACGCAGGTTTGCGGTGCTTTTGCGGTCTCCAGTTCGATGAGAATGTCACCATGATTGGTGGTGAGTTTGATCATGTCGATCTCCCCTGACATTGTGTGGTGCACCAGTTGGCTGGTCATGTGTTCTGTCGTGCACCGTACGGCTGGCCTCGGGGGACTCCCCTGTCATTGGCCGGATCGCTTGACGCCGCGATGATGATCCTATGGTACGGGCTTTACGGAGACGGGGAAAGGTGGCATGGGTTACACGGCCGCGATCCCGCATCAGATTTCGCTTCATCAGCCTCGCTTCAGTTGCCCGCTGGCGAACCGGATCCTGCCCCGATCCCCTGATCCAGACGCGCTTTGATACCATGAGGTGCGCCGCGGATCACCCTCGGTCACGCGAAAGTCCCTGGGTTTATAATCGCGGTCCGAGTCCCTGTTTCCACCTCAGTTGAGTCCTGTTCATGCTACAGATCCACAATAGCCTGACCCGTCGCAAGGAGCCGTTTCAGCCGATCGAGCCCGGCCAGGTTCGCATGTATGTCTGTGGGATGACGGTCTACGATTATTGTCACCTAGGCCATGCTCGCGTCATGGTGGTCTTCGACATCGTCTACCGCTATTTGCAGGTCCTTGGTTATCAAGTGACCTACGTCCGGAACATCACTGATATCGATGACAAGATCATCCGTCGGGCCGCGGAGGCCGGGGAGTCGATCGACACCCTGACCGGGCGTTTCATCGAGGCTATGCAGACCGATGCGGAGGCGTTGGGCGTCCTGCCGCCGAGCGCGGAGCCGCGGGCCACCGCGCATATGGACGAGATCCTTGCGATGGTGGGGACCTTGATCGATAAGGGTTTCGCGTATCCTGCCAAGAACGGTGACGTCTACTATGCCGTCGGACAGTTCGCCGACTACGGCAAGCTCTCGGGGAAGGACCCGCGTGATCTGCGTGCCGGCGCACGGGTCGAGGTGGACGAGGCGAAGCGCGACCCGCTGGACTTCGTACTCTGGAAGGCGGCGAAACCGGGCGAACCGGCCTGGAATTCACCCTGGGGACCAGGGCGCCCGGGGTGGCACATCGAATGCTCGGCGATGAGCACCTGCGCATTGGGTCATCACTTCGATATTCACGGCGGTGGCGCGGATCTGCAGTTTCCACATCATGAAAACGAGATTGCGCAGTCCGAGGGTGCAACCGGCGAGCCCTTCGTGAATGTCTGGATGCACAACGGGTTCGTGCGGATTAATGACGAGAAGATGTCGAAATCGCTCGGCAACTTTTTTACCGTCCGTGACATTCTGCAACGCTTCCGCCCGGAGGAGGTGCGCTATTTCATCCTGACGAGTCATTACCGCAGTCCCTTGAACTACGATGACGCACACCTCGAGACGGCGCGCTCGGCATTGACCCGGCTCTACACCGCCTTACGTGGTCTGCCACCAACACGCGCCGCGTCCGAGACGCCCGCCGCTCCGGCGGAGATCATCCTCGCAGCGGATGAGACCTCGCCGCGGCTCACCCCTTACCGAGCGCGCTTCCACGCGGCCATGAACGATGATTTCAATACACCCGAGGCCTTGGCCGTGCTGTTCGACCTCGCGCGTGAGATCAATCGGACGCGTGTGCGGGATCCCGCGACGGCAGCGGAACTCGCCGAGGGTTTGCGACACCTCGGGTCGGTACTCGGCCTCCTCGGTGATGACCCAGACGCTTATCTGCGGGGCGGGGTGGGCGAGGACTCCGACGAGGTGATCGAGGCCCTGATCACGGCGCGTATCGCAGCACGTGCGGCAAAGGATTGGACGGAGGCCGACCGCATTCGCGACCAACTCACCGCGGCGGGGATTCTCCTGGAGGACGGGGCGGAAGGGACCCGCTGGCGACGGGCGTGATACCGCGGCTTCCCAACCCACAACCGGCGTCAAGGCATGCGTGGACGGACCACGCGGGCGGCGTTCCCCGGACCCGCGCTCAGGGGGTGAGCGCCCTGCGGCAGGCCTGCTCACAATCGGCCGCCTGATTCGCGCAGTTGCCAAATCGGTTCTCGGCGCACGGCCACCACGCATACCCACAGTCCGAACGCTCGAAGGTGGATGCCAGACACCAGCGATAATCCCGAAAGGCCGCGCTGTAACCCGCTTGGCATTGGCGGTAATCAAAACGCGCCTGGGCATTGCACTGCTCTTGGACGTCCTGGCAACGGCCGATGCAGGCGAGTTGCCGAAGATGATCGACGGGATGTGTCGCAGACGTCGCGTGTTGGGCGCAGCCGGTGACGACAAGACTCAGCAGGATCGCGACCAGCGCGAACGTGCCGAGCTGGCGCGGCCTGACCGCGGCGTTGCCTGGAGCACGCCGAGGCGGGTGATCTGTACTCGAGCTGGCTTGGGTCAGACGGGTTGACCGAGGCGGTGGGGGCCTGCGTTGCATCGGTGACCTCGAATCCTGACGATGGGATCTAGACGCCCGGTGGTGATGGCGATCTCTGCCGGTTTCTGCCGAGTCAGAATCCAGCAACGCCCTGATCATGGGTCGTCCATCGGGACAGCGGTCGCGGCCCCTCGCCATGCGCTCATCGCTCAACCCGACGCGCGCGCATGTTCATTGAGGGTTGCCATGATGCGAGCCATGCGTGCCTGACGGTCGATGACGCTGGATGTATCAGAACACGTTCGATTTGGATGGGCAAGAATGCCGATTCGGAACCGGTGCGCCGACCGGCCATGGGCGGGGCGGACCGCATCAGCCGGTTTGTCCTGTCAGCGTCTCCTGGCCCACGGGCTTTGAATCGGTTGGGTCGATTGTGGTTCGATCCAATCCTTGTCGACAACGATCTCAGACCCCCCCGGAGTCCGTGCATGACACGCCTGCCATTGGTTGTCGCCCTCTCGATCCTCGCGAGCGGTTGCGCGCTCATTCCACCGACCCATTTCGGCGGTATCGCGACCAGTGTCTCGGCGATGGACTACGCCGAGCAGCTGTGCAGTGTCGTGGAACTGGAGGCCTATGCGACCTGCTTGAACGAGATGCTCGACGACATCGATCAGCGTGGCAGTCATCTGCCCGCCGGGTTTTCGACCTCAGGTCCCTTTGCCGTCATTCTGGGGGGCGAGGTCTATCTCGGTTCCTATCGGTCGTCCCCTTTTGCGGCTGCGTTCCAAGTCACTAGCGGGGAACGTCAATGTCGCGGGGGATACAGTGCCTTCCATGGCTCGGCCGATGCGGTCTTCGACGTTCATTGTGATGACGGTCGCAGTGGTTGGGCCGACACCGTGCGTGCCCTCGACGGACGCAATGGGATTGGCACCATCAAGCTCGACGATGGGACCGAGGGTCGCATCGTCTTTGGTTATCTTCCCTTGGGCGACGTGGAGCGCTGGAGTCGTCCGGACTGAGAGGGGCAGAGACCCAAGGTCATCTCGCGGGTGATGGCATCAAGAGTCTGGGCCCCATCCCCACCGGATCAGTGACGGGGTGGGGCATCGGTCACGGGATTTTCGAGTTTGCCGACTCCCTCGATCTCGATCGTGACCCGATCGCCAGCGCGGAGGAAGCGGGGTGGCTTGCGCGCGACTCCAACTCCCGGGGGCGTCCCGGTGATGATCAGGGTCCCGGGCAGGAGCGTCGTGTCGCGGCTCAGGAACGCGATGAGTTCGGCGATGCTGAAGATCATGTCGCTGGTGTGGCCATCTTGCAGCCGCTCGCCATTAATGGTGCAACTCACCTGCAACGACTGGGGGTTCGGGATCTCGTCCGCCGTGACCAGGACCGGGCCGAGTGGGCAGAACCCGTCGAAGCTTTTACCCCGAATCCATTGTCCAGCTCCTCCCTCCTTCTGCCAACGCCGGGCCGAGATGTCGTTTGCACAGGTGTAGCCCAGCACATGATTGAGTGCGGTGTTGACTGACACGTCGCGCGCGGTGCGGCCGATCACGACCGCCAGCTCGGCCTCGTAGTCGACCTCCGGTCCCTGATCGCAGGCGTGGGGCAGCAGGATCGGTGCCCCGGGATCGGTGATCGCGGTGGTGGGTTTCATGAAGACGACCGGATGCACTGGGATCGCGGCGCCTGTTTCAGCAGCGTGGGCGCGGTAGTTCAATCCGATACCGTAAATGTTGACCGGGGCGATCGGGGCGAGCCAGCGGGAAACCTCGAACACCTCCGTCGTTTCAGTCAAGGACTCATAGAGGCGTCCACTGAGGCGATGAGCATGACTGGCATCGATCGGCGTGCCGAAGTGAACATGACCTTGGGGGTCCATGAAGCGGGCGATTTTCATCTGGTGCTCTCGCAGGTGGTCGGTGATGGTGGTTGGAATCAACCCGGGCGTTAGCCGCGCAATTGCTCGGTGAGTTTCTGCAACTCACGTTGCATTTCGCGATTCTCAAAGGGCCGAAGTGCCGGCACTTGGCGATTCATCAACCCCTCGAGCAACTGCTGGCTGGAGCGCACCAGATTGACGAATTCGCCCGAGACGCGCACCGTCTCATAGGTGTTCCAGGCGGCCGCGATGTCTTTCTCCAGTTCGGCCCGAGCGGCGCGGACCTGGCGCGCCTGCTCCTTGAGATCATCGCGATAGATCTCCGCGGCCTGAATCGTGACCTGCTGTGCGGCAAGGTTGGCCGCGAGCAGCTCCTGCCGCTCGGGGCTTTCACGCTGCAGGCGCCGGGTCTCGCCCGACAGTGCCTGGGCGCGCGCGATAATCGCATCGATTTGTGGCAGATACTGTTCGCCGATCGCCTCCTCGATCTGTAGATGCATCCGGTTAAGTGATTGGAGCAGGACAACGTACAGGCCATAATAACGCCGTGCGCTGGCCAGATCCTCGCCGCTCTGGACGACGAGTTCTTCAAGTTGCTGGGTGATGGCCTTCACGTTGTCAAACAGGATGCCGAGATCCACCCAATTATCCCCAACGACGCTTGCGAGCAGCAATTCGATCTGTTCGGTGTCGAGCTCCAGCCCGATTCCACGAAGATCCTGGGCAAACGCCCGCTTCAGGGCACTGAGTTCCCGATTCAAACGCCGGATGTCGGCCTCGCCGGCGGCAATGATCTGGTCGTAATCAGCGACCGTCTTGCGCAATGTTGACTCACTCGGGGCGGTGATGCGTTTTTGCCGTGCCTCCGCGATCTCCGCGCGCACTCGTTCGATCTCAAGCTGCAGGGAGCGAACGCGCTCGCGCTCATTCTGCAGCGGCGAGACCGACAAGATCTCGACAGCCTCGTCGAGCAGGGCATTGATCGCGGCGCGATTGGCGCGTTGATCGGTGCCAAGCCAGGCACGCGCCGGCAGCGTCTCATTGCGCTCCTCGAGCGTGAGGGCTGCATCCAGCTTGGGAACAACCGTCTGCCAGACATAGGTGAAATCGCGGTTATCACCAAAGAGATCCTTCGCATCGGTCAGGGCCCGATCAGCGAAGGCGCGGGAGCGATGCCACCACTCACCCGCGGTCTCTCGAGTCCGCTCCCAGATCCGCCGCTCGTCCGCTGCTTCTGCTTCCGGCTGTTCCGACTCCAGGAGCGCAGCAGTCCCAGGTTCGGCCGCATCCACGCACAGGGATAGACCGGCGAGGGTGAGCACCAGCATGAGCGAGCAGTGAGGTGTGCGGTCAAGGAGGTGCATGGGCAGAGGAACCTGTGCGGATCAGTCCGCGTCCGCTTCGACGCGGCGGACGATGTCTTGTGACACGGTGGCGGATCTCGTGCCAATCATCAAGATGGCGCCTATCATCTCGTGTTGCACCGAGGTTTGTCATCTGTACAGGGCTTTGTTACTCTAAGTTGTCGTTCCGGGCAGTTGCTCGAGATGGTGTCCATGGTGGTTTGCGCCGGTCCCCTCGCAACGCGAAACCGTGAACCCGGTCAGGCCCGGAAGGGAGCAGCCGCAGCGGTCGAAGCGTGTGCCGGGGTGTGGCTGGCGTAGGCCGCCTCCTCAGTGGCGAGGCACCATCGAACTCACGCGAGCGGCTGGTCTCAAATCGTCGCGGGACTCGGTCACCTGCAAGGCCCGCCCGTCTGGCTGGGACGGCCTGCTGAATTTTGATCCGCGCGCTCACACACGCAACTCGTCCGACTCGAATCACACATGTCCTACCAGGTGCTCGCCCGGAAGTGGCGCCCCAAGACCTTCGATGATTTGGTTGGACAGGCCCATGTGGTCCGTGCGTTAGCCAATGCGCTCGACCGCGATCAGCTGCACCATGCCTATCTCTTCACGGGCACGCGTGGCGTCGGGAAGACCACCCTGGCACGCATTCTCGCAAAGGCGCTGAATTGCGAAAACGGCGTCGGTTCCCACCCATGTGGTCGCTGTTCGGCCTGTGTCGAGGTCGACAGCGGACGCTTTGTCGATCTCATCGAAGTGGACGCGGCCTCACGCACGAAGGTCGATCAGACGCGCGAACTGCTCGATAATGTCCCCTACGCCCCGGCGAGTGCACGCTACAAGGTTTATCTCATCGACGAAGTGCACATGTTCTCCAACCACAGCTTCAACGCCCTGTTGAAGACGCTGGAGGAGCCACCGCCGCATGTCAAATTCCTGCTCGCCACGACGGATCCTCACAAGGTTCCGGTGACCGTCCTGTCACGTTGTTTGCAGCTCAATCTGCGTCGCCTCTTGCCAGAAGAGATCCGCGCCCGTCTGGAAGCGGTGCTCATGGCTGAGGAGATTGGCTACCAGGGTGGCGCCTTGCCCCTGCTCGCGCGCGCGGCCGACGGGAGTATGCGGGACGGTTTGAGCCTGCTCGACCAGGCGATCGCGTTTGGCGGCGGACAGGTTGACGAGGACGGCGTGCGGGCCATGCTCGGGGCCTTGCCTGGCGACTTGATCCTTGATCTGCTCGATGCCCTGGCCGCGAGCGATGGCGCTCGGCTCATGAGCGAGGTGGAGCGGATTGCGGAGCTGACGCCGGATTTCGAGTCGTTACTGCGCGAGCTGATTGCCCTGCTGCATCGCCTGGCGCTGCTCCAGCAGGTCCCTGAAACGCTTGCCGAGGACGACCCCGACGCGAGTCGTTTGCAGCGGCTGGCCGCGCTGCTCCCGCCCGAGGATCTGCAGCTCTACTATCAGATTGCCCTGATGGGGCAAGCGGATCTGCCCTTGGCGCCCGATCCACGAGCCGGTTTCGAGATGGTGCTCTTACGCGCCCTGGCCTTTCGCCCGCGGGAGGACCGTGCGCAGGTTGCCGCCTCGCCGTCGGGGCGCACGCAGGCGCGCGCCGCGGCCGGCGTCAAGCCAATGCCGGGAACCCGTGGGGCCGCGGCGCACGTCACCGCAGCGGGCTCGCCGGTGACACGGGTTCCCCGCGACCCGGCACCCGCGACGCCAGCGACTGGGAACCAGCACACCTCGTGGGGTGGCGATGAGGACGGCGCGCGCACGGTGGGCGAGGTCGCGCCCAATCAGCCGAATCCCGACCGCCAGCCCGGGGACTTGACAGGACACGCCGAGTGGCTGGCCTTGATCGATCGGTTGCGGCTTGGCGGCATTGCGAGTCAAATTGCGCATCATTGCGACCTGCGTTCGTGGCAGGATGGTCGGCTGGTCCTGGCGCTTGATCCGGCCGCGGAGCACCTGCGCTCGGCCAGTAGCGAAGCACGGCTGCAAGCCGCTTTGGAGGATACACTGGGGACGGCGGTCAAGCTCGAGATCCAGATCGAGCGTCCTCGTCGCGAAACGCTCGCCCAGCGCCGTGAGCGTGAGGCGGCCGAGCGCCAGGATGCGGCCGTCGCGGCATTGGAGACCGACCCGGTGGCACGACAGGTCCGAGAAACCTTTGACGCGGACTGGATCCCGGGCCGCATCGTGCCACGCGATTGAGCTGGGGTGGCGCTGACCCCGAAGCGTTTGCTGTGACCACGTGAGTCCGACAAGACCCGACACCCTGAACCCTAGAGATAGCCAACCGAATAGAGAGGATGCGGGAGAAGGGCGGCGCGAGGCGCCGTGCGCTATCCCGCCCCGGCCGAGCGGTCGGGGTTTCCCGCGCAACGATGATGAAAGCTGGACTCGGAAACCTGTTGAAGCAGGCGCAGAAGATGCAGGAAGACATGAAGCTCGCGCAGGAGCGTCTGGCTCAGGAAGAGGTGATCGGTGAGTCGGGCGGCGGAATGGTGAAGGTCACCATGAATGGCCGCTACCAGGTCAGTCGGGTCGAGATCGACCCTTCACTGCTGGGTGACGATCGCGAGATGCTCGAGGATTTGATGGCGGCCGCCATCAATGGCGCGACCCAACGCGTGGCCGAGAAGGCGAAGGAAAATATGGCCGAACTCACGGCTGGTTTGCCGCTGCCGCCCGGAATGAAGCTGCCCTTCTAGGCGAGCTGCGCACGTGTCTGAGCGCCCCTTGTTGACGCAGTTGATTGATGCGCTCAGATGCTTGCCTGGAGTGGGGCCGAAGTCCGCCCAGCGGATCGCCTTTCACCTCCTAGAGCGCGATCGGGAGGGCGGGGTGCGATTGGCGCACGTCATGGCGGATGCCATGACGCGCATCCGGCGTTGCAACCACTGCCGGACCCTGACCGAGCAGGACCTGTGCGCGCTCTGTGCCAATCCGAATCGCGACGGGCAAGTCCTCTGTGTGGTCGAGCAGCCCTCCGAGATCCTCGCCATTGAGCAGGCGACCGATTTTCGTGGACGCTACTTCGTGCTCGGTGGTCGTCTGTCGCCACTCGATGGCATTGGACCGCGTGAATTGGGTCTGGACCAGCTCGACGAACGACTCGAGGGGCGAGCGGTACGTGAGATCATCCTGGCGATCAGTCCGACGGTCGAGGGCAGCGCGACGGCCCATCTGATCGCCGAATCGGCTGCTCGGTATGGCGTGAATCTCACGCGGATCGCGCACGGCGTGCCCCTCGGTGGCGAGTTGGAGTCGATCGACGGAGGGACTTTGGCACTGGCCTTCAAGGGACGGCAACAAGTGTGAGCGGGACGGGGTCGCGGGTGGATCCGAGACCTGCTGGCTCGACCCGACGCGCTCGCAATCAGCGGGCCGTGGCGCGGCGGTTTCAAGCGATCGACCGTCGTGTGTTCCGACCCCGAGCGATCGCGACAGCAGCGAATGAGCATCATGTCTGATACTATTTTTGGCAAGATCGTCGACGGCGAGATCCCCGCCGATATCGTCTACGAGGACGCGGATCTGATTGCGTTCCGAGACCTTCATCCGCAGGCACCGACCCATATCCTGGTGATTCCGCGCAAGCCGATTCCGACGCTCAATGATGCGGCGACGGAGGACGCGGAGCTGCTCGGTAAACTCTTGCTCGCCGTGGCGAAAATCGCGGCGCAGGAAGGGCTGGCCGAGCAGGGGTACCGGACGGTCATCAATTGCAATGCAGGCGCCGGGCAAACCGTCTATCACCTGCATCTTCATCTCATCGGTGGGCGCCCGTTGCAGTGGCCACCGGGTTGACAGGTCTGACGATGACAGGGAATCCCAGCGGCGCGTCCAGTGACTGGTCGGTCGCCTTCGAACTCAAGGCAGCCAGCTTTACGCTGCCCATCATTCGACTCCTGCGTGCGGACATCGAAGCCGTGGCGGTCGATCTTGGGAAACGGGTCGAGCAGGCGCCGGAGTTTTTTCACAATACGCCGGTGGTCATCGACCTGAGCGGTTTCCCGACCGATGGGGGGGAAGTGGAGTTTCCTCTGCTCGTCGGTCTGCTGCGCGGTTATGGCATGATTCCATTCGGGGTCCGCGGCGGCAACAAGGCTCAGAACACCGCCGCGGAGGCGATGGAGCTCGCGATCCTTGCTGATCATGAGCCGCGCGCGTCGCGGAGCGAGCGTCATCAGGATCCCGCGCCGGCGAACGCGGCCCCGTCCGCACCCGCGCGGAGCCCCAAGCGGAGCTCCACGTTGAGCGATGAGCAGCCACCAGCGGTGACACCCAGCGGCAACTTCACGATGGTGACCCGTCCCGTCCGCTCCGGACAACGGGTCTATGCGGTCGGCTGTGATCTCTCCGTGATCGCGCCGGTTAGCGCGGGCGCGGAACTCATGGCCGACGGCAATATTCACGTCTACGGCCCCCTGCGTGGGCGGGCCTTAGCCGGGATGAAAGGAAACACGGATGCGCGCATCTTCTGTCAAGATCTGCAGGCGGAATTGGTGTCCATCGCAGGACACTATCGCGTCAGCGAGAACATTCCGGTGGAGCTGCGCGGCATCCCGGTGCAGATCTTTTTAGAGCAGAAACTTCTTCGGATCGAAAGAATTTGACTCGTGGCCGGGCTGGACGACGGACCAACCCCATTTGGAGGCGGCAACTTTGGCGAGAATAATGGTGATCACCTCGGGCAAGGGGGGGGTTGGCAAGACGACAACCTCCGCCGCGTTGGCGATGGGGTTGGCCCAACGTGGTCGGCGCACGGTCGTCATCGACTTTGACGTTGGTCTGCGCAACCTGGATTTGATCATGGGGTGCGAGCGGCGTGTCGTCTATGATTTCGTGAATGTCATCAATCAAGAGGCGAACCTCAACCAGGCGCTCATCCGCGACAAGCGGTGCGATAACCTCTATGTGTTACCAGCCTCCCAGACCCGGGACAAGGATGCACTGACTAAGGAAGGGGTTGGCCGCGTCCTTGAAGAACTCTCTGGCGGTTTCGACTTCATCGTTTGTGATTCACCGGCTGGCATCGAACACGGCGCCACCATGGCCATGTACTACGCCGATGATGCGGTCGTCGTGACCAATCCGGAGGTGTCGTCGGTGCGTGACTCCGATCGGATGCTCGGAATCCTTGCGAGTAAATCGCGCCGGGCCGAGTCAAACCTGGAGCCGATCCGTGAATTCCTGCTGTTGACACGATACGATGCGGAGCGGGTCGAAAAGGGGGAGATGCTGAGCGTCGAGGATGTGCAAGAGATCCTGTCACTCGATTTGATCGGGGTGATCCCTGAGTCCAAGTCGGTGCTCAGCGCATCCAACTCGGGCATCCCCGTTGTTCTCGATCGCGAGAGCATCGCCGGACAGGCGTATGCCGACACGGTGGCACGCTATCTCGGCGAGGATGTGCCGCATCGCTTTCTCGAAGTCGAGAAAAGAGGCTTCCTGCGTCGCTTTTTCAGAGGCTAAACCATGGGATTACTTGACTACTTTCGGTCGTCGCGACCGAAGGGATCAGCCAGTGTCGCCAAGGAGCGGCTCCAAATCCTGGTGGCGCATGATCGGACCCAGCGCGGCCAACCGTCTTACTTGCCGAGACTCCAACAGGAAATCCTCGAGGTCATTCGCAAGTACGTGGAGGTCGATATGAGCGCCGTCTCCGTGAAATACGAGCAGGAGGATAGCCACGAGGTTCTTGAACTCAACATCGTGCTCCCGGAGACGGCGGCGGCCGACGCAAAAATTTGAACGCGGATGTCAGCGCCCGAATCGTGCGTTGCTAGGGTAGGATCCTGATCGGCGTTCCATCGCGCACCATCTCCCAGATCTCATCCATTTCGTGGTTCTGAACGGCGATGCAGCCTTGCGTCCAGTCTCGTCCGATGTACTCTTGGCGTAGGGCTTCGGAGCGAACGTAGTTCGGGAGTCCGTGAATCATGATCATACCGCCCGGGTTGGAATAACCCATGGCGCGGCTCACCATCCTGTCACGCTCGCTCGGGTAGGAGATATGGATGGATTTGTGGAAATTACTGTTTGGATTGCGCCAATTGAGCATGTAGTCGCCGATGGGTGTGCGCTGATCCCCTTCGCGGAATTTATGTCCATCGGGCGAGCCGCCGAGTGCGATCTGGTACTCGCGGATCACACGTCCGTTGTTGTGAAGCTCCAACTTGCGCTGTGACTTCTTCACGACCACCTTGTCGGCACGGATAGGCTCGACCACGGTCATGGTCGGTGTGGTCCCGCATCCGGCAAGCCCGATGAGCGCTGATAGGGCCAAGCACACCAGGATCAGGCCCTGGTTCGCGAACGTCACCTCGGGGCGCACGCGCGCCCGAATTGGGCGTTGGGTCCGGACACGGTTGAGAGTCTGGTTGGCATCAGTGTGCATGCTGAGGAATCCTTACGTCATGAGTGCGCGTCGTGTCAATCGCAGTCGAATCGTTCAGGTTACCCTTCAGAAGGGACACTCAAAAGTGTAGGTAAGATCATGAGAAAGCGCTATCTTTTGATCGATTTTTTTGCTCGAAAAATTCGTCTTGGCCGCCCTTGGTAGAATGCAGGCCCTTAGAATGTAGGTAGGACGCGAACGAACAGGGTCTTGAGATAGGCTGTTTCGGGAATGGCCGGGTGCACGGGATGATCCGGACCCTGTTGCCCGGCCTCGAGCACTTGAATCATCCGCCCGGCGCGCCGCGCGGCCGCTTGAACCGTCCGGATGAAGCCCTCGCGGCTCATGTGGTAGGAACAAGACGAGGTGACGAGGAGACCACCAGGTTCGAGCAGTTCGATGGCGAGACGATTGAGTCGGAGATAGGCCTGGGTGCCTTCTTTGTCGTCCTTGCGGCGCTTGATGAATGCCGGTGGATCCAGGATCAGGGTCTCGAAGCGCGCGCCCTCGTCCTTGAGCGTGCGCAGCACCTCGAAGGCATCGCCGTGCCGCCCTTCGACCCGTTGGGAGAATTGATTGCGCGCGGCATTGTCCGCGACCTGCTCGAGGGCGGAGTGCGAACTGTCGACACAGACAACCTGTTCCGCGCCCAATGCGGCGGCGCGCAGACCCCATGCACCGACATAGCTGCAGACATCCAAGACACGGCGGCCGACACCGTAGCGCGCAAGGCGGGTCCGGTTCTCGGACTGATCGAAGAACCACCCGGTTTTTTGCCCGGTCAGAGGCGACACCGCGAATTCCAGCCCATTCTCGATCAGGACCAGACGGTCATCCGGTTGTCCGAGCACGACCGCAACGTCCTGGGTGAGCCCTTCCAACTCACGCACAGCGCAGTCGTTACGCAGGATGATCGCTTGCGGTCGCAAGATCTGTTCAAGCGCGGCAATGATTTCGCCCTGCGCACGCTCGATCCCCGCCGTCGTGATTTGGAGCACCAAGACATCGCCATAGCGGTCGACGATGAGTCCGGGAAGACCGTCACTCTCACCAAAGATCAAGCGATAGAAGGGTTGTTCGTAAAGGCGTTCGCGCAAGCTGAGGGCGGTGTGGATCCGGTTGAGCCACAGCGCCGGACTGAGCGGTTGAGCGGGATCGCGGCTGACGACGCGTGCACAAATCAAGGAATGCGGATTCACGTAGCCGTAACCGATCCAGCGGTCATGGTCACTGCGAATCGACACCGCTTGTCCGGGCTCTAGAGCCTTGAGCGGGGTTGCGCGCTGATCGACCTCGTTGCTGAAGACCCAACAGTGTCCCGCGAGCAAGCGGCGTTCCTGATCCTTGCTCAAGATGAGCGGTTGCATCTTCATGGTGGTGGTTCCTTGGTGATCTGGCATCGCAAGCTGGTGGATGAGCGCGGGGTGCGGGGCACAGATTAACAGAAGCGATCCATCTTGGGCGGGCTCGGGGCCGTCGCTGGAATCCGGCGTGGTTGGCCCCACGTCCTAGCCAACCCATTCCGGCATGACGGGCTCGATCTCCAAACCGTCCCGTCTCTCACCAACGACTCCTAGACTCGCATCCCAAATGTCTGTGACGTTTTGTGCGTTCTGGGGTCGTGACCAGAGGTGTTGCGATGAGCACTTCCCATCAAGGCCACTCCGGTCGCGTGCGCAACCGCCTGGCGACCTCAACCAGTCCTTACTTGCAACAGCATGCTGACAATCCAGTCGATTGGTGGCCCTGGTGTCCGGAGGCATTGGAACTCGCGCGCTCCACCGATCGGCCGATTGTGCTCTCCATTGGCTACTCAGCCTGCCATTGGTGCCATGTCATGGCCCATGAGTCGTTTGCCGATCCGAGCACGGCCGAGTTGATGAACGCGGGATTCGTGAACATCAAGGTGGACCGTGAGGAACGCCCTGATCTCGACAAGATCTATCAGCGTGCGCACCAGTTGCTGACCGAGCGGTCTGGCGGGTGGCCGCTGACCCTATTTCTGACCCCTTCGGATCAGACCCCCTTCTTCGCGGGAACCTATTTCCCCCCCGAACCGCGTCATGGCTTGCCCGCGTTCAAACAGGTTTTGCAGGGCGTCGAGCGGGCGTATCGCGGTCAACAGACGGTGATTGCAACCCAGAACGCACGCCTCACCGCAGCGCTGCGTCAACTGGAGCCGCGCCCCGCGGCCGAGTTGCCGACACCGCGTGCGATCGACGAGGCGGTGCAGCGCTTGGCGGCGAGTTTCGATACCGAGCACGGCGGCTTCGGCGGGGCACCGAAATTTCCCCATCCAACCAACCTTGAGCTGCTCCTGCGGCGCGTCGCGCGCACGCAAGACCTCATCAGGCCCAAATCAGAAGATCACCCCGCGGCTGGGCTGGATGATCACAATGTCGCACCCGATGCCCTGGGGATGGCTGAGTTCACCTTGGAGCGCATGTGTCGTGGGGGATTGCAGGATCAACTCGGCGGGGGGTTCTATCGCTACTCGGTCGATCGTGCCTGGATGATTCCTCACTTCGAGAAGATGCTCTACGACAATGGGACATTGCTCTCACTCTGTTGTGATCTCTACGCGCTGACGAACGCGCCCTTGTTCCGCGAGAGCGCGACCATGACGGCCGACTGGGTCATGCGGGAGATGCAGTTACCCGCGGGCGGCTACTCCTCGAGCCTTGATGCCGACAGCGAAGGGCACGAGGGGCAGTATTACATCTGGACCCGCACGCAGGTGGAGTCCTTGTTGACGCCGGCTGAGTACCAGGTGTTCGCGGCGGTCTATGGGCTCGATCGTCCGGCGAATTTCGAATCGGCTTGGCATCTGCATGGGGACCGTCTGCCGGAGGCGGTGGCCGCCGAGCAGCGTCTTGAGCACGCCACGGTGGAGGCATTGCTGCGCTCGGCGCGCGCGACCCTGGCCGTCGCGCGCGAGCGGCGCATCCACCCGGATCGAGACGACAAGGTGCTCACATCCTGGAATGCGCTGATGATCAAGGCGCTGGCGCGTGCGGCTCGCATCCTTGAACGTCCTGATTACCTGGAATCGGCGGAACAGGCCTTGGCCTTCATCCGGCTGACGCTGTGGCGCGAGGGCCGACTGCTGGCGACCTGCAAGGACGGGGTCGCGCATTTGAATGCCTACCTTGATGACTATGCGTTCTTGCTCGATGCGCTCCTCGAATTGTTGCAGACGCGCTGGTCGAGCGCTGACCTGGCCTTTGCGATCGATCTGGCCGAGGTGTTGCTTGAGCAATTCCAGGATCCGCTCGAAGGGGGATTCTGGTTCACCGCACGGGATCATGAGGCGCTGATGCATCGCCCGAAGCCTCTCAGCGACGAGGCTACCCCGGCTGGGAATGGCGTGGCGGCCGTCGCCCTGCAACGATTGGGTCACCTGATCGGCGAGCCCCGGTATCTTACTGCCGCCGCCATGACCCTGCGGCTCGCGGCCGACTCCATCGCCAGGATGCCAGAGGCTCACGCGACGCTGCTCATGGCGCTTGAGGAATCCCACAGCCCGCCCGAGATCCTGGTGATCCGCGCCACGGACAAACGTCTCGAGCACTGGCGACGCGAGGCACAGCGCGGCCATCGCCCGCATCGCATCGTGGTGGCCATCCCGGCCGACCTCACGGAGACGCTGCCTGGCACCCTGGGCGCGATGCAACCCGGCGAGCGACCGCGTCTTTATCGCTGCCGTGGAACGCACTGTGAGCCCCCGATCGAGTCGCTCGATGACCTTCGTACCGGGTGATGCGCGTCAGCGTATCGGGGCGCGGCGTGCCGGCATGGGGCCAAGACGGCCATGCATCGGTGTCGGACGCCAACCGGGTGTCCCAAATCCTTAACTGGTGATCTCCTGATGTCACAACGTCGGTTTCTGGACTATCTCACGTGGCTCTACAACCCCTTGACCTCCTGGGAGGTCACGCGCGTCTATGATCTCCTATCTACCGATGTCGCGACCACCCATGGTCTCTATCTCAATCTGGGATATTGGAGCGATGCTGGACAGACCCTCGATGAGGCGTGCGAGGCCCTGACGGATCTGGTGGCGGAGCGCGCGGGAGTGAACCCGGGCGATCAGGTCGTGGACGTGGGCTTTGGCTTCGCGGATCAAGATCTGCGCTGGGCCAAAACGCGACAGCCCGCACGCATTCGAGGCTTGAACATCACCGCCTCGCAGGTTGCCATCGCACGCGAACGGGTCGCCAACGCCGGGCTCGCCGATCGCATCGAGTTGGTCGTCGGATCGGCGACGGCGATGCCATTCGCCACGGCATCGGCCGATCAGGTGCTCGCGCAGGAATGCGCCTTCCATTTCAAGACTCGCGCTGACTTCTTCGCGGAGGCCTTTCGCGTCCTCCGCCCTGGTGGACGGCTGGTGACGGCCGACATCATTCCCATGCCTCCCGCCACCTCTAGGTGGAGACGTCTCAAGCAACGTTGGTCGTGGGGGCTGGTGGCCAGTAAGTTTGCGATTCCCAAAGACAATGTCTATGGCGTGGACGGATATGTCGAGCGCCTTGAAGCCGCGGGATTCGCCTCGGTCGAGGTGCAATCGATCCGCGATCGTGTCTACGCACCTCTACATGAGGCGTTGCGGCGGCATCCGCAGATTCTTCAGCGCTTGCACCCCGCGACCCGGCTACCCGCGCGGATAGCACTGGCGATGAGTGCGGAATCGGTCTATGGCGGGCTAGACTACATCCTCGCCACGGCCGTGAAGCCAACCGACTCGCCAGCATCTGCCTAAGGAGGGGACAATAAAATAGGGCTCGGCTTTGGGCCTAAGCTGAATCGTGCTGGCACGACCAGGGTTCTTTGGGGATTGGAACCCCCTTGGTCGATTGACTGTAACGTTTGCGCTCAGCCGCGCGAGGTACGAGCGTCGGCTATAGCCCCTTGTTCGGCTTTTATACCTTCATCGTCTTCGGCAACACCCTGTCCGCCGACGGGCTGCTCGACAAACGCTTCGACTACATGCTCTCCAATCCGCCCTTCGGCGTGGAGTGGAAGAAGATCGAGGCGTTGGTGCGCAAGGAGCACACCGAGCAGGGCTATGCGGGGCGCTTCGGCCCAGGGTTGCCCCGCGTCTCGGACGGCTCGCTGCTGTTCCTCCTGCATCTGCTGTCCAAGATGCGCCCGGCAGTGGACGGGGGCAGCCGGATCGGCATTGTGCTGAACAGCTCGCCGCTCTTCACCGGCGGTGCCGGCTCCGGCGAGAGCGAGATCCGCCGCCACGTGCTGGAGAACGATCTGCTCGAGGCCATCGTCGCCCTGCCCACGGACATGTTCTACAACACGGGGATCGCGACCTACGTCTGGATTCTCTCCAACCGCAAGCCCGCGCACCGCGAGGGGAAGGTCCAACTCATCGATGCCAGTCACTTCTGGCAGAAGATGCGCAAGAGCCTCGGCAGCAAGCGCAAGGAGATGAATGAGGAGCACATCGCGCTGATCACCCGCCTCTTCGGCGACTGCACCGAGGCGAGCCTCGCCCTGGTGCTCGATGGTCGCGGCAAGGAGATCGACCGGCGGGTGCTGATGCCTGGCGACAGTCCGCCGGTTGCGCCCGACGATGGAACCGGCCGCGCCAAGGTTCGGGTGGTGCCGATCTCACGGATCTTCCGGACTCAGGACTTTGGTTACCGCACCATCACCGTGGAGCGCCCGCTACGCGACGAGGCCGGTGAGATCCTGATCGGCCAGAAGGGCAAACAGAAGGGTAAACCCCAGCCGGACCCGAAGCGGCGCGATACCGAGAACGTGCCGCTGGGGGAGGATATCGACGCCTACTTCGCCCGCGAGGTGCTGCCACATGCCCCGGATGCCTGGATCGACGAGAGCAAGACCAAGGTCGGCTATGAGATCCCCTTCAACCGCCACTTCTACGTCTTCGAGCCGCCCCGTCCCTTGGATGCTATCGACGCCGATCTCGCACGGGTCACCGACCGTATCAAGGCGCGGATCGAGGGGCTGACGGCGTGAGGATCGTGCTGGACACCAATGTCTCGATCAGCCATTTGCAGGAGATTCATTATCGCTGGCGGCCAGCGCTCGCGGACCCAGACGACGATTTCGTCTTGGAGCTTGCGGTGGCTGCCGGTTGCCGGTACATCGTGACCCATAACCTCCGCGATTTCAGTCGGTCCAACCTCTGGCAGCAGTTCCAAATTTGGGTGGCCGCCGCCAACAGCGTGCCGATCGCGAGGCTGATGGTGGATGCGCTGCGCTGATCCACCCTAGTGTGCCCGACATGGGCATGTACTTGTTACCTGAAAGGAGGTAACCGCGAAGAGTGACGAGAAGCGTAGCGAAACCCAAGGTGGACGCCGCGAGGCCAAGCTGAAAGCAGGGTGTAGCCAAGACACGACCGTAGGAACACGAACAGGCAGCGAGGCCGGATGCGGGCGATGAGCGTGCTAGGGAACGCGAAATCCAACCGTCACCGAAAGACGTCTCCGGTAGAGCCTGGCGGCACGGGTCGAAAGTACATGTTCTTACTCGGGGAGATCTGGCCCGTGAGAGCGGTCCAGAAGTCAGCAGAGGCCGTAGTAGCGTTGAGGCCCGGTGAAAGTCGGGAGGAGTGAAGGGCCGAAGAGTCACGAAAGGACCACAGTCTGCATCCGATCCGGAAGGCGGGCAGATGGGCGACACGCACTCGGCGTTGCAACTGCGGCAGCTACCGGGACGGCGAGCCGAACCGAACGGGTGGATTCCCGCATGGGGGAGGTCCGCGCTCATCAAGTCAACCGTGATCGCGAGCACAGACGCAAGAAGGGGTTCAATGAGCAACACGGTTGAGATCAGTCTGGAGGCGGTGCTCGATACCGCCAACATGGAACGGGCCTGGGCGGGGGTGAAAGCCAACGCCGGGTCCGGCGGGGTCGACGGCAAAGGGATCGCCGAGACCGAGGCCCACCTCAAGTGCCACTGGCCGGTGATTCGGGAGAAGCTCCTTCGGGGCGATTACCGCCCGGCGGCGGTGCGCGCGGTGGACATTGCCAAGCCGGGCGGCGGGACACGCCGCCTGGGCATTCCGACGTTCATCGTCAACCCCACAGATGCCCAGCCGGCGTTTGGGATGGGCCACCATCACCCATCCATTCCACCCGCTCAGCGGGCAACGCGCTGAAGTATTGAAGATACGCCGTGCGGGTGGT
>NZ_NRSD01000010.1 GCF_016583985.1 Thiocapsa imhoffii | reverse complement strand
ACTGGGCGCGCTTCGGGCGACTGTACCTCGAGGGTGGCGCGCGCGAGGGTCGGCAGATCGTGCCGGCCGGTTGGGTCGCGGCCTCGGTGAACCCGAGCGCACCACACCTGCAGCCCGGCGAGAACCCAGCTTCGAGCTGGACCTTCGGCTACGGCTACAAGTGGTGGATCCCGGAAGACCCGCAGGGCGACTTCCTCGCGATCGGGGTTTGGGGCCAATACGTCTACGTCGATCCGGTACGCGAGGTGGTCATCGTGAAGACCAGCGCCGATCCGGATTTCGACGACAGCGACCACGAGACCGTGGCCGTGCTCCGCGCGATCGCGCAGGCCGCTTCGAACAAATAACGCGCACCCGGCGGAGCGGGCTGGGAAGTCTTCCGCAAACTGAGCGACGCTTCGAGCACCAAAGGACGCGTGAGAGCTGTCCGGTCCTGGTTCGGCTGGGGATCCTCATCCATGCCGATCGCATGGCCGGTCAGGTTCGGTCTCGAACGGTGAACGGGGCCTCAAGTCGGGGCGGTCTGGTCATTCGTTATGGCGAATGAGGGATGAGCCTAAGAGACGGGCTCGACCGGATCGTCGCAGCCGAACACGGGCGCGGCCAGTGCCACGAAGTCGCACTTGGCGTCGTGCAAGGCGACTGCTTGACTCACGCCAGTGCCGGGAAATAGAACGGTCTCAAGACAGGGACTGAGACTCCCTTTCTCATCGCCTCGATCTCAAATCCTCGGTCGAGAGCTGCTGGCGGAGCCTTTCCGGATCGATCGGTGTGACGTCCTTATGGAAGAGGTAGCGGCCTTAGACGTTGATGTGCTGCCAGGCTACCGGTGAGACGCGCTTGAGGACCTCGGCGGCGGCCAGGTCGCCGCGAAGCTCCAGTTCGGCCAGCGCTTCGAACAGGATCAAGGCGTTGTAGTAGACCACCGCGTTGCCGATCAGGCGGGTGCGCTCGTTCCAGACCTCCTGTTCATGCTGGGACCGGACCCGGAACCGGCCGCCGTGCGCGTAGGCGATGGCACGGCGCAGCTGGTGGTCGGCATCGCCCCGATCACCCCCTTTGTCCGCGATGACCCGGCATCCTACTTGATCAAACTGCTGCGCCACTGTTCAAACCCGTCAGCTTCCCCGAGCCCTTGAGTGCCTCGCGCTCGGCATCGAAATACTCGAACGAGGGCGGGCCGGCACGTGTAATCTAGAAAATTTACTCATCAACGTAGCTTTGTCAGCCGAAGTTCAATGCGTCGCGATCGCGCATCGGCAGCCCGATACCCTCCTGCATCGACCGGTAAAGTCTGTCCTGCCGAATAGGTCCGAACCGCGATCGGGTGAAGCTGCTCACGCTCGGAATGCTGTTCGACGAACTCGATCCAAGCATGCTTGATCGCAAGCGCCCGCAGAAGTCCGAGGTCGTTGTTCGATCCTGGTGTCAGCCGCTCGAAGCTACTGGAATCGCCTTCAAGCAGGAGCGGAAGGACGACATCTAGATTGCCCCGTCGGGCAACCGGGACGCCGTCGGTATGCCCGATGATTTCGAGTGTGTCGACGGCATGGCGACCGTCTCGATTGCGTTTAAGGATCTCCGCGGCGATCTCCTCAAAGCCTCCCGACGTGAGGTCGATCTTGAAGTCCGGGGTCAACGTGGCGCTTCCAGAGGAAAAGAAGTGTCGCTTGTCGGCATCGGCGATGGTGATGATGGGTGGTTTGTCATCTAGGTGTATTCCCTGACGCAGCTCCAGGGTCATGACCTTCTGTTCTAGTTCTGCGACTTGCGCGCTCGCCGCTGCCAAGTCCGCTGTGGCCTGTTGCAGCTCCTCAGAGATTCGCGCTGCAGTGTCAGTGGCCGTTTGCGCCTCCGCCAGAGCAATATGGTATTGCTCCGCCTCGGCCTGAAGGGCTTGGATGCGTCTCTCCAAGTCAATGCGTGTAACCACCTCTTGACCCAGCTCACCCATCGCGTTGGCATAGCCATTCAGCCGCGTTACGGTGTGCTCAGCCGTTTCTTGGAGCGCCGTCTCCACGATCGTTTTCACCGAGTCGTTTTCGATGGGCGGTAAGTTGCCAAGTTGTGCTCGAATCTGGTTCACCGGACCGATGATCCGGGCGACGACAAGTTGGTCAGTGGGATCAGGAAGGACAACCAGCACCACCGCGCCGACAAGCGCGATCGCGACGACGAAAAGCGTCATGAAGAGATCACTCACGCTCGGCCAGTACGAGATACTGTGACCCAGTTCATCGTCTGAAATCATGGCCAGCGAAGTCCTTCAGTCGTGTGTCGGTGACATCGCGTTTAGCGATCGTCACGAAAGATTCGATCAACCCGCGGTCCCTCCTGCTTTGCTTCGAGGCGGGCGATCACCGCGTTCAACGAGGCGACATGTGCGTTCAACGCCATCTGTTGGCTCACGGCATCTGCTGTTCCACGCTCGAGGAGTTGCACGACTTCTCGGCCCTGCTCCAACAGGCGATCGAAATCGGTATTCAGTGTCGTGCCGGACGCAGACAGTCGCGTCATCGCTTCAATCAGCGTTTGCCAAGTCGTCGTGGTCTGGCCAGCGTGATGAAGCGCATCGTTGAGTTGTTGAGCAGCCGCTTTCTGGTCAGCACTGAGGTCCGCGAGAGTCGTGCAAAGATCCCCCGACCTGTTCGCGAGGTTCCCCATGTCCGCTGTGATGTGCGCGAAGCGCTCGGACAGTGAGCGGGAGGTCTGTTGTGCCTCGTCTAGCTCGGTCAAGACGGCTTTGACTTGCTGTCCGATCTGTTCAACTTGGTTGGCCGTCGTTTGCATGTCCAGGCGAATCGTCGCCGCTTCTTGCCGACTGCTTTTGTGTTCGGCGAGGGTTTTCTGTGCAAGCGTTTGAAGAGTATCGAGTTGCCCGATGGTCGCTGCGACCTGGGCGATGGCGTCGGCAGCTGACTGGTGCATGTCCTCAATGGTTACGACTGCCGCATTCAGCTCGCCGCGCAACGCCTGCTCCATTGACTCGGTGTGTTCGCGCAAGTTCGACGTCAGTGTAACGAGAGTCTTGCCGATGTCTTCGCGCATCGCTTTGCGTGTTGTTCCGATCGCCTTCTCAGTCGCTTTGGCGCGCGCCGTGACATCCTGAGCGAGGGTTGCAATGGATGCCGCGACATCGTCACGGAGCGCCTGATCCGCAGCTTGAAGCGCCTTCGCCGCATCGCGCACTGGCGCGGCGGCGGCATCCATCGAACGCGCTGTATTAGCGCAAGCGGCGGTGACGGCTTGAGAGGTTGCACTCTGTAGAATCGTGGCCGCAGTTACACAACCGTCTTTGATTTGCTCAGGAAGATCGTTCGCCGTCTGTTGGAGGATGCGGTGGGCCGTCTCAAGATGCTCCGTCATGAACGCGCCGTTCTGTTTCATCTCTTGCGCAGTCGCGCTGACCTGTTGTGCCACCACGTCCAGATGACCCAGCTGCGTGCATAATGGGGCTGTCGGACCGAAGTGGGCCGGCAGTATTTCAAGGAGCGCGTCGAGTTTGGGCGCAAGCGTCTCGGCGGTCGCCACGAATCGCGCGGCTGCTTGCTGTAACGGCGGCGAGTCGGCGCAAAATCCTTGCGCAGCCCCCGCGAGACGCGTCACAAAGCCATCGAAACTGCGCTGACTCGCAAGCATGGTTGTCACCAGTTCCCCGAGACTAGCGCGCACCTCGTCGAATTCCCGGCTGATCGAGGGCGGAGGGAAGCGGGGAAACAGTTCCTCCAAGTCCAACTGGTCCAGTTCGCCGGCGAGAGTGCCGCGGCGATGGGCATAGATCCCGCGAAGAAAGACCACGACGATCGTTCCGATCAGGGCTGCAAGGCTTGGCCAGAAGGCTTGTCCGAGATCTTGGATCATCTTCGTCGCAGTAAAAGCGCTTTCGGCGGCCTCGAAGACCCCATCAGGATTGGCGCTGATGTTGAAGCTACCGAGAATCGGCTTGATCGCCAACAGGGTCCCGGCAATGCCGCACACCAACAGCAACCCGGTGATGCCGCCGCTGAGTCGTGCCGATCGCCGCCGGGCCTCACGCCGCGCCGATACCTCATGAAGCTCATGTAATGAGACCGCACGCCCTACCTTGGCAGCGGCCCATGCCGAGAGCAGGTGATCTGAAAAATGGGTATCGATCAGTTCCGGCCGCTCCATAACCCACCGCCGGTAATCGAACGAGACTGCGGGTCCAGCAGGAACGTCGCGCAGGCTATCGATCCCTCGTTGCAACATGCGTTGCTCGCGCGTGATCCCAGCACCGGCAATCAACCCGCAGACTGCACCGAATAAGGCAATCAATACGACGACCAGGGTGGCGACGATCGGCGTCGATCCCCATTCCAAATCCAACATGGCGTAAGGCTCCCTGTCGTCCCTAAGGTTGAACGACCCAGATCTCCGCTCGACGATTGCGGCTACGCCCGGTTTCGGTGTCGTTGGAATCCACCGGTAACTGCTGTCCCAGTCCGGCTGCAGTTGCAGGAATGTCGAAGCTCAAGAGTTGATCGACGATGTGCTGCGCGCGTTTGACCGACAGTCCATGGTTATAATCGGGCGCACCGGTGCTGTCGGTGAAACCCAGAATGACCACCTTGCCGGTCGGAAAGTCGTTCGCCAAGGCACGTGCCAATCGACCGATGTCAGCTTGGGCCTTGATGTCGAGCACGGACTCATTGAGGCCAAAGCGCAGATTGGTTGAATAGCGGCTTGCACGCGTCATTCCGCTCAGGCCGAGGGCTTCGCCCAGTGTTGCGAGAACCAGTGGGTCGACTGTTTCCTCTCGGTGACGCAGACGCAAATCAACGAAGCCGGCCTCGGCGATGCGATTTTGTCCCGGGTCCGAGGTGATGAACTCGACGAATTTCTGTGCTGCTGGTCGCGCTCGCGGTGAATGAACCGCAACAATCCGAAAGGACAAGCCGTAGTCCTCCGTACCGATCGAGAACGGGCTTGGCGCCAAGGCTCTGACTTCGGAGCCAGGCTGATAGGCGAGGTATTTCGCTCGCAGATTTGGCGCGCATTGGTGAAAGAGTGCAATGGCCCTGGTCTCCGGGTGACCAAGGATGGCCGCGAACGGATCCTCCACCGGTTGGGTCAATATCTCGGGTCGGTCAAGACGCTTCAGCCAGGAGATATCGCTTGCCTGGGCGAGCCAGCGGGTCTGCGCCAATTCCTCGGTCTCAATGTCCGTATCGGGTGCATCGGGATGACCGAGCAGCGCGATCGCGTTCAGTGCGATCACCTCCGAAAACGCGCGCGAGTCGATCGAATCACCGGGAAAGGCTGCGGCAAAGCGCTCGCGGATTATGGGGGAGGGTGGCAGATCCGTGATCACCAGATCCGCCTGATCTTCGATGAGCAACGCCGACGGATCCTCCACCGCGACCCGAATCAAGACACCGGGAGCGATGTCTGGATCGGTACTCGGAAGAAACCACTGCCCGGTGTCTTGATCCAGTGTTGCCGCTTCACCCCAACGGGCCTGCACGAGGGGTACGACCAGTGCTGCATCCAACCCCGGGCTGCTCGCGATGACCAGCCCGGCATCGCTGGCCGGGAAGGGCAGCGCCGCCGGCTCCGGGATGGCATCAATGGCGCGGCGAGCACGGTCGAGGTTGTCCTGAATCTGTGTCTGCAAGGCCACGAATTGCGGATCCGCACCGCCGACGACCACCGGGACGGCTAGGCTGCGAGCACGTCTCATCGCATCTCGGATCCCGTCGATTAACATCGCGAGGGCTTCGGCTCCAGCACTGTCGGCACCCATCGACACCTCCGCCTGGACCGTCTCAGCACGCTCCTCCAAGGTTTCGTAACCGCGGACCAATCGGGACGCCGCCATTGAGCGCTCGACCGCGCGACTGTCTGGTTGCTTCCCCGCCTCCATGCGTTCGGCAACCTCTGTCGCGATTGCATCAAGCTGCGTTTCGAGAAGCCGAGCCTCGTCCGCAGCGCCAGCTTTGACCGCCTCTGCGATCTCCTCACTCAGGCGCAGCACATCATGTTGGAGTTGCGCGGTCTCAATGGCTGCAACGGGTTCGGGAGATGAAGCAGCCGATGCTGCCTCCAACTGTGCCAATTGCGCGTCGAGATCCGCGACTTCGGCACTCAGCAACGCATGCTGTTGCATCCAGCCACTGGAGCCCAGTAGCGGCAGCAGCAACAACACCAACGCCAGCACACCGACGACACCGACACCGCCCCAAACTGCCCCGGGGTAGCGTTGCAGGATCGCTGACCACCAGGCAACTGGGCGACGATGGGCGTGGCAGTTCGGATTCGCGCTCGGACACCCCGAATCGTCCTCTATCAGGATTTCCCGTGTCCGCGAATAAGGGCACTGTTGTGTCGGATCATCGCAACGAAAATACCGTTTCATGTCAGTTCGCCAAGGTTTTGAGCTGCTCTCGCATCCGTTCCCAGCGCTTGTAAGCGGGCGATGTCAGTCCACTTTCCGCCTCGATTTCCCGACTGCGGGCTGAGAGCAATGCCGTCAGTTGATCGGCGGTGAAACCGGTCAGTGCCTCGGCAAGTCGTGCGTGGAGCTTGAACATCTTGCCGTGATCGGCGGTCGCCTGAGCATCTTCCATGCTGTGTGCCAACAGTTCGGTTCTGCGACCGTCGGGGTCGTCGAAGCATAGGAAAACACCGTCCTGGTTGCTGATCACGACATTGACGTCAGGCTGCTGACCGAGCCAAAGCTCGCCTTCATAGCGGATCCGCATCTCCTCGGCGCTTGGCAGAAAGAGGTTCGGCCGTTTTCCCTCTTCGCCCTCGGTGTCGAGATTGCAGAAATACCGTGCGTCGCCAGCTTGCCTGTTGGACGTGGTCTCCTGATACCGCTCGGCCAAACCATGCACCACCGATGCGAAGCGAGCGGCGAGCCAGTAGTCGACCAACAAGAGCCGGATTTGAGAGGGATCGTCGTGCGGATAGGTATCGAAGTGATAGTTCGCACCGGCACTGCGCGCAGCCCGAAATGCGTCTGCCACGGTATCTCGGTAAGCATGTTGCGGCAAGCCGAGCAGCAGGGAGCGTTTTGGCATCGTGGAGACGTTTTTGCCGCTTCCGAGGATCGTGACTGGCTGAGTATCATTGCGCAGGTTTAGACATGCCGCTGCGCGATCCACGAACTCTTTGACCTCGCGCGCTAACGCGGCTGGGTCCTGTTGAAAGCGCCGTTCTAATCGATCCAGTAGCGAACCACCGAGGATCGTTGCGCCTTGTCCATGACCGGCGTAGTCATCGTGGATCGAGCGCGCCTGGTTCATGGCCGTGTGCCGCAGCGTTTCCTCAAGTGAAACTTCCGCATTCGTTGCGACCTGCGCCAGGCTCGATAGCGGCTGTTGTTGACCACAATAAGCCATGATGGCCTTGCGCAAGAGATGCGCCGCGTTGGACTGGTGCTCTTGGTGCCGGCGCATCCAGGACAGAAACGTCTCAAGGCTGCTGGGATCGAACTCGTACTTGTTCGCTGAGTGCCGGCTGTGTAAATCGTTCAACTCCCCTGAGAGTAGGTCGCGATCATGACCCGTGCGCTCCAGCAACTTAGCAACAAGCGATTGAGTAGATTGAAACAGTTGGCGGATGGTCGAGAGTTCGTTGAGGAACGCACCAATGAAGTTAGCATCCAGTTTGGTCAGCCGATCGCGCAGATCCAGCTCGTGGAGCATGCTGCAATCGCGCGCGTGCGCCTCCACAAGCTGACGGCGCTTCGAGGTCACCCGCGCGGTCAGCCAAGTCACCTTGTCCCACTCCATGCGGCGGGCTTCGATCACGCGTTGCCGACGTGTGATCTCCGGCGCATTGGAAGAAGTAGCTTCCATCTCGGCACGCAGCCTGCTGCCCAACTCGTCGAGGATCTGCGGGATGCGAGACAGCGCTAATGGGTTGGCTCGATCGAGCCAGAGCTCGGACAATTTGCCGGCGAGGCGCTGGACGGCACGCCGAATTTCCTCTGGTCGTTCGGACTGGCACTTCTGGACGAAGGCATCGATCCCCGCGAGCTGAAAACGCGACTCGTAATACACTTTAAGCGTGCGTTCGACCACCGGCGGATCGAGAGGCTCGTTGGACGTTGAGCGTTTCAGCCCCTCCGTCTGCTGACTCAGTTCCTCGCGCAGTTTCGCCGCTAGAGCGTCGCGATCGAAACCCGCCGCCCTGATATCGGCGAGGTCGTTCATGAGCGCATCAACCCGTGCGGCAATTCCCGCAGCATCAGCGGCACCGAGCCGATCCTGGAAACCGCGACCATCCTGCCAATGGTTGAACAGGGCCTGGCGCAGCCCGCTCGACATCAGGTCCAGCGCAATCAATTCTTCGAGTCTGGTGTGCGGCACCTCCCATCGACGCATTCCGAAACCCGCAAACCGGTAGCTACGCTCGATCCCCGTTAAAGGCTCTCCAGGGAAGGTTGCAAGGATGTCCTGGCCCGTCATGACGCGCTGGGAATCCGTGCTCATCTGGCCGGTCGACCAAGCGTAGATCCGCTCCAGACAAGACTCGGCCACGATCTGGATCTGGGTCTCCAGCGGCAAGCGCATGTTGTTGCTGTTGAGCGATGTCGTGATGACCAGTTGTGCGATCGGCTCGCTGCCCGAGAATTTTGAGCGTGTTGAGCCCTCGCCCAGCGAATGCGGTTGCAAACGGTCGCACATCAACGCATTAAGGTCGGTGAGGCACGCATACTGATTCTGAAAGAAATAACCAACGTCGGCGTTGACGTCATCGTTCGTGGCATAGATGTAAACGAAAATCGGATAGTCATCGATACCGCTTTGATCGCGGTATTCGTTGCGGATCATGGCGACCAAATCGACGATACAACCGCTGCCCGTGCCACCGCCGAGCGTGGCGAAGATGTGAAACGCGCACTGATTCGGTCGGCTTCTCGTGAGTCTTGCTACCTTGTTAGAGAAAATGGCATTTCGAATAGCGGTCGCATTGTATGCAAACAAAAGACGACCAAAACGTCGCCGCTGGTTGGCTCCCTCGATCTTACTTTGCGACAAGAATTCCTCGACCCGCTTGGGTGCGCCGAGCCACGGGGCGATGTCCGGGCGAATTGCAAGCTCCGGAACCGAGCCTTGGCTGGGCGGTGTCAGCATCAGCCAGTCGTTTTCCTGAAGGGACAAGTCGGTACCGAAGTTGCTCCAGGATCGCTTGTCGTTGCGCACGTCCCGACTGGAGTCGATCGCCAAGAATTCGACGGCCACTCCCTGGCTCTGAAGCGCCTTCGTATCTTCCTTGCGTTGCTCCATGACCTTGCGGATCTCGCCGAGCGTGCGGCCACCTTGTCCCCCGAGCCCGATGAAGAGATGATTTTTCATGACACCAGGCCTCAAACTTTGGGATGGACTCGAATGTCCGAGATCGCAGCAACCCAGACCATCAGTAGCTGCCCGGTAATTAACACGATCATGAGGATGCCCAGTGCTTGTCTGAGCTCTGCCGTTCCGGCACGCAAGCGTGTTGAGGCAAAGCTCAGCGCTTCGTCAAGCTGCGCAGTCACCGCCGCTTCGACCCAACGATTCTGCGGCGAGACGGTGATCGGGTAAGTTAAAACGGGAATGTTGCGTACCACCTCCTCGGCCACCGTCGTGGCATCGCGCACCCGGCAGGGTGCGCCCGGACCCAGTGGTCCCTTACTCGCCAGTGGACAAGACACGTCCGAAGCCGCCGCAAATGCGAGTGTTAGCGTATCGCGTTCATTGCGAAGCTCTAGGGCATTCTCGGCCACGCTCGTGCTCTCGCCGATGCGTTCCAGAGCTGTACGGAAGATGCGCCGATTACGGGTTCCACTTTCGGTGAACTGACGAACAAGCTCCGTTCGCTGCATCTCAAGCCATGTATTGCTGCGATCGGCCGCGAACCAAAAGAGGGTACTGAGTCCGATCATGACCGCGCAGATGCTGCTGAGGACAGCAACCAAAGGTGATTTTCCAAAACTCCACTGCCGGTTCCAGGCCCGTCCCCAGAGCCACTGCACCAGGACCAGCGAGCCGACCAACGCCACCATGGCCCAAATCCAAACGGGCAGATCGAGGCGTGAGAAGACCAGCCAGTTGACGAAATTCAGGGATTCAAAATAGGTCATGGCGTCAAGGCCTGAATGGATTTTGAGAAGACGAGGCACAATTGGTCGGTTTTGCGAGGGCCCGCGCGGTCGTTGCGTGGCGTTCTTGTCAGAACATGCTCAGTAGTGGCATCACTTGGTGACATGTTTGATTCTTGGAGAGGGTAGGCGGCAGGGATGAGCCTGTGCTGCGGCTCGACACCTGGGTACCGGTCCGGCAGCCAGCTCACTTCAGGTTGGGGCGCGTGGAGGGGGAGCGCGATGAGATGACCGGGACTGAGCGCGAGGAACGCGCGGGTCGTGGGTAGACGAGCGGAATGGGCGTTCGTCTGCTTGACCTGATTTGCGTCAACGGGACGAGACAATCGCTCTTTAAAGGAGGTTTTCTGAGCCGGTGACTGTCGGCTCCGAGTGGCGCGTCGGGTGTTTGAAGCGCACCAGGATATCTGCTCTCGAGCCACTGAGCGATGTGGCCGGACTGTTCTTGCAGGTCCGAAACCACCCGCGTGTAACAGTAAGTCGAACATGCCTGCCGTCGGTCGGGTACATGTCCTGTTCCATTCAAGACTCATCAAGATCCTTCCTGCTCCATCTCAACCGATTCCGGTCAGACCCTAACGTGTGGGGGCGATACGGATGGTTCCTCGGCAAAAATACTACTCTCAGGACAGTCCAGGAGCAAGAAACCACCGTACGCTGTGTCGATGGGATAGCTTGGAATAAACGATCCTCCTCCTTCCCGCAGCGCGAGGCCTACCGGTCATGTCGAGGCAACCGTGCAAATTTGAACCAAAGGCATGGATGGCCTGCGGGCCTCGAATCTTGAGTAGTACGAAGTCGAAATAGACGAACCTCGGCTCGTGCTCGACCAATCCATTGTCAGCCGCATCACCACCTCTCCACACGCATACCCCCAGGCAACAATCGAGTCCCATGCACTCTGGCGAATGGCCTGACTGCTCCAGTCAAACGCTCCAGCGTGCGCGCGCGGCCATTACAGCCCGTCACGGGCGGGAATGAAGACGCCGTCGGCGGTGGTTTTGATCTGCTCGACGAGGGCGCCGATCACCATCGTCTGTTGCTGCCGAAGTGCCTCCTTCAATGCCTCTTTTTCTTCGTCCAAGACCTCCAGGATCTCCTCGCGCATCGTTTGGCGCGAGACCGACTCCTCGATCTCGATGGCAATCTTGTCCACGGCAAGCCAGGTCGCGACTCCGGCACCCAGACCACAGACGAGCGCCCACGGCCCCGAGGGCGCACAGACCGCCGCCGCACCGACCGCGGCGGCCATCGCACCGCCGCCTTTCTTGGCGGCCAGCTTGGCCGCCACCACGGCCGCTGTTTGCATGCTTTTCTTGGCAGCAACCTTGGCCATGACAGCCGCCACAACCTTCTGCGAAAGGACCGCGGTCGTGGTCGCTGCAACCGCCACACCACTGCCAACCGCCACGCCCGCCCGCCAGACATCGCGCTCCAATCCCGAGAGCGCCGCGGGGTTCAAGGCGAAACGAACGCAGGGATCGGCCGCGGCCTGAGCTGCGATCTGATCCTGAACCATTTGGGAGACCCCAGCGAGCTGGGTGAGGGTATCCTGGAACAGGGTCTGCTCAAGGGTGTGTAGCTGGGCGTGGAAGTCGGTCGCCTCGAAGAGATGGGACTCAAGCTGAGCCGCCAACAACTGCGGAAAATCCCCGACGATCAGTGCAGCAAGACGTTCGTATTCACCCACCACCGTAAAGTACCAATCCAGGTAATCGTCCACCGCAGCTTCGATCGGGACAAAGATCCGCTCGACCTCCGCATCGATGCGCTGCGCGATCGCTTCGTTTAACTGGACCTGCTCGGTGCTCAGTGTCGCCACTATTTCGGCAGGCGGTGCCAGCCGGTCATGACAGGGATCGACCACATTCAGCGCCTTCTGGGCGGGCGTCGCAAACTGGCTCGGATCAAGATCCTGCAGTCGCAGCGCCGCATAGAATGTCGGCATGGCCAAGATCAGGATGGTCAGAATGAAGGTCTTCGACAACGCACTGTCACCGGTCACCGACTCCACGCGCAGTTGCCGTGATTCGATCAACGTCAGCACGCCGAGCAGGAGTCGCGTGTAGAGCAGTGCGAAGAGGCTCAACTGGAGCAGGAACAGCAACCAAGCGGCGAGGCGCCATTCGACGCTGGGCAGCCCCGGGATATATCGCTGAGCCAGGGCCCAGGATCCCTGCTCCAGGTACTCCCACGTTCCCACCAACCAACCGATCCAGGGGCAGGCGACACCCTCGCGACCCGCGTGGAACGCCTGCTCCGCGACGGTTTGCCAAGTCGCCTGGCGTAGATCCGGGGCGCCCAATACAAAGAAAGTCAGCGCGAAGAAGGCCAGCGTCAGCCCCCCGAGATTCAGCCAGCGCAGCGGCCAACCACGCACGTAGGGGCCCAGCATCTGCTCATGAATCTGACTGGTTGCCTGCCGTTGCATGACGCCATACAGCACGGCCAACAGCAGGGCATCGAACAGCAGGATCGCCCATTGATGTGCATTCAGGCGCATGGCGAATGTCAATACGAGCAGTGCCATGATGACGGCGGGGAGCACGCGCAAGGCGGCACCAATGCGCCCGCCCCATAACCAGCGGCGGGTCAAGCAGCCCTCCCGCGTGGCCCCCGTCAGAAGCAAGCGACGGTTGAACAACGAGGACTCGTGGAGCGACCGCCACAGCGGGTAGGCCACGACCAAGCTGATGAGCAGAACACCCCAGCATGGCGCACCCCGTGCCAGCATCGTCACGAGCAGGAATGCCAGGAACGCCAGGATCAGCCACATCAGGCTATTCCAGAACGTGGTCGGTGCACTCGCGATCGATGATGGGTCTTGCGTCCTCATGGCTCAGGGCTCCCTTAAGTGTGCCTGCAATCAACTCCACGCAGTGTCGCGCATGCAGGATATCGCACGCCTGGTCGATCACCGCGAGGAGCGCGGTGTGACATCCCTGTCTCCCTGGCCCTCCGGCCCCCACCGCGAGGCATCATCATGAGGTCAAGGCCCTCGCTTGCCTGGCTTCACAAGCTTGCAAGAGACCGCCGTGGAATCGCTGGGTGCGCCGATTGGCATCAAGGATCTCGACGGTATCGCCATCGAGGACACGCACGACCTTGCCTGTGAGGCGATCGGCGTTGGCGAGTGAGAGGAACAGCAGGAGCAGAACAAGGACAGAGCGAAGCAGCGAAACCGGCACGAGGCACCCCGGACAACGAATATGGGTGCCTTTTAGGGTAGACGGTCAGGCGGATGAGCGTGCAGCGGATCAGTGGGGCATGCGTGCGTGAGGAGCGGATCTGCACGTGATGTGAACACATCGCCGATTCCGGCATGTCCGTTAGACAATCACGAAAACAAATTGTGAACGACGGGTCGATTTAATCAAGAAGGCCGTGCTGTCACGCAAAACGGCACCTGTTAGGCGCCGTCTCAATCCCCTCAAGTCGGGTCTCTTTACCGAACATTATTGATAAGCGGGGGAAGACCCCCGTTTAGTCTCAATCCCCTCAAGTCGGGTCTCTTTACCGAACTTGTGCGATGCGGCATTTGAGCTGCTTCCGGAGTGTCTCAATCCCCTCAAGTCGGGTCTCTTTACCGAACCAGACGACCCGACCCCCAGGGCAATAGGGGAGCGTCTCAATCCCCTCAAGTCGGGTCTCTTTACCGAACAAAAATACCGGGATGATTTCGGCGACAGTCCAGAGTCTCAATCCCCTCAAGTCGGGTCTCTTTACCGAACAAGGACTTTTGCATGTAATCGACAGTGCCGGTGAGTCTCAATCCCCTCAAGTCGGGTCTCTTTACCGAACCTGATGCACAGATTGCAGGAACCGAAACATTGAAGTCTCAATCCCCTCAAGTCGGGTCTCTTTACCGAACATTTGAGGAGATTGAACATGCAGTTTTTGATTATGTCTCAATCCCCTCAAGTCGGGTCTCTTTACCGAACAGTACATGTTTTATAATGATAAATGCCACAGGATGTCTCAATCCCCTCAAGTCGGGTCTCTTTACCGAACGGGATCGAGGCCGTCAAGCTCCAGATTGGTGCTTGTCTCAATCCCCTCAAGTCGGGTCTCTTTACCGAACGAAGGAAAACCTCCGCCGTAAAGGCGGAAAGTTGTCTCAATCCCCTCAAGTCGGGTCTCTTTACCGAACCCAGATTCAGGCGGAATCGGCGTTCAGTTTCGGTCTCAATCCCCTCAAGTCGGGTCTCTTTACCGAACCAAGACCGGCAGGGAATCCCCCTGTCGGTCCTTGTCTCAATCCCCTCAAGTCGGGTCTCTTTACCGAACCGTAGCGGTAGATGAAGAGGACGTAGTAGAAGGTCTCAATCCCCTCAAGTCGGGTCTCTTTACCGAACAATCTACTTCGGCAAAGCGGATAGTATCCGCTTGTCTCAATCCCCTCAAGTCGGGTCTCTTTACCGAACCATACTGGATGGTAATCGATAAAAAGGGGGGAGACGTCTCAATCCCCTCAAGTCGGGTCTCTTTACCGAACTAGAGACAAGCAGAACATTCCAGTAGAAGTACTGTCTCAATCCCCTCAAGTCGGGTCTCTTTACCGAACGAGTACCCCATTCTTTAAGCCGATGACGTCGATGTCTCAATCCCCTCAAGTCGGGTCTCTTTACCGAACTCGGGATGGTTCGCAATTCATTTATTGATTTCAAGTCTCAATCCCCTCAAGTCGGGTCTCTTTACCGAACCCATCTGTGGATAACTTGTCATGGAGGTGGTTTCGTGTCTGATCGACGACGATCGCCACCCATCCATCACGATGTCCACAGAATCGATTCACAGTTCGATCATAGTCACTCAGGAACCGCATGACAAGGTCCGCCCCGCAACGACGAGGCGGCGCAACCCAGGGTCCGCGAGGCATGGCGGGCGCGGTCGCCCAGCGCCCCAAAGGGAGACTCCACGATCTTTTCCACCTGCGTGCTCTTGCCGCTGCCATCAATCCCCTCGAGGACGATGAGTTTTCCTGGCCGCATCAGCGCACCGTCCCGACTTTTGGCGTGAACCCCATCATCTCCACTTCCTTCCGCGACCACCCGTTCTCCTGCATGGATTCGTAAAGCTGCCCGCGAATCAGCGGAAGGTTCGGCTTGTACCTCCGAAGCACGCTCTTGGGGAGGCCCGTCCGGACCTTCTCGACCACGATCTCGACCAGCTGATCTCCGTACCCGCGATAGAGCACGCGAGTCGCCCAGTCGGTCATGTTGCCGTTAAACGTAATCTCAGCCGGAACGAACGCATCGCGTTGCTTGCGCATCTTCTCTTCCTCTCGCAAAAGCCCCGAGACGTACAAGCGGGTCTCAGTGCAAACGTTCCAGCTGATCGATCGCCAGCGCCGGATAAGCGGCCAAGCGGTCATCGTGTGTCATCAATGTCTCCATGCGGCAGATCCTCCAACCGTTTCCTCATCTGTCGGACTCCTGCAAGCTTGCAAGCCGATACCCCCCCAACCCAAAGGCCGTGCCCTGACCAACATGCGTCCACTGGCCAAACCAGAGCGCCGGCCACAGATCCGCAAGAGCGGGGCCATCGAGGATGACCTCACCGATGAGCCCTCCGAGCTGCATCAAGGCGTCCTGCCGCGAGGAGTAGCGTGTCCAGTCATGCCAGCGCAGCCAGTCGATCGTCAGCCGCAACGCCTCAGGGTCGCTCGGAAGACGGCGATGATCGAAGTGTGTGGGTTCACCGCCATGCGCGGCGGCCAGGGTACGCAGTCGGCGATAGAGGGCATGGGCGATGTCGAACGCGCTCAGCTCACGCGCGCCAATGCGCTGACCCGCACGCTTCAGCCGCCAAGGGGTGCGCAATTGCAGTCGCACTTGCCGCGGCGCTGGCGGCACCACGGGGGCTGCGTTCTCTAGCGGATCGTAGCGACCGAGCGTGGCGTCATAGACCGTCCGCCAGTTCTCAGAACCCAAGGTGACCTCACGCTCGACCGCGGTCAGGATGAAGCGACCGCCCGTGCGCCCGAAGCCGCGCGTACCGGCCACGCCGAAGCTGTGGATCAGATAGGGAACCTGTTGAATCGCCGCGCCCAGCACCTGAAGATCAAGGCGAAAGGCCGTACCCGGCTCCAGCACACGCGGGGCACGCGGATCGATCTCCAACACGAAGGGATGCGGCGACCCGCCCGGTGTCCCCGCCGCATCGGGGGACTCGAACAGGGTCGAGTAGACGCAGTGTTGGATGAGCAGACAGCCCGCGCACGTCGGCTGGCGGGTCACACAGGCCGTCTTGCGCAAGCCATGACCAAGTAAGCCCCGCCACGCTGAGCCAGCGTAATCCGGGAACCGGATCAACTCGCGCGCCTCGAACCAACAGCGCACTCGCGCGAGTGGCGGAAAAGCCGCTGGCAGATGACCCGCGGCCGCCCGCGGCGTCATGGCGCCACTCCGACCCTCGTCATCGCCCATGACGGTCGCCGTCGAGTCCGCCCGTGCCGTCACGAGCGGTTCGGTGTCGGGCGCTGGTGCACAACCCATGATGTCAGCCTCCCAGATACTTGTGCCAAACGAACGCGGTGCCGCGCCGTGGCGTCCCTGCCTCCCTGGCCCGGCAACGAGCCGTCGGCCCGGAACGCCATCATCCGCGCCCTGGTCTCCGATTGCCGTCGTTGCAAGCTTGCGCCGGCACGCAGCACGCGCAACTGCCTGGGAGTCATCGCACAGGATCAACCCACAGACGCCAGCGGCCAATGATCGAGGTCATTCGAGGGGAGAATCCACGAGCACGACACCGGGAGCGAGCGCCTGTCATGCGGACGTGATCCAGGCGTTGTGCGCCGTGGCGCCAGATGAACCGCTCGAGCTGGTGCCCGTCAGCCGAGCGGTCGGTAATGTGCGCCACGAAGGACAAGAGTTGATTGCAGCGATCACCGCAGAGGCATTGCACTCAGGCTGAGGCACGCGTCTGATCACAGTGCAACGCGCTCGTCTGCGGTCTGACTACCCCGCCACAACGCCATCGCGACCAGGATTCACCCGTCCACTTCGGTATCAACGCAAAACGGCGCCGAATAGCGCCGTCTTCGTCCCCTCTGGGTCGTTTTGGTCTCAATACCTTCTTCATCAGGTAGGTGTCCGGACTCCGATACAGTGCGGACAAGCAGTACCGCAATCTGTCTCAATACCTTCTTCATCAGGTAGGTGTCCGGACACCCCGGATTCGATACGGGGTTCGCCGGTCCGTCGTCTCAATACCTTCTTCATCAGGTAGGTGTCCGGACGATGGGTGTATGTTGTGTCACACAACATATCCCCGTCTCAATACCTTCTTCATCAGGTAGGTGTCCGGACTAGGGACCGCGGGCCTAGACGCCAAGGGGACCGCGTCTCAATACCTTCTTCATCAGGTAGGTGTCCGGACCTACCTCCGACTGGCCCTCACCGAGCGGCTCTGTCTCAATACCTTCTTCATCAGGTAGGTGTCCGGACCCTACGCTCGGCGGACGATGGAGGCTGGCCAACGTGGAGCGTCTCAATACCTTCTTCATCAGGTAGGTGTCCGGACTCGGAGCGAGCTAAGGCGTCCGTAAAAGTCGGTCTCAATACCTTCTTCATCAGGTAGGTGTCCGGACACTGGGAGGTGGATGGCATCGGAAAGATGGCGGTCTCAATACCTTCTTCATCAGGTAGGTGTCCGGACGGCGGTCTACGTCCCCACCCGCCTCGGGTGGTCCGTCTCAATACCTTCTTCATCAGGTAGGTGTCCGGACGGTGACGAGTTCATCGCGGTGTCGCAGGTCTGTCTCAATACCTTCTTCATCAGGTAGGTGTCCGGACTCTTCGGCTACGTGGACCTCGTTGCCACAGACGGTCTCAATACCTTCTTCATCAGGTAGGTGTCCGGACACGATGCCATTTCTGCGGTCGCGCATCGTTATCCGTCTCAATACCTTCTTCATCAGGTAGGTGTCCGGACGGAAAAGGAGCAGATGCTATACCACCCGGAAGCTGTCTCAATACCTTCTTCATCAGGTAGGTGTCCGGACTCCAAACTCAATCTTCACCCCATGCCGCGCACAGTCTCAATACCTTCTTCATCAGGTAGGTGTCCGGACGCGCTGGAAATGTACTGGCGGATCGAAAACCCGTCTCAATACCTTCTTCATCAGGTAGGTGTCCGGACGGTCGTCGTTATACGAGATGTACAACTTGCATTTGTCTCAATACCTTCTTCATCAGGTAGGTGTCCGGACGCTGGAGACCATCATGAGCAACATCGCCAACGTGTCTCAATACCTTCTTCATCAGGTAGGTGTCCGGACCCATGGGACTCGTCAGCTCCGCTGTATGGGTAGTGTCTCAATACCTTCTTCATCAGGTAGGTGTCCGGACGATCGCTTAAAGCCAGGAAGGCAGGTTGTAAACTTGTCTCAATACCTTCTTCATCAGGTAGGTGTCCGGACACAAAAGAAGGCATTCCAGTAACTATTTTGACGTCTCAATACCTTCTTCATCAGGTAGGTGTCCGGACCCCGGCACTTCCCAGAATCGCATAGGACTCAAGCGCTTGCAAGGGTCCGCTGGGGGTATCAAATGGGGTCCTTCGAGTTAGCACTTGGCACGATTCTTTCCGGGTTGAACACGGGCGGGTTGTGGCAATGACTCGCCCAGAAAAATAACCTCGCGACTGCTCCGGACCACCTGGGTTTTGGTGGGGTGTAGGCGCAGATCCAAGCGCTGGAGGGCACGTTCTACGAACGCATGGGCGCGCTGCGCGGTCTCACGGTCGGGAGCAAAACACAGGAAATCATCAGCAAAACGGACAAACGGAATGTTCGCTTTCGCGAGCGCCTGATCATAATCGTTCAGATAGAGATTGCAAAAGAGGGGCGAGAGAATCGCGCCTTGGGCGATGCCGCGTGGGGTGCTAAGCAAACTGCGCACGTGGGCACCCTGGTCGAGCCAGCGGGCGATCAGGGACATCGCGGCACGATCGGCAACGAAGCGCTCGAGCACCCGGAGGAGTCGGCGATGCGGAATCGAATCGAAGAACGCCTCGATATCGGCATCGACAAGCCAATCCAGACCGATCCGGACGCGCTCACGGACCTTGGCAAGTGCCTGTGCCACATTGCGTCGTGGACGATAGGCAAAGCTGTCGTCGTGGAAGAGGGCCTCGGCGCGCGGCTCGAGCACGGTCAACAAGGCCCGTTGGACCAATTTATCCTGGAGGTATTGCGCGGTCAGGACCCGTTGGCGACCATCCGGCTTGGGCATGGTGAACTGACGCAGCGGCTGCGGTCGATACGCACCATCGAGCACCGCCTGGCGGCACTCGAGGAGATGGCGCATGAGATGGCGCTGAGCGTCCTCGCGCGAGACCGTCGGCGACCAAGGGGTATGCTCGCCCTTGAGTTTGCGCCACGCACGGTCAAGGACGTCCGGCGCCATGGCTTGTTCGAGCACGGAGGCAGTCATGCCATGGCCTCCAATGCTTTGAGCTCGGCGCGCAACCGCTCGATGACGCCACGCACCTGCTCGGTGACGGGATTCGTTGGCCACGGCTGGTCGGGGTCGCTCCGGGTCGAGTAGGGCCAGTGGCGACGAACGTCAGCCCACGCCTGATAGAACGCGGGTCGCGCACTTTTGCTGAGCCGGCATCCGTCCTCCTCGCGGTAGAACCAATCGCTGCGCTCGGGCCCTGCCGGGTTGATCCAACTCAGGACGAAGTGGTCAACCGCGGCGCGAAACAGCTCGGTCAGGTCCAGGATCATCGATTCCCGTCCCGGTGCCGGCTGATGCAGAAAGCCAAAGGAGGGATCCAAACCCGCCGAGAGGGCCACCTGCTGAATGTCGGCAGCGGCCAGGGTGTAGCCCAGCGAGAGCAGGGCGTTGACCGGATCGCGCGGTGGGCGACGGTTGCGTCCGCGAAACTGCCAGGTCGGCGCCAGGCTTGCGGCGAGCAGACCGAACCAGGCCTGCGCGACCTGCCCCTCGATCCCGAGGGCCGCGTCGTTGGTGGTCACTGCAGCCAAGGTCACCAGGGCCTGGTCGCGGCGTTGCAGAAAGGCACGACATGCGTCTGGATCGGCCTGGTGTCGTTGTTGCAGTGCGGCGAGCGGCAAGTCGTAGCCGGCTAACTTACCGGCAATCAACCAGCGCGCGATCGCCAAGGCCTGCACGGGGTTGCTCGCACAGCGATGCTGGAGCCGACGCAAGGGCAGTTGCGTCGCCAGGCTCGCACCCAGCCAGGTCGGTGGGTCGGCGCTGCGCGTGGGCAACAGCACGGTGGGCACCCCAGCGGCAGCGAGCTTGCGCCACACGGTGGTTTCGACCAGCGGGTTGCCGTAGACCACCACCAGCTCGAGCGGTTGGATTGGCACGCGGCGCGTTGTGGCGGCGTCCTGTTCCACGCAGATCAACCCCTGATCATGTCGCAGCCGCGTGGCCCGACGATCGATGACCAGAATCATGCGGCGTTCCTCCCGAAGAGGCCCTTGAGCCAACGCCCGACGCCACGTGTGGCCGAACGGCTCGGCATGGCCGTGTAGAGACCGGCACCCTGCTCACACTGCGTACCCGCCGTCCAGAGTGCGGCGGGATGAGGGATGGCGTAGAGTCGAATGTCGTCCGTGCGAGTATTCGCATGCGCGCGCAGCTCCTCGACGATCGCGGCCAGGGTGTCGGCGTCGGCCTCAATGAGGAACACCGATTGCTGCACGGCGACGGCGCGTTTGCGCAGCAACCGATGAATGCGGCGCAAGCGTTTGGGATCGCGAATGTCATAGGCGATCAAAGACCAGTGTGTCCTGTGCAATGGGCGCTCCTTTGTGCAGTCCTTAGGCGAGATACAGACTCGGTGACTGAAAACCGATACGCGCGCCGCGCGTGACCGCCTCGGCGGACCGTGTGGGGTCCATCCAGGCCAGCAGCAGCGCATCCTCGGAGCCATCGATCAACGCCACGAGTTGGAGAAACAGCTCACGCGCCTCGGCTTGGGTCAGGCGGCACTCGAAAAGCGAGTATTGGCCATCGAGCCGCCAGCGCTGCAAGCAGCGAGCAACGCGACGGCGACGCCGGTCACAGCGGATGTCATAAGCGATGACGGCGGCTTGGCGTGGCATCTTGGAACTCCGGTGGTGATGCGGGTGGCCGGGAGCCGCGGGGCCTCCCGGGGGGACGTTAGATGCTGGCGCGATGGTCGACGTGCTCGCTGATGATGCTGCGAAACTCGTCCATCAGTTGATCCATGGTGTCGAGGAAGTCGTCGGCAGCCTTCTCCTGGCGCTGCTGCTCACGCCGGCGCAGATGCTCGTTCTGAATCGTTTGCAGGCGTGCGTAGCGGCGATCGGCCTCAGCGAGGTAGTCGTCGGTGAGGTTGTTCATGCGCTGCTCGAGTTGGCGATAGACCTCGCCGAAATACTCGATACGCTGCTGGCGCAGGTGGGTCTTGCCGGTGACCAGAACGTGGTTGCAGGCTTCGCGGATCGACTGCAGGCGGCTCTCCAGGGCCATCGCGATGGCCTGGCGGCGATGCTCGAAGCCGAGTGCCAACTCGGCGGCCTGGTGCGCCCGCACCTGCCGGTGCTCGTGCCGCTCGAGGATGGCGGGTAGGACTGACTCGCGATGGCGGCTCAGGGCCTGCTGGACTTGGGCCTCACAGTCCTGGCCACGCCGGGTGGCCTCGCTCGGAAGGGTGTTGAGATCGCTGACGTGGGGCTGGTGGTGGTCGTTCATGGGGTCTCTCATCGGGTGGTGGTGGGTGGTTGGATACAGCTTAGGCGCCGCCGCGCTCGAGGTCGGTCCGTGCAAGCTTGTGGGTGCGCCGAAGCATGTGCGCTCACGTCGTCGCCGTGGGGTCGTGATGCATCCGCGCCTTGTTCAGAATGTGGTCCGCGCGATGGCGGATGCGCTCAATCGCCTCACGGTGGCGGAGCGCTTCACGGGTGGCCGTGCCGTTGAGTTCCGCACGCAGCGCTGCGGTGGCAACCTCTTCGCGATGCTGAGCGGAGAGGGTGGGCAGCATCACCAGCGTGATGGTCTCGAAGGCGAGGACGATGCCCAGCTCCATGAGCACAGCCAGGAACAGAGCCAGCCCCAGGGCGAACAAGGGCGGGGTGATGGCATGGCCGGTCACGGCCTCGAGCGTGCGAATAAAGGTGGTCACCAACGGATGTTGAGCGCGCACGTCGGTCTCGAACCCGTCGTTGAGGAGTGCGGCCCGCGCGCGCTCGGCATCGTGTAATAGCGCCTGGCGGGACTGGGTGTGCGCCTGCGCCAGTGCAGCGGATTGGGTGTTGGCCTCCGCCGCCTGGCGGGCGGTGAGCGCAGCAAGGGCGATGTCGCGTTGATCCTGTGCCTGCGCCAAACGCGCGGCAATCTCCTGATAACGAGGCCCCTTGAAGACTCCGCCGACGACGTTGTCCATCTCCGCGCTCAGCAGTTGTTCGAGCTCAGCGATGCCCGGCTCATGCAGCGCACGCAAGGCGGCCAACGCCTCCTGCTGGCGTGCGTCCAGGCGCCGTGCACCCGCCGCGGCGTCCTGCTCCACCCGTTGCAGATCGGCATCGAGGCGGCTCTGCAAGGCAGCCAACTCCGCCGCGCGCACCTGCTCGAGGTGTGGGCGATCGACCTGCACGCCGATGAACAGCAACGAGCAGAGGATCGACAGGCCGACCAGTCCAAAGCGAAAGACAGCGGAGATCCGGCGGATGGACACCGGATAGAGGCTCTGCGGGGCATCCTTGAGGTAGCGGTGCCAGACGATCGCGGTGGCCTTGCCAAGTTCCAGTGCGGCGGCCAGGACCAGCGTCATCACCACGCCCGCCAGGAAGCTCTGCAAGACCGCCAGCTCGATCAGGAAGGACACGCTGAACAGCGCGATACCGACCACGAGCTGGATGATCCAGCCAACATAAAAGAAACGGGTGAGATGCATGGCGGGCTCCGAGCAGTGTGCTGACGGAGCGAGCATGCCGCGGGGTGACGCGCTGGGGGGCGGCGGCAAGCTTGTGCCGCGCGACGGGGGCTCAGCTGGGCGGGTGCGCCGGGGCGTGGGGGGCCGTCAACCGATAGCGCCCAAAGCCCATGCTGGCGTTCTTCCCCACATTGAGCCATTGCCCCAAGTGCAGATAGGGCCAGAGTGCTTCCAGCCCGTCCGGATCCAGGACCAGCTCGCCGATCAACCCGCCGGTCGGCACCCGCTGACCATGCCGAGCGGCATAGCGCGAGGCCACTTCCGGGCGCAAGCTGCTGTCGATCACCCGCACCCGAGCGCTGGCCGCCTTGAGTTCCACGAAGGGGGCCTCGAGCAGGCGGCCGGTGTAGAAATACTGCAAGAGCGAGCAGCGGCGCAGGATCGCCATCAGCATGGCGCCGGGGTCGAAGGCATCGGCCGGACCACGCGCGACGCCGCTCTTGTAGGGGCTGAGGATGCGGATGTGCACCGCAGCGGGCAGCGGTGGCGTCATGGGTGGCACTGGGGGGAGTGGCGTGCTCAGCCGGCCCTGGCTGGCGACGCGCTGCGTCGAGCCGTCGGGCAGCTCCTGGATGACCTCCAGCAAGATGGCGCGGGTGCGGGTCGCACCCAGGCCCTCCAGGCCGGCATCGGCCAGCGTCTGGATGACCAGGGGCAGACGGTCATTGGCGGTGCCGACCAGCACCAAAGCGACCCGCAGCGACTCGCCGGCTGGGATGACCGCGCGCGTAGCGGGGTCGATCTGGAAGACATGCGGGACCGGGATGGTGTCGTAGCGGCGCATCAGCAGCGCATCCGGCGGACGGGGTCCACTGAAGAGCAGCGAATAGGCGCAGTGATGCAGCAGCGCGCAACCCCGGCAGACGGTCCCCGCCGGCATGACACAGCTGAGCGCGCGCAACCGCGCCCCGAAGACGCCGTGCCAGAGACCGCCGGGGTAGGGCGGCAGGCGCAGCTCCCCCTCGGTTCGATACTGGAAGAAATAGCGGGCCAGCGGCAGCTGGGGCTCAGTGGTGTCCAGGTCAGATGCCATTATCCGGTGATCTCCGGGCAAGCGGTTGGCCAGCGGCCGGTGGGTCTAAAAGCAGCGGATGACGCGATATTCCTCGACCCGCGCCCCGCAGTCACGCATCTGTTGCGCCGTCAGCTCGACGCCGCGCAGGCTCGCTGGCAGATCGAGTGAGAGGTTCAGATAGCGTCCCCCGCGCGCGCAGACCTCGGCGGCGAGGTTCACCGGCAGTGAGCCGATCACGACATCGCCCGGGGCAATGATGGACGGATCGAGGTGGTCGATGACTGCATCGACGGCGAGACCTTCCGCGGCGGCCCAGTCATGAGCGCCGGGATGACGGGAAACGAAAGAAGTGGTCATAGCAGGTGATGGCTCGATTCAGGTTCGATTGCGGTCCGCGCAATCTCGTCGGGGTGTTGTCATGCGACCATCGCAGCCGAGATCCGCTGCTCAGTGGTGGCGGCTCGCGATCTGCTCCGGGGTCAGGGGAAAGCTGTTGTCCTTGCCACGACCAATTACATAGTTCTCGGCCGAGCGTTTGCTCAAAGTGTAGGCAAAGGCCTTGTTGATGTTGGTCTTGTGGGGCTGGAAGTATTCATGGGGTTCGCAGGACTTGGCGAGCGGCCGGCCCTCGGCATCCCGCAGCACATGGATGTGCTCAGGGGTGAAGGCAATCGACGGCAGGGCATAGTCCTCGCACAGCCGATGGAACCAGCGCTCGCCGGCCAACAGGTTCAGTCGGGCATTGTTCGCCCCAGTGGCGGTGGTGATCAGGTGGATTTCGTGCGGAATCCAGGTATCCGCGCCCCGGCAAGCCAAGGCATAGAGCGTCTCGGTGACGATCTGCGGGGTTAGACCGGTGACGGCCAGGAGGATACGACGGGGGGTGTCGGGGGACATGCGTATGCTTCCAGGCAGGTGTTACGACAAGGGCGATTGAAACGGGCCCTGGATCGCGAGCAGCATAGAGCACCTTGCGCGTGCTGCCGGGTGCTGCAAGCTTGCAGGCCGTCCTCATCGCCGACGTGACCAAGGGGAACGCCCAGGATCAGGGCGTCACTCCTTGGTGTGCCAGCGCGATGGCTTTGCGCAGTGCCTCGCTGAGGTTGGCCTCTGAGGCGAGGGCGCTCTGGATATGTCCAAACGAAGAGAGGCTGCCGTGTGCGAGCGCATTGCGGATCTCGCGTAAGTCCAGATAAGCCTTCTGGGTTTCGGTGCGCTGCTGGCCCTGTCGGCGGATCGCCTCGTCCCACTCCCGCTTGATGCCGTCCCGATGGGTATGGTTCAACGGCTGGAGGCTCTGCGGGGAGGCTTGGACCAGGCGGGTGATCAGGGACTCGAACCCGAGAATGGCCGCGCGCAAGTAATCGCCATGCTCAAGGAAGTGCAGCGCCAGCTCGTACTGCCGCTCGGTCAATGACTGTTGGTCGACCCAGGCTGTGCGTGAGCGCAGTTCGTCGGCGAAGAGCTGCAGCAGCGGGTCCGGGTGCACCGCCTCGAAGCCTTGGCGGAACTTGCGTAGCGGGGCGCGGGCCTGGCCGATATTGTTGGTCTTTTCATGGAATGCCGCCTGACGCAGAGATTCCGATGACACGCTGGCGGTGGTGGCGAGCAGGTCGCAGAACACGCTGTAATCGCCATCCTTGTCGTAGGTGTGCAGCGCCTGCAGCCAGCCGGCGATTTGCAGCAGACCGCCGAGCCTGTAGACCGGTGCCTCCTTGGTGTCGGGGTCGTAAGAGCCATACCAGATCCCGTTCACTTCGGCCTGACGCAGGATCTGCAGTTGCAGCGCCGAGAGGAGCGCCACCATCGGCAGGTGGCGGAAACCGTGCGTGACGTCGAGGTCGACCCGGTCACCACGGGCGACGTGGCTAGCCATGATCTCGAGCAGTCGGACCTGCTCGGCCTCATCGCGACAGTAGGGGATCAGATCGAGGACAACCTCGCAGCCAAGGCGCTCGCTTAACAGCGGCGCGAGCGGCTCCAGATGCGACGCTGTCACCAGCTTCCGATCGACGGCCTCATAGAGCGCATCGCGCGCATCCTGTTCGGCGTCACCGAACTCTAGATCGCCCTCGAACAGATGCTCCCACATGCTGCCGGCGGTGCCGAGGATGACGAGCCTATCGGGCTGCAGCCGGCGCTGCAGCGGCCAGCCGAAGAACGCTGTTGGCGCCTCCTGCGGGCCGTCGCCGAAATCATAGACGGTGGTTCGATAGCTCCCCTGCTCCTTTTGGACGCGCCCAAGAAATGTCAGTAGGACGTGGGACATGGGCAGTCACTCTGCGGTCGTGGTGGCTGGCTCGGCTCGGCGTCGCGCGCGGCGCTTACGCATCATTCTCGCCTGTATAGGTCTTCTTGACTTTCCTCGCGCCCTTGCTCGGCGGCGACTCCCACCAGCCCTCGGCCTCCCAGCGGGACTGAATATCGGCCAGCGCTTCGGCCTTGAGCGAGGCGTCGCCGATCTTCTGCCAAGCTTCGGCAAGGTCTTTGCCACGGAGCACTTCGCCTGTCTTGATTCGACGCAGCACTTCGTTGTCTGCTGCTGCGCCCTTTGGTAGCAACCGCACGATGTTGTCGTCCACCCAGGCGCACACAGGCCCCTTGGGCACCTTCGGCACCGGATCGAACAGCCCATAGCCGGTGCGGGTCTTGGCGCCGATACCACGCATCGACAAGGCCGCCGTCAGCATCTTCTCGGCCAGGTCGAGCCAGCCGGGCGTGCTCCGCGGTCCTTCCAGCACGAACAGGAAACGTCCCTGGACGGCGATCTGCGCATTGGGAACCGGGCTGTCGAAATCGGTGGCGGGTGTTTGGCCCTCGCTCCCGTAATAATCCAGATGATGCGTGGTGACGATCTCCTCGACCAGCGGGTGATCGGCGGAACCCGGCACCCACCAGGCATCATGGAACGCGACCAGTCCGGAGAGACCCTGCGCCCACCCCTGATCGGGATCGGGATCGGCATCGACTCCGAACAGCTCGGCGATGATCTCGGGGTGCTCGTGGCCGAACAGACTGGTGCGGGCATGCGCCCGCACCACGCCCTTGACGCTGGAGCCCGGGATATAAGGCATTCCGTAGCTGTGGCTGATGGCGCAGCCGGTCTCCAGCATCCCGCCGCCGGTCAGGCCGATGAAGAGACGCGTCTCGAGCGCGAGCTCGAGCTGGCGAAAGCGCAGTGGATCAGTGGTGGCGCTTTGCCAGCGCTGGTAGGCGTTGTGGTAGAAGGGGCTGGCTGGAATGGCGCAGATTTCCTGAAGATGCGCGGTCTTGGCCCTGCGTCCCTCCTCGGTGTCCGCGTCATACACCGGATAGCCGCGCTGGATCAGCAGACCAGGATGCGCATCATTCGCCGCGGAATACAGCGGCTGCAGGACCTCGCGCATGAGTTGGATCGGCATATGCAGTCCCCCTATTGATTGCCATCGTCTTCGTTGCTGGTTTCGCCGGTCGCCGTGACCCGTAACACGCCCTGCACATAACGCTTGATCCAGCCGGAGGCCTCCAAGGCGGCACGGGTGTATTTCAAGGTCAGGGATAGATTGGCGCCGATGATGGCCTGATGAAGTGCTTCACGGCTGGGTACGTCGAGCGTCCCACCGGCACGCAGCACGTCCCGCAGATCATCGAGCAGCATCAGATGCTCAGAGGCACTGGCGCCCTTGGCGAGCAAAAAGCCCGTGGCCTGAGCCAGGCCGTTCTGCAGGATCATGCCCGGCAGCTTGTGGGCGATGGCCCCGTATTTTTTCTTGTTGTCTGCATTCTGACGCTCAGCGACCCGCTCATAGGCCGCCTTCGCCACGCGATGGGCACGCACGCTCATGCCGCCACCTCCGGCGTCAGCAGCCGCACCAGGCCACGGCCGACCCCGGCCTGACCGCCAAGTTGCAGCAGTGCGCCGCTCCCCAGTGGCAGGTGTTCGCGCACCGCGTTCGCGAGCGCCTCGGCTGTGAGTTTCTGCTTGGGATCGTTGGAGTCACTCAGCGCATACATGCCCCACAACACCGACTCGGCGGGCAGATGCTCCTCGAACCAGAGCGCGCCCTTCTTCACGGTGCCGGTGTCCTGATCGATGCTGATGCGGGTGCGCAGCTCCGTCGCCGTCTCGCTCAGATAGCCGAGGATGTCATCGGGCAGGATGGCGAAGCGCTCGACGACATCGCGCTGCCCGGTGGCATCGTCCGGATGCACCAGTGCGGCGATGGTGTTGGCCCATTCCTGGGTCAGGCCATTGCGTTGCACCCCCAGGTCGAGGTCTTCGAGAACTAAGGTGTTCTCGATCAGATTAACCGAGTCGGCCGAGACCAAGGCATGCTGAGCATTGACCGGGCGAGGGATTTCCGGGGCCTTCAGCCCCGCATCCACCAGATCGCGCGCATAACGACGCAGAATGAAGGGCGAGGTCACGTAGCAGAGGATGCCGGCGAGCGCGCGCACCGGCATGGCCAGCAGATGCGCATCCCCGACGGCCAGCGCGCCGGCAAAGCTGCTGGCATTGTCCTTGATGGTGGCGGGTCCGAACAGCGCGCGCTCGAGGTCGGCATCCAGAGCGCCGATCTCCTGACGCAGCACCCCACGCAGTGAGGAGCCGGGCACGATCGGCAGGTTGGTGGCGCGGGCGCGGGCGATCGGCAGGTCGACCACGCCGACCGACTGGCCGGTACCGCAGTGGAGCGCCGAAAGGGTATGCAGATGGAAGAGTCGTGGTTGCATGGTGTCGTCCTATGGCAAGCCATTCAGAAGCATCAGGGTCAGTCGTGCGGTGTCCAGGGCGCGGGCAGGGCCAGACCGTAGCCGTCGCGCTGGTCCTGCTCCAGATCGCACAGGCTGGCCAGCCACAGCGGGGCCAGCGCCTCGGGTGAGGGGGTGTCGAGCAGGCGGAACCAATAGGTGGCGCCGGCCCCCACCAGCTTGCGGGTCGGGCGTGCTTCCTGACGGGCCAGATCCCAACCCGAATGGGGCTGCCAGCGCTCGACGGCGGCGGCGACCAGTTGCAGCCGCACACCAGGGGCAATCGGCGGCTCGCCGGTCAGCGTCTCGTCGAGCCAGCCGGGGCGATAGCCCGCCTGGAACACGCCGGGTGTGAGCAGCGTCAGCGTCAGACCGCCGGACCTGTGGATGTCCTGGAACCAAGTGTCCGGCGGAGTCGGCCAAGCTGACTCCGGCTCCGGGCGCAGACGCGCCAGACGTCGTTCACCGCCGAGATGCACCAGCGCAGCGGGCAGCGGCTCAGCACAGTGCGCAAGCAGGCGCAAGGTGCCCGAGGCGGAGTGGTCGGAGGCCTGTTGCTGTTTCAGTGTGTGGTGCAGCGTCGGATTGTCCGGCTCCAGATCCAGTCCTTCGGTCTGGAACAACCGGCCGGATTCAGCTGCTTGGGTGGCGGCGTCGATAGCGACATGAGTGCGCCGGTCCCCGGCCGGCGGCGACCAACCGCGCTTGGTCAGTTCCTTGTGGTCCAGCGTCTTGTTCTGACGAAAGTCGATCAGATCCTCCCAAGCCCACCAGGTCGGTCCCTTGCTCGCCTTGCCCTGGACCGTCTCGGACAGCCGCAGCGGGCACAGTCCTTCGGGCAGATCGGCGTCACAGCCGTTCTCGAAATCACGCGGCTCCAGGCGCAGACACCTGGCATCCTGATCATGCCCGAAATACTGGGCATCCGCCGGTTTGGGGGCGAGCAGACGCAAGGTTTTTCCGGTACTCTCGACCCGCGCAAGCAGCGGACCGGCCACGGACAGTTCAGCCAGCTCGGGACCAAACGCCTGATCCGTGGCCCGTGCCCACGCCGTGCGCAGACAACCAGCCAGGGTCGAGGGCGGCGGGAAACGCGGCGCATCGGCCCCGGCCTGATCGTCGAACGGACGTCCCGAGCGCACAATCAGTGGGGCCAACGGTTCCAGACTCACCACCGGGCTGGGGTCGGCAGACTTGGGCGTTTTGCGCTGCACGCGGGCGACGGCGATCTCGGGCTTGGCCTGAGTGGGATTCGACTTGGCCTGCGCACGCTGTTGCTTGCTGTAATTCGGCTTGGGTTGCTTCTTGCCCTTCTTGCTCATTGGTCGCGTACTCCCAGATCGGCGGCGGTGCGGGCCGACAGCCAGCGCGCCAGGATCAATGTATCGGCGAGCCGGGCCAGCGATGGACAACGGGACGCCGTCAGGATGCGCTCGCGGTGCTCCTGCTCCAGCGGTTGGCTGTCTCCTGCCGTGCGGGCGCGATCGAGCATCCGCGCGACCTCGGCTTCGCGCATGCCGCGCGCGGCGGGAGTGTCATCCTCGCGCATCCACGCCAGACGCCGGTCGATGGCGCGCAGATCGTAGGCCACGCGGCTGGGCAGTTGGCCGTCGCGATAAGCGGCGGTGAAGTCGTCCAGTTCAGCAAGCGCCTCGGCGTCGTTCCAGTTGGCCCGCCACTCCAGCTCACCGCCGGAGCGAATCCCCAGCACGATGGCCAGCGCATTGCGCGGCGTCGTCTCGGTATCGCCCTTGGCCAGATGCTCGGCGCGACCGGCGCGCTGGCGCAGTGCTCCCAGCGGCTCCATCAGATGGCCGATGGCCAGTCCGACCGAGAGCGTGGGATGCTCGGCGGCCTCGAGTCCGAGCGACCGGGCCACCGGATCGAGCGCCTTCTCGAACGCCTGTGCCAGCGTCCGCGCACAGGCGAAGGCATCGGGCAACGGCAGCAGGGCAAGCACGTCATCGCCGCCGGAGTAGATGGCATGCCCGTGGTGTTGGCGTACCAGTCTCCGGACATCGGAAGCAAAGCCATGCAGGGCTTGGGAGATCGCCCGTGAATCCTTCGCCTGCTTGGCCTGTTGCAACAAGGCCCCCATGCGGTCCCCATCGGCTTTCAGAATCACCGCATAGGGCACCGGCGCGCCCACCGCCTCGGGCAGTGACCTCATCACCTTGCGCAGCTTCAAGAGCGCTTCGCGTTCCTCCGGCTCGGCCGCGTCCTCGCCCTTGGCCGCCAGCGCATTGTCGAGGCGGAAGTCGTAGAGCATTTGGGCGTCGTAGGGCAGCGCGTCGTAGGCGCCGCGATTGCCGCTGACACGGGTCGCCAGCCCCGACTGCACGATGGGCTCATAGGCCGCGCTCAGAGCGCGTTGTTGGTCGGCATCGAGCGAGCGTATCCATGGATCGGCGGCCACGCGCGAGTAGGGCGTGAACTGCTCAACGTTGCCGGCCATGCGCTTCATCACGCCCAAGGCATCGAGCTGCTCGCCACGCGAGAGGCCGAGCTGACGGCGGGCGCGATGCTCCTCGTGCCAGTGTTCGGGCAACACGGTTTCCAGCGCGCCATCGAGCGAGGATTTCGGCAGGCCCGGTGTTTTCAGTGGCGCGGCGGGACGGAAATCGCGCGTCGCCTTGCGCGCGGCCAGGGTCCCACCGAGCTTGGCACCGGCCTGGGTGTAACCGTCGTCCCCAGCCGGGATCTCGGCCCAGGCGGCGAACCCTTCGAGCAGGTCACCGATCTGCGCCTGCCAAACCTCAGCGCGCAGTTTGACGCCGAGCTTGCGCCGCGCCTGCTCGCCCAGCTCGAACAAACGCCGGGCGGCGGCCTCTTTGGCCTGTTCACACAGGGCGCGGGCGGCGGTGGCATCCGGCAGCTCCACCTCGGCGCGCAGGATATTGGCGATGTTGGCACTGTCGCCCGGCTCCCGTTGCGGCTGCAGCTCCTCATCCGGCTTCTCGGGACAGGGAAAGATGAGACAGCCAGGTTGGGCTTGATGCAACACCTGGGCGGCGGCGCGCGCCGACTCCGATAGCAGCCAAGAGCCGCACCAGAGATCGCGGGTGCGCCGCGCTGCCTCGATCAGGCTTTGCACCGGGCCAAGCGAGAGGGTCACAAGATAACGGGGCATGGCTCAGTCCTGCTCGAAATAGTCCATGAACGCGGTCAGCGGATCGTCGCCGCGACCATCCATCGGTTTGATCTGCGCCGCCAGACGAGCGCGTTCGGCGGGATCGGTGGGCCAGGCGCAATGGAATGGGCCGTTGCCGAAGCCGACCGGGGTGCTCAAACGCGCGGCCCAACCCGGCAGACAGAGGACCGCCGGGTGCCATGCCTGGCCGCTCCAGTAGGGCCGCAGGATCAGCGGACTGGCCATCCGATCCCCGCCCTCGGGTACCAACAATTGCTGGGGAGGCTCGCCCTTGTTCTCGTCCTTGAAATGAAACACGATCGGCAAACCGAAGGCTGCGCGCGGGTAGGCGTTCGTCACCGGATGCGTGGGGGCATGGCCGTGTGCGTGATGCCCCGTCAGGAGCCGAATCGTATCCGGCTCCGGCCAGCGGCTGCGGCCTGGACGATTCGGTTCATCACTCGGCGGATTGCGCCCAACATTCACGGCCTGGCGAAAGTCGCGCAGCCGCGCCAGGCTCGCTTTCCAGGCCGCGTCCGCCGCCTTAGTGGCGGGGCGCAACCGCAGCTGCCCACCCTTCGCGCGCACCTCCTCCGCAGTCACGGGATCGAGCCCATCGACGCGGACCGCGCCCAGGCCGCGTCGCGTGCGAGCACCGACACCACCGAAGCTGGCCCACCAGCGCAACGCCGTCGCGACCTCCTCACGTTGTGCCTGGCTGAGCTTGGGACCGAATTTGATGCCCAATTGAAAGCCGACACCCGCCAGGGCCAACCGATGCGGGGTCACAGCAACGTCACGTTTGTCCTGGGTCAGCTCGCCGCGCGCCGGAAACAGGGCGTAGGGTTCGACCCAATCGGCCGCCTCCGGCATGGTTCGGAGCTCACCCGGGCGGTTACGGTTGGCTTGATACACGAACGCCGGCTCAACCTTCACGCCGGAGACCCGCTCGACCCGAACCGCGACTTGACTGGCGGTGGGACCAGTACTGGCGATCCCACCCCAGATCGCCGCCTCGCGCTGAAACATCGACTGGGATGGCTCGTCCGGCGCGCAGCACGCGATGCGCCACCAGAAGCGCAGTTGACCGCGAATACCCGCCGCGCGGATCGGCATCCCCGTATCGACTTTCGCCTCCCGCACCCCGCCGCCATACAGCGGCGTGACCAGCTTGCAGGCGTAATGGGTCCAGGGATCGGTGTGGGTGGCCGTGGTGTCAGACCACGCACTCAAAGCCGCGACGGGATCGAGGCCGGGGTTAGATCGACGCATGTCGGTTTCTCCATGTAAGGTGGTGATCTGCGCGGCTTAGTCTTCGTACAGTTCCATCCGGATAAACGGGGCGTATTGCACGCGGCGCTCGGCAGCCACGCGAGCCCCCACATCGCGTTTGCGACTCTCGGTGAGAAGCCGGTCGTATTCGTCGTGATCGACGATGCGCCATACCAATAACCGCCAGCCTTCCACCGAGACCAGATAACGGTCGCGAGTGTGCTCGCCGCGCTTAAGCCAGAACAAACCGTTGCTCCATGGCTCGTGTTTGCCGACCGCCAGCTGCTCGGGAGAACGGGCCGCGCGCGCGATGTAATCATCCGGGGCCGTGCCCTCAGTGGCGCGGATCTTCAGCAGATCATCAAGTGCACGGCGCGACAGGAAGGGCACCAACGCGGTTGGACGCTCCAGCTCCTCCCAGACCAGAAAACCCACCGGCGAGAGGCTAACCTGTCCTTGGCCCTGGTCCTCGAACAGTGACTCCAGAATCTCGCGCTCCTCGAACGACGGCAGAGCTTGGTCGAGAGCGGCGCGGGGGATCGCCGTCTCATTCTGGATGCGCTCCAACAGCGGGCGCAGCGGTTCGAGTCGCGAGCGTGCAAACTCCACTGGCATCATCGGCAGCGGAATCAGCGCACTGGATTGCTCAAAGATGTACTTGGCCGGCACCCCGCGCAGCATGCCGATCAGCACCGTGTAGGGCACCAGGCTCTTGAACCCGCCGGTGGGGTTGAGCACGCACTGAGCGGCGCCATTGGCATCGATCGCATCCAGCACCGCCTTGGTGAAGTTGAGGACACCCTGGGTGCGGAATGCGTGCGCATCGGTCACCTGCAAACCGGGCACGACCTCAACCCGGCAGACGATCCCCGCACGGACCTGCTCCAAATAGCGCTGGACCGCCCCGGCACAGGCTTGCCCGTCGGCCGTCTCGGAGCTGAACAGCACGACCGTGTCCTTGTCGTTCACCCCCATGCGGGCCAGCGAATGGATCTCGGCGGACAGGTCGCGCTTGAGCGCGACGTCATCGTCCATGCGGGCCGTGCGGAACGTGTCGTGGATCGCCTTGGCGGCCGCCTCGACTCCGCCGTGCTCAGCGACCCAAGCAGCATTGAACGGAGTGGGCTGACCGAACAATTTCTTGGCGGCGCTGGTGCCGCAGGTGCAAAGATAAACCGCCATAGTCAATCGTGCTCCTGAGTGTGTCGCGATCTGTGGTCCCGTGCGCTCATAGGGCCCCAGTGTTCCTGTTCAGGCTGGCCGTGTCCGCGCTTGCAAGCTTGCGGGCGCGGCCATGACAGCCCGTTACGCGCGGCAATGAAGACGCCGTCGGCGCTGGTCTTGATCGGCTCGGCGAGGGCGCCGCCACACTCTGACCATCAGTCTGCGACCCAGGGCGCGACGACACACCGCTGACCGCGCGTGCAGGATAGCGCACGCCTGGTCGATCACCGCGTTGAGGGGCTGGAACGGAAGACTGTCGCGTTCGAACAGGCTGTCTTGGCGCGCAGCGCCTGGCGAGGCGTCGAGACGGAATAGATGGCGCGCGGGGACTGGAGCTCGAGGGCCTCCATCTCGACGTGGGCTTGAGCAGGATGGTATCGGTGCAACTCTGGCGCGGCACACCACGATCACCAGACCACTGGAACCTAACGCAAGGGGTGCGACGCAACCGCTCACCAGGCACGTCGGGCCAACGTGCATCAGCGGATCCAAACCATCGCAACGGATCGACCGCGGCGCACACACCGCGACATCGCCCGAGCAGTGGGATATTCAAAGCAGCTCCATGGCAGCACGATCCTATAGCGCGTTCTCTTTGTTATGCGCCGCTGTCGGCGAAACTGCGTGTCAGACACGCCAGTCCCGAGCTAACACTGTCAAGTATGGGGGAATCGGCGTTTTGTGGAAAGCCTCGCATCCCGAATCAGTTCTGAAGGGCATAGCAGCACCTGAGGGGTTGCCATCCATGCGGTTCCCTGTCTGCGCGCCGGAACGATCCGGCGTCATCTCCGCACGACTCTAGGCGGGATCACCGCTGAGAAGCGCGGTGTGACATCCCTGTCTCCCTGGCCCTCCAGCCCCCACCGCGAGCCATCATCATGAGGTCACGGCCCCCGCTTGCCTGGCTTCACAAGCTTGCGAGAGCCCGCTGTGAAATCGCTGGGTGCGCCGATTGGCATCAAGGATCTCGACAGTATCGCCATCAAGGACACGCACAACCTTGCCTGTGAGGCGATCGGCGTTGGCGAGTGAGAGGAACAGCAGGGACAGGAGAGCAAGAACGAGGATCGAGCGAAGCAGCGAAACCGGCACGAGGCACCCCGGACAACGAATATGGGTGTCTTTTAGGGTAGACGGTCAGGCGGGTGAGCGTGCGGCGGATCAGTGGGGCATACATGGGTGAGGAGCGGATCTGCACGTGATGTGAACACCTCGCCGATTCCGGCATCTCGGCTAGACAATCACGAAAACAGCGTGTGACCGGTCACAAGATTCAATCGAGAAGGCCGTGCTGTCACGCAAAACGGCACCTGATGGGCGCCGTCTCAATCCCCTCAGGTTGGGTCTCTTTACCGAACCTATCTGTGGTCTTCATCAGGTAGGTGTCCGGACACGGCTCGTCCGTCTGGGGCGTCGGAAATGGGGGTCTCAATACCTTCTTCATCAGGTAGGTGTCCGGACCAAAAGCTGGAGCAGAAAGCGCGGATGTGATCTAGTCTCAATACCTTCTTCATCAGGTAGGTGTCCGGACGTTCACCTGCACCTCGTGAAGGGCGTACAGATGGTCTCAATACCTTCTTCATCAGGTAGGTGTCCGGACTCACAATCAGCAAAGGCGCTGAGCAATGCCGCCGTCTCAATACCTTCTTCATCAGGTAGGTGTCCGGACGCGAAGTTAATAATGGCAGGCTTCGGGATAGAGGTCTCAATACCTTCTTCATCAGGTAGGTGTCCGGACGGTGGAGGAGTATGAATTGGGCGGTAAGGTGAGGGTCTCAATACCTTCTTCATCAGGTAGGTGTCCGGACACGGCTCGTCCGTCTGGGGCGTCGGAAATGGGGGTCTCAATACCTTCTTCATCAGGTAGGTGTCCGGACCAAAAGCTGGAGCAGAAAGCGCGGATGTGATCTAGTCTCAATACCTTCTTCATCAGGTAGGTGTCCGGACTGTCGAGGAATATCAGTTGGGCGGTAAGGTGAGGGTCTCAATACCTTCTTCATCAGGTAGGTGTCCGGACCGAATCGAGGATGAATCGGCATACCCTGGTGGGTCTCAATACCTTCTTCATCAGGTAGGTGTCCGGACAGCGGGTGGTGGGCGTGTAGGACGGTGGACCGATGTCTCAATACCTTCTTCATCAGGTAGGTGTCCGGACGAGCTGACACTCTCTACTCAGCGCCAGGCCCACCGTCTCAATACCTTCTTCATCAGGTAGGTGTCCGGACGGAACGCTCGGGCTGGTTTGCGCACCCGAGTGTGGTCTCAATACCTTCTTCATCAGGTAGGTGTCCGGACCACTCACAGCGTTGCAATGGAACGCACGCGCGTGTCTCAATACCTTCTTCATCAGGTAGGTGTCCGGACCTTATTTAACTTCATTTCAAGCAGGTGAAGTTAAGTCTCAATACCTTCTTCATCAGGTAGGTGTCCGGACGAGCCTTGCAGGTATGGAATGTTCGTTCGGACTGTCTCAATACCTTCTTCATCAGGTAGGTGTCCGGACTCCGGTAGAAAGAGACTGCATCAGAAAAGCTTCGTCTCAATACCTTCTTCATCAGGTAGGTGTCCGGACCAAGCGGGGGAAGACCCCCGCGTATTGGAGTAATTGTCTCAATACCTTCTTCATCAGGTAGGTGTCCGGACCAGGGCGTCGTGCGTCGGGGACTGGCTCCGGCGTCTCAATACCTTCTTCATCAGGTAGGTGTCCGGACCCCGGCACTTCCCAGAATCGCATAGGACTCAAGCGCTTGCAAGGGTCCGCTGGGGGTATCAAATGGGGTCCTTCGAGTTAGCACTTGGCACGATTCTTTCTAGGTTGCTGGCGAGCTGTCTGCGGAAATGGCACATCCAGTGTACCATATTCCAGCCCAGACATCAGCTCGACACTCACTGCGCATCGATCATCGTCCACGTCATGCTGGCATCACCCCTCAGATGCTGGCCGGTGAACCAGGCAACGCCGACGAGACGCCTTCTGAAAGGAACCCGTCTCGATCCAGCCGGGGCTGACCGCATTGACACGGATCAGCGGCCCAAGACAGATCGTCCTCGCACGCTCGCACATGACAGGATCGTAGCGGGCGTGGTCGCCCAGCGCCCTAAAGGGATTGATCGATGGGGTGATACTGATTCCGCATCCCGCTACTGGACCCGACCATGATCGAGGCTGAAAGCCTTCCTCAATCGCCATGGCATCAGCGACGGTAAGGCCGCGCGGATGATGTTTCTCTCCGACAGCCGACCGGTCTGGCGGGTGAGCGGGCGGCAGCTCAGCGGGTCAAGCGTGCGTGAGGAGCGGATCTGCACGTGACGTGAACACACTGTCGAATCCCGGCATATCGGCTAGATCGTCACACACATTGACCGCCCCACCACAAGCTTGCACCGCCGACACCCCGTGCCCGAGCTGGGCAGACTGCACGCCATCATCACGGATCGACTCGAGGCGTCGCTGTCCCATGAAGGCCAACCCAACCCAAGCACAGACCCTCGTCATTCTGGCCAATTCCTGCAAGCACAACGGTCGTTGTCTGGCTGGCAAGCGGCTGACCAACGGCCACGTCGGGGGCTGGGTTCGTCCCGTCAGCGCCCAACCCACCGGCGCGCTCACGCTCACGGACCAGACGCTCACCGACGGCACCACACCCGCCCTGCTCGACCTGGTGAAGGTCCCGCTGCGCCACCCGGCCCCGTGCGACTTCCAGTCGGAGAATCACCTCATCCACCCCCAGCGCGACTGGACCCGGGTGGGTCGGCTGAACGCGGCGGGGCTGTCCCACCTGGTCGACCCGGACGCGACCCTGTGGATCAACGGCTTCTCGTCGTTCCGCGGGTGCAACGACCGCGTGCCCCAAAATCGTCTGGCGGACCTGGACCACTCGCTGATCTTGATCGGCCCGGTGAGCGTCGCACTGCATGTGGCCTCGGGTCAGCTGCGCGCCCGCTTCATCCACCAGGACGTCACCTACGATCTGGCCGTGACCGACCCCGACCTCAAGGCCGCCTGTGCCGGGCGCCCGGATGGCGTGGCCGCGTCGCACCCCGACAGCTTCGTGTGCGTGAGCCTGGCCTATTGCCCGGATGAGCTTCACGACGCGGAGTCTAAACCATGACCCTCTATACCATTGGCTTCACCCAAAAGAACGCCGAGCGCTTCTTCGGCCTGCTCATGGACCACGGCGTCCAGCGCGTGCTGGACGTGCGCCTCAACAACCGCTCGCAGTTAGCGGGCTTCGCCAAGCGCGACGATCTGCGCTTCTTCCTCCAGGCCCTCGGCGGCATCGGCTATCAGGAGGTGCCGCAGCTCGCCCCCACGGCGCACCTGCTCGATGACTACAAGAAACAGGGTGGCGATTGGGGCGTCTATGAACGTCAGTTCCGTGCGCTGCTCAACGAGCGGCAGGTCAGCACGACCCTTGACCCCGCGCTGTTCGACGGGGCTTGTCTGCTGTGCAGCGAAGCCAGTCCGCGCCACTGTCACCGGCGCCTGGTGGCCGAGCATCTCCAGGCACACTGGGAAGGGATCAGGATCCAGCATCTGGAATGACCTCGAGGAGACTGGCGAGACGGCGAAGTGATCACCGTCTCGCCACGACATCGCAGCGCCGCACGACGTTACGGACCACTCAGGTGCGCTGAATGGTGATCTGCTCGGGTTTGAGTGGCAGGAACACCGTGACCCGCTCGCCGTCCTTGGCGGTGACGATCTGATATCGCTCAGCCGCACGCGCACCGAGCACCGTCTCCAGCTTGCCGTTGATCCGCGACTTGTGCGGCTCGAAGTATTTGGCGCAGCGGATGGTGATGGCCTTGCGCTCGGTGATCGCCTTCTCGATGCGCTCATAGGCGCCGCTCATGGTGTTGAGCACTTGACCGGCCAGGGCCAGGAACTCCTCGGCCAGAGCTTGGGCGGACCAGTCAGTGGCCCGCTCGCCACGGACGGCACGCTCCGCGAGCCACAGCAGGATCAGAAACTCCGTCTCGCTCAGTCCCAGCCCTTCATCATCAGCCCACGCCTCACGGCGGGTCACGTCCAACACCAACCCCGGCGCTTGCAGCCCGCGATTGGCCGTGGCCACCACGCGGGTGAAGCTCGCCTGGCCGGTGCGCAGTCGTTCGGGCAGACCGTCGCGCAGCATCACGAACGGGATATCCGCCAGATCCACGCGCGCGTTGCGGGCATCGACCGTGATCTCCTTCTCACCCCGGCGACTGTGGATCGGATGCTCGTAGGGGGTCGGATAGTAGAAGTCGCGGTTGGTCTCGAAGGGGTCGGAAACCAGCACATGCGAGAGCCGATCCTGGGGACGCCCATAGAGCGAGAGCGCATAGCCGAGGTAGTAACCCATGGTCTTGCGCCCCCCGGCGATCGAGACATGAAGCTCGCTGGCGGGGTCCGCGGTCAACTGTCGCAGGGTCTCGGTGATGACATCCGCCGCCAGAGTGTTATCGCCCTGGGTGCGGATGTCGTCGAGCGGCCGGCCCTCGGCATCCCGCAGCACATGGATGTGCTCAGGGGTGAAGGCAATCGACGGCAGGGCATAGTCCTCGCACAGCCGATGGAACCAGCGCTCGCCGGCCAACAGGTTCAGTCGGGCATTGTTCGCCCCAGTGGCGGTGGTGATCAGGTGGATTTCGTGCGGAATCCAGGTATCCGCGCCCCGGCAAGCCAAGGCATAGAGCGTCTCGGTGACGATCTGCGGGGTTAGACCGGTGACGGCCAGGAGGATACGACGGGGGGTGGGTGAGAGCATGCGTGATGTCCTTGAGGGAGGTCCAGTCGGGAGCGGAGGCATGGTGCGCGGAAACGCGCCGACTCACCGGGTCTGCAAGCTTGCAGGCCGGGTTCGGCGGGACGCTGAACCCATTCAGCCTCGGCCCGCAAGCCACTCGAGCACCCATTCGCGTAAATGAGCCAGCTCATCGGGACCGATCAAGCGGACGCCCGCTTGCCTGGACCGTTCGATCAACACATCCGTGGGCTTGCGGGCGGAGAGCAACCAGGTCGCACCAAACAATCCCCGTGCATCCTGACTCAAACTATCGATCTTGTAGACGATCTCGTTCTCGTTGGTGGAACTGATCCGCGGCGTCTTGCATTCGATGAACAATAGCTGATTGATGTGGCAAGCCAGGACATCGAATTCGTTGATGGTCTTGCGCGTGTCGGCCCAGACGCCCTCGACACCAAGCCGCGTATCAAAGGCACCGGCATCCTTGACGGTGTGCCAGGCGTATTCCTCCAGCCAGCCACCACGCACGAAGCGCGCGGCCTCGACACTGGCGAAGGTGACCTCCGGCGAGCCATCCTGCCAGGTGATCAGCCCCGCGTTCACCAGCTCGCCCAGCGCCTGAGCCCAGATCCCGAAGGGAACGGTCTCGAAGGCTTGGTCTGGCGCGACCAGCCGGTCTTCGTAGGTGCCCGGAATGTTGTCCAGCGCCCGGTCGACCAGGCGGTTCATCGCGCCCACGAAATTTTGCAGATAGGGATCGGCGATATGCTTGCCGAAAAACTTGCAGGTGGCCTTACGCTGACTCACGGCCTCACGCCAGCTGTCCTCATCGGACGCCGCTCGACGGAACCGAAACCCCTGGGCCGCCAAATACAAAGGCACATCGAGCACGTTGCCCATCGGTGTCGGTTCAGGCAGCGACGCCTGCGCGTTGGGCAGATACTCGATACGCCGATGGGCCGTGTCGGTGTAGAGGATATGACTGGCAATCCCGCGAAACGCTTCGACGAATCCGAACGACATCAGCTTGGTGCCGCCAGTGGCATTGAGGACAATGTCAGCGTCCGCCTGCTCCTCAATGAGCTGATCGGCCAGCGTATCGGCATACGCCTTGATCTCGCGCAAACCGGAATCGGGTGCGTCCAAGCACAGCTTCACCCCGATGCCCTTCTCCTTGAGCAGCTTTTCAAGACGCCGTTCGAGACGACGCGCGGCCATCTCAGGGGTAACCATCAGAAGCACCCGATCCGGCCGCTCCATGAGGATGGGGATCAGATTGGCAAGGATCTGAGCCGAAACCAGCGCAATGTGTATCTTCATGGTGGTCATCTTGCTGCGGCACCCAATGGCTCTTCGGCAATCGCAATGATCACGATGCCCCTGGCCTCCGATTGCCGTCGTTGCAAACTTGCGCCGGCACGCAGCGCGCGCGACTGCCTGGGAGGCATCGCACAGGATCAACCCACAGACGCCAGCGGCCAATGATCGAGGTCATTCGAGGGGAGAATCCACGAGCACGACACCGGGAGCGAGCGCCTGTCATGCGGACGTGATCCAGGCGTTGTGCGCCGTGGCGCCAGATGAACCGCTCGAGCGGGTACCCGTTGTCGCAACTCGAGGCACCCTTGGTCTGGCCGACGCTGCTCGCCGGTCGCCACCGTCATGGACCCGATCAGGTCGACAGTCGCTGAATGCGATATTCCTCGACGCGCGCCCCGCAAGCCCGCATCTGCTCGGCGGAGAGTTCCACCCCACGCCAGGCGGCCGGCAGATCGAGTGAGAGGTTCAGATAACGCGCCCCGCGCGCGCAAACCTCGGCCGCGAGGTTCACCGGCAACGAGCCGATGAGGATGTCCCCGGGTTCGATGATCGCCGGATCAAGGTGATCGATCACCGCATCGACGGTGAGGCCTTCCTCCGCAGCCCAGTCGCGGGCACCGGGATGGCGGGAAACAAAGTAGGTCGTCATGGTCGTCAGAGCTCCTTCAATTCGGTAGGACGAGGCATCGATCGGCCCTTGGTCGAGGCCGCGCCCAGATGGCTAGGCACCAATCCCCGAGCGGCACGCCACCGACACCTGGTGCAGTGTGCCGGAAGACAACACCCCACAGCACCCCTCAGCGCCGTCACAAGCTTGCCATCGCCGACGCAATGCCCCCTGTACGGTTTAATCACCGGGTCGCTGACACGGTCATTGCTTGGAAGATCAACCCGGGAGACACCTCAATGAATGCAAAAGCCCTGCTGACCGCCGTGACCGCCACGCTCGGCTCCACCGGAGCCGGAACCCTCACCATCGCCACGATCCCCACGGCGGTGACCACCACCGTCCCGGCCGGCGGTCTGGCCGGCTTGCTCGGCTTCACCACCACCACGACCACGATCGTGGCCGCACCCGTGGTGGTGCCGGTGGCGTCGGTGGTGGCCGTGGGCGCCTTGTTGACCTACGGCGCGATCCTCGCGATCAAGCAAGCGTGGGCCGACTCACCACCCTCACACCCGCCGACCAGAGCTTATCCGCTGACCGGCGGGGTGGTGAGCGTCCGTCGGTGATCGCGCACCACGGATCACTCAGCGTCGCCCTCCGCCAGCCAAGCGGGGACCGTCTGCGTCAAGGTGCGAAGTGGAACGGGTGCGCCGAGGAGTGGGCGGTTGCTGCGCAGCAACGCCGCGGAACGTCCAGGCGTGGTGCCGATGCTGATGGTCAGAGCGGACGTGCACGCCCCCAACGCCGCGTAGTAATCGATTGTCCAGTCCGCTTTCAGGATGACCGCGAAACCCTGGCGCTCCATCTCCGCGACATAGGCGTCGACCGACGCCACGCGCGCGCCGTCGCACTCGAATGCCGTGTCCATGCGCCCTGAACCGTCGGGATCGATGCGGTGGTGCTGCAGAATGGCCATCGCATGATGGTCGTAGCTGTTGCGCGCCAACTTATGCACGTACTCGAAGGCCGTAAATGCCGGCGATCCATCGCCGAGCCTGAATGCGGGTCAGATCCTGATGCCTTCGCGACGGACGATCGGAGAGTTGGTGAATGATCCGGTCATGCAGGACCGGATCGAGGCTGTGCATGGAAATATTGAAGCGAATGCGACCGGGATCATCCTGCAACACGTCCAGGAACTCTTGTCGCAAGGCCAGCCCGTTGCTGACGACCTTGATATCCGGTCGGTAATCGATCCGCCGCATATAATTCAGGTAAGACACCATCTGCTTCCATTTCAGCAGTGGTTCACCGCCCGTGAAGGTGACATCGTTGTAGCCGAGCGCCTTCAGTTGATCGAGCACACGGAAGACCTGCTGCTCGTGAGCATCCTGGCGAACGCGCGCCATCTCCAGACCTTCTTCGTGACAGAAGAAGCACCTGTAGTTGCATTTCTCGGTCATGGAGAACCGCACCGCGCGGCGTGTCGGGATGGTTTTGGTGAAGCAGCCCGGAGCGCCCTCATGGTAGCTTAGGCGCATCAGACGGTCGCGTTGTGGAGGGGATAAACCCTTTGCCTGCAACGCGATGGCGCGGATCGGTCGCGGCCCCTGGCTCAAATCGTATTCCAAGGCGACGAGCTCCGGCAGTGGGTCTTCCCCCTCAACGAGGAATAAACAAACCTCGGCTACCGTGACCGACCAATCAATCGTCAGCTGCATCACCACCTCTCAACACGCATCCCCCCAGGCGAAAACCGAGTCCCATGCACTCTGGCGAATGGCCTGACTGCTCCAGCCGCATGCTCCACCGTGCGCGTACGGCCATGACAGTCCGTTATGCACGGGAATGAAGACGCCGTCGGCACTGGTCTTGATCGGCTCGGCGAGGGCGCCGCCACACTCTGACCATCAGTTTGCGACCCAGGGCGTGACGATACACCGCTGACCGCGCGTGCAGGATAGCGCTCGCCTGGTCGATCACCGCGAGGAATGCGGTGTGACATCCCTGTCTCCCTGGCCCTCCGGCCCCCACCGCGAGCCATCATCATGAGGTCATGGCCCCCGCTTGCCTGGCTTCACAAGCTTGCGAGAGCCCGCTGTGAAATCGCTGGGTGCGCCGATTGGCATCAAGGATCTCAACGGTATCGCCATCGAGGACACGCACGACCTGGCCCGAGAGGCGATCGGCGTTGGCGAGAGACAAGAACAGCAGGGAGAGGAGAGCAAAAACGAGGATCGAGCGAAGCAGCGAAACCGGCACGAGGCACCCCGGACAACGAATATGGGTGCCTTTTAGGGTAGACGGTCAGGCGGGTGAGCGTGCGGAGGATCAGTGGGGCATGCGTGCGCCAGGAGCGAATTTGCACGTGATGTGAACACCTCGCCGAATCCGGCATGTCGGCTAGACAATCACGCAAACAAATTGTGACCGGTGGCCCGCATCAGCGAGGCTTTCGTGGCCCGACTCATGTCCCAGCTGCCCAGCACCTGCTGCCGGATCTCCTCCGCCAGCGCGCTCCCTCCGGGTTCCCGGACCAGCAACGTTGGCTGTCCTCTGCTGCGCAGGTACTCAGCCGCCTCCACCGCCTGCGTACTTTTGCCACTGCCGTCGATTCCCTCGAGGACGATCAGTTTTCCGGTCCGCATCATCGCCCCCCCCTGACTCTCGGCGTGGCTTTCGGCGTGAACCCCATCATTTCCACCTCCTTCTGCGACCACCCGTTCTCCTGCATGGAGTGGTAAAGCTGCGAGCGAATCAGCGGCAGGTTCGGCTTGTAACCCGGGCGCATTTTCTTGGGGAGATCCTTCCTGACATTCTCCACCACGATCTCGGTCAGCTGATCGCCGTACCCCCGGTAGATCACCCGCGTCGCCCAGTCTTTCATGTTCCCAGTGAACGGGATCTCAGCCGGAACGAACGCATCGTGTTGCTTACGCATCTTCTCTTCCTCTCGCAAAAGCCCCAAGACCTACAAGCGGGTCTCAGTGCAAATGTTCCAGCTGATCGATCGCCAGCGCCGTATAAGCGGCCAAGCGGTCATCGTGTGTCATCAAGGTCTCCATGCGGCAGATTCTCCAACCGTTTCCTCATCTGTCGGACTCCTGCAAGCTTGCAAGCCGATACCCCCCAACCCAAAGGCCGTGCCCTGACCAACATGCGTCCACTGGCCAAACCAGAGCGCCGGCCACAGATCCGCAAGCGCGGGCCGACTCACCGCCCTCTCACCCACCGACCAGAGCTTATCCGCTGAGTGGCTTCCGGGTGGGTGAGTTGCTCCCCGAGCAAATCCCGCACTGCGTCCAGCCGGTCGTCATCGGGATAGAGCGCCTTGAGCTTTTGGGTGATCAGTAACTCCAGGAACTGGACCCGAGCGCTACCAAACTGCGCCGCATCGCTCAGAATCCGTTCCAGAATCGAGGACACGCATCACCTTGCTCGAGAGGCATGGCTGGGCGCGGTCGCCCAGCGCCCGGAAGCGTTCAATCAATGGGATGATACTTATCACGCATCCCGCCACTGGACCCGACCATGATCACGGTCGAATATATCGTCAAAGACCGCCGTGGGAGTCGAACGCTTGCGCACTGCTGACAAGAAGGCCGCCGATGCCGATGACCGGATTCTGGAAAACGCCGAGCATCTGGCACGCCATGCCCGCACGGTGGAACTGATCCTCAAGGGCAAGCCGGTGGAGTGGAACGCTGCCCCGGCCCCTGCGGAGGAGCCAGCCGCGCCCCTGACGGTGGTGCGGACCTGAGACCTAGCCCGGAGTCGTCGCATGTGCGGTCGTTATGTCCAGTTCACCACGCCCGAGGTCCTGGCGCAGGTCTTCACGGCCACCGTTGAGATCAGCGAACACCATCCTCGCTACAACGCCGCGCCACTGCAGTGGTTACCGGTCATCCGCCAACGCCCGAGCGGCGAGCGGGTCATCCATGCGCTGCGCTGGGGTCTGCTCCCGAGTTGGGCGAAAGACGAGACGATCGCCAGCCGTCTGATCAACGCTCGCGCCGAGACCCTGGCCGAGAAACCCTCGTTCCGCACGGCCTACCGCAAGCGTCGCTGTATCGTTCCGGCCGACGGGTTTTACGAATGGGCGAAGCGTCCCGAGGGGAAGCAGCCGTTCTACATCCATGCCTCCGACGGCATCCTTCTGGCCTTTGCTGGTCTCTGGGAACGCTGGACACGAACCGAAGACGACGAGATCATCGACAGCTTCACCATCGTCACCACCGCGGCCAACGGACGGGTTCGGCCGCTCCATGAACGAATGCCGGTGATTCTCGCCCCCGAAGCGGTGGCCCGCTGGCTCGATCCGGCGGGTACGCCCGAGACCACGAGCAACCTGCTCGGCCCCTGTCCGGACGAGCGGCTCGCGCTCCACCCAGTCACGCGGGCGGTCGGAAACGTGCGCAACGAGGGGCCGGAGCTGATTGCGGCGATCGCCGAAGCGGGCTTGCCCATCGGGTGATGCGGAACATGCCCGACACCCGCACGGCCGGCCACCCCAAGCGGGAGCAACGACTCATTTGCAAGACGACGGCTGGCCCGCGGAAACAGGAACAGCAATATGGAAAGCAGCATCTGGGTTTGGCTTATCCTCGGCGCGTTCCTCGCGCTCGCGATCCTCAAAGCCTTTGCCGAGCGCCAGGCTTACGCGGTCGCCAAGGCGGCCTATCGAGACGCCCTCGAGGCCCTGGCCGCCGACCCCACCAACACCACCCTGCGCCAAGCGGCCCTCCAGCGAGGCCGTGACCTTGCCGCCGCCGTCCAGCAGGACAACGACCGGCACACGAAACCGCGCCGGCCCCCACTCGACGAGATGGCCATCCGCAACGACCTCGACGCCATCTACACGGGTGTTTCAAGCACCCCTGTCAGCCTCGCCAACGAACTCACCGCGCTCGCCACACTGCACCGCGAGGGCATCCTCTCCGACGCGGAACTTGCGCGACTCAAGCAACGGCTCACCGGCGCACCTTCCGGGGTCCAGGACCTGATCCAGCTGCTGCGCGGCTTGAAGGCGCTGGAGCGCGAAGGCGTGCTCAGCGAGGGTGAGTTCAACCTGAAGAAATGGGATCTGCTCGCAAAGCGGTTGCCGCTGGAGCGCTAAGGGATCGCCCAAAGCACCTTGGCTAAGAGACGGTCCAGAGTGCAATCAGTGCCCTGTGCGTTGTCCCCCCGAGAAGCGCCATCGCGACCAGGATTCACCCGTCCGCTTCGGCATCAACGCAAAACGGCGCCCGTTGGCGCCGTCTTCATCCCACTGGGACAGGTCTCTGATTCGAACAGTTTCCCAAAAATTTGGGAAACACGGATTTCGCTGTCTTAATCCCCTTTAGAACGGGTCTCTGATTCGAACCTTCGGCTCGCGAAAGTTCGCGTTTTGTGTTCGGCTGTCACGGCTCTCACGAGATTGAGCTTACACCCCTGTTTGGAACGGTTCAAGACTAGCAGAATCAACGGCCTGGGACAGCCAAACGCCGTGCTGCCCGTGCCACGCCTCACAGCGGCCAAGCGGGTCTGAGATCAAAACGAATGCACGACATGGGCGACCACGCCCCAGACCACCAGGTCCATCTCGCCGCGGAGCTCCAGCGGCGCAAAGTCGGAGTGTTCCGGCACCAGCCAGACCCGACCACCGGCGATCTTCAGCCGCTTCAGGGTCAGCTCACCATCAACCGCGGCCACCACGATCGACCCCGACTTCGCATTGAGCGCACGGTCCACGATGACCAGATCACCGTCATGGATACCGGCGCCGATCATGGAATCGCCCTTCACCCGCAGGAAGAAGGTCGCTGCTGGATGGCGGATCAACTGCTCGTTCAGATCGATGGTCCCTTCGAGCTCATCATCCGCTGGTGAGGGAAAGCCGGCCGGGATGCGCGACTGGAAGAGCGGGAGCGGGCAGGGCGGTGGATCGCGCGTGCAGGCGTGCATGATCATCGGCATGCCGGACGCACCGGATCAAACCGCGCTGGGCTTACGGCACGGACGACAACATCGGATCGAGACATGAGGGATGACCTGAGCTGTATAAAAGTATAGTTATGATAGCGCATGCGCAGGTTATCGGACCAAGCCGAGACGTCCGGGCTTTAGGGGTCGCGATGCAGGTGACCTTGACGATAGGTGATCCGACCCGCGACCTCCTTGATCAGTGAACTTCGGGGCATCGGCACCAGTGCCACATCCGGCCCCAGAAACCGGGAGAGACAACCGTGGGTGTCGAGGTTCTCCTTGGCGCGCTGTGCGGCAAGCTCGATCACCACGAAGCCGCCTGGGTATATCCGCACTGCGTGACCTGATGCGCGTGTTGTCGGCCGCGGCGGCGGTGCAGCCGGACCCGCAACGCGCCATCTTCCTGGTCAAGAACGAACCCATTCCCGCGTTCCGTCACAAGACCCTGTTGCAACTGGTACAGGAAGGCCGGACCGCGGATGCGATCGGCTACCTGGAGTCCATCGGCACCGGGTTCGTCGGTTGATCCTCTGCGATCTGCCCCCCGGCAGCACGTTATTCCGGGCGCTTAGCCCGCAGTGGGCCAGCCGGCCAACCAGCGGCGCAGGCGCTGCAACCCGAGGCGGGCGCTTCAACCGAGAAGGCGTCGAGGCGCTGTACCTGTCGTTGGATGAGGTGACCGCCGTCCTTCAGGGCGGCGAGGATGTCAATGCGCGGCGGTCGACGCCGATGGACCCTCTCCCGAACTCCAGGCGTTGAAGAGCGAGTTGCGGATCGATCGGCTCTTGCTCGACCTCGATCCCCTCATCAAAGGGACCCTTAAGGGTGCTGAACGGGTCCGGGATCTGGTCCAGGATCGACGCTGCTTCTCCTCTGGGCAGCAAGGCGACTCGACACGCTTCGATCTGGTTCATCTGATCGCGACCGCGCTGCACTGGATGACGAAAGGAGCTCAGCGGGAGCTGGTAACGACGCTCGACCTGCCCGATGAGTTGATGGTGGAGGGCCATCCCGGTCATATTCATCAGGTGCTCATGAACCTGGTGCAAAACGCCTTGGATGCCATGCAGACGACCCCGGAGCCACCCCGATTGTCGGTCAAGGCTGGTCGCAACGGCGGGGTCGCCTGGCTGACTATCCGCGACAACGGACCGGGGATCGCGAAGGCGGCGACCCCGGAGCGTCTGCGCAGGAATGCCGTAGCGGACCAAATCTTGGTTCCGCCGACCATCCGCCCCGCCAAGTTGCAAGGAGGGACGATCCGAACAGACGGGGAGGAAGTGAAGAGACGGGTAGGGGGAGGGCGTTGATCCCCAAAACGACACACGGGGCCAGTTGGCCCCGTGTGCTGGTGCGCGTGCGCTCAGCGGCGCACGGCTGAGCGATCAGGATCCGCCGAGGATGGCGTAGGGCACCAGGGGTACCAGACAGATGGCCACGGCGGTCCAGAAGGCCCAACGGTTCCGTTTCTGCAAGACTTCATCGCTCATGGGAACACCTCATTCGGTCATTGGTTGAAGGAGTCAGAGCTGCTGACGAGTCGGATCTGCAGCCTGCAACCGCCCCTTTCAACGAATCCTACAAACACCACGTGGGAAATACTCAGTAAAATACTTGGTCTTTTTTCCTGATCCGCACGGCAGGCGCCATGAGGCCCAGCACGACACCGGCTCTTGTGGGTCATCGCCCAACCCGCTCGGAGGTCACGAATGCGGCAGGGCATGGTTTCGACGGGGTCACCGCGCCGCGTCCGGGGGAAGACTTGACGGAGGTCAAGCAGGTTGGCGTCGGCGCGGAACTCTGGGTGTTATGCTCAAAGGCATTGTGAACAGGATGTCGATGGCCGAACCCGCCGGGTGTGGGGTGTCGATCGCGGAGCCGAACACGATTTTAGGACCGAAATGGAGAGGCGATGAGGAAACCGGATCGTACAAGACTCCTGGAAGCGCGGCTGCTGGTTGGCTACCTCGGTGAGCGTGCGCAGTGCAATTGGTGGGAAACGGCTTTCCACGAACCCAGCAGTCGGCCGTTCCTCGGGCCGGTCTTCATCAAGACGGCTGGTCTCGCGCGCTACCATGGGGTCTGCGAGGCCGCGCGTCGTCTGCATGACGAGCATCTAAACGTCGACGGTTTCCATCTGTTCCGCTTGCCCGAAGAGATCGAGCAGGATCTCCATGGCCTGATGCAGGGCGACGTTGGCGAAACCATCAGCGCGTGTTTGACGCAGAGCCGCGAGGCGGCATTGGACGCCTTGAGCCGTCTTGCCATCGCCGGGCGCCCGGCGAGTGACGGACCGACCAGGGTTGGGACCATCGCGGAGCTTGCATCCGAACGGACCTTAGGACTGATTGCGGAGGTCTATCGGTCGGCCTTCAGCCAAGGCATCCGCGCCTATCCTTACTTGACCCCTTGAACGGATCGGATGAGGTGGTCGAACAGCGCCGTTACACGACCCAGCTGGCCGCGGGTGGTGGGGTCATCGAAGAGACGAAGTCACTGCTCGAACTCTGGTCGCCGGGCATGCGTTCAGGCGAGCTGTACAGCATCGCGCTAGCGTCCGGCCGCTTTCCGACGATGAGCGCCAGACGGTTGCGCAATCTCGTCGCTGAGTGCTTCGCCCCGCGTTACCTCATCGCCGAGGGTGCGCCGGCGAGGCAGCTGAAGGCACTCGCCAGCACCTGGCCGAATGTTGACCTATCGCAGCTCTTTCTGATCTACAGCAGCCGGGCCAACCTGATCCTCGCGGATTTCATCCGTGAGCTCTATTGGCCCAGTTACGAAAGTGGCGCAACGACCTTGAGCAATCCACACGCTCGCGTCTTTGTCGAACGCGCGATCGACGACGGCAAGACCATCAAGCGCTGGTCGGACAAGACGGTGGAGCGGATCGCCGGCTACCTCACCGCATGCTGCGCCGATTTCGGCCTGCTCGAAGCTGGACGGCGCTCCACCCGCCGGTTCCTGCCCTATCGCATCACACCACCCGTTGCGGCCTACCTCGCATACGATCTGCACCTGGCCGGTGTCGGCGACAACGCCCTGCTCTCGCATCCGGATTGGGCGCTTTTCGGGCTGACCCGCGAGGAGGTCCTCGACCGGCTCAAGCGGCTCGCCCGTCACGGGCTGATGATCGTCCAGTCAGCGGGCGAGGTGGTGCGGATCAGTTGGACGCATCCCACGCTGGAGACCCTTTGCGATGTCCTCACTGAAGGCTGACTTCGACGAGCTGCGCGAGCGGATCCGCCATGGCCGGGAGATCGGGCATGGTGGCTTCGAGCCGATCTACTACCTGGTCTTTCCGCCCACACAGATCCTCGCGGTGAAGCGCCAAACACCGGCCTGGGTCGCCAAGTTGCAACAGGATGGATGGCAGGTGTACCGCTACTCGCTCGCCGAGGCGATCTGGACCTTGCTGAAGGCCGACCCCTTGTGGGGGCTCTGCCTGGCGCAGGATCAGCTCGCCCCGCTCGACTGGGCGCGCACTTCGGAGTCGATCGCCGACATCCTGACCCGCGAGGACGGTCTGTTGCAGCATCTAGAGAGCATGCTCGACCGGCTGGACGGTCAACCGAATGCCCTCCTGTTGGTCACGGATCTGGAAGCCTTGCATCAGTACCTGCGCATCGGTGCCATCGAAAGCAAACTCCAGGGGCGGCTGAGTGTGCCCATGATCTTCCTTTACCCTGGGATCCGTACAGGCAAGACGAGCCTGAAGTTCCTTGGCTTCTACCCGCCAGATGGGAATTACCGTTCCGTCCATGTCGGCGGATGAACGCAGAGCAGACCCCTATGGAACACCACGCGACCATCCGCAGCCTGTTCGACCCTGCGAGGGCCATCGACCGCACCATCGAGAAGGTCATCACCTACGACGTCTCGCAGGCGGCACGGCTGAAGACTGAGATCTCGGAATACATCGTCACCGAGAGCATCGAGACCCAGCTCCTCAAGCTGCTCGAAGCCATCTCCGCGGCGATCGATGGAGGCGATGTCGAGAACGCCGAGGTGCTGATCGAGATCGCGGTCTGGCTCTCCGGGTTTTATGGCTCGGGCAAGAGCTCTTTCAGACCGACTATCTGGCCGAGGCATTCCACCATCAGTTCAAGCACAGCAATCGGTACGAGGAGGTCGGCAAGCGCATCCGTCTGGGTCAGGCGATCGAGGGACGCGACGAGAAAGGCATCAAAAAGACCGTCTGTGCCTTCTTGAAGATCCTGCATCCGAATGGGGCCCCGACCGACGGCGAATTCGAGGACTATGTCGCCTACGCGATCGAGTGCCGCCGGCGCGTCAAGGAACAGATGAACAAACGCAAGCCGGACGACGAGTTCGCGCTCATCAACCTGTCCTACTTCAACGCGGACGGTGGGGAAATCGTCGTCTTCTGCCCGGAATCCAAGGATGCACTCGCGACCCAGCAGCCTGCGCGCCGGCGTCTGGGCGGCCTCGGCGCGAAGGCCGGGGCCACACAGGATCTGCCGACCCCGCTTGACCCACCGGGCGTGAAACCGACGCCGATCGCACCCGAGGCGCCCTCCGCGCAATCATCGGAGCCAGCGGCGACCGTTGGCCCCAAGGAACAGCATTACACCATCACCTACGGCGCGATCGGCTACAGTTACGAGTCGATCCTGGGACCCTATCTGGAGGGCGCCAAGGCGGTCGTCATCGAAGATCCCTACATCCGTCTTCCGCACCAGATCACCAATGTCGTGCGCGTTTGCGAGACCCTCCTCAAGCCCGGCACGGTCAAGCAGATCCTGCTGATCACCGGCTACGACCATGAGACCCAACTCGCGGACATCACCGACAAGCTGGAAGACCTCAAGCAAAGCCTGCTTGAACTGGACGTGGTGCTTGAGGTCAAGCTCAACCCCAACCTGCACGACCGCGAGATCCGCATCGACAACGGCTGGACCATCAAGATCGGGCGCGGACTGGATTTCTATCAGAAACCCGAAAGCTGGTATGGCGTCGGCGCGACCGATCTGAGCCTGCGCAAGTGTCTCGAGACCAAGGTGGATATCTTTCGCGTCTGAAGCGGCAGAGAGCGCCGGACCACTAGAGGACGTGTCCGCAGCCCGTGAGTCGCACCGTTTTCACCAACATCACCCTGAGGAACCACAATGCCTTCACTGTTCGACCCGATCCAGATGGGCGATCTCGCCCTGCCGAACCGCATCGTCATGGCGCCGCTGACGCGCAACCGAGCCGTCGGTCTGAAGCCAAACGAGTTGACGGTCACCTACTACCGGCAGCGTGCAACCGCCGGTCTGATCATCACCGAGGCGACCCAAATCAGCCCCATGGGCCAGGGTTATCTGGATACTCCCGGCATCTACAGCGCCGAGCAGGTGGCCGCCTGGCGCCAGGTCACGGATGCGGTGCACGCCGCGGGTGGGCTGATCTTCATGCAACTCTGGCACGTCGGACGCATCTCCCATACCTCCCTGTTGCCCGAGGGCGAGGTCCCCGTCTCGTCGACGAACCGCCGGCCCAATGCCATGACGTTTGCGCCCGAGGGATTCGTCGAGGTCTCTCAACCGCGCGCGCTGCGCGATGAGGAAATCCCCGGGCTGATCCAAGACTACCGGTGCGCCGCCAACCACGCACGCGCCGCCGGGTTCGACGGGGTCGAGGTCCACGCCGCCAACAACTATCTGCTCGAACAGTTCCTGCGCGACAGCGTCAACGACCGCGCAGGCCCCTATGGCGGCAGCATCGCCAACCGCGTGCGTCTCGTCGTCGATGTCATGACGGCCGTGGCCGACGAGATCGGCGCCGGGCGCACCGGTATCCGCATCAGCCCGATGACCACGTTCAACGACACCCCGCGCGACAGCGATCCACAAGCGCTTTTCAACCATCTCGTCGATCAACTGGCCCCGCTCGGACTGGCCTATGTGCACGTCATTCAAGGTGAAACCGGCGGACCCCGCGAACCCGAGGACGCCGAGCGCCCGTTCGACTACGGTGCCCTGCAAGATCGCTGCCAGGGCTGTTGGATGATCAATAACGGCTACGGCAAGGACGACGCGGAACAGGTCCTCACGCAGGGTCGGGCCGACCTCGTGGCCTTCGGTCGCCCCTTTATCAGCAACCCCGATCTGGTCCGCCGATTGCGCGAGAATGCACCGCTCAATGCGCTGCAGGAAGACACGTTGTACGGGGGCGGTGCGGAGGGTTATACCGACTACCCTGCGTTGAGCGATCTCTAGGCTGATCCTGGAAGCCTACACCCCCGCGCAGCTGCACGATTGCGCCGACAGGGCCTGCATGTCCTCGAAGGTATCGGCGATGCCGGATGGAACCCTACAGTGTCGAGATCGAGGCACGCCGCAAGGCGGCTTGTCAGTCCGCTGCTGGCGAATGTGTTCCTGCACGATGCGCTTCAACCCCGGTCAGGAGTCGCGACAGCATCCGCGCCCGCTCGGCACAGGACAGATAGAGGTTCGCCACCAAACCCTGTCGCTGGATCGCGTTTGGGTGGAAGGCATGGAAGGTGAGCGTGTCCTCCTCGTAGCCAAAGCTGCCGAATCCATAGCCCATCGGCGCCCTGCCCAGGGCGCGGGCGTTGAGCTCGAGCGCTAGACGCCACCCCGCCTCGGGCGCGGTCAGGGTGACGGGGAAGCGTTGCCGCAGCGCCAGACCCTGGCCGTACCAGGGATGGGGCTGGTCCGTTGCCACCTCGCAGAGCGAGACACTGTCGGCTCCATGGGGGAACTCCACGGTGAACCCCCGGGCATCCCCGAAGCCCTTCAGGGCGGGGGAGCGGTTCAGGTCGGTCTCGGCGAGACGTGCCAGCTCCTCGCCCGCCCAACGCGAGGGTGCCTGGCCCTCGGCATCGATCACCACCAGGGCCTCGGCGACGCGCGCGTCCGCCTCCGCGCGGAATCCACGCACCGGATGGGGCGTGTGGGCGGGAACCGCGCTCAGCGCCTCGGCCATAGCCGTCGCACCCCACCAGGCATCGCGCAGTTGCAGCACGGCGGCCATGCCAATCAGGCGCTGCATCCACGGCTCGATGTCGTCGTACACCCGCACCAGCGAGCAGAGATCCAACGTCCGGCGGTCCGGATCGTAGACCGGTCCGGCCATCCCGGCGGTGCGCAGTGCCACCGCTTGGAGCACCTCCAGCGCCTCGGCGTCGAGGTCCAGGTCGCCCAGCAGTGCGGTGCGCACCTGCACCAGATCTGCCATCACGCCGTCGGGACCGATCTCCTGACCGATGACCTCCAGCGTCTGCGCCTGCTGGTGCGGCCACCAACGGTAGCCGTTCGGGGTCTCCTCGAGCCAGTCCGCGTCGATCTGCAACAGTGTCGTGCGCAGCCACTGTAGGATTCTCTGTCCGGTGCTCATGCCGGTGCTCCCTCCGCATACTGAGGCAGGCAGACTAACCCCGCGCCCTCACGCTTGGCCAGCGCGCGACCCCAGCAACGCGAGGGTCGCTCCAACCTCAGCTCGGTCCAGATCAGATCGAGGCGCACGGGCACGGGTGCGTCAGCGACTGGGATCGCCGCGCTTAATAACGGCCAGTGAGCTTCATAATGAGCTTGTGCAGACCGTGGACGGACACACCCGGATCGAGATACATCACTGCGCAGCTCCCAGTGCGCAGGTTGATCCCATGCGTCTCGGCTACCGCCAGCGCCTCCGGGGTCTCATGTCTCTGATGGACCCAGACATCACGAATCCCGAGCGCGGCGGCGGCGCTGACCCAGTCGTGGACCTCGGCCTTGGGCGTCTCAATGATCAGGCCCTCGACCGGCCCAGGCAACGCCGCGAGATCAGGATAGGCAGGATCACCGTCGATGCGATCGGTGCTCGGATCGATGGCATGGACCGTCTTGCCCAGCGCCTTGAGGCGGCGGTAGCTGAGGAGCGGGAAGGGCTTAACCTGGGAGCGGCCAACCACCGCAAAGCGGTCGAGGGCGAAGAAGGTTTCATGGTTCGATAACATGATGCGCGGCGTGCCTGGTGAAGAAAGATCCTAATCATCCACGCGGATGATCGTCGACTGCCGCGCATCATGACGCTGGAACAGGGGCGCGTCGAGTCTGGTCCCTCCGCTAGGGTGCCGGGAAACCGCTCGGGCGCTTATCGCCGTGCAGATCGAAGGGGAGGGGTCTCTCAGGTCGAATGGTCATCGATGCCGCAATCCGCCGGAAGTCTTGACGGCGGTTAAGCGGGTTGGCGTGGGATCGGCGTCGGGGCGTGACTCAGAGTGCCATGCTCAGGTGTGTCGGTTGGATGCATAAAAATCTGATTATTATAAGAAAGACGTGAGAACGCTGCCGCTGACGAAGCCCTCGATTTCCCACTCAACGTGTACAAAGCCCCCTCGTCCCGCATATTCGGCGGAACTCCCAAGCGCTTCCTCGGTCCTCGTGAATGGGTTGCATGTCTCAACCCGCTCGCCGCAACAAGAGGTGCCGGTCTTCAGGCGTTTGGTCCCCAAGGCCACCTTGAGATCAGCAATGACGCGGTCAATGCGCGCCACGTTGGTAACAAAGAGGGCATTCTCGACCCGCTCCATCTTCTCCCCCAGCGTTTGGCTCAAGTGCTTTCAGCCGGCCCCGTCGTCCTCGGCCAGGCTGTCACCCAGCACACTCGATGGTGTGATGACCTTCCAGGGTCAGCCTCCGATTCCGTGCTTGCCGTCAGACAATTGACTGCCTGAACAGGTCGGCAGAATCAAGCGTCAGCGTTTCACGTTACGCCAATGCCGAGAAAACCACGCTCCCTAGATCATCCTTGCGGGGGAAATCGAGATGACGATGGACCAGGCCTTGATCTTCAGTATCCTGACAATGGATCAAGCCTTGATCTTGAGTATCTTGGTGGGAACGATTGGCTTGTTCCTATGGGGCCGATTGCGACATGACGTGGTTGCGCTCATCGCTCTGATGGCATGTGTATTCGCTGGTCTAATCGATGGCAACCAGGCCTTCAAAGGCTTTTCACAGCCAGCGGTGATTACGGTTGCGGCGGTGCTGATTCTCAGCTACGGACTGCAAACCACCGGTGCCGTGGAGTCAATGGCGCAGAAAGTCCTGCCCCAGCGAGACAGCACCTTGGCCAGCATTGGCGCCTTGACTTTGATTGGTGCGTTCCTCTCGGCGTTTATGAATAACGTCGGCGCCATGGCGTTGCTGATGCCAATTGCCATGCAGATCGCGGTGCGCCAGGGCATACCCCCCGGCAAGGCACTGATGCCATTGGCTTTCGGCACCATTCTCGGCGGTATGACAACCCTGATCGGGACCCCGCCCAATTTGATTGTTGCCGACTTCCGCGAAGATCAGACTGGGTTTGGCTTCAGCATGTTCGAGTTCACTCCAGTGGGGCTGCCGGTGGCGGTGGTTGGGATCATCTTCGCCGTACTCGCCGGGCGCTGGCTGGTGCCCAACCGGAACAAACAGGGCGCCGACAGCTTCGATACCGGTACCTACCTAATCGAAGTGAGCATTGAAGAGAATGCCAAGGCCGTCGGCAAAACCCTGCGAGAAGTCGAGCAACTGCTGGATGACAGTGATGCCCAGATTGTCGGCATGGCACGCAATGATGACCGAGTGACCCCGCCTGACCCGGTCAGAATCCTCAGGGCTGGAGACATTCTGGTGGTCGAAGCAGATCCGGAAGCGCTGGGCGGCGCTTTGACCCGTCTCGGACTGAGGTTGGCGGAAACCGTGCCGCCGCTGCCCTCCCCGAGCAACAACGAAGAAGGTGAACACGCCCGAGCAGATGAACAGCGCAAGCAGTCAGTCAGCCTGGCAGAGCCGCTATCCAGCGCAATAGCTGAATCCAATCAGAGTAAGCGCCGCACTGATCAAGAGCCTGTCAAGATCAAGGATCAGACCGAGCAGGATAAGCAGGAAGAAACAGGGGAGCGTGAACAGCCGAAGAACAACAGCCTCGACGATGAGATCGTCATCCAGGAACTTGTGGTCCAGCCCGGTTCGCTGCTGCAGGGCCGGAGCGCCGCTGATTTACACATCCGCATGCGATTTCGGATTAACCTGTTGGCGATTTCCCGGGAGGGTCATCGGTCAACCAAGCGGCTGCGCTCGACTCATCTGAACGCAGGTGACGTCTTGCTGCTGCAAGGTACATCAGAGGCGATCGGCAATTTCGTATCCGCATACCGCTGCATTCCCCTGGCGCAGCGTGCGATTTTGATTCCGGACAAGCGCAAGGCGGTCACCGCGGTCGCGATCATGGTGGGCTCGGTTGTGCTTGCCTCCACCGGAATATTACCCGCCGCGTTGGCCTTCACGCTTGGGGTTCTTGGCTACATGCTGACGCGTGTGATCCCGCTGCGCCGAATCTACGAGGCCGTGGACTGGCCGATCATCGTACTGCTGGGAGCATTGAAGCCGTTGGCAGTGGCTATGGCCGATACCGGGGCTGCCGATCTACTGGCCAGAACACTGCTAGATGATGTCGCGCGGAATAATGCGGTGATCGGACTGGCACTGGTTCTGATCATCACCATGACGCTATCTGATTTCATGAACAACGCCGCCACGGCAACCGTCATGTGCCCGATCGCGTTAAGTATCGCCAGCCAATTGGGGGTTAACCCGGACAGCTTTTTGATGGCGGTTGCCATCGGCGCCTCCTGCGCCTTTCTGACGCCCATCGGCCATCAGAACAATACGCTGATCCTGGGACCCGGCGGATTCCGCTTCGGCGATTACTGGCGGCTTGGTTTACCGCTGGAATTGCTGGTCGTCGCCGTCAGCGTTCCGTTGCTGCTCGTGGTATGGCCGCTCTAAGCGGCCTCATCACCTCGCTGGGCGAATGCTCATTGCCCCACGAACAGCGTGCGCTGGCTGGTGTCCACATCCCAGTCGATGGGGCCAGCCAGCCTATCAACCACCGCGGGGACTGTCACCGGGGACCGTCAGCGCACCCGCTGCCCGGCTTGCAAGCCGCTCCACTCAACGCGGTCCCAACTCCGACCACCTCCGCCACCGGCACCGACCGCCCCCACACCGACTGTGCCCAGGCCCGTACCGTCTTAGCCTCGATCTCCCCGGCCTCGAGGAGTCGCTGCCAGCGCGTCGCACCACGCCCCGCCAGCCGACCCCACCACTCCAGCACCACCTGACGCACGCCGACCCCAACGGGCCAGGATGCTGGAAACCAGCCGAGCGCCAAGGTCCGGCAGCCCAAGCGATCCACCGCATCCGCCACCACCGCCACGCCCACGACCTCGAATCCCGGCAGATGGGTCACGTAGTAGGTCTCGGTGTCGATGAACAGACTGCCCGGCTCGGCCCAATCAATCTCGAACAGCCGGCGCGGCCACAGGGTCAGCGCATCCGGTTCAGGGTCGAGTTCCGCCGCTTCACCCGCGTCCGCCCACGTATCACGACGCTCCGGCAGCGTCGCCAACAGCCGTTCCGCGACCGCCACCCGCAATGCCCGCTCATCCGGGGTCAGCGCCGGTTCACCGGCCAAGGCCAAGCGCCCCTGCACGGCGTCATTCGGGCTTGCCCAGACCAGCGATCGTAAGGGCGCGGGGCGCTCCCACTCCAACCAGTCGCACAACACCGCGAGGGTCTGATCGCCATACCACTGTCGCAATATCTCCAGGGTCACGTCCGTCGGGGTCGAGGCATCACGGTCGTTCATCAGGCATCTCCATGTGTCCTGGTCGAGGATTCCAGAGCATACCGACCGCACTGGCTCACAGAGTGAGCCTGTGGACGTGCGTGGACGAAAAAAGGAAGACGAAAGAGGGGGGCGATCCGAACAGACGGGGGAGAAGTGAAGGGAAGGGTAGTGGGGGGACGGTGATCCCTAAAACGACACACGGGGCCAGTCAGCCCCGTGTGGTGGTGCGTGTGCGCTCAGCGGCGCACGTCTGAGCGATCAGGACCCACCGAGGATGGCGTAGGGCACGAGTGGCACCAGACAGATGGCCACGGCGGTCCAGAAGGCCCAACGGTTCCGTTTCTGCAAGACTTCATCGCTCATGGGAACGCCTCATTCGGTCATTGGTTGAAGGAGTCAGAGCAACTGACGAATTGGAACTGAAGCCTGCAACCACCCCTTTCAACGAATCCTACAAACACCACGTGGGAAATACTCAGTAAAATACTTGGTCTTTTCCTGAAAAGCACAGCCCGTGCCAAGAGGCCCGGCACAACACTGGATCTTGGGGTCGGTCGCCCGACCCGATCGGAGGACACGACTGCGGCAGGGCATGGGTTCAACAGGGTCACACGTACTGATCCGGACGAACTCTTGACCGAGGTCAAGCGGGTTGGTGTGGGGTCGGCGTCGGAGCATGACGCTGGTGCTATGCTCAGAGGCATCGTGAACAGGATGGCGATGACCAAGCCCGCAGGATCGGGTTGTTGAGCGTGACGCGGTCAACATGGCTTGGAGCGCAGGTGGCGCGCGTGTCGCCTAATCAGTAGCACCGGGCGTAGCGCCTGGCAGGCCACCGGTACCCGGCAGACCGACGCGACCTGACATGAACAACCGATCGCCTATGTCGCGCAGTATGACGCAGCGGGATCGACTCCCATCGCGGACGCCGATCCCTCAGTGACAAGACGCAGGGACGACACCACGGATGACTCTGAAAGAAGCCGAGATCGAGCAAAAACTGATCGACAAGCTCCTGGCGCTGAAATACACCGATCGCCCCGACATCCGCGACAAGACCACGCTCGAGCAGAACTTCCGCCAGAAGTTCAAAGCCCTCAATCGCGTTCCGCTCACCGATTCCGAGTTCGCCCGCCTGCGCGATGAGATCATCAGCGCCAATGTCTTTCAGGCCGCCAAGCGCTTGCGCGAATACGGCTACCTCCAGCGCGAGGACGGAACCCCGCTGCATTTCATGCTGGTCAACCTCAAGGACTGGTGCAAGAACGACTTCGAGTTCATCTACCAACTGCGCATCAACACCGACAACAGCCACCATCGCTACGACGTGATCCTGCCGCTGGCGCAGATCGAGCTAAAAACCCTCATCGTGACGATGAATCAGGCACAACTGATCGAGAAATTTCAGGCACGACCACCAGACAAGCAAGTTGAGGTTTATCATTTCGTTGATCATCTACACGAGATGAATGCTACTGTGAATGATCCAAACAGCGTCGATAACGAATGGATAGCCGCTGAATTTAGCGATATGAGTCTGCATCAGGCGTTGCGCGGTATGGAAGATGAACAGCCGCCTTACACCGTCGATGATCTCAAGGAGCGCTCTCAATGAACGAGCCGACGAGAGGATTGGTGCCGAGGTTGCGGTTTCATGAATTTCGGGAGGCGGGGGAGTGGGAGCTGCGTCAACTCTCAGATATGCTATCACAGCATTACAAGAAAAGCGATGGCGCAGAAACAGTATTTTCCGTATCCGTAGATAAAGGTCTCGTGAATCAAATAGAATATCTAGGCCGAAAAATTTCGGCATCTTCGACCGATCACTACAACCAGGTTTTGCCAGATGATGTTATATACAAAAAAAGCCCTAAGGGCGAATTTTCTTTCGCGGTTTTAAAGCAAAGAAAACTTGCTTTCCTTGTAATCGTTTCGCCACTGTATGGCGTTTTCTCACCAGAAACTATCGGGCTTTGAACGATGCTCGATGCATTATTTGAATCACCAGAAAACACTCAGCTTTATCTTGAACCACTGATACAGAAAGGTGCTAAGAATACAATCAAAATTAAGAACGCCAAGTTCCTTTCTGGTACTTTTCCGCTTCCCACATATGAAGACGAACAACAAAAGATCGCCGCCTGCCTCTCCTCCCTCGACGCGCTGATCGCCGTTCAGGCGGACAAGCTTGCCGCCCCCAAGCCCCATGAAAAAGGGCTGATGCAGCAGCCCTTCCCCAGCCCGGAGGCGGTTACCGCATGACCCAAGAACAGCTCAACCAACTCGGCAAAACCCTCTGGAGCATCGACGACGACCTGCACGGCGCAATGAACGCCGAAGACCCCCTCGACTACATGCTGTCGTTCCTGTTCCTGCGCGACCTCTCCGACAACTACGAGGCCGCCGTGCAAAAGGAGCTCGGGCCGAACTACCTCACAGTGTCCAGCGAAGACTGCCGCGCACCGCTGTCCGTCTGGTACGCTGACAACGTCGCCGATGTGCCGGAATTGGAGAAACAGATACGCTGCAAGGTTCATGACGTCATCCACCCCGATTATCTCTGGAGCAGCATCTACGAGCGCGCACGCACCCAGGACGCCGAGCTGCGGCAAACCCTGGAATGCGGCTTTCAGTACATCGAGAACGAATCCTTCGCCAGCAGCTGCCAGAGTCTTTTTTCCGAGATCAACCTCAGCTTCGAAAAGCACGGACCCACACCCGCCGAGCGCAACAAAACGCTCTGCATCATCATCGCCAAGATTGCCGAGGGCATCGCGCAATTCTCCACCGCCAGGGACATGCTTGGTAACACCTACAAATACCTGATCGGACAATTTGCCGCAGGCGCGGGCAAGAAGAACGTGGAGTTCTACACCCCGCAAACCCTCTCGACCATTCTCTCCCGCATTGTCACGCTCGACAGCCAAGAACCGGTCACCGGGCAGAAGACACGACTGCGCTGCGTGCTGGATTTCGCCTGCGGTTCGGCCTCACTGCTGCTGAACGTGCGCCAACAGATCGGGCTGCGCGGCATTGGCATGTTCGACGGTCAAGAAAAGAGCATCACCACCTACAACCTCGCGCGCATGAACATGCTGCTGCACGGATTGAAGGACAGCGAGTTCGAGATCTACCACGGCGACACCCTCACCAACGACTGGGCCACGACTCAACGAGATGAACCCGGCCAAGAAGCTCAAATGCGTCGCCGTCGTGGCCAATCCGCCCTTCAGCTATTGGTGGGAGCCGAGCGAGGGACTGGGCGAGGACTTCCGCTTCAAGAACCATGGACTCGCGCCCAAGTCCGCCGCCAACTCCGCCTTTCTACTGCACGAGTTCCTCTAACTCAGCGGCGAAGGCACCATGGCCATCTGCCCCACGGCGTGCTCTTCCGTAGCTGCGTCGAGAGCCGCATACGCACCAAACTGCTCAAAGACGGCCACATCGACACCGTCATCGGCCTTCCGTCCAATCTCTTCTTCTCGATCGGTATTCCGGTTTGCATCCTGGTGCTGAAGAAATACAAAAAACCCGATGACGTGCGCTTCATCAACGCCGCCAAGCATTTTGAGAAACGGAAGCGGCAGAGAGTCCTCAAGCTCGAGCACATCGACAAGATCGTCGAGACCTACCAATTCTGAACAGAAGAGAGCTGCTATGCTATGCCGCGTTACGATGGCGGAGATCGAGAAGAACGACTACAACCTGAACATCTCCCACTAAGTCAGCACCGAAGCACAGGAAGAGGACATTGACCTCGCCGCCGTGAAGGTACGAGTGGCCAAGATCGACCAGTATATTGACGACATGGCGGCGCAGCACAACGCCTATCTAAAAGAGTTGGGTTTGCCGTCGGTATAACTAACCGATCGATTACCAGGCAGAAATGATGTCAGGGCCAAATGCGACAATACAGAGCTGCCATGACGTCTAGGGTCGAGATTGCCAACGCTGATGTGCTGATGTCGGTACCAGAACTGCAGATCTATTCTATAATGAATGTAAGTAAGCGGTTGTCAGGAAAAAGAAAAAATTTTTCGATAAAACCTGCGTCAGCTATTTTGAATGGGTAATGCCAATCATTTGCGAGCTGTTCTATCTGAATTGGGTGATGCAGGTCACGTACTAGAAGATTTCGAAAATAACTCAAGCAGCGATTGTTATGTCATCTGTATGTTGATGTTAATGGAGTAAGATATGAAAGAATACGATAGACTCAATGATGCCATCAGTAACATTATTGAAGAAACACGTCAGGCAAGTGTTAAAGATAACCTCAAAGTATTTGCCGAAAGTGGCCGCCTCGACAAATTCGAAGAACAATTCGAAGATTTCAAGCAGGATGTCCAACGTGCAGCGGAAGACTGCGATCGTGCAATTACAAGCCCAATCTATGTCGGAGTAGTTGGCCACTATTCTCACGGCAAATCCAGTCTATTAAATGCGATGTTGTTCCCTCAAACACACAAAGAGCTGTTACCTACTGGAGAAAGCATTGTAACAGCAATGTGTACGCTTGTTGGGTTTAAAAATGATCGCCAGGGTCATGAATTTCGAGAAATTAAACACGATGGTATTGAAATACGTATATCACCCGAGGAATACCGAAGCAAGGTTTCTGGTAAAAAGAGCGGGACACTCCAGAATGTGCATCATTTCAGCATTAGGCTCAATACCTCCGAGCTCAATCCGGGAGTTTTTCAATCGATGGCAGAAAAAAATATTGAGTTGCTTGACACTCCCGGTCTCGGTGGTCCTTATTGGAAAGATGAGCATGCACTTCAAAGCTGGATTAAAGAATTCATGCTGCTGATTGTTTCAGTAAAATCGGATGCGATTAATAAGCGAGTTGCAGATACAGTAAACCCTTTTCTTAAGCATTGCACAAGACCGATAATTCCTGTCGTTACGTTTTGGGATCTCTGGCATCAATCGGAAGCTTACAAAGGCATTAATTCAGAAGAGGATGCGCGCGAAGCGGCTAAGTCTAATTTGATACGATATTTTCCGGCCATGTCTGATGCAGTCGAGGACGGGAGAGTTATATTCGTTTCAGCAAAGAACTATCGAGATAAAATTAGCGTTTCTGAATCACCCAACTCGCCAAAAGAATTTTTTACTGAAGAATGGAATATCGATAGCGTTAGGAGTAGTCTTACAAACTATGTGGCTAATAAGGTTAGTATCCTACGATCAATACGCAATGAGCAATCAGACCTTGATATACACCGTAAGAGGAATGTCATCGATAGCTGCAGGAGCTTATGTTCCACATACGTTGGTCTTAATGCAGCCTTAAGAGCGGAGCTTGAGGCATCTAGGCCTAGAGCTGCCTACGAAGAAGATCTTGATGAGGCGTTCGAAAAATTAAGAGACGAAATAAATCGGGAATATGAACGCATTCTTGATCGCATAGCCCAAAAAGTAGAGGATCGTGTTGGAACCATATCTGTCAATGGGAACTTAAGTCAACAACTGAATGAGATTTCGAAAGATATCAAAGCTGATGCGGAGAATATTATTAAAGACAGCTTGCCAGAACGACTCAGCCGAACACTTGATCGCGGTGTGATACGCACGATCTCGCGATATCTTGATAATGATGGGCTACTTACAAAGGCAAAAAGCAAGCGGCTACAAGTAAAAATTAAAGAGATATGTCATGATCTTGTTGATGACTTAAGCAAGCCAAAGATGCAGAATCCGTTCGTTGCTCCTCAAGGAGTAACTGATTGGGCAAAAAATATGAGCTCAGCACTTTTTGATGGAATGAAAACCTTATTTACTGCAAATCTTCCGCTCGGCTTGATGATACTTGGAGCTATTTTTGTTCTTCCACCAATGATAGGTACATTAAATGGTATTCCGTTTGTAGGGGAAAAACTCGCTGGGGCTGTCATCTTTATACAGGTTCTTGTTTTTGCTGCCGGCGCGTTAACTTTGATAGCAGTGAGTTGGGGGAATATGAAGCGCGCAAGAGAGAAAACTGCAATAGAAGTAAAAGAAAAAGCACGCAAGCAAAATCGTCGCAGCGACATTCATGATCGGATTATCCCAGACATCCTGACAAGACAAAAAGATTTCGAAGATCAAATTCGAGATACTTTAGCAGAAGCAATCGATCCACTTATTCGATCCGGGGATGACATGTCAGAAGAAATAGATCGGCTATTTTCTGATATAGGCACACAGGTAAGAATAATTGAGAAAGAGTGCAGCGCTCTAGCGAGAGGTGTCCGATAATGAGGCAGCTAAAGGGACTTCCGGCACATTACAATAGCGCAGCAGCTGTTTTAACAAAGACTTTACCGAGGCCAACGCTGAGTGATGATTCACTCATGAAATTACTTCATGCTTTGGAATCACTCGAAAAAGGGACTCTAGCTCAGGCTCTAGAGCCCTTGCGAAAATTTATATTCTCCGTTGAAAGTCTACTAGCGAGCGAATATGGGCAACTTGTCAGTCGTGCTGACACTAGCCTAAGAGATTTGTGGCTACCAATTTTGCTTCTTGGAAATGAATGGTCTAAATGTGCGGAATCATTGATAGGAATACCTATTAGTTCTTGGGGGCAAGTCGACTGTGTTTCCTCAATCATACTGACACCCGTCACACAACGCGAATACCCGAGTTTGCGAATAAGGCTTCACAATGAAATTGAGGGCATAAAACGTGACGACTACAAAGTATTTGAGAATACGATAAAGATCCCGTTTGCTCTTCGTACAACTTACAAAACTAGTGACGCAAGAATTGGCTTTATCGACCAGAAAAGTCGAGTTATTGATGCAGGAAGCGAAGACGCAGAGCAAATGCTGCATGGAAGTCTTCCAACATGGCTCTCATTGTTACTTAAATGGGATGCAGTCGACCAGATTGCATTAAATTATAAGTATGAGCCTGGGGAAGATATTTGCAAATATATCACCTCGATTGTTGCCGTCCCTGCATGCCCTGGAAGTGTCCGTTCTTCGGCAAAAGAGGCTGAAAAATTTTTGAATAATTGCTTTAGCTCGCTTGGTGTGGCTGACTTACGCGCAAGTATTCCATCGTCTGTATTAGTGATTCAAACTAACACTGGCGAGGAATGGTATCAGCTACTTGAAATATTGGTAGATAGAATTGCTGAATTTCTTGAAAAAGAGTGTGGATTTCTTTTAGATGAGCAGAGCCATATTTCAACTGAAAATGACTCCATGACTTATCAAGAGGTGGTCAAAAGACGCATCATATTTCCTGCAAATTCTGATCTACGACCTGGCGAGTTCGGTAGGCTTTCTCAATTTTTTGAGTTTAGCAATGATGAAGAGAAGGGTCGAGTTAAAGATTCCTTTGCATGGTTACAAGATAGTGATCTGCCAGAGTTACTTAAGCAACGGATAGGGAGCATCAACTATCTATTATGCGTTTCAGAGTCACTTAAAGACCGATGTCAAAGGCTTATAAACCCGGAGGGCGTCAATGATTTGGTAGATGGCTTGAACAAGAGTGAAAATCAGAAAGAACTTGAGGAAAATCAAGAGGTATTAACAGCAAAAAAAGAGCCATGGTCTTTAAATAAGCAAAAACCTCGCGATATACTCGACATTTTGAGCGATAAACTCTTTGACTTGCTTGGTCAGGATAGCCTTGATGTCCTCGAAACAGACATTGAAAAAATTCCACCCTACGGCGCCAATTTAGACCAACGGACTGCATCTAAGACGAGTGATTCGTTAAGCATGATGACAATGCTTGCATCTTTTGTTTTTCGGGCAATGCTTGAGGTTTTTTATCGGAACCTCGATCTTGGGCAAAGTGTGATTCAGCTTTTTTCTGAACATGGAATTTATTCACCTAATGAAACGGGTTTTCATAGCATATCCGATGGTGGTGATGATGACGGGATATTTGGAGCTTTAGCATTCTTGCTCCGTATCGCAGTTCATAATGAAGATTATGAGGCAAGAAAAACAGCTCTAGCTGGAGCGTTGTATGTCTTTGATGTAAATGGTGTCTTGCCAGAAAAAGGGCCAGATGGAATATGCGATGACGAATATTGTTTGGCTAGTACAATTCTAGCTCTTGAAGAGCATGGACTAAATGCACCAGAATCAATGGGAAACTGGGCATTTGATTACAATGCTAATGTTGATAATTTACTAAGTTCGGAGAAACAGAAGAAAATTCACAGTGTACTTGAGAAATATTTATTATTTTTGAATACAAAAGAATAGAGTTGTTACGGGCTCTCCCGGATCTCAGGGGGTCATGTTATCATATAAATCAGTTACTTGATGGCGGTGCTCCGCTAAAATGTCATTCGAGCGCTTTTTATGATGACTTTCGATCAGGACACGATTCAGGACCTTTTAAATCTTCCTGACATCGCGATTGACCGGGTGGTTTTAGGTGAACGCAAGATGTTGAGGATTGACGTTCGTAGTACCTTTGGTTCCGAGGAAGGAACGCAATGTCACCGTTGTGGCAAGTCGATTGATCATGCTTATGGTTTGGGCAATGAGTTCGAACTTCGACATTTGCCGCTAATCGAATACTGAGTGCTGTTAATTTTACGCCCGAAGCGCGATCAATTTCGCTCCTGTGAGGGACACCCAACGACAAGTCAAACCCCTCATGGTATACACCATGCACCTCAGTCACGAAAGCTTACGAACAACAGATGCTTATGGAACTGATCAACAGCACACTTGAAGATGTGAGCCGGAAACAGGCCATTGGCGTTGATGTGTTACAAAGCATCCTTGATCGTCAGATGAGTGCCACCATCGATTGGAATCCAATTCAAAATCTCGAAGTGGTCGGGATCGATGAGATTGTACTGAAGAAAGGACATCGCGATGTTGTTGTTGTGGTCAGTGCCTACATCAACAGCATACTGCAGGTCATCGGACTGCTCAGCGAGCGCACCAAAGCCGCAGTCAAGGGAATTTTTTAACAGTATTCCCAAGCGGTTACGACGTACCGTCAAGGTCATCTGCACGGATCTCTATGCCGGTTTCATCGGGGCTGCGAAAGCCGTTTTCGGCAAACGTTTGCTCATTTGTGCAGATCGTTTTCATATTGCTCGTCTGTATCGAGAGAGTTTTGAAAACTTACGAAAACGGGAATGGAAGCGGTTACAGCGGACGCTCACGAAATCGACATTGGATCAGTTCAAAAACGTGCATTGGCTCTTGCGCCATCGCCGCGCGGATCTCACCGACGATGAGCGTCGTATCCTCAATCGTTTTTTTGTTCATTCACCCCAAATCAAAAACGCTCACGGTGCGTGCGAAGCGCTCACAATGATTGATGAAAGCCCTCTCTCAACAGGACAAGGAAAACGTCAAATTCGTCGCTGGATGCGACAGGTCTCGAATCGCGGTATCAGGTGTTTCGATCGCTTTCTTGGGACGCTTAGAACTCATTTCGCTGAGATCACTCATTATTTTGTCAACCGTCAGACGAGCGGGTTTGTAGAAGGTCTCAACAATCAATTGAAAGTCCTCAAATAACGCTGTTACGGCATCACCAACCTCGCCCATCTGTATCAAAGAGCGTGCTTGGATCTCAACGGATACGCTCGCTTCGGCGCGGAGCCAATATGAATCAATGCGTTAGAGTTTTCGTGTTCAGCGACTTTTCGTAGTTGATGTGTACGTCAAATCTAGGGGTAAAAATGGTTTTTAAATCGTTTTTACATTCCCCTGAAATCCGGGAGAGCCTTGTTACGAATGTCTAGATGTTGAAATCTATGAATTTTTTTAGTTCCAAAGACCACCAGCAATGCTGAAAAAGTGATCTATTCTTGAGGATGACTGGTTCTGAATCCGGTGGGTAAGGCAGTTAAATGATTCCATTCCAGCGATCGCATGCTCGACGAGGACACGGATACTTGAGTGATGACGATTCGCTCTTTGTTGAATCTTGGTCAAGCGCGGATGTCGATTCAGTTTTGACCACTCTGGCCTTTTATGTGGTAATCGAATGTCGGCTCCATGTCCATCATCAGTTGTTGCGCCAAGAAAGCCGAAGTGATCGAGAAGATGATGCCGCCAAATGCCCGCACGGTGGTTGATGTGCACCGGGTGACGGGGAGCTCGGAGCCTACACTGTTTGCCTGGCTGCGCGAGTACTAGAATCGGGGGCATGTGGTGTCGGCGGATCCGGCGAACCCGGAATCCTGGAGTGGTCGGGACAAGCTTGCAGTGGTGATCGAGACCGCCGCACTGAATGAGCAGGCGCGATCGGAGCGGGGCCGGCGCAAGGGTCTGTATCCCGAGCAGATCGAGCGCTGGAAGGAGGCCGCCATGGCCGGCAGCGCCGATCCCAAAAAGCTGACCCGGGACGAGCGCGCGGCTTGGCAGCATGAGCAGACGCAGCGCGTGCGCGACCTGGAGTACGCGCTGCGCCGCAAGGAGAACGCACTGGACGAGGCGGCGGCCTTGCTGGTGTTGAAAAAACAGCCCAGGCGATCGGGGGGGACGACGAAGACGCATGAGCACGCCCGCGACCCGTACCTTGGTTCAGGTCCTGATCGACGAGGCGGTGGCGGCCGAGGCCCGCGCCCGGGTCGCGCGCTTCGTCCACTGGGACAAGAAGGAACATCGCCACAGCATGATCCGTTTCGTCACCCCCCGGCCAGTTTCATCGTGTGGAAGACATCGCGATCCTAGCGCACCGGCAGCGGGTCGACGTAGAGGCCCAACGGATGCATCCGAACCGCTGGTCGCGGCATACGCGCAACTGGACGCCGATAGATCATGTCTGGCTCAACCCACCCAAGCAATATGCCAAAAAACCAGGCTCGACACTCGCTCAGGCCGCATGAAAAACCGGACAACTTTGTTGACAAATATCGCAACCGCGTTGGCCACAATCAGCTCCCCGGTGTTAACCCATACCGTCAGTGTTCGACTGGCCGGTGACGATGAGATCTTTCTCTACATCACCCCAGGTGCTGTGTGAATCGACACTTCGGATACTCTGAACATCCCCAGAAGCGCTCGCCGCTCCTTGACCCATTCTTCACAGTGCGTAGTACCAGTGGGTTCCCGCACGTCGGGCAACGTCGCTTCGCATGCGGATTGGCGCGCGTCTTGAGGTGAGCGACATGCGACCTGTGAGTCTGACGGGTCGGCGCTAGCCGCCGATCTGCAAGCCGCTGCGCAAGATCCTCGACCGCGTCCGCGCTCAACACGGGCTCGTGAAAGGATCGGATGTAGCGCACAAAGCCTTCGCCTGTGGTGACGTTCGCCGGCATCGGCGTCTTGAAGGTGCTCGCGCCGACGAAGACCACCACTGAGTGGATCATCGCGTCCGGCATCTCGAGCGCTGCCGCAAGGGCTTTGACATGCTTGTAGTTCTGGCGCAGCGGATTCTGAAACTTGCTGGTGTGTCGATAGATCTTCTGCGTCCACTGGGCCTGCCGCTCACCGCCGAAGATCCAACCGCGCAGGTTCTTCGTCTCGATCACGAAAAGACCGTAAGGCGATACTAGGACATGATCGATCTGAGTGGTTCCGTCCGGAGTCGGTAGCGTGAGGTCATGCAGGGCGCGATAGGTCTTGCGATCCAGCCGCCACCGGATCGCGACTCGGACTAGGGCCTCGCCAATAGCCCCCTTGATCCAGGGCGATCGCAATAGACCCGCGAGGATAACCAGCGGGATCAGCCACCATAGGGCGTTCCAGAATGGCGCAAGGATGAGGGTGAGTTCCATGATGTTACTTCGCTTGTGATCTTCCTATATGACCAAATGACATGCTCGCATATCACACGCCGTATTAGCCATCACAGCCGTGTCGGGTTCACTGCTCAAAAAGATGACGCTACATGAACTCTGGTCATTTCGGTAGGTTCAACAGATCTCTGAATTGTGCGTCAGAGTGTGTCGTGAACTTCAGTCAGACAGAGGCGCAGCGAACCGAACAGGCTGTTCCAGAACGAGAAGAAGGTCTGATCATTCCTGGGCAAGAGACCAGATGGACTAGGGCCACCTCCCGATCCAGCGTCATTCCGTTGCCCCCCGCTGCCGCTCGTAGAGCTGAGCGAGCCGGTGAGGGGAGTCACCGAGTAGAAAGCGTGCGAGCAGCACTCCATTGGCGAGTTGCTGCCTAACGATACCGTTTGCCTCATAGCGCCGCGCCGAGGTCACGATCGCACTGGGCAGTTTGCGAATCCGGCTGCGACGACGCAGCCGCCGAGCCAGTTCGACATCCTCGAACAGCGGCCACGCGGGAAAGCCACCCAGTTCGTGAAAAAGCGAGCGGCGGATGACGATTGTCTGATCACCAAAGGTTGTGAATAGGGACTCGAACCGGGAGGCGAAGGCGTAGAGACGCAATAGCCAGTGCTCGCGGTCAAAGCGCAGCCGGAAGCAGACCGCCCCGATTGCGGGATCGGACATCGCCGTGGCGAGTAGGGTGGGTGCGTCGTGCGGGAGCAGGGTGTCATCGTGCAGAAACATCAGCCACGCCCCATGTGCCGCGAAGCCGCCGCGGTTGCACTGAGTACCGCGACCACGCGGTGCTCTCAGCCGCCGCGCGTGGGCGTGAAGCCCCGGTACTGGGAGAACCGGGCTGGCGTCCGCTGGCTCAACAAACAGGATCTCACCGGCGCCCAGTCGTGCGGCCATGCCCTGCACTCGGCCAGCGAGCGCCGCATCCAGCCGCCGTGTTGGCACGATCAGACTTAAGGATGTGAGCGCGACAGCTTGCACGCAATGACTCGATGGCAAATTGACCTGGTCATGAGATCGCGACCCGTGGGCGTGCTTGCAAGCGTTTGGGCAATCGGTCGGTTCAGGATCTGCGGCCGTCAAGCCAATGGTGGCGTCGATCAAGCGGATCCATAGTCTTCGCCCCAATCGCTTCCAATTTGGCGTGTCGCCTTACCATCCTGGTGGCTGCTGGTAGCACCCGCCGGGTGATTGCCGGCAACGTGCGTTTCTGTGAGGCCCACGACCGCTGACGTTTTGTGTGATCCGGTCACTCGGCTGTGCGCGATCTGACCGCCCCGCCCGGCATGCCGGCCATGAGGGGGCGAGGTGCCTCCCTATCTACATCACAACTTCCTGCTGCTTTTCTGGAGCTTTTCATGCTTTTCGACCCCATTCGCATCCGTTCCCTGCAAGTGAACAACCGCGTTGTCATTTAGAAAAGATTTCGGGCTCTCCCGGATTTCAGGGGAATGTGAAATCAATTTAAAAACAATTATTTAACACTATATTTTAGGCTCTCCCGGATTTCAGGGGAATGTGAAACCAATTTAAAAACAATTATTTAACGCTATATTTTGCGTACACATCAACTACGAAAAGTCGCTGAACACGAAAACTCTAACTCATTGATTCATATTGACTCCACGCCGAAGCGAGCGTATCCGTTGAGATCCAAGCACACTCTTTGATACAGATGGGCGAGGTTGGTGATACCGTAACAGCGTCATTTGAGGACTTTCAATTGATTGTTGAGACCTTCTACAAACCCGCTCGTCTGACGGTTGACAAAATAATGAGTGATCTCAGCGAAATGAGTTCTAAGCGTCCCAAGAAAGCGATCGAAACACCTGATACCGCGATTCGAGAGTTGTCGCATCCAGCGACGAATTTGACGTTTTCCTTGTCCTGTTGAGAGAGGGCTTTCATCAATCATTGTGAGCGCTTCGCACGCATCGTGAGCGTCTTTGATTTGGTGCGCTCGCTGAGCAGGCCGATGAAATAGGCACTGACCACAACAACAACATCGCGATGTCCTGTCTTCAGTGCAATCTCATCGATCCCGACCACTTCGAGATTTTGAATTGGATTCCAATCGATGGCGGCGCTCATTTGAAGATCAAGGATGCCTTGTCACGCATCAACGCCAATGGCCTGTTTCCGGCTCACATCTTCAAGCGTGCTGTTGATCAGTTCCATAAGCATCTGTTGCTCGTAAGCTTTCGTGACTGAGGTGCATGGTGTATACCATGAGGGGTTTGACTTGTCGTTGGGTGTCCCTCACAGGAGCGAAATTGATCGCGCTTCGGGCGTAAAATTAACAGCACTCGGTATTCGATTAGCGGCAAATGTCGAAGTTCGAACTCATTGCCCAAACCATAAGCATGATCAATCGGCTTGCCACAACGGTGACATTGCGTTCCTTCCTGGGAACCAAAGGTACTATGAACGTCAATCCTCAACATCTTGCGTTCACCTAAAACCACCCGGTCAATCGCGATGTCAGGAAGATTTAAAAGGTCCCGAATCGTGTCCTGATCGAAAGTCATCATCAAAAGCGCTCGCATGACATTTTAGCGGAGCACCGCCATCAAGTAACTGATTTATAAGTTAACGTGACCCCGTGAGATCCGGGAGAGCCAGATTTCAGGAATCATGTCTCGTTAGTTATATCACTCCATCTTCTTGTTATCTCTGCTTTGTAGTCTTCGTTGTTTTTTCCAAGTGTTTTTAATGCTCTTTCGTACCATTTCCATGCGGATTTATTATCATCGGCCTCATGATAGGAAATTGCGGCCATCATTGCTGTATCCGTTTTAATCATGTCCTCCGAGATTGCGTTATATGCCTTCTCGTAATAATTCGCAGCCGAATCATAATCTTTTAGATAAAAAGATGCATTGCCTGCAGCAAAAAGCAAATGATAATTTTTCTTGCTAACGTTTTTCAAGCCATCTTTTGCTACTTTTAATGATTTTTTATGTTCATCGAGATCATTTAGGGACATGATGTATAAAATATAAGGCTGTAGAGCCGTCGGCTCTTTAGCGACAGCAGTCTCTAAGTCTTTTATGGCTTTTTCGTATTGGCCCTCACTTAGTAAATTAAGAGCACTAAGATAATTTAAAAAAGAACCATTCTTAGCGTGCGGCCATACTGAATCCCAACATAATTTCTGTATTTCTTCATCTTGTTTGTTATAAGAAAGAATGGCTATGTTGATAGCATCAAACAAGGAATTCTTGTCTTTTTGTTTGCTTTCGCAAACATTTGATGCTTTATTTATAAGCTCGGAAGATAGTCGGTTTGTTTCATTTTCAAATTCTTCTTTTCCAATTTTTTCCTTTGCGAAATTCTCTTCAACTTCCTTTAATTCTTTTACGATATTTCGGACATCTTTACTACCTTTTTTTTCGATTAGTGGAACCTTAATATACTCATATCTACGGTAGGGTTCTTTGAGGATTGCATCCGCAGCCACAGAAATCGAAATGTCTGTTATTACACCGGTTGCTGCTCCTGTCAAAGCAGCTATAACAAAAGCGCCACCCGCCATACCGAAACCTCCTGAAGCGAGCGTGCCTCCACCTAATATTGCAAGCCCCGCCGCTGCTGCTCCGCTACCATAGCCAGCGGCCATCCCAACTGCACTGCCAACTGTTGTAATCCATCCGCCAGCGGCTCCGAGCATGGCGCCACCTGCACCTGCTGTTGCTACCGTAAACGCAACTGCACCAGCTACAGCTACAGCGGCACCTATGCTTATTGCGGCAATACCCCACGATGTTGACCACCATGGATCTGGGTAGAGTTCTTTAAAAGTTGCATCAATCTCGGGTGAGGGAAAAACAGGAAATGTAGCCAAACAGCCTAATAAAAAAAATGAGTACAAAAGAGTGCTCTTTGACTTAGGGCTCTTTGCATTAAGGCTCATCTTCTTCTCCTGACTTTAACAATTTAAGCTTTATTCTGTGCATGCTCCAAGAATTAATCCTTGTTCCCTTTAGCATGTTTTATGTAGACGAATCCGCTTTTCCAAGTTCAGAAATAAACTTATCAAAGTTATCCGCAACGAAACCCATCTCGGGTTTTTCTGGATCGTAATCATCATAACCCTCCTGATCATGATCCCAAAAATAAACTTTACCCTTGTTTTCCCCATTTATCTTTAAGACTACTAAATTTCCTTGATCATCATAGGCAACGGGTAGAAGCCCTTCTGGCAATCTTTCAGTATAAGTTTTTACATAATCGACTAGATTTGAATGTTCTCCATCATAAATGGATAAAAAATAATTGACATGACCTATCTGTATTCGGTCGTGACCGAAATCTATCATGAAAGCTCCTTTTTCTGGATAACCTCCATTGGTTCTTAACAGAAATTTCTTGTAATCAGATGGCAGCTTTAAATTGATCTCTTCCTCTGCATTAATTATTTTTGATTCTGTAAGCTTTTCTTTTGGTTCTAGAATAATGCTTGACATCCCACACCCCCTTTTCGAAGTTTTTCAGCGCCACCGGAGTGTCTGACTACATTGTGCAGATCTGTTGGAACTAGAATCATTGTTAAACAATCTTCTACATGATGCCAAGTATACCCTTCCGGCGTTTTCTTGTAGCCCATTGCTCTATTTGATTTGATCACATCATCGTAGTGACTTCCTGTCAAACCCTCTACTTTGGTCTTAGCTTTCGCATATGGACTAAAGTCAGGATACCCTTCATCTGTAAACTTTACGCCATTTGGATATTTTTTTGAAATATTTGGATGCTTTTCAGCATCAACATGATAAATTTTTCCAGCATACTTTTGGTTATGCGGGATTCTTGCTTTAATTAGGAGATCATCAGCACTACCACCCGTTCTGATGATTTTAATCAAGTCATCTTCTTTTATTTCATTCTTCAAAAGTGCGCGATTTATCTTTAATTTTTCGGTGCCTTTAATGATTTTTTTGTTTTCAGCGACGTCTAATAGTAATTTTATTCTTTCTTCTTTTGTGTATTTAGATAGTGGCACTACGAAATCATCGATATTTTTTCCCATTTCTTTTAGTAGGTGCTGATTGTTTTTGTATATTTTTCCAGATTTGTTTATTTGATTGATGAGCTTAGCAACAATGCGTGCCGAATCATCTAGAGTTGATGTGAAAGCAGCCGATTGGCTAGACAGCAAAGCAATGATGATCAGAAGACCAATTTTTGTAAAAAATGTGCGTAGTATCATCTTTCGTACACTATCTTTAGAGTTGTTACGAACGTCTAGATGTTAAAGTTTATGATTTGGTAGTTACAAAGACCACCTGCAAAGCCAAAAAATTGATCTATGAGTGCAGATGACTGGTTCTGAATCCGGTGCTTGAGACAATGAAATGATTTGGTTCCAGTGATCGCATGCTCGACAAGGACACGGATACTGGAGTGATGACGATTCGCTCTTTGTCGAATTTTGGTTAAGCGCGGATGTGGATGCAGCTTTGATCGCTTTGGCCTGTTATGAGGTAAACGAATGTCGGCTCCACGTCCAAAATCAGTTGTTGCGCCAAGAAAGCCAAGGTTAGCCCTCAGGGTCATGCCCTCAAACCAAGAAATATGTGGAGGTAGGCATTTTTTTATGATCGTATCGTCATGTACTAGGTCACCAAAAAGGGACTCATGTCAAGTATTTTCAGGTCATGACTGGTGAGCGTTAAAACTTTGACGGTATGTCTTTTTTTAACCGCTGTATCGTTTCTTTTAGTGGTCGTCATCCGACGGTCGGTCGCAGGCGAACTCTGTTCCATCAACGATAATATTGTCATATTTTTCAATAATATTTTTGATCTCGTTGCGTGACTGAACCGTTTGCTTCGGTGTAATGTTCAGGGACCCAAGAGCGTGGTTGAGCACGTCGGAGTACAACACAACGTTATCGTGTGCACGGCCTGCGCTGAGTTTAAAATGAAAGCCAAAAACATCGAACGTGGGATAGGTTGTCAAGATCGTAGAGGACGAAAAAGAGACGCTTTTCGTGGGTATCGAGAACAAACGAAGGGCCTCTTTTTGGTAAGTATTTGATTTGCTTGTTACGGAGTTTTTCCTGCAACATTTAGTCATAAGCATCAGCGAAGACAGTAGCGAGGGCATCAAATTTCTCTCGGGACATGCCAATAGTTTCTTTGATGGTTCGATCGAATTTGATTTCAGTTAATTGAACAAAGACTGTCATCGTTTAATTTCTTCAATAGTAGTTCCCACTAAATTCTATGATCAATGCGATAGAGCTTTAGGCTCAAGGCACAACTCTTTTATACTATATTTTTTATTGCAAAAGCTAGAAATACACGATAAATCTCTTAACTGCCTTCATCCAATCTATTTCATACTTTCCGTTTCTGCTTAACCAGCCATATCACAGCGACTCTAACCCCAGAGCCACCGCCCGAAACCCCTCAAACCGCTCCACCAATGCCTCCCGATTCGGCCGACCCTCGGCATGCCGTGACCACCGAATCCGCTGCCCGTGATACCCCTTGGGCGCCTGCTCTAGGGTCGGCCCATCGTGCTGCTTGAGCACCGCGGGGCCACCTGGTACAGCCTCCGGGTCGATGCCCAGGATGGCAACGGTCGTAGGCACTGTGATGCAGGGTCGAGAGACAGAGCCCGTTGCTGACCTCAGGGCGTCCGCGGTCATCGCGATCCGGAATGATGTACGCCGCTTCCAGTAAGCGCGCGATCGGCAACCCTGCGATCGCGCATTGGCGGTCATTGGCCTCAAGCACCAGTTCGCGAAATTCGCCCTGCTGCAAGCGCACCTTGGCCTCTACGGTGGTGTAGCGCCGTTCAAGAGGCTGCTGTGGAACGCGGATCTGTGCACGCTCATCCAGTTCATGCGCGCTGCCGACCGCCACCCTGCAACGCAAGACGTGCGTATCCCAGGCCGCTACGTAGCAGGGAAAGAGGATGTCGTAGACGCCCGAAACCAGGGCGTAGAAATAGATCAGCGGGGACTGTTCCTCGAAGGACTCGCGCAGAGCGACATTGTCCCGACTGTTCGGGTCATCATCCTGGAACGCATCTATGAAGTCGCCATCGTCACCGAGCGCATCATCGTAGCGCGCGGTGCGCCCGCGTTTGGGCTTGGTGGTCTTGATGCTCAGCACGCCGCGACGCATCTGCGCCGGGCGATGAATCCCGCGCGGAGTGCTGCCGAGATGGATGTTCTCACCCTCACAGGTGAACCCGTGTTGGATCGCCACCCACGGCACCGCGCCGCCCTGTGCGCGGAGCAGTTGACGGCACCACGCGAAGGCGGCCATGCGGATCGCGGTATCCTGATCGCTCACGCCATTCCTACTCCTTGCGTGCGTTCCCGGGTGGGAACACACCTCCATGCGTCCAAGCGTACACCAGATCGCGATGACTGACGAGACTGGATCCGGTGAAGTGCAAACACAGCAGTCCGTCAGGGATGGCTTCATGGTGACAACCGCACCACGCTTCGCCAGCCCCGCACTGACTATGATGATCCAGGCCGGGATGACCACGTGGCTCCTCCAGCCCCGATCCCACCCCTCGAAGCGGCCCCGGATCCGTGCAAAGTTTTTCTGTGCCTCTGGATTCATAATGCCCAAAAGCCACGCTGGCGATCGCATCATGGTGGTCCCGTTTTGGTGGTTATGACAGGTATGAGTCTCTTCAATCCTGCGGGAAATACCGCTTCGACCCAGTCTCCCACACGCAATAGATCCCACGATGCGGCTCGATACAAAGCTGTCCGGAATCGCACGGGCACTCGCACACATGCGGCTTGGTTGGACGCGACCGATTGCTTGATAGCCAGTCCCAAGGCGCGACCGGCTGCAGGTCCTAGCACAGCCCGATACGCTCAGTCCCGAGGCTTTGGACTAGCGTTTCTCAGCGCAGCGCTGTCCATGAAGCAGTCCCCAGTCCCCAGTGATGTGTGTGCAGAGATTTGTCACGGACATGGAAATTTCCTACTCTTGGAAAGGATAACTCACCTTTGTTTCGGGTCGATGTGCAAAGGTGCGGCCTCCAACAAGTCTGGGACTGCTGGACAAAACCTTTACACCCAGGGGCCAGCTTAGTGGCCAGTGATCCAGTGACGTACTTCTTTGTTCTGTCGGAGTAAAACGTGGTGGTTCGCAACGCGGCGATCTGGATGGGACGCGGATTGGAGACGATTCAAAAGACCCCCGATGAGGGTACTGGACTGCATCCGCATGCCGAGACGTTTCTCAGTTCCTTCTACTCCCAGGGTTTTCTTCACGCTCCACGCGAGAGTTACTCCAACACCATCAACCTAGCGTTCTCCCCTAACACTCCGATCACCTGGGCCGCAAAGTTCGATTGCATCGCGCTGCCCCAGACTTGGAAGCGTCAGTACAGGAGCAGTTCATCAACGCTGTTTACCCCGCAGGCGCTACCCGCGCAGGACCAGACCGCAGAACAACACCGCACGCAGGCCAACACGGCGACCAGGATCGAGAACAAGGCTGCAACGTACTGCTGCTGTTATTCGCAAGTGTATTGAAAAGGAAAATGGAAACATGACAATTCTGACTTGCATGACACACGATGCCGAAATAGCCGCCGTCACTCACGCACGGCTTGATGAAATGCGCAATCTACTCCGCAAGATAGAAGAGGATCAAACTCTCGTACTGCTCAATCAATTCGATAACCGCTATTATAAAAAAGATTTAGGCCGAGACTTTCGCGTTGTCTTTTCAAAGCATACCCGCGGAGACTACTGTCTGCTCTGTGCGTTCGCCTTTCTGAGCCGCGGTGACCAAAAATATGATGAACTCTGGCAGGGCATCAGGTTCGGCTGTGCCGATGATCGCTATCATCGAATCGACGATCAGGAAAGCGAGACGTTTGCTGAACGGATCCGCGTCTTCGAACATAACCCTGAACCACCGCGTCCTCCGAATCCTAGCCCGGAAGAATCAATCTGGCTGACCCAGGAAGGAACACCCGCAACCGAGGTCATGGTGCTTGAAACTGAGAGTTGGATCCAGGCTCAAGGGCAACAACAATTCAAACGGAGTGGAAACGCAATTCATCGAGTCTTTCAGCAAAAAATCTATGAGCAGGTTGAATGTTTCCACCGTCAAGGTTCCCAACCACAGGGTGATCTTCTCATCCCATATCTCGAACCTGGCTACGTCGATCTAGATGACGAAGAGATCCGCATCCACTTTCAATACTTCCCTTCACATCATGTTCTTGTCTTGCTCGATCTCACTACAAAAAATGTCAACACGCCAACACCACTGATTGAAGGACATGATCGTTCAGAAGACCATCAACATTCTACGGATGTCGATCGCGAAACACTCATTCGAAATACACGTCGGGCATATCCTCTAGACGTATTCTTGCTGGATTCAGAGGAGTATTTTCAGATTCAGGATCAGAAAGAGGGAAACCTTTCTTTATCCCCCGAAGAGAGTGACGTCCTCGCGCTGATCTATTATCAGTCACAAAGCCGCTTTCCGCTTTTCATAAATGGCCGTGCCGGCAGTGGTAAATCGACTTTGCTACACTATCTCATCAAAGACTATCTTTACCTTTGCTTTGCTCACTGGAGCCCGAACCCAGGTTATACACCTCTGTATCTGACCTACAGCGAGAATCTACTCAAGACGGCCCGAAGCCACGTTGTCAAGCTACTAGAAGCAAACGCAGGAATTTTGCTCAAGCGTGACGAGCAATGGCATGACAACTATATTGCTCATAAAGACGAAGTTTTCGATCAGACGTTCAAGCTTTTTCGTGAGTTCTTGGTAAGCCTGCTCCCCCTTGAGGTTCGTGCCGGATTTTCGAGGGAACAACGGATCGGTTACGCGCAATTCAAACGTCTTTGGGAGCAGCGTGCGCCATGGAAAGAAAAAAAGAAATTTGGCGTCGACCTCGTGTGGCACATTCTGCGAACCTACATCAAAGGTATGGCCCATGCGGAGCAGGATTATCTGAATCCCGAGGCATACAAAGCGTTACCTCGTCGCTATAAAAGCGTAACCGATACGGATTATACAGAAGTGTTCAACCATGTTTGGCAACGCTGGTATCGCCCATACTGCGAAGAAAATGGCTATTGGGACGATCAAGATCTTGCCGTCAAAGTCTTGACCGAGGGCACCTTCCCTCGTTGTTATCCAGCAATCTTCTGTGATGAAGCCCAGGACTTTACAGCACTTGAGTTGAAGATATTGTATCACCTCTCACTCTTTTCGGATCGCACGGTTCCAGCCTATTCGATTGGACATGTCCCCTTTGTGTTTGCCGGGGATCCATTACAGACACTGAACCCCACTGGCTTCCGTTGGGAAGCAGTGAAATCCAGCTTCCATGATTATCTTCTGAAGCCGCTAGAACATCGCGTGCGCAGCACCTCTGGATTTAATTACCAAGAACTAGCTGCAAATTATCGCTCATCCAAACAGGTCGTTGACTTTTGCAACTACATCCAGTTATTAAGGTTGTGTCTCTTTGGTGAGAACTATAACGTTAGGCCACAGGAGGCTTGGTTTCCAAGCCCTACAGCAACCAGGCCTTTTTTACTGTCTGTCAATCACCCGCAAGCCAAGCGACTTCTCAGCTACAGCGCGCTGGTCATCATTCCCAATTGTCATGAGGACGAGGAAACTGAACTGGTCGCGAATGATCCTCTACTGAACACCACAGTCGAGCGGGATGAAGAAGGCATACCGAGTACAGTGCTCAGTCCAACCATGGCCAAGGGACTCGAATATGATGAGATTGTGATCTTGTATCGTTTCGGTGCGACCTGTCCCCCTTCTTTGGCTGCACGCCTACGAGGTGAAGGCGGAGCTGATCCAGGGCCAAGTATCACGATCGAATGGGAATATTTCCTCAACCGGCTCTACGTTGCTGCCAGTCGCGCCCGCCGCCGTCTCGTGATCCTTGATGATCCAACAACTTTCCAGACTTTCTGGGGAATTATGCAAAATATGGATGCTGAGCAGCTTGCTCAACATCTTCAGGCCAATATCAACCCCTCGGACTGGGGAGGTGATCGTATCCTGCTGGTCCAGGAAGGTCACTCGGAGGAAGTGGAGGCACTCTTCAATGATCGTGCAACCTCAGATGATCATGCCGAAATTCATGCGCTTGCCGAAAAATGGTATCGCGAGGGTATGGACGCGGAGGACTCCCGACTGCTGCGGCGAGCACGTACACTGTTCCAACGTTTAAGTGATCAATCAAGGGCCACCGAGTGCCACGCTCACGCATTACAATTGGAAGGACAATATGCGGATGCCGCGAAGCGATTCCTCGAGATTGACGATCAAGAGCGCGCATTGCAGTGTCTTTGGGCCATTCCTGACTTTGAGCTGGTCACTCAAACACAATGGCGTGGAGATTGGTGCAGCGATTTAAGAGTAGTCTTAGCCAAGTGCCTGACAGTGTGTGATCAAGGAGCCGTTTGGAATGGTGACCCAAAAGAGACAGCACGTGCGATCAAGCGCCTGAATGCAAAAATGGCGGAAGATCAGGTGATGGAGGGCAACGGCTGGCGGCATGCTGCCACCGCCTTGCTTAACTGGTCAAAGCACCACTCTTCTGCGAATCCTACTTTGGTCGATTGGACAGTCATCCACAGTGTCGCGCGCAAATTTGACTATCCTAACGAGCAGCTCGCGACCATTGCCTATGGTCTGAAGCGTTTCGATGAAGCTCGCCGCCTCTGGGAGGACGCGGACAAGACTTCACACGATGCTTATCACCGCAGTTTGTATGCTACCAGCACTTGGCCGGACACGCTAAAGCCTCTGAAGGCAGTCAGTGATTATGATCAGATCGTTCAGGACTGGCAGCAACAAGGACAGGGGCTCGATACACTGAGAAACAATGAATCTCTCGGTGCTATTCTGATCGAAGCACTTATTGAGACAGGCCTCTTTCAACCCGCTGTCGAGATGCTTTCGCGCGAGCGATTGGTGACCAGCGGACCCTTGCTGGTGACTCTGACCCAGAGGCTCTGGCGACACATCAATCACATTCTGGAAGCGTCGAACGACCTGGCTACCAGCGCTCTTAGACTGCATCTTGTCGCCCTTGTCGAAACCGGCGAATGGCAGGCACTCGGACCCATCTTAGAACGCATCGATAGTTGGCGGGATCGGCTCGATTTAGACCAACGTGCTTCCATAGAACGCGCCCTCGTCGAGTGCATTGCATTCAATGACGCTATTGCGGAGGCTCCTGGCGAAGCCCGTGACCCTCTGTCCGTGCTGCTGCGCAAGCGACTCTATCGAGACAATCGACGCTGGACGACCGTGGTCGAGATGAACCTCAGTCTGCCTATTGTCGGGGCTGCCATCGAACGTGCGAATCGGCTCAATGATGCCCTCGATTACTACACCTGGGCCGTGCGACTCCCTGGACTTCGGCCGGAGGAACGTACCTATTTTGATGAAAGGGTCGCAGCTTGTTTGTCGAAGCGTATTCGCTGGAGTCTCGATCAAGGCAAACATACTAGCGATGATGAGCGAAAGCTTAGCGATCTACGCCGACAACTTGGTGACCGTTTCATCGAACTTGATCCTGACCCGAGTCGCTATCCGGGAACTGGTGTGTTGCCGAGCATGTTCGCCTCAAGGCTTCTGGAAACTGAGTTGCCGATGTCGAAGGATGAGACGAAAGCCGATCAGCGACTTCGAGCATGTGATCCACACCAAAACGAGCAGGAATGGCGGATGGCTCTGGGCGTCTTTGTCAAGGCTCTCGCCGAACATGACAAGTGGAATACTCTAACTCAGGACCTCACCCACGAGGACACTTTCCGTAAGCGTTTTCCTAGCCTGACGGCTGCGCAGACACAAACAGCATTGGAATTGATTGTGTGCCAGATCATTGAGCCGTTGGCTTGCTCGCGAGGTGTGACCGGCTCGGGCGCACGTGTCTTGCAGACACTTTCCGAGTTGATTGTTCCGCGTCTGCGTGACGATCAGAATCGGAACCAATGGAATGGCTGTGCCCATCTTGGCATCGATCGAGACATTGCCGGCGCTGCTATTGAGCGTTTAGGTCACGACGTGACAGCCATTCAGTTTTATGAATGGGCGCTGGAGCAAGAGGCGACTCGCCGAGGCCGTCGTATGATGGCTGAGCGCTTGATCGTCGCGCGCGAGCGGTATGCTGAATACCTCGCCAACAGCGAAAAACCTAGCCAGCGTGATCGTGCCCAAGAACAACGGCTGCGGGCACAACGGCTGCGTGAAGAGCATCAATTGGTTGGCAGCGAATTACCTGAGTATCCTGATTTGGCGTAAGCGCCTATTCCAAGATCTTCTCTCGCACGCGGCCGGGGCGGCTTACGCTGTGCACCATCGAGGAACCGGCGGGAGTTTCAGAGGCTCGAGTTGTTCAGGCGGCCTCCCGTTGCTCCTCGTGGGTTTCCGGTGGGGTGTCCGGCACCGGAAACTCGTCTTCGTAGCGTGCTCCACCGAGCAGTTCGGCCACGTTCTCGGGAGCACGGATGCGCCGCCAGATCTTGGCGGCCTCTTCGGTCATCTTGAAGGCCAGAACGAGGACGGTGGTGCGGGCGACGCCGTTCTTGGTTCGGCCGGTGCGGTGGCGAAGGTCGACTCGATCGGGTTGGTGGTGCGTCGGTGTACCCAGTGTTTGGCAGGGAAGGCGAAGACGGCGAGCAGGGCCTCGCGATCGTTCTCAAGCTTCGCGGTGTCTTTGGGGTATTTGGCCCCATAGCGTCTGAAGGCTTGCATGGCCTGCTTGCGGGTTGCCGCCATCCAGATCGCCTGCAGATCCGCCTTCGCTCTGCCGTGCAACGACTTGGTTTAGGCGTTGAGCACGTTGCCCAACTTGTGGAACCAGCAGCGCTGATGAGCGGTGTCCGGGTAAACCTGATCGAGCGCACCCCAGAGCCCCGTCGCCGACGGCTAGGCGCGAATCAGCCTGCAGACCACGCGCCTTCAGGTCGCGCAGCCTATCGAGTCAGGATTCGGTGGGCTTGCGCAGCGTTGTCTGGATGCCGTCGATCCACCAATCGGCGCATCGGCTGTCCGCCAGCGAACCGCTGGCCAGGTCCCGGTCCGCCTCGCTCCACTGCGCCTCCAGTCGGCTCAAGAGCGTGGGCAAATGGCCGTTTCGCACCACCGCGCCGCGCCCGTCCAGCAGCAACAACACTCTGGCAAACTCTTCAAGCAAGTGCCCCACCTCCGCTTCGATCGTCCGCTGCAGGATGTCCCGCGTGCCCCGGCGGATCAGCTCCTCTAACGGCAGGCACAGCTCGCCCAGCGGCTCCACCCGGTCACCACTTGCACATCGGGTCCCCGTCCTCGTCTCGTTGCTCATGGCGTCCTCGTCGTTGCTGCCTTGGGTCTCGACAACCACATGGTCAGCAACGGTGCGCCGCCTGCTCAAGCTCCATCCAGTCCCCGTTCATCCACCAGTTTCGATCATAGCTCCTTCTGGGCTTGCGAGGTGACGCGCTTTGCGCCACGCTGAATCGCTTAATGATTTGCTGCCGACGCCTCGCATTCCGCGAGGTCGCGACTGGGTCGAGGAGACGATATCCATGAACGTGCAGATTAACAGCAGTGGCGGCCTGAGAACGTCGGCCGAAGACCGAGCCACGGTGCTCGCCGTGCTCAATGACCACCTGGGTCGATTCGACGACTTCGTGCGTCGTATTGAGGTGCATCTGCATCCGTGCGACCCCAGAGGTGGCACCGGCCGCGAGATCGAATGCGGCCTTGAGGCGCGCTTCGCCGGCAAGCGCCCGCTCAAGGTTCATCATGCCGACCGTAGCGTGGAGCAAGCCGTGACCCGCGCCACCCGTAAGATGCTGACGCAGCTCGATCGCCGCATCGGCCGCAAGTACAGCGTCACGAGAAAGGGCCACGTACGCAATGTCGGCGAGGCATAGGGAGTTCCACCCGCAGGGGCGAGTGGCGGCTGTCCAGGCTGCCCAGCCCACCCGCCTGCTCCCAGACGGCATTCCCCAGCCGCCTGGACAGCTCGGTCGTGACCGCCGAGGCGAAACCCTCCTGTACCGCCAACTAGGAGCGGCTGGTGATGGTGCTCGGCGCCGGGAACCGGAACACCCTCGTCCTTGAGACGGCTCGCCCCCGGCACTGCTGCTCGTCGGACGGACATGATTGTTCCACCAGCCCCGCTGGCTCCCAGCTGGCTGATGCGTGGTCACCACATGCAGCGAAGATCACGACATCCCCTTATCCCGACCACTTGACTCAGGATCAATTTATCAGTATATTAGCATTATCTTAATTTATGGCAGAGCACAGACTCATGAAATCCACTCTCTTGATCCTGATCGCGACCCTGATCACATCACCCGTAGTCCTGTCCGACACCAAGCCGCTGACACTCGATCACAGTGCCGCGCACGACCAGAGTGTGACCACCGAGGCGGGTCAGAATTGGTTCGCGCAACAGCGTCGGATTGCCGCGGAACTGCAAGCCGAGCACCTGCTGGCGACCCTGCACCAAGGCGGCTTGTCTCGCAGCGAATTGGCAGAAGTTGCCACGGCTCTGGCGGACCCGAACGTGACCGATCTGTTGGCGACCAGCGCCTATCACGAGGCGGTGTTCCAAGGGCAGGTTGTGATCCTCCCCAACTGATCACTGATGGATTGTCAGCAGACCAACCATGCGGCCTTCGGGTCGCATGGTTTTTTTTGTCCGGATTCCACGCCCATTCGGCCACCCCTGGGCAGGGCGCTCAAACCGATTCATTGACTGGGTTGTTCAACCATGATGATCTTGTCCGGGCGAGTTCGTGTCTGGGTGAGTCGACGATCTACGCGATCGACTCAGGCAACCTCGACCAGGCCAAGAATCCCAGCACCGCTCGAAAGCCCACAATGCGTCGCGATTGGTGGTGCGATGCGCGATCCTGTTCGCTCTCACCAAGGAGTTTTCTCGATGAAGATCCTCGCCACAACGACCCTCTTCTCCGCCGTCTCCGCTCTCGTCCTGATCATGGCCTCTGATTCGATCGCTGCGGACGATTCTACCCTCTGGTCCGCGCTGGCAGAGGGCGGTAAGGTTGTGATGATTCGGCACACCCAGTCCGAGGACGCGCCTCCAGAGGTCTCGATGCACCTCTCGGCCGAGCGCGACTGCACGCGGGAGCAGAATCTGAGCGAGGAAGGTCGCCAGCACGCGCGCGCTCTGGGTGTGCTCTTCCAAGAACAGGGGATCGAGGTGGACGCAGTGATGAGCAGCGAATTCTGCCGTGCGCGCGAAACCGCGGAACTGGCGTTCGGTGAATACGACGCCTGGTTGCCACTGAACCTGCTCGAGGCGCTTCCGGCTGACGAGTCCGAGTGGCTGATGGAGGATGTTCGGGAGACGATTGGTGATTTCGACGGCGAGGGGGTGCTGGTGCTGGTCAGCCATCGCAGCAACATCAACACCATCAGCTTTCAGCAGACAGAGCCCGGAAACATCGTGGTCATGGAGCCAAACGCGCTGGGCGGCTTCAGCGTCCTGGGCCTGATCACACAGCAGTAGATGACTCGCTTGATTCGCTCAAGTGATCCACCAGCGACTGAAATGATGTCGGGTCAATGGCAGGGTGTCGAACTGTGCGGACCGGAATGACACACGGGGCTCAGTGGCCCCGTGTGCTGGTGCCTGTGTGCTCAGCAGCACACGGCTAAACGATCAGGATCCGCCAAGAATGGCGTAGGGGACGAGGGGCACCAGACAGATAGCCACGGCGGTCCAGAAAGCCCAACGGTTCCGTTTCTGCAAGACTTCGTCACTCATGGGGAGTACCTCATTCAGTCATTGGGTTGGGGAGTCACAGCCACTCACAGGGCGGAATTGCAGCCCCCAACACCCCCTTTCAACGAATCCTACAAATACGGCGTGGGAATAACCTAGTATTTTGCTCGGTCTTGGAATGGATCCTCCGCCTATCGCGGGTCGCGTGACGACCTCCGCAACGGAGACACGACTCGGCTGCACATCAGGAATCGTGATGCGACTCTTCCAGGATCACGTCGAACAGCTCCAGCACTGGGTGGCCGGCATAGGTTCCCGGTGGCGCCTTCGCTTGCGCATGGGCCTTATGGAAGGCCTCTGACTCGCGCCAGGTATCGAAGGCGGCGCGTGAGGCCCACGTTGTGTGGGAGGCGTAGAGACTGGTCTCGCCGTCATCCGGCCCCTTGAGGAGTCGAAAGGTCACGAAGCCCGGCACCTGCGCGAGCTGGGATTGGCGCTCCCGCCAGAGGCGCTCGAAATCAGACTCGAACCCGTGGTTGATGCGAAACCGATTCATCGCAATGAACATCAGTCGGAACCTCGATGCTATAGATGGTGGATGGCAGGGGGGCGAGAGAAGGCGCATGGCCTACCCGGAGCACTCTAGCGCCGCCGGATGGTCTATGCCAGATCCGCGCGATCAGCCGGAGCCGGAGTCGGAACCGCGGCCCAGTTCCTGGGTCGAGAACCATGAGACCCGGTCTCATCGCGCATGTCATGGTCTTTGGAGAGACCCGGGGAGGGTTGTTTGCATGCACCAGGTCAACCGGATCATCGATGCCCCTGCCGCCGCGGTCTGGCGGGTCCTGATCGATACGCGTGAATGGCCACTGTGGGGTCCCAGCGTGCGCGCGGTTGAGTCACCCTCGCCGTTGATCGGCCCTGGCCTGCGCGGTCGGATCCAAACCCCGGTCGGTCTCTGGCTGCCCTTCGAAATTACCCGCTGGGAGCCCGAGCACGCCTGGGCCTGGCGGATCGCCGGCCTGGACGCGACGGGGCACCGGGTCGCGGCGCTGGACCCGGGACGCTGTTGCGTCACCTTTGACATCCCGCGCTGGGCGCCCTTCTATCGCTTAGTGTGCGATGTGGCCCTGCGGCGCATAGAGGATCGGGCGCGCCCCTGAGTCTGCTGGTCAAACCCGCAGGGCAGGGGTCGCGGCGAACCGACAACGGATTCTGAAATCAGGCAGGCCTCCATGAACGACCTCATCGCCCACGCCCGGCGCTTTGCCACCGAGGCCCATCAACGCATCGATCAGCGTCGAAAATACACCAATCAGCCGTATCAGGAGCATCTGAAAGCGGTTGCCGAACTGGTGGCGAGCGTCACCGATGACCCCAATCTGATTGCGGCGGCCTGGCTGCACGACACCGTGGAGGATACCCCGGCGACCTTCGGTGACATTGAGCGTGAATTTGGCCGTACCATTCGCGAATTGGTCGCGCATCTGACCGACGTCAGCAAGCCGACGGATGGTAATCGGGCGGTCCGCAAGGCCATCGATCGCCACCACACCGCCGCCGCGACCGCCGCGGCCAAGACCATCAAGCTTGCTGACCTGATCGACAATTGCCGCGACATCTGCCGCCATGATGCCAAGTTCGGGCGCGTCTACCTGGCCGAGGCGGCGGCACTGCTGGAGGTGCTTGAGGCGGGTGATGCGCGGCTCTATCGTCTGGCGCGTAAGACCGTCGCCCAATGCGCCCGGCGTCTTGGCCTGCCCGCTCCGCCACAGACGCTGATGGCTGATCTGGAGTGGCGCCCGCGCAGCAGCATGGATCTGGCACAGCGCCGAGCCTTGCGGGTGTTCACCGAGGCCTTCAATGCGCGCGAGATTGCGCAACCCTTGCGGTCGTTCGATCTCGAACGGATCGACGCGGTGCTGGCCTCCACCGAGGACCAGATCGACCTAGACGTGGTCGGGCTGCGGCGTGATGGGATCTGTATCGGGTATCTGTGCCCTCATACGCCAAGGGACCGGCAGGATGAAGACCTGCTGCGCCCCTTCGCGCCGGCGCAAGTGCTGCAGGGTGATGCGCCGCTCTCTGAGGTGATCCACGTCCTGACTCGCTACGATTTCTGTTTCGTTACCGCGATGGGCGATGTCGCCGGCGTCATCGTCCGCGAGGACATGCAGCAGCCCGTGGTGCGGATGTGGCTCTTCGGCATCATTACGCTATTGGAACTCGAACTGTTGGAGCGGATTCGCACCCTCTGGCCGGATGGCGGCTGGACGCAGCGACTCTCCGCCGGGCGGTTGGAGAAGGCCCAGGCGTTGTTGGTGGAACGCCGTCGGATTGGCCGCCATGTGGATCTGGCCGACTGCCTGCAGCTCTCCGACAAGGCGCAGATCGTCATGGAAGACGAGCAACAGCGTTTTGCCTTCGGCCTGCGCACCAAGGGCGCGGCCAAGCGCGTCATTAAGGATCTGGAGTCACTGCGCAACAATCTGGCCCATGCCCAGGACATCGTCAGTCACGACTGGCCGCAGATCGTGCGGCTCGCCCAGCGCATCCAGGAGATGTCGGACCGTCACGGGGCCGTTTAGACGCCTGATGGTGGGCCATGTTGAATCCTGACCTGAATCCCCATTGTCAACCAAGCTACGAATCTGATGGCCGTATTGCGGCAAATGGCATTCCCGTTGCCGCGTCCCTGGGGCGTCGCCCTGAGCGCCGCCCTGCCGGATCGGGCCGAGTCTACCGCCCACGGCCTGGCACGGTTCTGGTCGGATTCTGAAACCGGATCACTTGCGAGCCTGCAACCCATTCACGGATCCACCTCTGCATCGGACCGCGACAAGATTGTGGCTAGGACCATTTGATGACTCATCCTCCAGTCGTGCCCCCCAAGATCCTTTCCGATGTTCGCGCCAATCTCGCCCAACGCGAAGTGGTCGAGACCGCCGCGCTACCCTGGGAGGCCAGCCCCAGCGGCACCGTGTGGCGCAAGCCTTTGTACCGACAGGGCGGCGAATCCGGCCCGGTCACCAGTCTGGTGCGCTATGCCCCTGGTGGGGCCTTCCCCGAGCATGCCCATCCCGAGGGCGAGGAAATCCTGGTCCTCGACGGGGTCTTCTCCGACGAGCACGGCGACTACCCGGCCGGCACCTTCCTGATGAACCCGCATGGCAGTCGGCATTCCCCGCGCTCCGGCCCTGGATGCACACTGTTCGTGCGGCTGCGTCAGTATCCGGGCGTGGATCGCCCGCGGCTGGTCGAGGACACGCACGCCAGGGACGGCTGGCGCCCCGGCTTGGTCGAGGGCCTGAGTGTGCGCCCCCTCTACGCGCAGCCCGGTTATCCGGAGAGCATCGCCCTGGTGCGTTGGGCGCCGGGAACCCGGTTCCAGACCCACACCCACTGGGGCGGCGAGGAGATTTTGGTCCTTGAGGGCGAGTTTGCCGACGAACAGGGACGCTATCCGGAAGGAACCTGGATCCGCAGTCCGCATCTGAGCCGGCACACCCCGTTTTCGGATACCGGCTGTTTGATCTATGTGCGCGTTGGCGGCTTGTGAATGCAGGACTCGTCACCTGCACCACTCACTCCCGAGCCGGTTTCAAGTACGCGGCATCCAGATCGATCGCCAATGTTTCCGGGACGCTCGGCTGTGACCACCTGGGCGTCAACGGTGTTCGATACCCCTGACGTCGAGTCGGCGATCCGAACCGAGCCGCGAGCCGCGCGCCGGGATCACCCCGCCCGCACCTCCGCCAACTCCGCCCAACGTGTCGTCGAGACCCCAGAGCCGCGCTCCGAGCGCCGTGGCCAACGGGATCCCGTGAGTTGTCCCGCGAAGCGCAGCGTCTCACGCCCGTACTTGCGGTTGACCGCATCCAGCACCGCCATGCGTTGATGGCTGCGCACCTCATCCCCCACGCCCTCGAACAGATCCGCTGGTGCCTGCTCCGCCGGGATCACATCCGGCAACAGCACCCCGGCCTTGCGGTAGGCAGCGCCGGTGCGAAACAGTCGGTCGACCCCGCGGGTCGCGGCCCGCACCAGCACCCCACTGTCCTGCGTCGGCACCGGGAAACCACAGGTCACGGCATTGGCATCGTACGCCCGCGCCGTATCGAAGGGGTTGGTCTGCACGAACACCGTCAGCGCCGGGGCGGCGAGCCCCTGCGCCCGCAGCTTCTCCCCGGCCCGACTGGCGAAGGCCGTCACCGCCGCGCGCAGCTCCGCCGGGTCGCTCACCCGCGCCCTAAAGCTGCGCGAGACCATGATCTGACGCCGCGGGGGCGCCACCTCCTCGAGCGCCAGACAGGCTTGCCCGCGCAGCTCCCGGGCGATGCGCTCCACCACCACGCCGAAGGCGGCGCGCAACCGCTGCGGGTGCGCCTCACGCAACGCCAGCGCATCGGCGATGCCGTACTCGCGCAGCCGGCTCCCCAAACGGCTGGCGATGCCCCAGAGATCTTCCACCGCAACGGACCCCAGCAGGGCGTCGCGATCCGGCAATCCCGACCAGTCGAGCACCGGACCGAGCGGACCATGGCCCTTCTTGGCCAGCCGATTGGCGAGCTTGGCCAAGGTCTTGGTCGGGGCCATCCCAACCGCGACCGGAATGCCGGTCCAGCGCCGCACCCTGGCGACGATCTCCAGCCCCAGGACGGTGGGATCAGCCGACATCCCGGTCAGATCCAGAAAGCACTCGTCGATGGAGTAGACCTCGATCCGCGGGACGAACCCCGCCAGCACCTGCATCACCCGCCGCGACAGATCCCCGTAGAGGGCATAGTTCGAGGAGAAGACGGCGGCATCGGCCCGGCGCAAGACCTCGGCGTACCTGAAGTAGGGCGCCCCCATCGGGATGCCGAGTGCCTTCGCCTCGTTGCTGCGCGCCACCACGCAACCGTCGTTGTTGGAGAGCACCACCACCGGGCGGCCCTCCAAGCTCGGCCGGAAGAGCCGCTCGCAGGAGGCGTAGAAGTTGTTGCAGTCGACCAGGGCGAACATCACGGGTGTCCCTGGGCGGATCCAATCTCAAAACGAATGCACCACATGGGCCACCACGCCCCAGACCACCAGGTCCATCTCGCCGCGGAGCTCCAACGGCGCATAGTCGGAGTGTTCCGGCACCAGCCAGACCCGACCACCGGCGATCTTCAGCCGCTTCAGGGTCAGCTCACCATCAACCGCGGCCACCACGATCGATCCCGACTTCGCATTGAGCGCACGGTCCACGATCACTAGATCACCGTCATGGATGCCGGCGCCGATCATGGAATCGCCCTTCACCCGCAGGAAGAAGGTCGCTGCCGGATGGCGGATCAACTGCTCGTTCAGATCGATGGTCCCTTCGAGCTCATCATCCGCTGGTGAGGGAAAGCCGGCCGGGATGCGCGACTGGAAGAGCGGGAGCGGGCAGGGCGGTGGACTGACTGTGCCAGGGCGCAGCGCCACCAGCGGGTCCGAAGCGGCCCGCTCGGGCGCGCGAGCGGAAACCAGACCGATGCCAGCATCGAAGGTCGCGAATCGGGACATGGGCGGAGGGATGATGGCTGTTGATATGAACAGTCATCATAGCGCACCTCGGCTCGCGTCGCATCGCTCCTAGCGTGTGCGATTCGGTCAACGGTGGTCTGTGCAGCATGCGATCAGTATGCTGTACTCAGGTCTAGACAGATCCTGGCGATGATCAGGATGGCGGGCGGTTGGATCTGAATGCCGCATGCGATTTGGCGAGTTGTCCTGCCCGGTCAGCATGGCGTTCGTCGAGGTGTTTCACCGCTTGCCTAGCCCCCACTTCGTTGTTTAGAGCGATGCCTTGCGGCCATCTCATGGCCGCCCCAGTCTGGCTTGTGATCGATGCTGTGCGCAGCATACGCCCTTGATCCACGATTCAGGAGATCCGCATCATGATGAAGATGGCCAGTGCAGCAGCCATGGCAGAGTCGACCCACGAGGCGGTTGAGTCGTGCATCGCGCACATCTGCGCCGAGGGTGTGAGCGAGCCTGATTACCTCATGGCGCAAGCGGATGCCCGACATGATTTGCACGCGCTCGCGCAGGCCCTGCGCAATCACTGGCCGAACGCGCGATTGCATCTGGCCACCTCCTGTCATGGCAGTTTCACGGAGACCGCATTGGCGATGGGACCGCAGCCGGGCTTATGCCTGTTCGCCATTGCCGATGCCGAAGGTGACTATGGCACGGCTGGTGGCGAACTCGGTGGCGATGCTCGCGCTGCCGCTGCGACGCTCACGCGTGCAGCGCTTCGCGATGCCGGTCGATTCGGTGAAAGTCCGACGCTCGTATGGATGTCGAGCGCACCTGGCGAGGAAGAGGACCTCATCGCGGGGATTCAGGATGTGGTGTCCGATACCACGCCCATCGTGGGTGGGTCAGCGGCGGACAATGAGATTGCCGGGCAGTGGCGCATGTCCGATGGCGAGACGGTGGTGTCGCAGGGGCTGGTCTTGAGCGTGCTGTTTCCCAGTGGCAAGGTCGGCGCGGCCTTCCATTCTGGTTACATGCCAACGATGCACAGTGGTCGCATCACCGGCTGCGATGGACGCCGACTGCTTGAACTCGACCACCGCCCGGCGGCTCAGGTTTACGCTGAGTGGACCGAGGGTGCGATCGCGGTTCCGAGCACAGGGTCGGAGAATGTTCTCATGAGTACCTCGCTGTGGCCGCTTGGTCGTACCATGAGCACCCTCGGCGGGGCGGATGTCTACATCCTCTCGCACCCAGAGACCATCCGCGCGGACGGCTCGATGACCCTCTTCACCGGAGTCGCCGAGGGCGAGGAGATGGTGCTGATGCGGGGGACCATCGATGCCCTGGTCAATCGCCCGGTGCTGGTGGCGCAAGCCGCGGCTCGGGTCGGTGAGATCGCGCGTGAGGACATTGCCGGGATGATCCTGGTGTTCTGCGCCGGCTGTATGCTCACGGTGCAAGCGCGGATGGATCAAGTGCGTGCGGCGCTGGCGGAGGCGTTACCTGGGGTCCCGATCATCGCCGCCTTCACCTTCGGTGAGCAGGGACCGGCCGTGGCCAACCACAACCGCCACGGGAACCTGATGATCTCGTCGGTGGTGTTTTCGCGCTGATCCCGATCGCTCATGTCTCAGAACGAAGCGCTGCTCCTGGATGCCTTGGTCGAATTGGCCAATCTGCGTGAGCGTGATGAGCGCACGCGCAAGAGCAGCGACGCCATCGCGCTTGCCCTGCAGGATTTGGGGGAAAGCGATGATTGGGAGCACGGACCGGAGCGACTGCTCGGCCACCTGAGTCGGGCGCTGAACATTGAGGATCTGGTGCTTTGTTCGTTGAATGGGGCGTGCGAACCCTTGGCCGCTCCCGGGACCGGGCCTGGTTTGCGCGACTGCGTTCGCTCTGCCGCCTGGCTGGATTATTTGGCCCGGCGACCGTGGCGAGCACTCTCCGATCCGGAGGCCCTGAACGAGGCCCTGGGGCTGGCGCTGCCGTTGAGTGGAATGACCAGCCTGCTTTGTGGTCGCATTGGTGTGGGCGACGACGTCTTTGTGCTCTTGTGTGCCGAAACCACTGGTGATCGTCACCTGCTCTCGCCCGCGCAACAAGATCTGTTTCGTCGCTTTTTGCCGATCTTCGCCCAGGCTCTGCGACGGTGTGCCGATGGGTTACGGGCCCGTGAGAGCGCGATGCGCGAACGTGATTTGGCCATCGCCAAGGAAGCGGCCGAACAAGCCAGCCGCGCCAAATCGGGGTTCGTCTCGCGCATGAGCCACGAACTGCGCACGCCGCTGAACGCGGTGATCGGCTTTGCCGAACTCTTGCTGGCCGAGCCTCTGACCCCGTCGCAGCAGCATTATGTCGACCTGATTACCGTCTCGGGCAAGCATTTGATGGACCTCATCAACGCGGTGCTGGATCTCGCCAAGATCGAAGCCGGCGGTATGACGTTGGAGCACATTGCATTCGACCTCGACGAGACCCTCGAATCCGTGCGTGGCATGGTTCTCGAACGCGCCGCGGCGAAAGGTCTGGACTTCAGGATCGATCGCTCGCCCGAGGTCCCCCAATTCATCTTGGGCGATCCAACCCGATTGCGGCAGGTTCTGATCAATCTGATCAACAATGCCATCAAGTTCACCGAAACGGGCGAGGTTGAACTGCGGGTGACCCTGGACCGTTCGGAATTGGGGTTCCAGGTCCGTGATACCGGGATTGGCATGGATGCGGAGACCCTGGCGCGATTGTTCCAGCCGTTCACCCAAGCCGATGAGAGCATCACCCGTCAATACGGCGGGACGGGCTTGGGGCTGATGATTTCGAAGGAACTGGTGCACGCGATGAACGGACGCCTAGAGGTCGAAAGCGCGGTTGGCGAGGGGTCTTGCTTTCACTTCCAGCTTCCTCTGCGGGAGGCAACACAACCGCCTGCTCTCGCCAAGACCGCCGTCAGTGCCGAGCACCTTGAGCCTGTTCGATGTCCGTTGAACGAACTCGTTGGCGGGCGCGTCCTGCTGGTCGATGACAATCGCATCAATCAGCAGATTGGCGCGGCCATGCTCGGCCGCTTGGAATTGGACTTTGCACTGGCCGATCATGGTCGCCATGCGCTGGAGCGGCTCGCCGCGGAATCCTTTTCACTGATCTTGATGGATATGGAGATGCCCGAGCTCGATGGTCTGAACGCGACCCGTGCGATTCGTGAACGGGAACGCGAGTTGGGCCAGCCTCGTCTGCCCATCATTGCGATGACCGCCAACGCCCTGAGTGAGGATCGTGCCCGTTGTTTCGCGGCCGGGATGGATGGTTATGTCGCAAAACCCATGAGTCTCAATGCGCTGGAGTCCGAAATCCGGCGCTTGTTCGCGTCACCCCCGTCGTCTTGAGCGCCCTTGTGCTGATGGCCTCGCAAGCAAACAGCGGGACGGTTGCGCCGGGTTTCGAGGGGGGCAGGCGTGGTACCTTGACTGAACCCGTGCCCCTTCGCTAGCCTCCTCTCGCCAGTCAGACCGCTCCATCCCATGCCCCCGCGAACTAGCCTCAGTGGATTTCACGCGGTGGGCTCCAGATACAGTTGCAGTCCGTTGGGAGATCCCGTCCCAGTGCTGCTCCCGCCCTGGACCGCTCAACCAACCCGATATGAGGTGATCCCATGCGCACCACCACTGCTGCCCTGATCCTATGCGCCGCGGCCGTCGCGGCCCCGGTCTCCGCGCTCGCCGAAGTCCGCTCCGAGATGATCGAATATCTGTCCGATGAGGTGCCGCTCACCGGCTACCTCTACTGGGACGACAGCATCGAGGGACCACGACCGGGCGTGTTGGTCTTTCACGAGTGGTGGGGTTTGAACGATTACGCCAAGGCACGGGCACGGATGCTGGCGGAGTTGGGCTACGTCGCTTTTGCCGCCGACATGTATGGGAACGGACAGGTGACGGATGATCCAGGTCAGGCCCGGGATTGGATGCAGGAGGTGACCTCCGAGTCCGAGCTCTGGTTGGAGCGCATCGGGCTCGCGCTCAGCCAACTGCAGGATAGCGAGTTGGTAGACCCCGCCAAGATCGCCGCGATCGGTTACTGTTTCGGTGGTGGCACGGTATTGCAACTGGCCTATGCCGGTGGCGAGAACGTGCTCGGAGTGGTGAGCTTCCACGGTTCACTGCCCGCCGCACCGGAGGAGTCATTCGGTGCGATCGGCCCGAAGATTCTGGTGCTGCACGGTCAAGCGGACAGCTTCATCCCACCAGAGGTGGTCACCAATTTCCAGAACAAGCTCGAGGAGGCGGGCGCGAACTGGGAGATGGACATCTATGGTGGGGCGCGCCATGCCTTCACCAATCCTGATGTCGGGGCCTATGGGATCGAGAATCTCCAGTACGACGCACAGGCCGACGCCCGCTCCTGGGCACGGATGCAGGCCTTCTTCGACGAGCTGTTCTCGCACTGAACCGCATTCTCGTGGGCGAAACCGAAGGTGTCGCGATGGTCGGCGCGATGCCGTTCGGCCACGGCCAGTTGCTCCTCGGTCATGTCGACGCCGACCGCTCGAGCGCTCGCGCCCACGAGTTGCGACAGAACATAGATATCGCGACCGCAACCAGGGTGCGCCCAACTCGGATGGGCCAGATAGGAGCGAGACACGGATCTCGCCGGCGCACTTACGAGGCTCGCCATCACAGCGACCGGGCCATTACAGCCCCAGTCCAGGACAGCGCCTGCTCGTCGGCCGCGCGCTGATCCTCCGTCATCGGCCTTGACCCTCACTGCGGGATGCGAAGCACCTGACCGGGATAGATCTTGTCGGGATGGGTCAGCATTGGGCGGTTGGCCTCGAAGATCTCGTTGTAACGGTTGGCATGGCCCAGGGTCTTCTGGGCGATGGCCGAGAGCGTGTCCCCTTTGACCACGGTGTGAAAGACCGGCTCCGGGCCCTCGGTCACCTCTGCCTCGACCTCGGAGACGCCCTCGATGTTGCCGACTGCGAGGATGATCTTCTCCTTCATCTCGGCGCTGACGGCCTGGCCTTCGACGACCACTTTGTCACCCTCGACCTTGATCTCGACGCCGGTCGCGTCGAGGCCGAGATCCGCGACCTCCTGTTGCAATGCCGAGGGATCAGGCGAGGTGGCGGCTTGGGCGTTTCCACCGAACACTTTCTTGCCCGCCGATTTTGCAAATGACCAGAGTCCCATTGCGATGTCCTATTGATGAGTGATGAGGAGGCGTTGCCGAGAGCTCGACATGAGACCGAGCCAACTCAATCTTGACTTGGTTTCAGAAGGTTAGCCAGCACCCGTGGGTGGGTCAAGGCGCGAGACTGCCGTCTCGCGGCTCGGCGAGCCGGCAAGCAACCTTGGTCGATTCTGATTCGGTTCAGTTTGGCTGACCACTAACCACTAACCACTAACCACTAACCACTCGATCAGCTCTAGGCGCGCGGGGCGTCGCGGGCATGAGGTTGGTGACTCCCGCGCGCCCGGTGCGCGCCAAGCGCCTCCTCGGCGAGGCGTCGGCCGAGCTCGATCAGCTCGGTCGCCCGGTGGAACTCATGCGCCGCGCAGGCGTCGCGTGGCACATCGATCACGATGTCTGGTTGATAGGCGGCGAGCTTTACTGCCGCGATGGCGTTCTGCATGGTCTCGAACGAGCGGAGCGTGAGATCGAAGATCCCGACCTGATCCTCCTCGCGGCCGGTGAAATTCTCGCCGATGGCCTCCCAAAACTCGCGGATGCGGTCCTGGTAGCCCAATCTGTCCGCGCTCCCACCGTCCGCTTGCGGTGCTTTAGGCTCTTCCGTGCGCGCGTTCGGGCCGGGCGCCGAGGCGACGAACACGCGCGCTCGGGAGGTGTTCGCGTTCAGATTGACCGCGACCGTGAGGTCCGAGAAATCGCGGAAGGTCGGGGCGATCGGGACGGGATTGAGTAGGCCACCGTCGACCAAGGTCAACCCCCGATAGGGGTGCGGTGTAAACACGCCAGGCACGGCGATCGAGGCCCGGATGGCGTCGAAGAGCGGGCCTTGTGAGATCCAGATCTCGCGTTGTCGGTCAAGATCGGTGGCGACGGCGGTGTAGCTCATGTCGAGGTCTTCGATCGCATGCTCGCCGACCATGGCGCGCAAGGTCTCGATGATCCGATCCCCCTTGATCAGACCCGCGCCACTGAATGCAAGGTCCACGAAGCGCAGGACATCACCACGGCTCAGCGCGCACACCCATTGCTTGTAGGTTTCGAGTTCGCCGGCGGCATAGATCCCGCCCACCAAGGCACCCATGGAGGAGCCACTGATCGAGCTGATCCGATACCCCTGCTCGGTCAGCCACTCGATGATCCCGATATGGGCGATGCCACGGGCGCCACCGCTACCGAGTGCCAGGGAGAGAGTCGGAAGGTCGTGCTGAGCCATGCTGGATCACCGCTGTCGCAGTCGCTGCTGAGGATCAGGTTGAGAACAAGGTCCGGGCGCCATCCGGACCGTCAAGAAGGCAGGGTGCCTCTGTTCACGAAGGCTTCTCCCGGGAACGCGCCGGCTGCCGTGCGCAGGTGATGCGCGCGTGGCCCGCGAGGTCGGCGTGGGTGGTCACGGCCCGGAATCCCGCGGCGGCGAGGAGTTGGCGCACCGGTCGCGCTTGGTCCGCGCCATGCTCCAGGGCGATGAGGCCAGCGGGGCGCAGGCAGCGCCCGGCGTCCTGGAGCATGGCGCGATAGGCGTCGAGGCCGTCGCCACCGGGGGTCAGGGCAAGGGGTGGCTCGAACCGTAGGTCGCCTTGGGTGAGGTGTGGGTCCTGCGCGGGGATATAGGGTGGATTGCTGACAAGTGCATCGAGGCTCTGATTGGCGAACGGGCGCAGCCAGTCGCCCTGGACGAGGGCCACCTGGGTGAGGCCGAGACGCTGACAGTTGGAGCGAGCGACCGCGAGGGCCGCGGACGAGCGATCCGTGGCGATCAGCTGCCAGTGCGCTCGCTCGCTGGCGAGCGCCAAGGCCACCGCGCCGCTGCCGGTGCCCAGATCCGCCACGCACAGCGGGGCATCGGCAGGGAGTTCCGCCAGGGTGGTCTCGACCAGATGTTCGGTTTCGGGGCGCGGGATGAGTGTTGCCGGCGTCACCCTGAGTTCCAAGGTCCAGAAGCCTTGTCGTCCCAGCAGATAGGCGATGGGTTCACCCTGCAGCCGACGGGTGAGGAGCGCGACAAAGGCGGCGCGTGCGCGCGGCTCGAGGCACTGGTCCGGCCATGCGAGCAGGCGGGTCTGCGCCCAGCCGGTCGCTTCACTGAGCAAGCGGCACGCCTCCAGGTGGGGCGTGGCATCGGGACGGTGGGCGAGGGCGGCGGTGGCGTTGCGCAACAGCTCGCACACCCGCCAGCCGAGTGTGTCGGAAAGCCCCCGCGGGTCGCCGCTCGCCGGCAGGTCGGGCGCGGGCCGGGTCGATTCAGTCATGCATCATGGCGGTGAGCTGTTCCGCCTGATATTCCTGGATCAGTGGATCGATGACCTGGTCGAGTTGGCCGGTCATGATGTCGTCGAGCTTATAGAGCGTCAGATTGATGCGGTGATCGGTCAGACGATTTTGCGGAAAATTGTAGGTCCGAATGCGCTCGGAGCGATCGCCGCTGCCGACTTGGAGGCGCCGTGATTGGGACTGCTCCGATGCTTGACTGGCGCGTGCGTCCGACAGGAGTCGGGCCTGCAGCAACGACATGGCTCGGGCTCGGTTCTTATGCTGGGAGCGCTCTTCTTGGCATTCGACCACGATCCCGGACGGCAGATGGGTGATGCGAATGGCCGAGTCTGTCTTGTTGACATGCTGTCCGCCCGCGCCGGACGAGCGATAGGTGTCGATGCGCAACTCGGCCGAATTGATGGCGATCGAGTCGATGACGTCGGCCTCGGGCAGCACGGCGACCGTGCAGGCCGAGGTATGGACGCGGCCTTGGGATTCGGTTTCGGGGATCCGCTGTACCCGGTGAGCGCCCGGTTCGAACTTGAGACGCGAGAAGACCCCGGTTCCGGTGATGCGGACCACGATCTCCTTGTAGCCACCGAGATCGCCGGGGCTCTCGGAGATGGGCTCGACCTGCCAACGCATGAGTTCAGCATAGCGCAGGTACATCTTGATGAGATCGCCGGCAAACAGAGCGGCCTCGGCACCGCCGGTCCCGGCCCGGACCTCGAGGAAGACATTGCGTTGATCGTCCGGGTCGGGTGGGATGAGCAGCCGATAGACGTCCGGTTCGAGACGGTCACGCGTGGTGGTGGCCGCGTTGAGTTCCTCGCGCGCCAGCGCCGCCATCTCCGGGTCGCCTAGCATTTCCTCGGCGGCGGCGATATCACGCTCGGCGGCGCAAAAGCGCTGATAGACCTCGATGAGCGGTTCGAGCTGAGCGTATTCGCGGCTCAGTTCCCGGAAGCGATCTTGATCAGCCTGGGTTTCGGACTCGGCCAGCAAGGCCACGACTTCGCCGAAGCGCTCGGAGGCGCGCTCCATCTTGCGCCGAATCGACAGATTCATGGGTTGGCGTGAGTGCGACTCGGGTCGAGTTGGAAGAGTTCGTTCGCGGCCACCAGGATCTCCGCCTCGCCCTCGCGCGCGGCCTGACGCAGCCGTGAGCTGGGTGCGTGCAGTAACTTATTGGTGAGGGTATGCGCGAGATAGTTGAGCACTTCGGCGGGTGGTTTGCCGGCGTCGAGCTGGCGTTGTGCGCGGGCGAGGACGTCGTCGCGGAGTTCCTCGGCACGCTGGCGATAGTCCTGAATCAGACCGGCGGCATCGAGCGAGCGCAGCCAGGCCATGAATTCATCGGAATGGAAGGCGATGATGTCCTCGGCCTGGGCCGCGGCGGCTTGCCGGGAGCGCAGCCCTTCGTCGATGACACCCTGGAGGTCGTCGATGGTGTAGAGATAGACATCGTTCAGCTCGCGCACCTCTGGCTCGATGTCGCGTGGGACAGCAATGTCCACCATGAACATCGGGCGGTGTTTGCGTTTCTTCAGTGCCCGCTCGACGGTCCCTTTCCCGAGCACCGGCAGTGGGCTGGCGGTGGAGGCGATGACGATGTCGCCCTCGGCGAGGTGGTTGCCGATCTCGGCCAGGGAGATGGCGAAGCCATCGAACTGCGAGGCGAGTTCGTGCGCACGCTCGACGGTGCGGTTGGCCACGATGATGCGGCCAATCCCCGCGCGGTGCAGATGGCGCGCGGCCAGCTCGATGGTTTCCCCCGCGCCGATCAGCAAGGCGGTCTGCTCGGAGAGATCGCTAAAGATCTGACGCGCCAGATTGACCGCCGCGAAGGCTACGGAGACCGGACTGCTGCCGATCGCGGTCTCGGTACGCACGGTTTTGGCCACCGAGAAGGCATGCTGGAAGAGGCGTCCGAGTAATTTCCCCGTGGCCGTACAGTCGGTGGCGGTTTGGTACGCGGTTTTCACCTGACCGAGGATTTGCGGTTCTCCGAGGACCATCGAATCCAGTCCACTGCAGACGCGCAGCAGATGCACGACGGCATCGCGCCCGATGTAGGCGTAGAGGAACGGACTCACGCGTTCGTGCTCGATCCCGTGGAAGCGACTCAGCCAATGCCGGACCGCCTCCTCGGCGCAGTCCTGAACGGCGCAATAGATCTCGGTGCGGTTACACGTCGAGAGCACCACGCCCTCGGCGATCCCGTCGCAGTTCGTCAGATCGCGCAAGGCGCCGACGATGATATCGGGTCCGAATGCAAGCCGCTCGCGGACATCGACCGGCGCCGTCTTGTGATTGAGTCCAAGGATGAGCAGCTTCATAGTTCGCTGGATGTCAGTTGCCGTGGGAGGGGATTGTCCGACTTTCCTCGCTGGATGAAAACCCATGATGCGCGATCTCGTGCGTTTTCACGTGGTATTTGGGTGAGGAACTGCTTGGGTATACTAGGCTCTTACGATCAAACTGATCGTTTTATGTTGGCTCTTGCCGGATCATATTGACCATGCACCCCCGACGTTTCTCCCGTTTTCGCACCACAGCCTCTGTACCCGCTGGACTTCTGGTCCTAGCCCTCGTCGGCGGCATGGCTCCCGCGCAGTCCGAACCGGTCAGCGAGCGCGCCCCCCCCTCCGAGACGCCACCCGTGGAGATGGTGGGGCTGACCGCCGACCAGGTGTTCATGATCCTCGCCGCGGAACTCGCCGCCCGGCGCGGTGAGACCGAAGTGGCTTTCGCCTACTACATGGATGCGGCCGAACTCACCCAGGACGCACGCATTGCCGAGTTGGCGGTGCGCAGCGCGATCAGCGGTGATGACTCAGCGGCGATCGATAGCGGCGTTCAGCTGTGGCTGGAGCTCGATCCAAGCTCGCTTAGCGCGCATCAGGTGGGCGCCTTCTCGCGAATCAAGGCCTCGGATCACGAGGGGGCCTTGATTCATCTGATGCGGCTGGTCGATCTGACGCCGGATGATCCGGACGCGGCCTTCGCGCACGCCGCGGCCATCATCACGCGTGCCCCCACTGCCGAGACCCGCCTCGGTCTGATGCAGGCGCTGGCCGATCAATACCGCGAGAGCGCGCACGCGCAACACTCGCTGGCCATGGTTGCCGCGAGTGCCCGACAGATCGAGATCGCGGACGCCGCGGCGCGGCGCGCGCTCGAACTGAGTCCACAGTGGAACAAGCCGCGTTTATTCCTCGTCAAGCTCTTGATCTCGGAGGATCGCCGCGAGGAAGCCCGTCTCCTGCTCGAGGAATACCTCGGCGAGAATCCCGACGATCAGTCGCTGCGACTCCTGTACGGCCAGTTCCTCGTCGAGGAGGAGGAGTTTTCCAGCGCCCGGGATGTCTTCGAGCGGCTCTTGCGCAACCGGCCGAAGGAGCCGGATGTCCTCTTCGCGGTTGGGATCCTGTCCTTGCAACTCGATGATCTCGAGGGTGCGCGTCTCTATTTCACGCGTCTCTATGACACGGGCGAGCGTCGTGACGAGGCGGCCTACTACCTCGGGCAGACCGAGGAGCGCGCCGAGCAGACGGACCTCGCGCTGCAATGGTACGAGCGCGTGGAGGGCGTGAACGCGATTGACTCAGCGATTCGGATCGCCTTCCTGAAGGCGAGCAGTGGAGACATCGCCGGGTCGCGCGAGATTCTTCAGGGTCTGCGCAATCAGGGTCCGGAGAATGCCATCCTGCTTTATCTGATCGAAGCCGAGGTGCTCGAGTCCGTGGGGTCGGACGAGGATGCGATGGCGGTCTATGACCGGGCGTTGGCGACCTATCCCGACGACGAGACCCTGCTCTATGCCCGCGCCTTGGCTGCCGTGAAGCGTGATCGGATCGAGCAGGCGGAACGTGATCTTCGGCGCATCATCGAGATCGACCCGGATCATGCCGATGCGCTCAATGCGCTTGGCTACACGCTCGCGGATCGCACCGATCGCTATGAGGAGGCGCTGGTCTTGATCGAACGAGCCTACACCCTGAAGCCGGACGAACCGGCGATCCTCGACAGTATGGGGTGGGTGTATTTTCGCCTTGGCCAGTATGAGCTGGCCTTGGACTATCTCGAACGCGCCCTGGAGGCGATGAGTGATGGTGAGATTGCCGCGCATCTCGGCGAGGTGCTGTGGGCGATGGATCGTCACCCCGAGGCGCTCGCGGTGTGGAATGCCGCACTCCAGGAGCATCCTGAGCACCCCTATCTGAACGAGGTGATTCAGCGTTACCGGGCGCAGAGTGCCCCGGGCAGCGAGACGCGGGTGCAAGAGGCGGAGGGGCGACCATGACCGCGCCGGTATCGCCTGACGCGACCCCGCCGCAGCCCCAGGCGTGGCCCGCGCCCGCCAAGCTCAACCTGATGCTGCGGATCATCGGGCGTCGTCCCGATGGCTACCATGAGTTGCAGACGGTCTTTCAGTTCATCGATCGCTGCGACTGGTTATGGTTTTCCGTCCGCGATGACGGGCAGCTCAGGCTCCAGGAGCCGCTGCCAGGGGTCGCGACCGAGGAGGACCTGACGATGCGCGCCGCGCTGGCCTTGCAGCAGGCGACCGGATGCCCTCTCGGGGTAGAGATTCGGTGTCAGAAGCATCTTCCCATGGGGGGCGGTCTAGGGGGCGGGAGTTCGGATGCCGCAACCACCCTGGTGGCCTTGAACCACCTCTGGAAGACGGGCCTCGACGAGGATGCGCTCGCCGCCCTGGCCTTGCCGCTGGGTGCCGATGTTCCGGTGTTCATTCGCGGGCGGGCCGCTTGGGGCGAAGGGGTCGGCGAGCGATTAACGCCCGTGGATCTGCCGGAACCCTGGTACCTGGTGCTCTCGCCCCCCTGCTCGGTATCGACCCGAGAGGTTTTCTCGCATCCTGAGTTGACACGCGACTCGTCGCCCGCCACACTAGCTGACTTCATTGCAGGCGCGTCGCCGAATGACTGTTTTGATGTCGTTCGCCGCACCTATCCTCCTGTCGCGACCGCGCTCACCTGGCTTGATGGCTGGGGAGGTGGGCGGTTGACAGGGACAGGAGCCTGCGTGTTTGCGGTGTTCGAGAACGAAAAACTGGCACGAGAAGCACAGGCGCACTGCCCGACGTCCATGCGATCATTCGTTGCGCGTGGATTGAATCAATCGCCTTTGCTCGCGCGGGTGCATCAATGCGCGTAGTTCTTTTGTTGCCAGGACGATTCGGCCATGAATCGTCATGCGTGTGTTCACGAAAGCCAACGAGCGACTCATTTGGGGCGTAGCCAAGCGGTAAGGCACCGGGTTTTGATCCCGGCATCCCCAGGTTCGAATCCTGGCGCCCCAGCCACACCTCGCCAGCGCGTGCGTCATCCCGTCTGATGGCATGCGAAGAGGCTGCATGTCGTCCCGGCCCTCGACCACGTCGTTCATACCGAGGCCTGTTCATCGGCACCGACGTTAGGAGCGGTTGCCTGGTGACGCCGCGATGCCCGACCCTGCCTGTTCCGGCGCGTCGAGCAGATGTTCATCGGGCGGAGTTCGGTGCGCGACAGCGACGCAGGCTGGGCCTCGAGTGCTGGCCCGATCCGCCTCACAGATCCTGAGTCGACGCTAGGAAGATCCCGTGCCTGCAAGTCAGTTGATGGTCTTTTCCGGGAATGCGAATCCCGCCCTTTCCATCGAGATTGCCGGTTATCTGAGCGTCCCGCTCGGCAAGGCCGTCGTGGGTCAATTCAGTGACGGCGAGGTCATGGCCGAGATCCAGGAGAACGTGCGTGGCCGCGACGTCTTCGTTGTGCAACCCACGGGTGCGCCGACGAACGACAATCTCATGGAACTGTTGGTCATGATCGATGCCCTGCGCTGGGCGTCGGCAAAGCGAATCACCGCTGTCATCCCCTACTTCGGCTATGCCCGCCAGGATCGTCGACCACGCTCCGCGCGCGTGCCGATCACGGCGCGACTGGTGGCGAAGATGATCGGTCAGTCCGGCGCGAATCGGGTCCTCACCGTCGATTTGCACGCCGATCAGATTCAAGGGTTCTTCGACATTCCAGTCGACAACGTCTATGCCTCGCCCATCCTGCTCGGGGATGTCTGGCGCAAGAAATATGACGACCTCATGGTGGTTTCGCCCGACGTCGGTGGGGTGGTGCGGGCACGGGCGCTGGCCAAACGGCTCGATGACGCCGACCTCGCGATCATCGACAAGCGCCGTCCGCGGGCCAACGAAGCGAAGGTCATGAATATCATCGGGGACGTGCGTGATCGCACCTGCGTGATCATTGACGACCTAGTCGATACCGCGGGCACCCTGTGCCGTGCGGCCGCGGCGCTGAAGGATGCCGGCGCCTGTCGGGTGTTGGCCTATTGTACGCATGCCGTGTTATCTGGCCCGGCGGTTGACAATATCGCCGGGTCGCAGCTCGATGAGCTCGTGGTGACCAATACCATTCCGCTCCGTCCGGCCGCGCAAGCCTGTCCACGGATCCGTCAGCTCAGTATTGGCGAACTGCTCGCCGAGACGATGCGACGGGTCTCCAATGAAGAGTCGGTGAGCTCTCTCTTCATCGACTGACGCCCTGCATGGCGCGCCGACCCTGGTCGCGGGGTCCGAGTGCCATGTCCAAAAATCATCGAGTCAATCAGCAATCGGAGAACGCCCATGAGCGTCAATTTTGAGATCAAAGCGCAACCTCGCGCGGCGTCAGGTACGGGTGCGAGCCGCCGCCTGCGTCGTTCGGGTCAGGTTCCCGCCATCGTGTATGGCGGCCACCAAGAGCCCGAGATGATTTCGGTTGGGCACAACGAACTCCTCAAGCATTTGGAGCACGAGGCATTCTACTCTCATGTGTTGGATCTCGAGGTTGATGGGCGTTCCGTGAAGGTGGTGCTGAAGGATCTTCAGCGTCACCCCGCGAAGCCGTTCATCCAACATGTCGACTTCATGCGGATCACACAGGGTGAGAAACTGCGCATGATGGTGCCCTTGCACTTCCTCAACGAAGAGCGCTGCAAAGGCGTGAAGATGGGGGGGCAGGTCTCGCGCAACATCAACGAGATCGAAATTATCTGCCTGCCGCGAGATTTGCCCGAGTTCATCACGGTGGATATGGGCGATCTCGACATGGGTCAGATCATCCATTTGTCCGAGATCCAATTGCCCGAGGGAGTCAGTCTCGCCCATGCGCCGGATCCGGATGAACCTGTTGTCATGATCTACGGCCCGCGTGGTGGTGACGATGCGACGGAGTCCGAAGAGGACGAGTCCTAACGGGCGGGCAGGACGCAGTGGGCCTTCACAATCATCGGCCGCATTCGCTGGCGGCGGCGGGGCGCTTGGCCGTCCCGTCCCCCCACTGCGCCGCGTTCTCCCCCGCCACGATGCGCGCAGCCCTTCGCGAACAGGGCCGGACGTTACGGGTGCCCGGCGCTGAGATCGTCCCCCGAACCGGTCCCGCTTGGCGGACGCCCGCCTATTGGGAGTGGGGTGGTGCGCGGCGATGAGCGGGAGTGGGCGCGGGATCCGTCTCCTCGTGGGACTGGGTAACCCTGGGGATCAGTATGCGCTGACCCGGCATAACGTCGGGTTCTGGTTTGCCGACCGCGTGGCGGCCGAGGCGCGGGCAACCTTCCGGGCCGAGGCCAAATTCCAGGGGCAGCTGTGTCGCGTCACCATCGGCGGCGAGGATGTGCGCATCCTGAAGCCGTCGACTTACATGAATCGAAGTGGGCAGTCGATTGCCGCTGTCGCCCGCTTCTATTCGATTCCTGCCGAGGAGATCCTGGTTGCGCATGACGAACTTGATCATCCGGTCGGTCAGATCCGCTTGAAGCAAGGCGGAGGGCACGCGGGGCACAATGGGCTGCGTGATACCATCTCCGCACTCGGAACACGGGACTTTTGGCGGCTGCGAATCGGGATCGATCATCCTGGGGATCGTGCCCTGGTAACGGGGTATGTGCTGGGCCGTCCCTCGAAAGTGGATGGCGAACAGCTTTTGACCGCACTGGACGCGGCGCAGCGCGGTCTCGAGGATGTGGTCGCGGGCCGCTTCCAACTCGCGATGAATCGTCTGCATTCTTCGCCCTAGCGTGACCCCGCCACCTCGCGGAGACGGGCTTGTGTCGGTCCTGCGCGGACTCTGGCATCCCCCACCCATCGTGTTCTCCTCGCGCCTGTCCTCTGTCGATCAGGGTGCCCTAGGCGCTGTGTTTTGATTGACAAAACGCAATCATCCATCGAAGATCTGCGCCGTCGTCGGCGATGAACCTGGTCAACCATACCTCTGCGTCTTGCGCCTCCGCGTCATCGATTCGGTGCGTCAGTGTCCCTGACCGACCATTCCTTCGATTGAGATCGAGCCAACATTCCGATTGCATGCGTCGATTGCCGACGGTTGCGATCCCTTCGTTCCGCGTCTGTCCTGGCGCTTGAAGAAACCTGGCTCGAGGACGCTTGCAACGAACCGCTCCAGTGGCGCGGGTTAGCCTGAGCGCGGGGCGCTAGAGCCGCGCGCGCCGGATGGTGCTGTGAACGGGTTCCAGGGGGCGGCGATGGACCGACGGTAGACGCGAGATCACACAATAACGAGCCGGGTTTTCGGTTCACGATTGGAGGATGTCTTGACATGAATGTAGCCCTGAAATGGCCGTTAGCCGTCGCTGTGGCCGCCTGCGCATCCGTGCCGACGCTTGCCGTCGCGACGAACGGTTACTTCTCCCATGGCTGGGGAACCAAGTCGAAGGCCATGGCAGGGGTGGCGACCGCCTTGCCGCAGGATACGTTGGTGGCTGCAACCAATCCGGCGGGAATGGCATTCGTGGGGAATTCGCTGGATGTGGCGCTCGCCTTCTTTCGCCCGATCCCCCGTGGATACGAGGCCAATCAAGATTTTGCCGTCGACGGGACCTCAGGATTCCCACTCGGTCCCTTTATCACTCCGGGCCGCTATGACAGTGACGGCGACTGGTTTTTGATCCCGAGCTTTGGTTTCAACTATGAGATCGACGCACGCCAGACCATTGGCATCGCCGTGTTCGGCAATGGTGGGCTGAATACCGAGTATCGGTCGCGTCCGGTTTGGGAGAACTTTGCCGCGGCGCCGAATCAGGTCGGCATCGGTCCGGGGATGTCGCCCCCGCCGGGCACGATCGCGAGCCCACAGGGTCTTCTCTTCACCCAGACCAATCCGCCACAGCCGGTGACGGATCCCAACATGCCACCGCCACCGAATGGGGGGAATGCCAATCCGGGTGGTGTCCTGACCGCGACCACCCCAACCGGCGTAAGTCTGGAGCAGTTGTTCATTGAGATACCCTACACGCTGAAGATTGGTGATGGACGCCAATCCATCGGCATCGCGCCGGTCTTTGCGGTGCAGAGTTTCGAGGCGAAGGGGCTGCAACCATTCCGCGCCGCCTCCTTCTATCCCGATCAGGTCAGCAACAACGGGAAGAATTGGTCCTATGGCGGGGGGCTGCATCTGGGATGGTACGGTGAGATCAATGATCAGTGGGCGCTGGGGTTGTCGTATCGCACTAAGATGTGGATGACCGCGTTCGATGATTACAAGGGCCTCTTCGCTGACGGAGGCTCATTTGACATCCCGGCCATGCTCAACGTCGGGGTGGCCTGGAAGGCGCGGCCCGATCTGACCCTGGCCTTCGACTATCAGCGGATCTTCTACGATGAGATCGACGCGATCGCCAATTCGAACGACCAGGACCTCACTCCCTGCTTCACCCAGACACCCAAGCCGGTGTTCTGTCTCGGCGGCAAGGATGGGCTTGGTTTTGGCTGGAGCAGCATGGATGTCTTCAAGCTCGGCTTACGCTATGACGCCAGCGAGCAGTTGAGCTTGATGGCCGGGGCGAGTTACAACAGTGAATTCGCGACCAATCGCCAAGCCCTGTTGAATATCCTGGCGCCGGCCACGGTGCGCTGGCATCTCGCCCTCGGGGCCGCCTATCGCGTCACGGAGCGGGATGAATTTGCCTTCTCCTTCGCCTACATGCCTAGGGAAGAACTCAAGGGGACGAGCCCCAGCATCACGCAAACGCAGACTGGATCCATCTACATGGAGCAGATGGAGATCCAGATCGGCTGGAATCATCGTTTTTGAGGGCGTGACGCTCCACCCCGCTCGCCGGTGACCTGGGTCACCGGCGAGTGGTGACTTCAGGTGCTCGGTCGCATGGGTGCCCGCCCAATTGAGATATAGGTTAGTCCCGAGGCCGTTGCGAGGCGCCCGTCAAGGATATTGCGACCATCGAAGACGACTCTGTCCTTGAGTCTGGACTGGATGGCGTGAAAATCCGGGCTGCGGAACTCTGACCATTCGGTGAGCACGGCCAGGGCGTCAGCACCCTCGAGGGCGCTGTGTGCGTCATCGACGAGCACCAGATCGGGCCGCTCCCCGTAGATCCGCTGCGTCTCATGCATCGCGACCGGATCATAGGCGCGCACCGTGGCGCCCGCGGCCCACAGCGACTCGATCAACACGCGGCTCGAGGCCTCGCGCATGTCATCGGTATTGGGTTTGAAAGCAAGGCCCCAGATCGCGATCGTGCGCCCGGCGAGATCGTCGTTGAAATACGTCTTGATCTTATTGAAAATCAAATCCTTTTGTCTGAAATTGACCTCCTCGACCGCCTGGAGCAACTGCGGCTTGTAGCCGAGTCCGCGGGCCGTCCGCTCCAGCGCGCGCACATCCTTCGGGAAGCAGGAGCCGCCATATCCACAGCCGGGATAGATGAATTGGTAACCGATGCGGGGGTCCGACCCGATACCGATTCGGACCTTCTCGATGTCGGCACCGACCGCCTCGGCAATGTTCGAGAGTTCGTTCATGAAGCTGATCTTGGTAGCGAGCATGGCGTTCGCGGCATATTTCGTCAGCTCCGCGGAGCGTACGTCCATCAGCATCAGACGGTCATGACTGCGATTGAAGGGGGCGTAGAGCGCCCGCAAGAGTTCGCCGGTGCGGGGATTGTCGGTACCCACGATGATCCGATCGGGGCGCATGAAATCCTCAATCGCCGCGCCCTCCTTGAGGAATTCGGGATTCGACACGACGTCGAACTCGACCTCGGCGTCGCGCGCGCGCAGTGCCTCGGAGACGGCCGCGGCAACCTGGTCCGCGGTGCCGACCGGCACGGTCGACTTATTGACGATGATGCGATAGCCATCCATATGGCTACCGATACTGCGTGCGACGGCGAGGACATACTGGAGATCCGCCGAGCCGTCTTCGTCGGGTGGGGTGCCCACCGCGATGAACTGAAAGAGTCCATGCCGAACGCCTTCCGCGGCATCGGTGGAGAAGCTCAGGCGGCCCGCATCCCGGTTTTGTTTGATCATCTCTTCGAGCCCAGGCTCGTAGATCGGCACTCCGCCGCTGTTGAGTAGGTCGATCTTGCGGGGGTCGACGTCGATGCACAGGACCCGATTGCCCACTTCAGCCAGGCAGGCGCCCGTGACTAACCCGACATATCCACTACCAAAAATCGTTACATCCATTCTCGGCCCCCAGGCGCGTGTTCACGAGAGTTCGTTTGAGATGATGACAATCGCGGCCGGTCTCATGGCCGCAACCATCATTCAGATGGCTCGTCGGGTTCGTCGGCAAGCGGTCTGCGCGGCGCGAACGGGACCCGCGCACTGATTTTAGCCTCAGTGTATGACTTCTTTCAGAAGAAAACGCCAACCAGGTGCTGTGGAGACGGTCATCGCGTGGCGTGAACGAGATGCGCCTGCGTGTTGACGCTTGGGTGAGGACGCCCTATACTGCAGCGCTCTCTTGGAGGGGTTCCCGAGCGGTCAAAGGGATCAGACTGTAAATCTGACGGCTCAGCCTTCGGAGGTTCGAATCCTCCCCCCTCCACCAAAGATGAAAGACCGTGCGGGTGTAGTTCAATGGTAGAACCTCAGCCTTCCAAGCTGATGGTGTGGGTTCGATTCCCATCACCCGCTCCATTCGATAGCCCCGTTTCAGGCTTCGATCAGGAAGCGGGTACGATTTGGCTTCGGTTGCGTGATGAAGTTTGGTCATCGCGCTGATCTGGCCGATCAGGCCGCCGCACAGCGTTCGGTCATGCAGATCAGGCCCATGTAGCTCAGCTGGTAGAGCACACCCTTGGTAAGGGTGAGGTCACCGGTTCAATTCCGGTCATGGGCTCCAAATGCCTTGAGTTCGTGTAGTGTGTCGTCCAGCGTCGATCGTCCTCTTAACTAGCGTCCAGCGTGACGTGTCGAATTGAACCATGCGGGGAGACGTTCATGTCCAAAGCAAAATTCGAGCGTAGCAAGCCACACGTGAATGTGGGCACGATTGGTCATGTAGACCATGGTAAGACGACGTTGACGGCGGCGATCACGACGCATCAGGCGAAGAAGTTTGGTGGTGAGGCGCGGGCGTACGATCAGATTGACAATGCGCCGGAGGAGCGGGAGCGTGGGATCACGATTGCCACGGCGCATGTGGAGTACGAGACGGAGCAGCGTCATTACGCGCATGTGGACTGTCCTGGTCATGCGGACTACGTGAAGAACATGATCACGGGTGCGGCGCAGATGGATGGAGCGATTTTGGTGGTGTCGGCGGCGGATGGTCCGATGCCGCAGACGCGTGAGCACATTTTGCTGTCGCGTCAGGTGGGGGTTCCGTACATTGTGGTGTATTTGAACAAGGCGGACATGGTTGACGATGCGGAGTTGCTGGAGCTGGTGGAGATGGAAGTCCGCGAGCTGTTGGACAGTTATGACTTTCCGGGTGATGACACGCCGATTGTGACGGGTTCGGCGTTGAAGGCGCTGGAAGGGGATGAGAGTGAGATGGGTACGCCGTCGATTGATCGGTTGATGGCGGCGTTGGACAGTTACATTCCGCAGCCGGAGCGGGCGGTCGATGGTGCCTTCCTGATGCCGATTGAGGATGTGTTTTCGATTTCGGGTCGGGGCACGGTGGTGACGGGTCGGATTGAGCGTGGGGTGGTCAAGGTCGGCGAGGAGGTGTCGATTGTGGGCATTCGCGCGACGGTGAAGACGACCTGCACCGGTGTGGAGATGTTCCGCAAGTTGCTCGATCAAGGTCAGGCGGGTGATAACGTTGGGGTGTTGCTGCGCGGCACCAAGCGCGAGGATGTGGAGCGTGGTCAGGTGTTGGCGAAGCCGAACACGATCACGCCGCACACGCACTTCGAGGCCGAAGTCTATGTGTTGTCGAAGGAGGAGGGTGGTCGTCACACGCCGTTCTTCAACGGCTACCGTCCGCAGTTTTACTTCCGTACGACCGACGTGACCGGCGCCTGCGAGTTGCCGGAGGGCATCGAGATGGTGATGCCGGGTGACAATGTGAAGATGACGGTGAAGCTGATCGCGCCGATTGCGATGGAAGAGGGGCTGCGTTTTGCGGTGCGCGAAGGTGGGCGGACGGTCGGCGCCGGCGTCGTCGCAAAGATTATCGAGTAAGCTAGACCCTAAATGACCAGTGGGTGGTGCCTGGTGCGCTGCCCAACGGTCATAGTGAATAGAACGATCCTAGGCCAGTAGCTCAATTGGCAGAGCAGCGGTCTCCAAAACCGCAGGTTGGGGGTTCGAGTCCCTCCTGGCCTGCCAAATAACCCTTCGCTCAGGCGATATCCAAACCCATGAATTCACGTGCAGAGGCCCGCGGGTCCGGCTTGGATACCGCCAAGCTGTCGATTGCCGCGTTGCTCATCGTCGCTGGTATTCTCGCTTTCTATTTCTTCGAGGGCTACTCGGTCCTCCTTCGCGTGATCGGTTTGCTGGTGATCGTCGGCGCCGCAGTCGCTGTTGCGTACCGCACCGAGCCCGGCCGGACACTGTGGCAATTTGCCATGGATTCGCGCATGGAGGTCCGTAAGGTCGTGTGGCCGTCCCGTCAGGAGACGCTGCAAACAACCTTGATCGTGATCGTGATGGTCCTGATCGTTGGCCTCATCCTGTGGTTGTTCGATATGGTCCTGATGGCCATTTTGCGCTTCCTGACCGGCCAAGGGGGTTAGACACGTCATGCGGTGGTACGTCGTTCATGCGTACTCCGGCTTCGAGGGGCAGGTCAAGCGCTCGCTCGAGGATCGGATCAAGCGTGCGGGTCTGAGTGAGCGCTTCGGGCTCATCCTCGTTCCAACGGAAGAAGTCGTTGAGATGCGTGGTGGGCAGCAGCGCAAAAGCGAGCGGAAATTCTTCCCCGGTTACGTCCTGGTTCAGATGGAGATGACCGACGAGACCTGGCACCTCGTCAAAAGCATTCCGAAGGTGATGGGCTTTATCGGTGGCACCGGCGATCGTCCGGCACCGATCCCGGATGCGCAAGCCGATGCCATCCTCACCCGGTTGCAAGAAGGTGGCGAGAAGCCGCGTCCAAAGGTGCTCTATGAGCCGGGCGAGGTCGTTCGTGTCGTCGATGGACCCTTTACGGACTTCAATGGCGTCGTCGAGGATGTGGATTACGACAAGAGTCGAGTTAAGGTCTCGGTCCTGATCTTCGGTCGCGCGACGCCGGTCGAACTCGAGTTCGCGCAGGTCGAGAAGGCATAAGCAGGCCACTTGTCTCGGCAGCCCGATCACGGGTCGCGCCATGCGAGCCCTCGCGCACCGCACCACACGCTCGTCGCCTCTGCGCGACGATCATACCCTGTCCCTGCGGGGACCTTGACGCGGGGGAGCCAGGTCGCATGCCCTGGCGCGATGACCCCACTGGAGAAACATCGTGGCGAAAAAGATCAACGCCTACATCAAGCTGCAGGTGAAGGCGGGCGAGGCGAATCCCAGCCCTCCCGTCGGCCCTGCGCTTGGTCAGCACGGCGTCAACATCATGGAGTTCTGCAAGACGTTCAACGCGCGCACCCAGGAACTCGAGAAGGGGATGCCGATTCCGGTCGTGATCACCGTGTATTCAGATCGGAGTTTCACCTTCATCACCAAGACGCCGCCCGCGGCGGTTTTGTTGAAAAAGATCACAGGGATCCCGAAGGGCAGCCCAAATCCGAATACGAACAAGGTCGGGACTGTTACGCGCGAGCAGCTCGAGCAGATCGCCAATACCAAGATGCCCGATCTTACGGCGGCGGATCTCGACGCGGCAGTGCGGACTATCGCAGGCAGTGCGCGGGCCATGGGTCTTGATGTGGAAGGGGTAAACTGATGGCACGCATCTCTAAACGCATGCGCGAGATTCATGAACGGATCGAGCATGGGAGGCTGTACCCAGCCGAGGAGGCCTTCGCGCTTCTGCATGATCTCTCGCGTGTCAAATTTCCTGAGAGTGTCGATGTCGCCGTCAATCTTGGCGTTGACCCGCGCAAGTCCGATCAGGTGGTGCGTGGCTCCACCGTCTTACCACACGGGATCGGAAAAACCGTGCGCGTGGCCGTGTTCGCACAGGGCGCAGCAGCCGATGCCGCCACCGAGGCGGGCGCCGATCGTGTGGGGTTCGATGATCTCGCGGAGGATATCAAAGCGGGTCAACTCGACTTCGATGTCGTCGTTGCCTCACCGGACGCCATGCGGCTCGTCGGTCAGCTTGGGAAGATTCTGGGCCCGCGAGGCCTGATGCCCAATCCAAAAGTCGGCACCGTGACGCCCGATGTTGCCGAGGCCGTTCGCAATGCCAAGGCAGGCCAGGTTCGCTACCGCACCGATAAAGCAGGCATCATCCACTGCCCACTGGGTAAGGCCGATTTCGAGCCGGTGAAGCTGCGCGAGAACCTTGAGGCCTTGCTTGCCAACCTGATGCGAGCGAAGCCGAGCAGTTCGAAGGGCGTCTATATGCGTAAGGTGACGGTTTCGACCACCATGGGGCCCGGCGTGACGGTCGATCATGGTGCGTTGAGTTTCTAGTGCGCTGGCGGCCAGCATGGCTGCCTGATGCCCAACATCTTTGGGGTCCTGGTGCACGCCGGGAGCCGTCAAAGACCGCAGGTGTCTCGAGCGTGACAGGGCGTTGTGCGACGAGACTTAATGACCGGTGAGCCTGCGCAGACGGTGCTCCAGAATCAGTCATTCCGCTGATGACGGTGCACAGGTTTGTTGTCGAATGCGTGCCAGGACGGTGCGGGATTCGACAGCCCCGGTTCAGGCCGGGTCTCACGATAACAGGTGACGAACATGGCGCTGAATTTTGCGCAAAAGCAAGCAATCGTCGCCGAAGTCGCGGAAGTTGCCAAGAGTGCCTACTCGGCGATCGGAGCCGAGTACCGAGGGTTGACGGTCGAGCAGATGACCCGTCTGCGTGTGGAAGCACGCAAGGCGGATGTCTATGTTCGCGTCGTCAAGAATACCCTGGCCAGGCGCGCGCTGAAGGACACGGACTTCGAATGCATGAGTGCCGGTCTGACCGGCCCGCTCATGCTCGCATTCTCGCGGGAAGATCCGGGTTCGGCCGCGCGTGTCATGGAGGCCTTTGCAAAGGACCACAACAAGGTCGAGGTGCGCTTGGTCGCACTCGGCGGAAAGCTGCTCGATCCGTCGGAACTTGGCAATCTCGCCAAGATGCCGACTCGCGATCAGGCATTGAGTACGCTGATGGCCGTGATGAAGGCTCCGGTGCAAAAACTCGCGGCAACGATCAACGAGGTGCCGGGTAAGTTGGTCCGGACGATCGCCGCGATTCGCGATGCCAAAGAAGCCGCCTAGGCGGGATATATCGGCCCGCTATTCAACGATTTGATTGAGTTCAGGAGCATAACCATGTCCGTCTCGAAAGACGACATCCTTGAAGCCATTGGGAACATGACCGTGCTGGAGGTTGTCGACCTCATCAGCGCAATGGAAGAAAAGTTCGGTGTGACGGCCGCCGCCGCTGTTGCCGCTCCGGTTGCCGGGGCGGGTGCGGCAGACGCTGCGCCGGTCGAGGAGCAAACCGAATTTGACGTGATTCTTGCCTCGTTCGGTGCCAATAAGGTCGCGGTCATCAAAGCGGTTCGTTCGCTGACGGGCCTGGGCCTGAAGGAAGCGAAGGACGCGGTCGAAGGAGCTCCGACGACTCTGAAGGAGGCCATCTCCAAGGGTGAGGCCGAAGAGGCGAAGAAACTCCTCGAAGAGGCGGGTGCCACGGTCGAAGTGAAGTAACGGCGCTTTGCGTCGTCGCGAACTTGGTCGGATCATGGGGCTGGCGGCGAGATGCCGCCGGCCTTTCGCCGTTGTCTCGCTGGAGCGCTCGCGGTGATGGAACGGCACGCGTTCCTCGTAGGGCGTCGCCCCGGGGTGTTTCGAAATCCGTGGCTGCGGGTCTTGCGATGGCCGCGGCTGCGCGCACTGGACGCGACGTTGGTCGGGAGATGCCGGGATGCACGCGCCACGACGGATCTGGAGTCGCGAGGCGGCCCGGTGAACCCTGGATCCAATATCGTGTCGCCCTGTCGTGACGAGCGCTGATCCACCTCGCGCCTGGCGAGCATCCAAGGCAGCGCGGGACCAGATGACTCATCGTTGACGTGGACGCCAGATGCAGCATCACCTCGTCCTGGACACAAGCACGTACTCTTGAGGGTAAGGCATAATGGCTTATTCGTTCACCGAAAAAAAGCGCATTCGTAAAGACTTCGGCAAGCGTCCGAGCATCCTGGATGTCCCCTTCCTGCTAGCGACTCAAATCGAGTCCTACCGTGAATTTCTGCAGGCCGACCTGTCGCTCGCCGAGCGGCGCGACGTCGGGCTGCATGCCGCGTTCAAAACCGTCTTTCCGATTGAGAGCTACTCGGGTAACGCCGTCCTCGAGTATGTGCGGTATCGTCTCGGTGAGCCGGTCTTCGACGAGCGCGAATGCCACCTGCGCGGCGCGACCTTCGCCGCGCCCTTGCGCGTGCTGCTGCGATTGGTGATCTACGATCGTGACGCGCCCGCTGGCTCGAAGATCGTCAAGGACGTCCGTGAGCAAGAGGTCTACATGGGGGAATTGCCCCTGATGACCGGAACCGGCACCTTTATCATCAACGGAACCGAGCGGGTCATCGTCTCGCAGTTGCATCGCTCGCCCGGTGTCTTCTTCGATCACGACAAGGGGAAGACGCACTCCTCGGGAAAGCTTCTCTTCTCCGCACGGGTCATTCCTTACCGTGGGTCCTGGCTCGATTTCGAATTCGACCCCAAGGACAACGTGTTCGTGCGCATCGACCGGCGTCGCAAACTGCCGGCGACCATCCTGCTGCGTGCGCTCGGTTACGGCGTCGAGGACATCCTCGGGCATTTCTTCGAGACGGATACCTTCCGCATCCAGGACGGTTCGCTCACCCTCGATCTCGTGCCCGAGCGTTTGCGGGGCGAGACGGTCGGTTTCGATGTCATGCTGGGCGAGGAGGTGCTCGTCGAGGCGGGCCGACGTGTCACCGCGCGTCACATTCGTGAACTGCAGAAGGCCGGCATCGAACGATTGGATGTGCCGACCACCTTCTTGATCGGGCGCGTGCTGGCCCACCCGCAGGTCGATACCGAGACCGGCGAGATCATCGCCGAGGCCAATACCGAGATCACAGCCGAACTCCTCGAAGTCTTGCTCGACAAGGGTGTCGAGACCCTCGAAACCTTGTTCGTCAATGATCTCGACCATGGTCCCTACATCTCCGACACCCTGCGGATCGATCCGACCACCAGTGATCTCGAGGCACAGGTCGAGATCTATCGGATGATGCGCCCGGGCGAGCCGCCGACGAAGGAAGCGGCGCAAAATCTCTTCCACAATCTCTTCTTCACGCCAGATCGTTATGATCTCTCTGCCGTGGGACGGATGAAATTCAATCGCCGACTCGGCCGGGCCAGCGAAACGGGTCCGGGGGTGGTGTATGACGGTTGCTATTTCAGCAACCGCAATGACGAGTTCTCCAAGCGGCTCTACGAGGAGCATGGCACCTCGTCGGACATCATCGATGCCTTGAAGGTCTTGGTGGAGTTGCGCAATGGGCGTGGCAGCGTCGACGACATCGACCATCTCGGGAACCGCCGGATCCGCTGCGTCGGTGAAATGGCCGAGAATCAGTTCCGGATCGGTCTCGTCCGCGTCGAGCGCGCGGTCAAGGAGCGACTGTCCCTAGCCGAGTCAGAGGGGTTGATGCCGCAGGAGCTGATCAATGCCAAGCCGGTCTCCGCGGCCATCAAGGAGTTTTTTGGCTCGAGTCAGCTCTCTCAGTTCATGGATCAGAACAACCCGCTCTCGGAGGTCACGCACAAGCGTCGGGTCTCGGCCTTGGGGCCGGGCGGGCTCGCGCGGGAACGGGCAGGCTTCGAAGTGCGTGATGTGCACCCGACCCACTATGGCCGTGTCTGTCCGATTGAGACGCCCGAGGGACCGAATATCGGCTTGATCAATTCGCTCGCGGTCTATGCGCGGACCAATTCCTACGGGTTCCTGGAAACACCCTACCGCAAGGTCGAGGGTGGCCGGGTGACGTTTGAGATCCAGTATCTCTCGGCGATCGAGGAGGGCAATTACGTGATTGCCCAGGCTAACGCAACCCTCGACGGTGAAGGCAATCTGGCTGATGCCCTGGTGTCGTGCCGTCACGCCAATGAGTTCACGATGCGCGCGCCAGACGAGGTCCAGTTGATGGACGTCTCGCCACGTCAGATCGTCTCAGTTGCCGCCTCCTTGATCCCCTTCCTGGAACATGACGACGCGAACCGCGCGCTCATGGGATCGAACATGCAGCGCCAAGCCGTGCCGACGCTCCGGGCCGAGAAGCCGTTGGTGGGCACCGGCATGGAGCGCGTCGTGGCGAAGGATTCGGGGGTCTGTGTCCTGGCCCGCCGCGGCGGCGTGATCGAGTCGGTTGATGCCGCTCGCATCGTGGTCCGGGTCAACGATGACGAGGCGGTGGCGGGGGTGCCGGGTGTCGACATCTACAACCTGACGAAATACACGCGCTCGAATCAGAACACCTGTATCAATCAACGGCCATTGGTGCGTCCGGGTGATGTGGTTGCGTGCGACGACGTCCTGGCGGACGGACCCTCGACCGACATGGGCGAGCTGGCGCTGGGGCAAAATCTCCGCGTCGCCTTCATGCCCTGGAATGGTTATAACTTCGAGGATTCGATCCTGATTTCGGAGCGTCTCGTCCAGGAAGACCGCTTCACGAGCATCCATATCGAGGAACTCGCCTGTCTCGCGCGTGACACCAAGCTCGGTCCCGAGGAAATCACCAGTGATATTCCCAATGTGGGCGAGTCCGCGCTGGCGAAGCTCGACGAGTCGGGCATCGTCTATGTGGGCGCCGAGGTGCGTGACGGCGACATTCTGGTTGGCAAGGTGACACCCAAGGGCGAGACCCAACTCACCCCGGAGGAAAAGCTGCTGCGCGCCATCTTCGGTGAGAAGGCCTCCGACGTGAAGGACACCTCCCTGCGTTTGCCCTCGGGGATGAATGGGACGGTTGTCGACGTCCAGGTCTTCACCCGCGATGGCGTGGAGAAAGACAAGCGGGCACTCGAGATCGAGGACATGGAGCTCGACCGTGTTCGCAAGGACTTCGCCGATCAGCAGCGGATCATGGAGAACGACACCTTCCAACGGGTTGAGCGTCTGCTCGTCGGCAAGATCGCCGATGGGGGGCCGCGCAATCTGGCGCCTGGTGCGAAGGTCACGAAGGCCTATCTCCAGGATCTGGCCTCGCAGGGTTCACGTGATCAATGGTTCGAGATTCGGATGCGTTCCGAGGAGATCGCGCTGCAACTCGAAGCCGTTGCGACCCAGATCAAACAGCAACGCGAGGAGTTCCGCGATCGCTATGAGGTGAAGAAGCGGAAGATTTCCAGTGGCGATGATCTCGCCCCCGGAGTCCTGAAGATGGTGAAGGTGTATGTCGCCGTCAAGCGTCGGGTCCAGCCCGGGGACAAGATGGCGGGTCGTCATGGGAACAAGGGTGTGATCTCGAAGGTGGTCCCGATCGAGGATATGCCGTTCTCCGCGGATGGCGAGCCGGTCGACATCGTGCTGAATCCGCTCGGCGTGCCCTCGCGGATGAATGTCGGACAGGTGCTCGAGACCCACCTCGGCTGGGCCGCGCATGGGTTGGGGGTCAAGATCGACCAGATGCTGCGCTCGCACGTCGCGGTGCAGGAGCTACGGACCTTCTTAGACCAGATCTACAACGCCAGTGGCAAGACTGAGTCGCTCGGCGACTTTTCGGACGAGGAGATCCTCGAACTCGCCCGCCATCTCACGGCTGGGGTCCCACTCGCGACCCCCGTTTTCGATGGGGCGACGGAAGACGAGATCCGGGCGATGCTCAAGCTTGCCGATCGCGACAACTCCGACGTGGGCATTCCGAGTGGTCAGACTCAGTTGTACGACGGTCGCACCGGCGACCCGTTCGAGCGGCCGGTCACCGTCGGGTACATGTACATGATCAAGCTCAACCACCTTGTCGACGACAAGATGCACGCACGCTCGACCGGGCCTTACAGCCTCGTGACACAGCAGCCGCTGGGAGGCAAGGCGCAGTTCGGTGGTCAACGCTTCGGGGAGATGGAGGTGTGGGCGCTGGAGGCCTATGGCGCGGCCTATACCCTTCAGGAAATGCTCACAGTCAAATCCGACGACGTCAATGGGCGGACGAAGATGTACAAGAACATCGTCGATGGTGACCATCGCATGGAGGCCGGGATGCCCGAGTCCTTTAACGTGCTGGTCAAGGAAATCCGCTCCCTGGCTATCAACGTGGAACTCAAGCAGGACTGATCGGAACGCGAGCGCTGGGGCGGATGCCGTTGGATGCCAGCGGCCTGTCCCAATCCCAGCGCGACCGTGCAAGCGGGCTAGGCAAGATGGACTGGCGCTCATTACTGGGTTTGGCCCGGTGCGCCGAGCCGCCATGGGTTGATGCCGGACCATTCCGGTCGTGCCCGGCTGATCGCCGATAATTGTCATCGCAGGCAGGAGAAGAAGATCTTGAAAGATCTATTGAACATCATCAAGCAACAGGGCCAGGCACTGGAATTCGACGCGATCAAGATCGGACTCGCCTCCCCCGAGATGATCCGTTCCTGGTCCTACGGCGAGGTCAAGAAGCCAGAGACGATCAACTATCGCACCTTCAAGCCCGAGCGTGATGGGCTCTTCTGCGCGAAGATCTTCGGCCCCATCACCGACTACGAGTGCATCTGCGGCAAGTATAAGCGCCTGAAGCATCGCGGCGTCGTGTGCGAGAAATGCGGTGTTGAGGTCACCCTGGCAAAGGTGCGCCGTGAGCGTATGGGGCACATCGATCTCGCCAGCCCGGTGGCACACATCTGGTTCCTGAAGTCACTGCCCTCGCGGATCGGTCTGCTCCTCGATATGACGTTGCGCGACATCGAGCGCATTCTCTACTTCGAGTCCTTCGTCGTGGTCGAGCCGGGGTTGGTGCAAGAACTCGAGCGTGGTCAACTCCTGAACGACGAGCAGTATCTGGAGGTGCTCGAGGCGAACGGTGACGAATTCGACGCACGCATGGGCGCCGAAGCGGTCTATGAGTTGCTGCGCACCATTGATATGGAAGCCGAGATTCGGCGCATGCGCGAAGAGATCGAGAGCACCAACTCCGAGACCAAGATCAAAAAACTGTCGAAGCGGCTCAAATTGATGGAGTCGCTGCTGGCTTCGGGGAATCGTCCCGAGTGGATGATCCTTACGGTGCTGCCGGTCCTGCCGCCAGAGTTGCGCCCGCTCGTGCCGCTCGATGGCGGGCGGTTCGCCACCTCCGATCTCAATGATCTCTATCGGCGCGTGATCAATCGCAACAACCGGCTCAAGCGCTTGCTCGATCTGGTGGCGCCCGACATTATCGTGCGCAACGAGAAACGGATGCTGCAGGAATCGGTCGACGCGCTGCTCGATAACGGGCGGCGCGGTCGCGCGATCACCGGCACCAACAAGCGCCCGCTGAAATCCCTGGCCGACATGATCAAGGGGAAACAGGGCCGGTTCCGCCAGAACCTGTTGGGCAAGCGCGTCGATTATTCCGGCCGGTCGGTGATCGTGGTCGGCCCGACCCTGATGTTGCACCAGTGTGGTCTGCCCAAGCGGATGGCGCTCGAGCTCTTTAAGCCATTCATTTTCAGCAAGCTGCAATTGCGTGGACTCGCCGCGACCATCAAGGCCGCCAAGAAGATGGTCGAACGGGGTACGCCCGAGGTCTGGGACATCCTCGACGAGGTCATCCGCGAGCATCCGGTCATGCTCAACCGTGCTCCGACCCTCCATCGGCTTGGCATCCAGGCGTTCGAGCCGGTGCTGATCGAGGGCAAGGCGATCCAACTGCATCCGCTCGTCTGTACCGCATTCAATGCCGACTTCGACGGCGATCAGATGGCCGTGCATGTCCCGCTCTCGTTGGAGGCGCAGTTAGAGGCGCGCGCCCTGATGATGGCCTCCAACAACATCCTCTCGCCGGCTAATGGGGAGCCCATCATCGTTCCTTCACAGGACGTGGTCCTCGGGCTGTATTACATGACCCGCGAGCGCGTGAACGCCAAGGGCGAGGGCTCTGTGTTCGTCGACATCGACGAGGCGCGCCGCGCCTACGAGACCGGACACGCTGACCTCCACGCACGGTGCAAGGTTCGTATCCGCGAGGTGATCAAGCAGAAGGATGGCTCCATGGTGGAGGGCATCGCGATCCGTGAGACCACCGTCGGGCGCGCCCTGGTGTTTGCCATCGTGCCGGATGGCCTGCCCTTTGAGCTCGTTGATCAACCGCTGGGGAAGAAGCAGATCTCGCGCCTGATCAACACCTGCTACCGGCAGCTCGGTCTGAAGGATACGGTCGTGTTCGCGGACCAGGTCATGTATCTGGGGTTCCGCATGGCGACGCGCGCCGGTGTCTCGATTGGGTTGGAGGATATGGCGGTGCCCGACGAGAAGGCGACGATCCTGGCCGGCGCTGAGAAAGAGGTCAAGGAGATTCAGGACCAATATTCCTCCGGGTTGGTCACCAACGGTGAGCGGTATAACAAGGTCGTTGATATCTGGTCGCACACCAATGACCGCGTCGCCAAGTCGATGATGAGCAAGCTCGGCAAGGAAAGCGTCCTGGATCGCGATGGCAATGAGGTGACGCAGGATTCGTTCAACTCCATCTACATGATGGCGGACTCCGGTGCCCGCGGCTCCGCCGCTCAGATCCGCCAATTGGCCGGTATGCGTGGACTCATGGCCAAACCGGATGGCTCTATCATCGAGACCCCGATCACGGCCAACTTCCGTGAGGGTCTGAACGTCATCCAGTACTTCATCTCGACGCACGGCGCTCGCAAGGGACTGGCCGATACCGCGCTGAAGACAGCGAACTCGGGTTATCTGACCCGACGTCTCGTCGACGTGGCGCAGGATATGGTGGTTCTGGAGGAGGATTGTGGAACCGAAGGCGGCTTGATCATGACCCCGATCATCGAGGGTGGTGATGTCGTCGAACCATTGCGTGAGCGGATCCTGGGTCGGGTGACCGCGGTGGATATCTACCATCCGCGCACCGAGGAACTGGTCTGCTCGGCCGGAACCCTGCTTGATGAATCCTGGGTCGGTCGCTTCGAGGAGTTCGGGATCGACCAGGTGCGGGTGCGCTCACCCATCACCTGCGAGGCGCGTCTCGGCGTTTGCGCTCAGTGCTATGGGCGTGATCTGGCGCGCGGTCATCGCGTGAATCTCGGCGAGGCGGTTGGCGTCATCGCTGCCCAGTCGATCGGCGAGCCTGGCACCCAGTTGACGATGCGGACCTTCCATATCGGTGGGGCCGCCTCCCGTGCGGCGGCGGTCAACAGCATCGACATTAAGAATGCCGGCTCGGTGCGCCTGCACAACCTCAAGGTGGTCGACCACCACTCGGGCAAAAACCTGGTGGCCGTGTCGCGCTCCGGCGAACTGACGGTGGTCGATGATCGTGGCCTTGAGAAAGAGCGCTATAAAGTCCCGTACGGGGCGAGTCTTCACGTGCCCGATGGTGCATCCGTGCAGCCGGGCGATGTGGTGGCGAACTGGGATCCCCATACCCATCCAGTCGTCACCGAGGTGGCGGGCACGCTGGCGTTCGAAGACTTCATCGAGGGGGTGACGGTGCAGGCGCAGGTCGATGACCAGACGGGTCTGACTTCGCGTGTCGTCATCGATCCGAAACAGCGCCCGGCGGTTGGCAAGGATTTGCGACCCATGGTCAAGCTGCTCGACGATGAGGGCAACGAGCTGAAGATTTCAGGGACCGATTTGCCCGCGCGCTATGCCTTGCCCTCGGGCGCGATCGTGGGGGTGGAGGATGGGGCGAGTGTTGGCGTTGGCGACGTGCTTGCGCGCATCCCGCAGGAATCGACCAAAACGCGCGACATCACCGGCGGTCTGCCGCGGGTGGCCGACCTGTTCGAGGCACGGAAACCGAAGGAAGCGGCACTCCTCGCCGAGGCGAGCGGCACCATCGGATTTGGTAAGGATACCAAGGGCAAGCAACGTCTGATCATCACCAAGGACGATGGCGAGACGGTTGAGGAACTGATTCCGAAATGGCGGCATGTCAACGTGTTCGAGGGTGAGCGCGTGGAGCGCGGCGAGGTGATTGCCGACGGCGAACTGGCCTTGCATGACATTCTGCGTCTCAAGGGCGTGACCGCGCTGGCGGAATATCTGGTCAAGGAGATCCAGGACGTCTATCGACTGCAGGGCGTGAAGATCAACGACAAGCATATTGAAGTCATCGCGCGTCAGATGTTGCGCAAGGTCGAGGTGAGTTCGGCTGGCGACACCCGTTTGCTTCGTGGTGAGCAAGTGGAATACGCAGTGTTGCTTGACGAGAACAAGCGCGTTATGGCCGAGGACAAACAGCCTGCCCTCTTCGAGCCTTTGCTGCTGGGGATCACCAAGGCCTCTTTGGCAACCGAGTCCTTCATCTCGGCGGCATCGTTCCAGGAGACGACACGCGTGTTGACGGAAGCAGCCGTGCGCGGTTCGACTGACCGCCTGGTCGGACTGAAAGAAAACGTCATCGTCGGGCGGTTGATCCCGGCTGGCACCGGGCTGGCGCACCATCACGAGCGCCGCCGTCAGCGCCAGCTGGAGCTGACGAGTTCCGGGAAGATCGAGATGGCACCCGAGGACCTTGAGGAGGCGTTGAAGCAGGCGCTCAACACCTCCGAGGCGGAGTGAGTTCACTCGCCGGACCCCGCGGGTGTTGCTAACCGCTTGAGATCCTGTGGCCCGGTTGACACCACCGGGCTCGCTCCCTATACTGCTCGGTCTCAGCTAGCCGGCCTTGTGCCGGCTAGCCTCTTTTCCCTAGGTCTGGTTCCCCGGTCTGGGCGCATGTCAGCCTGGTCCCCGAGTCGATCGAGTGCCTTCGTGCGGATCATCCGGCTATCGAGGCGGTTGCTCTTCGCGCAGGAATCGCTTCGCTCGAGTTTTCGGCGCCGCGGCGCCTTTGGAGACTGATTGAATGGCAACGATCAACCAATTGGTGCGCAAGCCGCGTCGGCGCAATGTCGCGAAAAGCACGGTGCCCGCGCTTGAAGCCTGCCCGCAACGTCGTGGGGTCTGCACGCGCGTCTATACGACGACGCCGAAGAAACCGAACTCCGCACTTCGTAAAGTCGCTCGGGTTCGCCTGACTAACGGTTACGAGGTTGCGTCTTATATTGGTGGCGAGGGGCATAACCTCCAAGAGCACTCGGTGGTGCTCATCCGTGGCGGGCGTGTCAAGGACTTGCCGGGTGTTCGGTATCACACCGTTCGTGGAACGCTGGATACATCGGGTGTCGAGAAGCGTCGTCAAGGTCGATCTAAGTACGGCGCCAAGCGACCGAAGAGCTAGCGCCCGTTTCAAGGGTGCGTGCATGACATGGTCGGATCGCGCCTGGTGCGTGGGTCTGAATCCCATGCCTCGTCAGAAATGAGTTGAAGTCGGAGTCGAAACCAACATGCCGAGAAGACGCGTTGCAGCCCGTCGTCAGATCCTGCCTGATCCGAAGCACGGTAGCGAGCTGTTGACCAAGTTCATCAATATGATGATGGAAGACGGCAAGAAATCGGTCGCCGAGCGGATTATTTATCGGGCCCTTGATCAGGTGGCGGAAAAGAAGGGTGGGCGCCCGGTTGAGTTGCTTGAGCAGGCGATGGACAACGTGCGTCCGGCGGTGGAGGTCAAATCCCGGCGGGTTGGTGGGGCGACCTACCAGGTCCCGGTCGAAGTGCGCACGACGCGCCGCAATTCCCTTGCGATGCGCTGGTTGATCGACGCGGCGCGTAAGCGCTCCGAAAAGTCGATGTCGCAGCGCTTAGCGGGAGAGCTAATGGATGCGGCTGAGGCACGTGGGTCGGCCGTGAAGAAAAAGGAAGACACGCACCGGATGGCCGAAGCAAATAAGGCGTTTTCGCACTACCGCTGGTAACGGCGGGGACCGAGCTCCATTCAATCAAGGCGGATATAGTCGTGGCACGTAGCACCCCTATCGAGCGGTATCGAAATCTCGGCATTATGGCGCACATCGATGCCGGCAAGACAACGACCACCGAGCGCGTCCTGTTCTACACGGGTGTTTCGCACAAGCTCGGTGAGGTGCACGATGGCGCCGCGACCATGGACTGGATGGAGCAGGAGCAGGAGCGCGGGATCACCATCACCTCGGCCGCGACAACCTGTTTCTGGCGTGGCATGAGTCGTGAGCGCCCGGAACACCGTATCAACATCATCGATACCCCCGGGCATGTCGATTTCACCATCGAGGTCGAGCGCTCCTTGCGTGTTCTCGATGGTGCCTGCGCCGTATTCTGTGCCGTGGGTGGCGTTGAGCCGCAGTCTGAGACGGTCTGGCGGCAGGCTGACAAGTACGGTGTTCCGCGCATCGCCTTCGTGAACAAGATGGATCGTGTTGGGGCGAATTTTTTTCGTGTCGTCCAGCAGGTTAAGGACCGGCTGGGCGGCAATGCCGTACCGATCCAGGTGCCGATCGGAGCGGAGGAAAACTTTCAAGGCGTCATCGATCTGGTGAAGATGAAGGCCGTCTTCTGGGACGAGGCCTCGCGTGGAATGGAGTATGAGCTGCGCGATATTCCTGAGGATCTCGAGGAATTGTGCCAGAGCTGGCGCGAAACCCTCGTCGAGGCAGCCGCCGAGGCGAACGAGGAGCTCATGGAGAAATATCTCGAGGGCGAGGAGCTGAGTGAGGCCGAGATCATGGCGGGGCTGCGTGCGCGGACCCTCAAAAGTGAAATCGTGCCCATGATGTGCGGTTCGGCCTTCAAGAATAAGGGCGTGCAGGCGATGCTGGATGCCGTCATCGATTACATGCCATCGCCGGTCGATGTGCCGCCGATTACCGGTATTCTGGATGACAAGGATGAGTCGGAGGGGCAGCGGGCCTCGTCTGACGAGGAGCCCTTCGCGGCGCTGGCCTTCAAGATCGCGACCGACCCCTTCGTTGGGACGTTGACCTTCTTCCGGGTTTACTCCGGGGTGCTGAAGTCGGGCGACACCGTCTACAACCCGGTCAAGTCGAAGAAAGAGCGTGTCGGGCGGATCTTGCAGATGCACGCCAACGAGCGTCAAGAGATCAAAGAGGTGCGAGCGGGCGACATCGCCGCCGCCGTTGGTCTCAAGGATGTGACGACCGGCGATACCCTGTGCGATCTCAGTCAGGTCATCACGCTGGAGCGGATGGAATTTCCTGAGCCGGTGATTTCGGTCGCGGTCGAGCCAAAAACGAAGAGCGACCAAGAGAAAATGGGCGTTGCGCTCTCCAAGCTGGCGCAAGAGGATCCCTCTTTCCGTGTGCACACGGATGAAGAGTCGGGGCAGACCATCATCTCTGGCATGGGCGAGTTGCATCTCGAGATCATCGTTGATCGGATGCGGCGCGAATTCAAGGTCGAGGCAAATGTCGGTGCCCCGCAGGTTAGCTATCGCGAGACCATTCGAAAAGCGGTCGAGCAGGATACCAAATTCTCCCGTCAGACCGGCGGTCGCGGCCAATACGGTCATGTCTTGATCAAAATCGAGCCGCAGCCGGAGCAGGGCGTCGGTTATGAGTTCGTCAATGCCATCGTGGGGGGTACGGTACCCAAGGAATACATCCCGGCTGTTGACAAAGGCATCCAGGAAGCGATGAAGAATGGCGTGCTCGCCGGGTTTCCGATGGTCGACATCAAGGTCACGCTCTACGACGGCTCGTATCACGAGGTCGACTCGAGTGAAATGGCCTTCAAAATTGCCGGCTCCATGGCTTTCAAGGAGGGTTCGGCCAAGGCGAAGCCTGTGCTGCTCGAGCCGATCATGAAAGTCGAAGTCGTCACCCCCGAGGAAAACATGGGTGACGTGATGGGCGACCTCAACAGTCGACGCGGCATGATCCAGGGGATGGATGACGCGCCATCAGGAAAGATCATTCGTGCAGAGGTCCCCTTGTCCGAGATGTTCGGCTATGCCACGGACCTCCGGTCGGCCACCCAAGGGCGGGCGACGTACAGCATGGAGTTCTGTAAATACAACGAAGTCCCCGCCAGCATTGCCGAAGCGGTCTCCAAGAAACAGTAACGAGTGACAGGGGTAGAGTGGGATGTCCAAAGCAAAATTCGAGCGTAGCAAGCCACACGTGAATGTGGGCACGATTGGTCATGTAGACCATGGTAAGACGACGTTGACGGCGGCGATCACGACGCATCAGGCGAAGAAGTTTGGTGGTGAGGCGCGGGCGTACGATCAGATTGACAATGCGCCGGAGGAGCGGGAGCGTGGGATCACGATTGCCACGGCGCATGTGGAGTACGAGACGGAGCAGCGTCATTACGCGCATGTGGACTGTCCTGGTCATGCGGACTACGTGAAGAACATGATCACGGGTGCGGCGCAGATGGACGGAGCGATTTTGGTGGTGTCGGCGGCGGATGGTCCGATGCCGCAGACGCGTGAGCACATTTTGCTATCGCGTCAGGTGGGGGTTCCGTACATTGTGGTGTATTTGAACAAGGCGGACATGGTTGACGATGCGGAGTTGCTGGAGCTGGTGGAGATGGAAGTCCGCGAGCTGTTGGACAGTTATGACTTTCCGGGTGATGACACGCCGATTGTGACGGGTTCGGCGTTGAAGGCGCTGGAAGGGGATGAGAGTGAGATGGGTACGCCGTCGATTGATCGGTTGATGGCGGCGTTGGACAGTTACATTCCGCAGCCGGAGCGGGCGGTCGATGGTGCCTTCCTGATGCCGATTGAGGATGTGTTTTCGATTTCGGGTCGGGGCACGGTGGTGACGGGTCGGATCGAGCGTGGGGTGGTCAAGGTCGGCGAGGAGGTGTCGATTGTGGGCATTCGCGCGACGGTGAAGACGACCTGCACCGGTGTGGAGATGTTCCGCAAGTTGCTCGATCAAGGTCAGGCGGGTGATAACGTTGGGGTGTTGCTGCGCGGCACCAAGCGCGAGGATGTGGAGCGTGGTCAGGTGTTGGCGAAGCCGAACACGATCACGCCGCACACGCACTTCGAGGCCGAAGTCTATGTGTTGTCGAAGGAGGAGGGTGGTCGTCACACGCCGTTCTTCAACGGCTACCGTCCGCAGTTTTACTTCCGTACGACCGACGTGACCGGCGCCTGTGAGTTGCCGGAGGGCATCGAGATGGTGATGCCGGGTGACAATGTGAAGATGACGGTGAAGCTGATCGCGCCGATTGCGATGGAAGAGGGGCTGCGTTTTGCGGTGCGCGAAGGTGGGCGGACGGTCGGCGCCGGCGTCGTCGCAAAGATCATCGAGTAAGGGCATGAATAACCAAAGAATCCGTATTCGCTTGAAGGCTTTCGACCATCGCCTGATCGATCAGTCGGCGCGTGAGATCGTTGACACGGCCAAGCGCACCGGCGCTCAAGTCAGAGGTCCGGTGCCTCTGCCATCGAAGAAAGAGCGATTCACCGTGCTGATCTCGCCGCATGTCAACAAAGACGCGCGCGATCAGTACGAGCTGCGGACGCACAAGCGCTTGATGGATATCGTCGACCCGACAGATAAGACGGTCGACGCCCTGATGAAATTGGATCTGGCCGCGGGCGTTGACGTCCAGATCAAGTTGAGCTGAGGACGAGAACCCATGGCGATCGGAGTGATTGGGCGGAAGGCCGGAATGACCCGGCTGTTCACCGAGGACGGCAACAGTGTTCCTGTGACCGTTATCGAAGTTCAGCCGAATCGGGTCAGTCAGGTCAAGACCGTGGAAACAGACGGCTATAGCGCGATCCAGGTCGCCTTTGGGAATCGACGTGCGTCACGGGTCACGAAGCCGATGGCTGGGCACTACGCGAAAGCGGGAGTGGAGGCTGGCGAGTGTCTGCGCGAATTTCGCTTGGAGCAAGGTGAGGATACTGAGCTGTCGGTCGGCGGCGAGGTGACGGTGTCCATCTTCGCGCCAGGCCAGAAGGTCGATGTGCGTGGGGTCACCAAGGGACGCGGGTTCGCTGGGGCGATCAAGCGTCATCACTTTAGTGGTCAAGATGCGACGCATGGTAACTCCCTGTCACACCGCGCGCCCGGTTCGATCGGTCAGAACCAGACGCCGGGACGGGTCTTCAAGGGCAAGAAAATGGCGGGGCATCTGGGCGCTGCAAACCGTTGCACGCAAAACCTGGAGGTCGTGCGTGTGGATCCCGAGCGGCAGTTGTTGCTGGTGCGCGGCGGTGTGCCAGGTCCGACGGGTGGGCGGCTCGTGGTGTTGCCTTCGGTGAAGCAGAAGAACAAGGGTTAAGCAGTCATGGAGCTCACCATTCGAAAGAACGCCGGCGATGGCAGTCTGCAGGTTGCGGAATCCGTTTTTGGCGTTGAGTACAAACCTGGCCTGATCCATCAGGTGGTGACTGCCCATCTCGCCGGGGCGCGTGCAGGCACGCGGGCTCAAAAGTCACGTTCCGAGGTCTCGGGTGGCGGGGCAAAGCCGTGGCGTCAGAAGGGCACGGGACGTGCGCGCGCAGGAACCTCGCGCAGTCCGATCTGGCGCTCCGGTGGCGTCACGTTCGCCGCGAAACCGCAAAACTACAGTCAGAAAGTCAATCGCAAGATGCATCGCGGGGCGGTGCGCTCGATCCTGTCTGAACTGGTGCGGCAGGAGCGGCTGATGGTCGTCGACGACATCCAACTGACAGCGCCGAAGACCAAGGAATTGCTGGCTTGGCTGCGGCAGTACGACCTGACGAATGTGCTGATCTTGACCGACGGCTTCGACGATAACCTCTACCTCGCGTCCCGCAACATCGCGAACGTCGATGTCATGGCAGTGGAGGACGTCGATCCGGTTAGTCTGATTGCATTCGAACAGTTGGTCGCGACCGAGGCGGCGGTGAAGTACCTGGAGGAGCGTCTGGCATGAACGAAGAGCGGCTCATGAAGGTTTTATTGGCGCCTTTGATCTCGGAAAAGACCTCACGTGCGGCGGCGCAGGCGGGTCAGTATGGATTTCGTGTCGCGACCGACGCGAACAAACACGAGATCGCGAGCGCCGTTGAACTTCTATTCAACGTGAAGGTGTCAGGCGTTCAGGTGTTGAATGTCAAAGGCAAGAAAAAACGCCACGGTCAACGCTTAGGCAAGCGCAACGACTGGCGCAAGGCCTATGTGCGTCTCGCGGACGGGCAAGACATCGACTTTGGCGGCGGCGCCTGAGCAGGCCAGCCCATCGTAATGGATAGAGCAAAATGGCAATCGTAAAGACCAAACCGACGTCCGCCGGGCGGCGATTCGTCGTCAAGGTGCAAACGCCTGAGTTGCACAAAGGCGCCCCCTATGGGCCGCTGGTCGAGAAGAAGGCAAAGCACGGTGGGCGGAACAATCAGGGACGCATCACCGTCCGCCACCAAGGTGGCGGTCACAAGCAACGCTATCGGATCATTGACTTCAAGCGTAACAAGGAAGGGGTTCCGGCCGTCGTTGAGCGGCTCGAATATGACCCGAATCGCACGGCACATATCGCCCTGCTGAAATACGCTGACGGGGAGCGCGCCTATATCATCGCTCCCAAAGGTCTCGGGGTCGGATCGGTGGTCGAGGCTGGCGAAGCCGCGCCGATCAGTGTTGGCAATTGCATGCCGCTACGCAATGTCCCCGTTGGCTCGCAAATCCATTGCATCGAGATGCGCCCGGGTAAGGGGGCACAGATCGCGCGAGCGGCTGGCAGTTCGGTGCAATTGGTGGCGCGCGACGGGAAGAATGCAACCGTCCGGTTGCGTTCCGGTGAGATGCGCAAGATCCATGTCGATTGCCGTGCCGTCATCGGCGAAGTCGGCAATGCCGAGAACAGCCTGCGCAAGCTAGGCAAAGCCGGTGCGACGCGATGGCGGGGCGTTCGTCCAACGGTGCGTGGTGTCGTCATGAACCCGGTGGATCATCCACACGGCGGCGGTGAGGGCCGAACCTCGGGTGGTCGGCATCCGGTCACGCCATGGGGCGTCCCCACCAAAGGGTATAAGACACGCAATAACAAGCGGACTGACGCCATGATCGTGCGTCGACGCGGACGCAAGTAATTTAGACGAGGTTGAGCACGTGCCACGTTCGATTCGAAAAGGTCCCTTTGTCGACCACCATCTGATTAAAAAGGTCGAGGAGGCGGTAAGCCAAAATAGCAAGCGCCCGATCAAGACTTGGTCGCGTCGCTCCATGGTGCTTCCGGAGATGGTGGGTCTGACCATTGCGGTCCACAACGGGCGTCAGCACGTGCCGGTGCTCGTCAACGAGAATATGATCGGTCACAAACTCGGCGAGTTCGCATTGACTCGGACCTACCGAGGACACGCGGCCGACCGCAAGGCCAAGAAGCGCTAATCGGAGATTGGGATGCGAGCGGAAGCAACGTTTAAATACGCGCGAGTCTCGGCACAGAAGGCTCGGCTCATCGCCGATCTGATCCGCGGTCGCGATGTCGAAGAGGCCCTGAATACCTTGACCTATAGTCCGCAGAAGAGCGCGCGGATCATCAAGCAGGTCTTGCTGTCAGCCGTGGCGAATGCGGAGAACAACGAAGGTGCCGACATTGATGAATTGAAGGTCTCCGCCATCCAGGTCGATGAAGGGCCGACCATGAAGCGCGTTCGTCCGCGCGCGAAAGGGCGTGCGAATCGAATCATGAAACGGACCAGCCATATTCGGCTGACCGTCGCGGAAGGCTAGGGGAAGCAGCATGGGTCAAAAAGTTCATCCGAATGGCATCCGCCTCGGCATCGTTAAGGATTGGACATCCAAGTGGTTCGCAACCTCCAAGGATTATGCGAACTTCCTGAACACCGATCTTGAGGTTCGGAGTTTCCTCCGTAAAGAGCTTGCTAAGGCGTCGGTCAGCCGTATTCAGATCGATCGGCCCGCGAAGAACGCGCACATTACGATTCACACCGCCCGGCCAGGCGTGGTGATCGGCAAGAAAGGCGAAGACATCGACAAATTGCGCACCCGCGTCTCTCAGATGATGGGGATTCCCGTCCACATCAGCATCGAGGAGATCCGCAAGCCCGAATTGGATGCGCAGTTGGTCGCCGAGGGAATCGCGCAGCAACTCGAGCGGCGCATCATGTTTCGTCGTGCGATGAAGCGTGCGATTCAGAGCACGATGCGGCTGGGTGCGGAAGGGGTGCGAGTGAATGTCGCTGGTCGGCTGAATGGCGCCGAGATCGCCCGTACCGAATGGGCGCGGGAAGGCCGCGTTCCGCTTCATACCCTGCGGGCGGATATCGATTATGGATTCGCCGAAGCACGCACGACCTATGGTGTGATCGGCGTGAAGGTGTGGATCTTCAAGGGTGAGGTGTTCGGTGATCAGGTCCCCGAAGAGCCCGCACCGAAGGCGGCTGCTAGAAGGGGTTAAACCATGCTGCAACCAAAACGTACAAAATTTCGAAAGCAACACAAAGGTCGCAATCGCGGTCTTGCGCAAAGCGGAAATAAGGTGAGCTTTGGCGATTTTGGCCTAAAAGCGGTCGGACGTGGACGCCTGACGGCTCGCCAGATCGAGGCGGCGCGGCGGGCCATCACCCGCAAGGTCAAGCGCGGTGGGAAACTCTGGATTCGGGTTTTCCCCGACAAGCCGATCTCGAAGAAGCCGCTGGAAGTCCGGATGGGGAAAGGCAAGGGAAATGTCGAGTACTGGGTCGCGTTGGTGCAGCCGGGTCGCGTTCTCTACGAGATCGAGGGGGTCACCGAGGAATTGGCTCGGGAAGCCTTTGCCCTGGCGTCCGCGAAATTACCCGTACAGACCACCTTTGAACGACGGATGATTCTGTGATGAAGGCGAACGACCTCAGGAAGCAGACTCAAGAAGAGCTGCAAAAGGAACTGATGAATCTGCTGCGAGCGCAATTCAACTTGCGGATGCAGCGTGGGACGGGCCAGTTGTCGAAGCCGTCACAGATCAAGGCGGTTCGTCGGGACATCGCCCGCGTCAAGACAATCATGGCCGAGCAGAAGGCGGGCGCGACATCATGAGCGACGAAACGAAAAGTAATCGGACACTTGATGGGCGGGTGACCAGCCATGCCATGGACAAGACCATCACGGTGCTGGTTGAGCGCAAGGTGAAACATCCCTTGTACGGTAAGTTTATGCGCCGCTCGACGAAGATTCATGCGCACGACGAGGCCAACGAGTGTAACGAGGGTGATCTCGTTCGTGTCGAGCAATGTCGCCCCTTGTCGAAAACTAAGACGTGGCGCTTGATCGAGATTCTTGAGAAGGCGCGGTGATTGATTGGGCAGACAGCCAATCCAGGCGTGCCACGACACTCTAAGTACCTTGCATGACGGTGTATGCGCATGCACTCAGGGGAATCCCGCGACACAGGGGTCGTGATCGAGGCGGTGGCAGCGAGACAACACAGGTTTTTAGGTAAACAGCAATGATTCAGATGCAGACCGATCTCGGTGTGGCCGACAACAGTGGCGCGCGGCGGGTGCAATGCATCAAGGTGCTTGGCGGATCGCATCGGCGCTACGCAGGCATCGGCGATGTCATCAAGGTCACGGTGAAGGATGCAATCCCTCGCGGCAAGGTCAAGAAAGGTGATGTCTTCAACGCGGTGGTGGTTCGTACCCGTAAAGGCGTGCGCCGTCCGGATGGTTCCTGCGTGCGATTCGATGGGAATGCGGCGGTGCTTTTGAATAACCAGCTGCAGCCGATCGGGACCCGCATCTTCGGCCCCGTGACGCGAGAGCTGCGCGGTGAGCGCTTCATGAAAATCATCTCGCTTGCGCCAGAAGTGCTCTAGGGGGCCGTTCATGCTGAAGATCAAAAAAGGTGATGACGTGATCGTCATCACAGGCAAGGACAAGGGGAAACGTGGCACCGTGTTGCGGGTTGTCGACCAGGATCGCGTGGTCGTCGAGAATATCAACATCGCCCGCAAGCATCAGAAGGCGAACCCGCAAGCCGGTGAACCCGGCGGCATCATCGACAAAGCCATGCCGATCCAAGTCTCGAATGTCGCGCTTTACAATCCGAGAAAAGGCGGTCCGGACCGAGTGGGCTTTAAGTTCCTCGAAGACGGACGGAAAGTGCGTGTGTTCAAGTCGGACGGCGAAGTCGTCGACGTGTGACGGTTAGGATGACGAGATGCCCAGACTACAGAAAGATTATCAGGATCGGATCGTCGGATTGCTGCAGGAGCGCTTTCAGTTCAAGAGCGTCATGCAGGTTCCGCGCATCGAAAAGATCACGCTCAATATGGGCGTCGGTGAAGCGATTGCGGACAAGAAGGTCATGGACAACGCGGTTGCCGATCTCCGACTGATCTCCGGCCAGCAGCCAATCGTGACCTTCGCCCGGAAATCCGTTGCGGGTTTCAAGATTCGTGAGGGTTGGCCGATCGGGTGCAAGGTGACCCTGCGCCGGGTGCGTATGTATGAATTTCTTGATCGCCTGGTCTCGGTCGCGATTCCGCGAATTCGCGACTTCCGGGGTTTGAGCGTGAAATCCTTTGACGGGCGTGGCAACTACTCGATGGGTGTTCGGGAGCAGATCATTTTCCCGGAGATCGATTACGACAAGGTCGATGCTCTGCGAGGGCTGGACATTACCATTACGACGTCGGCGCGGACGGATGAAGAAGGGCGTGCGCTGCTTGAGGCGTTCAACTTTCCATTTCGAACCTGAGGTCGAAACAATGGCGAAGAAGAGTATGATCGCACGCGATCACAAGCGCACCCTAATTGCCGCGCGCTACGCCGCGAAACGGGCGGCTTTGAAATTGGTGATCAACGATCGTTCCGCGAGTGGTGAGCAGATCGAGGAGGCGCTGGCGAAACTGCACCGCCTGCCGCGCGACGCCAGTCCGAGCCGTCAACAACGGCGCTGCCGGGTCAGTGGACGTCCGCATGCCGTTTATCGCAAGTTTGGTCTGTCGCGCAATAAGCTGCGCGAGGCGGTGATGCGCGGTGATACCCCCGGGGTCGTTAAGGCCAGTTGGTAGACCCTCGCTTCGGGTCAGTCCGTCATGCCCTCTGGCGGCTGCCGGCCTGACCCCGAATTTGAATTCAGTACGCGCCAACCGAAGGGTTGGCGTGGATCATTGGTACGACAGGGTATCGCGTCGCAAAGGCGGTCTGACCCACGGAGAAGCTCATGAGTATGTCGGATCCGATTGCGGATATGCTGACGCGTATCCGCAACGGTCAACAGCGTGGCAAGATCACCATCGCAATGCCGTCCTCGAAGCAGAAGGTCGCCATCGCGCAGCTTCTGAAGGCCGAGGGTTACATCGCGGATGCCTCGGTGGAAGCGAATGGCAACAAGCCGATCCTGGTCATCAAGCTCAAGTATTTCCGCGGTAAGCCGGTGATTGAGCAACTGACTCGCGTGTCGCGTCCGGGTCTGCGGATCTATCGCGGCAAGGATCAACTGCCGAAGGTCTGGGCTGGGCTCGGGGTTGCGATCGTGTCGACCTCCAAAGGTCTGATGACGGACCGTGCCGCGCGTGAAGCCGGTCATGGTGGCGAGATCATCGCCTACGTCGCATAGGGGTCAGGATCATGTCACGAGTCGCAAAAGCACCGATCAGTGTCCCCAAGGGGGTCACGATCGAGATTGCCGGACAGGATGTTACGGCGAAAGGAAGCAAAGGGACGCTGAGCTGGAGTGTACATCCGAGTGTGGTCGTTGAGCAGGTCGACGGCGAGTTGCGCGTCAAGCCACTCGACGGACACGACAACGGCTGGGCTATGGCCGGGACCACGCGCGCGCTGCTCAACAATATGGTGATCGGCTGTGGCACGGGTTTCGTGCGCAAACTGTCCCTGGTTGGTGTCGGCTATCGTGCGCAGGCGAAGGGTGATGTTCTTACTCTGAGCCTGGGTTTTTCGCATCCGATCGACTATCCAGTGCCGGACGGAATCACCATCGAAACGCCCACCCAGACGGAAATCGTTGTCACCGGCGCCGACAAACAACGAGTCGGTCAGGTTGCCTCGGAGATCCGGGGATTCCGGCCACCGGAGCCCTACAAGGGTAAAGGTGTGCGCTACGCGGACGAAAACGTCCTGCGTAAGGAAGCCAAGAAGAAATAAGGGTCTCAGAGCATGGATAAGAAACAAGCGCGTTTGCGTCGTGCGACGCGGGCACGGGCCAAGATCCGCGAACTCGGTGTCTATCGGCTCTGCGTTCATCGGACGCCTCGCCACATCTATGCGCAGGTCATCGCACCTGAAGGGAATCGGGTGGTTGCCAGCGCATCAACCGTTGAACAGGCATTTCGGGAGTCGATCCCAGGGCATAAGGGGAATATCGGTGCGGCCAAGTTGATCGGTCAAGCCATTGCCGAGCGCGCCCGTTCTGCCGGCGTCGAGAGCGTTGCCTTCGATCGTTCCGGATTTCGCTATCACGGTCGCCTCAAGGCGCTGGCGGATGCCGCGCGTGAAGGCGGACTGAAATTCTAGGGGAAAGGGTATGGCGAACTTCAATCCGAAAAACGACGGGGATGACCTCCTCGAGAAACTGGTCGCGGTCAATCGGGTCGCGAAAGTCGTGAAGGGCGGCCGTCAGTTCGGCTTTGCCGCACTCACCGTGGTCGGTGATGGGAAAGGCCGAGTTGGCTTTGGTCGTGGCAAGGCGCGCGAGGTTCCCGTGGCCATCCAAAAGGCGATGGAGAACGCGCGCAAAAACATGATCGAGGTGAAGCTAAACGGCACCACCTTGCAGTATCCGCTCAATGGTCGTCACGGCGCGGCGAAGGTCTTCATGCAGCCGGCCTCTGAAGGAACCGGGATCATTGCGGGCGGGGCGATGCGCGCGGTGTTCGAGGTTCTCGGCGTTCAGAACGTTCTGGCGAAATGCATCGGGACCAACAATCCAATCAATGTCGTGCGGGCAACGGTTCAGGGTCTGCGCGCGATGAATGATCCCGAAACCATCGCTGCCAAGCGTGGCAAAACGGTTGCGGAGATCTTGGGGTAGAGCATGTCCGAGAAGAAGATGATGAAAGTGAAGCTGGTTCGCAGCTTTCACGGGCGGCTTGCCAATCACAAGGCGTGCGTACGCGGGCTTGGCCTGCGCCGGATGCATCAGGTGGTCGAGGTCGAGGACACCCCCTGCACGCGCGGCATGGTGAATCAGGTCTCATACATGGTCAAGGTCGTGGAGGACTCTCGCGATGCGGCTCAATGATCTTAAGCCCGATCCAGGCAGTCGCCCGAGCGCGAAACGTGTTGGTCGCGGGATCGGAAGTGGACTCGGTAAGACCTGTGGTCGCGGCCACAAGGGGCAGAAGTCTCGCAAAGGCGGCTTCCATAAGGTCGGTTTCGAAGGCGGTCAAATGCCGTTACAGCGGCGGTTGCCCAAGGTCGGCTTCCGTTCGCGCAAGGCGGCGAGCCGGGCTGAAGTTCGGTTGAGCGAACTGAGCCTTGTGCAAGGCGAGACCATTGATCTGCGCTCGCTCGTCGAGGCCCGGGTCATCGGTCAGTCGATCAAGGTCGCGAAGATCATCGCCTCGGGCGAGATCGACCGGGCTGTGATCGTTCGTGGGATTGGCGTGACCAAGGGGGCTCGGACTGCAATCGAGGCGGCCGGTGGCCGGATCGAAGACCTCGCCCAGTAGAGACCTCGCAGAGCAAAGGCGCGATACGGATGGCTAAAAACGTCGGATCAATGGGTCAGGCCATAGGTGGCATGGGTCGGCTGACCGAATTGCGAGCACGCTTGTTATTCGTGCTCGGCGCCCTCCTGGTGTACCGCATCGGAACCTTTATCCCGGTCCCCGGGGTGAACCCCGAGGCACTGGCGATCTTATTCGATCAACACCAGGGCTCCATCCTCGACATGTTCAACATGTTCTCGGGTGGTGCACTGGAGCGCGCCAGTCTGTTCGCGCTGGGCATCATGCCGTACATCTCGGCGTCCATCATCATGCAGTTGATGACGGCGGTGGTGCCGAAACTGGAGCAGTTGAAGAAGGAAGGTGAATCGGGTCGTCGCAAGATCACCCAATACACGCGTTATGGCACAGTGGTCCTCGCCACGTTCCAAGCTGTGGGGATTTCGATGGCCTTGCAAGGCCAGACGGCGGGCGGTTCCGCGCTCGTGACTCAGGCTGGCTTTGGGTTCGTCTTCACCGCGACGGTCTCACTGGTCACGGGCACCATGTTCCTTATGTGGCTCGGGGAGCAAATCACCGAGCGCGGCATTGGTAACGGCATCTCGCTGATCATCTTCGCGGGGATCGTGGCCGGGCTGCCCTCCGCGCTGGGTGGGACGCTGGAGTTGGCCCGAACCGGTGAGATGAACTCATTGGCGGTATTGGCCTTGTTTGCCATGGCGCTGGCTGTCACGGCCTTCGTGGTCTTTGTCGAGCGTGGTCAACGGCGAATCACCGTGAACTACGCCCGGCGACAGCAGGGCCGAAAGATGATGCAGGCACAAAGTACACATCTGCCACTGAAGCTGAACATGGCGGGAGTGATCCCTCCCATCTTTGCCTCCAGTATTATCTTGTTTCCTGGCACCCTCGGGCAGTGGTTCGGCAGCAGTGAGGACATGCGTTGGCTCGCGGATCTCACGGCGAAACTCTCACCCGGCGAGCCGGTTTACGTGATGCTGTATGCCGCGGCCATCATCTTCTTCTGTTTCTTCTACACGGCCCTGGTCTTCAACGCGAAGGATACGGCCGACAATTTGAAGCGGTCCGGAGCCTTCATTCCTGGGATTCGTCCTGGGGAGCAGACCGCCCGTTACATTGATACGGTGATGACGCGGTTGACCGCGGCAGGGGCCATCTACATCACGGGCGTCTGCTTATTGCCGGAATTCTTGATCGTGGGCTACAACGTACCGTTTTATTTTGGCGGAACTTCGTTGCTGATCGTGGTGATCGTGGTCATGGATTTCATGGCTCAGATTCAAGCCCACCTGATGTCGCATCAATACGAAGGTCTGATGCGGAAGGCCAATTTGAAGTCGCCGGGCGCCGGCATGTTGCGCTGAGTAGCGCTCGAGCCTGAGGGAAGAGAACAATGAAAGTGCGTGCATCCGTGAAGAAACTGTGCCGGAACTGCAAGATCATCCGACGCAATGGTGTCGTTCGGGTCATCTGTAAGGATCCGCGCCATAAGCAACGCCAGGGCTGACCCTTGGGGTTGACGGATCATCTTGGTTTGTTAAACTGCGCGGTTTACCCGCTTGGCAACTTAGATTTTAGGGGTTTTTAAGTTATGGCCCGTATCGCCGGCGTCAACATCCCGGATAAGAAGCACGCCGTCATCGCGTTGACTTCCATTTATGGTATCGGCCGCGTGCGCGCCGCTTCGATCTGTGATGCCGCGGGCGTGCCGCGCGACACAAAGATCCAGAACCTCACCGAGGAAGAAGTCGATAAGATTCGCGCAGAGGTCGGTAAGTTCACGGTCGAAGGTGATCTGCGGCGCGAAGTTTCCATGAACATCAAGCGGTTGATGGATCTCGGGTGCAATCGAGGTATCCGGCATCGGCGTGGACTGCCGCTGCGTGGGCAGCGGACACGTACCAACGCGCGGACTCGCAAGGGTCCTCGTCGTCCCATCAAACGTTAAGCGCCTGGGCGCAGTGACAGGGCTGGATTACCTCGAATGGCAAAACCGACTCGTAACGTCAAGAAGAAAGTTAAGAAGCAGGTCGCGGATGGGATCGCACACGTCCATGCCTCCTTCAACAACACGATCATCACGATCACTGATCGGCAGGGCAACGTCCTCTCCTGGGCGACCGCTGGCGGCTCAGGTTTCCGCGGATCGCGCAAGAGTACGCCATTCGCTGCTCAGGTTGCGGCGGATCGGGCAGGGCAGGCCGTCAAGGATTACGGACTGCGGAATCTCGATGTGAATGTGAAGGGTCCCGGGCCAGGGCGTGAATCGGCTGTTCGTGCCCTCAATAACGCCGGATTCAAGATCACGAGCATCACCGACGTGACTCCGATTCCGCACAACGGCTGCCGTCCGCCTAAGAAGCGGCGCGTCTGATACAGGAACAGGTAGAGACATGGCACGTTACACAGGCCCAACCTGCAAACTCGCCCGGCGCGAAGGAACCGACCTCTCACTGAAGAGCCGGGCCCGGTCGCTCGATACGAAGTGTAACCTCGAGAAACAGCCGGGGCAGACGACGGATCGCCGTCGCCGCCTGTCGGACTACGGGGTGCAGCTGCGTGAGAAGCAGAAGGTCAGGCGAATCTATGGGTTGATGGAACGTCAGTTCCGCAACTACTACAAGAAAGCTGCGCAGGCCAAGGGCGCGACCGGCGAGAACCTCCTGCAGTTGCTCGAGCGCAGACTCGACAATGTCGTCTATCGCATGGGGTTCGGTGCAACCCGGGCGGAAGCGCGCCAATTGGTCAGTCACAAGGGTATCCTGGTGAACGGTCGGGTGGTCAACATCGCCTCCTACCAGGTCGGCGTCGATGACCATGTCGAGGTCAGAGAGCCCGCGAAGAAACAGGTTCGGGTGCAAAATGCGCTCGCGCTGGCCGAGCAGTACGGGTTTCCGGACTGGGTGGAGGTCGATACAAAGGGGCTTCGTGGCGTCTTCAAGCGGGTTCCCGATCGCTCAGATCTTCCGGCCGACATCAACGAATCACTGATCGTCGAGCTGTACTCCAAGTGAGGCGCGTCCTGAGAGGCATTGCATGACTGACGCTACTGGCGAATTCCTCAAGCCGCGCATCGTCCGTGTCGAGGAAGTCGACGATACTCCAACGCGGGCTCGGGTCTCTCTTGAGCCACTTGAGCGTGGCTTTGGGCATACGCTCGGGAACGCATTGCGCCGGATCCTTTTATCCTCGATGGATGGATTCGCTGTGACCGAGGTCGAGATTCAGGGTGTGCTGCACGAATACACCACGATCCCGGGCGTGCAGGAGGATGTGCTCGAAATCCTGCTCAACCTCAAACAGCTAGCCATCACCCTGCGCGGTAAGGACGAGGCGACTTTCACCCTGTCTAAGACCGGCCCCGGAGTGGTGACCGCGGCTGATATCGCGATCGATCACACGGCCGTCATTGCTAACCCCGATCTGGTGATCGCAAATCTCACCGAAGGTGCGTTGAGCATGACCATGACGATCCGACGCGGTTGCGGGTATGAGCCTGCAACGCAACGGGAACTCGAAGACAGCGAGGATCGCCCAATTGGTCGGCTTCCACTGGATGCCTCCTATAGTCCGGTGAGGCGCGTGGCGATCGAGGTTCAGTCAGCGCGCGTTGAGCAGCGCACCGACCTCGACCGTCTGGTGATCGATCTGGAGACCAACGGAACGATCGATCCGCGCGATGCGATTCAACGTGCGGCCGGTATCCTGCGAGATCAGTTGTCGAGCTTTGTGGCACTCGAAGGGTCATCACAGCCTGATTCTCCGACCACCGACAAGCCTGTGGAGTCGCCCTATGACCCCATTTTGTTGCGTCCGGTTGATGACTTGGAATTGACCGTTCGTTCGGCGAACTGTTTGAAGGCAGAGAATATCTACTTGATCGGTGACCTCATTCAGCGGACCGAGGTCGAATTGCTGAAGACCCCGAATCTTGGCAAGAAGTCCCTGACAGAGATCAAAGACGTGCTCGCGACTCGCGGCCTATCGCTCGGCATGCGGCTTGAAAACTGGCCGCCCGAGAATATTGCCGAACTCGGGATTCGCTGACACTCTTGCACCCCAGAACATATCGGAAATAGGACCATGCGCCATCGCAATGCCGGAAGGCAGCTCAATCGTACCAGTTCGCACCGTGAGGCCATGTTCCGCAACATGGCGTCGTCCCTGTTTCGGCATGAATTGATCAAGACGACTCTGCCGAAGGCAAAGGAATTGCGTCGTGTTGCAGAGCCACTGATCACCTTAGCGAAATCAGACTCAGTCCACGCACGCCGCCTCGCCTTCGCGCGTCTGCGCGATAAAGAGGCCGTCGGGAAGCTGTTCGTCGAGCTGGGACCACGCTATCAGGCCCGTCCTGGTGGCTATCTGCGCATCCTGAAGTGTGGTTTTCGCCCCGGCGACGCGGCGCCCATGGCGTACGTCGAACTCGTCGATCGTCCAGTCAAGGCGGTTGAAATCGATGATGATGACGAGGATTGATCGAACAGATCGGATCCTTGACACGAAAACCGGCCACTTGGCCGGTTTTTTTATCTCGATCAAAAAGGATCTGCTGTCGCAGACAATCACAAGCTCGCACGGCTCGGTTCTGGAATTGATTCGACTGAAACCGCTACGCTGTCGATGTGGCCATGAGCAATCCGCAATTTTGAAACACGTCCAGGCTCAAACTGGAAAGGACTGCGTCCGGGAACTTCTTTGCCATTCGATGGAGGAAAAGACGGTTCGCGTGCGGAGCATGATGTCTTGCGGCGCTATCCGACGGTCGCGCCGGCGCGCAGGTGCAGCAGGTCGAGGATGGCGGGCGGGATGGCCAGCATCACCGAGCCGCCGACCTTTCGCAGAGTGGTCTGATGCATGTTGCACCTCCGCTGGTGAGGTTATATCAACATATCACTTTTGATCGCCCGAACCGCAAGCCCGCGCCTCTCGGAAAGACGACTGCTTTTCTGGTTGGGGGACGACAGACCAGTCCCTTATAGACCGGCCGGATTCACGTCTTGATCGGTCGAGCCACCAATTTGACGCCCAGCGCATGACAGACGCGGTTGATCGTCTCGAAGCGCGGCTGTGCGTCGGGGCGCAATGCCTTGTAGAGCGCCTCGCGCGCGATCCCGCTCGCCTTGGCAATCTCGGTCATGCCGCGTGCCCGCGCGGCGGTGCCGAGTGCCTGCGCCAGGGCCGCCGGGTCGTTTTCTTCCAGCACAATGGACAAATACTCGGCAATCGCCTGGTCGTCTTCCAGGTGCTCGGTGATGTCGAATTCGGACAGATCGGCGATTCGGATGTTCTCGCTCATGACTCACTCCTCCAGGGTAGACGCCAGCGCAATGGCACGGGCGATGTCGGCCTGCTGAGTCGACTTCTCGCCGCCGCCCAGCATCAGGATCAGCACCGGGCCGTGTTGGACGTCATACATCCGCCAACCGGGGCCAAAGAATTCGCGCATCTCATAGACCCCGCCGCCGACGGGCTTCACGTCGCCTAGGTTGCCGAGCTGAGCCTTTTCAAGGCGGCGCGCGAGACGCCGGCGCGTTATTCCGTCCTTTATGCCGGACAGCCAAGTCGCGAACTCAGCGGTTTGTTTGATCGTGAACATGGGAAAAATGTAATCGAACGATTACATAAAGGCAAGCTCAGAAGCACGCATTGCTGAAGCCGGGTCTGGTGCGGTCAGCGCGCTGATCCGCCTATTCTGTCGGCAAGGGTCCCGACCTCGAATACACCCGATCCGCGGCGACGTCATCCGCCGGGCGGTGATATCCTCGCCCCCCTGTGTCCGCACAAAGCCACCCCGCCGACCCGGATCTCCGATGCGTTCACGACTCTCCTCATTGCGCCACAGCATCGACCTCGGCTTGTTCCTGCCCACGGCCGGGCTGTTGCTCATCGGCCTGATGGTCGTCGGCTCGCTGAGACTCAGCGACCTTGACCCCGTGGACGCGTGGAAGTCGACCTTGGTCTGGGGTCATCTCGTGCGCACCGCTATTGCACTGGTCCTGATGGTCGGTGTGATGTCGGTCCCCCTCGAACGCATTCAGCGCGTCGGGCTGTTGTTGTGTCTGCTCGTGCTCGGCGTCCCGATCATCTCTGAATTCAACGCCTTCCATTGGATCGGGATCGCCGTGTGGCGACCGACCTGGTTGTATGTCGATCTCCCGCTGTTCGGGGGGCGCAGCGTCAACTGGCTGCACTGGGTCCTCTTGGCCATCCCGCTCGCCTTGGCCTCCTGGATGGCCTGGGTCGAGCGGGAACGCTGGCCCATCGCCCTGGTCACCGCCGTCGGTCTCTTGGTCCCGGTCTTCCTCATTCTTGCAGATCGCGGCGCGCGCGCAGGGCTTCGCGCGCTTCGCGGCGGTCGGACTATCGGTCACGCTGTTCGGTGCGGCCTTCCTGCACATCGCGAGCGTGACCCATCTGCTCGACGCGAGTGTGCTCGGGGGTCACTGGAGCCCGCGCGGCCTGCCCCTGCCGCTGGTCGGCGTCGGCGGCAACGCCATGGCGATCAACCTGATCGCCATCGGGCTGCTCTATCGATTCGGGCGTACCGCGCCGCCGCCCGCGCCCGGTCGCACCGCGCCGGCGGCGACGCGCAACCGGGCCCTGCCGGTGGTCGCGGGCCTGGAGATCGCCAGCCTGCCCCGACACGGCGGCTCCCGTCTGGTCGCGGTCGCCTTTCCGGACACTGGCCCGGACACCAGCCCGACCTGCGGCGACGGCGCTTGCCGTACCCCGACACTCCTGTATCGCGTGACCACCGCGCCCGATGGACAGGAGACGCCGACGCTGATCCTGATCTCGACGCAGGATTGGTTTGAAATCGGATCCTGGTCCATCGGCAGGTTCGACCTGTTCGCCTACGGCCAACGACCCGACGGGGTCGATGCGCAGATCGACAGCGTCGAGGTCTACCGGTGCGATCAGGTCTGCTGGCCGAGGTGCAATTCGCCACCGCGTCCAGAGCGAGATGCTGAATGGTCGACGCGGAGGGCGACCTCGGCGTGGCGGATTGAACGGGAGGATGACGCCAAGACAACGCTGGCCAATGGCGAGGCTGCCGCGCCGGTCGTCGGCGGGGTCCGGCGCGGCGGGCGACCAACCACGGTGCTATGCTCCCCCTAGCCCTGCTGCCGACGAGTCCGCCCGATGCGCTTCTTCAACACCGAAGGCCCGGTCCGCGCCGACGACCACTACAGCCTACCGCCCCTGTCGCGCTGGGATCTCGACGAGATCCTCTCCCTCATCGACCAGAAGAAGAACTTCCTGCTGCATGCGCCCCGCCAGACCGGCAAGACCACCTGCCTGCTAGCGCTGATGGAGCATCTGAATCGGGAGGGGCGCTATCGGGCGGTCTATGCCAATCTGGAAGGTGCGCAAGCCTGGCGCGAGCGCATCGCCGACGCCATGGCAACCATCGTCACCGATATTGCCAACTCGGCCCAGGTCTGGCTCGGCGACGACGCACGTCCCAGCCATCGGGGACGGCCCTGGGTGACGTCCCCGACGACGACATCCAATAATACCTGCTCGACCTGGGTCTGCTGCGCCAGATCGGCGGCAGCGGCCTGGTGGTGGCCAATCCCCTCTACCGCGAGGTGCTGCCGCGCATGCTCGCCTTCACCCCCCAGGCCTCCCTCCCGCGGATCAGCCCCACCTGGCTCAACACCGATGGAACGCTCAACCCATCTGCGTTGCTGGACGCCTTCCTCGCCTTCTGGCGCCGGCACGGTCAGCCGCTGCTGGGCAGCGCCCCCTATCACGAGATCGCC
>NZ_NRSD01000009.1 GCF_016583985.1 Thiocapsa imhoffii | reverse complement strand
ATGGGGGGTCCTCCGCAGGTTTGGTCGCCCGTTGTGGACCATCAAACCCCATGCATGTTCATTTTCTCTATAGATTGCTTCTCTAGTACATTGTATCTAATGGCGTTTTATTGGGGATACCTCAGGGATGGACCACGTTTTAATCTTGGTCATGAACGCGATCAATCGTGGTCTTCCCCCGGTTCTCCACATCGCGATCAAGACAGTTGCGATACTCATGAAACAGCGCTTCGGGCAGGAGCAAAACCGTCCTCGCTACGGTCATCGGGTGTCGACATGGCTGCGAGTCTGATTGACAGTCTTGACTTCGGCGATACCTTCACCAATCCGGCAATGCGCCATCTCTTTTCGGACGAGGCGCGCTTTCGCTCCTGGCTGGACGTCGAGGCGGCGCTGGCGCGCACGCAGGCGCGGCTCGGCTTGATCCCGGTCGGCGCGGCCGAAGAGATCAGTCGAGCGGCGGTGATCAAGCGGCTCGATTTCAGGATGCTCGAGCAGCAGATCGACGAGGTGATCGGCGCGGTGGCGCGCCTCGCCCGCGATCATCGCGACACGGTCATGGCCGGCCGGACCTTCCAGCATCCAGCAGCAGGCGGCGCCCATCAGCTTCGGCTTCAAGGCGGCGGTGTGGCTCGACGAGCTGATCCGCCATCGCGAGCGCCTGTCCGAGATCACGCGCCGCGCCCTGGTGTGCCAGTTCGGCGGCCTCTGCGAAAACCAACGTCCAGCCGTATCGCGCTGGCCGTTGAAACTCTGACCGCCCATCTTAAAATTACTTTGATTGAGTACGGTCACTTCGAGGAATTTGCTCCGCCATGGATTTCAGTGCACATTGCCGGAAGATGCTCGAAGAGCGTGAAATTCCACTGGCTTGGGCTGAGAGGGCCTTCAGGGATCCTGACCGAACAGAGGAACGCGCAGACGGTACCCGCCATTATCTCAAGCAAGTCCCCGAACGTGGGCATCGCTGGCTCCGCGTGGTGATCAGTGTCGCGGGCGGCTCGCCGACCTGTGTGACTGTCTTTTTTGATCGCCGACTGAGGACATTTTGATGAAGCTGAAACTCGACAAAGAAGGCGACGCACTTTACTTTCGTCTCCGCTCTAGCACCATCGTTGAGTCCGAAGAGGTCCGGCCCGGCGTCATTCTCGACTTCGATGAGGACGATCAGGTCGTCGGCGTTGAGTTCTTGCATGTCTCCGAACGGGCTAGCAAGGAAGATCTCGCGGTGATGCAATTCGAGCACGACCGATAACTGCCGTCCCCCGGGAATAAACAGTGACGGACCACGTTTAATCTTGGAAATGAACGCGATAAATAAGTGAATCTAGGGCACGTGATACTTCTGACGTCAACCCGCGGACCTGAGTGACGACCAAGGCAGGATCCGGAGCTGAAGACTATGAAAAAGTACACATCGACCAAGCGGCCGGCCGGAATCGCACAGACAAGACTCCCGCAATCGGCGCATGCTGAGATTCGTGCGATTGCGCGCACGGTCGATCAGCTCGAGGCTGATCCCATAGCGCTGCAGCGTGTCATGCAGCGTGCCGGGATCGTCACGAAAAAGGGCAAGCTAACCAAAGCGTTCGGCGGCTAATGGCGGCGACCCCGCGTGACGAGATACTGCCAGGTTTGTTGCTCGGCTTTCACGGTACAGACCGCGACATCGTCGAGCGGGTCCTGGGAAGAGATCTCAGAGATACAGCGAATTTCTTTCTGGATTCACTGAAATGGTACTGATGAGGCTGTGGATATCACCGTGAATGTTAGAAAATTGACCAATGCCCCGGTGCGTGAGGCGGTCATCGATATTCAGTTTGATCCCGCTGCCAATCTCGACGACCTCGATGTATACGCCGAGGCGTTGGCGTCGGAGTTCGACAGGTCGTCACCTCTTTGGCGCACGGAATTTGGATTACAGGTCGGAATAGAGGGAACAGCACCGGCCCCTGAATCACAAGTCGCACGCCATGGTTTACGTCTGCAGTCGAGTCAGCGGCCCTATGTGTTGCAATGCCGATTGAACGGGTTCACCCTGAGTCGCTTGTATCCCTATGAAAACTGGGAAGAGCTCATAGAGTCCGCGCTTCGTTATTGGGATACATTCGCTAAGGTTGTGGTGCCGAACGAGGCTGGGCAAGGCCGAATCACTCAGATTGCTGTCCGCTACATCAACGAGCTTCGTTTGCCGTTACCGATCAGGGATTTTTCCGACTATCTCAGGGCGCCGCCAGAAGTGCCGGCTTCCTTGCCTCAGGCGTTGCAGTCCTTTCTGCAGAGGGTCGTGATTCCGCTCCCGGAGACGCAAGCCGTCGCGATTGTCACTCAAGCCCTCGACGCACCGTCGGCACCGGCAGAAAGCGTTACTGTGATCCTTGACATTGACCTAAAACAACGTTTGACGATCGATGTTTCTGACCAAGAGCGGCTATGGGATCAGCTGAAGGCGTTGAGAGCGGATAAAAACCGCATATTTTTTAGCTATGTAACTGACAAGCTACTGGAGACGCTCGAATGACGACCTTGGCGATTAATCCATCCGGTCACCTCGCGCCGTGGCTTTGGGGCGAAGAAGAAGATAGTGGTGGCCCACTGGCGCATCGCCTATCGCTGACGCTGCGAGAGGCGCGCAGAAGACTGAGCGGAACTGCCGGAGGTTTGGATTACTGTTTCGATGATCTGTATGCGCTTGCAATCGAATGCGGGATCCCCTCGCACAACAATTTATTCGCCGTCGGCCGAGCGTTTCTAACCGCTTTGCCGGCCGACATCGCTGCGCCATCCATCGACCTGGACCAGGACGGTGATCTCGTCTTCGATTGGCGTGGTCCGCAAGGGGCTATGTTGACCCTTTGCTTGGCAGACGACGGGCAACTGAACTTTGCCGCTCGCTTTAATGACCATTACACGAGAAACGGCCAGGACACTTTCGATGATTCGATTCCTACGGATCTTATCGGCCTTGCTCGGAAGGTCATCGCTACGCGATAGCCAGCGGCACCAATACATTTCACCGACTGGATCGGTTGCGCGATTTGTTTTTGAAAAGCGCAAGTTTTTCGCCGATGGACATCCTAAACCCCATGTTTTCGAGCCGATGAAGAACAAGCAAACCGGAGTATTTGAGACCTCGGTCTGTGGTTTGAATGAAATGGCTCACGAACGTCTCTGGTTTATCGGAGCGCACATACGCGACAAACCTGCCCTTGCCGCTGTGGAGATCGCTGTCGCAGAAGTCAATCGAGCAGGCCTGTGCTGCGAACCCGATCCTTGCACAGCTCCCATTGATTTCCCGGAGCATGGCCTAATCCTGGGCTGGCATGAGTCCGAAAAGTCCCGTCGGATCGAGAAGATGCAGTCACTTGCCGCAGCTTGCAAAGCGACGCACAGACCATCCTCATCATGTGATGACGTGGATTTGCCAGACGTTTGAGCATTTCCATGACGGATCATGAATAGAAACCCTCCATGCCGTGCTCCAGTTGAGCGGGAATAAACAGTGACGGACCACGTTTAATCTTGGTAATGAACGCGATGAATCGTGGTCTTCCCCCCGGTTCTCCCCATCGCGGTCAAGACAGTTGCGATACTCATGAAACAGCGCTTCGGACAAGAGCAAAACCGGCTCCGCCGGCGCCATGGTGGATGCGGTGTTGGCGAAGGTGGAGCGGCGTTGATTTGTTACCGACTGCACCGGCGTACCGGGCGACCCAACGTCAACTTGATGCGACTCTCCGTTTGATCGTCTAGTGGTCAACGTCGTCGCCCAATCATCGACGAAGCGTCGAAAATGCGGCCTGCCGGAATATCGACCCTCCGGTCGTGACGCGATTCGATGGGGTCGACGCCTGTGCTCGCTGATTAAACCAGCCACCCAAAACCCAAAGAGCTCTTGACATCCGCTCCGCGATGTCGCGCATGCCCGGTGGCGCTCTGCGCCACGTGACACGATGGCCGAAATGACGAACGAGGCCGTCGACGTCCGTCAACGATCTGATGATAAAACATAAAAAGCATGAAACTCTTACTGCACCCGTACAGGTTCCCGAAAAGAACATCCGGCGCAACTGCTCCCGAGACTCATGACACTGCAACCAGAGCCCTCGTCGCTCGACTGTCGAGAGGGAACGTGTTACTGCAATCCGGTCGCTATCAGACACGCGAGCAGCTTGAGGCGCGTGCTGCGCGGATGAAGCAGCATCGTTTCTTCGCGTTGTCTGATGATTGAGAAACCTGAGCGGTTCGCAACACTTGCCAGCCTCTTTCAGCAGGCGGAAGTCCAGCTTAAACAAGCTGAGGAGATCGATCGTAATCTCACGATCCCCGCGGTCAACGAGTTACGCTACGTGGCCTTCCACCTCATTCGGGCACTTTCCGAGCAGGGCCGAGATGGATTCGATTCCGATATCGAGCGTGCCGAGAATCACGCAAAGCGAGCAATTTACGATGCAACCGAGGCAAGCATCCTGGCATTGCTCGAGAAGGCCGAGGTCTACCAACTTGAATTTCGCTCTCTGGAGTGCACGACCGAGGTGCTGCCCAACTATGTCGATCTTCTCAAACGCTTGGAGTCAGCCCGGCGCGGCATCGCACAGGTTCGGGCCACCGAGGAGCATTATCTGAACCGCCAACAGTATTATCCGGAGGTTCTCGGGTATATCAGTGGCCTCAGGGATCTCGTTGCGACACTGGAGCAAGCCGACCCACTGATTCGGATGAAGAGCCGCAAAAGAGCAGTTCATTTTTACCTGATGGTGGCGTCGCTTGTTGCGGCCATACTCGGTATCCTCATTAGCCTTGCACTATTCCTTCTGCAATGACAAAACCAAGATGGTGGAATCGCCCCGACGGCTCAACCTGGGGCGACTGGTAATAAACAGAAATAATCAGAAGAATAAACAGGGACGGACCCTGAGGTATCCCCACCAACTCATCCCCCGGCGGCGCCGTCGGCGAGCAGGCCGTCATGATCGCTCGCAACCCGTTGGTCTGGTGGCGCGATGGCGGTGAGCAGCTCATCGAGCACATCACGGGTACTGTCGAGGACGAGCAGCAGACGCGCGAGGAAGATCCGCGAGTCGACGCGGCGCTTGCCGTTGCCCGGATGCAGCCGGCGGTGGGTGCCGGCGCGCTCGGCCGCGGTACCGAACAGCCAGAGCAGAACGGCGGCCAGAGTAAATAGGGACGGACGACGTTTAATCTCGGTGATGCATTCTTCAAGGACCTCGGTGATGCATTCTTCAAGGACGGGGAGCGTCTCGACGCCGACGCCCTGCCGCCCTGGATGCAAACCGACGAGATGAGGCAAGCCATGAGCACCCTGAAGGCCTTCTCCGACAAGGATCGCGCCTATCACGCGTACCAAGCGCGTCAGAACGATCTGCGCGAGCAACGCAGTATCCAGCGCCACTTCGACGAACTGCGCGCTGAAACCGAACAGCAACGGGCGGCGCTGGAACAACAACAGGCGGAGATGGAACAGCAACAGGCGGCGTTGGTGGTTGGCTACAAGCCCCTTTTCACCAATAACTCGGACACAACTCTGATCCAGGCCATCGGCCGGGGCGATCGAGGCCAGCGAATGGCAGGGTATCGCATCGACGAGTGCATCCACCGCCCCGAAGGATCGACATGACGTCTGCGCTGGAGACGATCACCGTCATCATCCGGTCCGTCGGAGAGCGCACCGAGTCGGTCTGCCGCCAGTTGATCCTCGACCAGGGAATCGAGGAAAACGCCATCTTCGTGATCCGCGAGGCCCCGTTCTCGCAGGCAATGCGCGTCGGTTTCCAAATTGGCCTGGCGCAAGGCCGGCCTTGGACCTTCTGTGTCGATGCCGATCTGCTACTGCGCCCCGGCTCGATCCTGCGGATGGTCGAGCTCGCCGAGGAGCAGCCCGAGAACGTCTGCGAGATTCAGGGCTACATCCTCGACAAGTTCTTCGGTGGACCGCGGATCGGCGGCATTCATCTCTACCGCACGGCGCTGCTCGAGCGGGTGCTCGCGGCGATCCCGGCTGAGGGGGTGGATATCCGCCCCGAGTACCACACCCTGCAAGCCATGAAGGCCGCGGGTTTTCCGTGGGTGCTGGTGCCGGAGTTGGTCGGGTTGCACGACTTCGAACAGAGCTATCGGGATATCTATCGCAAGTGCTTCGTGCAGGCGCACAAGCACGCGCATTTCACGGATCTGTTTCTGTCCATTTGGCGGGCGAGCGCTGCTGCGGACGACGACTATCGGGTTGCGCTAGCTGGCTTCGCACGGGGGATCGAGCATCATGGCGCGGTGCGCATCGATGCCCGCTCGGAGCCCTTTCGCGTGAGCCTTGATGCCTTCGGTATCGATGAGAAGGCCGCCATCGCCCCGGCGGACTGGTCGCTGGACCAAGTGGAGCGGATCATCGTCAGCTGGTCGGATCCCGAGATGTATCGCAACAAATTCCCGACACGCATGGGATTGGTCCCGCCGCCTCCGCGACCGGTGGCGCCGGTGCAGCCGGCGACGCGCCTGGCGCGCCTGCGTCGGCGCTTGGGCACGCAGGGCCTCGGCCGCACGGTGCCGTATGCGTTCGGATGGCTCTTGCAGCGCATCGGCCAGCGCATCCAGAGAATAGTGGCAAAGCCCTGATCGATGTGAAACCGCAGACCCCTTGGGTTGAGCCGAGATCAGTGCGCCGATGAGAATCGCCTTTGTAGCCTACGATTGGCCCGGCTATCGCGGCGGCCCCATCGTCAATGCGCGCCGCCTATTGCCGGAGCTGCAGCGCCGCGGGCACCAGGTGCATGCATTGATTCAGTACCATCGCGGCGGCTCGCCGACGGCCGATCTGTTGCGCGCGCAGGGCGTGCAGGTGCATGCCGTGGTATTCCATCGCTGGACGGAAGATCGCATCGACTGGCTGTTGGAGCGGCTGCGGGCCATCGGGCCGGATGTCTTCGTGCCGAATCTGTCGGTGGCCGGCTGGTACGCCGCTCGCTGGGCTCGCGAGGCAGGCATCCCGACGATCGCTGCCTATCGCAGTGACGATGCCTTTCATGCCGGGATGGTCGAGGAGTTCGTGCTGGGCGACCCGCGCTGGGCGGTGTCTGGCCTGATCTCCGTCAGTCAGGCGGCGCACGATCGTATCCTCGCGACTGACCCGGCGCGTACACGCCTTTGCGTGATCCCGTCGGGTGTGCCGGTGCCGAGCGCGGCGGCGGACCAGGCGGACGGTCCGCTGCGGTTGGTCTACGTGGGGCGTCTTGTACAAGAGCAGAAACGCATCCTGGAGACCATCGACGCCCTGGCCGCCGTGCTGCATCGGTTGCCGGATGCCACCGCCATGCTGATCGGGCACTGCGCCGCGGCACCGGATGAGGCGACGATCGATGCGCGCATCAAGGGACATGGTCTGGGCGATCGGCTGGCGCTTTTGGGTACCCTGGAGCCGGATGCACTGCACGATGTCCTGCGTCGGTTTCACGTGCTGGTCTTGCTGTCGGATTACGAAGGCACGCCGGGCTCGGTGATGGACGGCATGGCCTGCGGGCTGGTGCCTGTGTGTCTGGACATCCCGGGCGGGGTGCGCGAGCTGGTGCGACACGAGCAGACTGGCTTGCTGGTGGCGGATCGGGGTGATGCCTTCGTCGATGCCGTCTCGCGACTGGCGCATGACGGAGTGCTTAGGCGCAGACTGGCGACCAACGCCCGGCGGCATATCCGGCAGGGCTATTCGTTGGAGGTTGCTGCCGATCGCTGGGAGGCCTTTCTCGCACAGTTGGTCGAAGAGAATCCGGTGCCGCGCACGACGATCGCCCGGCCTGCGGACGATGCGCTGCCGCCGGTCAACCCGGGCTTGGCGCGCGAGGATCACCGTCGCCCGCTGCCGCCACCGCCACGTCCACTCTGGCGCCGGGTGCTAGGCGGGCTGCGTCGGCGTCTGCGGCCGGTTCGGCTCCTGCAGCGGGGGCGTCCGCCTGCCGATCCCTCGGCGGCCTTCCTGGCGCCGCGCTGCGAGGCCGGGAATCTGGACCGGTATCTGATCCGCCGCTCGATCCTGGACGCCTTGCACGCGCAGCGCGACCGGCTGCGCGGGACGCTGCTCGACGTCGGCTGCGGCCAGATGCCCTACAAGTCGATCCTGACGGCCCCGGCCGGACAGGTGACGCGGTATCTCGGGCTGGATTTCGCGGACAATCCCATCCACGACAACCAACCGGACCTCTGCTGGCAGGACGGCCGCATCCCGCTGGAGGATGCCGGCGTGGACTGCGCGCTCTGCACCGAGGTGCTGGAGCACTGCCCGGAGCCGGAGTTGGTCCTCCGCGAGATCGCGCGCGTGCTGCGGTCGGGAGGGGTTCTATTCCTGACGGTGCCCTTCCTCTGGCCGCTGCATGAAGTGCCGTACGATCACTACCGCTACACCCCCTTCGCCCTGCGCCGCCATCTGGAGCAGGCCGGTTTCGGCGACATCGAGTTGCACGCTACCGGTGGCTGGGACGCCAGCCTGGCCCAGATGCTGGGCCTGTGGGTCCGGCGGCGCCCGATGAGCACAAGTAAGCGGCAGATCCTGTCCTGGTTACTGCTGCCGATCTATCGCTGGCTCGCCCGTCGCGACGCGTTGATGCCGGTCCGGTTTCAGGAGGGGGTGATGCTGACCGGGGTTTGGGGAACGGCAGTGAAACACGAGACAAGCCGGAGCCGATGATGCTGAATACAACACATGCCGACAGGAACCTAGAAGGCGATGCCCACACACCTGGGAGAATTGGAGTGGATCTCCAGGCATTGCCATTTGCGGATGGGGCCTATGATTTTGTCTATGCGTCTCATGTGCTGGAGCACATTCCCGACGACACGAGAGCCCTCGCGGAAATCCGGCGCATCTTGTCGCCGAACGGCATCGCCATCCTGCCGGTTCCGATTGTGGCCGACAGGACGATCGAGTATCCCGAGCCCAATCCCCACGAATCGGATCACGTCAGGGCACCGGGCTTGGACTACTTCGAGCGCTATCGCAAGCATTTCGCAAAGGTCGAGTGCATTCGCTCCTCGCAGATACCCCGGCGCTACCAGCCGTATGTCTACGAGGACCGAACAGGTTGGCCCAACGGGCTATCCCCACTCCGGCCGGCGATGACCGGCAAGCGCCATGAAGACGTGGTGCCCGTGTGTTATGTCCGCACGGCCGCAGGGCTAATCTAATGGTTAAATCAGTCGTGGCCGTCGTTTCACCCAATAAAAATGCCTATTCGGAGACCTTCATTAAGGCGCATCGAGAGTTACTGGATGCGGATGTCCGCTACTACAGCGATGGCTTCATTCCGCGGGTTCTGGACTGTCAAGGACCATTGAGCTCGAATGCACTGCCGTGGTTACTACGCCAGCGCCTACGACGTCGATTATACGGTTCACAACTATCGCTTGACGAACTGGCTCTGCTCGACTCATTTGACCAGCAAAAGGTGGATGTGGTGCTAGCCGAGTATGGCATGACCGGCGCTGCACTTGTACCAGTTTGTCGGCGCGCAGGACTACCTCTGATCGTCCACTTTCATGGCCGCGACGCTACGGTGCAGTCGATACTCGATTCGCATCGTGATTCCTACGCGGTTCTTTTTGAGTACGCATCTGCCGTTGTAGCTGTTTCGCGCGACATGGAAAAACGCTTGATCGCTCTCGGATGCCCAAAGGATAAATTGATCTACAATCCATACGGTCCACGTGACGAATTCTTCGAGATCAAACCCCGTAATAGCGCTTCTCCAATGTTCATCGCGGTGGGTCGCTTTGTGGATAAGAAGGCACCCTTCAACATCCTCTTTGCGTTTAAACGGGTTCTCGAGCGGCATGTGAACGCGCGTCTTGTCATGGTAGGTACTGGCCCCCTCTGGTTCGCCTGCCAAGTGCTGACAGAGCGCCTCCAACTACAACATGCGGTGTCATTGCCGGGTGCAGTCGAACCCGCTCGGGTACGCGATCTCTTTGCAGGGGCCCTGGCGTTTGTGCAGCACTCCGTCACTGGGCCAGATGGCGACATGGAGGGCACGCCCGTGGCAGTCCTCGAAGCGGGCGCCGCAGGGCTTCCGATCATCGCAACCCGCCATGCAGGCATCGCTGACGTGGTGGTGGAAGGGGAGACCGGATATCTGGTTGACGAACATGATGTCGACGGCATGGCAGCTGACATGTCACGCCTACTAGAACAACCTGGATTGGCACATAAGATGGGAACAGCCGGTCGGTTGAGGATAAGAGAGAAGTTTACAATGGCGAGGCATATTGGGTGTCTGGATCAGTGCATTATCGACGTCATCGGTAATTGACGGTTCCGTTGTCTCATTAGTTCTCCGTACAGTTGGGAAATACGAGAAAGGCAGTTGTAAGCGGTGCTGTTTTCAGCATGCTTTAGTCTTTGGTGTGCCCGTGAAGCTCGATAATGAGCTTCGGGTTCTAGTTGACGCAAAAATGTATCAAAAAAGCGCGATGCGATAAGCCATGCATACTAGACTGAAGCGATTTGCACAAATGCACGGGGTGATTCGGCCTCCATCTCGCCTTCTGTTTGAGCATATTCCGAAATGTGCAGGCTCAACGATTAGCTCATATTTGCGGTCGTGTTATCCAGAATGCAACACTTTCGAGATCGATGGCGCACAGCCGAGAAAAAGCATTGAATCTTTTCTCCGCTCAAGTGAATCAACTCGGTATGGATACAGTTTGATCATGGGTCATGGTGCGCACCAACTCATCAGCTTTAGCCACCCTGAGACAATTGGCTTTACGGTATTGAGAGACCCCGTTGATCGAATCATATCGCACTATTATTTTGTCTTGAAATCTCCGAGACACTACTTGCATCAAGAGGTGGTTTCTCGTCGTATGTCATTGATTGACTATGCGACATCGAATCTCTCGGGCGAGCTCAGGAACAATTATGTCACTCGCTTTATCGGAGTTGATGCTGCAGAAGCGGAGCGAAACGCGAACGAATCGGTCACAGCCGTTATAGATGCACTTCGTCGGTATGCCGTCGTTGGCGTGACGGATCGCGTGTCGCTGGCGATCGAAAAGCTGTCTAAGATTGCTAACTTGCCTAATGACTATTCGGGCGAGCGGCATAATGTCAATAGGGGTCGCGTGGCCCGCGATCAAATACCACAAGAAACCAAACGCCTGATCGAGGAGGTTAACTTTCTTGATATGCGCTTGTACGAGTGGGTCCGTGCCGGTGCACCCTAGGTTATCCAGCTCATGATGACGGTTCTTCATGTCACAAGTTATGGGGAACTCTATGGTGCGAATCGATCCCTTTTGGATCTGGTTGACGGACTTCGAGATCACGGTGTCCGTTCGATCGTATTAGTACCCTGCGAAGGTGGTTTGACGGCGACCTGTCAGCGGCACGGAATCGAGTACTTGGTATGGCCTTTCGAGACTTGGGTTAACTCGCCGCCACGTTACGATGTACTCGATTTAAATGGAATATCAAGCTATCGGCGACTGTTGCGCCTCGCCGGATGGTCGTTGCTTAATTTTCGCCAGCGGATGTCGCGGGGCCGCGGACTCAGTGCAAAGCGACTGCGTAACGAACGTCAGTCGAGATTCCTTGCACGTTCTTTCTCCAGAAGCACTATTGACCTGGTGCATACCCACTCGGCCGTTAATCCGTTCGGGTCGCTGCTCGCACGTGACTTGTCGTTGCCGCACGTTTGGCATTTACGGGAATTCGTGGACCTGCATTATAGGTATCAATTTGATTTAGGCAAGGGTAGAGCGTTGGCCCGTATTAAGCAATCTAGCGCGGTCATCTGTATCTCAAATGCAATTTCCAATTATTACTTTGGCGATAAAAGAAACGTGTCTGTTGTTTACAACGGTGTCCTTCGCCTAGCAAGGTTCCAGGAATTGCTTGCCCATGCTGGAAAAGGGAGCAAGCCCCAGCCTGGAGTGTTCGCGATCGTAGGTTTGCTGCATGCTGCTAAGCAACAAAGCGAGGCAATCAAAGCTCTTTCATTGGTGTCAAAAAAACACCCATCCGTGCGACTTTTAATCGCTGGTGATGGTAGTGACGAGTCGCTACTTCGGTCACTTGCCGCTGAGTTAGGCGTCGATAAAAAAGTCGATTTTCTTGGATACGTTTCTAATCCGTTCGAAGTCTATAAACAGGCGAGTGCAGTTCTGATGTGCTCGCGATACGAAGCTATGGGTCGTGTAACAGCCGAAGCAATGGCAGCATGGCGACCCGTCATTGGATTTGACCAGGCCGGTACAGCGGAACTCATTCAGCACGGATTCAGTGGGTTGTTATATCGAGACGGACCGGAAGAATTAGCGAAGTGCATGGCTGATTTAATCGAGAATCCGGGGCTTGTTTTGAATATTTCCGAGAATGCCTGGAACATTGCCGTCACGAGACATACAATTGAAAAGTATTCTAATAGCGTCTATCAGGTCTATCGGAAAGTCATAGAGCCCTAATCTCTTTCAGATACCACCCCTCTTACCATATCTACGCTGTGTTAAGTTGGACATGGGGTGTCCAAGCAACCAGAGTCATGCAGAGTATGCGCTTAGTCATACGTACTGCAACCGATCTGTATAAGGTTCGCGCTTCCCAATCATTACCCTAGAGATACATGCCAGTGATTTGCTCGGAACATTTCCCATGAACCGCATCTATTCTTGCATGGATAAAGATATTTTTCGTTAGCTGTCCCTGATAGAATGAGCTGACTGCATTGGTCTATGAGTCACTATTTCGGGAACTTTTCTTGAGCATCAGGCCAATGCGAAGGCACAGACCATGTCTGACAATTCTAGCATACATGAGTTACCACGCACTCTATTGATTTCCGGTACTGCTCCTGGCCCTTCTGGTGTCGGGGGTATCGTTTTAGACGATCTTTGCACATTATTTAAGCCTGGCTATCTTAGTGCCTTTCTTCCCCGAAAGGCGTTGGATGTGTCTCAACCAATTGAGGTGTTTCGGATACGGGAGGCGGTTCGATTCTGGACTCAACGAACCGAAATCAAGTTCGCTAGCCTAGGTCGTCCAGGGCGGTTCGTGGCCGCGATAGTGCGTGGATTTCGACGAGAACAGTTCCAGCGTCAAATGGCTTTTGAGGCAGTGACTTTTGCAAAAGAACAAAAAGCTCAAGCAGTTTGGGCCGTGCTCGATTCACCCTTATCGATCGCCATCGCTAAGCGAGTTGCCGTTGCGCTTGACGTTCCCTTGATCACCACAGTGTGGGACGACATCGAACATAACATCCGCTATTTCCGTCTTGATCCAATTGCTGCGCGAGATGCGCGACGGTATTTTGCTAATGCCCTCCAACATAGTTGCTGTGCTGCACTGATTGGTGAAGCGATGCAATCGAGCTATGAGCGTAATTATGGGGTTCAAGGGGTTGTGGTGCGGCATGGTTTACCAGTTGATCTGCGTTTAGCTCCCAAGCGCTTACTTGATGCTACAGATATCATTCGGATCGGTTTTGCCGGCAGTATCTCTGCGAGATCAGCTTTCGAAGGGCTGTTGAACGCCTTAGATCGGATGGCATGGAGCTTTTCTGGAATACCTATAGAGCTACGCCTGATCACACCGCGAATTACTTTGAACGCTGGAGTACCACGCAGGATCGTTTATCTCGGTTGGCAGCCGACGATGGCGGAGGCAGTACATTTACTCGCTGACTGCCATTTGAATTACTTGCCACAGCCGTTTGAGCAGGAGTGGTCGCCCTTCACCCGATTGTCTTTCCCGAGCAAGCTCACAACCTATCTGGGCGCCGGCGCACCGCTACTGTTGCACACCCCCCCGTACGGATCCTTGCATGGTTTTTTTGATCGGTACCCGTTTGGGGTGAGGTGCGACACCCTTGAGCCCTCAAGCTTAATCAAAGCCCTGTGTGATCTACTCGAAGAGCCCGAGCGTTACCGTCAGGCCGGCGAAGCGCTGACGCGCGCCCTTGACGAGGCATTTACCGCCGAACGCTTTCACAGCGATTTCTTGCGCGTGCTCGCCTGTGCTCGGCCGCAAGCGGACTGATTTCATGTGCGGCATCGCAGGAATCTTACAACTGGATGGCAGACGTCCGGGACGCGAGGACATCGAGGCGCTGAATCAGCGGCAGATCCATCGCGGCCCGGACGGCGAGGGCGTCTATCTGGACGGTCCGATCGGGCTCGGGCACCGCCGCTTGGCCATCATCGACCCGGCCGGCGGTCAGCAACCGATGTGCAACGAGACAAACGAGGTCTGGCTGGTCGCCAACGGGGAGATCTACAACTTTCGCGCGTTGAGGGCCGAGTTGGAGCGCATGGGTCATCGCTTTCGCTCCCAGAGCGACTGTGAGGTGATCGTTCACGGCTATGAAGCATGGGGCGATCGGGTGGTGGAGCGCCTGCGCGGCATGTTCGCCTTTGCCCTCTGGGACGGTCCGCGACGGCGTCTTCTGTTGGCCCGCGATCGGCTCGGGATCAAGCCGCTGTGTTACTCCTCAACCGACAACCGCCTTGCCTTCGCCTCGGAGTTGCAGGCCTTGCGCGTCTTGCCGGACTTCGATGCGCGAGTCGATACCGAGGCACTCGACCGCTATCTGCATCTGCAGTATATCCCTGCGCCGCTGTCGATTTATCGGGGTGCCCGCAAGCTTCCCCCTGCGCATACGCTCGTGCTCACGGCCGATGGCGCCGCGCCGGTTCTGCGTCGATATTGGCAACTGGAATGGCGGCCGGATGAGTCTCTGAGCGAGTCGGAGTGGGTCGAGCGCCTGGATGCGGCCTTGGGCGATGCCGTGCGCTCCCATCTGGTGTCGGATGTGCCGTTCGGCGCCTTTCTCTCCGGCGGGGTGGATTCAAGCGCCGTGACCGCCTACATGCGCGAGACCCTCGGGCCGGGTCTGGACACCTTCACCATCGGCTTCGACCAAGCGGGATTCGACGAGCGTGGGCCGGCGCGCGAAACGGCGGAGCAGCTCGGGAGTCGGCATCACGAGTCCGTGGTGGACCTCAACATTCTGGATTTGCTGCCGCGCTTGGTCAGGCACTATGGCGAGCCCTTTGCCGACAGCTCTGCGCTCTGCACCTGGCGTGTTTGCGAGACCGCACGCGAGCACGTCACCATGGTTTTGTCCGGTGACGGGGGTGACGAGCTGTTCGCTGGCTACCCCTACTTCCCCAAGCTCGTGGAGCGGTTCCCGGTGCTGACGGGGCCGCGCCGCGTGCGACGCCTCGCCGGTGATCTGCTGCGCCGGATTGGTCTGCTCAATCCCGTCCCGACTCTGGCAGAAAGCTGGTATGGACGATCTCCCTTTTTTGATGACGCCTTGCGTCGTCGTCTCTGGTGGCCCGACTACCATGACCGGATAGGTACAACCCGGACCTGGCATGAGGCGCAATTCACCCGCGTCGACCGACTCGATACCCTGAGCCAGTGCCAGTCGGTGGATCTCCAGACTTATCTTCCCTTCGACAACCTGACGAAGGTTGATATTGCCAGCATGGCCCATGGATTGGAGGTGCGGGTTCCGTTGTTGGATCACGCACTAATCGATACCGTGACGCGCATCCCGGCACGCTACCGGATGGCGAAGGTCGATGCGGCGGGGGGGGCGGGCGGAGACATCTGGTGCGGTAAGTATGTCCTCAAGCGCGCCGCGCAGCGTTTCTACTCTTGGGAGTTTCTGCAGCGCCGCAAGGTGGGCTTCTCTGTCCCCCTGTCGGCCTGGTTCTCCGGTCCTTTCAAGAACGAGCTGCAAGTCCGGCTGCTGGACCCGGCCGCCGGCCTGGGGGACTGGTTCGATCCCGCCGAGATCAAGCGGCTGGTGTCCGAGCATGGACAGTCCGCCGATCATGGGCATCGGCTTTGGAGCCTGTTGTTTTTGGCGCAGTGGTTTTCGCAATACTGACTCAGAACTCGACGCAAGAGTAATAGTCGGCAAATGGCTGGGTTTGCAGTGTTCCCGTCAGCTTTACGGATAGGGGACATTCTGGATCTATTCTTGAAAACCGAGCATCTGCATATCCTCAGCTTTTACGAGCAAAACATCGCAATCCCTACGTGGGATGAAGTAAATTGTTGGTCGAAATGGACTAAGCTAAGCGCTTTCAGTTTGGAATAGCGGACTGCCGTGTGTTAGCTTCTTAATCATGCATATTCTGTGTTGACTAAAAATGAATCAGCCTCTCGTTAGTGTCGCTATCATTACGTATAACCATAGTAAATTCATAGGCGACGCTCTTAGGGGGGTCAAGGCGCAGGTAACCGACTTTCCGGTAGAAATTGTTATCGGCGATGACGGTTCAACGGATGACACCCGCGCTCGATGTGAAGAGTTCGCCCGGACGTATCATGGTACAGTTCTGATTTCTTCACGGAAACGTGACCATGAGGACCGGAAAAACTATGGCGCAGTTTTCATGCAGAATGCCTTGGCAACACTCGAAGAGTGTCAGGGCAAATACGTTGCACTACTTGAAGGCGATGATCGTTGGTGTGACGAGAGAAAACTCTCGCTGCAGGTGGAGTTTCTTGAGAAGAATCCTGAATACAGTATGTGTTGTCATGCTGTTGAGGTGGACTTCGGAGGGTCGAAACCTTGCGATGCGACGCAATTCAGTTGCATGGTCCCAGAAAGCGATCCAAATGAGAGGGACTTACGCGGAACTGATTGCCCACCGCATCAGCCGGCAACCTGCAGTATCGTAGTCAGAAACGAAGTGCTGCATGGCTGTGCTCAACAGCTTAGACGAATGCCGCTTTTCGATCTTCCCATCTTTTTCCTAGCCGATAAGAAAGGAAAGATACGGTACATACCTCACGTTATGGGTGTATATCGTATGCACGCCGGGGGCGAGTGGTCAGGTGGTGATGCCATCCGTCATTATCGCGATCTATCAAAAGCATGCGGATTAATGATTGCTGGGGAGATCTATCGTGACGAAACGGTGCGCCAATGGCTGCTTGAATTGCTTAGCTTCAACCTAGTGAATGCCATCAAGCGAGGTGCATGCGATCAGTCGGTTTCTGTAAAAGATGCGCTGCAAGAAATTATTGGACAAAACGTTGATCTACCGTGGTCTATTGGATCTGCATGCCAGGCGCTTTTAGACACAAGGAGGCAGTTGATAGAAACAAGGCGATCTAAATCATTCCGGTTAGGACAGTTTCTGGTTGGTGCGCCATTTAGGTCGGTTTTTCATAGATGGCTTTCGCATTGATAGTGCGCAATCCAAATGGATGTTGTTGTCAATTTACAATAATAATGCTCGGAGTGTGATTATGGATAGATATCTAAACGGTTTGCGCAGAATTAAGCATCGCCTAGTCAATAAGCTGAAGCTGCTCCAACTCTATCCTGCGACAAGTGAGATCAAACGATTTCAGGATGACATTGCTCAAGCCGATCAATTTTTAAGCCTTTTTGAAATAGCAGAATCCCAACTTGGAATCGGTCAGATCAAGGAAGAGATTCAGTCACTAATTGAACATGTACAAAGTATAAATCCAGGTATTATAGTCGAGATTGGCATCCAAAACGGTGGCAACTGCTTCTTATTTTTGCGTTCATTTGAAAGCTGTCGACTGGTGTTGGGTGTGGATCGCAAAGTGCGCAATTGGGAAAAGCTTGTTTATGCTGGAAGGACAGGGCAGCGTTTTTTTCCGATTGAGGGCGATTCATCGTCACCTGTTGTCGAGTCGATCTTGCGTAGGCAATTACGCGGTAAGAAAATCGATTTTCTTTTCATCGACGGGGATCACTCTTATGATGGAGTGCTGCGGGATTTGACCCTTTTCTTTCCTTATGTTTCAGACGGAGGGCTAATTGCATTCCACGATATCGTACCCGATTATTCTTACAGGCATGGCCGACAAACAACTTCGTGCTCGGGTGAAGTGCACTTACTTTGGAATAAACTCAAGACTTTTTTTGAGTTCAAAGAATTTATCGCCGACCCGGATCAAGATGGTTACGGTATAGGATTGATTCGCAAGCATGGACCAAATCTCCCATTTCTTGATCGCTAAATTAAAAGGTGAACTATTTACCACAGACGTCATGTCGTAACAACAGGAAGCGGGCGAGCTGGAGCCCCTTTTTGGTGAAGCTTTTGACTCATTTAGGACTAAATTCGGGATTTCAGTTCGATGACCTGGCCTGCACGAATATTCACACGGCTAGGGCAGGTCCGAGAGATGACATCAGAAGATTTGGATGTCCCTTCCTTAATAAAAAACACCTCAGTTTTGTGACTATGCGGAAGTGGTAATTTCTCGAAATGATATTGTTATCGATCATGTCTTAATTGCGGCTAGGGACACGTATTTCGACAGGAACTTGTCAATAGCTTTAACGAAAATGATTGCTCAAGTGGTGTTCTGGATGGCTGGGAAGCACTTGTGCGTTGGAGAGCGAATCCAACTATTGTGTCAACGGTTTTTGGCGTTGCACGTCACATGATGGACAAGAAGTCGTGGCGACTGCGCATCACCCTGATCCATGCCTCGGATTTCGGAGGCGGCGCCGAGCGCAGTGTCGTGACACTTCATCGCGCTCTGCAAGCACTTGGCCACGTGTCGACCCTGTTCGTCGGCCGCCGACAGACCGACGAACGTGGGGGGGTAGAGATTCCCTACCGCCGTGGCGTTCCCGGCATGCGGCGCTTGGCGCGGACACTGGAGCAGCGCTTCGGTTGGCAGGATATTTACAACCCGAGCTTTCGCAACCTGGTGCGCTTGATCCCGCCGAACACGGATGTCGTGCATTTCCATTCACTCTGGGGGAGCAACGGGTTCGCTGACTTGGGCGCATTGCCCGCCATCACCGCACGCTGGCCCGGCGTCGTCACCATGCGCGAGAACTGGCTGGTGACTGGCCACTGTGCCTGTTTTCACGATTGCGACCGATGGCGGACGGGATGCGGACGTTGCCCGAATCTGTCGCTCGCGCCACCGATTCCGCGGGATGGAACGGCCTTCAACTGGCGGCGCAAGCGCAGTCTGATTGGACGCTCGCGTTTACGGGTCGTCGCGATCTCCGACTGGCTCAAGGAAGTCGCGTTGGCAAGCCCGATCCTGTCCGGCAAGACGGTGACCCGGATCTACAACGGCATCGATCTGGAGACCTTCTCACCCCTGGAGCACCATCAGCGCACCGAATTGCGACAGACGTTGGGTATCCCAGCCGACCGGGTCGCGGTCCTGCTGGCGGGCCAAACCGTCGAGGGCATCCGAGAGGGTATCGCGACGCACCATGCCGTGGCGGCCTTGAACCAGCTTACCCCAGGCACGGTGCTGCCGGTCGTGGTCGGACATTCGGCCGACAGGGTGGCGGGTCAGTTGCGTACCGAGGCGATCGTGCTGCCGTTTCAACGCACACCTGCCGAGATGGCACGCTGCTTTCAAGGGGCGGATCTTTGTTTGGTGACCTCCGAGGTGGAAGCCTTCGGACGCATCGGTGCCGAGTCGCAGGCCTGTGGGACGCCGGTCGTGGCGATGGGCGCCTGCGCCATCCCCGAGGTAGTTCGGGATGGAGTCGGCGGTATCTTGGCGAGGGTCGGCGATGCAGCAACCTTGGCGGCCGCTATTGAGAGACTGGCGAGGGATCCGGCCGAGCGGTCGCGGCTCGGCACGCAGGGGCGCGAGTATGTGGAGACACATTTCGATCAGCGGTCGATCGCGTCGCGGTATGTCGACCTGTACCGGGAAGTTCTAGCGACGGGAAGCTGAGCATTGACCGATAGTCCGACCGTGGCGGTCATCGTCCCCGCCTTCAATCGCGCAGCTCTGCTGCCGCGCGCGATTGCGTCCATCTGGGCAACCGGCTATCCCGCCCTGGAGGTACTTATCGTCGACGATGGCTCCAACGATGACACCGGGGCGGTGGCCAATACCTTGGCAGTGTCGGCGCCCCCCGGCCGATGCCGCGTCCTGAGACATCCGGACGGCGCCAACCATGGTGTCTCCGCGACGCGGAACCTCGGCATCCGTGCGACCCGGTCTGAATGGATCGCCTTCCTGGATGCCGATGATGCCTATCTGCCGAACCGCTTCGAGTGTCTGCGGAACACGCAGCCGCAGATCGATGGCTACTTCGGAACGGCACGCATCGTCGTCGAAGGCGAGGACGACACCGGTCGTGCCTGGCTCGCGCAGGGTAGCGACCTGTTCGGCATCCGCGAGCGCGTGACCGGGCGAGCGCTCCTCGATCAACTGCTTGCCGGGCGCTGTTGGGCCATCAGTGCCATCACCGTGCGGCGCTCCCTGCTGGATCGGACCGGGCTCTTCGATCCCGAGAAGCATATCGCCGAGGACTGTGACCTCTGGATGCGCCTGGGGTGTGTCGGACGGCTTGAGCCGGTTCATCTGGACGATCCGATCAGTCTGTATTATCGAGACGGGGCAAACAGTTACCACTACGACGTGGCCCACCGAGCGGCAAACTTGCGGGTCTTGCTCGACACTCGGCGCTGGGCTCGGACGGTTGGGCTGCCTGCGACACAGCGCGGTCTGATCGCCGCGGCGGCGCGAAACTACGCGCGACGGACCCTGGTGGCGGCATTCGAGGCGCGGCGGCCCGAGGTCGGGAGAGAGGTCTTCCGGATGATGCTTGCAGCACGGCAGTACCGCTTCTTTCTGGACCCGCAGGTCTGGCGGGTGCAGCGGGCGATGGGGCGCATATGCTGACACGTGCGGAATCAGTGCAGGGTCTGAAGGACTTGCGGCAACATCTGTGGGAGCGGTGGTGGCTTCCGCATGCCGATACATTGGCACGCACGCGGCTTGAAAAACTCCATGCGCAGGGTGCCATGCCGCGTATCGCCTTAGTCAAACAGGATTGCAACGAGGATCTCTATTGTTGTACGCGGGGCACTCCGCTTGCCGAGATGCTGCGCTCGACCCTGCTCAGATCGGGCCCCGTCGCGCTGTTTACGCAGTTTCGAACGCAGTTCGTGCTCGTGCGTGCCGAGGAGGATCCTGAATGCGCGATCTGGAAAGAGAAGGCGCGGGATCTGCGTTGGTGTCCTGAAGAATGGTTTCGTAGCTTTCAGGATCGGGTGCCGGGGCGCGATTACGGCCAGACCGAGTTCGCAGTGTCTGTGGAGGATGTCGACTGGAGTGCGTTCGATCTCGTGATCAGTGTGGACGTGGCCGTGCCGGCCCGGATCACCCGACGCTTTCCGCAGGTCGTCTGGGCCTACTATGTCCGTGAGGTCAAGGCGCCGAGCTACCGCGTATCCTTGCAGACGCTATTGCCCGGCCAAGATCTGTTCTTGAAGCAGAACTTCGCCCCGCGTTTTCGTCGCGGCAACGCGGCGCATGTGGTCGATTTTCCTTACCATTTCCACTACCACGGGGTTTTTCTAGATGCCTTTCAGGAGGATGCCTCGCTGTGGTGCGGTGACGCGGACAAGGCGGGTATCTTTCTCGAGCATCACATGCGCGCTGCCCTGTCCGACAAAGAGTTGACGGTCCTCGAGCGGTTCGGGCCGGTCTACAGCACGCATCATGCCGCAGTCCGTCACGATGAGGTCGCGGGCAAGGCCGTCCCCGTGACAACGATGGAGCCGGAGGTGCTGGCGCAACTCCATGCGGCACGTTATTTCGTGAAGATGGGCGGGCGAAATGTCTTTGGCACGGCAATGGTGGAGGCCATTGCCTGCGGTGCGGTTGCGCTTGGAGATCCTCATCGGTTGTCTCATCGCTTCTTGTACTCGCGAGTTCTGTCTGCCGAGTCATTCGCCGCGCTCGTCGATCGGCTGGAGCGCCTCGAGGCAGAGCCGACGCTGCTGGCTGCGGCCCGCGCCCGCCAGCGTGCCCTCGTCGACCACCTTTGTTTTCGGCGGCCGGCGCTCGAGCTCGTCGATGCTTGTCAGAAGGTGCGTGCTCGCCGCCACTGAACACTGGAGATTCCATTCCTGTGCACCCGAAACAACTGCTGCCGCTTGCCCTCCGGGATCCGCTCAGACCCACCTATCAGCGTCTTCGCCGGGTCTGGCAAGAGAGCGCCCTGTCGCCGAAGCCGGCCGAGTGGCGTGAAGCCCGAGTGCGCATGCACGCATCGACAGTCTTCGATGATCTCTACCGCACCGCGGGCGAAGGATTCGGCATCACGCAGATTTACGACGAGATCGAGCAGCTCATCGAGCTGGTTCGGTCCGAGGCTCCGCAAGTGGTCGTGGAGATTGGCACACACAAGGGCGGCAATTCATTCATTTTCTGCCACGCGCTGCCGACAGTAGAGCTGGTGGTCGGTCTTGACTTGAACGTTCAAAACGCGGCCAAGCTGAAATATTGCGTCCGGCAAGGGCAGCGCTACATCGCGCTGCATGGCGACTCACAAACGCAGGCGCAGCGCAGCCGGCTTGAGCATGTGCTCAAAGGGCGCTCGATCGATTTTCTGTTCATCGATGGCGATCACTCCTATGCGGGTGCTCGGGCGGACTACGAGCTTTACGCCCCGCTGGTGCGGCCGGGCGGTCTCATCGCCTTTCATGACATCATCCCGGACCACGCCACGCGTTTCGGCAAGCAGACAGGCTGCTGGACCGGTGAGGTCTACAGGCTTTGGGCAGAGGTCCGCGAGCTCCATCCGGAGCACTTCGAGCTCGTTTCCGATGCAGAGCAAGACGGCTTCGGCATCGGTGTTGTCCGCGTGCCGATGAAGGGGGCCGCATGATGACGACTCCCGATGGCGGCTTTTGTGTGATGACGACCATCCAAGCGCCGACCGACGCGATGCGCGCGCTCGCTGCGCGTCTAAGCGAGGCGGAAATGGGGTTTGTGGTGGTCGGCGACGCGAAGGGACCCGGTGCCTATGCACTGGACGGGACCGCGTTTCTTTCGCTGGCGGATCAGCTTCGTGGGCCATTCGATCTGGCTCGTGCCCTACCCACCGGACATTACACGCGCAAGAATGTCGGCTACCTGCATGCCATCGCTGCCGGGGCGCCCTGTTTGTACGAGACCGACGACGACAACGCCCCGTTGCCCGTCTGGCAGCGCAGGGGGCCGCTTGTCTCTGCGCGGCCTGTGCTCGACGGCGGATGGGTGAACGTCTATCGCTGCTTCACCGATGCACTGATCTGGCCCCGCGGACTTCCCCTCGACGCCGTCGGGCCGTCACGTGATCATGCGCCGGCATTGGGTGAGGTTGCGCACTACCATGCACCGATCCAGCAGGGGCTCGCCAATGGTGCCCCGGATGTTGATGCAGTCTGGCGCTTGCTCCTCGATACCCCGCTCCAGTTCCGGCAGGGCGAAAGTGTCTATCTCCCCGAAGGCGCCTGGTGTCCCTTCAACAGCCAGAGCACCTGGTGGTGGCCCGAGGCGTTTCCGCTGCTGTACCTCCCAAGCTTCTGCAGCTTTCGCATGACGGACATCTGGCGCAGTTTCGTCGCGCAGCGTTGTCTTTGGGCTATGGGACGCGGTCTGGTCTTTCACGGGCCCGAGGTCTTTCAGGCCCGCAATGAGCACGACCTGATGCGTGACTTCGATGACGAGATCCCGGGTTATCGCTCCAATCGGTCGATTGCGAACTGCCTTGAAGGGCTGACCCTCGACAAGTCACCGAAGGCGGTGGGGGAGAACCTGTTGCACTGTTACGATGCGCTCGTGGAGGCGGGGCACTTTCCACAAGAAGAATTCGACCTCGCCAACGTCTGGCTTTCCGATCTGAAGCAGACTTTGCTGTATGATTAACCGAAAAGTCAGCGTCTGACAGCAGCCTTGACCTCATCCGTGCTATTTTCTGATACGCCTGTCTTTACTTGCTATGTTAAAAATATATTCCAATCTAGATTGGGTAAAGATGTACCCGAAAATCCCAGTTGCTACTCTTCTTTATCCCTTTGTTGGCTTATACCCTGAGGAGTTTCATGATCCTAGGGCGCCAATGGCTAATCGGTTTGATGATTTTATTGCGAACGGATCCGCATTTCTCGCTATGGCTAAGAAAGATGAGGCCGATCTCTTCGTTTTTCCATTCGAGTGGTATGGTTTGCCGAGAAATAGCTTCGGAATGCAACTGCTCGATGCTTTTTTCCTCGATGCTAGAGCTTGTGGCAAGACTGCTGTACTTCTGGCTTATGGGGATGATTATGTGGAGTTGCTTGAACATCCAGAGGTGATCGTTCTCCAATCTAACCTTGAACGCACCAAACTTAAGATAAACCATTATGCCATACCGGCATTTGTAGAAGACTTAGGACGTCCCTTCGTAGCTCAACGGTTTGGTTCATGGAGACTGAGACTGGGATTGAAGCGACGGCCCACCATCTCCTTCTGTGGTTTTTCTGGGAGCGCTGCTGAACGAAAAGAGGTTATAGGTCGACTACGTACAAGTAAGGCAATTAAGACGCGCTTTATTCTGCGCGAGCGCTATTTTGGCGGCGCATGGGATAAGGAAAAGAACGGTTTTGACTTTAAGAGGCTTCAAATAATTCGAAAAGAGTATGTGGATAACCTATACGCGGGTGATTATGTCTTGTGCGTACGAGGTTATGGTAACTACTCTGCACGTTTCTACGAATCACTTTGTGCGGGTCAAATCCCTTTATTCGTAGATACGGATTGCGCTTTGCCTTACTCTGATATAATTGATTACGAAGAATTCATTATCCGCATCACGAGTTCCGAAATTCCGTTCGTTGGCGAATTTTTGGCTGACATAAATGCCAGCTTCACTGATGAAGAGTTTCGTTGGAGGAAGCAGCGGGCGCGGCAAGTCTGGCTGAATCACCTAGCGCCAAAGGGATTCTTTGCAAGCATGCCGTACCTTCTGCAATAGCTGTGTTTCGGTGTGTTCTGGTCTACTTAATCAATAATGAGATACCCAGTGTTCTTTGCTTTTCGCCGCAGCAGTTTGACATTTTCGGAAGTCCTTCCGAAAAACCGCTTCATGAGGCGCTAAGATCAAACGTGGGGGGGGAAGCCCAGTTGATCATGCCGACCACACCATCGAACACGATAAATTCTGGGGCGGCCGACTATCCGCGTTAGTAACCCGTTTTGCGGCTTTGCGTCCTTTTACTCAGTCGAAGTCCGGCTCTGTCGTTTTTCTGGTTACTCGATCAGGGCTCTGATTTAATGAGACATTCGTCACAAAGGCCGCTCGTCTCGATCATCATCCCGAGCTACAACCAAGGCCGCTTCATTCGGACAACGCTGGAATCGATCCTTGCGCAGGACTACCGGCCGCTCGAGGTGGTAGTGGTGGACGGCGCTTCCAGCGATGAAACACTCGATGTGCTGCACGACTATGATTGCGTGGCAGAAATCCGTTGGGTCTCGGAGCCGGATGACGGAGTGGTGGATGCGGTCAACAAGGGCTTTGCACGTGCGCGGGGCGAGTTGGCGGCGATTCAGAGCTCAGATGACTATTACCTTCCGGGTGCGGTGTCGGCGGGCGTGGCGGCGCTGACCTCCGATGAAGGGCTAGGCTTCGTCTTCGGCGACATCATGAAAGTCGATGCCGACGGTTTTGAGCTCGGACGCACCAGCCTGGCCCCGTACTCACTGGAGAACGTGATCGCCGTGCGCACCTGGATCCCGCAGCCCTCGACCTTCTTTCGGTTGGCGCTGGCTCGCGAGCTTGGCGGCTGGCGGGAGTCGGTGCCCTATGCCGCCGATACGGACCTCTGGCTACGCATGGCGTTCCGCGCCCGGGCGTCCAAGCTGGACTGTCTGATGGCTGCACGCACCATGCACGAGGCACAACGCGACCAACACGGCGAGCGCATCCTGCGCGATTACAATCGGATGCTCGACGAGCTGGAACCGCTGGCGCAATCCGGGTGGCGTCTGCGGCGGGCGGCCGCGGCCGGACGTTTGCGCATGGCAGCACGCTACGGCACCTCGGCAGGTTACTGGGCTGGCTGGCGCCGACAGATCCGGGCACTGTGGCTGCATCCGGCATCCTTTAGGGATGTCGACCCGATGTCGTTGGTACCGGGCTGGTATCCGGTACGCGGGAAGCTGGATGTGTGGCGGCGCCGTTTGGAGCGTGAGCGAGGATGAGGCTGGTCAATACCACTGAATTCGATGCGCGACGTATTCTGGGCGCAGCGCTGCTGGATGTTCCGCGTCTACTGGGCCAGCTGGCAAAGGAAAGTGGATGGGTCCGTGCATCAAATCGCATCGAGAAGCTGACACCCGATCCAGATGGTCCGGGCTATCGGTGTGATTTTCAGTGGGGTAGTTCGCTGCACGCCTGCCGCGTCTTTCCATGGCTGGGGACCCTGATGCTGCGGCGCGCCTTCGGTCAGTGGCCGGTGCACTTTGCGGATGATGAGGTTGCTGTGTCGCCCGAGCCCGCACTGACCTTCATCATCCCGTTCCGAGGAACCGAGCGCCTGCCGCAGTTGCGGGCGGTGGTGCGGAGCATCCTGGCGCAGGAGGGTGTCCAGCTGGAGTGCATTGTCATCGAGCAATCGAACCAGTCGCAGGCCCGTGAGCATCTGCCGGCGGCAGTGCGCTACATCCACCTCCCGCATCCCGACGGTGACCCCGGCTGGCGCAAGTCATGGGCCTTCAATGTGGCTGCCGGGCAGGCGCGTGCGCCGGTGCTGGTCTGCCATGATGGGGATATCTTGGTGCCGACGGGCTATGGTCAGGCGCTCATTGAGACCTTGGCGCATGGGTTCGACAGTGTTCACATCCAGCGTTTTCTGTTCTATCTGAATGCTGGCGATACTGAACGGGTGCTTGGCGGTGGTCGACTTGATGCCTGCTGCCCCGATGAGGTGCGCCACAATTGGGTCGGGGGAACGCTTGCGATCCGACGCGACGCCTACTTTGGGATCGGCGGTTTCGATGAGCGTTTCGTCGACTGGGGCGGCGAGGACAACGAGTTCTTCGACCGATGCTTGACTCTGCGACACTGCCGATATGGATACGTGCCATTTGTCCATCTTTGGCACCGGCCGCAAGAGAATAGGTTGGGTTCAGGGCGTGAGAGAGCGCTTGATCTCATGCGTCAGCGTCTTGCCGTTCCCACCAAGGATCGCATAGTAGAACTTAGAGGCCAGAATGGTTTTCAAACGTCGCGCCACGTACGCGTGGGCTCGCTGGAATCGGAACAAGTTGCATGAGCCGAGTTATTTCCGACCTCGTCTCGACGATCATCCCTGTCTACAACCGGGCGTCAATGCTTCTCGAAGCGGTCGATAGCGTACTGGCTCAAACATGGCGGCCCATCGAAATCATCATTGTCGACGATGGCTCGACCGACGATACGCCGGCGACAGTGATGGGCTTGGTGGCTCAACACCCCGACATCGTCAAGACGGTTCGTATAACCAACTCCGGCCCTGGCCCGGCACGAGAAGCAGGTCTATGTCTCGCTCGCGGTGAGTTTATACAGTATCTCGACAGTGACGACCGGTTGCTTCCGGAGAAATTCGAACGGCAGGTGAAGGCATTGCGCGATCATCCTGGGTGCGGGATTGCCTATGGTCGCACGCGGTTGATCGACGGGGGGGGCAAGGTGCTGCGGACTCCTTTTAAATGGACTGGGCGGGAGTTCGACTACCTCTTCCCCGCATTGCTCGTAGACCGGTGGTGGTGCACGCACACGCCGCTCTATCGGCGAACATTGACAGATATGATCGGGGCTTGGAGCGATTTACGGTGGTCTCAAGATTGGGAATATGACGCACGCGCAGGCGCACTTCGTACGAAACTCGTGAGTTGTCATGCGGATGTGAGCGAGCACCGGATGCATGATGAGCCGAGGCAGACCGGACATGGTCGCTGGCTAGCGCCGCTGGATCGAGTCCGTTTTTTCGATCAATTGAGTGTTTGCGCACAAGCGGCCGGCATCGGATCGGCATCGATTGAGATGCGACACTATGTCCGCTGGCTGTTTCACAACGTGCGGGAGTGTGGTCAGCTTGGAGATGCTGAAGCCGCTCGCGACCTATTTGATCTCGCGCTCCGCGCTTCTGAAAGACCAGGGATTGACTTGCGAGCCTATGGTTTATTTGCCAGGATTGTTGGTTGGGAGCGCGCCGCACGCGGGTCGGAAAGATTGCGCGCTTTAGTGCGTAGGAAGTCAGGGATGGATTCGATCTCTTTGTCTTGGATGGAAACGTCTTGACGACCAGCATTCACATCACAACGACGGTTACCGACGGCGAGTTGGCCTATTTCCGTCGCGATGCAGAGCGTTTGCAGGTACTACTGGCTCGATGCCGAACGTGCGACGTGCGTCTGGAGGAGGAAGCGGGTATCGCTGAGATTGTTTTGTTCGTCGGGTCAATGCATCGTGGGCTTCAGGACGTGCGCGCCTCGTGCATCTTCAGGAAGGACCCGAGCAAGTGTTTTATCGTGCATGGCGGGGACGATCCGTTACCGACTGTTCCAGGCATTTATGCTTCGGTGCCATCACGTTGGTACGACCCTCTCCAACACCGTGCGGGGTTTTATCTGCGTACAGCGCTTCATGATCCGACGGATTGCTTCGCCGATATTGCGCCGGAGTATCTTTTCTCGTTTGTCGGGGCAGGTGCCAATCATCCGGTGCGGGAACAGATCCTCGCACTGCAGGGTGCGGGGGGCCTATTTATCGACTCGGCGAGAGACCCCGTTCCGCCGTGCGAAGCGAAAGCGCGATTTGTCGAAAGTCTGCGTGCCAGCCTTTTTGTCTTGTGTCCGCGAGGCGGAGGCACATCGAGTTTTCGGATCTTCGAGACGATGATGGCCGGGCGGGTTCCTGTGATCATCTCCGACGACTGGGTTGAGCCGAAGGGACCGAATTGGGGTCAATTTGCGCTTCGAGTGCGTGAACGGGAGGTTGCTGCGATTCCGAAGATGCTTGAGGAGGCTGCAGGCCTGGGGCTAGATATGGGGCGGCGTGCGCGTCAGGCATGGGAAGTTTGGTTTTCCCCGCAGACCGCTGGTGCAACCTTGTTTTCCTGGGTCATGGAGCTCAAGGCTGGCATGGACGACAAAGGCAGACAGCCGGTCGCACCGGGACTTGCAGCGCTTGCTGCTGCGGACTCGATGCGCATGGCGTTTGGGCGCGTCTTGCGCGGAAGATGGCATCAGGGTCGCTTGGAGTCATGAGCGACCCGAGCGTCTCGGTTGTGATGGGGGTTTATAACGGGGCTGCTGATCTTGAGCGCACCCTCGAAAGCGTCCTGGCACAAGAAGAAGTTGATTTGGAGTTCGTCGTCGTCGATGACGGTTCCACAGACGCCACGCCGTCGATTCTGGAGCAGTATGCCCGTCGCGATCCGCGTCTTCACGTGCTCAGCCAGGCCAATGCAGGGCTTACGTCCGCTCTGATTAGGGGTTGCGATTACGCTCGTGGGGAATTCATTGCCCGACAGGACGCGGGTGGTGACCTGTCGCTGCCCGGGCGATTTGCCCAGCAGTTGCTGCGTCTGCGTCTGCGCCAGGATTGCGTTTTGGTGTCTACGGGGACACGGATGGTGGGGCCCTCGGAGGAGTTCCTGTTCGATGCTGTTCTCACGGAAGCCGATCTGCGCAATGGGCTGGCGACGCTGCAGGTGCCGGGAATTCGTGGTCCGTGTCACGGGAGCGTGATGTTTCGCGCCGATGCTTATCGGCGGGTCGGGGGTTACAGGCATCCCTTTATCGTCGCTCAGGATATGGATTTATGGCTGCGACTTGCCGAGCGTGGAGAAATGACCGCCCTATCCGAGGTGCTCTACCGCAGTCGGCAAAGTGCCGGCGGTATCAGCCACCGAATGGGGAGTCGCCAATTTGAGTTTGGTGAGTTGGCGGTTGAAGCGGCACGTTGCCGCCGAGCGGGCCAACCCGAACCACCACTGCCGGAAGGCCGATGGACGCCGACGAAGGAAAATGGACGTTCAAGGCGGAGCGAAGTGGCGCACTTTCACTACTTTGTCGGCTCATGCGTAGCGGCACGCGATCCTCAGTTGGCCCGGCAGCACTTCGTCAAAGCCCTGCGGGCCCGACCACTGCACCTGCGGGCGCTGCTCCGGCTCCTTAGGCCGCGAGGGTATCGCAATGACGCGGAATGAATCCATTGCTGTTGCTTCGGACTATTTGCGCGCAAGCTGGCTGCGCGCCCGAGGGGCGCGGCTTGCATCAAAGGTTAGAGTGGGTTCGCGCTGCGAGATCTCACGCCCAAAGGCATTGGAAGCAGGTGGGCGTGTCGTGCTCGAGGCGCAGGTGGTGTTCAAGCTCGTCGGCAACGGTGCTGGCGTTAGCCTTGCGGAGCATGTGTTCATCGGGCGCGGAACGCTCTTCGACCTGTCCGGACCGCTATTCATCGGGGAGGGGACCATGCTGGCGCCGAACTGCTTTGTCACCGATCATAATCACGGCACTTCGGCGAGCGTACCGATGTGGCGTCAGTCCCCGCTGCACGCACCTGTGCGGATCGGCGCGGACTGCTGGCTTGGCGCGCGTGCGATCGTCCTGCCGGGCGTCACAATCGGGGACGGCGCCATCGTAGCGGCCGGTGCCGTAGTCACTGCGGACGTGGCGCCGAGCAGCATCGTCTGCGGAGTACCGGCCCGCTTCATGAGGTTAAGGTAGTGGCTGATTCCCCCCTCGTCCGGCTGTTTCAAGACCCTTCCCGGTTCGATCCGTCGCGCGACGGTCAGATCCCCTGGCGGCGTGACCCCCTGACCATCGGGGCGCGCGCCCTGTATATGACGGCCCGCATGACCTTCTCGAGGCATCCCACCGACGTGGTCGTCTGGCTCCGATCGATGATTCAACGGCGCACGCCTCTCGCGATGGCATTGCCATGGTTGACCTTCGATGCGATCCGAGCGGTGGAGCAGTACCTACGTCCAGGTAGCCGTGTGTTCGAGTACGGTTCGGGCCACTCGACGTTGTACTGGGCGCAACGCGGCGCGCAGGTGTATTCCGTGGAAGGCGATTCTGGCTGGTTCGAGCTTGCCCTGGAGCGTTTGGCAGGGTTCGACCAAGTGGCCGTTCGCTTTGAACGGGAGCAGCAGGGTTATGTTCACTGTATCGACGAGGTACCCGAGGATTTCGACCTTGTGTTGATCGACGGGAACTATCGCTTGGCCTGCATCGAGGCGGCCGTGCCGCGAATCCTTCCGGGCGGCTTGTTGGTCGTGGACAACACGGACTGGCACTGGTTCAACGATGTCGACCGATTGATCCCGGCCGGCTGGAATAAGCAGGTCTTCGGGGGCTGCGCGCCCTTCATCGGCTACCCTAGCCAAACAACAATTTGGGTGAAGCCTGCAGCCTGAGCCGACTGCTGTTGCCGCTGTATCGACGCACCCAATCCTCATGCTCAGTGTTTTGATTCCCACCTATCGGCGAGAGGCGGTCTTGCTCGAAAGCCTGCGCCAATTGCAGGCTCTGAGTCCTGCTCCATCGGAGATCGTTGTCGTTGATCAGACCGATCGGCATACGGAATACGCCCAGCAGCAATTACAAAGGCTGCATGCGCAAGGCCGGATCCGCTGGATTCGCCTGATGCAGCCGTCGATTCCAGGGGCGATGAATACAGGCTTGCTGGCAGCGCGGAGCGAGATCGTCCTGTTTCTCGACGACGATATCCGGCCCGGTGATGATCTAGTGGGCGCCCATCTACGGGCGCAAGCGGTGCATCCGGGTCTGATTGCCGGGCAGGTACTGCAACCTGGCGAGTGTTCTTCGCCACTAGCACCCAACGAGCGTTTCCGCTTCAACAGTACGGCATCAGCGTGGGTCAATGAGTTCATGGGCGGTAACTTCTCCGTCAGTCGCGACATGGCGCTGGCGTTGGGCGGTTTCGACGAGAACTTCGTCGGGGCGGCCTATCGGTTCGAGGCGGAGTTTGCTCATCGTTTCACGGCACGATATGGGGCTATCCGCTATGAGCCTGCGGCGCTGATCCACCACCTTCAAGTCTCCTCGGGCGGGACACGGGCGCATGGGCATCACCTGCGCACGATCAAACCTGGACATAGCGTCGGGGCCTACTATTTCTGGCTGCGTGTGAGGCCGCCGGGTTGGTGGTGGCGGCTGCTGGCACGGCCGTTGCGCGCGGTGCGAACGCGGCATCACCTTCAGCAACCATGGTGGATCCCGCTGACGCTCTTGGCTGAGCTTCGCGGCATGAGACAGGCGTTGGGATTGGTACGACAAGGTCCTAGGCTCTTAGCCGGGGATACGCCACCTGCCAACGCTGAATCGAGCGCTGATTTGACCGGATGATGTTCAGTAGCAATGGGGGGAGCGCGGCATTTTACCGAGTGATCACAAGGTCCTCAACGAACGGAAGCCTATTTTAAGATGAAAGAGAAACTCAAGAGACTGGTGAACGGTGCTTTCGCTCCGTTTGGCTTGCGTATCATTAGTTCACCAAGAGATGCGCTCACCGGACGTTACCTTTTCGAGGATCTCGGCAAGCTGATCGGCTCGCCATCGCCAATCATTCTTGACGTCGGTGCGAATTCAGGCCAGACAATCGACGCCTTGCTTGATGTCTTCGTATCTCCGAAAATCTATGCTTTCGAGCCATCGTCAATCATCTTCCGTGACCTCGAAAGTAAGTGCTATCCTGAAAATGTACAAATCTATAATTACGGGCTGGGTGCTCGGAGCGAAGTGCGTAGTTTCCGAAACTATCGGAATAGCTTGTTGAGCTCGTTCCTAGATTTGTCTGCTTCGGATCAGAACCCTTTCCGAAAAACAGGACTTTCCAGGAAGGAAAAAGTTCGGATCGAAACGGTCGATAGCTTTCTCGAATCGCAAGGCATCAAACAGCTAAATCTATTAAAAATTGATACGCAAGGCTTCGAGATGGAGGTGCTCAGGGGGGCAGGGTCTTCCTTCAAAGCGGGGCAAATCAACTTCGTGCAGCTGGAAATGAATTTTTTTAGCTTGTATGAAGGTCAAGCGACAGCGACTGAACTGATTGCTTACCTTACAGAAGCCGGATTCGTTCCCGTAGATTTTTATGAGAAAGCTATGCGTTGCAACAGAATGGCGTGGTGTACGGCCCTGTTTGGCCACGCGTGAACGGTGGTAACGACGTGGCTCCGTCTCCAGGTCGTAGTTGCCCTAACCGCAGTCGTCACTGCTTGGCTATGGATCGGATAGCCCCCGACGGCATGGCTGCGGGACGGGAATATCTATGTCGCCAGGTTAGATTCCGATTGGCACTGGCACCTCGGGTCCTCACCGGAGCGGGCTATTCGAACTTTACAGCGCGCAGCTGATTGACACCTGCGTGCGTGTGATGTGTAGAGGAACGCGCTTGCTTAATCTTGGTTTGTGCTCGACCGGGCGCCATCGCTCGGGACGTCTGATGCAGGGGTTGGCAATTCGATGAGTCGTTTGCGTGTTGCGCTGCTGTCGACGGCCTCGCCAGGTATGCCGGGGAGCATGTCGGTTTACGCCGAGCTGGTCGCTCGTGGGTTAGCAACATCTGCGCCGGAATGGGAGGTTGAGCTGGTGCAGCTTTTGGGTGCGCATGAGGATGCGAATGGCGGCCGGCTGATGGAGCGTTTCAACCGGGTGAGCAGCACGTTCGTTGCGCGGGGGCGTGCACAGGCTGCGAAGGCGGATGTCTACCACCTGCTCGACGCCAGCTTCGGCTATATGGTTGCGGGGCTCCCGTGGTCTCGAACGCTAGTCACGGTGCATGATGTGATCCCCGCCCTTCAGGCCCGTGGCCGTTTCGGTGTGCGTGCGCCGGGATGGGCGGCGAGGCAACTCATCAATGCCAGTTTGCGTGTCATCGCCAGAGCAGGGTGGGTGTGCGCGGTTAGCCGGCAGACGGCGGACGACGTGCACGCACTGACCGGGCGCTTTGTTGATACGGTCATCCATCTGCCTATAAAGGATTTTTCGGCTGTTGGGTTGGTTGAGCCGGACTGTTATGGTTCCAGTTCGCCTTTTGTGTTACACGTGGGGAACAACAGTTTTTACAAGAACCGAACCGGAGTCCTGAGCATTTTTTCCCATCTGGTGCGGAGTCGTCCGACCTTAGACTTAGTGATGGCGGGCCCGGCACCAACGGAGGAGCTCAGGCGCATGACGGCGGCTCTCAATCTTGAAACGCATGTCCGCTATGTGGTGAACCCCGAGGATGCCGAGCTTGCCGAGCTTTATCGGCGTGCTGTGCTGTTGCTGTTTCCGAGTCTCTATGAGGGGTTCGGCTGGCCGCCGCTGGAGGCACTACGTATGGGGTGTCCGGTAGTCTGTGCGGACACCGGTTCATTACCCGAGGTCGTCGGCGATGCCGGTCTTTACTGGAGCCCGACGGACACGGTTGGATTCGCGACCCAGGCACTGCGGTTGCTTGATGACCCCGATCTTCGCCGTGACATGCTGGGTCGCGCGCAACGTCACCTGATGCAGTTCGATACCCGTATATTTGCCCAGCGCTTGGTGAAGCTCTATCGGAAGGTGGCCGCAGGAGCGGGAGCATGATCGCTTTGTATCGCGTCGCCAGCGGGGGGCGCTGATGCGTGTTGCATTCAATGCGCTATCGGTTACCAACCTGTCCGGCCGGCATGTGTTGGTGGGACATATCCGACAGGTTTTGAAGTCCCCGGCACTGTCTGATCGGCACATCTTGCTCTATCACGCTGGCAACCGGGATCTGGCCCTGACATTTCGCGGCGAGCTCGATCTGGTGGAATGCCCGGCGTTAACGGCGGGGTGGCATGGCCGCTGGTGGTGGGAGACGGTTAAGATGCCGGCACTGCTGCGTCGACAGAGTGTGCAGACACTGTTCTCTCCAGCCGGAGTCACGGCAGATCGCGTGGAACTGCCACAACTGGTGCTTGCGCAGAATCCCTGGTGCCTCGTGCGCGAGGCTCAGAAAGGCTCGTCTGACCACTTCAAAGCGGCGTTGCAGCGCGCAGCGTACCGTAAAGCGCAACGGAATGCCGCCGTAATGTTTTTCAATTCCAATTACATGCGTCGAATCTATGCCGACAATGCCGGGATCGAGCCGCGTGATTGGCGGTTGCTGCCGCAAGGCCTGGATGACGAGACTTTCGTCGCGGGGTGCGATGCGAAGACGTTTGATGAGCGGCGCGCAGAGATCCTCGTGGTCTCGGTGATGGCGCGGCACAAGGCGGTCGAGGATGTAATCTCGGCGCTGGCACTGCTACGGCGTAACGGTATAGAAGCATCGCTGATACTGGTAGGGCCTTGGGCGGATGAGGGTTACGCCCGTTTCATTCGGGCGCGGATCGATGCCCTCGAGCTCGGTAAACAGGTTTTCGTGGTGGGGAAGGTCTCCAGGGCGGATCTGCATGCCCACTATGCCCGGGCGCGCGTGTTTTGCCTGTTGAGTCGGTGTGAGTCCTTCGGCATTCCGGCGGTGGAGGCGCAAGCCTTTTATACACCTTGCGTGGTTTCCGACTGCGGTGCCCCGCCGGAGATAGCGGGGCCTGGCGGTGTCGTGGTTCCAGCAGGTGATGTGGTGGCGGCGGCCAATGCCCTCGGTACGTTGCTGCAGGATCGCGCTGCCTGGGAGGAGCGCGCACGTGCCGCCCGTGTCAATGCGGAGCGTTTCCGCTGGGCGCGGTGCTCGCGACCTCTGGTCAATTGGATCCAGCAGGCTGCTAGGTGATTCCCCCTGTCCACCGTGCCGTGACGAGAAGGCTTGAGTATACCGTTGGCCTTGCGGCAGCGGATCCTTTGGCCTAGCAGACGGCAGAGTTGATCCGCCGTTGAGGCTCCAGACGTGCCGCGCATAACCATGAGCATCTCGCCGTGCAACTGAGACGCTGGCTGCGGCGGCCGACCGCGGCCGGCGACTTCGTACCTGTGATCGACGGCCTGCGCTTCGTCGCGATCATGGCTGTGATCCTCTATCATTTGAACGACTATTTAGTTACCAAAACTGGGCGTCGGGGCGAGTCGGACTGGCTATCGGACCTATTGGCACACGGCCATATCGGGGTACCGCTGTTCTTCGCCCTGAGCGGTTTCATTATCTCCCGGCCGTTCCTAGCCGGTACGGTGCCACGCATTGGGCATTACTTTGCGAGACGACTGACGCGACTGGAACCGCCGTACCTGGTCAATTTGTTGCTGATCTATACCCTGCTGGTGCTGGTACTCGGCATGGATGCGTTGGAACTGTTTCCGCACCTGGTGGCCAGCGCGCTCTACATCCACCATTTCGTGTTCGGCGGGGCTAGTACCATCAATTTCGTGGCCTGGTCGCTGGAGGTGGAATTCCAATTCTATGTGCTTGCGCCGCTGCTGCTAGCGGCGCTTGGTCTGGTCGGTACGCTGCCACGGCGGCTTGCGCTAGCGTCGCTTGTGCTGCTGGGTGGCTGGGCCCATCAGGCGCCCGTGGTCGCACACTCTTTCTTCGGACTCACCCTACTGCGCTACAGTGGATTTTTCGCAGCGGGTATCCTGGCCGCGGACGTGTTCGTAAACCGCTGGGAACAACGCCCCGTCCTCGGACTGACTGGAGACAGCCTGACCCTATTGGGTGTGGCTCTGCTGGGGTCTGGTTTGTCTGGCGCCGCTTGGGCCGCCGGACTGATGCCGGCCTGGGTGCTATTGATCCTGCTCGGCAGCCTGCGGGGGCGTTGGTCCTCACGCGTGCTCTCAGTGGCGCCCGTCTATCTGATCGGCGGCATGTGCTACACGCTATACCTCTATCACTTCTACGTGATCTCCGCTGTGGGTCGTCTGGCGTTACCGTGGATGCTCGCATCGCAGCCACTGTGGTTCAACCTGGTGCTGATGTCGCTGGTAGTGCTGCCAGTGGTGCTGCTTGTGGGGGCGTTGCTTTTCATCTTGGTCGAGCGGCCTTTCATGGTGTGGAGGCCAGGGCTTCGTTCGCGAACTGAAACAGCATCCGCCGAGTCTCAGGGGACACATTGCGTCGAACGCTGATTGGGACTCGGGTCTGTTGGTCAAAGAACCGAGGCGAATCATATGAGGCGCTTGCCGGCTGATTGGCAAAAATATACAAGCATAACGGTCGGAATGGCCGCCACGCAGCAGGATGTTGATGAGGGTTACGTGCTAAGCTCGCTGAACTCGGTTCCAGCATCTATGCCACTAGCATTCCTCAACTCGCCCACCGAGTGTTCAGACGACGACTGCCCGGCGGTTCGAGAGGCGGACGGACTGGTCACCGATTCACATGATTTGTCCGTGGCGAGGTCGCGATCGCTGTCACATGACATCAAAAACCGTTTTCCAGTCGATTTCGGGCGTACGCTAGATAAAGACCTCATCTTCTATTTTCCATGCGCTTAGGCATTCTCACCACCCATCCCATTCAATACCAAGTGCCTTGGTTCCGCCTATTGGCACAGCAGCCGGGTATCGATCTGGAGGTGCTGTACTGCATGCTACCAGACGCGGCACAGCAGGGGAGCGGCTTCGGGGTCGCTTTCGAGTGGGACGTGCCACTGCTGGACGGTTACCGGTATCGGGTGCTGGAGAATCGCGCCGCTGCGCCCGACGTGACGACCTTTGATGGCTGCGATACGCCGGAGATCTTTCGCATCCTGCGCAAGGAGTCTTGGGACGCTTTCATCGTCAATGGCTGGGTGGCCAAGAGCTGCCTGCAGCTGCTGGCGGCTTGCCGGTTGAATGCAGTGCCTTGTCTCGTGCGCGGAGAGTCGAATGCGATCCGGCCGCGGGCGGCTTGGAAGCGCGGTGTGCACCGCGTGCTTTTGAGCCAGTATGCGGCCTTTCTCGCCATCGGCAGCCAGAACCGGGCTTTCTATTCGGCCAACGGGGTGCCGTCGGACCGGATCTTCGATGCCCCGTATTGTGTGGAGAACGCGCGGTTTGCCTTTGAAGGGCGCCGGGCGCGAACGGATCCGCCGTTTCGCTTCCTGTTCAGCGGCAAGCTGATTCCAAAGAAGCGGCCAATGGATGTGATGAGGGCGCTGGCATGGCTGCGCGCGCAGGCGCCCGACTTGGGCGTGGAGTTGGTGGTGGCCGGCGACGGTGAACTGCGTGGGGAGTGTGAGTCCTTTGCCGCGTCGGAACGCTTACCTGTACGCTTCAGCGGATTCCTGAACCAGACGCTGATCGGGCAGGCTTATCGTGATGCGGACTGTCTGCTTCTGCCCTCGGATCATGGAGAGACCTGGGGCTTGGTGGTGAATGAGGCGATGGCCTCCGGGATGCCCGCGATCGTCAGCGATCAAGTAGGGTGTCATCCTGACTTGATTGTTGCAGGCGAGACAGGTTGGACGTTCAGCTGCGGCGACGTGGAGGGGTTGGGTCGGTGCATGCGTCAGATGGCCGAGGATCCCAAGCGGGCGCATGCGATGGGACAGACGGCTGCGCGGCGTGTTTGCGAGGGTTTCAGTTATGAGCGGGTGACGGGAGGAACGTTGACGGCGCTTCGTTGGCTTGGTGCCAGGCAATAAACGACTTCGGTGTGGAGCGATGACGCTGGTCTGGCTGTCTCCATTGCTGCATGCCTTGGCGCTGTGGGTGCTAGCGTTGCTGTTGCTCACCATGGGGCGCCGACGCGTGGCGTTGGTGGCGGGGCTGATCGGTTGGATCTGGTTGACGCTATGGTCGCTGCCGATCGTGAGCGGGTCCGCCCGAGCAGCCTTGGAAGCCGAGTTTCCGGCGGTGCCGCTAGATCGGCTGCCATCCGCGGACGCGATTGTGGTCTTGGGTGGGGCCATCGGTCCGCCAGATGCCCAACGTCCCTTTCCCACCCTCACCGATTCGTCCGACCGTCTTTGGCAAGCCGCACGTCTATTCCGGGCCGGCAAGGCACCGATGCTGATATTGAGCGGCGGCAGCGACCCTGCGGTATCCCTAACCTCGGAGGCACGGGCGATGCAGATTTTCCTATCAGAGTTGGGGGTCCCGCTCGAAGCGATGGTTCTGGAAGGGCGCAGCCGCACGACGCTGCAGAATGCCGAATTCTCTTCAGCATTGCTGCGTGAGGAAGGCATCAAGCGCGTGCTTCTCGTGACGTCGGCCTTTCATATGCGCCGCGCGATGGACGCCTTCGAGGCCCAAGGGCTGCAGGCGCTTCCGGCTGCTGCCGATCATGCCGCGGTCCCCGTCGGGGCGGGTGCCTGGATTCCGAGCGCCGGTGCGCTCAAAAATGCGGCCTTCGTGATCAAGGAATGGATCGGTCAGACGCTGCGGCTACGGACTGATTCAGCCTTGAATCGCTAGCCGATATGCCTCTATATGCCCTGTTCTTTGTGGTGGTCGCCGGCTCTGTGCTGACCTTGAGTCGCTGGCGTTACGGATTGTATGTTGCTGTGGTGATCGTGGCGTTTCAGGATCCGGTTCGTAAGCTGGCGCCAGGCGCAGCCGGATACTTGGTTTTAGCCACGACACCAGTGCTCTTGTCGACGATCGTCGCGCTAATTGGAAGCCGACGTTTTTGGTGGCGGGATCTGGCTACAAATTTCCCTGCCATCGACAGAGCAATGGCCTATTTCGTTCTCGCTTGCGTGCCACCTGTTTTGATCTCCGCGACCTATGGTCCAGGCAGTTGGATGCTCACTCTCTTGGGCATTTTTTCCTACGGCACCCTCCTGATGATGATTGTCGTCGGTTATCATTTCCCTAAAAATACAAAGTCTATACGCCAATTTCTCGGCTTCTATTGCATCGTGACCTCGGTGATGTTGATTGGCGGACCGATGCAGTACTTTGACTTATGGCCAGACTCACCCTTGCTCGGTACGGAAGCTCTCGATATGGACTGGATTCGTCATGGATCCGGGTACATCATCAAAATGATTGCTGGCTTTTATCGCAGCCCTGACGTTATGGGCTGGCATGCTGCTGCGGTTATGATGATCTCCTTCGTGCTGGCGATGACCGCGCGCGGCCCAACACGTTGGATCTGGTTGTTGCTGGGCGCGACTGCGGCCTTTCCATTATTGATTTGTGGGCGCCGCAAGATGGTCTACATGATCCCTGCCTTTTTCGTTGCCATGACGGCACTCCAACTGATGGCGGGGGGGCAAAGCAAAATCCTGACAAGAATTGGCCTCATTGTCGTTCCTCTAGCCAGTCTTTGGATCGGGCAGGTGTGGATGGGCCAAGACTCCGAACAAATCCGTTACTACACAGAGAACCCTCAGGACGTCCAGAGCCAATTCCAGCAACATGGCTTTGAGTCGTTGATTACGACGCATCGCCAGGCTGGGTTTTTGGGAAGTGGAATGGGTGTGGCGACACCTGGATCGCACCAACTTCAGGTGACGCGACCTCGAGTATGGCAAGAAAGCGGTCCGAGTCGGGTCTTGGTCGAGCTGGGAGTGCCGGGTCTTCTCGCCTTGGTCTTTCTGCTGGCTACAATTTTACGCTCAGCGTGGCAGGTGACCCGAACCCACCTGCGCGCGCAATCCCCAGTGGCTGGCTACGCGCTAGGCCTTCTAGCCTTCTTCATCGCAAACGTAAGCGGATTGATTATCTCGGGTCAGATCCTTGCGGATGCTTTCGTGGCAACCTTTCTGGGACTCTCGGTTGGGTTAGTGCTCGCCATGGCTCGGGTTTCGGTGCCAGCACGTGAGGAGCTGAACCGGGCGGTGAATCCTCCAGGACTGCCGAATCGGGCCGAAGGCATTCCATCAATGCGCTCAAGCTCATGACGCTCTCCGTCGACGTTTGCCGACAGCAGCGGCCATACAGCCGTCGTGAATATGTTGGACGTGTGCTCTGGTCTTTGGCGCAGCCGCTTTTTCGTCTCAGCCCTCGATCGCTATTCGTTTGGCGCACGACCTTACTGCGTCTGTTTGGCGCTCGGATCGGACCGCACGCCCATGTCTATCCCAGTGCGCGGATCTATTTGCCTTGGAATCTAACCTTGGGTGCGGACGCGAGTATCGGCGAATGGTCGCTTATCTACAATCTGGGGCCGGTCGACATCGGCGACCGAGCTACAATCTCGCATCGCGCCCATTTGTGCGCGGGGAGCCATGATTATCGGGATCCCACATTGCCCTTGCTGCGGTTGCCGATCACGATCGGGGCCGAGGCCTGGATCTGCGCGGACGCCTTCGTCGGTCCGGGCAGACGGATTGGTGAAGGGGCGATCGTTGGAGCGGCAGCCGTTGTCGTCAAGGATGTGCCAGCATGGACGATCGTGGCCGGAAATCCGGCTCGGTACGTGAAGTCACGCACGCTCAGCTCCACGTTGGGTGCGGTTTCTGAGCCAGCATGTTCTCAGCAACAGGGTGGGGAGGCACGAGTGGGACTCAACTCCAATCCACAGTGAGTACTTTAGAAGGCTTAGGGATGGGGATCTCGGTTTTGGTGCTGACGCTGAATGAGGAGGCCAATCTGCCGATCTGCCTAGAGGCTGTGAAGTGGTCAAACGACATCGTGGTACTCGATTCATTCAGCCAGGATGAAACGGTAGCGGCGGCGAAGCATCTAGGCGCGCGCGTCTATCAGCGCGTCTTCGACAACTTCGCCGGGCAGCGCAATTTCGCATTGGATCAGATCGCGTTCCAACACGAATGGGTCCTGCATCTCGACGCGGACGAGATCGTGACACCCGCGCTGCGAGTCGAGTTGGAAGCAGCGGTCGGCGACGGGCGTTTCGATGCTTGGCGCGTGCCCTCGAAGATGATGTTCAGGGGGCGCTGGCTGCGCTATTCCGGACTCTATCCCAGCTACCAGGTCCGGTTGGGGCATCGGGATCGCTTTCGATTCAAGCAGGTCGGCCATGGGCAACGTGAGGATCTGGCACCAGAGCGCATCGGCACGCTGACAGAACCTTATCTGCACAACTCTTTCTCTAAAGGTCTGACCGATTGGTTCGACAAGCACAACCGCTACGCGAGTGATGAGGCACGCGAGTCGCTGCAGTGGGTGCAACGCGGCGATGGCCTGGATTGGTCAGGGCTCGTGGCGCGGGACCCCACTCGTCGGCGCCGTGCGCTCAAGGCGCTAGCCATGCGTCTCCCGTTTCGTCCGTCATTGCGCTTTCTCTATATGTATTTCCTCCGTCTGGGATTTCTGGACGGACATGCCGGGCTGACCTATTGTCGGCTTCTGGCAATCTACGAGTACATGATCGTGCTGAAGAGGCTTGAATTGGCGTCGGGGGCGATACGGAGCGGTCGCCCACATGTGCCTGACGAATCGGCGAAGCATCAATGATCACGACCTGGGAACACAGCGGATGGCATCGATACGATGAAGATCTCGGTGGTGACGACCACCCGGTGTTGTGCGTCAACGATAGGGGATTGTTTGGCCTCGTTCGCGAGCCAGTCCCATCTGGATCGAGAACAAATTGTGATCGACGCGGCCAGCCAAGATGGCACCCTTGAGATCTTACAGGCGCATCGTGATCAGCTTGCGGTGCTGGTCAGCGAGTCTGATCGGGGCATTTATGACGGGTTGAACAAGGGAATCGCCCGGGCAAGCGGGGAGGTGATCGGTTTTCTTCATGGCGATGATGTGTTCGCCGGTCCGGATACCCTGGCATCTGTCGCGGCGGCCTTTTCCGATCCGAACGTCGAAGCCGTCTACGGCGACCTGGTGTATGTCTCTCGTGAGGACAGCCATCGAGTCATTCGCCATTGGCGTGCCGGCGAGTATCGGCGAAGTCGTTTGCGCTGGGGTTGGGCACCTCCACATCCCACCCTCTATGCGCGCCGTTCGCTCTACGACCGTATCGGTGGGTTCGACCTGCGTTATCGCATTGCCGGGGATTATGATCTCATGCTCCGCTTGCTGATGCGGTTGTCGGGGCGGGTGGTTTATCTGCCAGAGGTGCTCGTTCGGATGCGCGTTGGAGGAGTCAGCAACCAGTCGCTGAGACATCTGCTGCAAAAATCTTGGGAGGATTATCGGATCCTTCGCGCCAATGCGGTTGGCGGCGTCCTCGCACTCGCCTGGAAAAATCTGTCTAAACTGCCGCAGTTTGTGGTCTCGAGCCGGCGAACACCCTCACGACGCTCACGGTGAGCTCGCTTTCGAACCACCTTCTTGTGACCATGGTCGTCCTTGGGACCGCGGGCGATTATCGAATCCGCTTTTTGCCGGGAAGGGCTGGTGGATGGTTGGGATGGTGTCGATGACTTGTTTGAGAACCCTAGAATTTTGCCGATCCGTCGTCGCTCGCCAAGACCAGCATGCGGACATGCCCGATCCCGCTGAGACCGCCGTGGAACTCCGGCATGGTAGATTCGGTGCTGATCACAGGTCCGCCTGGATCAGGGAGGCGGTGACGGTGGCCGTCATTGTTCTGCTGACCCTGTTACTGAGCGGATGCTGGGGAGCGGTTCCTCGTGGACTTGGCTCGGGCGACAGTGGGATCACGACGACAGCCAACTTTTCGTCACCTTGGGACGCGGCGAACCAATATCCCAGGGTCCCGAACGATGTGGAAACCGTTCCAGTGACCATTGGCCCGCCACCCGACCCGAGCCTGGAGGATCTGGTCTATCGCATTGGTCCTTATGATCGTCTCCGGGTGGATGTGTTCGGCGTGCCAGAGCTGTCCTCGGCGGGACGGGTCAATTTTCAGGGCTTGTTCACCATGCCACTGGTGGGCGCTGTCCCACTCAACGGTCTAACGACGCAAGAGGCCGAGGCGAAACTTAAACAAATCCTGATGGACCTGTATTTACGTGATCCGAGCGTCTCCGTCTATGTCGAGGAGACGGCGAATATGAATATCACACTCTCGGGCAAGATGAGCGGGATGCGGCAAATCACCGGGCGCACCACACTCGGTCAGGTGATTGCCGCCTCGGGCGGAGTGCCGCCCGTTGGAAAGAAGCGCCAGGTCGTGATTTTTCGAGCGACGGATGACACACGCCAGACCCCGAACCCCAAGCTGCATGCCTTTGTGGTCGACTATCAGGCCATTCTCGAGGGGAAATTGCGTGACCCACTGCTGGTGGGAAACGATCGGATCTATGTTCCACCCTCTGCCCTCGCGATCTTTTTCGATCCCTGGCTTGGCGTCTTCAAGACGTACGCACCGATCGAACTTGATAAAACCGTGATCTTCTAATGCCAAGACCGCGCGTCAGGCTCGTCCCGAAGCAGGACCCGCCCGCCTCATGAAGGACTCATCCCAAACGGCCAACCCCCGAGGTCCGTCACCTAGTGGTGAGCCAATCGTCGCTGGGATCTCGCCAGGACCGCTCGATCCATCGCGTGGACTGCTGTTTTCGAACCCTGAGGGTGAGTTCGAGGGTCTTGATCTCAAGCGCTATCTAGCGATCCTATTCCACCGTAAGTGGCTGCTCATCTTGGCTGTCTTACTCTCCTTGGTCGTCGGCGTTTTTCAGACCATCCGCGAACCTCCAATGTATCGCGCCGTCGCGCGCGTTCAGGCCATCCCGCCATCTGACAGCTTACTCGGGTACCGGGATTTCTCGGCTCTCGCGTCTTCGCGAAATTTCGCGGGTGACCAGCTACAACTCTTGCGCAGCACGGCGTTGGCGGAGCGCGCCGCCCGGACTCTGAATCTGGAGCTCACGCCCAAGCCTTCACTAGCCGCTGGACAACCCTCTTTTTTCGACGAGATGCGGCAAGCTTTGAGCCACTGGTGGCTCCGGCTCCGGGGTCTTTCCGTTGAGCCTGAGCAAGAGGATCAAGCTGATCGTCATTTTGATGATCCAGTCGCTTCGAACCAGGCAGCCATCGCGGCTCGGATCCGCGGTTCTCTCGTCGTCACACCCGTGCGCGATTCGAATCTGATTGAACTGAGTATGGAAGGCAGTGATCCACGCATCATTGCGGCGCTCCTGAATGCCGTGGCCAGGACCTATGTCAATTTTCAAACGGAACTCCGAACCGAAGACGCCACCTCGACACGCCGATTCTATGAAGAACAGATCGAGCGGACCCGCATCCAACTCGAGGACGCGGAGCGTCAATTGACGGCCTATGCGCGCAGCAGGGATCTGATCCACGTCGATGATCTGCTCAAACATATGCAGTCTGAGTACAGTGCGTTGCGTGATCGACTCGGAGCAGCCGAGCGAGGCGTTTTCCAGGCTGAGGCAAAACTTCGCGCGATGCGTGAGATCGATGCGCAGGGCAGCTCGGAGTTTCTTGGTAGCCCGGTGATTCAATCTCTGAAAACGCGTCGCGGCGAGCTTGAAGATGAGTATCAGCGTCGCCTCGAGATCTTCCTGCCGGAATACCCGGCGATGATCCAATTGCGCCGCCAGATCGAGGCCATCGACCAACAGATGGCAGGCGAGCTCGATTCGATCTCGCGCAGCCTCCAAATCGACTACGAAGCCAATCTCAAGGAGCAGCAACTTCTCGCTGATCGTGTCGAGGAGGCGCGCTTGGAACTCCTGAAGGTCCGAGACGAAACGATCGACTACAACGCCTTGGCACGCGCGCGCGACACGATTCAGGCGATGTACAACGGGCTGCTGTCGCGGGTGACGGAGGCGGAGTTAGTATCTGGCATCGTGCAGGACAATATCCGTATCGTGGATCTGGCCTCGGTGCCGTCTCGACCGTTCAAACCGGATCTGCAGGCGAATCTCCAGAAAGCCGTCATGATCGGCCTGATTCTTGGACTCCTCCTGATCGTCTTGCTTGAGTACTTGGACGACACCTTCAAATCCTCGGCTGAAGTCGAGAAGGAGACAGGCTGTCCGGTGCTCGGATCGCTCCCCTTCATCACCGCCAAGGCACGCGATCCATCACCGCCGAATCTGGCATTGAGTGTTGCAACCAACCCCACAGGCCCGATGGCGGAGGCGAGCCGTTCGCTACGAACCTCACTCTTATTCTCGACGGCCGAGGGGGCGCCTAAGATCCTCCACACCACGGGCGCCACGGCTGGTGAGGGAAAATCGACCGCCTGCATCAGTATCGCCTCCTCCTTCGCGCAGAGCGGCAATACCGTGCTCTGTATCGATGCGGACCTGCGCAACCCGTCCTTGCATGCCATCTTCGATGTGCCCAACGATGTCGGACTGAGCAACTATTTGACCTCGAGCGTGCCCCCGGCGGAGATGACGCAACCGACCTCGATCGACGGTCTTTATCTGATCTCGAGTGGTCCGTTACCCCCGAATCCGGTCGAATTGCTCTCCAGTACCAAGATGATGCACCTGCTCAAGCTGGCCGCTGAGCGTTTCGACCATGTGTTGATCGATGGCCCACCGGTCGTGGGGCTGGCGGATGCCTTGGTCCTGTCGCAACTCGCGGGCGCGACCGTCTTTGTCATCGACCCGGCGCAGGTCAACCGCGTGGTTGTCCGCGAGAGCCTCAAGCGACTGCGCGGCAGTCAAGCACATCTCATCGGAGTCGTGCTGCAAAAAATCGGACGGGCGGGTCGTCGCGGTTATGGCTACGGCTACGGGTATGGCTACAAGTACAACAATCAATACTTGTATGGTTACGGACAGGAGCGTCATGAGCGCTCGCAGGCCTGACGACACGACGGCTGATCACAACGGGTTCTGGGCTTGGCCAGGGCCGGTGTGGCGCATCGGTTTGACCCTGGTCGGTGTGATCTTGGCGTGGCGCATCGGCGCTCTCGGTGTTGCGCGACTCTATGACGCGGAACTGGCCACGGCGGATCGCGATGTTGCTGGGACCGCACAGCAGGCCCTCGATTGGCATGGGACGCAACCCGATGCCCTCTACCAGCTCGGGCTCTCGCGATTGCGTCGCGATCCCGATACGGCCCGTGCCCTGCTGGCCGAGGCCTATCGGCTGAACCCGACGCGCGCACAGCCGTTGCTCGCACTCAGTGCCTTGGCGTTAACGGATGGCCAGCCAGCGAGCGCCGAACACTGGGTCGATGCCGCGGCGAAATTGGCTCCGGTCAAGGCCTCGGTCCAAGAGGAAGTCGCTGCCTATTGGGCCACACAGGGCCGTCTGGATCGGGCTTTCGTGCACTGGACGCGCGCCATCGAGGCGGGCTCCCCACGAACCAGGACGCTCTTTTCAGGCTTTCGCGAACTCTTGGCGACCCCGATTGGATTGGCCGCATTTCGTGACCTGGCACGCGATCCGCCCACATGGTGGGAATCCTTTTTCATCGAGACCGCGCAAGGGAAGACACCGCTTGAGCTGGTGCAGGCGCTTTATGACATGCGGCGGGCTCCAAGTGCGGTCCCCTTATCGACGCCAGAGCGCATGGCCTATATCGAGCGACTGCTGCGTGAGAAGGCGTTCGAGGCGGCCTATCTGGCCTGGATCAATAGCCTGGTTCCAGCTCAGCGCCAACAGTCAGGGTTCCTCTACAATGGCACCTTCGAGGTTCCCTTCACGGGGTTTGGCTTCGATTGGCATGTCCTCAGGCATGACCGTGCGAGCATCGCGCGCGCTCCAACCGAAGGTGGTCGAGGACAGGCGCTGCGGATTACCTTTCGCTTTACGCGGAGTCGCTTCGAGCATTTTTACCAGCCACTCTATCTGGCTCCGGGGGGCACCTATCGGATCTCCGGGCGGTATCGCAGCGATAAGCTCTATACCGAATCAGGCCTACGCTGGGCACTGAATTGCCGAGACCCGGACAGCCAGACCCTGGGTGAGAGTCCCCGGATCCTGGGCAGCGAGGAGTGGACGACCTTCAGCTTTGAGGTCGAGGTTCCGGAGGAGTGTGCATACCAAGAACTCCGCCTAGCCAGCGTCGACACCCTGAGGCGTGACGAGGCCATCGACGGTTCGCTGTGGTTCGATGATCTGGCAATCGTCCGAATCCCGGCGATGTCGCCGTTGGAGCGTGCTCGAACGGCCGCGCGCCGATCCATCCTTTCAGAAGAAGCGCAGCCGGACTGAGGGGGACCGGGACGGTGATGAGAGTCGACGCATGCAAAGATTGCGACGATCAAACAGCATCACGAGTGGTCTAGTCTTTAAACATTGAGACTGATTGCAGGATCGACGCAGACCGCGATCGACTCAGGAACGCCCATGGAGCTTCTCATGACCGCAAACAGGTTGATCCGGAACATCACACCAGCGGCCCTCGCCATGCTGTCCGCGGGCACCCTGATCGCAGCCGAGCCGGTGGGCGAGATCGTCGCGATCCAGGGCACCATGATGGTGACGCAGCAGGATCGTTACGTCATCACGGGTGGTCATCACCCGATCCATGTCGGCGATCGTGTGTTCATGCTCGAAGGAGGACGCGCGGCGATTTGGTATGCGGACAGCTGCGAGTATTTCCTGTTCGATGACGTGGTTCTGGATGTCACGGAGCAGAGCCCTTGTGCGGCAGGTCGCGGCGGTCAGTACCGGGCGGACATCGCCGAGGTCGAGGCGGCGACACAGCCGCTCGAGGCCGCGACCGAGGCGGCCGCATCGAGCGAGGCCAGCGGAACAGCTGTTGAGGGCGTGGGCGACCGCCTAGCGGCAGCAACACGCATCGAGCCATCTGTCGCGCAGGGCTCGGCGGGAATCGAGGCCTCGCCGTCCGTGACCACAACGACGACGTCGGTGGCTGTGACGACAGGTGTGACCGCTTCGTCCTGGCTTCCTGCCGCCCTACTGGGAGCGGCCATCGGCTCGGCGGCCTTGTCGGACTTCCAGGGGAACATCAAGACGCGCGAGGAGGAGGAACCGATCAGCCGGATCGAGTGATGCCACTGGATCTGGTGATCCTGAATCAGTCTGTGATGGCGTGATAGAGCACCTGATTGGGGTTCAGACGCCTCACCAAGGGGCGGGCGAGCCGGAGCCGCGCGGGGAGAGCCGCGAGTGCCGTCCTGGCCTCTGCCTCCTCTGCGAAGAGCCCAAACCAGACGATGACGAATCGCTCAGTCGACTGCACATAGAGGCGCACGGGCTCCAGCGCGCTCTCGGCGAAGAACCGCGGGAGCCGCTCTGGATTCTGCAAGGTTGACAGTTGGATGGCGTACGCCGCCTCTTCGAGCAGAACCGGGCGCAGGCGGTGCGCAAGCACCTCGTGGGAGCCGATCCGCTGATGCGACGTCTCGGCGAATAGGTCACGATCGAATTCCGGATCGAGCGGCCGCGTCAGAATCGGCTTGACGCTGCCCGGTTCGCTCTCGTCTCTGGCGCCCGTGTGCTCCGGTTCGGGTTCGGGTTCAGTCATAGCGGGGTCCGGGCGCGGTCGGTCACCACCGAGCAATACCGGATCGCCGCCCGGTCCCGTTAGCTCTGCTGTCGGTCGCTCCACCGGCATCCGAGCGGATGCAATCCCCTCCGCTCCGGTCGTGTCGACGGGCTTTAGCCTCGCTTGCTCGGGACCATCCGTGTCCTGACCATCCCCATCCGGCCCGACTGTCGCGAGGTCGGATTCGCCCTCTCCCTCTCCCTCTCCCTCTCCCTGTGTCTCTCCCTGTGTCTCTCCCTGTCTCTCCTCCCCGGTCTGCTCTGCCACGCGGTGTCCTGATGGCACCTGTTCCGCTGATGTGGACGTTGGCTGCTCCAGCCACGACCAGTCGGTCTCGTACTCACGAGCCACATCGCGTTCGGCACGCAGCTGCAACACCTCGATCTCCAACTCAGCGAGACGTCGCTCGAGACGCGCGGTCGCACTGGCCGTCTGTTCGGCGAAAGCCCGATCCGGTGACATCATGGCTGGGGTGTTGTGCTCGTTGATACCACTATGGTCGCTGTCCGGGCGATCGGGGCGCATGATCAACTCCTCCAGGAACAGGAAGGCGCCCAATCCGGCCACTGCGACCAGTGCCAGGATCCATGCCGTCTCGGTACGGCGCCGGCGGTGCTCGGCTCGGGTGTCTAACCAGGGCGGTTCGGCTGCATCATGCCATTGCGGTCCTGGTCCTGATCCTGATCCTGATGGAGTGCCTCCAGGTGGCGTTGGTCCCGCGACCTCAGTAACCGAATCTGCTGGCTCAGTCCGCTCTCGCGCTGCCGACAAACCATCCGGTCCGTTCTCCCGCGCCCGTGCGGTGTCGCGCGCCGCCACCGCCCAGGGGGTGATCCGGCGCGTCGTCCATCTGGAGACCATTGGTGTTGCATCCGCGTCCAAGGTCATCAGCATGGTCTTGGCATGCACCAATTGCTGTTCGGATTTCCCGAGAATCCGTTCGAGTGCCTGCATCGCCTCCGCGCTGTCTGGATCTTTGCGCAGTCGATCGATGGCCGAGCTCAGTTGTTCGGAGGATCGCGTCAGGCTCTTGGCGAGGGCGACAGCGACGGCCTCGACATGGATACGGTTTCGTTTCCTGGCCGGGGACTCGCCCTCGTCATCGGATAGCCCGAGCGGAACGAGGAGCAGGGCTTGTCTTGCCTCAGCGATCCACGCCGAGATCTGACGACCGAGGTCGTTCAGGTGGTCAGCCATGTTCCCTGTTGGATCCGACACAGGTGAAAAATACACGTGCGGAATGCGAGCCTGCAGTGCATTCAGGGCCGCTAAGGCGTCTGGTGCCGCACGTTCATTGAAGACACGCATGGATCGAGTGAGGTCTTGGTGATTCAATCGCTTGTGAGTGACGTGTCGCAAACTAGAGGGACCTGCGTCCATGTCATGGCGACGTCGGTTCGACCCGGTCTGGAGCCCTTTGGGTCTTGAGGTCTTGAGGATCGCTGAATCGCTGGTGCGTGTGACCCACCACACCCGCTCACCGCCGATCTGATCGCTAAGGATGACACAGTTGACCCATGAGTCTAGTCATGCGCGGTTCGAACGGCCTTTCAGGTGGCGGGGGGATGTGCAATTGGAGCCTCGGCGGGAAGGACGGCGAGAACGGTGAAAATAAGGCGTGTGAGGGCACCCGTCTGTCCTGAAGCGAGACGGCCGCGGGCGGGGTCGCGCGTTCGGACCCTTGCCGGAGGAGTCAACCGCATCAGTGAATTGGGTCACGGTGGAACCAGGCGAAAGATGCTAGCCTTGGCGGTTCTGAGGACGCAGGTTGCACAGAGCCATTGCAGGGGTGATGAGGGTGAGTTTGAAGACGGCGTCGGATCCCGAAACGGAGACGGTGGTGCCCAATGAGCGAGATGATGGCGCATCACAGCGGCGGTCTTCGGGAGCGAAACGTGCCCGCACGGGCGCCTTGGAGCCATTGGGTTCGCGGCTCATCTTTTTTGGCTTAGCCGCGTTACTCGCCTTTGCCCCGATGCTGCGGGGTGGCTATGCCCCGAGCGCAACCCTGGTGCTGCAGTGGCTTGCATTGGGATTGTTGGTCTTGACGGTCTGGCAACCGCGACCCCCGGTGCTGCGTGGAACCGAGCTGGCCTTCCTCGGACTCCTCTTCATCCTCCCGTTGTTGTATCTGTTCCCCCTACCAACAGGGCTTGCACAGTGGCTCCCAGCACGGAACCTCTATCAGCACACGGCCGCGTTGCTCGATGACGAGGGGGGGAGACGCTTTGCTCAGCGCTTGGCGATCGCACCCTTGGCGACCGAGACGAGCTGGCTGATGCTGATCCTGCCCATCGGCGTCTATGTCGCGACTCGCGCCCTGTCCGAGACGCTGCAAACCCGCTTGGTCTATTGGTTCTTTGCCGTCGTGCTGGCGCAAGTCCTGATTGCGCTGTTTCAGTTCGCGACCGAAGGTGGCATGAGCTACGCGATCGCTGATCTGTTGGCCCGCTCGGGCGCTTCGGGCACCTATGTGAACCGCAACCACCTTGCCGGCATGATCGAGATGGCCTTACCGCTCTCCCTAGCGATGTTTCTCTTTGATTTTGGTGGGCAGTACCAGAAGAGCAAGCGTCGCGAGGGATTCGGTGACACCCTGGTGAAGCTCCTGAACTCGAGCAATCGCCCGAGCTGGTTCTTCGTCTTGCTCGCGCTGCTGTTCATCATCGGGATCATCGTAACCCGCTCGCGGACCGGGATCATGATGGGGATGGTGGGGATCCTACTGACCACGATCCTCTTCTCGCGCCGTGTCGGTGGGCGTGGAACCTTTGGCCTCATGGGGCAGTTGATCACCATTGGCATCGGGGTGGCGATCTTCATCGGCTTGGCCCCGGTGCTGGATCGCTTCTCGGTGGCGGAGATGGATGCCGATGCGCGCTGGCCGATCGCGGTCGCGACCTTCGATGCGGCCGGTCGCTTGCTCCCTTTTGGAAGTGGTCCGGGAACCTTTTCGGATGTCTTCGTGCTCTATCAGCCGATCGAACTGGGGCGCTGGTTCGTCAACTATGCACACAACGATTATCTGCAAACACTCTTCGAGATGGGCCTAGTCGGACTCGTCTTGATGGTGATGTTCCTGGTGCTCTACATGGCACAGTGGCCACGGCTGGTCACGCGACAGGCATGGTCACGCTATCGCTCGTTACAGATCGGCGCGGGAATCGCCATCCTGCTGGTCTTGCTGCATAGTCTGACCGACAACAACCTGCGTAATCCCGCGAATATGGCCTATTTCGCCATGGCCGCGGCGCTCTTCTTTAGCCCTCCAGGGGTGCCGAGCCTCTCGGAGCGGCCGCGCAAACGGGCGCGACGCACCAGAACCCTCGCACAGGCCGTGCCCCCGCCGCATCCTGATCAGGTCGCTACAGGTCGCTTCGAACCAAGCCCAGTCGATCAAGAGCCGGGCGATCGAGACCAGCTCGACCAGGAGGAGAGCAGCGCGAGCGAGGAACAGCGCTTGCGGCGACCATGGAATCCGTTCATGGATTGAGTGCGGTCTTCATTGAACGTGCGGCGTTGCGGACATCGCTGTGCCTCGGGCTTGAACCCTGGCCCACTGAGTGTTGATCGCGAGCCGACAATGATGGGATGAACAGGGGAACGTCGGATAGACCAGATGCCAGTTGACCCTTGTCGCCCATGATCGATCTACATTGCCATCTCTTGCCCGAGATCGACGACGGATCCACCTCCGTAAGCATGTCGCTCGAGATGGCACGCATTGCGTTCGATGACGGCATCACCGATACGGTGTGCACCCCGCACATCTACCCGTGGGTCTACCCCAACGAACGTCTCGATATCTGCCGCCGCGTCGACGTCCTCGCGCGGCAACTCCAGGAGGCTGGACTCTCGCTCCGGATTACCTCTGGGGCGGAAATCCAGATCGTGCCCGATTTGCTTCAGGGGTTGCGCAGTGGACGGATGCCCACGCTCAACCAGGGTCGTTATGTGCTGTGTGAACCACCGCACTTTTCGGTGCCGCATCGGTTTGCTGAGTTGATCGAGGATCTACTGATATCCGGTTATGTGCCCATCATCGCTCATCCCGAGCGATTGACCTGGCTCGACGAGGAGCATTACGACTGGTTCGTCGATGCCGCCTTCGCCGGGGCATGGATTCAAGTGACCGCCGATGCCTTGACGGGACGCTTTGGTCGGGAGGCGCGACGTTGGTCGGAACGCTTTTTAGATGACGGGCTGGTGCATCTCATCGCGAGTGATGGACACGACGATCGGCATCGTTTGCCCACACTGAGCGCGGGGCTGAGGATTGCCGAGCAGTGGATTGGCGCGGCGGAGGCGCGACGCCTCGTACTCGATCGCCCACGCTCCGTGCTAGACAATCGTGACCCATTGTCGGTTGTTCCGCCTCCAGGCTTGGCCGAGGATGATGTCATCAACGACGACTTGATCGAAGACGCATCACGCAACCTGACCTCATGGGAATGATGGCCGTTTGACGGGCGTGAGCGGGTCGGCGTATCGCTTCATGGTCTCCATCTTACTGTCACCACGAACCGTCGGCGGCCCGGTGTCGGATTGCTGATTGAGGCACCGGGACAGCCGTCCGGCCAGATAGGTCAAGGCGAGATAGCAGACGAAGGTGAGCAACGCCGCATAGAAGATGACGGACTCGTCTAGATTCGAAAAGTGTCCGAACAGACCCACCCCAGTCAGCGCGATCGAGAGCAGCAAGACGACGATCAGGGTCTGACGAGGGTTCTGAACCAGCCGTGTGAGGATGTGGTGCAGATGTTCATCATCGGCCTTGAATGGAGAAGCGCCGCGAAGGAGACGGCGGCCGATCACCCGTAACGTGTCCATCAGTGGAATGGCGACCAGCCATAGCGCCGTGACAGGAGCGATCGTCCCCCGTGGTTCAGAAGCCTCGACCAGCGACCAAACCAAAATATAGCCAAGCAGAAGACTACCGGAGTCGCCCAGAAAGACCTTCCGGCTTGCCCCGAAGAGACCGAGATTTCGGATCAGTACCGGGACTAGGGCCGCGATCGTTGCCAAACCCATCAGTTGCACGGGACCGAATGTCGGCGCCAACAGGACCAAGACCATCAATGCGATCGCGACCAGACTGCCGGCGAGACCGTCGATGCCGTCCATCATGTTGACGGCATTGATGATTCCAACCATCGCAAAGACCGTCAAGGGCACGGCGAATGGGCCCAGGCTAATGGTCCCAAACCCAAAGAGGTCGCCCAAAGAGGTGAGCGTCACGCCACTGCCCAATGTCAGGAGCAATGCCGCGGTGATCTCCGTGGCGAATCGAACCGATGTGCGACAACTGAAACGATCATCGAGGGCACCGACGATCACCAGTAATGCCGCTCCAGCGAGTCCCCAGAGATAGACTGGTTGAATTGGAAAAACGACCAGACTGGCAACGGCGAGGCCGAAAAAGATCGACAAGCCACCGATGGGTGGCACCCCATCGGTATGGAATTTTCGACGATCGTTCGGGAGATCAACCAAGCCGATCCGCTTCGCGAGCGGATACAGAAGCACTAGGGACCATGCACTGATCACCGAAGCCGTGATGATGCACAGGGCGGCGATGATCAAGCTGACACCCCAATCGCGGGGCGTGAGACAGATCGTCGGGGGCCCATCGGTCGGACCGACACCCCCATCCGACCCGGTCGTTCGAGGTTTGACAAGAACATGATCAGTTTGCAGATCCGCTTCAAATCGCAATGGCATGCCCGAATGCGGCGGCACGCTATATGCGTCCCTGTATGCGGTCCCGCGGCGGGTGTCGTCTGAGACGGAATGCGCGTCAAAAAACCGGTTGATCTGCAGCGAGCTTGCAAGCATTCATCCGGTCCAAGAGCAAGATCCCGACTCTGGTTTCACTTCATTATAACCTCTAGGATGGCCAGGTTTAGCGACAAAGTCTTGAAACCTTGCCTCGGAGGCGAATTCGTAGACGGCGTCCGCCCGTCCGTCCCGCTCGAAGCGCGTCAGGTCACGCCACAGCCCAAGGGCTCCCCTGCGGTCACTGGTGCATTGCAATCACACCATGCCCATCACGCCATGCCCATCACGCTATACAGGGAGGTCCCGCTGACCAGGCTCGCGGCGATCCGCTAGCCTCCGAACTCCTGTCGCACACGCGCCTGGATCTTCTTGGCCTGTTTGAAGGCTTCCTTGAGCATCAGGCGGTGCAGTTCGTTGAGATCATCCGGATTGACGCGATTGACCGCGTCGGGGTCTTGCGTGGCCAGTTGTTGATGGATCCGAAAGCGCTGGATCAGGAGGAAGGACTCGATCTCGGCGGCGACCTCCTCGGGGTCGCGCCGTTTGACCGCGGCGGCCTGGCGCAGTCGCTCGGTGGTGCTGGTGGCCCAGATGCCGTGCCGCAGCGCCCAGAGCCGGGCGGCGTCCATGAAGAAGCGCGCGCCCTGGGTCTTGAGATCGATGGTGTGGGGGAAGTCACGATTGCGGTCGAACAGGAATTGCCCCGCCCAGCCGATGGGTGGGGCGATGCCGAGTGACTGTTCGGCGAGTCCATGGAGAAAGCGCGTCGCTTCGGGTGCGCTGTGGCTAAGCCAGTCGCGCAAGCGGTCGACCGGTTCATCGCTGCCGTAAACCGGGCGAAAGTCGAAGAAGATGGTGGCGTGGAGCAGTGCCTCGGGCTCGGGTTCGCGCAGCCAGGCGCGGAAGTGTCCGCGCCATTCCTCGTCGCTCAGACACCATTGTGGATTGCCGGCCATGATGTTGCCGCGACAGCGCGCGAAGCCGCAGAAGTGCAAGGCCTGATTGACCGCGTGCGCGAAGGGCAGGAAGGCCGCGCGGACCGACTCCGCCTGCTCGGGAGCGGGCGGCACGAACAGCAGACCATTGTCCTGGTCGGTGGCGAAGGTCTGCTCCAGGCGTCCCTCGGAGCCGAAGGCCATCCAGCACCAGGGGACAGCGGGAAGGTCGTGTTCGTCCTCGATCAGTTCGATGACCCGCATGGTGATGAGGTCATTGAGGCCGGACATCCAGGCGCACAGGGTCTCGACCCCCATGCCGGCGTGGAAGAGCTCGGCACCGCGCCGTCGCACGCGGTCGGCGGCCAGGGCCATGGCCTTGACGTCGCGCGCGGCCTTGATCGCGGCGATCAGGCCCTCGGCGCCGCCGGCGCGCAGCCCGAGCAGATCCGCCTGGTTGATCAGGCCGACGAGCTGCCCGTCGTGCTCGACCAGCAGCAGATGCTCGACGCCCCGTTTCGCCATCATGACCCGTGCGCGATGCGCTGGGGCGTCCGCCGTTAGGGTGAGCGGAGCGCCCTGCATGTGCACGGCGACAGGATCCTCGAGGTTCCCGCCTTCGAATCCGATCACATGCAGCATGTCGCGCAGTCGGATCAGCCCCAGCGGCAACCCGCTGACCGGATCGCGAACGACCGCCGCGTCAAGATGGTCTTGACTGAAGTGATAGAGCGTCTCGCGCAAACTGGTCCCGGGATCCACCAGCAACGGCTGACGCCGCGCGAGGCTCCGCAACAGATCCTGCGAGCCCCCCTCGGCCCCCATCAGACCCGCGCACTCAACGCCTTGGCTCTCCGTCTCGCTCATCGAGTGTTTCTCCAACAGTGGAAACACGCCCATCTCAGGCTCAGCCCAACCCACATCCGCGCCAACACCAGCCACGACCCACTATTCACTACCCCCTATCCCCTATCCACTATCCACTATCCCCTATCCCCCCAACAACTCCTTCACCTTCGCAACCAAATCGCGCGTGGAAAAGGGTTTGGGCATGTAAGCATCGGCCCCGAGCGCCATTCCTTTCGTCTGCTCGGCCTCGCGCCCCTTTGCGGTCAACATGAGGATGCGGGTGCCGGTCAGATTCGGGTCGGCGCGCACGGCCTCTAGGACGGCGAAGCCATCGAGCTTGGGCATCATGACGTCGAGCACCACCAGATCCGGGCGATGGGTGCGCACCGCCGCGAGACCGGCCTCGCCGTCGCGTGCCACCCGCACCTCATGACCCTCGCGCATCATGAGAAATTCCAGAGAAATGACGATATTGGGTTCGTCGTCGACGATCAGGATGCGTTTGCTCATGCGTGTGGCCTTGAGTCCGGAGAAGTCGCCAACTGGGCGGGCAAGTCGAAACAGACGGTCGCGCCTGTCGTGGGCCGGCATTCCGCCCAGATCCGGCCACCGAGATTGTCCATGATTCGACGGCTGATCGGCAAACCCAGACCGGTGCCGCCCGGCTTCGCGCCGCCGAGTGCGGTCTGATGGAACTTCTCGAAGACGCGCTCGAGATCCTCGGCGGGAATTCCGGGGCCATTGTCGCTGACGCAGACCCGCCAGCTGGCCCCCTCGGCGCTGAGGCGGATGTCGATCGCGCCGGTGCCGGCGGGGGCAAACTTCGCGGCGTTCGAGAGGAGATTCACGAGGACCTGCACGATGCGGTCGCGGTCACCCGAGACCGCGGCGGGGGTGTCCGGAAGGTCCAGGGTGACGCGGCTGCCGCGCTCCTCGACATATTGCTCGGTCGCCGCCACCGCCTGGTGAATCAGATCCTGCAAGCAGAGGATCTCGGTGCGCCAGTCGGCATGACCGGATTCGATCTTAGCGAGATCGAGCACCTGATTGACCAGGCGCGAGAGCCGCTCGGTCTCGCTCACGAGGATGCCGAGGAAGCGCCGGCGCTGCTCGAGGTCGATCTCGGGGTCATCGAAGAGGATCTCGGAGAAGGCGCGGATCGAGGCCAGCGGGGTTCTCAGCTCGTGCGTGACCGAGGAGATGAAATCGTCCTTCATGCGATCGAGTTCCTGGAGCCGCAGATTGGCGGCCCGCAGTTCGGCGGTCGCGGCTTCCAGGGCGAGTGATTTCTGTTCCAGCTCGCGGCTGTAGGCACGGATCTGCGAGGCCTCGTCGAGGATGTTCAACACCTCGTCGAGACCGAGGGGTTCCTCGTCGGTCACCGAGGCGACCATGACGCGCGCCGAGGCGCCGCCGATGGCACCGGAGAGGAGGGTCTCGGCAAAATAGATGGTCTCGGCATCATCCGGCAACTGGTTCGGCGTCTTCACGCCACGCTCGCGCGCGAACTGTTCGAAGGCCGCGCGGGTGCGGCTCTGGCCAAGAAACCGGGCGTTCAGGGCCATGAGTTCGTCGATCTCGGCGCTGCCGCGCCACAGGGGCGCGCTGCCACGCACGGTGCGCCGGGAGGCGTCGACGAAGATCCCGGCCTGCGAGGCCTCGGTGGCATTGGGGGCGCGCAGTGAGGAGACGAACAAAAAGGCGCCGATGTTGGCGGTGAGACTCCAGAAGAGCCCATGGGTGATCTCGTTCCAGCCGGTCATGCCGAATAGGGCCATGGGGGCGAGGAGATCGAATCCACCGGGGCCGGATTCCATGAAGGCCGGGGGCAGCCAGCCGGACTTGGCGAAGGAGGGCAGCAGCAGGGTGTAGATCCAGACCAGGAAACCGGCGGCCAGTCCAGCGAGTGCCCCCTCGCGCGTGCCGCCGCGCCAGTAGAGCCCGCCGATCACGGCGGGGGCGAACTGGGCGACCGCCACGAAGCTGATCAGGCCGATGCTCACCAGCGCGTAGGCCTCACCGGCGAGCCAGTAGTAGAGATAGCCGAGCAGCAGGATGACGACGATGGCGCCGCGGCGGATCAGCAGCAACAGTCGCCCAAGATCCGCGGCCGGGGGACGGTGGCGCCAAAATCGCAGCAGCGCGGGGAGTGCGAGGTCGTTGCTGACCATGGTCGAGAGGGCGATGGTCTCGACGATCACCATGCCGGTCGCGGCCGACAGTCCGCCGATGAAGACCAGCAGCGCAAGCCAGGGCTGCTCGAAGGCCATCGGTACGGTGAGGATGAAGGTGTCGGCATGGACCTGACCGTCGGGGAAGGTCAGCAGTCCCACGATCGCGATGGGCACGACGAAGAGGTTGATCAGCAGCAGATAGAGCGGAAAGAGCCACAAGGCGCGGCGCAGGTGGCGTTCGTCGCTGTTCTCGACCACCGCAACCTGGAACTGACGCGGCAGCAGCATCACCGCGAGCCCCGCCAACAGGGAGATGGCGAACCAGTCGGCGAAGGGCGCGACGCTCGGCTCGAGCAGCGGCTGCAGGGGCGCGGGGTCTTGGAGCGGGGGTAAGGCCGGACCGCCCCAACCCAATACTCCCAGGGTGACGAAGAGACCCACCGCGAGAAAGGCGACCAGCTTCACGATCGATTCGAAGGCGATCGCGGCCACCATGCCCTCGTGTCGCTCGCTCGCGTCGAGATGACGGGTGCCGAACAGGATGGTGAAGGCGGCGAGCGACAGGGCGACGATGAAGGCGGTGTCACCCCAGAAGGGCTGCGCGCCGGCAACCGGCATGCGCACCGCTGGATACTGTTGCAGGATGGTGAAGCTCCAGGCGATTGCTTTGAGCTGGAGTGCGATGTAGGGCACCACGCCGATCACGGCGATGATGGTGACCAGGCCACCGAGCGCTTGGCTCTTGCCGTAGCGCGAGGCAATGAAATCGGCGATCGAGGTGATGCGCTCGGCCTTGCTCACCCGCACCATCTTCAGGAGCAGGGTGCCCCAGAGGAGCGCGATCAGGGTGGGACCCAGATAGATAGGCAGAAAGCCTAATCCGTTCTCGGTCGCCCGCCCGACGCTGCCATAGAAGGTCCAGGCGGTGCAGTAGACCGCGAGCGAGAGGGCATAGACCGTTGGATGGGCGATGACCGAGTGTCCCTGCTCGGCCCGACGATCGGCCCAGTAGGCGACCCCGAACAGGAGTCCGAGATAGCCGAGGGAGAGGGCGATGAGGACGGGGCCGCTGATCATGGGCCGCGCCTCAGTCCCGTGAGCGCGAGACGATCCAGGCCGCGAGGGCGATCAACAGGGCCCAGGTGGCGAAGAGATAGAGCACCAGCACGGGAATGCCCGACCAGCGTCCGAGCTGTTCGAATTGCAGCACCAGCGGGGAGAACAGCAGCAGGATCCCGACCAGGAACAGGAGGAAGAGGCGCTGTCGTAGGAGCGTGGCACGAGGCATGAGAGCGACCCAGAGACACGGAAGAAGGATACCTAAGCCTAGCAGAGCCGGCGAAACCGTTGGCCGAACGATGGCGCTTGACCTGGGTGATGTGTTGCCGCGGCGATCGATCAGCGGGTGCGCGTCTCCGGGCAAGCGTTGCCTGGATGCGATTCTGAATGGGTGAGGCGACCAAGTCGGTCCACCCGGTCTCAGGCGGCTTGCTTAGTCTTCTGCGTCAGGTGCAGATCGACGTGGATCTCGCTGAACGGACAGCAGACACCCCCCCGGGTCGTGCGCTCCAGGAGTCCCAGGTTAACCAGCGCATCCACCTCCTCGGACACGTGCTTGAGGTCGCGGCCAGCGCGCCGAGCGGTCTCGCGCAAGCCGAGTTCGCCGGCCCCGATGAGCAACTGCAACAAAGCCCAACGGAGTTCTGTCAGTTGGCTGAAGAAGGCGGTTGGGCTTTCGAAGTTGAGCGTTTCGCCCCGATAGCCGGACGCGCCGAAAGCACTTGCCTGAACGCGGAGCAGATCCTGCCAATGCGGGGACAATGTGATCGTTAGTCTCCGTTGCGGCATCGCTGGACCTCCTTGATGAAGTCTTCGATCAGTTGATCAGGGCCGCTGAACTGGTATGGGTGCTCTTTGCCGCCGATGTGGCAGTGATCCCCCTGACCACGCTCGTTGTCGAAACCAACCAGCCGTTGTCCGTTTCGCACATAGACCAAGCGGTACTTGTAACGATGTCCTGACGGTGGGACTGACTCTGGGAGTCGCCAGATCACCAGCTCGATGATATCGCCCTCCGGAGTGACGTCCTTGAGTCGTGTGATCAGTTCAGCAGACACGCCTGCAAATCTGCCCATCATGACGCCCCGTGTCAAACATGACGCGGACAGGCTCGAAATGGATCGAGCTTTGTTGATCGGCGTGGGGTTGTTTTTTGACCAAGCGCAATTAGGAACAGTTCAGAGTCGCATCATTTTGATTCTGATCCATACACCCTGCCCGGACATCGATTGCGAGCTGCCCATCCGCCTGCCCATCCAGTCGAGGTGATAGATGATGTCGTGCCCCCGTCCGCTCCAGACCCAGCGGATCCTTGATCCGTATCGCCACGCTCGCGCCCGACTCCTCGCGCTCGGGTTGAGCCTCCTTGCCGTGACCGCCCAGGCCGACACCGACGATGATTGGGCGGAGTTCGATCTCGCCGCGCGCATCGCCGCGGTGAATGAGGGTGAACTGAGCTTCGTCACGCCCGAGCGGGCCGCGAACACCCATCGTCATGTCAATCAGATCCGAATCGATGCCGACAGCCTGAGCGAAGGCTGGATCGAGCTGGTGCAGTGTCACGAAAATCTCGATGCCGTGCGGGCGGCGCAAATCCTCTTCAGCCCCGAGCGCATTCGCGACCTGGAGGTGGTGAGCAGTGACCGCATCGGCCGTGCTTGGGTCGAGGGTCATTCGGTGCAGCTCACCGACATCGCCCCGGAGGCGACGCTCTGCATCCGCGGCGAGAGTCGTGCGCTGACGGCGCTGGGCGAAGGGCGCTATCGGTTGCGCAATGGTCCCTATATGCGGCGTTTTCTCGATGGCTACTACCCGATGCAAGTCGTGCTCGATGTCTCCTATCCGGCCGAGCGTCTTGACCTGGTGCAGCATCAGCCGAACGCACAACCGGGTTTCGAGGTGCACGCCGAATCCGGTCACATCGCGGTCGCGGCAGCCTTCGAGGGGCGACTCTTCACCTGTCTCGATTTCTGCGAACGCGGCTCTCCGGACTGTGATCTCATGGTGAGTGATTGCACCGAGTGATGACCGCCGCCGCGGGGATGCGCTCAAGCCAACAGGGGTGGGTTGGAACGGGCCTCCACCCGCCGCCATTGGCTTCGATCGCGTGACGCCGCTCGTCAAGTGGAAAGGGCCGGGGCAGGCGAGGCGATGGTGCTCAGGGATGTTTGGGGCGCCGACCCGACAGGGCCCGCGGCGCCCCAAACACCGGTCTCGATCCGGTCGCTCAGGTCGAGCGGTTACGGAGAAAGGTTTCGGGTGACTCGACGCGCAGGGAGGACGGATGCGACGGGGGTTCATCGAAATCCTCGGCGTTGAGCGTCAGCAGGATGTCTGCGTTGATTTGGCGCGCGGCTTGCACCGTGAGTGCGTCGTCGAGATAGCGATAACCGAGGCTCATCGCACCGTCGAGGGTGGCCGCATCGACGGGAGCAACCGCGAGGATCGCCAAGATCCGCTGCAGGTGTGAACGCGCCGCTGCCGAACCGGATGAGCGGATCAGCAGGTCACCGACCTGCTCGATGGCGGCGGCGCAGATATAGCCGCGAATGCGCCCCCCCGCGGCCAGATCAAGAATCTCCTTGGAGAGACCGTCTGATTCGTCGGCATTGACGATCGCATCCAGGATAACGGTGACGTCCAAGAGCACTTTCGGTTGTGAGTCCATTGGCCTTCTCCTTTTCGTTACTGATTTCAGAGACTCAAGCGATGTTAATTCACGGGTTCGATGCCCCCGGTGGCACCAGCATCAGCGATTCGAGCTGGCGAGGCCCGCGTCCTGAGGGGGCGGCGCAGGCCGCGGGCTGAAACAGGAGGAGACGCGCGCGCGGGCTGTCGAGCTCCGGTGGAGGTGAGCAGATCATGGTGGGTGACAGGCGTTCGCGCACCACGGTAGAGGAGACAAGGGGACGTCTCGGGATGCGCCGGGGTGAGATCGGTTGCGGCTGGGCGCCGAGCCGGGTGCTGAGATGAAGACTGGGCCAAGGACTGAGCTGACGTTTGGGCCTTGCAGCCCGGAGTGCTTGGCTCGCGACGGATAATCACGCGCGCAACAGGGGTCGAATCCATTGGCATCGTCCTTGATCCGATCTGTGGCTAGGTGCGCCGGATGCGCTGTTTGATGCGCCCAGAACGCTTTGACGCTCCACGAGATTCCATCATCGTATAACAATTCAATTTGGTCAGTCTTTCCTTACCTTGGAGTATGCCACAAGTTTCCGAGATCGGCGCAAGTCTATTTTCCCCTGTTGCGCCGGACCCAACCGATCCGGACACCCGGCGGCGAGAGCGGGGCCTTGGGGCCATCGCCGACGCCCTGTGTTCCCGCGACATCGGGCTGGCTGGAACTCAGGAATCGAGCACGACCGGTTCGATCTGCCAGATCCGCTCGGCATACTCGCGAATCGCGCGATCCGAAGAGAAACGGCCCATGCGGGCGACGTTGAGGATCGACATCCGGTCCCAGCGCCGCGGCTGCGCATAGGCCTCGGTGACGCGTTCCTGACACTCGAGATAGGCGCGATAGTCGGCGAGGACCATGAAGGGATCCGCATGGATGAGGTGATCGGTGAGCGGGCGGAAGAGATGGGGATCGCCGTGGGAGAAGAGGCCTGAACTGATGAGATCGATGTCCGACTTCAGCTCCGCATCACCCTGATACAACGCCCACGGACGATACCCTTCGGCCTGTTTGCGCTGGACCTCCTCCGCGGTCATGCCGAAGAGGAAAAAGTTCTCAGCCCCGACGGCCTCGCGAATCTCGATGTTCGCCCCATCGTCAGTGCCGATGGTGAGGGCTCCATTCATCGAGAATTTCATGTTTCCCGTGCCGGAGGCCTCCTTACCGGCCAAGGAGATCTGTTCGGACAGGTCGGCCGCGGGATAGAGACGTTGGCCGTTCTTGACGTTGAAATTGGGCATGAAGGCAACCCGGAGGTAGCCGTTGACCTGAGGGTCACGGTTGATCACCTCGCCCACGGCATTGATCAGCTTGATCATGAGCTTCGCCATGACATAACCGGGTGCGGCCTTGCCACCGAAGATGAAGGCACGCGGCACCATGCTGACGGACGGGTCTTGTTTCAGGCGTTGATAGAGCCGGATGATGTGAAGCACCTTCAGGTGCTGGCGTTTGTATTCGTGCAGACGCTTGGCTTGGATGTCGAACATCGCCTCCGGATCGATCGGCACACCCGTGTGATGGTCGAGCCAGCACGCGAGGTCGCGCTTGGCGGCGATCTTCACCTGCCGCCAGCGCGCCTGGAGCACGGGATCGTCCGCATGGGTCTCGAGGTCACGGAGGTATTCGAGGTCACCGATCCAGCGGTCGTGCCCGCAGGTCGCCGTGATGAGACGGGCGAGGCGCGGGTTGCTGACGACCATGAAACGACGCGGTGTCACGCCGTTCGTCACCGTGTGGAAGCGCTCCGGCGCCAGCTCGTGGAAATCCTTGAAGATGGTCGTCTTGATCAATTTCGAATGCAGCGCCGCGACACCATTGACGGCGCGACTGCCGACGACCGCGAGGTGCGCCATGCGGATGCGCCGTCCGTGCGTCTCATCGATCAGTGACATCCGCGCGATCCGCGCCTCGTCACCGAGGAAGCGAACGCGCACCTGGTCGAGGAATTCCTGGTTGATGGCGTAGATGATCTCAAGATGCCGCGGCAGCAGTCGCTCGAACAGGGCGAGGGACCAGGTTTCCAAGGCCTCGGGGAGCAGGGTGTGGTTGGTGTAGCAGAAGGTCTGGCGCGTGATCGACCAGGCCTGCTCCCAGGTCATGGCCTGCTCATCGACCAGCAGGCGCATCAATTCGGCGATGGCGAGCGCGGGATGTGTGTCATTGAGCTGGACGACGAATTTCTGGTGGATGGTTTCCAAGGGGCCGACGGTGTTGCGATGCAGCCGAATCATGTCCTGCATCGAACAGGAGACGAAGAAATACTGCTGCTTCAGTCGCAGTTCCTTGCCGGCCTCGGGCTCGTCATTCGGATAGAGCACCTTCGAGATGGTTTCGGCCTCGATCTTCGCATGCACGGCGCCGTAGTAATCGCCGACGTTGAAGGTCTGGAAATCGAACGACTCGGGGGCCTCGGATTTCCACAGCCGCAGTAGATTGGCGTTGCGCACACCGTAGCCGAGGATCGGGGTGTCATAGGCGACCCCCTTGATGACCATCTCCGGGACCCAGCGCACGCGGCTGCGTCCCTCCTGATCGCGGGTTTGCTCGGTATGACCACCGTAGCGCACCGCGAAACTGATCTTCGGGCGCGGCAGTTCCCAGGGGTTGCCGTTGCGCAGCCAGTTGTCGCTGCGCTCGACCTGCCAGCCATCCTGGATGACCTGATCGAAGATGCCGAATTCGTAGCGGATGCCGTAACCAATGGCCGGGATGCGCTGGGTCGCGAGCGAGTCGAGATAGCAGGCGGCGAGACGTCCGAGCCCACCGCTGCCCAGCCCCGGCTCCACCTCCTCTTCGAGGATGGCGTTGAAGTCGACCGACAATTCCTCGGCGGCGGCACGGGCGACCTTGGCGATGCCGAGATTGACCAGGTTCTGCGTTAATTGCGGCCCGAGCAGATACTCGGCCGAGAGGTAGCAGAGGGTGCGCGCATGGGATGTTTTATAGACCTGGGCCGACTCCACCCAACGCTCGAGCATCCGATCCCGGGCGGTGAAGGCCGCGGCCATGTAGAGGTCGTAGGTTGAGGCCACATCGCGAAAACGCCCCTGGATGTAGAAGAGATTGTCGATGTAGGCCTGCTTCAGCGCGGCCTTGGACATCCCCGTGCGGGTCTGCTCGGGCGGATCGTTCGACGGCGCGGCGGTGGCTGGCGACCGGGTGCTCATGGGGTGGGGTGCTCGGCTAGGGTGACCTGATCCGCTCAAGAGTCGGGATGGATTCAGCGTTCATGGCGCGGCTTGAACAGATCACGCACGGCGGTCAGCGCGCCTAGGGTGCGCTGCCGCAGCCGCGCGGACCCCTGTGCGAACTCGCCCGGACTCGGCCAGGGAACCCCCTCCTGGGGCGACGCCGCCGACCGCGGGGACGTGGCGGCGTGCGCGTGCCGATCCGTCGTGACCGCTAGGGTCTGCGTCAGGTCCGCGACGATCTCGGCGCGCTCCCGGGCGAGCGCTTCGCTGAGTCGGTGGGTGATGAGTTCGGGTAGGATTTCATCGCACAGACGCCGCTCCAGGTGGTGCAGATCGCCGGACGACACCGGCGGTGGCGCGCCGACGCCCAATTCGGCGAGTCGGGCATCGACGAGATGGCGGGTCTCGGCCATCAACATCTCAGTGAGATCGCGCCGCAGGGATTCGACCAGTTGCGTCAGATGCTTGTTGATCCCGGCCTCGAGCCGTTCGTCGATCAAACCGCGCAGTGCCCGTGGGTCGATGGATTCGAGCGGTGCCGTCGCGCTCCGCGCGAGCCCGCCTGCGGGGGCGGGCGGCGCCGCCGGCTCCCCACCCGCGCGCGGCGGGGTCCCGGCGAGCACCTGGCGCAACTCCGCGATGATCTGGGGCAGGCGTTCCGTGACGAGCGACTTCGGCAGGATGCTCAAGATCCCCTTGCGCCGCGCCAAGGCGGCGAAGTCCCCATCCTCCTGAGAGGCACAGAGAACGATCGGAATCTGGGCCGTGCGCGGGTCGGTGCGGATGATCTCCATGGCCTCCAGGCCGTTCAAGCCCGGCATCACATGGTCCATGAAGATGGCATCCGGCACCTGCGTCTTCAGGATTTCCAAGCCGGCTTCGGCGGAATCCGCTGTCTCAACGTCGAGCCCGAGCTGTTGCAGTTCGATGCGCAAGGCATAGCGGGTGACCTTGGAGTCGTCGATCAGCAGGATCTTCATGGCGGCGGCGCGAGCGGTCTCGGTCATGTGGATGAAAGGCCGAAGTTTAACCCAGAGGGGCTGTTTGAGGCCCATTCGACGCGTGCGGCAATGCGCGGCGGCCGCCGGTGACATCGGGCTGGATTCCGCTGGTGCGATATGCCAGCCTGAACCCGCTGACACCAACCTTACCGACACCTAAAAACCAGAACCACCACCAAACGGAGGACTACGCCATGGTCGAATCCCAGGTCCAGTTCGAGCAATTCGATTCCGCCGCCGCCGTCGCCACGGAAACCGCGCGACGCATCAGCGCGGCAGCCCGCCGCGCGATCGCCGCGCAGGGGCGCTTTCGCTGTGTCCTGGCGGGCGGGCGGACGCCACTCGAGGCCTACGCCCAGCTGGTGGACGAGGCCGAGGATTGGGCACGGTGGTATCTCTACCTCGGCGACGAACGCTGCCTGCCACCCGATCACCCTGAACGCAACAGTCGTGCCATCACGGAGGTCTTCAGCGCGCATGTGCCCATTCCCACCGAGCATCTGCATTGGATCCCATCGGAGTTGGGGCCCGAGCTCGCGGCGGCCCGCTACGATCGACTGCTCGCCGCCGTGCTGCCGGTCGATCTGATCCTGCTCGGCATGGGCGAGGACGGCCATACCGCCAGTCTCTTTCCCGGTCAGAGCACCGCCGAGGGGATTCGTGCCGCGCCGGTTCACGGCGCACCGAAACCGCCACCCGAGCGGGTCACCCTCACCCCCATGGCCCTGGCGGCTGCGCCCGTGCGCCTGATCCTGGTCACGGGCAGCAGCAAACGCGAGGCCCTCGCGGCATGGCGCAAGGGTGCCGACCTGCCGGTGGCGCGCGTGGCGGCCCTGGGGCCGACCCAGGTGCTGTTCGATAACGAGGCCGCCGGAACCTGAGACGGCTCACCGCCTGGTCCACTGCGCGGGTGGTTCCGCATCGCGTGGCCGCAACGGGTCACGCGGTGTAGGACCATCACGCGGGTGACCCGAGCGCGGAATGCTGGACGACTGAACACGGACTGCGAAACCGTCACTTAGCGGTCATTCTTCGGACCCTGTCTCGTCACAGCGAAGCAACACGCACAGAATAGAGGGCATTTCACAGATGCCAACAAAATCTGTGGATAAGTTTGTGAAGAAGTGGTCTCCAAGCCGAACGGAAGGCTTGTCCTGTCTTGCTTCGGAACAAATCGGTCAAATCTTGACCGCATGCAATCCGCCCCATGAAATCAACGGTTTGACGATTCGTGCTCAACCCCACTGGATCGCCTCGGTGTCGTCGCCGACCCCGCGCCGGGCGGTTCGGATGCATGTGTACAACCGCCTTGTCAAGCCGGCGCCGGGGCGCGCCGAGGGCATCGCGCAGGACCCTGATCATCCGGGGGCGGCCACGGGATCGAACCCTGCCGGCGGGCACCCAAGGTGCGTGCCATGGACCGAGAGAGGACGCTGCCGAGGAGGCTTGCACTCAAGTGTAAAAAGACCGAGCATAGCCAGGCGGAGTGAGTCAATGCTGAGCATTGCTCTTCCGAATGGTGCGCAAACGATGGAGTTTGACATCGCGGGCTATCGGCGCGGCCGGTTGGCCCGCCCGGAGGCGGCCCGCTGTCGATCCGTCAATCGCTGATGCAGTCACGTCGTCGGCCGGACCACTCCAGTCGCCACGTCGGACCTCCAGCACTCAACCCTGTCCGGCGACCCTGCAGGCCTTGACCGGAGTCGCCCCCCGAACCCTTCGGGTCCGCCATTCTGCCGAGAAGTGCCCGAGCATGACGCCCACCGATCTCAAGCCCGTTCGCGACCACATCGCCGCTCAGATCATCGGGCAGGCTGATTTCATCGACAGCATGCTGATCTGTCTGCTCAGCGATGGACATCTGCTGGTCGAGGGCATGCCGGGACTGGCCAAGACCACGGCGGTGAAGGCCCTCGCCGAGGCCGTGGAGGGGGATTTCCATCGGATTCAATTCACCCCCGACCTCTTGCCCTCGGACCTCATCGGCACGGACATCTATCGCCACGAGAAGGGCGAGTTCGAGTTCCGCCCAGGCCCGCTCTTTCACAATATCCTGCTCGCCGACGAGGTGAATCGCGCCCCGGCCAAGGTGCAGTCCGCCTTGCTGGAGGCCATGGCGGAACACCAGATCACCGTGGGTCTGCGCACCTATCCCTTGCCGGACCTCTTCATGGTGCTGGCGACACAGAATCCCGTCGAGCAAGAGGGCACCTATCACCTGCCCGAGGCCCAGCTCGATCGCTTCCTGATGCAGGCGGTCGTGACCTACCCGAGTCGCGAGGAGGAGCTGAAGATCCTCGAACTCGACGCGCAACAGCGCGGCGAACCCGCGGCGCGTCCGGCCGCCCCCTTGTCGCAGGCCGATCTCTTCAGGATGCGGCGTGACGTCTCCGCGCTCTATCTCGACCCCAAGCTGCATCACTACATCGTCGATCTGATCCAAGCCACCCGGCAGCCGCGGCGCTATGATCCGGATCTCGGACGCTGGTGCCGCTTCGGGGCCTCGCCGCGCGCGAGCATCGCGGTCGCCCGCTGCGCCCGTGCCCGCGCCTGGCTCGATGGCGATGAGTTCGTCGCACCCCATCACATCCAGTCCGTCGTGCCCGCGATCCTGCGCCACCGCTTGCTGCTCACCTTCGAGGCCGAGGCCGAGGGCATCACCACGGATGCCTTCGTCGATCGGCTGTTGACGCTGGTGGCCATTCCCTAGGGCTGGACGCCGACGCCATGAGTCTCTACCCCCGTCTCGACGATCTCCTGGAGCTGCGTCATCAGGCCCATACCCTGGGCATGTCATCCCATCACCTGGTCAACTCGACCTTTACCGGGCTCTATGCCTCGGTGTTCCGAGGCGCGGGGGTCAATTTCGAGGAGGTGCGCGAGTATCGCGAGGGCGACGACATTCGTTACATGGACTGGAAGGTCACCGCGCGCATCAATGAGCCGCACATGAAGATCTTCCGCGAGGAGCGCGAACGCTCGGTGGTGCTCTGCGTCGATAAAGGACCACACATGGCGTTCGGCACGCGCGGCACCTTCAAGTCGGTTCAGGCCGCGCGCGCGGCCGCCTTGATTGGCTGGGCAGCCTCCCGCTTGAACGATCGCGTCGGCGGTCTGGTCTTCGGTGACCCGGCCGCTGGACTGCAGCATTTTCAGCCCTCGCGCGGCCGGCGCGCACTCTGGCAGTTGTTACGCACCCTGACGGAACCGGGCGCCGAACTCGATCCCTCCATCGACTGTCTCGGCGGCGCCTTGCGCCGGGCGACCGCGGGGCTGCCCACCGGCTCCTTGGTGTTCGTGATCGCCGATCTCAATCGGGATGCCATGGGACTGGAGCGCACCCTCGGTGATCTCGGCCAGCGCAACTCGGTGGTCCTGATCCCGATCGATGATCCGGCGGATTGGGAGATTCCCGCGATGGGTTACACCACCTTTATGGGCACCGATGGCACCCTAATCGAGGTCGATACCGATGATCCGGCGGCACGCGCGGCCTACCATCTCGCCTGGGAGGGACGACGCGCCCTGCTCCAAGCGATCACCCAGCGGCTCGGCATCCTGTTGCTGCCGGTGCGCACGGACACCGAGATCCACCTCAGCCTGATCCGCGCCCTCGAGCAGCGCGCGCGATCGCGGGCCGTGTGAGGTCAATAGGCGCGATGGAGACCCTCTCCCCATCCCTCCAACAGACTGCCCTGTTGCGCGATATCCATGAGATCCCGCCGCTCCCCTGGTGGCCGCTCGCCCCCGGATGGTGGCTGGTGGCGCTGGCCCTGATCGCGGCGGGGCTGCTGCTCTGGCGTTGGCGCGCACCGCTCAGCGTGCGTATTCCGCTGCCGGGTCTCACACTCGGCACCTGGCGCTGGGAGGCGGCCGCCGCCCTGCGTGATTTGCGGCGTCGCGTCGCGCGGCGACAGGACCCGCGCGCGCTGCTCGGTGAGTTCTCCGAACTGTTGCGACGCATCGCCATGGCGCGGCTGGGACGGGAGGCCTGCGCGGGTTTGCAAGGAGAGGCTTGGCTCGCCTGGTTGACCCAGCATGATCCCCGTGGTTTTTCCTGGTCCGAGCGCGCGCGCGTCCTCATCCTTGGCCCCTATGCCCCGCCGGAGCATCAACCGGAAGCCGGTACGGCTCAGGATCTCCTGCATCTGATCGACGCCGCACTGGCCTGGGTCACCGTCGCGGACGCGCGGGGGCGGTGGTGGCGGTGGCGACCCTGGAATGGGAGCCCGCGTGCACCGGGGCGATCAGCGCGCCCTGGCCCGATCCGTTAAGGCCGCCCCATGTTCGAGTTCCATTGGCCTTGGGCCGCACTCCTCTTGCCGCTTCCGCTCCTGCTCCACTGGCTGTGGCCCGAGCGGGGCGATGCCGCCGATCGCACGCAGACGCTCGAGGGCCAGCAGGTGACGCTCCGGCATCCTCAACTGAGCACCTTGGAGGCCGCCTTCAGCGTGCGCCGACCGCGCCTGCGTCTGGGTGGGTGGCTCTACCGTCTCTTGCTCGCGCTGCTCTGGATCGCACTGGTGCTCACCCTGATGCGCCCGCAGTGGCTGATGCCCTATACCGAGATCAGCACCCCGGGTTATGACCTCATGATCGCGGTTGATGCCTCGCACTCCATGGAGGCCCTGGACTTCACCGTCGAGGGCCGCCCGGTCAATCGCATGAGCGTGGTGCGGGGGGTCATGGGCCGTTTCATCGACGGGCGCAACGGCGACCGCGTCGGGCTCGTGGTGTTCGGCACCCAGGCCTTCGTGCTGGCCCCCCTGAGCCTTGACCGCCTGGCGGTCCGCCAACTGCTCGACGGCATCGTCCCCAGCATCGCCGGACCCGCGACCGCGCTGGGCGACGCCATCGCGCTTGGGGCCGCGCGACTGCGTGAACGCCCTGAAGGCTCCCGGATCTTGATCGTGATTGCCGATGGGGACAACAATGCGGGCCATTTCTCGCCGCTCGAGTCCGCGGACCTGGCCCGACAGCTCGGGGTGCGAGTCTATGTGATCGGCGTGGGCAGTACCGAGGCACGGATTCCCATCCTCGAGGAGGGCGTGGTGCGCTATCGCGACGATCTGACGATGGACGAGGGGACCTTACAGGAGATCGCCGAACGCACCGGCGGCGCCTACTTTCGCGCCACCGATACGCGCGCCCTCGAAACCATCTCCGCACGCATCGATCAGTTGGAGAAGACCGAGGCGGAGACGCGCACCGCCTATCTGCCGCAGCCACTCTATCGGTGGCCGCTCGGCGTGGCCCTCATCGCGCTGCTTGCCCTGGGTCTCTTCCCGGCGGGTCGGGCGCGTTTCCTCACGGGGCCGACCCCATGATGGAAGGCGGACTGCATTTTGCCCAGCCGTTCTGGTTGCTTGGTCTGCTGATGCTGCTGCCCGTGGCCTATTGGCTCAGGCGCAGTGCCATCCGGGCCGCGCAGGGTCCGCTGCATCGCTACGCCGACCCCCATCTGCTGCCGCACTTGACCGGAACGCGCGAACTGCGCGCACCCGAGCGCTGGCGCCGCGACCTGCGTTGGAGCCTGCTCTGGACCCTGCTGCTGGTGGCAATGGCGGGACCGCGGTGGGATGCGACCGATGTGCGACTCTTCCATCCCGGCAACCATCTGCTGGTGCTGCTGGATCTGTCGCGTTCCATGCAGGTCGCCGACGTGAGTCCGAATCGCCTGGCGCGCGCCCGGCATGAGATGAGTGACCTGATTCAGAAAAACCGCGAGCTGCGGCTCGGCTTGATCGTCTTCGCCACCGTCCCGCTGGTGATCTCGCCCTTGACCGATGAGACCCAGAGCATCCTCAATGCCTTGCCCGCGCTCACCACGGATCTGGCGAGTCCGAATCTGCAGGGAAGTCGCCTCGCCGCCGCCTTGACCCTCGCCGAACAACTGCTCGCCGGCCTTCCTGCCGAGAGTGCGCGCGCCATTCTCTTGATCTCCGACGGCGACTTCGAGGAACCGGATCTCCCGGAGCAGGTCGCCCGCTTGGCGGCCCAGGGCGTGGTCTTCCATACGCTTGGGGTCGGCTCCACGAGCGGCGGCGAGGTCCCCGCGCCCGGCGGGGGCGTGCTGCGGGATGCGCGCGGCGAACCGGTGCGCTCGGCGCTTGATGAAGCGCTGCTGATGGACCTTGCCGCCGCGGGCGGTGGGCTGTATCGCCGCGCCGATTTCCGTGACGAGGATACCGCGGCCATCCTGCGTGCCGCGACCCGGTCGGGCGGACCGCCGCAGACTCGTGACGAACGCACCTATATCTGGAACGAACGCTTCTGGATTCCAGTGGCCCTGGTGATGTTCCTGCTCCTCCCTCAGCTGCGTGCCCTTGGTGCGCGCCGGAGGCCAGGGCGATGAAGACCCGAACACCCCCCCTGGGCACGCCGGCGACTCGCGTGCCGAGCGCACGCCACGGACCGGTCGGACCCCTGCTGATCCTCGTCAGTGGGTTCTGCGGACTGGCTCACCCTGGCCTGGTCGCGGCCGATTGGTTCAAAACCACCGAGCAGAAGGCCTTTGAGCAGTATCAAGCCGGTGATGCCGAGGGTGCGGCGGAGCAGTTCCGCGAGCCCTATCGCAAAGGCGTCGCCCTCTATCGGGCCGGGCGGCTCGAGGAGGCCGAGAGCGCGTTCCTCGCCGCCGAGCAGGGCCAGTACGCCCAGTCGGCCCGCTACAACCTGGGCAATACCCGCTTCGAGCGCGGTGACTACACCGGGGCTGCCGCGGCCTATGAGTCCGTGCTGCGCCAGCAGCCCGACCATGAGGACGCGGCGCACAATCTCGCCGTGACGCGCGCCACGTTGGCGCGTCTCGAGCAGGAGCAATTTCGCGAGACCGAGCGCCTTGCGCAGGATCAGCCCGACGAGGAGCAGGAGCCATCCGAGCCCTCGGAACAGAGCGCGTCCGACGAGCAGGGTGAGTCCGCGCAGCAGGACTCGGAGACCGCGCAAGACGATGCCGCGGAGCAGAGCCAAGCGGGACAGGACAGCGAGGGAGAAGACGACTCGGGCGACTCGCAAGGCCCGGGCAGCGGTGCTCAGCCGTCCGCGGACGAGGGTGCGACCGGCGAGCAGCCGGGCGAGCCCTCCGCCGCGGGCGGTGCCGATGAGATGGATGCATCAAGAGGTGCCCCAGACGAGGAGACGACCGCGGGTGAAGGCTCCGCCGGGGACTCGGCCAGCGCCGGGGCCGCATCCTCCGAGGATCGCGATGAGCAGGGTGGCGGTGGCGACACCACCGCTGGGCGAGCGGATGCGGCCGGTCCCCCGGATTCCGAGATCGCGTCCGGGACGGAGGAGCGGCCCACCTCCGAGCCGGGTCCAACGCCCCCTGAACCCCCGCCGGATCCAGGGCCAGAACCGGATAGGGCAGGGTCCGACACCGATCCAGCGGCCGACCCTGATGCACCAGACGCGGGTGAGGAGACGGGCGCTGGCACAGAACCCGGCGATGCGGCGCCGGCTGCGCGGGCGGAGGGTGACGAGACCGATCGCATGGACCGGTCGGGGCGCCGCCCAGAGGGGTCCGCGCCGGCCTCATCGACTGAGGCGATGCCGCCGGAGCGTGTCTCGGATGCGGATGCGGGCGCAGCGATCACGCAGTTCGATCAACTCGCCGACGATGTGGGTGACCCACAAGGCGCGGAGGGCCTTGGCGAAGAGGGCGCGGGCGAGGATGCGGACGCGAATGCCGCGGGTCTGGCCCTGATGGAACAACGCTTGAAACAGGTCGAGGGGAGCCCTGCCATCCTGCTACGCAATCAGTACCGACTCGAGGAGTTACGCTGGATCCAAGGAGGAAGCACCCCGCTGTTGGAGAATCGCCCGTGGTGATTTCCGCGCACCCGAGGATGGCCGTGGATCAGGGGGGGCGGCGCGACCGCCTTCTTGTGCCTCTGTTCGTCGTGCTCTGCCTGATCAGCACGGCAACCTGGGGCTGGCCCTATGGACCGCCCTATGGCCCAGCGGCGGGACCACCGCCCGGCCATGCCCCCGGTCCGCCCCAGGGCAGCTATCCCCAAGCGCCAGTTGGTTCCGGTCCGCCGGCAGCCCCACGACAGAGTCCGTGGGAGTTCCGGCAGCCACCCCAAAGCCATGCCGAAGGGACACCGCCGGGTCCACTTCCAGCCCCCCAGCCGATGATGCCGGGATGGTCCGGTGGTTATCCCCAGCCGGTCTATCCTGGCATGCCGGGTCAAGCCCCAGGGGGGCGACCGACTCCCTACCCGGGTCCCTACTCCGCACCCGCGACCGGACCGGCGCAGGGTTCGCCGCCCCGACTCGAGGTCAGGCTCGGGAGCCAGGAGCCCTATCTGCAACAGCCGATCGTGCTCGATGTTCGCTTAATCAGTGGCGAGAATCCGAGCGAGGCCAGTCTGGAGTTGCCGATCTCCGGTGACGTGCTGATCCAGCGACTCGAAGGACCAACCCTTGAGGTCCAGGATCTGGGTCGAGGTCGGCGCGAGATCGTCAATCGCTTTCAGCTCATCCTGATCCCGCTGCGCGCCGGGGACCTGGAGATTCCACCGATCAGCGTCATTGGAAACGTCCGCGGTTACGGCGGCTCCTCGCAGCGCTTCGAGGCCACGGCGGATCAGCCCATGCGGCTGCGGGTCCAGCCCGCGATCGCCACCGTCAGTCCCTGGTTGCCGTTGCAGTCCTTGAGTCTGAACGCGACCATCGAGCGCGAAGAGGAGCTGGTGCCCGGGCAGCCGGTGACACTCGCGCTTGAGCTGAACGCCATCGGCGCCACCCCGGCGCAGCTTCCGAGCCTGGTGGATCAACTCACGAACCCCGGACTGCGGGTCTATCGCGAACAGGTGGTGAGCGAGGGCGGTCTGACCCCTGACCGTCAGGGGCTGTTTGCCCGTCGTGTCGAGTTCTACACCCTGGTCCCTCAAGCGACCGGGCGCCTGGTGCTGCCGGAAATCAGCCTGACCTGGTGGAACACTCAACTGGGGACACCAGAGGTCGCGCGTCTGCCGATGCGTATCCTGTCCATTGGGGGAGCGGGCAACGGTTTGGGGATGCCCGCGGCGCTCGCCGGCGCGCCTGAGTGGGGGCTGGTTTGGCTGCCGTTCGTCGCCATCCTCTTGGTCATCGCAGGCTACTGGGGCGGGGTCCTCTATGGTGCGCACACCGGGCGTCTGAGTGGCACGCGGACCAGGCCGCACCCGGGTCGCCTGGCGGCCGTGCAGGCGCGCCTCGCGACGCTCCACCTGCGGCTGCGGCAGCGTGGGCTGGCCCTGATCGAACCCCTGCGACCCGCGGTCATCCTGGCCCGTTCACGCGCGGCACTCCAGGCAGCGCGGCCGCGCAGTAGCCGGTTTTTGAGCTGTGTTCATCAGGCCAATGGCGCCACCGATCCAGTCGATTGGTGCAACCGCTTCGCACAGGGTGCCCGCAGCCGCTTGCGCTTCCAGGGCGAGATCACGCAGCCCAACCTGGTCAAACTCATCCTGACGCTCCGTCCCAGGGCCGATGCGGCAAGGCTCGCGCAACTGATCCAGGAACTCGACGCCGCGCTCTACGGCCAGCGTCCGGCGGATCTCGATTTCCCTCGCTGGAAACGCGAGTTCACCCATGAAGTCAGTCGGCGCACGGAGATCCTGCGCCGCCTGACCCATCGCATCCCGGTCAAGCGCGCCGTCTTGCCAGCCCTGAACCCTGGAGCCTAAGGCCTGGCTCGGACGCGCTCGGGTGGGTCGAGGAGGGGATCGCGACGCGGCGATGATCGTCGCCGCACGACCGAGATGGGCGGACCGAGCGGACGTTCAGGCACAAAAAAGCCCGCTTGAGCGGGCCTTGATGCCACCGGGACGCCCGTGGATCCTATTTGATCTTGCCCTCTTTATAGAGCACATGCTGACGGACGACGGGATCGAATTTCTTGATCTCCATCTTTCCCGGTTGGTTTCGCTTGTTCTTGGTCGTGGTGTAGAAATGACCGGTGCCGGCACTGGAATTGAGCCGGATCTTATCGCGTGCTGCCTTCGCCATCTCGAGTTCTCCCGTTAGACCTTATCACCGCGGGCACGGATCTCGCCGAGCACCACATCGATCCCACGTTTGTCGATGACACGCATCCCTTTGGTCGAGACGCGCAACTTCACCCAGCGTTGCTCGGACGCGACCCAGAAGCGTCGATCGTGAAGATTCGGCAGAAAACGTCGCTTCGTCTTGTTGTTCGCGTGAGAGACATTGTTGCCGACCATCGGTCGCTTACCGGTGACTTGGCAGATCTTGGACATGACGGAATCCCTGAAAATTCGCTAGGACGAGCTTCGAGCAAGTCAAGACGCGGAAAGATATCATGCTCTCCCGTTTCTGCAAAGTCCCAACATGCGATCGCAGGGCGGTCATGGGAGCAGCGGTGCGCGAGCAAGGTCGCACCAACACGCACGCCGGCAAGGAGTCGAGTATCCTCCATCCTTCGACTCGCCCGAGAAGGACACACGACCATGACCCGGCCCGATAACAGCTATCTGAAGGACCTGATCCTCCTGCGTCATGATCCCTCGAAGGTCGCGCGCATCCGCGCGGCTGCCGAGCGTGGCGAGGTCGATGCCCAATATGCCCTGGGTCTCATCTATGCGGAAGGGCGCGGGGTGGAGATCGATCTCGCCCAGGCGCACTTCTGGCTCACCTTGGCGATCGCGCAAGGTGATCAGGATGCCGATCTCCTGCGTAACATCGTCGGCAGCCAGATGAGCGATGCGGAATTCGCCGCCGCCCAAGCCCTCGCCCTCGCGCATCGGGCCACGCACCCCGAATCCAAGACCTGCCATTGAACTCGTCTCCGAGCGCGTCTGGTCGCTTTTTTATCGCGTCGGCCGAACGCCCTGGCTGGCGCGAACATGGGTATGCATCACACCGGCCGTGCTGGTGCGCCCGGTCGGGATCCCGATGACGCGAGCGGCCCCGCGGCCCCATCGCTGACTCGACGAGGGCTGTCTAGGGCTGTCTAGGGCTGTCTAGGGGGGGCTCGGCGTGGGCTTACTCGGCTGAGCGACGTGGATGATCGAGCCAGTTCTCCTGTTTGAAGCGCTCCGCTTCGCGGATCAGCGCCAAGCGCGAACGGTCCCGCCCCCACACGGCGTCGAGACGCGGCGCTGGACCCGTTTCCTCGGTCCAGAGCCGCCAGAGCAAGGTGGTGTTGTCCCAGTAAGCCGCGCCGATACTCTGTCCGTCCGGACTGAACGCGGCAAAGGCGACCCCTCCAAAATCGGCCGATAGGATCAGAAAGGGTTCGAGCACCGTGTCGCTCGCACGACGTGGACGCTGCCACATGCGCACCGTGCCATCCCGCGACGCGGTCAGGATCCAACGGCCATCGGCACTGAATTGCGCAGAATAGATCCGGTCCTTGTGATCGACCAACTCCGCGATCAGATGGCCATGGGTCGACCAGAGTTGCGCGCGTGCATCCAGGGCTGCCGTCACCAGCTCCTGACCGTCGGGGGCGAAGTCCACGCTGTAGAGTGCCCCGGCCTGAGGCTCCAACAGATGCCGCAGCGTACAGGCCTGCGGGGACAGCGCGAGCAAGGCGGCACGCCCGTCCTCGCTCACCGTCGCCAGTTGCTTGAGATCGGGGGAGAAGGCCAGATCGGTGATGACACTGGTATGGATCGAGGTGGCACAGACCGCACTCCAAACCCCTTTATCATTGGCGCGTAAGACACGCACCCCCCCGGTCTCATCGCCGAGGCCGACCCAGGTCGTTCCATCCGGCCCGCGTGCAAGCGTCGCCGCCGGAACCCCCGCGATGAAGTCGCCCCACGGCGGTTCGCTCGCCACGGGCGCGCAGGATTTCGGATCCCACAGCCGCACCGGGCGATCCGGTTCGCTCGAGGTCGTCAGGAGCCAGGATCCGTCCGGTGAGAAGAGCGCCCACTGACCATTCGGGCAGGCGGGACCCTGGTCCTGACACGGCAGGCCGTCCGTGGTCAGATGAAGCGGACAACCCTGCCCGGTGTCGAGGTCCCACACCCAAGCCGTGCCATCGTGTCCCACGCTCGCCACTTGATCCGCCGCCGGGGAAAAGGCGACACGCCGCACTCGGCCCTGGTGGCCGGTGAGCGTCCAACGCAGCAGGGGTGGCGAGACGGTGTCGGCACGACGCGCCTGCTCCCACACCGCGACGCGGCCATCGAAGGCCGCGGTGGCGAGCAGGGTCGTCCCGCGATCGTTCGGGTCGGCATCGGCGGCGGGAGGAACGGCGGCCATCGCGAGATGCCAGACATGATCCTCGCTGGGCAGATGGAATGCGAGGGTCTCGAGCGGTCGCGCCGACCAAAGTCGCGCGGATCCATCCAGATCCGAATAGGTCAGGATCCGCTGACCATCATCGCTGAAGCGGGCATCGGAGACGGCCTCGTCGTGACTGAAGGTCGCGACCTCCCGCCCCGTGATCAGGCCCCACAGGCGTGCGGTCTTATCGAGCGATGCGCTCAAGACCAGCGGCTCGTGATCCTCTACATCGGAGCGCTGACCGATCCGCAGATGCTCGACGCTCAACCCATGGTGCCCGAGGATCTCCGCGCGCCCACTCGGCAGATGCCAGCGCACCACCTGACCGCTGTCATCGCCCGCGACCAGATCCTGTCCATCCGGTGCGAAGACCGCCTCGCGCACGGCCGACTTGTGGATTCGGATCGACCGACCATCGCGTTCGAGCACGCCGAGTTCGGCCAGTTCCTGGCCGGCGAGGTCGTAGACGCGAATCCGTTCATCGGCCGAGGCGACCGCAACGCGACGGCCCGCGGGGTCGAAACGGGCTGAATTGGCCGGACGTCCGAGCGACCCGCGCCGCGGGAACACAGCTTGCTCGGTACCGGTCGCGCGCTCAAGCAGGCGCGCCGATCCGTCGCGCGAGGCGGTCAAGAGCTGTTCGCTATCAGGCGAGAAGACCAGGCTGCGCACCTCCCCGCGATGGATCGGGAGATCCCAAAGAGGTGCGCCGGGACGGGTCAGATCGAGGACGCACACGGCGAAGCGGTCCTGCGGCGCCCCGTGTGAAACGGCGAGAAAGCGCTGGTTCGGGGCGATGGCGATGGGGCTGTCCGAGCGTGCGCCACACGCCCAATCCGGCGGCTGATCAGAACGCGCCGGAAGACGCCAGATCCCGCGCTCGCCGATGCCGAGGATCATCTCGGATTCGGTGCCGATGAAGCGAATCGAGTGAATCGCCAGCGCGGGATCCGCCAGGATTCCCAAGGATCGAAAGCGTTGACCATCCAGCTCCCAGAGTTCCGCGCCCTTGCCAGTGGATTGGGTCACCAGCTGCTGCCCATCATCGCGAAAGGCCGGTGACATCGGCTGGACGCCCGGCGCGACATCCGATTGCACCATGGCGATCAATCGGTTGGCGGTAAAGGCTCGGCTCAGGGTATCGGTCGCGGCCTTCGGCAGATAGGGGCCCGCGCCCAGTGCCAGCCGCACCGCCTCGGGGGTGTTGCCACGCTGCACGGCCAGATCGGCCGCCTTCAGCAGGCTGCGCTGCAAGTTCAAGGTCGCCTCACGCGAGGCGTTCCAAGCCCAGAGGGCGGCCGAGGTGGAGAAGACCAGGAGGGTGGCTAAGGTCAGACCGAACAGGCGTGCCCAGCGATTGCGCGCCCGCTGATAGACCAGGTACTGCTGTGATTGCTCCAGGAATTGCTGTTCGAGCGGCTCGAGTTCGTCTGGGTGCTCCTCGGCGAAGCGCCGGGCCGCGGCATAGCCGCGCTCACCAAGGAGATACTCACGGTTGCAATCGGTGCGGCGCCACAGTCGGGACTGACGCGAGATCTGATAGCGCAGGATCAGGTCGCGTCGGTGCGCGGGTTCGTCCAGCCAGTCGCGCACCGGCGACCAGTGCTGAAAGAGTACTGGGTGGATCAAGGTGACGACCGGGCGATGCTCGGCCCAGTTCGGCGCTGGCGTCGCGTCCGCCGGGGCGGCGGTGCCGGGGATCACTGGGCTCAGCTCGGACTCGCCCGCGAGCGCAAACCCACGCTCCGTGCCGAGATCCTCCAGAACCGGGGCGGTGCCTTTGCCACGCAGTCGCTCTCGCCATTCCTCGCCGCTCTGGGCGAGCAGTTGGCGCAGCGACTCGATCAGGGTCGGCGGACCCTGACCACAGTCACGACGCCCCCCCGGATCGACCACGGCGTCGGCCACGATCAGGCGCGCCGCGATCAGGCGCTCGAGCAACTGCGCGACCATCGGGTTGCGTCGCAGCGTTCCAAGATCGCCCTTGCGTGCCGCCAGCTGTGACCGCCCACCCCCTTCGAGGGCCACCAGGGCGCGGCACAGGACGGGCAGGGCGCCCTGGAGCGCGGCATCGAGATCCGTCCAGAGTGTCTCGGCGCGGTGCAGGAGGGTACCTGACAAGCCGCCGACCTGACGATAGTCCGCGAGGGTCAAGACCCGGTGGATCGGCGCGTCGGCGGACACTGACGCGGTCTCGGTCGCCCGCCGATAGATGGCGTTGAGGGCCGGCGCCAGAACCGCTGGCCAGTGTTCGAGCCGACTGGCCTCCGCCTCCAGGATCTCGACCAATCCCTGGCTGTCCGCGCCGGTCATGGCTTCGTATTCAATCCCGGCCATGCGTGCCGGGATCTCGATCACCTGGCGGATGCGCGCCGGGGGCGGCGGCTCGACTTGATACCAACTGTGCTCATCGAGCAGCGTCACCAATTCCGGCAGGTCGGCGAGACGCTCGAGATGATCGCTGCGCAACGAGGCGATCACCCACACCCCCTCGCGGGCGGCGAGCCGCGCAAGCGCCCGGACCAAGTCCCGCGCCCCCGGCACCACCCCCGCGGCGGACTCGAAGAGCGGGTCGAGCGGATCGATGATGATCGCCAATTGCAGACGACCCTCGACGCCGGTCCCGCGCATGGCGGGGGCGGCACCGAGCTGATTCAGGGCGGCTTGGATCTGGTCCGCCGCCACCGCCGGCTCGCTGAGCAGCAGCCGCTCCAGACGCTCGCGGTCCAGCCCAAAGGCATCCAGCGCCGGACCCAGCATGCCGGTCCCGGCGAGCGCTCGCGACAGTGCCGCGAGCGGGGTCTCCCGCCCCAGTTCGACCAGGCCCCAGCGGCAGCCGGCAATTCCGGGGAAGAGGAAGGGACGCACCAGGCGCGGCAAGAGACCGGCGCGAATCAGCGAACTCTTGCCCACGCCACTCGCCCCGCTGAGCAGCAGCAGGCCACGCCCCGCACCCTGCAGGTGATCCAGCCGCCCGATCAGCTCGCGGCTCTCGGTCTCACGGCCCGTGAAGACCCGTTCGTCCTTGAGTTCGAATGACACACCGTCACGAAAGGGACTGCCACGCCAATCACCGGCGTCCGCGGCCAGGCGCCGCTCGGCGCTGATGCGCCGATTGAGCAACTTGCGCAGCTGGGTCTCGAGCAGCTGCCGAAACGATCGGTCGTTGGCGAACTCCCGAAACGCGCGACTGAAACTGCCATCGGGATTGAAGAAATGCTCGCGAAAGAAGGCGTCGAGGCGGTGTCGATCGGCCAGGGCCTCGCGCGTCGCCTCGGCATCATTGACATCCACCATGCGTGGCGCGGACTTCTTATAGACCAGCACCTCGGGGCGACCGGTGTGGGCCGAGGCCCGCACCGCATCCACGAACTCCCATTCGGTCCCCGTCATGCCGCCGTAGGGATCCTCGGCCAGCGGGGTCCCGAGTCGGGTCCAGAGCATCACCAGCACGATCTCGCACTCGGATGGGCGCAAGAGACCCGCCTGGAAACTTTGCGCGGCCGTCAAGGCCTCTTCTTCCCAGAGAATCGCCTGAAGATCAAAATAGGGCAGATACTCTTGAGTGAGCGCCGCGATCACGTCCTTCACGAGCGCACGCTCGTGCTCGAGATCGGAGGGCGAGGAGACGAAGATTCTGACCTTGGCTTCAGGCATGGTGGGGCATCGAGATTGGTTCTGCGGCAACTATAGACGAGGTTCGTTGACGAGACAGGGTTGCGCGGATGGCACGTCGCGACGGACCCTGTGCCAGATCATCGACACGATGAACCCACGAAGGTTTAAAATCAGCCTCAATATGGTCTTCCTGACGACGACCGATTGCTGTTTGTCGAATGCGGTGCATGCAACCCCATGGGCAGACCGGCCCCGCTCCGCTTGAGCGGGCTGCTTTCACGACCGACCTCCAGCCGACGGAGGAGACCGCGATGCCGAACCATGACATGGCCGATGCCCAACGCTTCGAACAGATGATCCAGCGCGCCGTGCGGCAGATCCTCGTCGCCCCGGATCCAGAGCAATTTCTGGCTTGGGCACTGGAGCATCTCCCGGAACTGCTCGGGCTGCGGGAGGGTCCGCTTGAACCTAACGAGCAGCGCCGTCTCTCGTATCTGCTCGGCTCCGCGATCTGGAACGCCACACCACAACCCACCGACGCCTTTCAGATCCATCGGCTGAAACCCCACCCAGCGGATGAGCGCTGTCCATGCGGTTCGGGCGACCGCTATGACGACTGCTGTGGCGGGATCGAGGACCTGCCCGAACTCGCCTCCGAACTCGTCTGGGAGATTCTGCTGGAGGAACTGCCCGAACAGGGACTGCGCGAGGCACTCTCGATCCAGGCGGTGCCGGAACCCTTGTTGGCCCAGATCGCGGAGCGTTGGTTGGACGAAGATCGACCGCGCCGCGCGACCGCCTTACTCGAGCCCATTTTCGCGGGGGCACTCGATGACCTCGATGCCGAATATGAGCCCGCGATCGATATCCTCTGTGATGCCTATGACCGCCTCGGTTATACGCACAAGAAACAGCGCTTTCTCGAGCGACTGTGCGCGGAGGGCAGTCGCGCGCTGCGGGCGGTCGCCTGGCAACGGCGCTGCACCATGGCGATTGACGAGGGCACCTTCGGCCCGGCCCAGGACGCCTTTGAAGCCGCGTTGCGAAGTGACCCGGACAATCCGGGCACGGCTATTCTCGAAATCACGCTGCTTGCCGCGCAGCATCAGAATTGGGTCGCGCGGGAGCGGGCACGCTTCTGGCGTCGACGCTTTCGCAACGTCGGCCTCGAGCATGCTGGCCTCGACACCTTCCTCTCGGACGCAATTGACGATCCACAACAGGCGCTGATCGCGAGCCAAGCCGATTCGCTCGATCCCATGCTGTTGGATCTCACCGATTGGATCGATCAGATCCACACCCGCCCACTGCCGGACTATCGGCTCGAACCCGTCCAGCTGCGCGCGCCCGACTGGTTGCCCGGGCAGCTCACCCTGTTCGATGATGTCCAACTCCAGACCTCGGACGTGCCGAGCGAGCGTGCGGCCTCACCCGAGTCACGGCACGACGGTATCACGGCGCGACTGATCGCGCCGGGTGAACTCCAGCGACTCGAGTCAGACTGGACGGCAATCTATCCGGGCACCAAACCCACCTCGACCCAGCTGGCCCCATCGGAGGAGATCGACCTCTGGTCGAACGCGGCCTGGCTGGAGCAGCTCTTGACGCAACCGGCGCTCGCCGACAGCCTCGAGGTGCTCGACGATCTGGCCACCGCGCTCTATCTGCACCCGGAGAGTGCCTATCCCTGGGTGTCCCATCGGCTGCTTCGACCCCTACTTGAGCGCGCCGGCGCCATCCTCGATCAGCTGTTGACACGCGAGGGACCCTGTCAGACCCCCTGGCTCATCCTGGAAAATCGTCCGGCGCTGCGTCTGCTCTTTCGTCTCTATCTGTGTCGGCTGGAGGAGCGCGAGTCGCAAGCAGCGGTGCGCACGCTCGAGACCCTCTTGGAGTTGAACCCGCGAGATCATCACGGGATTCGCGCCGAGTTGATGAATCACTATCTGCGTGACGGCGAGGACGAGCGCGCCCTGGCGCTGGCGCGGCGCTTTCCGAATGACGCCCTCGCCGATCTGGCCTATGGCGAGGTGCTCGCCCTCTATCGCCTGGGTCGGCAAGAGCGCGCGCGGCTGGTGCTTTCGACCGCGATCAATCGCTTGCCCAGCATCCCGCGCTATTTAACTCGCAAACGGATCAAGCAGCCGCGCTTGTCCGCTCCGGGCAATACTCCGGGCAGCGATGATCAGGCCTGGCTCTATCGCGAGGCGATGCGTGATGTCTGGGAGGCCGAACCCGGGATTCTCGCCTGGTTGCGGCGCATGACGGCCTGAATGCCGTGGTGAAGAGGATCGCCTGATCACCACGAAGGCGGCCCACGAGGATCGTCTCTCGCACTGGGGCGAGCGGCCCCGGTTCGGTCCAATCGCTACACGACAGGAGCATCGAGATGGTCGATCGCTACCGGATCCTCTATGCCGGCGAACTCATGCCGGGATGCACGCCTGAGGAGGTGGTGCCGAAGCTAGCGGCAAAATTCAAGGTCGCGGAGGAGGTCGCGCGCGATTTGCTTCGTTCGGGACGCGGGCGTGTGCTCAAACATGGTTTGAGTTCCGAGGCGGCGAGTCGCTATGAAGCCGCACTCAATGCCGTGGGCCTGAAGGTTGAAGTTGAGGTCGAAGTCGAGAGCGCGGCGACGGACGGAGAACAGGCCACGAGGGAACCAACGACATCGCGCGCCACGGACGACACCGCCACGGCCGGGCCAACCCGGCAGAGCCAGCCGACGAGCATCTGCCCCAAATGCGGTGCCGACGCCGTGGCTGCGCTGACCGGGGTCTGTCAGGCTTGCGGTCTGGTCGTGGATCACTATCTCGCGCATCAACCACCCGGGGCGACGACGGCGGCGGATGGTGATGCGATCAGCCACCTCTATGCACCGCCCCAGGCCGATCTGACACCGCCAGTGCCTGCCGACACAACGGATGATCCGCTGCGGGCGCCGCGGGCTCGCCCCGTCGGACAGGGTTGGATGTGGATCGCGGCGGCATGGCCACTGTTCAAGGCCCAACCCTTGGCCTGGATCGGGGCGATTGTGTTGTTCTACATCATCATTGTGATGCTCAGCTTCCTGCCGTTGCTCGGGAGCGTCCTCGTCACGATCGGCACGCCGATGCTCAGTGCGGGGCTCATGATGGGGGCGCACCGCCAAGCCAGTGGAGAGCGCTTTGCCATCAGCGATTTATTCCGTGGCCTCAGCACCCGAGCGGGTCCGCTGGCGCTGGTTGGACTCCTGTACCTGGCGTTTACCCTGGGGATCCTCCTACTGATGGTGGTGCTGTTCCTCGGCATCGTCATGGCCATCTCGAGCGCGCCGCTGAATCTAGCCGAGCTCGATCTCGAGCAACTCGATCTTATCCTGTCCGAACCCCTGATGTTGCTGCCGATCCTGATCGCGCTGCTGTTCGCCATTCCCTTGGCGATGGCGGTCTTCTTCGCCCCGAGTTTGGTCGCCTTGGATCAGGTCCCGGTTCTCCGATCCTTCAGCCTCAGCTTCTTCGGCTGTTTGAAGAATATCCTGCCCTTCCTGCTCTATGGTCTGGCCGCGATCCTCCTGATGATCCTCGGCTCCTTACCCATCTTGCTTGGACTCTTGATCGTCCTACCCCTTCTGACGATCAGCGTCTACACAGCCTATTGGGACATCTATCACGGATCCTGACGCAGCAATCCGACGCCGCAAGCATTCAGACTCCGACCGAATCGGGACGATCGAGGATCCGCGCGGCTCGGACGCGCCGCTCAAGGTCGCGGTCGGCGCGGCGGACCCTTGCGTGGTGCGCGTCGCCCTTCGGGACGCAGGCCGGTTCCGCTCGGCTGGAAACTCGGCACCAGGTGACGCTTGCCGTTTCCGATCAAATCCGCGCGGCCCATCGACATGAGTGCCGCGCGTAACAGCGGCCAATTCTCCGGGTCGTGGTAGCGCAAAAAGGCCTTGTGCAGACGGCGTTGGCGCTGTTTGCGCACCACGCTGATGGTCGGGGCGTCGCGGCTGATGCGTTGCAATGGATTGCGGGCGGTGTGGTACATCGCCGAGGCCACGGCCATGGGCGTTGGCAGGAAGGCCTGCACCTGATCGGGGCGCAGTCCATTGCGCTTGAGCCAGAGCGCGAGGTTCAACATGTCCTCATCAGTCGTGCCTGGATGGGCGGCGATGAAGTAGGGAATGAGATATTGCTCCTTGCCTGCTTCACGTGAGTAGTGGTCGAATAACGTCTTGAAGCGGTCATAGCTGCCCAGACCCGGCTTCATCATCATCTTAAGCGGACCCGCCTCGGTGTGTTCGGGAGCAATCTTCAGATAGCCGCCCACATGATGGGTCACGAGTTCGCGGATGTACGCGGGCGAGCGCACGGCGAGGTCGTAGCGCAGACCGGATGCGATCAGCACACGCTTGATACCCGGGAGGGCGCGCGCGCGGCGGTAGAGTGTGATCAAGGGGCTGTGGTCGGTCTCGAGATTCGCACAGATGCCCGGGAAGACGCAGGACGGGCGGCGACAGGAGGCCTCGATCCGTTCATCCTTGCAGGCGAGTCGCCACATATTCGCGGTGGGACCACCCAGATCCGAAATCGTCCCGGTGAAGCCCGGGGTCCGGTCACGAATTTCCTCGACCTCGCGCAAGATCGATTCCTCCGATCGGCTCTGGATGATCCGACCCTCATGCTCGGTGATGGAACAAAAGGTGCACCCACCAAAACATCCGCGCATGATGTTGATCGAAAAACGAATCATGTCCCAAGCTGGGATCCGCGCCGCGCCGTAGTGACTGTGGGGTCGCCGACTGTAGGGCAATTCATACAGGCGATCGAGTTCCCGCGTGGTCAAGGGGATGGGCGGTGGGTTCAACCAGACGTCACGATCTCCGTGTGCTTGTACCAGGGCCCGCGCATTGCCAGGGTTGGTCTCTTGATGGAAGACCCGTGACGCATGGGCATAGAGGACCGGGTCGTCACGCACCTGTTCGAACGAGGGGAGCCGAATCACCGTGCGGGTGCGATCCTGGCGCAGGGCAGGGCGCTTGCCCATGGAGGGCGGCGCGACCGGCAGACCTGGACGCTCGGAGGTGACCCGGCTGTCGCATGCCGAGTCCTCGTGGCTGTCTGGTGTCTCACGGCGAGCGATCGCTCGCACCGGAGCAGCGAGCTGACTCGCGTCGATCTCCTGCCAGTGTGGTGGTCGGCCGCGCGTCAGATAGGCCGTGCCACGCAGATCACGAATCGTGCTGATGGCCTCACCCCGTGCGAGCCGATGCGCCAGTGCAACGAGGGCGCGTTCGGCATTCCCGTAGATGAGGAGATCGGCCTTAGCATCGATCAACACAGAGCGCCGCACCTGCTCGGACCAGTGATCATAATGCGCGATCCGCCGCAGACTCGCCTCGATCCCACCGATCACGATCGGGACGTCGCGGAAGGCCTCGCGCGCGCGCTGCGCATAGACGATCACCGCCCGGTCGGGGCGCCGCCCCGGATCGGCATTCGGGGTGTAGGCATCGTCCGAGCGCGGACGACGATCCGAGGTGTAACGATTCACCATCGAATCCATGTTTCCGGCGGTGATCCCGAAGAACAGGTTCGGCTGGCCCAAGCGTCTGAAATCCGCGACCGAGGTCCAGTCGGGTTGTGCGATGATCCCCACGCGAAACCCCTGCGCCTCGAGCAACCGTCCGATGATCGCCATGCCAAACGAGGCATGATCGACATAGGCATCCCCGGTGAGGATGATGACGTCGCAACTGTCCCAGCCCAATTCATCCATTTCGGCGCGGGACATCGGGAGCTCGGGGGCCGTTCCCAGTTTATAGGCCCAATGTTTGCGGTATGAGAAGATGTCGGGCGCGGCCTTCATAGGGGGGACCTCGGAGCGTCTGAGCCCACATTCTAGACCATGCGGGTCGGTGAGGCGGTCGGTTCCACGAACACCGGAGCGCGGATCCGCAGACCCATGCGAGAACTGATGAACGACCGATTCGAGGCGCATCTAGACCGACACATCAGCTTGGCCACCCTGGTGCGCGACACACTTGGTCCAGCGGTCACGCTCATGGCGGATCGCGTGATCGCGACCCTCGCCGCGGGACACAAGATTATGCTCTGTGGCAACGGTGGCTCGGCTGCCGATGCGCAACACATCGCCGCCGAACTGACCGGGCGCTATGGGGTGCCGAATCGCCGCGCGTTGGCCGCGTTGGCGCTCAGCACCGACTCATCTGCCCTGACCGCGATCAGCAACGATCTGGGTTTCGATCAGGTCTTCGCTCGCCAGCTCGAAGCCCTCAGCCAACGCGATGACCTCCTCATCGCTATCTCCACCTCGGGGCGGTCGCCCAATCTGATTGCCGCGGTGGAACGGGCACGGCATCTGGGCCTGTACACGATTGGCTTGCTCGGTGGTGATGGCGGGGCTCTGCGCACGCGGGTGGATTTGCCGATCCTGGTGCCGTCTTCCGAGACTCCTCATATTCAGGAACTGCACATCACGCTGGGCCACATCCTCTGTAGCCTGGTCGATGAAGCCTTCCATCCTGATCGCCGAGACTCCGATCGGTGAACGCGGCATGCGGCCGTGTATCCTGGAGTGTGAGGAGAGCGATTCGGCGATCAGGATCGCTTGGCGATGGGCGGGGGCCGTCCGCCGCACTCGGGAACTTCCTTTATTTCCCGATACAAAAGGTCGAGAAGATGCTCCCTAGGAGGTCTTCCGAGGTCACCTGTCCGGTGATCTCACCGAGACAGGTCGCGGCGCGCAGCAGGTCTTCGGCCACCAACTCAGGGCCAGAGCCGTGTTCAAGCGTGGACCGTGCCGCCTCCAGATGTGCCACGGCCCGGCGCAGGGCGTCGAGATGCCGACGGCGCGCGACGAAGGCTCCCTCACCGAGCGCGGTGACCCCCGCGCGTTCCTTCAGATGGGACCGCAAGAGATCCAGTCCCGCTCCGGTCTTGACCGATAGGGCGATCTGCGTGCCGCCATCGCGTTCTTGGACGTGCGGCGCCGTACCCATGAGATCGATCTTGTTGATGATCCGGATGACCGGGACGCCAGGGGGAAGGCTGTCACGGGTCAAGGAATCTGGTGCCTGGGTGACATCCCGGACCCACAGCACCAGCTCGGCGTCACCGAGCTGAGCCTGGGCTCGGCGAACCCCTTCCTGTTCGACCAGATCTTCGCTGTGACGGAGACCCGCGGTGTCGACGATCCGAAGCGGGAGGCCATCGATGCGAATGTCGAGCTTCAGTGGATCCCGGGTCGTCCCCGGGATCGGCGTCACGATCGCTGCATCTTGACCTGCTAAGGCATTGAGTAAACTGGATTTACCCGCGTTCGGTGGACCCGCGAGCACAATCGCGAGACCCTCGCGAATCACGCACCCCTGGTGCGCTTGATCCAGGATGGCCTGGGTCTGCGCGAGCAGATCGCGCAGATCCTCGGCGAGACCAAAATCAGCCGGAAGATCCAACTCCTCGTCGGGAAAATCGAGCGTCGCCTCGAGAAAGGCGCGAACCCGCATCAGGTGTTCGCGAAGAGTCTCGATCTTTTCCGAGAAGACGCCCTGAAGACTGCGCCCCGCAAGCCGCGCGCCGAGCGCGCTCGTACTCTCGATGAGATCGGCAACGGCCTCGGCTTGCGCGAGATCGAGTTTCCCATTCAAAAAGGCACGTTCGGTGAACTCGCCGGCCCGAGCGAGGCGGGCACCAGACTCGAGGCAGCGCTGGAGCAAGAGGTCCATGACGACAGGACCGCCATGTCCTTGTAACTCGAGGACATCTTCGCCGGTGAAGGAATGAGGACCCGGGAAGAAGAGGGCGAGACCCTGATCGATGAAGTCTCCTGCCGCATCACGAAACACACAGAGGGTTGCGAGACGGGGCTTTGGAAGGCGTCCGACGAGATTCGTGGCGATATCCCGGGCACCGGGACCGCTGATCCGAACCACGCCGACCCCACCCATCCCTGGTGGAGTCGCCACGGCAACAATGGTCTCGGCCGTGGTCATGGTGCGGATGGCATCGCCGATGGATTCCGATCAGCGCTTGCGTTTGTTGGCGGCGGCCTCCTTCTCAATCGTCCGTGTGATGTACCACTGCTGCGCGATCGAGAGGAGGTTGTTGACCGTCCAATAGAGCACGAGTCCCGATGGAAAGAAGGCGAAGAAGACCGTGAATATGAACGGCAGCGCCATCATGATCTTCGCCTGCATCGGATCCGGAGGCGGCGGATTGAGCTTCATCTGCACGAACATCGAGGCGCCCATGATCAATGGCAGAATGAAGAAGGGGTCCGGCGCCGAGAGATTGTCGAGCCAGAGAATGAAGGGCGCGTAACGCAACTCGACGCTTTCGAGCAGCACCCAGTACAGGGCGATGAACACTGGAATCTGAATCAGGATCGGGAGACAGCCACCGAGCGGGTTGATCTTCTCGGTCTTGTACATCTCCATCATCGCCTGATTCAGGCGCTGCTTATCATCACCGTAGCGATCCTTGAGCGCTTGGAGTCGAGGCGCAAGTTGACGCATGTTCGCCATCGACTTGTAGCTGGTCTCCGAGAGCTTGTAGAAGAGCAGCTTGATGAGGATGGTCAAGAAGATGATGGCCCAGCCCCAATTTCCGACCAACAGGTAGATCTTGCTCAAGACCCAGAAGATCGGCTGCGCGATCACCGTGAGCCAGCCGTAGTCAACGGCGAGTTCCAGTCCTGGCGCGATGCTCGACAAGGTGTGCTGCAGCTTGGGACCGACGAAGAGTTCGTTCTCGAAGACCTGCGTGGTCCCTGGCGCAATACTGACGGCGGGCGAATATTTCCCGATGATGTAGCGGGTATTCCCCAGCACATTGGTGTAGAAGGTTTCGGCGACGCCGCGCGGCGGAATCCAGGCCGCGAGGAAATAATGCTGCATCATCGCGATCCAGCCATCGACGACGGTGCGATCGAGCTTGCCCTTGCGCATGTCGTCGAACGACACCTTCTTATACTTGTCCTCGGGGCTGTAATAGACCCCACCGGTAAAGGTGTGAATGAATCGTGACTCGTTGGGATCGTAGAGATCCGTGCGCTGCAACTGGTTGTACTGACGCACGACCACTGGTGCGTCCGTGTCGTTGGTCACCGACTGGCTGGTGCGAATGAGGTAGCGACCGCGCTCGAAGACGTAGCGCTTGCGAACCTCGATCCCGGTATCGCTGGTCCAGAGGAGTTCGACCTCGAGGCTGTCCTGGTCGGGTCCGAGTTGATAGAGGGTTTGGGTCGCCTCGAACAGGGCCTCGTGGGTCGGCAGATCGACCGAATCCCCACCCAGCAGTCCGGACTGGGCGATGAACATGTTCGGTGGAACAGGTTTGAGAAGCTGGAAGGGGTCATCCGGGCGATCGGCAACCGCTGCGTAATCGAGCAGCCACGCGGCTGAGACAGTCCCGCCACGAGGGGAGATCTCAACGTGGAAGACATCGGTTTCAACGCGGATCGGGGCCTCACTCGGAGCCGCTTGCATCTCTGAGAGGGTGCTCCCCGGCATCAGTGTCTCGGGTGTCGTCAGCACCTGGGGGACATCCTCGGCACCCGCGGAGGGAGTCGGGGTGGCGGCTTCCTGCGACAGGCTCGTCTCGTGAGCGACCTGAGGCTGGGCCGGCCGACCATAGTCTTGCATCCACGCGGAGTAGATCAAGAACAGAACCGCGGCGAGGGCGAAGATCAGGATTAAGCGCTGATTATCCATGAGAGGAGTTCTGCCTTTCGGTTGGAACAGGATCGAAGCCGCCTTCGTGCCAGGGATGGCAGCGCGAGACCCTCCGGATCGCAAGGTACAGACCGTAACCAAGTCCGTGTCGCTCGATGGCCTCGACCGCATAGTGCGAGCACGAGGGATGGAAACGGCAATGCGGGCCGAGCAGTGGGCTGATCAGATACTGGTAGGCGCGGATCAGTGCGATCAGGACGCGACGCATGTTTGGTTCTCGATGGTCATCCAGGCGCGCTCTAGGCTCGCAAACAAGCGCTCATTCGACATCGTGGGGGCAGCGGGGACACAGAGCACAACGATGTCCCAGCCGTGCAGTCGATCTCGGTGACGACGGAAACTCTCGCGCGCGATCCGTTTGAGGCGCGCTCGGTCGACGGCTCGACGTGCACATTTTTTCGCGATCGCAAGTCCCAATCGAGCCGGACCGGTCGGATTCGCACGGAACAGCACGAGGTAACCGGACCCACGATAGCGGAGAGGGGCTGCGAAGACCTTACGAAATGCTGTCGATGTGGTGAGTCGATGGTCCCGTGGAAACCTTTCGTCGCGCCCAGGATTCGTCTTCAAGCCATCGCGACGCTGGCCAGAATGGGGTTTGGAAGTCAGGGGATCAGACGCTTGCGTCCTTTCGCACGACGGGCATTGATGACCCGACGCCCGTTCTTGGTCGCGCTGCGCGCGCGAAAACCATGGGTTCGTGCGCGCTTGAGGCGGCTCGGTTGGAAGGTGCGTTTCATGATCGATACTCCGCAATTCGGGATGAAGGTCCGCTGGCTTTGGCCGCGCCTTAAAAAGTCCCGAAACATAAGCAGTTTGAGCGGTAAAGTCAATGCCCAGGACGCAGTGAAGGCTGCTCTGGTGATTGTGGATCAGTCCTGGCCAGAAGACTAGACTGACCCATCTTAGGTCGAGGGGTAGTGGCCCGCGAGCAGGAACCGCGGGCGCAACCGGCGCAGGCCGATCTGCGCGCGCGACTGGCTTCTGTGACGTCATCAGAACACGATAACCGGGGGATCGCCGTGAGTGTGTGGGAACAGTGTGTCAAACAATTGAAAGGAGAATTGACCTCGGCTGAGTTCAACACCTGGATTCTTCCGCTACAGGCGCAAATCGAGGGCGACCGGCTGCGGCTGTTCGCGCCGAACAACTTCGTGCTGGACTGGACGCGACAACATTATGAACCGCGACTGATGGAGTTGTGCCGGTCGCTCACCGACGGACAAGTGGCCCGATTGAGCTTCGAGGTTGGCGGGATCGATGCCGCGGAACGACGGGGTGGTGAGGATGTTTCGCTCAGCCTGCTCGAGGATGCCGACGCGGATCTCGCGGAGCGGCGTGCCAGTGCCAACCTGAATGCGGACTTCACCTTCGACAGCTTTGTGGAAGGAAAATCGAATCAACTCGCCCGGGCCGCGTCGATGCAAATCGGCCAAAACCCGGGCACGGCCTACAACCCTCTGTTCATTTACGGTGGCGTCGGACTCGGCAAGACTCATCTGATGCACGCCGTGGGCAACATTCTGCTCGCGACCAATCCGACCGCCCGGGTGATCTACCTCCACTCCGAGCGGTTCGTCGCCGAGATGATCAAGGCGCTGCAGCACAACCGGATCGATGACTTCAAGCGGACCTACCGTTCGGTGAATGCCCTCTTGATCGACGATGTCCAGTTCTTCGCGGGCAAGGAGCGCTCCCAGGAGGAGTTTTTCCACACCTTCAATGCCCTGTTCGAATCGCGTCAGCAGATCGTGCTGTCGAGCGATCGGTTTCCGAAGGAGGTCGTCGGGCTCGAAGAGCGCCTGCGATCGCGTTTTGGTTGGGGACTGACGGTCGCGATCGAGCCGCCTGATCTCGAGACGAGTGTCGCGATCCTGCACAGCAAGGCGAGTCTTTGGGGGGTTGACCTGCCAGAGGATGTCGCCTTTTTCATCGGCCGGCGGATCCGCTCCAATATTCGTGAACTCGAAGGCGCCCTGAGACGCTTGATCGCCAACTCACAGTTCACGGGCAAGCCCATCACCATGGATCTGGCGCGCCACGCCCTCAAGGACATGCTTGCAGCCCAAGACAAACAGGTGAGTATTGAAAATATTCAAAAAACGGCAGCTGAGTATTACAAGCTGCGCGTTTCAGACATGCTCTCGGCGAAACGCAGCCGCTCCATCGCGCGACCGCGGCAGATGGCCATGGCCTTAGCCAAGGAGTTGACCAAGCACAGCCTACCGGAGATCGGACGGGCATTTGGCGGGCGGGACCACACGACGGTGCTGCACGCGACACGGACCATTAAAACTCTGCGAGAGAGTGACGCATCGCTGGAGGAGGACTACAAGAATCTGTTGAGAATTCTGACCTCATAAGTGTGCATACCCTGTGCATGACACGAGCGCTGGTTTCGGGCACCGAGTTATGCACAGCCTCTCCCGAAGTTGACCACCTGCACGCTGCGACCCAATTCCTGTGCTGACAGTTGGTTAGACGATAGGCTCAGTTATCCTCAGGGCTTATTACAACGAAATGAATATATTTAATTTGATTATTGAGAGGGCATCCAATGGAGTTCGTCGTCAATCGTGAGAGCTTGTTGCCCGTGCTGGGCAAGGTCGTAGGGGTCGTGGAACGGCGTCAGACTCTCCCGATTCTCGGGAATCTCCTGGTCTCGGCGAAGGGAGATCGGGTCGATCTCTGTGCCACCGATCTGGAAGTCGAGGCTCGTGCCTTCTGTCCCGTCTCCATCCATCAGGAAGGGGAGACCACGCTCCCCGCGCGGAAGTTGATGGACATCGTGCGCAATCTCGCCGAAGGAACGGAGATTCGTTTTCGCATGAGTGGCGAACGTTGCGCGGTAACGGCAGGGCGTGGGCGATTCGCGCTTGGGGTCCTTCCTGCCGCGGATTTTCCGCTGATGCAGGTCGATCTCGCGGGACATGAGGCTCATGTCTCCGAGAAAACCTTCCGCACCATCTTGGATAAAACAGCCTTTGCGATGGCCCAGCAAGACGTTCGCTATTATCTGAACGGATTGTTGCTTGAATGGCAGCGCACCGGGATGACGGCGGTCGCCACCGACGGACATCGCCTCGCGAAGTTCGAGTGTCCGATGGACATCGACATTGAGGATCGTCTGCAAGTCATCGTCCCCAGCAAGACGGTGCTGGAACTCAAACGCCAGTTATCCGGCGGAGATGGCGAGATCCAGATTCTGGTGGGGCCACGGAACATCCGGCTGGTGATTGGTGAGATGTTGATGACATCGAAGTTGGTCGATGGCCGCTACCCTGAATATGAGCGCGTCATTCCACGCGAACTCGATAAGGTCGCACTCGTGAGCACCGAGGCGCTGAAACGTGCGCTTGCACGAACCGCCATCTTGTCGAACGAAAAATACCGAGGTGTCCGACTGGCATTCGAGCCCGGTGTCCTGCGTCTGCAGGCGCACAATCCTGAACAGGAGGAAGCGGAGGAGGAGATCGAGCTGGAATACGATGGAGAACCGACCTCCATTGGTTTCAATGTGTCCTATCTGTCCGATGCCTTGAATGCCGTGAGCGGGGATCAGGTTCAGGTTCAGTTCAATGATGGTGGAAGCAGTTCGGTATGGCGTGGTCAGAATGCCGAGGATGAGACCTACGTCGTGATGCCCATGCGCTTGTGATCCGTGTGAGCGATGAATGCGATCGTGAGTCCGCGGCTGAGCTCGCTGCGAGTTCGTCATCTGCGCAATCTGCGCGAGCTGGTTTGGGATCTCTCCGGAACGGCTCAGCAGCTGGTGATTTCTGGACCGAACGGGGTCGGAAAAACGACCCTACTGGAGGCGCTCTACCTCTTGTCGCGCGGTCGGAGTTTTCGAGGTCGTAAGGCTGGGCCACTCATCATGGATGGCGCGGAGCGGATGTCCATCGAGGGACGGTTTCAAGGAGTGGAGGGCGATCAGGAGACGATTCTGGCATTCGAGTGGTCCGGGTTCGAGGGGATCAGACGCTGGAATGGACGCCCTGTGACGCGACTGTCTCCATTCGAGAATCCGATCCGGTTCAAGTTGGTCGGGGAGAATCCGCAGGGTCTTCTGGCCGGTGACCCAACCCTGAGACGGACCTTTCTCGACTGGAATGTGTTCCACGTGGAACCACAATTCGGGCGCGTGCGGTCGGAGTTTCGTCGCGTCCTGGATCAACGCAACGCGTGGTTACGGAATGGTTCGCGCGAGTCCTGTGTGTGGGATCCCATCTTTGTCGACTTGGCACAGCAGGTTCACCAAGCACGTTCGGACTTTCTGGTCGCCTGGCAAGCGGCGTTTGCCGAGGCCGCCAAACCATTTGCGTTTCTCGCCCAGTGCGCACTCAGCTATTCCGCGGGTTGGTCTGTCGAGAGCACTCTTGACGAGGCACTGAGGGCCACGCGTGCAACCGAACGGCATCGACGCCAGACCTTGATCGGACCCCAGCGCGCAGACTGGTCAATCCAACAGAACGCCCGATTGATGCGGTTTTCTCGAGGACAGGCAAAGGTGGCCGTGTGTGTCTTGCAGATCGCAGCGGAGCAGGTGCATCGAGCTGGCGGCCTCAGCCCTTGTCTGTGGCTATTGGATGACCTGCATGCGGAACTGGATGTCGAGACCCGGACTCGGATCGAGCAGCTGTATCGGATGCAAGAGGCCCAGTGTTTTTGGACGCATGTCCGGGGCGACCACTTGCGGGCGGCCGAGGGATCGAGCGGCCAGTCCACCCCAATGTTTCACGTGGAACATCCACGGACGAGCCAACGGGCGTGCGTTTGATGCGGCCTGATGGGTCGCATGAGGATGCCATCGCTAGGATGGTCACCGACGGTGAGGTTTCGAGTCAGGATCGGTACAACCGCTCACGGCAGGGGGGGGAGCGTTCGAAACGACCCCGTGAAACAGACCTGATGCCATGTTCCACGTGGAACATGGCATCAGGTCTGTTTCACGATGCGGGCGGCATGGCGTGAACGCTCATCGCGGGAACGACTCAGTTGGACTTTGACGTCGAGCTCGAGAGCCGAGCGCGGCCGCGTTCGAACCGAAAGACGTCGTGCTCAGGCGGCCTTGATGTCGCTGGACGCACGCCAACCCAAGCCGATAGCGGGACGTCGATCACATGCATCACCTGCCGACATCCTGTCTGCCCGGGTGATCGAAGCGGTTAGCGACGACACCCTGTCTCGAGAAGAGGCACCTGCGGCGCTCTCGTTGCCGTTTGAGATGACCCAGGATGACGGGCCAGGAGGCCGTCAGGTGGGCGCTGAGGGCCGCCTTGACGTATAATCATCGGAGCGACAGCCGAATAGAGTGTCAACGGAACGGATCTCTGGATGAGGGATCGCCTGGTCCCAAATCGCGACATGAGTCGGCGGCGGAACGATCCGCCACATACCTGCGACCACCACGACAACAGAGTCAGCGGCAAATCTTGTCGGTCCAATCCTTGGCGCAACAGGCGACCGTGACGCGGCCCATTCCGAAATCATTGCAGGCAGCCCATCGCCGGGCGACACCTCTGCGCCGATGCATCATGATGTTCGGCTCACCTCTCGTTTCAGCACTAGAACAACGCCCATGACCTACGACTCCACCAGCATCAAAGTCTTGCGAGGGCTCGACGCGGTTCGCAAGCGCCCCGGTATGTATATCGGTGATACGGATGACGGCACCGGGCTCCATCACATGGTGTTCGAGGTTGTCGATAACTCGATCGATGAGGCACTCGCGGGCCACTGCGACAACATCCGGGTCAAGTTGCACGACGACGGTTCCGTCTCCGTGATCGACAATGGGCGCGGAATCCCCGTCGACATTCATCTGGAGGAACAGCGCTCGGCCGCAGAGGTGATCCTGACCGTGCTGCATGCCGGGGGGAAATTCGACGACAACTCCTACAAGGTCTCTGGGGGGTTGCATGGTGTGGGTGTGTCGGTTGTGAATGCATTATCCGATCGACTCCTGCTGCGGATCTGTCGCGGCGGGCTCGAGTATCACCAGGAGTATCGTCTCGGCGAACCCCAGTATCCGCTCAAACTCGTTGGTGAAACCGATGAGACAGGCACCGAGATTCGGTTCTATCCATCGAACCAAACCTTCACTCACATCGAGTTCCACTACGACATCTTGGCGAAGCGTCTGCGTGAGTTGTCCTTTCTCAACTCCGGGGTCCGCATCGAGTTGTCCGACGAGGTGAGTGGCCGGGAGGATGTCTTTGAATATCAGGGGGGCATTCGCGCCTTCGTCGAGCATCTGAATCAGAATAAGGAACCGGTTCACCCAACGGTCATCCACTTCAGTGCCGAGCGGCAGGATGTGACCGTTGAGTTGGCGGTGCAGTGGAACAGCGGGTATCAGGAGACGATTTTTTGCTACACGAACACCATTCCACAAAAGGATGGTGGGACACATCTCGCGGGACTACGAGCCGGTCTCACGCGAACATTGAACGCCTATATCGAGCGTGAAGGGCTCGATCGCACCCAAAAGATTCGACCTGTTGGGGATGACGCACGCGAGGGGTTGACCGCGGTCTTGTCTGTGAAAGTCCCTGATCCCAAGTTTTCATCCCAAACCAAGGACAAACTCGTCTCGTCCGAGGTCAAGGCGATCGTCGAGTCGCTCGTCGTCGAGCAATTGAACACCTTTCTCGAGGAACAGCCCGCCGAGGCAAAGGCTGTCGCGAACAAGATGCTGGAAGCGGCGCGCGCGCGCGAGGCGGCGCGTAAGGCGCGCGAGATGACCCGTCGCAAAGGGGTGCTCGATATTGCGGGTTTGCCGGGGAAGCTAGCGGATTGTCAAGAAAAGGATCCTGCCAACTCCGAGCTCTATTTGGTCGAGGGTGATTCAGCCGGTGGGTCGGCGAAGCAAGGCCGTGACCGTGCGTTTCAGGCCATCCTTCCGCTCAAGGGCAAGATCCTGAATGTGGAAAAAGCGCGCTTCGATAAGATGCTGTCCTCGGCTGAAGTCGGGACGCTAATCACGGCCCTAGGCTGTGGCATTGGACGCGAGGAATACAATCCGGACCAGCTTCGCTACCACCGCGTCATCATCATGACGGATGCGGATGTCGACGGAGCCCACATCCGGACCTTACTGCTCACATTTTTCTACCGCCAATTGCCAGAACTGGTGGAGCGTGGTCATATTTTTATCGCTCAACCGCCACTCTACAAGATCAAGAAAGGGAAACAGGAAGAGTATTTGCTGGATGACGCGGCACTGAACCGCGCCATGCTCCAAGTGGCGCTGGAGGATGCCGACCTGTACGTCAATGCAGAGACAGTCCCACTGGCGCGCACGGCGCTTGAGTCCTTGGCGCGGGATTATCAAATCTTTGTTGCAATCGTCCGGCGGCTCTCGCAGCGCTACGACGCTGTTTTTCTCGAGGAGTTGTCGAAGGCGCCAGCCTTGACCGACCATCTGATCAGCGATGGCCTGGCCTTCGCGCAATGGCGAGACGACTTGGAAGAGCGACTGAACAGGCATCAGTCATTCTCGCTTCATTATCGATTGCAATTGACGGAGTCCGAGGCGTCACGACCGACGTCCTTGGACCTGATTCGACTGGTCCACGGGATCCCCGAGACGCGTGTGGTGCCCCTGGAATTTTTCCACACGGGTGATTATGCCAAGATCCTTGAGTATGGTCGCAAGGTTGCGGACTTGCTCGAACCTGGTGCCTTCGTGACCCGCGGTGATCGGCGACAGGAGATCACCGATTTGGGTGAGGCGATCCGCTGGCTCTTGGCGGAGGCGCAGCGCGGCTACAGCATTCAACGCTATAAAGGATTGGGCGAGATGAACCCCGACCAGCTCTGGGATACGACGATGAATCCGGAGACGCGGCGACTGCTCCGAGTCACGATCGAGGATGCGGTCGCCGCGGACCAGATCTTTACCACACTGATGGGAGACCATGTCGAGCCCCGGCGCGAGTTCATCGAGCGCAATGCCCTGAACGTCGAGAATCTGGATATTTGAGGGTTACGACTGCTTTTCGGATGCGAGCGGGGAGGCCGCGCGATCCGCGGTGCGCTCACTGTGGCATCCCGGTAAGGCGGCAACGGTCGTTTCGATCCAATCCTCAACCTCGGAATTGATCTGCGGGGCCGATCGCCCCGCGGTCTCGATGGGTTCTCCAATCACGAGATCGATGACACCTGGACGCTTCCGCACGCTGCGTCGAGCCCAAAAGACGCCGGCGTTGTGCGCGATGGGGATGATGCGTCGACCACTCTTTGCTCCCAGCGTGGCACCGCCCATGGCATAGGTGTGCCGGGTCCCAGGTGCGACCCGCGTCCCTTCGGGAAAAATAATGACCCAACGGCCGCGCTCAAGACGTTCGAGACCCTCTCGAACGAGCTCGAGAATGGCTCGACGTCCTGCTGAACGGTTGATCGGGATCGGGGAAAACTGTTTCAGTCCGGTGCTGAAGATGGGGATGCGCATCAGTTCCTGTTTGAGAACCCAGCTCTGCCGCAACGGCAGAATGGCCCTGAGCGCGATGGTTTCCCAAGCCGATTGGTGTTTGGCGAGCACGATGACGGTGTCGTCTTGGCGCGGCAGCCGCTCGAGCCCATGGATTCGGTAATCCAAACCGCAGATCCATTTCAGCGCAACGAGGTTGAAGTACGCCCAGGCTCGAGCCAAGCGATCCTTGGTTCCTTCCAGTCCAAAGGGACTGACGAGCACGAGCAGGATCACGACGACCATCACGGAACCGATCAGCAGGCCGTGAAACACCAAGGACCGGAGCAGGATCCATCTAGGCATGGAGCAGATGATCCACAACGGCAGCGAGATCCGGCTTGATGGGCACACCTGCCAACACATCCGATCCTTCTTCGAGGGTTCGCGCACCCTTCCCAGTCAGCACGAGCCAGGGCTGGGCACCCACCGCGCGGGCGGCCTGGATATCCCCCAGGGAATCGCCCACGAACGGAATTCCCTGGAGATTGACCGACAGCCGTCGTGCGATCTCCAGGAGCATCCCTGGTCTCGGTTTGCGGCAATCGCAACGATCATTGGGTCCATGCGGGCAATGAACGATCATCTCGATGCGTCCACCGCGCTCGGCGACCAGATGCCACAGGCGCCGATGCATGGCGTCGAGCGCCGCTGGTTTCAGCAAACCGCGCGCCAAACCGGATTGATTGGTCGCGATGGCCACGCGGAATCCCGCGTGGCAGAGTCGGGCGATGGCATCGAGGCTGCCAGGCAAGGGCTGCCATTCATCGAGCGTCTTCACGAACTGATCCGAGTCGGCATTGATGACGCCATCTCGGTCTAGGATGATCACCGCGTCACGCATCGGGCTGATCCTCGCATCATGTCCCGCGCGGCGCGTCTTGCACGCGAGACAGATCCGCGACGAGCAGGAACAAACTGGCTAAGCTGGCGAGCAGCGCAAGCCGATTGTCACGAATCGTTTCATCCTCGTCCATCACCAATACGGCCTCGAAAAAGGCATCGAGATCGGCGTCGAGATCAGCAAGCGCCTCGAGCACGCCGACATAGTCACGGGCCGAGGCGAGTGGATGAACCTGCGCTGACAGCCGTGCGACGCGTTCACCGAGTCTCATTTCGGCGGGATCGACGAAGAGCTCGGCGCGCGGCTGAGGCTGAGTTGCCGCGGCCCCGACCTGGATGCCGGATTTGGTGAGAAGATTGCGAATGCGTTTGTTCGCCGCGGCCAAGGAGACGGCGGCCGGCAGTCGCCGAAACGCACTCACGGCAGTCAAGCGCGCATCGAGATCGGCGGGGTTCGTGACGCCTGTGCGCAGCACCGCCTCAATGGTATCGGCAGCAATCCCTCGGTCGTGGTAGTAGCCCCGGAGCCGTTCGAGCAGAAACTCGAGTGCCGCGGGTTCGACATCGGCGCTCAAGGTGCCAGCCGGATAGATGGACGCGGCAACGGCGAGCAGGTCACGTAGATCGAGATCGAGTGGAGACTCGATGAGAATTCGCAGCACGCCGATCGCGGCGCGACGCAGTCCGTAAGGATCTTTTGCACCGCTCGGTCGGAGACCGATTCCGAACACGCCAACCAGGGTATCAATCCGATCCGCGATGGCGAGTGTCCGCCCGCACGCCCCCAACGGCAGCCGATCTCCAGCGAAGCGGGGCAGATACTGCTCCTGCATCGCTTCGCAGATGCCGGCATCTTCCTGTGCCTGCGCGGCATAGTAACGACCCATGGTGCCCTGTAGCGTCGGAAATTCATACACCATTGAGGTCACCAGATCACAGCGCGACAAGAGGGCCGCACGGGCGGCGATCTCGGGATCGATCTGGAGGGTCGGTGCCAGATGGCGAGCTAAACAGGCCACCCGCGCGCTCTTATCCGCGAGCGATCCAAGCCGCTCTTGGAAGACCACGGTCTCGAGGCGCGTGCGATAGCTCTCCAAGGGTTGTTTCAGATCCTGTCGCCAGAAAAACGCCGCATCCGCGAACCTGGGGCGAATGACCCGCTCGTTCCCCGCCCGCACCTGATCGGGGTCACGACTCTCGAGATTCGTCACGGCGATGAAGGCGGCCTGCAAACGTCCATCCTGGTCTTCCAGCGGGAAATACTTTTGATGGGATTGCATGGTCTCGATCAGGACTTCTGGCGGGATCTCGAGATAGCTCTCGTCGAAATGGCCGAGAATGGGGACGGGCCACTCCACGAGGGCGGTGACTTCATTCAGCAGGTCTGGATCGAGGCGCGCGGTCAGTCCTTGCGTCGCGGCAAGCTCCATGACCGTCGTTTGAATCCGCTCTCGACGCCGGATGAAGTCTGGTTCAACGAACCCCTGTGAGCGGAGTAAGTCGGCGTAATCCCGGGCATGCGCGATCGGTAAAGCCTCTGGGTGGTGAAAGCGGTGCCCGAAGGTGACGCGTCCGCTCGCGACGCCGAGGATGGTTCCCGGCACCCGTTCGCGACCAAGCAGGAGGCAGACCCAGTGAACAGGCCGAACAAACTCGGCCGTACCAGTGCCCCAGCGCATCCGGCGTGGGATGGGTAACCCGGCAAGCGCGGTCTCGGTGAGCGTCGGAACGAGCGCGGCGGTTGGTGCGCCTGGGCGCATCTCGCGATAGAGCAGCCACTCCCCTTTGGGGGTTGACTCACGTGCGAGCGCGTCGAGCGCGACGCCACAGGAGCTGGCGAAACCAAGGGCGGCCTTGGTTGGCGCACCGTCCGCGGTGAAGGCGGCTTGCACCGCGGGTCCACGCCGTACCACCTCGCGGTCGGGTTGCTGGGTTTGGATGTCGTGGACCAGCAGCGCGAGGCGACGGGGTGAGGCGAAGCTCTCGATGGACGAGAAGGCGATCTCCGCGTCCGTGAGTTGCGTGCGCAATCCCTCGGTGAAGGCCAATGCGAGCGGTTGCAGGGCGGCCGGCGGAAGCTCTTCGGTTCCGATCTCGATGAGTAACTCGGTGGTTGGGCTCACGTCCGTCCCTCCTGAGATTCGAGCATGGGGAAGCCGATCGCTTCGCGTCGCGCGAAATAGGCCTGAGCGACCGCGCGAGACAGCGTGCGCACGCGCAGAATGAAGCGTTGCCGTTCGGTCACCGAGATGGCCCCGCGGGCATCGAGCAGATTGAAGGTGTGAGATGCCTTGAGAACGTGTTCGTATGCGGGGAGAGGGAGGCCGTTCTCGACGAGCTTGGCGCTGATCGCCTCGGCGCGGTCGAACTGTTCGAAGAGCGCCTCAACATCGGCGTGTTCAAAGTTGTAGCAAGACTGTTCCACCTCATTTTGATGGTACACATCCCCATAGGTCACGGTACGATCGGGTGTGCGACTCCAAATCAGGTCGAAGACACTCTCCACGCCTTGCAGATACATGGCAATGCGTTCAAGACCGTAGGTGATTTCTCCCGTGACGGGGCGGCAATCCAGACCACCGACCTGCTGAAAATAGGTAAACTGAGTCACTTCCATGCCATTGAGCCAGACCTCCCAGCCTAGTCCCCAGGCCCCCAGTGTCGGCGATTCCCAATTGTCTTCGACAAAGCGGATGTCATGAACCAAGGGATCGATCCCCAGATGACGCAACGAGCCGAGATAAAGATCCTGGATCTCAAGAGGCGAGGGCTTCAGCATGACCTGGTATTGATAGTAATGCTGCAGGCGGTTCGGATTCTCGCCATAGCGTCCGTCCGTGGGGCGTCGCGATGGCTGAACATAGGCGCAACGCCAAGGTTCCGGTCCGATGGAGCGGAGAAAGGTCGCGGGGTGGAAGGTTCCGGCTCCAACCTCCAGGTCGAGCGGCTGGACGATGACACATCCTTGTTCGGCCCAATAGCGCTCCAGCGCAAAAATGAGACCTTGAAACGTCGAGACATCCTCGCGATCGCGACTCAAGTTCGTTCTCCTTCCACAGGGATTGGACGAAAGCGCCCAAGTATATCGTCGTTTTCCGAGATGGCATCAAGGGAAGGGGTCAACGCCCGGCCCGGATGGCGTGGACAGAGCGCAGGCGACTGCTCAATCGCACCAACCTCCAACGTCGAATTGGATCAGCTGCGAGTTGGAAGATTCAGATCCTTCGCGCCAACGAGCCGACTCGACACCAAGCGTCGGTTGATGGCATGAACGAACCAGTTGATCGATCCGCCTTACGTCATCAAGCCGTGACGCGGACGGCCATCGTTGGAGCCATCCTCAACAGCCTGCTCGCCGCCGTGAAGATCGTCGTCGGCGTCCTGGGCCAATCCCAGGCCCTGGTCGCGGATGGGATCCATTCGCTTTCGGATCTGCTCTCGGACTTTCTCGTCCTGATTGCCGGGCGTCGTGCCAGCCAGGGTCCGGATGGTGACCACCCTTACGGTCATGCCCGTTATGAGACCGTCGCGACACTCCTGCTTGGTCTCCTCTTGATTGCGGTGTCCATTGGGATCGCCTGGGATGCGGTTCATCGTCTGTTCGATCCTCAGGCCCTGCTGCAACCGGGAATCTTGACCCTCGCCGCGGCCCTGCTGTCCATCCTCGTGAAGGAATGGCTCTACTGGTGGACACTCGCCTATGCCAAGCGGGTCAAATCCGATCTACTGCGTGCCAATGCTTGGCACCATCGCACCGATGCCGTCTCCTCTGTCGTCGTGCTGGTTGGGATCGCGGGGACCATGGCGGGCTTGGTCTATCTCGACGCCGTGGCGGCGGTGGTGGTCGCGGTCATGATTGCCAAGATTGGGTGGGATTTGGGCTGGAATGCGATCCATGAATTGGTCGACACCGGGCTTGAATCCGATCGTCTCAACGAGGTGAGGGCAACCATTCGCTCGGTTGGTGGGGTCCGCGATGTTCACATGCTGCGCACACGTCGTTACGCTGGGCAGGTCTCGGCCGACGTGCATGTCCTCGTCGATCCCTTCGTTAGCGTTTCCGAGGGCCACATGATCAGCCTCCTGGTCGAGCATCGGTTGAAGCGCGACATCGATGAGATCACCGATGTCACGGTTCATATCGATCCGGAGGACGACGATCGTGTACCACCCACACTCGCGTTGCCCCTACGCGCAGAGGTATTAGCGCGGTTGGCGTCCCTTTGGTCGGCCGTTCCCGAGGCGAATGAACGCGAGCGGGTCGTCCTGCATTATTTGGCGGGGAAGATTGATCTCGAAGTCCATTTCCCGATCGCGGCTTGTCTGCGTCAAGGCGCTGACGTGTCGCGCTTGCGCAAACTCCTCGCTGATGCGCTGAAGGACGATGCGCGTTTCGGTGAGGTGCGTGTCTTATTTTGTGATGCGAGCACGAGTACCTAAAGGCGTTGGACGCGCACTGCCGCACGGAGGGAGGTGCGGGGTTTGCGAGACCCGGAACCTGGAACGACCGTCGTCATGTTTGCCCTAGTTTGGTGCGTTGGCGGTTGTAAATGAATTATTTTAGTGCGCGCGTTTGTCATCTTGGTGTCGACTAGGCGGTGGGTGCGTCCGGCATGGCGCATTGTCTCTGGCGGTCAGACGATGGTGCTTGGTTCGATGATCCGCGTCTGCAGGGTGAAACCCGCGGATCATCCGGACATCCATCCTCCGTTTTCGATTTCGCGCGTGCGCGATGCGGCTAGGTCCCACTCCAAGTTCGAGATGGCCCGTTTTATGCTTTGTCGCATCGACACTTGCGACATCCGATGTGGATTGGATCAGGTCTAGAAGGCGCCGCGTCGTCGTGCGCCAGATGATCAGGCCATCCTAACGGTTCGGTCGCGCGCATCGGGACGCCGAGCCGCCAGACAGAGAGGTTGTCCGCGGGTGCCGAACCGAGGCAGACGCGGGCAACAGTTTCGAGAACCCCAAGCCAAGCTGAGAGAGATCCTATGACAGACGTGCTGAAAATGATCAAGGACAACGAAGTGAAATTCGTCGACCTTCGTTTTACCGATACCCGCGGCAAGGAGCAGCACGTCTCCATGCCGGCCCGGGTCGTCGACGAGGATCTGCTGAAGGAAGGAAAAATGTTCGACGGCTCCTCGATCGCCGGCTGGAAGGGCATCGAGGCTTCGGACATGATCCTGATGCCTGAGCCCGACACAGCGGTCATGGATCCCTTTACGGACGAGAACACGCTGATCATCCGCTGCGACATTCTCGAACCCGATACCATGACCGGCTATGAGCGTGACCCCCGTTCCCTCGCCAAGCGGGCCGAAGCCTACCTCAAATCGACCGGGATTGCGGATACGGCGTTCTTCGGTCCAGAGCCGGAATTCTTCATTCTCGACGATGTCCGCTGGGGCGCCGAGATGAGCGGTGCCTTCTACAAGATCGACTCCGAAGAGGCCGGCTGGAACTCTGAGCGCGTCTTCCCCGACGGGAACATGGGCCATCGCCCGAGCACGAAGGGCGGTTATTTCCCAGTGCCCCCGGTCGATTCACTCAACGACTTGCGGGCCGCCATGTGTCTTGCGCTCGAGGAGATGGGAGTGCCGGTCGAGGTCCACCATCATGAGGTCGCGACCGCGGGTCAATGTGAGATCGGCACCCAGTTCGATACCCTCGTGTCCCGTGCCGACAAGAATCAAATCACCAAGTATGTGATTCAGAATGTCGCCCACGCCTACGGAAAGACCGCGACCTTCATGCCCAAGCCGCTGGTGGGCGACAACGGGAGCGGCATGCACGTGCACCAGTCGCTCAGCAAGGATGGTCAAAACATCTTCGCGGGTGACAAGTATGCGGGTCTGTCCGATATCGCGCTCTATTACATCGGCGGTATCATCAAACATGCGCGCTCACTGAACGCGCTGACCAACGCCTCAACGAACTCCTACAAGCGGTTGGTCCCCGGTTTCGAAGCGCCGGTCATGCTGGCCTATTCCGCACGGAACCGCTCGGCATCGGTGCGCATTCCCTACGTTGCCAATCCGAAAGGCCGTCGGATCGAGGTGCGGTTCCCCGATTCCACGGGGAATCCGTATCTGGCCTTTGCCGCGATGATGATGGCCGGTCTCGACGGTATCCAGAACAAGATTCATCCGGGCGATGCCATGGACAAGGATCTCTACGATCTTCCGCGTGAGGAGGCCAAGGCCATCCCAACGGTGTGCCACTCACTCGATATGGCGCTGGATCATCTCGATCAGGACCGCGAGTATCTGACCGCGGGCGGTGTCTTCACGGATGATCTGATCGACGGCTACATCGCCCTGAAGATGGGTGAAGTGACCCGCATGCGCATGACGACGCACCCGGTTGAGTTCGATATGTACTACAGCCTCTAAGCGATCACCGCAGGCATTCATCCGCCGCCCATGAAGCGGTGTGATACTGTCGACGACAAGGCCCCGAGAACCGGGGCCTTGATCGTTTGGGTTGAGCAATCACGTGGCTTCGACTAACCTTTCGAGACGATGAGAGTCCTCCTGTTCACCGCAATCGGGTTGCTGACTTCCAGCCTCCACGCCGAAGTTTTTCGTTGGGTCGACGAAGACGGCCGGACACATTTCTCAGACCGTTTGCCAGAGAATCCCTCCCTGCAGGTGGAGCGTGCCGATCTCGACACCGGGACGGCTGCTGCTCTCCTGGGGCCTGTTGCCGCTTCAGCCGAGGAGGATCTCCTCCCTGGAAGCGGACCCTATGATGCCTTTGACATCCTTGCACCCTCTCCAGGGGCCGTCCTCGTTCAGGCAACCGATACGCTCGCCATCAATGTCTTGTTGGAACCGCCCTTGCTCGATGAGCACACGCTCGAACTGGTTCTCGACGATCGCACGATTGCGGTGGAAGCCGGGGTGAGCGCATTGGAGTTAGAAGGCGTCGGGTTCGGTCCACACCAACTGCAGTTGCGGATCACGGATGCGAATGGCCAAACCATCGCATCCACACCCACTCATGATCTCGACCTTCAAGAGACGACCCCACCTGGCATCCTACGCTAGTCGCTGTTGACGACCCGACCGTCTCTGGTCTCCTCCTTCCCCCCCCTCCCGCACCCACCGAGCCTCATTCTGGTGCGTCATGGTCGCGCATCGTCAAGCCTGGCGTGATGAGTCGCTCAGGTTCTTGCCACACCCTGGACATCGGACCAGCGGGTCGCTTCATTTCAGTTCGATTCACGATGGGATCGCTCGGTCACCGAGCGCGTTCGTGCGTTGATGGCGGCTCACTAAGAGTATTGATTGGTACGATTCTCGCTTAATGAGCTGATGAAGTGATCAGGATCCGGCTGGTGTCGTCGTCAACCCAGGTTCCGACCGAGCCGCCGTACGATAACCCCCATTCGCACGTTTGCGTGTTTGGTCGCGCGATCGTCCGAGCCAGTCGATCGAATCAAGATGATTGAATTATCAGTTAAAAAATCCGATTTCGAGCGCACGGTTCTCGACCACATGAACACCGCCGCGCTGCTCTTCGACAACGCATTGAGCCTGCTTTACCTGAATCCAGCGGCGGAGATGCTGTTCGAGGTCAGTGCACGTCACATGTTGGGGCAACATGCGTCACAGATCCTGCCCTGCCCGGATGCGGATGTCGAGGGGCGGCTGCGTGCGGCGCTCGCGTCACGTCACCCGTTCACTGAGCGCGAGGTCAATGTCTTCGCATCGGATGGGCGCATGAAGACCGTGAATTGCACGATTCTGCCTTTGCACTATTTTAGTGCGGAGGTTCAGTTGTTGGTCGAACTCACTCAGGTTGATCGACAACTTCGGATCACCAGGGAAGAGCAGCTTTTGTCGCAACATCAGGCCACGCGCACCATGATCAGCGGGCTGGCGCATGAAATCAAGAATCCATTAGGAGGTTTGCGCGGCGCGGCACAACTGCTGGAACGGGAACTCGCCGATCCTGAGCTGCGCGATTACACCCGCATCATCATCGATGAAGCCGACCGTTTGCAGGATCTCGTCGATCGAATGGCCGTGCCCAATCGCTCGCGACGGTGTGGTCCCGTGAATGTCCATAACGTCTTGGAACATGTGCGGGGATTGATCAGCGCCGAATATCCGCTCGGCCCAAGTGTCTCGCGAGACTACGACCCCAGTATCCCCATCTTTGAGGCCGATCAGGATCAGTTGATCCAAGCCTTTCTCAATCTCGCGCGCAATGCCGCGGCGGCGGCGGGCACCGCCGGGCACATCGAATTTAAAACACGTGTTCAGCGCCAATTCACGATTGGCCATTGCCGGCACCGACTCGTGCTCAAGGCGCAAGTCCAGGACAACGGAGCGGGTGTGCCCGATGAGATTAAGGATCAAATCTTCTTCCCCATGGTCTCGGGCCGACAAGGCGGCAGTGGCTTGGGTCTGGCGATCGCTCAGGACTTGATCCATCAGCATGATGGTCTGATCGAATGTCAAAGTCGTCCTGGCGAGACGATCTTCTACGTTTATCTGCCGTTGGAGAAGGTCCATGACTAGAGAGCCCAAGGTTTGGGTGATCGATGACGACAGATCCATCCGCTGGGTTCTCGAACGCGCCCTGCGCAAGGCCGAAATGCACGTCACCTGTTTTTCCAATGGAGTTGGAGTCATGGAGGCTCTCTATCGGGAACAACCGGATGTCATCATCACGGATGTGCGGATGCCGGGACTCGATGGACTCGACCTCTTGCGCCAGATCTCAGCACGCTATCCCAACCTGCCCGTGATCATCATGACCGCGCACTCGGATCTCGACAGTGCCGTGTCCGCTTTTCACGGGGGGGCATTCGAGTATCTCCCGAAGCCGTTCGATATCGACGAGGCCGTCAGCCAAGTCAACCGGGCGTGCCGCCGAGGACAGAGTGAACGCACGGAAGAGGTGGTGATCCATCAGTCGCCGGACATCATCGGTGAAGCCCCGTCGATGCAGGAGGTCTTTCGTGCGATCGGTCGACTGGCACGCTCGAACATCACCGTGCTGATCAATGGCGAATCCGGAACGGGCAAGGAACTGGTGGCCCGCGCCCTACATCGTCACAGTCCAAGGAGCGATCATCCCTTCATCGCCCTGAACATGGCCGCGATCCCACGCGATCTGCTGGAGTCAGAGCTCTTCGGTCACGAGCGGGGGTCCTTTACCGGGGCTCAGAGTCGCCGCACCGGGCGTTTCGAGCAAGCCAATGGTGGAACGCTTTTTCTCGATGAGATCGGCGACATGCCCGCGGAGCTACAGACCCGGCTCCTGCGCGTGCTCGCCGATGGTGAGTTCTATCGGGTCGGTGGTGTGGCGCCGACGCGTGTCGACGTTCGGATCATCGCCGCGACCCATCAGAACCTCGAGGAATTGGTTCGCCAGGGACGCTTTCGTGAGGATTTATTCCACCGGCTCAATGTCATCCGGATTCATTTACCGGCCCTTCGTCACCGCCGTGAAGACATCCCGCTCCTGATGCGGCATTTTCTCAGCCAAGCGGCTGTTGAGCTCAGTTGCGAACCCAAATTGCTTGCGCAAAGCGCCATCGATCTGCTGCAGCATCTCGATTGGCCCGGCAATGTCCGGCAACTGGAAAATACGGCGCGCTGGGTCACCGTCATGGCCTCGGGCAAGGAGATTCACGCCGAGGACCTGCCGCCCGAGCTCAATGCCTCCTATGCTGAATCCACGCCAGACGAACCCTGGGAGACGGTCTTTCGACGTTGGGTTCGTCAAAGCCTGAAGCAGGGGCAGGTCTCCCTGCTCGATCATGCCCTGCCGGCATTCGAACAGATCCTGATTCAGACCGCGCTTGAGCATACTGGAGGTCACCGACAGGAGGCGGCCAAGCTGCTGGGCTGGGGACGGAATACCCTGACGCGAAAAATCAAGGAACTCCAACTGGATATCGAGACGGATCCGGATGTGACCACGCCGAGCTGAGTGCCAGGTCTGACGTGATCAGGGCTGCGATTCTTGTGGGTTGCCCCAATACTCTCGCTGCGAGCCGCGGTGCGTCCGCCATGACGCTTTTTTGACTCTGGCGTTTCTATTGGAGAGCAATCACCTTGGACATGACAAGTATCGACCTCAGGGGCAGTGAAATCGACTCGATTGAGTGTCGCGAGGGGGTCTTACGCGTGCATTTTTCCCGCGCCTATCTCATCAAGACGATGACTGGATCGAAGGAGCGGACCCGTTGGTGGCAGGCTGGTGATCTGATCCTTGAGGAGGCCAGTCTGTCCTCGGGGATTCCAGCCGCTCCCTTGATCGGTCGCGGCGGGGATATCGAGGAGAACATCTATACCTATCGCGACATGATCCCCGTGCCCCTGACGAGCCGCGGCCACGCGCGTGTGTTGCTGCACTTCGAGGGCAGCGACACCTCACTCGATGCCGTTGGCACGGCGGTCAGGTTGGAGATGACCGACACCCCGAAGTACATCGAACATCTGCGTGATGAGCACGCCTAGCCCGCGAACGAGGCTCTGCCTTTCGGCGCTGTCGATCCTTGCGTAATGGGTCTTCGCTGGGATTGCGCGGATGCAGGTGGGGGGCAGCTGGAGCGAGACCGATCGAGCGAGCAGGCTCGATCGGTGGGGATCGGTCAGGAGGTCAACCCCGTCACAGGCGTGACGAACCGACGATTTCATGGGCGATATCGACCACGCGGTTGGCCATGTCCATGTATTCCTGCCGGTAGCCAACCAGTAATCCCTCACTTGGTGCCCAGTAATCCTTCCCCGTCACGCCGTGCTCGCGCTCGTGTTCGATGAACTGTTTCTGCATCTCGAGCATTTTGTTGATGAGATCTTGCTTTTCTTGTTTTAGCGCAGCGATATCGCTCATAGTCTGGTCCCCCAGGGGAGATGGCCGCGATGGCGCGGCGATGTTAGAAGTTACCGAATTCTTAATATAGCATGCGTCATTGAGCAGGGGTCAACCGCTGGCCCACTGGGTCAATGTCGGAAGAGGCCTGAGCCGCGCTGGATGGCGCGTGCGTGGGCGTTGTTAGAGTCTAAGGACCAGTCATGTTCGATGTCATCCTCTACGAGCCCGAGATTCCGCCAAATACGGGGAATGTGATGCGACTCTGCGCCAATGCCGGCTTACGGTTGCATCTGATCGAACCGTTGGGATTTCGTCTCGAGGATCGCCGCTTGCGTCGAGCCGGCCTTGACTATCGGGAATGGGCGCAGGTGCGGGTACACCCTGATTGGGTGACAGGTCTCGCGGCCATCAGCCCCCGGCGCCTGTTCGCGCTCACGACACGCGGGCTCACGGCCTATACGCAACCTCGCTTCGAACCGGGTGATGCCTTTCTCTTTGGTCCCGAAACGCGTGGTCTACCAACGTCGCTGCTCGAGACCATTCGCCCTACCTACCGGCTGCGCATCCCCATGCAGCCCGAGAGTCGAAGCCTGAATCTGGCGAACGCGGTCGCCATCGTCTTGTTCGAGGCCTGGCGCCAACAGGATTTCGCTGGCGCGGTTCTCGGAACCGCGGCCAAGGGGCCTTGACGGTTCCGTCTGGCGGCGATCCGACAGTGCCGCCTGTGCAGGGCCAGGGACCCCAGGACACAGGTCGAGAGCGATGAGTCGACCGCCGCTTCAGCCAAACTCGGCTTTCGGCTCGCGCTCGAGCAAGGTCTGTGTCGCGGTCTCGGGCGAGACGGCCTCGTAGAGGACCCGATAGACTTGCTCACTAATGGGCATCTCGATCTTCAGGCGCGTCGCGAGCCGATGCATGGCCAGTGCCGTCACCACCCCCTCCACCTCCTGACCAATGACGGCTTGCGCTTCGGCCAGACTGGCCCCGCTGGCCAGGGCGAGACCCAATCGTCGATTTCGGGATTGATCATCGGTACAGGTCAAGACCAGATCGCCGATCCCTGCCAGCCCCATGAAGGTCTCCTTGCGACCACCTAGGGCATCGCCGATGCGAATCAACTCGGCTAGGCCGCGCGTGATGAGTGCGGCCCGGGTATTGGCGCCAAAACCGAGACCGTCAGCAATCCCGGTTGCGATCGCGAGCACGTTCTTGGCGGCGCCGCAGACCTCGACGCCAACGATATCGGAGCTGGTATAGGCGCGAAACCGTCCTCCATGCAGGAGTCGGGCGATGCGCTCCGCGAAGCCGTGATCGGCACAGGCGACGGTCACGGCCGTCGGAAGCCCATGGGCGACCTCGAGTGCGAAACTCGGCCCGGAGACGACCGCCAACGCCCGCTCGCCCAGCACGGACTGTGAGACCGTGTGCAGCAGCTCTCCGCTAGCGGGATCCAAGCCCTTGGTCGCCCAGGCCACGCCGAGATCCGGGGGAAGGTGGCGCGCGGTCTGTTCGGCAACCTGCCGAAAGGCATGGCTCGGTACCACGATCAGGCAGTCGCTCGCGCCCTCAAGGGCGTGCGCCAACGAGGGTGTCGGGACCAGTTCGGCGGGGAGAGGGACGCCCGGAAGAAACAGGCGATTTTCCCGATCGCGCACCAGGGCCTCGACCTGTTCGCGCTCATGGCCCCAGAGACGAACCCGATGACCGTTGCGACACAGCAAGATCGCGAGTGCCGTGCCCCATGAACCGGCGCCAAGGACGGCGATCGTGGCACCCATGCGGTGGCTCAATGTGGTTTCGGCGCAGCCGCCTCCTCGTCCTTGGCACGTTGCAGCGCCTCTTGTTGATGCTGGGCGTAGAGGGCATCGAAGTTGACGTGCTGGAGAACCAATTGAGGGAAGCTTCCCTTCGAGACGAGGTCGGTGATGGCCTCACGCGCATAGGGGAAAAGCAGATTGGGGCAGTAGGCACCGACCATGGCCCCCATTTCCTGGTCATTGAAGCCGCTGATACCGAAGATTCCGGCCTGTTGGACCTCGACGATGAAGGCGGTTTTCTCGGCGAGCTTCGCCGAGACCGTGACGGAGAGCACCACCTCATAGAGATCGCTTTGCAAGGCATTGACCTTGGTGGCGACATTGAGTTCGTGTGCCGGCTTCCACTCACCACGAAAGACGTCGGGGGCATTCGGGGATTCGAAGGAGACATCCTTGATGAAGATGCGCTGCACCGAGAATTGGCGCTCCGGCGTGGATTGTCCCGGTTGACTGTGATCTGGCTCTGCCATGGGGGGATCTCCTGATCGGGTGATTGAAGCTCGGAACCGCGCCAACACGAACCCAAGCGTAGGACGACAGGACGCAACAGGCATCCGGGACCGTCGGTGCGGGCGGGGCACTCACCCCTTGGTCACCACCGCATGAATCCTGCGCGCTGGCGTGCGTGCTCGGTGTTCTAGCCGCTGTGATTCCCAGCGGGTCAGCGCTTCTTGCGCGTCAGCGGCAGGCTCGCCGCCTCCCAGCCCATGATGCCGCCACGCAGGTTGAAAACCTGTTCGAAACCTTCCTTGCGCAACTGCTGACAGGCGATCGAGGATTGAGCACCAGAACGACAGTTGACGATAATCGGCTTGGTCTTGTGCTTGACGAGCGTTCCGATCTGATTCTTGAAACCATTCATCGGGATATTGATGGCGTTGATGATGTGTCCTTTCGCATAGTCCGCGGCGGGACGTACATCGACGACGATCGCATCTTGATGGTTGATCATTTCGGTCGCCCCCAATGGCTCGACGCTGCCTTTGCCGCCAACGATGATGTTGTGCGTCAGCAGGCCGACGATGACGGCCAGGGCGAGGAAGAGGTACCAGTGGTTACCAATGAATTCCAGCAATTGGTCTAGCAACATCGCTTTGCGATCTCATGACGGGGGCAGTACCGGATCGGCCTGAGCAGTGCTTGCTCAAACCACCGAACGCAGGATCTGGGTCGTGCGTCCGCGTCTGCCCGGGGAATGTTCAAGGGGACGCAGTATAAGGAGGCAAGCCGCGAACGTCATCCGCCGCATGCGTGATCAGTCAGTGTGCGTGACTGCAAAAGACCTCACGCATCATCCCGATCAATTGCAGCGTTCGACCATCGCTGACGCGGTAGTACACGCGGTTGGCATCCTTCCTGGAGGCCAGGATACCCTTGTCGCGCAGGATCGCGAGATGTTGGGAGATGTTGCTCTGTGAGGTGCCGACGTGATCCACGATCTCCTGCACACTGACCTCTTGGTCACCCAGGGTGCAGAGGATCTTCAGGCGCAGCGGATGTGACATCGCCTTCAACGACCGCGACGCGCGCTCGATGTCGGCATCATCGGCAAAGAGATTGATTTCGCCACGCTCGTCCAACGGGTCGTTCAGGACCGGGCGGGTCGATTGACTGAGGTTGCTCACCATCGGATCCTGTTCGATCAATTTATCACTATACAATAATAAACTCTTCCGGTCTGCTTGCGAAGAGCATGCGCCGATCCTGTCATGTCCAGGATCCGGAAATCCGCTCGACTGCTCAGGCTGGACGCGACACCTTGCGCGAATCCCCGAGATCCCCCGGGGCTGGCGTTTATAATCGACGCCAGACCGAGTCTAACCAGACCTCGAGAACGATCTTGCCTCATGCCGTTGGACAACCGCGCCAGACACGCCTGCCCTTGATCCAAATGCCGATGCCCGCCGCAGCACATGAGCGTCTTCCCCCCCCGCGCTCGCTCTTTCTCATCCTGACGCTCACCATGATCTGTGCCGTCATAGAGGCGGGGTGGGCGTCCGATGAGGTCTTGCGGGCTCGGACCAAGGATCTGCAATCGATCGAACAGCAGGTCGAGTCATTGGGTGAGGCCTTGACGGCGCGGCAGGCGGATCGACAAGCGCTGATCGAGGAGCTCGAGCGGCGAGAACGGGAGGTCGCGGTCGCGTCCTTGCGGGGTCGTCAGTTGGAGCAAGAACTGACCGAGCAGAACCGCGTTGCCGAGGCCTTGCGCGTGCGCCATCTTGAGGAGCACGAAGCACTCGATCGCGAGTTGGACATCTGGTCCGACTTGATCCGTACGGCGTACGTGATGGGGCGAGCGGATCGCTTGCGATTGTTCCTGAATCAGGAGGATACCGCGAAAGCAAGCCGGATTTTATCGTACTTTGCCTATCTCAATCAGGAACAATTGCGGCGTGTCGCAGCGATTCAGGTTCGTGTCGAGCGTCTCACGCGCTTGGCGCACGATGCCGAACGCGAAGCCTCGCGTTTGGTCGAATTGGCACGCGAGCAGGACCACGCACGACAAGGCTTGGAGGCGGCGCGTGAGCAACGTGCCGCGGTCTTGGCTGAATTGGAAGCCAGCATCACGGAGCATAGCGGCAGTCTCGAGGTTCTCGAACGCGATGCCGAGTCCCTGCGGTTGCTGGTGCTGCATCTGCAACAGCGCGCGCAGATTCACGCTGAACTCGCGATCCAGCGCGAACCATTTCATACGCATAAGGGTCATTTGAATGCGCCCCTCTTGCATCCCGAAGTGCTCGTCGCCTTCAATACCCCGAAGGAGGACTCGGAGCTGCGCTGGGACGGTGTTCTCCTGGCCACGCGGGTCGGCGAGGAGGTGCGGGCCATCTACGACGGGCGGGTGCTGCACGCGGACTGGATGCGCGGGTTTGGCATGGTGTTGGTCTTGGATCACGGCGAAGGGTATATGTCGATCTACGGCCATAACGACGTCTTATTGAAAGAGCCGGGCGAATGGGTCTCAACAGGCGACGTGATCGCTCTGTCGGGCAACAGTGGCGGGCGTGACGTGCCCGGGCTCTATTTCGCGATTCGCCACGAGGGCCAGCCACAGGATCCGGCCGCTTGGTGCGGCGGACTCGACCGGTTCGGTGTGCCGCCTAAGGTGTCGGGATGAGGTGACTCGCGCCGAGGCGCGCTTAGGCGAGGCATCGGTGTGTCGGGTCGCTTTGCGGATTGCGGGAACGGAGCACACACATGCGGATCGAATCAATCGGCCGTGACCGGTGCGAAAGACAAGAGGCCCCTTGAGTGAGAGTGAGCGCGCGGCCATCGCCCCCAGCTTGAACGAACAGCCAGAAGGAGCAGCCGGACGTGCAATGCGCGCGATCATCCCTACCTTGCTTCATATGGTTAAAGCATCGAAGCGTTCGAATACACTGACCGGCTGATCGGCCGCGAGCCAAGCCCTGTTGATGCGGGTGGTCAGGGTCAGCATCCTGCGCAGACTGCCACGGGCCACCAAGACACGTCCTCACAACGACGACGTCCTCATTACAAACCGACTGTGACGCCAACATGCATGCAATCACACCAGCCTTCATCCCGATTGGCCCCCGCCACCTGCTCCTGGGCGCGACGCTCGCGACGAGCCTGCTGGGGTTGGTCGCCTGGGTCCCGAGCGCTGTCGCCGAAACGGCTCCAGATCGCTCCGCGGAGGCATCCAAGCCGGCAGGGAATGATCTCCCGCTCTCCGACCTGCGGGCCTTCGCCGAGGTCTTCGGACGCATTAAGGACGAGTATGTCGAGGGTGTTCAGGACAAGGCACTGCTCGAGGGTGCCATCCGCGGCATGCTCTCGAGTCTCGATCCGCACTCGGCGTATCTGAACAGCGAGGAATTCCGCGATCTCCAGGTCGGCACCAGTGGCGAGTTCGGCGGTCTCGGGATCGAGGTCGGAATGGAAGATGGCTTCGTGAAGGTGATCGCGCCGATCGATGACACCCCGGCTCAGCGTGCTGGGCTGCAGGCTGGCGATACCATCATGCGCATCGATCAAAAGCCCGTGAAGGGGCTCAGCCTCAACGAGGCGGTCAATCTGATGCGTGGCGCGCCGGGGACCGAAATCGAACTGACGGTGATGCGCGACAGCGCCGAACGTCCATTCGATGTCACCATTGAGCGAGCGGTCATCCAGGTTGCGAGCGTGCGCAGCCGGATGCTCGAGCCGGGTTTCGGTTATGTTCGCGTCTCGCATTTCCAGGCCCGAACCACCGAGGATGTCATCAAAGCGGTCGAGGCGTTGAAGGCGGAGCATGACGGGGCGCTGAAAGGGCTCGTGCTCGATCTGCGCAACAATCCGGGAGGGGTTCTCAACAGTGCGGTGGGCGTCAGCGATGCCTTTTTGACCGACGGCTTGATCGTCTACACCAAAGGCCGCCAACAAGAGAGTCAGCTCCAGTTCCAAGCCGGCCCCGACGACGTTCTGACGGGTGCGCCGATCGTGGTGCTCGTCAATGGGGGAAGCGCCTCGGCCTCCGAGATCGTCGCGGGTGCGCTGCAGGATCATCAGCGCGCCATCGTCATGGGTCACCCAACCTTCGGGAAAGGCTCGGTTCAGACCATCGTGCCGATCGACGAATCCACCGCACTGAAATTGACGACCGCGCGCTACTACACCCCCTCGGGTCGCTCGATCCAGGCGCAAGGGATCGTGCCGGATATCATCCTGGAGCGGGGTGAGTTCACACCGCTGTCATCGAGCGAACTGCGTGCCTTGAAGGAGGCGGACCTGATTCGACACCTTGAAGACGAACCACTGTCGTCAGCAGTCGATGAGACCGAGGACAGGGTGTCCTTGGTGGCCGAGGATTTCCAATTGTCCGAAGCACTGAATGTGCTCAAGGGTTTGAATATTCTTGGGTCATTCAATCAGCGATGAGCATCCGCCCCGCCTGGCGTGCGGTCTCTTCGCGATCGATATGAAGGGCAGATAGACCATGCCGACTGTTCTCATCCCCCTTGCCCAGGGCTGCGAGGAGCTTGAAGCCGTCACTTTGATCGACCTCCTGCGCCGTGCCGCCATCGAGGTGGTGACCGCGGGGCTCGATGCGCGGCCAGTGCGCGCCAGCCGGGGCACCGTCCTGATTGCGGACACCCAACTCGACGACCTTGCTGATCGTCTGTTCGATCTGGTCGTCCTGCCAGGCGGCTTGCCGGGTGCGGACCATTTGGCTGCCGACACGCGGATCATTGCCCTGTTGCGCAGACACCAGGCGGCGGGTCGTTACATCGCCGCCATCTGCGCCGCGCCCAAGGTGCTTGCCACGGCAGGACTCTTGGAGGGTCGCACAGTCACTCACTATCCCGGGGCAATCGATCGATCAGAGTATCCTGGCGTGCGTTTCAGCGATGACCCCGTGGTCGTCGATGGAACCCTGGTGACCTCACGCGGCCCTGGAACAGCCCTGGATTTCGCTTTGCAACTCATCGACCTCTTGTGTGGTGAAGACGTGCGTGATCAGGTCGAGAAGGCCCTGTTGCGACCACGGTTGCCGGCCACTTGAGTCGACTGTGCCAATCTGGGACGGTTATTCGCCAACCTTTGCGCGTCGCGGGGTCCGCTGCACCGCCACGCGCTCTGGTGCGTCGACTGGGCTGGAAGACGTGACCTGCGCGCCCATCGCAGACGGCTCGGGGTGTCGCCGATCGCATCCCGATCGCATTCCGAGCGATTGCGTGATGCCCGCGAGTCCATGACAAGGATCATCAACCCATGTTCGATTCGCTCATGCCGCCGCTCCTTGCAACCGGCACAGCCTTTTGCGTCAGTGTCTTGCTCACGCAATGGTTGGCTGGTCATGGCGTGCGCTTCAGTCCGATCGATCACCCGAACGCGCGCTCACTCCATAGCGTCCCGGTGCCCCGCAGTGGGGGCCTCGCGGTCCTCGCCGGGGTCCTCTGCGCGCTGCTGCTCCTGGGTGTTCTCGCGCGCTCGTTCAGCGAGTTGGCCTGGATCCTGGCGGCGCTGATCCCGGTCGCGGCCATGGCCCTGCTGGATGATTTTGGCGGCGTCTCGCGGCGGCTGCGACTGCTGGCGCAAGCCAGCGCGGCTCTGCTCCTCTTCGTCGGTCACTTGCGGTGGCAGATGCTCGAATTACCAGGCTGGACCCTCACTTGGCCAAGCGCCGTGGCACTGGCCGCCACCCTCGTCTACGTCATTTGGCTGATCAACCTTTATAACTTCATGGACGGCATGGACGGCCTCGCCGGCGGCATGGCGGTCTTCGGTTTCGCCGCCTTCGCCATCCTGGGCTGGAGCGGCGGCGAACCCCTGTTCGCCTTCGCGGCGGCGAGCATTGCCCTCGCGGCGGCAGGTTTTCTGAGCGCCAATTTCCCGCCTGCCCGCATCTTCCTCGGCGACGCGGGTTCCTCGAGCCTTGGTCTGCTGGTCGCTGCCTTCTCACTCTGGGGCAGCGCTCTTGGCCTGTTTCCGCTGTGGAGCGCATGGCTGCTCTTCTCGCCCTTCATCCTGGATGCCACCTGGACCCTGTTGGCGCGCCTGATCCGCGGCGAACGGATCTGGGAACCCCATCGTTCACACCATTACCAACGTCTTGTTCTCGCCGGATGGAGCCACCGTCGCACTCTGATGCGGGCCTATGTCATCATGGCCACGGTGGCGGCTTGCGCGGTTGCTTCACCGCGCTTGCCGGTTCACGAACAATGGATGCTGATCGGCGCCTGGGCGGTCATCTACGCCATGATTCACGTGAAAGTCCGGTTGGTCGAGCGGGCTGACGCGCCGGCCTCGAATTGACGTGATGGCCCCCGCGTGGTGGTGGAAGAGGGGCGCGGTATGATCCACTGGCCGGTGACTGCCGCTTTGTTCGATCGAGACCGGAGCACGACCCATGCATGACGACGCGATCCTCGACGCCATCCCGCGCATCACCGCGAAACGCGATGATCACGAGATCCTTGCGCCCGTGGACGCGCCCCCCGCGACGGACTCCGCCGCAACCCGCGCCATGGCCGATGACGCCGTGCCCGAAACCCCGCCGGTCGTTCTCGACGATGACCCGGAGTGGGCCGCGGCACGTGCGGTGGTTGCACATCTGCAAGCCGCGGGGAAGCTCTCATTAGGTGACCTCGCACGCGCGCGTCGACTGGCCGATGATGCCGGTGAGCCCTTGTTGCCCATGCTGGTGCGCCTCGGGCTGATCTCCGAGCGTGACATGGCGCAAACGATCTCCGAGGTCATGAATCTGCCGCTCGGGGAAGCGGCTCTCTTTCCCTCCGAGCCGGTGCGCGAGGACGTCTTCAGTTTTCGTTTCCTGAAAGATGCGAAGATCTTGCCGCTGTCCGAAGACGCGGAGTCGATCAAGGTGGCCTTCGCCCATCCCCTCGATGCGTTTGCGATCGCGGCCATGCAGATGGCCGGGGGCAAACCGATCCAAGCCTATGTCGCATTGCCGAGCGAGATCGAGCGCGCCCTCGAACGGCTGTACGAAAAGGTCGAGGAAGCGCCGACGGCCGCCGACAGCACGATGGGGGATTTCGATGAGGAAGACATCGAGCACCTGAAGGATCTCGCGAGTGAAGCTCCAGTGATCCGAATGGTGAATCAACTCATTCAGAAGGCCCTGGAGTCCCGCGCCTCGGACATTCATATCGAACCCTTTGCCGATGAACTGAAGGTGCGTTACCGCGTCGATGGGATCCTGCGGGAGGTCGATGCACCGCCGGTGCGTTCCACGGCCGCGGTCATTTCACGCGTGAAGATCATGGCAAAACTCAATATCGCCGAGCGTCGTTTGCCGCAAGATGGGCGCATCCCGATCCGCATCCAGGGACGAGAACTGGATCTGCGGGTCTCGACGGTGCCGACGATGTTCGGAGAGAGCGTCGTGATGCGTTTGCTCGACAAGCAGAGCGTGCGTTTCGATCTCGATGCGCTCGGCTTCGATGGGTCACCAAGGCGGCGGTTGAGAGACATCCTGGAGAAGCCCTATGGCATCTTCTTGGTGACGGGCCCGACGGGCTCTGGCAAGAGCACCACGCTCTATACCGCCCTCAGTCGTATCAATACCGAGGAGCGGAAGATCATCACGGTCGAGGACCCCGTGGAGTATCAATTGGCGGGGATCAACCAGATCCAGGTCAAGAGTGCGATCGGGATGACCTTCGCGAGCGCCCTGCGTGCCATCGTTCGGCAGGATCCCGATGTCATCATGGTCGGTGAGATGCGTGACCTGGAAACGGCGCGAATCGCGGTTCAATCCGCGCTCACCGGCCATGTCGTGCTCTCGACACTGCACACCAACGATGCGGCGAGTGGCGTGACTCGGTTGCTTGAAATGGGCGTCGAGGACTATCTGCTCACCTCAACGATCAATGGCATCCTGGCACAGCGACTGGTGCGCAAGCTCTGCCCGCATTGTCGTGAGCCGTATGCCGCGCTGCCAGAACTGGCGGCGCGATTCGACGTCCTTGGGGTAACACACAGTGACCTGGAACTCTATCGACCGATCGGTTGCGACGCCTGTAATGGCACGGGATACCGCGGCCGCCTCGTCATCACCGAGGTGCTCTTGATGACGGACACGATTCGCAAGGCGGTTCTCAGCCATGCCACGGCAACCGAGATTCGGCGCATCGCGGTGACCGAAGGCATGGAGACGATGTATCTGGATGGCCTGCGCAAGGCCCTCGATGGACGCACCACGATCGAGGAGGTCTTGCGGGTTGCCGAGGGAGGCGATGCCAGCATGAGTGATTGAGCCATCTCCCATGGCAGAGGCACGCCAAGTGGGGGGCGTGCGGTGCGCGGTGACCGCGGACGCGCCTTGTCCGCGGCACCTTCAAGAGCCGTTGAGCGGCCGTAGCGAGGATCCGGGTTGCCGAAATTCTTTTACAAAGCAGTGAAGCTCGACGGTGAATCGATCGAAGGCGAACTCGAGGCCGCCGACGAGGCCACGCTCGTTCGTCAGCTGCAATCACAGGGCCTGATCCCGATCGAGACGCGCTCCTCGGTGGGACTCCGGGCGCGTTTCGCACGGGTGCGCCGCCGCCTGAGTCAAAAAGAAATCAGTATTCTGACGCGCGAGCTGGCGACCTTGCTCGAGGCTGGGATGACCCTCGACCGCTCGCTGCAGATCTTGGTCGACCTCAGTACCGAAGAGCACCTCGTCAGGGTGCTGGCGGACTTGCAGGAGCGGGTCCGTGGTGGCGCGACCTTCTCCGGCGCACTGGAGATGCAGGATGGCCAATTTCCGCGTCTTTACGTCAACATGGTGCGCGCTGGGGAGGCGAGCGGCGCCCTCAATCAGGTGCTCGACCGCCTTGCTGATTATCTCGAGCGGCTCGCCGAACTGCGTCAGACCGTCACCTCTGCCTTGGTCTATCCCTCCATCCTCTTGGTGGTTGCCGGATTGTCCGTGATCATGTTGCTGGTGTTCGTCGTTCCGCAATTCACCGTGCTCTTTGATGACATGGGCGAGGCCCTGCCGCTCCCCACTCAAATCGTGGTTGCGGCCGGAGATTTTTTGCGCGATGCCTGGTGGGCCCTGCTGGTTGCCATGGCGCTGATGGCCGTGGTGTTGGAGCGTTGGCTCCAGGATCCAGTCGTACGGGCCCGATTCGATCAGCACATTCTTGGGGTTCCACTGTTCGGTGACCTGGTCTGGAAGATGGAGACCGCTCGACTCTGCCATACGCTGTCCACCCTGCTGAAGAACGGACTGCCGTTGCTCAGTGCCCTGACCCTCTCCAAGGAAGTGGTGTCGAACCGCAAGTTGGCGGGCTTGCTCAATGAAGTCAGTGATGATCTGAAGCATGGCCGGGGACTCGCGGGACCGCTGGCACGGCTGGCGGTGCTGCCCGAACTCGCCTTGCAGATGATCCGGGTGGGAGAGGAGTCCGGCAGTCTCGATGCCATGCTCGCAAAGGTCGCGAGCATCTACGATCGGGAGACGCGCACGAGCGTGCAGAGTATGCTGACCTTACTCGAGCCGATCCTCATCATTGGACTCGGCGTCATCGTGGCCGGCATCATCATGTCAATCCTGTTGGCCATCCTCGGGGCCAACGAACTGGTGTTCTGATCCGTGGTCGGATCCATTGGATCGCGTCGCGATCCGTACATCTCTGGCTCCACGAACGGTGTTCGAGTGGCGCATGCTTTTTCATCAGAGACTGTCGAGTCGATCTATGTCCTCTATTCAACTCTACCGAACCCGCGGGTTCACCCTCGTTGAGCTGCTCGTGGTGTTGGCGATTCTTGGGCTACTGGCGGGTCTCGTCGGCCCGCAGGTCATGAATTTTCTAGGTTCATCGAAAACCAAGACGGCCAAGCTGCAAATCGATAATCTGGCAGCCACTCTCGACATGTATCGCTTGGAGGTGGGCCGATATCCAACCCAGTCGGAGGGCCTGCAAGCGCTTGTCGAACGACCACCCAATGTCGCGAACTGGAACGGCCCCTACTTGCGTAAGGGGGATGTCCCGAAGGATCCATGGGGATTCGATTACAACTATCGGTTCCCGGGCGAACACGGGCCCTTCGATATCTGGTCCCTCGGGGCGGACAATCGAGAGGGGGGCGAGGGTGAGAATGCCGACATTCTGAGCTGGGAGTGACCTGACCATCAGACGCGCGGATGCGATGGTTGCGGACGCATGCACCGCTCGCGATGGACGACACCAGGGCTTCACCCTGGTGGAACTCCTGGTCGTGCTGGCGATTGCCGCCGTGGCGATCTCCACGGTGCCACCCTTGTTCTCCGCCGCCCTGCCCGGTGTCGAGATGAAGGCCGCCGCGCGACGCACCGTGACGGGGTTGCGCCTCGCCCGCGAGCAGGCGATCCGCCAGGGCCGTCCACTTACGCTCATCGTCGACGTTGAGGAGCGCCGTCTCGAGATTCCAGGCCATCGCGCTATCAACCTGCCACAGCGCTTGGAGTTGACGTTCGAGGGGGCGGAGCGCGAGATGCGTGATGCGCAACGCGGGGGCATCCGCTTCTTTCCCGATGGCACCTCCACGGGTGGTCGCATTGTCATCGCGTCCGGTGATGCCGGCTATCAGATCGGTGTCAATTGGCTGACCGGACGTGTCCGCATGGCCCCATGGGAACCCTAGGGAGGTCGTGTCGGGATGATTCAGCTCAGCACGCCGAGGGCGCGTGAGCGCGGCTTCTCGCTCTTGGAGGTCTTGGTCGCCTTTGCCATCCTAGCGATTTCGCTCGGTGTCTTGATGCAAATCTTCACTCAGGCCAGTCGGGCCACTCTGATCTCGTCGCAGTACAGTCGCGCGGCTTCGCTGGTCGAGTCGAAACTGAACGCGGTGGGTGATGAGATCCCCCTTGAGGAGGGTGTTGTCACAGGCGACCCCGAGGGCGGCATCCACTGGGAGATCGTGATTCAATCGGTCGAACTCGATGAGCTGTTTGGCAGTGAGGCGGCACCCATCACGCCTTTTCGGGTCACGGCCACGGCACTCTGGCAGGACGGCGCACAGGTTCGTCGTGTCACGCTCTCGACCTTGCGCCTGGGCGCGCCATTTTGAGGCGCGGACGCGATGGGCATGACCGCGGTATGGGCTCCTCTCAATCTGGACGTGGACAGCAGTCGGTGACTCTCAGATCGCGTCCAATGCATGACGCGGCTGTTCAGCGCGTCGTCACCTGGGCACGGACTCCAGGTTTCACCTTGATCGAGTTGCTGATCGCGCTGGCCATCGTCAGTCTCATCACCTTGATGTTGTTCTCGGGTTTACGGCTGGGGACACGCGCCTGGGAGGGCGTGGACGCGGTCTCGGAGCGGGTCTCGGAGGTTCGCGTGGCGCGTGATTTCCTTGCCGCGACCTTGAGCCAAACGCGTCCAACCATTCTCATGCTCGATGCCCAACCGGTGATCGTGTTTGCCGGCGATCAGCAGCGGCTGGAATTCGTCGCGCCCCTATCCGAGCAGGTGGGCGTGCCCGGCTTGTACGTCCTGCGGCTCGGGCTCGAAGCGCGCGGAGCGGATGACGCGCTGGTGCTGACCCGCTGGTTGATTCATCCAGAGATCATTGAGGGATCTGGCAACATTCCGGCCTGGGAGCCGCTGACCTCGGAATCCAGACTCTTTCTCGACGGGTTGTCAACCGACATCGACCTCGCCGCGGGGGCGTTCGGTCGCACCCCGCTCCTGGATCGCGTCGCGGAATTCGAAATCGCCTACTTTGGGCTTGCCGACGCGGCGGTCGAGCCAGACTGGCATGACGAGTGGCTGGATCAAGCCCTGTTACCGATGCTGGTCCGGATTCGGCTTGCAACGCCCGAGCAAAGCTGGCCCGCTCTGGTGATCCGACTCCCGCAGAGGCTCTTGTGAAGGCCGTTCGCACGCCTGCGGGTGACCGCGGCATCGCCTTGGTGCTGGTGCTCTGGGTCTTGACCCTCCTGACCGTCATGGCGCTTGGCCTGACCGCGGCACAGCGCACTGAAACCGCCTTGACGGAGAATCACCTCTCCGGGGCTCGCTTCCGGGTGGTCGCGGACGCGGCGGTCGCCTTCACGGCACTGCATTTCATGATGCCGCCGCCCGATGCCATGAATCCCGATGCGGTGGTCTGGTTACCAAACGGCACGGCCGTTGACTGGCGCTTCGCCGGGGTCGATCTCCGCATTCGGGTGTTCAATGAAAGCTCTAGGATCGATCTCAACGAGGCCTCGCCCGAGCTCCTGTCTGCTCTCTTGACCGTCTTGGGAGTGGCCGAGGGCGAGGCCGTGGCGCTCGCCGCGGCGATGGTCGATTGGCGCGACGAGGACGACCTGGCGCTCCTGCACGGTGCCGAAGCGGCCGAATACCGCCAACAGGAGCGCGCGGTGGGTCCGAAAAATGCCCCCTTCATGGTGGTCGAGGAACTCTTGCAGGTGCTCGGTATGACGCCGGAGCTCTATTGGTTGATGGCCCCCGAGGTCAGTGTCGATCTGGATGGAGTCGGTTATGACGAACGTTATGCCTCGGCCGTCGGCTTTGCCGCGCGGGAAGGCCTCACCCTGGAAGACGCCATGATCCAGATCGCCGAGCGTGATGCCCCGCTCTTCGAGCAAGGTGGTGGACCCATGTTCGTCGATCGTGCCGGTCCCCTCTATCGCATCGAGGTGAGCGAGGAGGACGAACGCGGATTGGGACGACGGATGGAGGCCCTGATTGAGATCATGCCTGGTCAGCAACCACCCTATGAGATCCGCTGGCGTCGTTTCGGGTTATCGCGCGCAGCGCAGGAGATTGGCGAGGTCACCGCCAATTGAGACGACCCCACCGACTAGCGTCGTGAATGCAGCAGGACGTACACTTCGACCCAGTCAAGCATGAGGTTCCCGCGCAGGGTGGACTTGGGTTAGGGAAGACGCCCGAATTGAGGGCTGGATCAGGCGGTGGATTCGCGCGCACCGCATTGGACGCATGGCGCGGGCGGCTGTCCAGGATGAATTCAAGACTCCGGCCTCTGGTTTGAGATGGCACCGATCAAGGGAGGCGCGCCACCCCGGATCGATTGAGAAACTGCGACCACAAGGCTATGGCCATCACCGATCGTTTCAATCTCCTCAGCCCCTTGCGCCTTGCTGACGCCAGGGTGCGTCTTGCCGGGCTCCACCAGGCGACCCGTGGGCGTCTGATCGTGTGTTTGCCCGACCCGTTGAAACGCTTCCTCGCCAGCCGTGAGCATTGCCTCATCATCGAGCCCGCAGGCGCGACGGCCTCGTTGACGAAGGTCTCGGGCGGCCTCCGCACCTCAGGTGGAGAGGTCTCGATCGATCCGGCGCTCCCGCTTTCATCGGAGGCGTTATTCGGGCCTGACGTGAAGGTGTCGCGCGTTCTGTCCATGCCGCGCGACACGGTGCTGACGCGCACCGTCTCACTGCCCGCGCAGGTGCGCTCGAACCTCGCGCAGGTCATCCGCTACGAATTGGATCGGCTTTCGCCCTTTCAGGCCAGCGACGTACTCTACGACTTTCAGCCCCGGCCCGGCCCGAAAGGGGCTCCGCGTCTCGTCGTCGATCTCGCCATCTGTCGACGCGACCTCATCGACGCCTGGCTTGACCGTTTCAAGAATGATGGGGCACCCATCGATCGCATCACCTGGGAGGGTGCATGGCCCCGGGCCAATCTGTTACCGCCGCAGGAGCGACCCCAAACACGACTCACCCTGTTCAGCCTCAATACGCTGGTGTGGGTCGCCATCGCTGGGTTGTTGGCCGTGGCCATGCTGAGTCCTCTCTGGCAGCGCCATTGGGTCGCCTCCAGCCTTGAGGACGAGCTCAGACGGGTGCGTCTCGAGGTGGTCGCGGTCGATGATCTGCGCCAGGAGTTGGAGCGCGCGCGACTCGGCAGCACCGCGGTCTTGCAGCAGCGGTGGGATGAGCCGAACATCCTTGTGCTCCTGCGAGAACTGACCGACCGGATTCCGGACGACACCTGGATCCAAACCCTGGACTACAACAATGGTCAAGTCGAACTGCGCGGAGAATCTGGACAAGCCACCGCCCTGATCGGCTTATTGGAGCGCGCGCCCGGAATCGACGCGGTCTCATTCAGGTCACCCGTGACACAGGTTCCACAAACCGGTAAGGAGCGATTCAACATTTCACTGCGGTTCTCACGTATGGCAGACGAATGAACGAACAGGTCAGCTCGAAATTCTTCTGCGTCCTAGCGTGGCTGTTGCTCGGTGTCGCGCCGGTCCTGTTGCTCGGCGTGGTGGTGGCGGCCTGGACCCACGAGCTCGGTCACTTGGCAACCAGTATCGCTGATCGTGAAGATCAACTTGCCCGTTTCCGACGCATCATTGCAACGCTTCCGCAACTCCAGGGCGAGCTTGAGAGTGTCCGCTCCAACGAGAGTTTCAAGGCATTCTATTTTAGTGCGCCGACGGCCGCCTTGGCGGGTGCCGAACTCCAACGCACGGTGCAGGATATCGTCACGGCAGCCAATGGCCGATTGATCAGCACCCAAGTGCTCCCGTCTCAGCCTGACGAGAATCCGCCTCGTGTCAGACTCAGAACCCAAATCCAGGCATCGACCGAGACACTGCTTGATGTGCTCTACGACCTCGAGCAGGCGCGTCCATTCCTATTCGTCGATCAACTCTCGGTGCGCTCATCGGCGCGTCCGCAGTCGCTCGCGCAAGATCCCCGCGGCATTCGCCGCTCCCCCATCAGCACGGTTGGAGAACTGACGATCCGACTCGACATCTTCGGCTTCACGCTCGGGGGCGAGACATGAGGGGGCGGTTACAGCTGCTAGCGCTGTGCTCACTGGCGCTGGTGCTGTTCCTCCAATGGAAGGATTGGCCTCCCGATCCAACGGGGCCTCTTATCGCGACCGAACCCACCACGCAGGCGTCACCAGAGACCCCGTTCGATCCCACCGCGCAGCTCCTGCCCACGGACCCGAAGGATGCCTTTGCAAGCGTCATTGAGCGTCCTCTCTTTCGCTTCGAACGACGGCCGGAGGAAGAGGATGCGATGGCGGAAGAGCCCATCCCCGAACCCGAGTTGGGAACATCATTGCTCGGCATGGATCTCAATGCGGTGATCATTACTCCCGAACTGGTCGCCGCATGGGTACAGGATCCTGGCCAACCAAAACTCCGCCGGCTGCGTATCGGTGATGACCTGGCCGGCTGGTCGGTCACGGGCATCCTCCCTGATCGAATTTTGCTGGAGCGACAGGGCCGCGAAGATACGCTAATATTGCGAGACTTCGGGAAATTATCGATGCCAGCCTCGCCCGAGGCACTACAGCGGCGCCTGCCGCAAGGGTTTCGTCCCCCTAACATCGGTCCTGACATCATTCCGACCCCCGATTTTCCGAGCCCTGATTTTCCGGACAATTGACATCGCAGGTGTCGAGCCAACACGTTTCAAACAGACTGCCCATGCACTTCATCAGCCCATGTCGCACGTGTGCGACCCGTTTCTTGCTGCGACGCCTGATCCTGCTTGTGGTCATGGGGGTTGTCGTGTCGGCCTGCGAGCGCGCTTATTGGGATCCAACGGTGCGCATCGACGAGATGCAAGACAGCGGAACGCGGACCCTCCCATCCGGTCAACGTGCCTTCATCCCGGCGAGTGATCCCGAAGCCGCGACCATTGCGCTGAACGATGAGTTGACGGGGCGCGCTGCACCGATCGAGTCGTTGCAGCGGGGCACGGGCCGGTTCGTCCGTGAAATCGGGCCGCCTCCAGGGGACATCACGCCTGGCGATGTCACCCTGAACTTCGACGGCACCGACATTCGTGAAGTGGTCAAGGTGATCCTCGGTGATCTGCTGCAAGTGAATTATGTGCTCCATCCCGCGGTGCAAGGCGTCACCTCACTGCAGACCGGACGGCCCCTGCGCCGCGAGGATCTGATTCCCACCCTCGAGACGCTGCTGCGGATGAACAATGCAGCGATCGTCTTTGTGGATGGGAGCTACGAAGTGGTGCCGCTCGCCAATGCGATCCAGGGCCGCGTGGTCCCGCAACTGGGTGACTCGGGGCGGGCCTTGCCAGAGGGCTACAGCGTCCAAGTGGTGCCGCTGCAGTACATTGGCGCCGAGGAGATGAACAGCATCCTCCAGCCACTCGCGCCCGAAGGCAGCATCATCCGCGTCGACAATCTGCGCAACTTGATCGTCATCGCTGGCACCAGCCCGGATATGGGCAACTTGCTCGACACGATCCGGGTATTCGATGTCGATTGGATGTCTGGGCTCTCGGTTGGCTTCTTCGTCTTGGAGTATGCCCGAGCGAACGAGGTGGTGAATCAACTCCAGGGCCTGCTTGCGGACGAGACAGGCAATCCATTCAAAGGTCTCTTCCGCTTCGTTCCTGTCGAGAGCGCCAATGCCTTGTTGGTCGTCTCGCCGCAGGCGAGTTACTTGCAGCAGGCACAAAACTGGATCGAGCGGCTCGACATGGCCGAGGCGACCGGTGATGCCGCCGAACGACTATTCGTCTATCGCGTGCGTCATGGCAATGCGGAGAATCTGGCCGATACCCTGTCCCAACTGTTCGGTGGCGACGAGGGACGGCGGCGGCCCACGGTGGACGGTGTGGCACCAGGTCTGCGCGGCCAGTCGATCGGCTCCCTCGGGGAGGATGCGGATGGGGGCGGTGCGAGTGGGCAGGCCGAGGCGCGGCGGAGCTCGTCCCGAGAGATCCTGCTGTCATCATCCGTGAGCATCGTTGCTGACGCGACCAATAACTCCTTAATGGTTCGGGCCAGTCCGCGCGACTACAAAAAGATCCTCGATGCCCTCAAGCAACTCGACATCCTACCGCTACAGGTGCTCGTGGAGGCAACCATCGTTGAGATCAGTCTGGAGGGGAATCTACAGTACGGTGTTCAGTGGAACTTCTTCGGACTCGCCACCGAGTCGCAACGCAGTAACCTCACCCTCAGTGGCGGCAACAGCGCGGACATCGGACTCACCTTCCCCGGCTTCAACTGGGCCGTGATCTCTCGTCCGAGCACGATCCGAGCAACCCTGAGTGCCCTGGCCCGGGACAACCTCGTGAATGTCTTGTCCTCGCCGTCCGTGATGGTTCTGGACAATCAGACCGCCAAGATCCAGGTGGGCAAGGAAGTGCCGATCGCAACGAGTCAACAACAGGGCTTTCAAGCATCGGATCGGGTGGTGAACACCATCCAATATCGCCCCACCGGGGTCATGCTGTCGGTGAAGCCACGGGTGACGCCGGGTGGGTTGGTCCAAATGGAGATCGAGCAGGAAGTCAGCACGGTGGATCAAGCCGGCAGCGGAGGGTCCGAACTCGACTCCCCGACTTTCTCCACCCGCAACATCACCAGTTCCGTGGCGGTGCGCTCCAATCAGGCGGTTGTCCTCGGCGGCCTCATTCAAAACGAGCAGAATAATACGAACCAAGGGGTTCCTGGGTTCTACAATCTGCCATTCGCGGGGCCACTCTTCGGGCAACGCAACCGCGTCTCGCGCCGCACGGAACTGGTCGTCGTCCTCACCCCCAAGGTCATTGCGAGTGATCATGACGCCGAAGCGGTGACACGAGACTTCCGTGACAAGGTGCGAGGACTCCAGATGACGTTCTGACGTCCGCTCGGTGATGGCTCACAGGCCTGATCGTCCGACGTCGTCACGAACCACGCACTGAGCGGTCGTCGGCCTTGCGAACAGCCCGTGGCCGGTCACGCGGTCTCGGTGGCTCTCACTGAGGTGATGTCATCCGAGTGCTTGAAGGCCGACTGTCCACGGCGGGAGGCACGTCACCCCACGCTATCCAAAATTGATCCGAGCCTCGAGATTTGGTGCGGAATCCGCGTTCGCGAGTGCCTCCTCAAGTGCAATCGTCCCCTCACGATAGAGCGCGAGTAGGGCGTCGTCGAAACTTGTGGTGCCATCATCGCTTGGCCCCTGCATCGTTTCCGGGATGGCGTCGACACGCCCATCGCGAATCAGATCGGCAACGTGCGGTGAGTTCACGAGGATCTCGATCGCGGCACAACGTGAGCCTGTCTTGGTGCGGACGAGTCGTTGTGAAATGATCGCACGTAGATAGGAGGAAAGATCCGTAAAGAGGGTTTTGTGCATCGCCTGGGGGAACATGTTGATGATCCGCTCCAAGGCTTGATAGGCATTGTTCGCATGCAGGGTCGAGATGGCGAGATGGCCGGTGCCCGCTAACTCGATGGCGGCCTCCATCGTCTCGCGGGTGCGGATTTCCCCGATCAGGATCACGTCTGGGGCTTCTCGCAGCGCACTCTTCAAGGCGTGCGCGAAGCTCTTCGTATCCAGACCCAACTCCCGTTGACTGATGACGCACTGCTGATGAGGGTGCAGGAACTCGATCGGATCCTCGATCGTGATGATATGGCCCGACGTGTTCCGATTGCGATGATCGATCATCGCCGCAAGCGTCGTGGATTTGCCCGAACCCGTCGCGCCGACCATGAGAATGATCCCGCGTTTGTGCATCACCAACTGACTCAAGGCGGGTGGGAGATTCAACTCCTCCGCGCTTGGGATACTGGCACGAATGTACCGCAGAACCATCGCCCGGCTGCCACGCTGGTGATAGACGTTGACGCGAAAACGGCCGCGACCTTCCAGTGCGATGGCGAAATCGAGCTCGAGTGACTCATCGAGTACGCGCGCCTGCTGCTCATCGAGCAGTGAGGCAACTGCTTCGCGACAAAAGGCTGGTGTCAGAATGGTGTCGCCGATCGAGCGCATCACGCCCTCGATCTTGATCTTCGCCGGTGCGCCTGGGATGAAAAAGAGATCCGATGCATTGTGCCGGATCATCATCTCAAGATAAGGCGTGATGTCCATCTGCGCGTGATCTCAGGGCTTTGATTTCGGTCGTTGTGTATCCGTTCCACCGACCCCGATCCCAACGAGGAAACTCGGTTCCAAATCCTCGTCGTCCTCGACCATGCGCAGTCCTCCGGCCTCTGCGAACGGATCGCGGCCCTGCGCCTCATGGCCCTCGAGCTTGATGGACAGACGTAACTCGTTCATTGAATCGGCGCTGCGCAAGGCGTCCTCATAGCTGATCTGGCCGGCTTCGTAGAGATCGAAGAGCGCCATGTCGAAGGTCTGCATCCCCAACTCACGTGACCGTTTCATGATGCTCTTGATCGAACCGACATCACCCTTGAAGATCAGGTCCTGAATCAGCGGCGAGTTGATCATGATCTCGACGGCCGCGACACGTCCCCCTTCGCTGGATGGCAGGAGCCGTTGGGAGATGACCGCTTTCAGATTCAAGGACAGATCCATCAGGAGCTGTGTGCGCCGCTCTTCGGGAAAGAGATTGATGATGCGATCGAGTGCTTGGTTAGCATTGTTCGCATGGAGCGTCGACAAACAGAGGTGTCCGGTCTCGGCGAAGTTGATGGCATGCTCCATCGTCTCGCGACTGCGGATTTCACCGATCAAGATCACATCCGGAGCCTGACGGAGGGTATTCATCAGCGCGATCTCCCAACTCTCGGTATCGACGCCGACCTCGCGCTGGGTGATGAGACAATTCCGGTGAGGATGCACGTACTCAACCGGATCCTCGATGGTAATGATGTGACCATGGCTTTGCTGGTTGCGGTAGCCGAGCATGGCCGCGAGCGACGTCGACTTACCCGAACCCGTGCCACCGACAACAAGCACCAGCCCGCGCTCCGTCATGACGATGTCTTTCAGGACCGGGGGGAGACCGAGCGCATCGAGTTCCGGAATCTGGGCGTTGATGGTGCGTAACACCGCACCACAGTGCCCCTGCTGGATGAAGGCATTGACCCGAAAACGCCCGATCCCCGGCGGACTGATGGCGAAATTACATTCCTTCGTTGCGTCGAAGTCACGGACCTGGCGATCGTTCATGATCGATCGGACCAGCACGTTGGTCTGCATCGCGGTCAGGGGTTGCTCGCTGATCGGGGTCATGCGTCCGTTGATCTTGCACGCGGGCGGAAAACCGGCCGAGATGAAGAGATCCGAGCCCTTCTTCGCTGTCATCTTGCGCAGACAGTCCAGCATGAATTGAGCCGCTTGTTGTCGATCCATCCTCTTTCGTCATCCTCCACGCCGAGTCCACTCCCCAAGAGAGTCGGTGACATCACCCCTCATGTCCGTGAACTCGTGCTCAACAATGAAACATGTGTTCGACGGCTCAGCACCGCAACCGCGGTCCGGCCCCCTCGGCGCTCAAGCCCGTCAACCCGGGCCTGGGATCAGACCAGCTGATCCTCGTGCGCCGGCGGCATTGAGATCGGAGCAGCGAATCGGTCCCTAGCGCGCGAGATCGGATCGGCCCATGAGCCATTCATCCACTGCCCGGGCGCATTGGCGTCCCTCCCGAATCGCCCAGACGACGAGTGACTGCCCACGCCGCATATCTCCCGCACAAAAGACACCTTCGACCGAGGTGTGATAGGCCTGTGGGCCGTCGGTATTCCCGAGCACATTGCCACGTGGATCGAACGTCAATCCGGCTTGCTCACGCAGCTCAGCGAGCATGCCGTCGTGGATCGGATGCGCGAACCCCATCGCGAGGAGGATCAAGTCGGCTTTGAGCTCGCCGGCACTATCCGGTACCCGCTGCATCGTCCAGGGTCCACCTGCGACACGCTCCCAGCGCACGAGCTCGTATCGCAAGGCTTTGACCCGGCCCTGCTCGTCACCGACGAATTCTGTCGAGGCAACGTTCCAGAGTCGTTCGCAGCCTTCTTCCTGTGAGCTGGAGGTGCGCAGCCGGTTGGGCCAGTTCGGCCACGTCAGCCCTTTATTCTCCTTTTCCGGTGGTTTATCGAGAATTTCGATCTGCGTCACCGACTTTGCACCGTGACGATTGGACGTCCCGATGCAATCCGAACCGGTATCGCCACCACCGATCACGACCACATGCCGACCGTGCGCGCTGATGAAGTCCTCATCAGGCACATAAGACCCCTGCACCCGTTTACTGTTGCGCGTGAGAAAATCCATCGCGAAGTGAATACCGGACAGCTGGCGTCCGGGGATGTCCAGATCACGAGGCTTCTCTGACCCACCGGCCAGCACCACCGCATCATACTCAGTACGCAGTTTTGCCACGGGGATGTCGACACCGATGTGGGCATTGGTGTAGAACTCGACGCCCTCGGTTCGCATCTGCGCCATGCGTCGATCGATCAAGTTCTTGCTCAGCTTGAAATCAGGGATCCCGTAGCGCAGGAGGCCGCCGATGCGGTCCGCTTTCTCGAACAAGTGCACCTGGTGGCCGGCTCGCGCCAACTGTTGTGCCACGGCGAGGCCCGCGGGTCCGGAGCCAACCACGGCAACCTGCTTGCCGGTGCGCCGCTCGGGCACCTGGGGTTTGATCCAACCCTCCTGCCAGGCTTTATCGACGATGGCACATTCGATCGTCTTGATCGCGACCGGCTTGTCATCGAGATTCAGGGTGCAGGCCGCCTCGCAGGGGGCGGGACAGATGCGACCGGTGAATTCCGGGAAGTTATTCGTCGAGTGCAACACCTCGATCGCGGCTTGCCAGTCATCGTGATAAACCAGATCGTTCCAATCCGGAATGATATTGTTGACTGGACATCCTTGATGACAGTAGGGAATCCCGCAGTCCATACAGCGGGCGCCCTGTTCGCTAACCTCCCGGTCCGAGAGCGGAACCACGAACTCGTTGTAGTGTACGATACGGTCAGCGGCCGGTTGATAACGGCGGTCTCGACGATCGATCTCAATGAAACCGGTTGGCTTACCCATGTTCCATAATCCCCTTCGACGGCTTGATCGGCTGTGGTGGACGGCTTTGACGTAACTGCATGGTTTCGAGCGCACGTCGATAGTCGACCGGCATCACCTTGACAAACTTCGTGCACATTCGCTCCCAATCATCGAGGATGCGTCGTGCCACAGCCGAGTTGGTGTAATGCAGATGCTGGAGGATGAGTTGTTTGAGCCGCTTCGCGTCATGTCGGCTCATATCCTCGCTCACATCCACCAGACCGTGTGTCTGCAGGTCTCCACCCTGATGATCGAGCGCCTCGAGAAGATCGTCCTCGGCAGCAATCGGCTCGAGTTCGACCATGGCGAGATTGCAGCGGTTCGCGAAACTGCCATCCTCGTCGAGCACATAGGCGATGCCGCCGGACATGCCCGCGGCAAAGTTGCGTCCCGTCGGGCCAAGGACAACCGCGATCCCGCCGGTCATGTACTCGCAGCCATGATCGCCAACTCCTTCCACGACGGCGATGGCCCCTGAGTTGCGCACGCAGAAGCGTTCACCCGCGACGCCACGGAAGAAGCATTCGCCACTGATTGCTCCGTAGAGGACCGTATTGCCGACGATGATATTGTCCTCGGCGCGATCGATCGCCGCGTTCGCGGGCGGATAGATGATCAACCGCCCCCCCGAGAGTCCCTTGCCGACATAGTCGTTCCCTTCACCCTCGAGCTCGATGGTCACGCCCCGCGCAACCCAGGCACCGAACGATTGGCCACCCGTACCCGTTGCCTTGATATGGATGGTGTCATCCGGGAGGCCGGCGTGGCCATAACGTTCGGCCAGCCGACCGGACAACATGGCGCCAAAGCTGCGATTAAAATTACGGATGGCGGTCTCGATCCGCACCGCCTCACCCCGCTCCAGGGCCGGCTGCGCTTGCCGAATCATCTCGTGGTCGAGAGCCTGTTCGAGACCATGGTCCTGGCTCTCGCAGTTGTGTACGGCGACACCCGGAACCTGCGGTGGCTGCGCGAGCAAGCGTGAAAAGTCCAGGCCACGTGCCTTCCAATGCTCGATCGCATGGCGCAGCTCCAACCGTTCTGAGTGCCCGATCATCTCGTTCATCGTGCGGAACCCGAGTTGCGCCATCAACTGACGCACTTCCTCGGCGATGAAGAAGAAGAAGTTGATGACATGCTCCGGCTGACCCGTGAAGCGTCGACGGAGTTCTGGGTCTTGCGTTGCCACACCAACCGGACAGGTGTTCAGATGGCACTTACGCATCATGATGCAGCCTTCGACGATCAAGGGTGCCGTGGCGAAGCCAAATTCGTCGGCGCCAAGTAAGGCACCGATGACAACATCCCGACCCGTGCGCATTCCCCCATCGACCTGCACCGCGATGCGCCCACGCAGCCGGTTCAGCACCAAGGTCTGGTGGGTTTCGGCGAGGCCGATCTCCCAGGGTGAGCCCGCATGCTTGATCGAGGTCAGCGGACTCGCGCCGGTCCCACCGTCATAGCCCGCGATGGTGACATGATCCGCGTGGGCCTTGGATACGCCCGCCGCGACCGTACCGACACCCACCTCCGAGACCAATTTCACCGAGATCCGCGCACGAGGATTGACGTTCTTGAGGTCGTGGATCAGTTGAGCGAGGTCCTCGATCGAGTAGATATCGTGGTGCGGTGGTGGCGAGATGAGTCCGACACCCGGAGTGGAATGACGCACCCGCGCGATCTGGGGACTGACCTTGTGCCCCGGCAGTTGACCGCCTTCACCTGGTTTCGCCCCTTGCGCGATCTTGATCTGGATATCATCGGCGTTGACCAGATACTCGGCGGTCACGCCAAAGCGGCCCGAGGCGACCTGCTTGATCGCCGAGCGTTCGGGGTTGCTCGAGCCATCCGGCAGGGGACGAAACCGCTCAGGCTCCTCGCCCCCTTCTCCGGTGTTGGATTTGCCCCCGATGGCATTCATGGCGCGGGCGAGGGTCGCATGGGCCTCGGGCGAGATCGAACCGAACGACATGGCCCCGGTGGCAAAGCGCTTCACGATCTCTCGCGCCGGCTCGACCTCGTCGAGTGGAATGGGTTGGTCTGCGAACTTGAACTCCATCAGACCACGCAGCGTCAGGAGCCGCTCGGATTGATCGTTGATCAATTTGGAATATTCAGCAAAGCTTTGGAAGCTGTTCGACCGCGTGGCATGTTGGAGTTTCGAGATCGTCTCGGGTGTCCAGACATGGTCCTCACCCCGCAGCCGATAGGCGTAATCGCCCCCCACGTCGAGATGCTTGCGATAGATTTGTTCGCGTCCGTAAGCTTGCGTGTGCCAACGCACGGTTTCCTCGGCCACCTCGCGCAGCCCGATCCCTTCGATCTTGGATTGGGTGCCGGTGAAATACTGCTGCACGAAGCGTGAATCAAGCCCGATCGCGTCGAAGATCTGCGCACCGCAATAGGACTCCAGCATGGAGATGCCCATCTTCGACATCACCTTCAGCAGTCCCTTTCCGATCGCCTTGATGTAGCGCTTCTGTGCCTCCTCGAAAGTGAGGGGCTCGGACAAATGCGGAAGCAGGGACTGAATGGTATCGAAGGCCAAATACGGGTTGATTGCCTCGGCGCCATAACCCTCCAAGGTCGCGAAATGATGGACCTCGAGCGCGGCACCAGTCTCCACGACGATCCCCGAACTCGTGCGCAGACCGCGCCGAATCAGGTGATGGTGAACCGAGGAGGTCGCCAGCAGCGCCGGAATGGGGATGTGGTCGAGGTTGGTGTTGCGATCAGACAGGATCAGGATGTTGTAACCGGCCAAGACCGCCTGCTCAGCCTGTTCGCACAGCCGCTCCAGGGCCGGCGCCATCCCATCGGCCCCTTCGGTCGCCAGATAGACCATGTGCAGTGTGCGGGTGCGGAAGGCCGCGCCGGCGCTGTACTCGATGTGGCGGATGCGTTCCAGATCCTGGTTGGTGAGAACCGGCTGCGGGGTCTCAAGACGCCAGTTCTTGCCCGCGTCATTGATGCCAAGCAGATTGGGACGTGGTCCGATCATGCACACCAGCGACATCACCAATTCCTCGCGAATCGGATCGATCGGCGGATTGGTGACCTGAGCGAAGTTCTGCTTAAAGTAGGTCGACAGGTGTTTGGGCCGGCTGGACAGGACCGAGGGCGGGTTGTCCGCGCCCATCGAGCCAACCGCCTCCTGCCCGGTCAGGATCATCGGCGTCAGCAGGAACTTAATGTCCTCCTGGGTGTAACCGAACGCCTGCTGGGCATCGAGCAGGGTCGCGTCGTCCGGCGACATGGGCCCGACACTGGTCGGCAGTTCGTCGAGGCGGATCTGCGTTTGTTTCAACCACTCACCATAGGGCTTGGCCTCGGCGAGCTGGGTCTTGATCTCGGCGTCGTCGATGATGCGCCCTTGTTCGAGATCGATCAGGAGCATCTTCCCCGGCTGCAGCCGCCACTTCTTGATGATGCGTTCCTCGGCGATGTCGAGCACGCCCATCTCCGACGCCATCACCACTAGGTCGTCCTTGGTCACAAGATAGCGCGCCGGTCGCAGTCCATTGCGATCAAGGGTGGCACCGATCTGACGCCCATCGGTGAAGGCAACCGCGGCGGGTCCATCCCAGGGTTCCATCAGGGCGGTGTGGTATTCGTAGAAGGCACGCCGCTTCTCATCCATCAAGCGGTTGCCGGTCCAGGCTTCGGGGATCAGGATCATCATGGCATGCGCGAGTGAGTAGCCACCCATGACGAGCAATTCAAGCGCATTGTCGAAGCAGGCCGAGTCGGACTGACCCTCCGGGATCAACGGCCAGATGGTATCGAGATCCTCACCGAGGATCTCCGAACGCATGGTGTGTCGGCGTGCCGCCATCCAGTTGACGTTGCCGCGTAAGGTGTTGATCTCGCCGTTGTGGCAGATCATCCGAAAGGGTTGCGCCAGATCCCAGGTCGGGAAGGTATTGGTGGAGAAGCGCTGATGCACGAGGGCAATCGCCGAGGTAAAGCGCTCATCGCTCAGATCGCGGTAATACTTGCCAACCTGATCCGCCAGCAGCATCCCTTTATAGTTCAGTGTTCGCGAGGACAGCGATGCGGTGTAGAAGGCGGTCTGATCGAATCCTGCCTGGCGAATCTCGTTGTCCATCCGTTTGCGGATGACGAAGAGCTTGCGCTCGAACGCATCCTGATCGGCGCAATCGGCTGAACGGGCCACGAAGACCTGTCGGATCATCGGCTCCGATGGCAGCACACTCGGGCCGAGGTCGCTGTTGTCGACCGGCACATCGCGCCAACCCAAGAGCCTTTGCCCACCAGCCGCCATTTGCCGCGCGACGATTTCCTGCATGTGCCCGCGCGCATCGGCGTCTTGCGGCAGGAAAATCATGCCAACCCCATATTCACCGATAGGCGGCAGCTCGAATGACACCTGCGCGCGCAGAAAGGCGTCTGGAATCTGGACGAGGATCCCCGCGCCGTCGCCTGCTTTCGGGTCTGCGCCGACCGCGCCTCGATGGGCGAGGCGCTCAAGGATTTCGAGTCCTTGCCGCACGATGGCATGGCTTTTCACATTCTTGATATTGCAAACGAAGCCGACGCCGCAGGCATCGCGTTCGTTCGCAGGGTCGTAGAGACCCTGTGCGGGCGGGTAGGCACGAAGGCTCATCGATGACCTCGCTGATCCGGGAGCTTCAACTGAATGATTGTGTAGTCGCAAGCGCTGCGCTTACACCTTGTAGGCTGTGCGTGATTGTCGCAGTCCGCGTCGAGTGCCACAATCCCGCCCCCGCGCTCGGCGAGCAAGTCATGGTGTCGAACAACGGACTCACATCGATCAGGTTGGCGAGAGACCCCGCATGAGCACATGGTCCGCACTGGGAGCGGTTCGACACGACAGCGGTGGGTGGTGTTCCGCGTTCACTGAACGACCGCGAGGTGGGGTAATTTAGCAGATGTCGTGCCACGCTTCGACTGCCGTGGCCATCATGGGCGTCTCATCGCGCGTGCGACGCCGTCGCACCAGCCTGAAATCGCGTCGGTTCGTCCTGACTCGCCGGGTTGGAACAGACACGCCACGCATCTCGAAGGATGAGTGGTCGAATATCGTGCAATCTGGACGCTGGTTGAACCAAATGGAGGCGCATGCCTCATTCCGATGCAACCGCGAGGGTCGCGTAAAGAAGGTCTGGATCGATGTCCGCCGTCACCAGCGCCTCGCCTGGATAACGCATGAGCACCAGGCGCAAACGACCATCCTGAATCTTCTTGTCGACGGACATATGCTCCATGAACTGTTCCGGTGTGAGATCGGCCGGCGCAGCCGTGGGCAGACCCGCACTCGTCACCAGACGCCGCACCCGCGCTAAGTCGGTATCGGTCATCCAACCCAGGCGCATCGACAGATCCGCCGCCAGACACATGCCCACACCAACCGCTTCACCGTGCAGCCAGGCGCCATAGCCGGAGGCGGTTTCGATCGCATGGCCGAAGGTGTGGCCAAGGTTCAAGAGCGCACGTTGCCCGGCTTCATGCTCATCGGCGGCAACGATCTCCGCCTTGATCTCGCAGGAGCGTCGAATGACGTAGGCAATGGCGTCTGGGTCGCGTGCGAGCAGTTCAGCCATGTGGGCTTCGAGCCATGACAGAAAGGCGTCGTCTCGGATCAGTCCGTATTTGATGACTTCGGCAAGCCCAGCCGACAGCTCACGCTGTGGCAAGGTCGCCAGGGTCGCGGTATCGGCAATCACCGCGCGCGGCTGATGGAAGGCGCCGATCATGTTTTTGCCGGCTGGGTGGTTGATTCCGGTCTTGCCGCCAACCGAGGAATCAACCTGCGCAAGCAGTGTGGTCGGCACCTGGATGAACCCCACCCCGCGCTGATAGCAGGCCGCGGCGAAACCGGCCATGTCACCTACCACACCACCACCGAGCGCAATCAGGGTGCAATCGCGACCAAAGCGGGCTTGCAGGAGAGCGTCGAAGATGCGATTCCAGACTTCGAGTGTCTTGAACTGCTCGCCATCGGGTAGCACGACCTCCGCAACCTGATAGCCCTCAAGTGCCCCAAGGACCGCGTCGCGATACAAGGGTCCGACCGTCTCGTTGGTGACGATCATGACCTGGGAGCTGCTGAGATGGGGCTGATAGAGGTCGCGATCGCCGATCAGTCCAGTCCCGATGTGGATGGGGTAGGCGCGTTCCGCGAGGGCAACACTCAAACTCCAGGTCATGTGGATACTCCGGTGAGGCCGCTTGATCGGACACGGCTGCGATGAGGCGTGGCGTCGCGGCGATCAAATCTCCTCGGACTCAAGGCGTCGGCAGATTTCCTTGACCACGGAACTGGTCCCACGTTTCTCGGTGGAGACGACCATGTCGGCGACTTGACGATACAGAGGCTCGCGCTCCTCCATCAGCTCGCGCAAACGTTGCAGCGGGTCCTCGGTCTCCAACAGCGGTCGGTTCCGATCCCGTGCGGTGCGGGCATACTGTTGCTCGGGGCTACAGTGCAGATAGATGACCACGCCCCGCGCGGCGAGATCCTGCCGGTTCTCGGGGGACAGAATGACACCACCTCCGGTGGCCAGCACGATCCGTTCCTCACTGACCAGCTCTTCGATCACCTGGCGCTCGCGGGCACGAAACCCGGCCTCCCCCTCGAATTCGAAGATGGTGGGGATGTCGACACCTGTGCGGCGCTGAATCTCCTGGTCACTATCTTTGAAGGTGTAAGACAGGGTCGAGGACAGTTGTCGACCGACGGTGCTCTTGCCGGCACCCATTGGGCCGACGATAAAGATGTTCTGTGCGCGCATCATAGGGCAAGGTATGCCAGATTTTCACCGCTTGGGCAAGGTCTAGAAGGCGAGGTGTTCCTGCAGGTCGTCATGTCGCTCTCCGATTCGGCCCGTCATGTCCCGCGTGGAGCCCGTCGACTGGGCTCGGTTGCACCATCTCAGACCTGCGTGGTGGACGTTGTGGGTCGCTTATGCGATCAGTTCACCACGAGATCCCCTTTCAGGATCTTCGGGGTCACGAAAATCAAGAGTTCCGAGTTGTTGTCCTCCCGAAATTCTTGTTTGAATAATCGGCCCATGACCGGGATGTCTCCCAGCCAGGGCACCTGTTCCTTGGCAACGGTTCGAGTGCGTTCATAGACGCCACCTAACACCACGGTCTCGCCATTGTCGACCAAGACCCGTGTTTCGATCTCGCGGGTGTTAATCGTCGGTGTCCCATCGGCGGCCGTGCGCAGAAAGTCGGGTTCGTCTTTGGTGACGATCAGATCCATGATGATCCGGTCGTCCGGGGTGATCGCTGGGGTCACCTTGAGACTCAGGGTCGCGTTCTCGAACTGAACATTCGTTCCATCTTGCGAGACCGTCGAGTAGGGAATCTTCTTCCCAACCTCGATCTTTGCCTCCTTCTGATCCGAGGTGATGACGCGGGGACTCGAAATCACCTCCCCACGCCCCTCGCGTTGCATCGCGGACAGTTCCAGTTGCAAGAGATAGGAGCCGACCCGGCCAATCAGGAAATTCACCGCACTGCCGCGATTCTCGGCCAGCCGCGCGGGGAGGTTGACGAGGAGGGAGGGGGTCGCCGAGGTTGGGTATTCCAGAGGGAGATCCTCGCCGGGATTTAAGATGATCGAGTTATTTGGAAGCCCGAGCGTGTTGAGACCGAAGGGACCTGCATCATAACCACCCCATCCAGGGGCGTTGCCGGCCATGCCGCCGCCAATCAACATCTCGTTGCTACCAATGGCGCCCATGGATGTGGCCAGACCAAACCGCACGCCAAGGTCACGGGTGAAATCATTATTCGCGATCACGACCCGGGACTCGATCATCACCTGACGAACCGGAATATCCAAGCGCGCGACAATGGTGCGAATCTCGTCGAGCCGTGCCGCTGTATCCATCACCAAGATGGTGTTGGTGCGTTCGTCGAAGGTGACGCTGCCGCGCCCCGGCGTCAAGATCGAGTCCTTGGTCGCTTCAGTGATGGTGCGATCGAATTGCTGCGCATCTCGACCTATCGAGTCGACTCGACCCTGAGCGCTGACACTCGACTGAACGCTCGATGCGCCGCGGATGAAGGCCGCAATCTCGGCTGCCTTAGCGAATTGAATCGGGATGAACTCCGAGCGAATGGGCGCCAGCTCCTCGAGTCGCTGATCCGCGCTCAGCGTCCTCTCCTCAAACCCGACGATCTCCTCGAAGGGACCGACCATGATGACATTGCCTTCTTGGCGCTTGGCCAGATTCTTGGTCTGTAAAATGATGTCAAGCGCTTGATCCCAAGGAACATTCTTGAGTCTTAAGGTAATGCTGCCGTCTACTGAGTCACTCGCGACCAGGTTGAGATCCGTGAAATCGGCTAGCAACTGTAGAACGGCCCGAACCTCGATGTCCTGAAAATTCAGTGAGAGCCGCTCGCCATCGTAGACCATGCGTTCACGCGCAAGGCGCTCCTTCTCCGCGGCGGTCAGCGGGCGCAGCTCCAGGGTGAAGAGGGTGTCCGATTGGTAGGCCATGTATTCGAATTCACCGCCGGTGAGCACCGTCACGTCGACATTGCGGCCTCTGGGACGGGACTCCACCGCCGTCACGGGCGTCCCGAAATCGATGACGTCGAGGCGTCGAAAGAGTCGCTGTGGGAGTGAGGTGTCGAGTAGCTCAACCAGAACCCGGGTCCCTTCTTCGCGCACCGTGACGCGGGTCGTCGGGCTGGGCAGTTCGATCAGAACCCGCCCCTCGCCCTGTGGGCCGCGGCGAAAATCGATGTCACGCACATTGGGCCCGGGGGCCGATCCCGTCTCCGCGGCCTGTCGCGCCCAGGGCGGTGGTGGCGGACGACTGGCCTGTTCGGGACTCGGTGCCGGCGCCGCGGATCGTGCTAGGGGTGAGGCGATCCGCGAGTCGACGGCGATCCGCACGCGGTCCCCATCGGTTGTTACCTCGTAGGGAACCGAGTCGTTGAGGTTGATGACGACGCGGGACCGATCACTTGCCTCGACGGCAACCAGGCTATGTACGGCGCCGACCCCGATCGGGATGGCGCGGCGATCGAGTCCGTTGCGCACTCCCGCGAAATCGAGCGCGATCCGCGCCGGTGAGATCGTATCGAAGGTTTGCGGCGCGCTGACGGGTCCGGAAAAACGCAGATCGATCTCGACCCGATTGCCGGGCTGCGCCGCGAATTGCACATCCGTGAGTTCGACTGCGCGGGCGGCGTGCGCCCAGCTCCAGAACCAAATGAGTCCAAGCAGCACCCAGCTTGCGCGCCAGCGAACTGAATGCGATGCGGGGTCTCGGGACGGTGGCGTCCGATCGTTGCGATCTGTCACAACAGGCTTCATCCTATGGCTTGGTCAGCGGAATCACTTGCTCGTTCTCGCGCCACTCACCGGACGCCTCCAAGACGATCTCCACGATGCGCATGACATCAGGCTTGATCGCCACGATCTGGCCGTTGTTCTGGCCCACATAGTTGCCAACCTGCACACGATAGAGCTGTCCCGTTTTGGTTCGCACCAATGCCCAAAGCGCCCCGTTTTCCTGCTGTAGGGTCCCGACCATGTTGAGATCCGTCAACGGAAACTGCTCCAGCTGTTCCTTGGGCCGGTTGGGATCCGGAGCCAGGCTTGCGCCATCGGACGTGATCTCGGTCGTCTGGCGGTCCATCACGAACGGATCGCGCCGATCGCGCGGGTCGAAGACAAAGCCCTCAACTGCTTCGATCTCAGGTAAGGGTTCGATTCGCCCGGGGGGGCGCGCCTTGACCTCTTTGATGTACTCACGCAGATCGGACATCCCTGACTGCTCACATCCCACCAAAAGCCCGACGACGGCCAGCGCACGCAGGGCATGCCCAAGCAGTCGTGCCTGTTTCGGCATCAGGAGGCATCCTCGTCAAGATAACGATATGTCTTGACAGAGGCCTCTAGCGTCAGGCGGTCGCCGCCCCTAGCCCGCGTTCCGCCACCCTCGGTGATCCGAATGTCATGCACCGTCACAATGCGCGAAAGTGCCGCCAACCCGCTGACGAACCGACCAAAATCCGGGTAGGTTCCAGTCACCCGAATCTGAATCGGCAATTCAGCATAGAAATCCTTGATCTGTTCATTACCCGGTTGAAACAGCTCAAACTCCAGTCCCGCGGCCAATCCGGTACGTGAGACATCGACCAGTAAGGAGGCCACTTCGGTTCGATTCGGCAGTTGCCGGAGCATCGCCCCGAACGACTCCGTCATCTCTTCGACTTGCTGACGATACTCATCAAGATTCGCCGCCTTGCGCTGCTTGCTTTCAAATGATGCGCGGAGATCACGCTCGGTCGTGGCCGCGCGCTCGAGGCGGACGAGCTGTTCCTCGGTGTCGAAGTAGTAGACGGCCCCCGCTACAGCCAAGCTGGCAATGAGAATCACGACCACCTTGATGGGGATCGGCCATTCGCCGATCGCATTGAGATCCAGCTCATTGAGCTCGTTCAAGTCCATGACGGGCCTCCGCGCAGTCGGCTAACCGATGCTCGAGCGGTGTGCGAGAGGGGCCCGTCGATCGTTCGACATCGCGGCACCTGCGCGGTTTCGAGCGACGGGAAGGACGTTCGCGGACAGCTGGGATGGCGGAATCATCTGTTGGAAGCTCAAGCGAAAATGGCTCAGCCCAGTCCCCGTGTTATCTCGATGCTCGATCAACAAGAGGTTGGGACGGCCAATCCAATCCGAGGCTTCGATATTGCGCATGAAGGCCGACACCCGCTCGTTGGATTGGGCGCGGCCCTCGACGATCACCGAACGGCCGGTTTGATCGAGGCGTGTCAGATAGACCCCATCGGGAACAGTCGTCACCAAGGCGTCGAACAGCTTGACGATCTCAGGGCGACTTTCTTGGAGCCGTTGAATGATCTGCATGCGCGATAAGAGATCGGATTTGATCTTCTCGAGATCCTGAATCTCGGTAATCTGTCGGTTCAGTTCCGTGATCTCGCCCTCAAGGACACGATTGCGGGCGAGCTGATTCTCGATCCGCCCCTCGATTTCGAGGTGGACCAAAAACGCCAGCACCAAGGTGCAGGTCAGTGCGATACCGCCGGCGATCGCGAATTCGATGAGTCTGCGTTTGCGCGCAGCGTCACGCCAAGGGAGGAGGTTGATCCGTGTCATCTAATCGAAGCCTCGCAACGCCAAACCAACCGCGATCATCATCCCGGGCGCCGCGCGCATCAGCTCTTGAGCCTTGATCCCCGGGGCGAGTGACATGTGCCTGAAGGGATTGGCGACCTCCGCCGGGATATTGAGGCGTTCGCTCACGAGCTGATCGATTCCCGGAAGACTCGCGGGCCGGCCAGCGAGCAGGATGTGATCAACGCGATTGTAGCTTGTGCCCGAGTAGAAAAATTGCAGCGCCCGGCCAATTTGCTGCGAAAGGGCCTCCTTGAAGGGCGCGAGCACGTCCGTCGCATAGCCCTCGGCAACATCGCCATCGACGATTTTCTGCATCGCCACGTCGCGGGCCAGACTGTAGCGCCGCTGGACCTCATCCAAGAGTTGTTGGCCGCCAAAATTCTGCTCACGAGTGTAGACGATCTGACCTTCTCGCAGCACATAAAGCGTTGTCGTCGCGGACCCAACGTCCGCCACGGCGAGCGTGGCGGCTGATCCGGCCTCTGGATCGGAGGCGATGATCACATCACAAGCGTTCTCCATCGCATAGGCCTCGACGTCAACGACGGTCGCCATCACGTCCGCGCCCTCCAAAACGCTGACCCGATCATCGACATTCTCTTGGCGCGAGGCCACGAGCAGCACATCGACCATCGAGGGGTTACCCTTGGTGGGCCCAACGACCTGAAAGTCTAGGTTGACCTCTTCCAATGGGTAGGGGATGTACTGATCGGCCTCGAGCTGGATTTGACTCTCGATATCCGCGTCCTTGAGGGTCGCCGCCATGGCGATCACCTTCGTGATCACCGCCGATCCAGCGACGGCGACCGCCCCGTGCTTTGCTTTCGTCCCGGACTGGCTGATGGCGCGACTCAGCGCCTTGGCCGCGAGATCAACATCGGCGATCTTCTTCTCGATCACCGCAGCGGGCGGCATGGGCTCGATGGAGTAATGCTCGACGCGGTAGGTCGCGGCGCTCCCGTTAGGCAACTGGGACAGCTCGATCAACTTGATCGCCGTCGAGCTGATGTCGATCCCAATCGTGGGTTTCCTCTGGCGCGTGAGGCCAAACATAACGAAAGTCCTGCAGTGCGACGCCAACCCGTGCGGCGCCGGGTTCACCATCGGTATGATCGAACAGGAATGGAGACGGTCACCCGAGCGGGAGGCGCGCTCCATGCAAACATGAGCTTAATGAAAATCGGAAGCGATGGGAATGCACGGCGCGCGGGCGCATGCTCGTGCCGCTGGCTGCTCTGGCCAATGGTCCACAGGGACCGCTGGCTGCCTGACGCGAGGTCGAAACGCATGTCCACCAGAGAACGCTTCTCCGCTCAACGTGAGCGACTTGCCTACGAGGCCGCCCGGATCCTCCTCGATCAAGGGGCCGTCGATTATGATCGCGCACGCCGGAAGGCTGCCGAACGCACCGGCATCCTTGATCGACGCTGCTGGCCGACCAACGAGGCGATCCGCGAGGCGGTCCTCGCTCGGCGGCGCCTCTTGCTGGGGGACACTGGAACCCAGCAGCTATCCCACTTACGGTCTGCGGCCCTGCAGGCGATGGAGACGCTTGCCCCCTTCGCGCCGCGACTCATCGGTGGCGCCCTGAGCGGTGCACTCGGTCCACACGAAGGGGTCGAGCTCTTGTTGTTTGCGGCGGATCCCGAGGCCGTGTTGTTCTTGCTCCTCGATCGCGGGATCCCTTGGCGTGCTGAGGAGCGGGTCTTGCGGTATCCGGATGGGACGCGTCGGACGCATCCGGCCTTCGCTTTCCTCGCCGGGGACGTCGCGATCGAACTGGTCGTTCTGCCCCTGAGTGGCCAGCGCATGCTGCCGCTCGACCCCATGACGGAACGGCCCATTCGCGGCGCTGATCGCGAGGCGGTCGCACGTTTGCTCGCGGCTGAGGCGCACGAGGATAACGCCTTCTAGTGCTCCAAGTTCCGGCGAGATGCCGTTGACTGGAGCACCCGATCAGTGCGGATGCACTGTCGCTGAATGCTCAATGATGGTGCAACGCGGGTCTGTCCCAGCTTACCGTTTCGAGATCGGCAGATAATCCCGTTGGGTTGGTCCGTGATAGATCTGACGCGGGCGCCCGATGCGATTGTTAGGATCGGACATCATTTCAAGCCAATGTGAGACCCAGCCAACGGTCCGGGCGACGGCGAACATGACGGTGAACATATTGCGTGGGATCCCCAAGGCTTGATAGATGATCCCTGAATAAAAATCGACGTTTGGATAGAGTTTGCGTTCCACGAAATAGTCATCGCTGAGGGCAATTTCCTCGAGCTTCATGGCCAACTCGAAGAGCGGGTTGTTGGTATCGGCAAGCTCCTCGAGAACCTGATGACAAACCTCACGGATGATCTTGGCGCGGGGATCATAATTTTTGTAGACGCGATGCCCGAATCCCATCAGGCGAAATGGATCATCCTTGTCCTTCGCCTTTTCCATGAAGTACTGAACATTTTTGACATCACCGATCTCATGGAGCATATCGAGAACGGCTTCGTTTGCCCCACCATGCGCCGGCCCCCAGAGTGAGGCGATCCCCGCAGCGATGCAAGCGAACGGATTAGCCCCGGAACTGCCCGCGAGCCGGACCGTTGAGGTACTTGCATTCTGCTCATGATCCGCGTGGAGGATGAACAACAGATTCATCGCCTTCTCGGCGATGAGGGTTGGTTTGTAATCCTCGCATGGCGTCGCGAACATCATGTGTAGGAAGTTCGCGCAGTATCGTAAGTCATTGCGCGGATACATGATGGGTTCGCCGACGTTGTGCTTGAAGGCCGCGGCGGCAATCGTTGGAAGCTTCGCGATCAAGCGATGGGCGGAAATCTCACGATGACGTGCATCGTTGACGCTGAGCGAGTCATGATAGAAGGCGGAGAGAGAGCCGACGACGCCGATCAAGATGGCCATCGGGTGTGCATCATAATGAAAACCATCGAGGAAATTCTTGAGGTTTTCATTCAACATGGTGTGGCGTGTGATCAGCTTCTCGAATGAGACCAATTCGGGTTCGTTCGGGAGCTCGCCGTTCAACAAGAGATAGGCGACTTCTAAAAAACTCGCCTTGGTTGCAAGTTGTTCGATGGGATAGCCGCGATAGAGAAGCGTGCCCTGCTCGCCATCGATATAGGTGATGGCACTGTGACAGCTGGCGGTAGACATGAAGCCTGGATCATAGGTGAAGATCCCGGCTTCTTTATAGAGTGACGTGATATCCGCGGAGGCTGGTCCAATGCTACCCGAGCGTAACGGGAATTCGAAGCTCTCCCCAGTGGCATTATTGGTGAGGGTAATCGTTTGGTTCGCCATGAGCTCGGCTCCTAGTCTAACGTGACAATATCTCGCGTCAGGCTGTGATGGTTCGTTTCAGATCTCAACCGCATCATCATGGGAGTCGTCCAGTCAGTCCCTGGCACGAGCGACCGGACGACCCTCACACCTCTGCCCCGTCCGCTGACTTGGCCAGAGAGTCAAGCAATAAAGCAAATATCACTCCAACTCTTGTGTTGAAGAGATCGCGCGAAGGCGGTCAATGTCACCCCGCACCGATGCGACGGAGCGGTCGAAATCCGCACGTTCGCCAGGATTCAGTGACAGTTCCACGATGGATTCCATGCCTTTCTCGCCGAGAATACAGGGCACCCCCATCGCGAGATCGGTTTCACCATATTCGCCTTCGAGCAGCGCCACACAGGAGAGTAAACGCCGGCGGTTGTTCACGATGGCATCGACCATCGCGGCCACGGCGGCCCCCGGGGCATCGTAAGCGCTCGAGTTCTTTCGTAACGCTAGGATCTCGGCGCCGCCTTGCCGGGTGCGCTCCATGATGGCAGCGATCCGCTCTTCGGAAATGAACGTTGAAATGGGGATACCATTGATGGTGCAGAATCGTGGGACGGGCACCATGGTATCTCCGTGTCCACCAAGCACCATGGTGGTGATGTCCAGTGTGGAGAATCCAGTTTCCTGCGCGATGAAGCTTGCCATACGGGACGCGTCCAGGACCCCGGCTTGGCCAAAGATCCGCCGACGTTCCCAGCCGCTGCGCTGCGCGAAGCGATACGTCAGGGTATCGACGGGGTTGGAAACCATGAGCACCATCGCATCCGGCGCATACTCAAGGATCTGGTCGGTCACCGCATCAATGATCCTGACGTTCGCTTCCAGGACGTCCGAGCGCGACATGCCGGGTTTTCGGGCCAACCCTGCGGTGACGATGACCAACTCGGAGTCCCGCAGGATCTGCGGATCGTTGCTGCCGTTCACCGAGCAATCGAACTCAAAAAAAGGCCCCGTTTGCAGGATGTCGAGCGCGATGCCCTCTGGAATGCCTTCGCGCACATCCAGGAGTGCGATCTCACGACAGAGTTCTTTTTCGGCGAGGATTTGGGCCGTTGTCTCGCCGACACGGCCGGCACCGATGATAGTGATTTTGTTCAAATGACGGTCTCTCCGATCAGTGGCGCAAAGGCCGGGGTCGCGCGAAACCAGCGCGCCAACTCGACCTGCAGCGGGTCAAACGCCGAGCGGACCACCGGGTGAGCGCTCGACGGGTATTATCTTACACCGCTCTCTTTGACTTTCAGGGAGAACTCGAGCAACTCTCTCATCACAATCGCGAGGTGGGTCCTTGCATCCGCGATGACGGATGGGGTTGATCCCCGTTGCCGAGGCGCAGCCTGTTCGGAGGGACGATCTGACGGACGTCGTACGCTGACCAACTCTTGAGGGCGTTGGCCACGGTGCGACAACTTCTGGCGCGGCGAGACACGACACAGTAGAGGGTCGCGATCGCACGGTGATCACGCGGCAGACAGGAAGAAACGTCTGGTGTGTAGCAATGTGGGACGTTAAGGGATCGGGGTTTGGTCTGAAACCGACCGGGTGCGATCCGACACCCGAATCGGGTCTCAGCGCGCGTACTTGCGTCGGAACTTATCGACGCGCCCTGCTGTGTCGAGCACTTTCTGCTTCCCGGTATAGAACGGATGGCAAGCGGAGCACACCTCCACATGCATCTCCTTGCCCAGGGTGGAGCGAGTCGTGAATTCGTTTCCACAACTGCAGACCACTTTGACGTCGTTGTAATTGGGGTGGATGCCTTCTTTCATGATGACCTTGGCGCTGGCCCGCTTTGGGCACAAAAAAACAACGAAGCGCATAAGCATACAACGCTGACCCGTGACGAGGCAACCACAGGATCCGTCCTCATTAACCTCGTGTCGCGCGGACGGCGCGTTCAGGATCGAGTGTTCTCAACTCGCGGCGGTGCCACATCCGTCGGAACGAATCAGATGAGGAGGATTCAGGTGCGCGCCACTCCGGGATGGCGTGACCGGCAGAAAGCGCGCAACCAGGTCGTCGAGAAAGCGGCGACCGAGATCGGTTGGTTGGACAACGCCCTGCCGGATGCGGATCAAACCGTCTTGCTCGGCCAGTCGCAGTGGCCCTGCAATCCGTGACCAGGGTTGGTTGGTGACCCTGGTGAAGAGGTCGCGTTCGAACCCTTGCGTCAGCCGCAAGGAATTGAGCGCAAACTCCAAGACGAGATCGTCCGCATCCAACTCCCAGCTCTCGGACAGATCACACACGACCGCGTCCAGGTACGCCTTTGGATGCCGTCGTTTGACACGGCGCGTGACCCGCCAAGAGTGCACGGTGGTGTCGTCATGATGCGTGAGCTTGCCATGAGCCCCGGCACCCAGGCCCAGATAATCACCGAATCGCCAGTAATTAAGGTTGTGTTGACAGCGTGCGCCTGGGCGTGCGTAGGCCGAGACCTCGTACTGACGAAAGCCTGCTTGCGCGAGCAGCGCGCGACCCTGATCGGCCATGTCAGCCATCGTATCCGGATCGGGTAACCGCGGCGGACATGCCTCGAAGCGAGTCTGTGGCTCGATGGTCAGCTGGTAATAGGAAATGTGCTCGGGTGCGAGCGCGATGAGCGCTTCTAAATCCTGCCTCGCGCCGGCTCGATCTTGGCCTGGAAGCCCAAACATCATGTCAAGATTGATCTGTTCAAAGCCAACCGCGCGCGCGGCGCGAACGGTTTCGATGATGTCGCGCTGGTCGTGGATGCGACCGAGAGCCAACAGGGCCCGCGGGGACAGGCTTTGCGCTCCGATCGAGAGTCGGTTGACACCCGCACGACGATAGGCGGCAAGTCGACTGGCATCCGTGGTTCCCGGGTTGGCCTCCAAGGTGATCTCGAGCCCTGAGTGAAGACGACAGCGCGCCCGAATCCCGTCAAGCAACCGCTGGACAGACGCACCAGGGAATAGGCTTGGCGTTCCCCCGCCGAGATAGATCGACGTCACGGGGCGTTGAGCCGCCGGCAGCATTCGCTCCTGGTCCAGATCCTGGAGCAGCCGATCGACATACGCCTCGAACGGAGGGGATGACTCCTTGTGCGAGTTGAAATCGCAGTAAGGGCACTTGCTCACACACCAGGGCAGGTGGACATAGAGTGCCAGCGGCGGCTGGGAAGGCGTCACGTCGTCTGATCGCGTGCTTGCAGATAGGCAAGTTCCGCGAGACGGCTCCACTCCTTGCTTTGATTAAGAAATTTCTTGTAGGAACTGTAAACACGGGAGGCCAAGGGATCCCGCTGCCCGACCTCCGCGACGACCTCATCTGAGATCGTCCGCAAACGTGCGAGCACGTCTGGGGGGAAACGCCGGAGTTCGACATTGTGTTTGGTCAGCAAGGTCTGCAATGCAACGGGATCGCGGGCACTGTATTCGGCGAGCATGTCTTGATTGGCGACCCGGCAGGCATTGAGAACAATGGCTTGCAGGTCGGCGGGGAGGGTCTCGAGGGCTTTTTTATTGATGAGGGCCTCAAGGATCGCACCGGGCTCGTGCCAGCCCGGGTAGTAATAGTACTTCGCGGCTTTGTAGAGGCCGAAGCTCAGGTCGTTGTAGGGTCCGACCCACTCGGTGGCATCGATGGTCCCCTTCTGGAGCGCGCTGAAGAGCTCACCACCGGGAAGATTCACGGGTGTGCCGCCGGCCCTCGCGAGCACTTCTCCACCAAGGCCTGGGATGCGCATTTTGAGTCCCTTCAAATCCTCAACACTGTTGATTTCTTTGTTGAACCAGCCACCCATCTGCACGCCTGTATTGCCGCAGGGTGCCGGGATGAGACCAAATTCCGCATACAGTTCCTTCCAGAGCTCTAGGCCTCCACCGTAGAAGATCCAGCCGTTGATTTCTTGCGCGGTCAAACCGAACGGAACGGTGGTAAAGAACTGCGCCGCTTCACTCTTTCCTTTCCAGTAGTAGGCGGAACCATGCCCCATCTCCGCAGTGCCGCGGGAGACGGCATCGAAAATTTCAAAGGCGGGAACGAGCTCTCCGGCACCGAAGACCCTGATCTCGATGCGACCACCGCTCATTTCACCGATCAGATCCGCTAATGTATTGGCCCCTGTTCCAAGGCCGGGGAAATTTTTGGGCCACGCCGTGACCATCTTCCAGCGAAATTGACTCTTCGACTGGGCGTTGCCGACTCCGCCGGCGAAGGCGCCAAGCGCCAGGGAGGTTGCGCCCAGTCCCCGAATCAGTTGTCGACGTTGCATGTCCGTCCTCGCCTTTCGTCTGCTTGCTCTCGAATCACACCCACGGATCGCGTTCGCGACGACACTATTTCGATTGCTTTTTTGAGATGGTTTCTTTCAAAAGCATGCCAAAACTGCCAAGCGCGGGTGACGGCATGGTCTCGGACGGTTGCCCTGATGTCGGGGATGCACGAGCGAGTGACTCCGGGCTGGGACTGGCTGGCTCGAGCGAGAGGCTGATGCGACGACGCTCAAGATCCACACCAAGGATCGTCACTGCGATCTCGTCGCCAGCGTTCAAGACCTCACTCGGATGGTGGACTCGCCGTTCGGCTCCCAATTCGCTGATATGCACTAGCCCTTCAATCCCAGACTCGAGCTCGACAAAGGCACCGAAGGGTTGTAATCGGCTGACACGACCCCGCACTCGCTCACCGATGGGATACCGATCCACGGCATCTTGCCAAGGGTTGCGGGCAAGCGCGCGAATCGAGAGCGCGATCTTTTCACGTCCCGTCGGCCCACTCGGTGGGTCGATTCGCAACACACAAACTGTAACCGGTTGTCCAACCGTCAGGATCTCGCTGGGATGCTTCACGTGCCCGAATGCTAATTCGCTGATGTGGACCATGCCTTCCAATCCACCGATATCGACAAATGCGCCATAGTCTTGCAAGCTGCTGACGACGCCAGGAAGCACGGCCCCTTCGGTGAGTTGCGCGCGTGTCGCCTCTGCACGCAACCGCTGCTCTTCCTCGAGCAGGACTCGGCGCGAGACGACCAGATTAGGACGTCGGCCACCCTCGAGTTTGGTGATGCGGAAGTCGAACCTGAGCCCGACGAGTTCCGTCAGATCGTCGATGAATTTGAGATCGATCTGAGAGGCAGGACAAAAGGCCCGCAACCCTGCGATCTGCACCTCAAGACCGCCCTTGACCGCTGCGCTGACTTGGCCCTGGACCGGAGCCCCCTGCCGATACGCACGTTCGGCCTCCTCGATTCCGTGATAGCGCTGGCCGTGCTGACTCCCAAGTAACAGCATCCCCGTGTCTGCATCCTTGCCGGTGACCTGTGTTTCAACGGTGTCTCCGAGACCGACCGTCAAAACCCCGTCGGCGTTGTGTAGGGCGGACCGATCGATTCGGCCCTCTGACTTGCCCCCGAGATCGATGAAACCAAACTCGTCACTGAGCGCAACCAAGACGCCCTTGACCTTGGCGCCAATCGCGGGTTCTCCGGTGCCGCTGGTCGGATGGGCTTGATCGAACTGTTTCAGAAGGTCTTCGAATCGTTCGGTTTCAGACATGATGTCCCGGTGTCATTGCAAGGTTAGGGTTTGCGGTGATGGTCTGGCGCAGCCCGTCCGACTACCCGGCCATCATTCAATCGATCGGTTGCAGCCGAGCATAGGCCAAAATCAACCACTTTGAGCCGACGCCCCGAAAGTTGACTTGGATCCGCGCCGCCGTGCCTCGGCCTTCGCTTTGGAGGACCACCCCCTCGCCAAAGGTTGGATGGATGACCTGTTGTCCCAGTCGAAAGGCGGCCGTATCGGCTTGAGAGGACGAGGTGGCGTGAGCGCTTGCACGCCGTGCCGGACCGCGCGCGCGCAAATCCTCAATCAGTTCCTTCGGGATTTCCCGAAGGAATCGGGAGGGCATGGCTCGGTCTTCACGTCCGTATAGTCGCCGACTTTCCGCGTGCGTCAAGTAGAGTTGTTGCATGGCTCGGGTCATGCCCACGTAGCACAGTCGCCGCTCCTCTTCCAATCGCGCTGGATCCTCGGCCGATAGGCTATGGGGAAAGAGCCCTTCTTCCACCCCGACCAAGAAGACGATCGGGAACTCCAGGCCTTTCGCGCTGTGTAAGGTCATGAGTTGCACGCCTTCCACGTCCGTATCATCCCTGGTGTCGCCAGACTCCAGGGCGGCATGAGCGAGGAAGGCGGTGAGCACGTCGCCTTCGTCCGGGTGATGATCCTCGTCGAAACGGGCTGCGGTATCGACGAACTGTTCAAGGTTCTCGATGCGGTCTTGGCCCTTGCCATCCTTGCTCTTCGCATAGAAATCCGCGAGCTGCGCCTGCTCGAGCAGGATGCGGACGAACTCTGGCAGGGCACATGCCTGGCGCGTATCACGCTGGCTCGCAACAAATTCGAGAAATCCTTGAACGGCATGCGTCGCGCGTGGCCCCAGGGCCGCCTTGTTCGCCAACTCCTGAGCAGCCTGCCAGAGCGAAACACGTGCCGTCAGCGCCTGCTGGCGCACCAGATCCAGGGTCCGTGAGCCAATTCCGCGATTCGGGGTATTAACAGCCCGCTCAAACGCGGCGTCATCGTCTTGATTCAGGATCAGACGGAGGTACGCGAGGGCATCACGAATCTCCGCGCGCTCGAAGAACCGGAGTCCACCGTAGATGCGGTACGGAATCTGAGCATGCAGTAGCGCCTCCTCAAAAAGGCGCGACTGCGCTGTTGTTCGGTAGAGGATGGCACAGTCACTGCGCCGATGCCCCTCGTCCGCGATCAAATGACGGATCCGATCAACCACGAAGCGGGCCTCGTCGACCTCATTGAACGCCGTGTAGCGTCGAATCGGCTCTCCTTCAACGTCTTGCGTCCAGAGCGTCTTGCCGAGTCGCGAGGGGTTGTGGGCGATGAGTGCGTTGGCGGCTGCGAGGATGTTGCCACTCGAGCGGTAGTTCTGTTCCAGGCGAACAACCTGAGTGTTGGGGTAATCACGCTGAAAGGATTGGATATTTTCGACGCGCGCGCCACGCCAGCCATAGATGGACTGATCATCGTCGCCCACGGCAAAGAGATTGTCATTGCGACCCGATAAAAGCCGCAACCAGGCGTATTGGATGGCGTTGGTATCCTGGAACTCGTCCACCAGGATCTGTGTGAAACGCCGCTGGTAATGGGCCAGGATGTCCGTGCGCTCGCGCAAGAGTTCGAGCGTGCTCAGCAGCAGATCAGCAAAATCGAGTAGTCCCGAGCGCGTGCGCTCTTCCTCATACTGCCGATAGATCCCGATCATCGTGTCGAGACCGTAATCTCCCTGCCCATCTAGGTGGTGCGGTCGCAACCCGTCATCTTTTTGGTGATTGATGAAGCCTTGGATCTGACGGGGGGGCCAACGTGCCTCGTCGAGTTGCAAGGCCTTGAGCACGCGCTTGATCAAACGAAACTGTTCATCCGCATCCAGAATCTGGAAATGTTGGGGTAATCCAGCATCCTGCCAGTGCGCTCTGAGGAAGCGATGGGCGAGGCCATGGAAGGTCCCAACCCACATGCCCGCGACAGATGCTCCGAGCATGGTCTCGATCCGGGCACGCATCTCGCGTGCGGCCTTGTTCGTGAAGGTCACCGCCAAGATGGCGTGATTCGGTACCTGCTCAACCTGAACGAGCCAGGCTATCCGGTGGACCAGCACACGTGTTTTCCCCGATCCCGCGCCAGCCAGAACGAGCAGGTTCGCATCTGTGGACGCCACGGCCGCACGCTGAGCGTCGTTGAGTGAGTCGAGCAAGGTCGAGACATCCATCTTCGTGATTCTACCGCGTTCCAATTGGTCCGTAAGTTTCTTCGGTGCTGTCCGGACGCTCACATTATGACAACTTTAATTTTAAGACTAGTAATGATAATAAGGCCTGTGGATAAAATTGATTCCTCTTAAAGCTATGTTTTTATTCTAAAATTAGATCGGAAGTAGAGCTGGATTAGGATGCGTAACCTGTGAATAAGCGGTGTCTGGATTTCGCGGTCCATGTTCCTGACAGCTTATCCACAATCCTGTCCTCATCTTCGTCGACAGGTTTGACCACAGGGGATCATCGTCTGCACGAGTCGGCTGGCTGTCGGTTGATGGAGGGGCGTCGTTTCATGTGTCCTCATGCGACATGCGGATGGATGCACTTGGTGAGGGCAGGCAGGGGTGAAGATCCGATCGCTGGGGAGGAGCCCTGTACGAGCAGTCGCTGGATTGGGCTTGTTCAGCGGTGTGGGAGGGTCAAAGCGCGGCGATGGGCTGCCAGAATCGGGCGGCGGGTCGCGTAGTGGTTTGCTCAACGCGGAGTGGTCGACGTCAGCGTACTCGTCATGTTCGTGGAGACCACACGAGGAGTGAACGAGCGATGGATGCGGTCAGGTTTCGTAGCGCGTTTCGGTGGTGGTACGCGCTTGAAAAGGCGCTGGATACACTATAGGTTAAGCTCTGTTTATCAGTCTAAACTCCCGTAGGAGACCCCTAGATGACCGAAGTCGTAGCAGAGCAACCGCTGGTCTTCACTCAATCCGCTGCATCGAAAGTCGCGCAGCTGATCGCCGCAGAGGGCAATCCATCACTGATGCTGCGAGTCTATATTCAGGGTGGGGGATGTTCGGGTTTCCAGTACGGCTTCACGTTTGATGAAGACGTCCAGGATGGTGACACCGAGGTCGTCACCGACGGCGTGACGCTTCTGATCGATCCGATGAGTCTGCAGTATCTCGCAGGGTCCGAGATCGACTACACCGAAGGATTGCAGGGCGCACAGTTTGTGATCCGCAATCCAAACGCGACCACGACCTGCGGGTGTGGTTCTTCCTTCTCCACTTGACATGAGCCGCGTCCCCACGGCGTCAAACTGATCCTTATGCTGCGCGCGATGACCCCGTCGGGACATCCGGTCTGGGGAATCAGACATCACGCGATAGGCCCGCTCGTCACGAGACCACGGACCGTCACTCCTCCGAGGATCGGATGGGCGGGATCGCAAGCGGGATGATCCGTGGATCAGCGGGCCTCACATCTGAACTGATCGGCTGTGACGGGTCCGACCACCATTGGAACGCCGTGAACAGTAAAAGACCGAGCGCGACGAGTCCAAGCCCGATGGAGAGGAACCGGAGGGTGTTTCCGCGTGTCCTGCGACGTGGCCACTCGGTCTGCCGAAATTTATAATCGCGCATAGTCAAAAAAGCACAAGACTCGGAAAAATATGACGCTTTCGATCAAGGTGTCAGTTTAGTCCCAAACCGGTTTGCTGAACACCCTAAGCGGCTCTTGGCTCGGGGGCACATCGAAGCTCATCTTGAGGTGTGGTCGGGCGCGTCGTACCCTCACGGCCCATCACATCTGCGGCAGAGTACGAGTGCATCATGACGGATAACCGACAAGATCTGCTTGATTTGATCAAGCACGGCACCGACGAGATCCTTCTTGAGGATACACTGAGGCAAAAATTAGCTCTCAATCGCCCCCTTAGGATCAAAGCTGGCTTCGATCCAACCGCTCCCGACCTGCACCTCGGCCACACGGTCCTCCTGAACAAGCTGCGCCAGTTTCAGGATTTCGGTCATGACGTCATTTTCCTCATCGGCGACTTCACTGGACGGATCGGTGATCCGAGCGGCAAGAGTGCCACACGCAAGCCGCTGACTGAAGACGACGTTGCACGCAACGCTCAGACCTATCAAGAGCAAGTCTTCCAGATCCTGGATGCCGAGCGAACCCGGGTCGTGTTCAACTCGGAGTGGCTTGATCAACTCGGCGCCGCGGGTTTGATCCAACTGGCAGCGCGTCACACGGTCGCGCGGATGCTCGAGCGGGACGACTTTGCCAAGCGTTACAAGAGCGGTCAGCCGATCGCGATCCATGAGCTGATTTACCCGCTGATCCAGGGTTACGACTCAGTGGCGCTCCACGCGGATGTGGAGCTCGGCGGAACCGACCAGAAGTTCAACCTTCTCGTTGGGCGCCAGCTTCAAGAGGCGTATGGCCAGCCCCCCCAGGTTGTGATCACGTTACCGATCCTTGAGGGGCTCGACGGCGTGCAAAAGATGTCGAAGTCGCTTGGGAACTACATTGCGATTGCCGATGCACCGGCGGAGATGTTTGGCAAGATCATGTCGGTGTCCGACGATCTCATGTGGCGCTACTTCGAACTCTTGAGTCGCCGTGATCTGGCCGAGATCCAAGGGTTAAAACAGGCCGTGGTCGAGGGCATGAATCCCCGTGATGTCAAGTTCGAGCTGGGCATCGAACTCGTTGCACGATTCCACGGCCAGGAAAAGGCCCGCCAGGCACGGGATGATTTCATCGCACGCTTCCAGCGAGGCGCGCTTCCCGAAGACATCCTCGAAACACACCTAAGCGTGGCGCCTGGTTCCGTGGTGCCCATCGCCAATGTGCTGAAACAAGCTGGCTTGGTGAGCAGCACCTCCGAGGCCCTGCGGTTGATTGCGCAGGGAGCGGTTCGCGTCGATGGAGAGCGAATCGAGGATCCGAAGTTATCTCTGGCGGCCGAGTCACAGCACATCTATCAAGTTGGGAAGCGACGGATTGCTCGGGTGCGTCTCTCAACTCTCGGTGACTCCTGAGGCGACATCGGCCGCGGTTCTGCAGCACACCGAAACGTACAGACGAGATTCTGAACGCGCCACCGGCAGCCGCGGTTAGTGACCGCTCGGAGATGTGAGGCTGCCGCGCGGCTAAAAGCCCACGACCATGTCGTGCTTTGATGGAACTCACTCGCTGTCAATCACTGCGGCCACGCGCAACGCCAACGCATCAGTCCTTTGTTTTGTGGTTGTGGGATCTGTTTGCGTTGGGTACTTGACGTGTTGAGGTGGGTTCGATTAGGATGCGCGGCTCCTCAGGGAGGTGAGGGGGGGTTGGAGGGAGTGGTGTTGGGT